>DDSV01000013.1 GCA_002344215.1 Akkermansiaceae bacterium UBA2381
GGCTGGCAACGGCTTCGCCGTCGCGAACGACCTGACGTTCTCTGAAAAAATGTCCTGCGATTTTGACTACGATAAGCTTTGGGGTGCTGTCCTTGGACTTCCACACAACCGAGAGGAATGCTCGGTCCATGGACGAGACCATTGGCTTCGGGTCGAGAGGAACGCCTGTGTTTTGGCGGCTCGTTCTGGAGCAAATATCACAGTCGTCAGACTTTTTGCCCTCTTTCATGACAGTCGCCGAATCAACGATTGGACTGATACTGGCCACGGGAAACGCGGCGCGGAACTTGCCCGTGAACTACGAGGAACGCTTTTTGAGGTGTCAGATGAGGAATTCGACCTTCTCCACTACGCCTGCACTTGGCACACCGAAGGACATCACCATGACGATCCCACGATTGGAACATGCTGGGATGCTGATCGGCTCGATATAGGACGCGCCGGCGTATCACCCGATGAAGCGTTCATGAGCACTGATTTTGGCGCTGAGATAGCTCGCCATGGCACAATTCTTCCATGGCTTGATTTAGCGAGGCCTCACATCTCTGCTCCCGCAAACCATCACCTAATTTGGGCATCATTGGCAAACCCGGCAGCGAACAAGAAGATGTAATCAAGCCCCGACCGCGCCGAGTCGAAATCACTTTTCAGTTTCACCAGTTTATTCCACAATGAATATGCGCTCACCGTCAGGGCTGAGTGCCCTTGAACGTGCGGCTACTCCGCCAAAGTCAGCAGCAATCCAACATCACTAAGCCCATGACTATACCCGTCCCCGAGTTCATCGCGTTCTTTTGCATTGCCGTTTCCATCGTCGTGCTGCGCCTGTGGATTCGCCGTCAGCCCGACGTTGTTTCCGCGCGTCTGCGCGTGCGCACCGTTGGCCTTTGGATTGTGTCAGTTCTCGCGCTCGTGCTTTCAGGCGCAGGTCTCATCTTTCCGGCTCTTCGCCCCGCTTCGCCAGTCGGTTTTTTCGTCGCCTTCGGTGCCATCTATCTCCTCGTAGCACAGCAGCGCACTGCACACCGCACGAAGATCCCGAAAAACACCAACGTCGCCTAAGGCCTGACCTTCCATCAATTTCAGCCGACATGACCGCAACAACCTACACCCGCAGTCGCTGTCTTGCTCCCGGTCAGGCGCAGGAGGACTCCTCGTTGCAAAAAGATGCAATATACTGAATTCAGGGACGCCATCCGCCGCGAGCTTCAGCAGTCTGCCTCAGGAAAGACCTGGAAAGACTTGAAGGAGACCTTGAGCTTACCCTATGATCGGCCGTGCCCGGAATGGGTAGGCCAGCTTGAGCAGGAGATCGGTCTCGTTCGAAAGGAGAAGAAAGGAAACGCATTTATCTGGAGGATTGAGCATGATCTTTGACCATTTTGGATTGTTTGTAAGTGACTTCGAGAAGACCATCGCGATGTATGAGGCGTGTTTTGAGCCCCTCGGTATCAGGGTCTATCAACGACAACCGGAATTCGGTGCTGTTATATTTTCCGGTGAAGCAGACTATCCCTTCCTCTGGGTGGGAACTGCTTCGGAGTCCGGCGACTACCATGGGACACCGGTGAAGAGAGATCAGAAGCGCCCGATTCACATTGCCCTGCGGGCTCCCAGTCGAGAAGCCGTGAAGGAGTTTCATCGGCTAGGCATCAAGAATGGCGGTCGATGTAACGGCGCGCCGGAAGATTGTGGAGACAGATACTTTGCTGCCTACCTCCTGGATCCGGACGGCAACAACATCGAAGCCGGAATACGATCGTAAGCATAACATCGCGTTACTCCTTCCTAACGCCTGAACCGCCTCCCGTTCAAGCCGACATGACCTCAACCACCTACACCCGCAGTCGCTGTCTCGCCCCCGGTCAGGCGCAGGATGACTCGACCTTATGGCCGGAAAATTATGAAACTAGGAAAACCGGAAATCAGTTTAGCTGTCGCTGACATCAAAGCGTCTTTAGCGTTTTACGAGGCACTCGGATTCAAGCGTGTTGAAGGAACCGAAGCGGAAAAGTGGGTTGTCGTAGCACAGCCTGACCTCCGAATCGGATTATATGAAGGTCACGTTGAGGCGAATTCATTGACCTTTTTCGGAGGCGATATTGAAGCGATTGCAGGAAAGCTACATGAAGCGGGTTTCGAGCTCAAACAGGGCCCCGAAACTGAAGAAGATGGTAGCCTTGGAGCGAAAGCAGTCGATCCGGACGGGAATCTGATCTATTTCAACGCGTAACCTGACACGGCCTCAGGCTCAGGAGTGAAGTGCAACGTTAGGCCTACTTTTCGAAGGTCTCCTCCGGCGTCTGATAGCCCTGTCTTTTGCGGTGCCGACGATTTGAGGTTCCGGCGCGTCACCGACTGAAGGCCGCTCGCGGGGGTCAACCGTGCAGCAAAGATCCGGGGTTTCGCGCTTGGAGAATTTCAAGGATGACGTGGAAAGGATACTGATGGTGAAGCGATTTTGGAACTTCATCCTTACCCCTCAAGCACCCGGATCACCTGCCCCAGGCGATGGTTCTCCTGCGGCTCCAGCCGAACCACATCCTCGCCTGCATTCGCGGCCTCAATACACAGGAAGCCGTGATACGCTTCATCCGGCAGGTCCGTGAGGCGTTTGGATTTTTCGATCCACGGATTCCACACCACGGTGGCGCGACTGCCGGACTTGCTGACTTCCAGGGTGCGAGGGGACGCCCCGTCCAGGACATGCACGGCACCCTCCGAGGTGTAGATGCGGTCGACCTCGCGATCAAAGATCACTTCGCCCTCCTGACGCTTCACTTGATGATTATCAATGGTGTCGACGTAGAGCGCGCCCGCGAGGCCCTGGACACAGGTCTGCTCGATGGCAGCCACGCTGAGATAAGTATGAAGCGCGGCCGTGATTTCCACAGTCGAGGTTCCGAGATGCTTCATTTCCAGCGTCACGTCGAGGGTAGAACCCATTTTCACTACCAGAGACAATTCAAAGGCGTGGGGCCATCCCGGGGCCTCGGATCCGTGAAGGCGAAACTCCAACTCCACGCCCTCTGCCGAGTCCGTCGCCCGGGCCAGTTCCCAAAAGCGCAGGCGCGCAAACCCATGGCCGGGCAGACCGTCCCTTCCTCCGAACCACGGCCAACACACCGGGATACCGCCCCGAATAGGTTGTCCCTCTTCAAAGACGGCATCCGCGCTCATGAAGAGGACCGGTTGATGTCCGGCGGGAGTCCATTCCATGACGTGGGCACCCAGAAGAGCCACGGAGCCCGAGCCGAGGAGATGGGACACGTGGACGACGGGAAATCCCGGTTTCATTTCACGCAGGGTCACGGTGGAGGGCAAATTCATGCCACAGGATGGCTCGACTCTTTCAGGATGCGAGGGAAAACAAAGGCTTGCTCAGTTTGCATAAACGCCGAAGCGAGTCGACCCGGATCAGGTCTTTCGGGGAAAAATGTCGGAAGGGGTGAAAAACGAATTCCCTATCCTTCACTCCCAAGAAGCCAGCCGAGCGCGCCGGTCAGTTCCTCTCCCCAGCAGGCGGGATCGTGGCCGCCGTCGAACTCATGCAAATGCACGGTATGCCCGACCCGGGTCATCTCCTGTGCGAGCCGGCGAACGGACGCGAGTTGGCTCGTCTTTTGATAGAGCGAGGTGGGAGCATGGGTCAGGTTCTCCTGCAACTCCGATGAACCGACGCTCAACCAGAGGCGCTGACCGCTGTTCTCGAACGAAGCCAGTGCAGAGGCCAGCCACTCATCGCGCCACCACGCCGATGGCGACTGCGCCAGCACCCCGGCAAAAATGCCCGAATGAGACAGCGCCGTGAAGATGGCCTGGAGGCCGCTGAGACTGAGGCCGCAGAGATAAAATCGTTCGAAGGGGCCGATCTCCCGTTCGACCCATCCCGGCAGATCATGCGCGAGAAAGGAGGTGAAGGTCTCACTGCAGGTGTAGTCGGCGTGCCGGCCCAACTGGCTTTCATTGGGGAGGTAGACGCAGGTGAAGGCGGGAAGCGCTCCCGAGGTCTGTGCCTCCTCAATAATGTCGGGAGCCTTGACCCGTCCCGAGTAGATTTCACCGTCCATCCACAGTAGGCAGTCTTTTGCCATCCCGGTATCGTCGTGATGCACCCGGGCCCGGCGTGGTGCGGCGATGGATTCGCTGGAGATTAAATGTTCGGTGATCCGCATGCTCATGATGGTCACGGCCTCAGGAAATGCTCAAAGAACGTATAGATCACCTCATTCGACTCTGGATTGGGGGCATGCTCGGGCCGGTTGTGCATCGCAACGCGATTCTCAGCGCCGAGGAGTCGATTGACCTCGATCGAGTGATTCAGCGCTCTCCATCGGGAGGGAGCATCCTCACTGCCGCCGGAGACAAGAAAGGGGCGCGGGGCCATGAGGGCGTGCAACTCGTGCAGGTCGCGGCCTTGTTCGAGCAGCTTCGGATAGAGACCTCGCATCGGATTGCTTTCCGATGGAACCGCCCGCTCGCGCCAGGGTTTGGGGTGATAGCCGAGATACCAGGGTTCCCAGTAGTTCACGCTCGGTCGGGTATCGAAGACAATGCCGGGATCGCTCCAGGCGGCGCAGGCGAATTTATCGAAGAGGCAGGAGGCGAACATGGACCATTTGCCTCCGAACGAATGCCCCGTGATCCCGATGCGTTCCGGGTCGACCTCGGGTCGTGAGGCGAGGACATGCCAGGCATTGGCGGCTGCATACGCGAGCATGGAGAGCGGTTGCACGGTCGCTTTCTCAATCGAGGGCCAGTAGAGGGAATATTCTTTCGCCTCCGAGGCTTCGGTGGTGCCGATGGAAAGGGTGACAAAACCCCGCCTCGCGAGTTGATAGGCAAAGTCCCGGTGTTCATTGCCAAGACCGGCGGCGGTTTCCGGTTCGTAGTAAACGGTCAGGACTGCGGGCCGCTTGCCTTCGGTGGCTTTGTCAGGAATGAAAAGATAGCCTGTCGTTTTCTGAGTCGGGGTCCAGAGAAATCGAATGCGGTGCCGGGTAAAGTTCTCGAGTTTGACGGATTCGAGCGTTTCGATCTCCGGCTTGGTAATGAGTTCGGGCCATTCGCCCATCAGTCCGTGCCAGGTTTTTAAGATCTCATCGCGGCGCCTGGCCCAGTCGGCGGGAGTGATGACCTTGCTTCCGTCGTTGAAGAGCAGTGGTGAACGGAAGTCGCCGAAGTCTCCGGCAAATTCGGCGGGCGGGGTGAAGTGGGGGCGGAGGGCGGGGGGGAGTGAGGTGTCCTCAGCGATTCCGGGGGAAAGGGAACAAAGAAGGAGACTGAAGAATGTGCGCGTCATGGCGTAGTTTTAGCCGATCGGGATGATCAAGGGCATGGCTGATTCAGGGGTGGGGAGAGTTAACACAGCTGACCACAGATTCGCTTCGCTTCCGCAGATGAGCACGGATGAAGAAGGAATTTTCAAAGGGAATTAGGGCTTGTTGCAACGGTTGATGACGAAGTCGACGAGTTCCTGACACTGGAAAAAACCGGTCCAGAAGTTATGGCCCTGGCCCTCGATTTTCATCACGGTGATGAGGTCTCCCGAGCCGGACGCGTCGTATATCTCCTCCAGTCGGCCCGAATTTTTCGCGAGCGGGACGACGGTGTCTTCGGTTCCGTGAATGATAAAGACCGGGATCTTTTCGTTCGCGAGAGTCGCGGCGCGGCGAATCGGATTGAACTCGTCCTGACGTGCCTCGAGTTCCGCCGGAGTCAGACCATAGGCCGGGGCCGCCTTGTCGAGACCGGGGTAGCTGGTGTAGTCGTAGACCGGATAGATCCCGGCGATGCCCGCGACCCGATCGGGATGGGCGAGCGCCCAACTGCTGACCCAAAGTCCCCCGCGACTGCGACCGAGGAGGAGAGGCTTTTTCGAAAATCCGTCCGCGACCATTTTCTGATAGAGCGCTTCAAACCAGGGGAAGGCTTGCGGACTGCCGTAACTCTCTCCCACGTCAACGCCGGCGACGGCGATCCCCGCATTGAGGAATTGCTGATGCATCCAGTTTTCGGCCTGATCGGGATAGGCGTCGAGAGTGGGGCCGTAAAAGATCCATGGTTTGGCTCCCGGGTCTCCTGCCGGTTTCTCCGGATTCATGCGGAAGGCGGGTCGACCCTCAAGGTCGAAGGTTTCACTGTTGATCAGCACCTGCTTGCGTTTTGGCTTTGCCTCCTTCTGCGCTTTGCCCATGTCGGGAGCGCGGCCGGAGTCGGCTTTGCCGGATGCCTTCTCAGGAAGGTCCGCTGAGGCGAGTTCGCTGAACTCTGTCAGCTTCTGATCCCAGACGGCGACGAGTTCCTTCAACTTTTCCGCCTGAGGAACGGCCAGGTCCAGCGACTCATCACGGTCATTGCCAAGATCGTAGAGTTCCCATGGCTCGCCTGCTGGAGCGACCGCTTTCCAGTTTCCAATGCGGATGGCCTTGTGGCCGTCGTGGAACCACCAGAGCGACTCATGAAATTTCTCCTGATCGGCGCTGAAGGTGGGGACGAGACTTTTCCCGGGAGCGGGTGGCGCCTCCGGCAATGGGTTTGCCCCGCTTAGTTCAAGGAGGGTGGGGACCACATCAATGACATGACCCGGAGTCCGCCGGATCTCTCCGCGGGCCGCTATGCCCGCAGGCCACGAGACGACCAGGGGGGTCGCGATACCGCCCTCATGCGTCCAGGTCTTGTGACGGCGGAAGGGAGTGTTGCAAACCGTGGACCAGCCGGGGCCGAGACAGAGATAGGTCCCTGCTGAACCGGGAGCGAGCGAGGGATCGTGCCCGTCGTCACGCACCATGATCTCGGCGCTCGCCCCATTGTCAGAGAGGAAAAGGACAAGGGTGTTGTCCCATTCTCCCATGGCTTTGATCTGATCGAAGACCCGTCCGATTTCGATGTCCATGCGATGGATCATAGCAGCGTGGATTGCCATTTTGTCCGACTGAAATTTTCTCTGGGTATCTGTCAGGGTATTCCACGGAACCGGCTTGTTGACTTCTCCGTTTCCGAGGACTTCAAGATCCTCCGGAAAGTGATAGGGAGGTCCGAGATCAGTTTCGGGTCGGGAGAGTTCGCCATCTAGGAGCCCGAGCTCCCGCATTTTTTTCCACCGCTTCGCCCGGGTCGCCTCCCAGCCTTCGGTGTAGGTATCCGCGTAGAGGGCGATGTCCCCGGGCAGGGCATGGAGAGGAAAGTGCGGAGCGGCAAAGGCGAGGTAGTGGAAGAAAGGAGCATCGGTGTGACTCGTCGCGTGATCCTGCAGCACTTCGATGACATGATCGGCGAGGGCGGTCGTGCCGTAGTAGTTCGTGCCCTTCTCCACCGGAGGAAGGGCAAGGTCGTCTTTGAAGTGTTTGTTAGGATTGAAGAACCGGCCCTGATCCTTCAGGTAGTAGGAATGGTCGAATCCCTGAGCCACCGGCATGCCGTCGATGTGCCATTTGCCGGTGTGATACGAGCGGTAGCCTGCCGGTTTCAACAATTTCGGGAGGAGCACCGCCCAATCGGGACGGGTGTTTTTCTCTCCGCCACCGGAGGGAATCCCCGGGAGATTGTCACGGCGGATCTGCTGGGCGTAGTAGCCGGTAAGAAGAGCCCCCCGAGTCGGCCAGCAACGGGCGGTGTTGGTGAACTGCGTGTACCGGAGTCCGTTCGTCGCGAGGGAGTCGAGGTTCGGCGTCGCAATCTCTGATCCGTAGCAACCGAGATCGGAGAAACCCAGGTCATCGGCGAGGATGAGAAGGATGTTGGGTTTCGGGGCGTCGGCGGCGGTGGAGGAGAAGGTGCCGGGGATGCCGAGGGCGAGGAGAAGGGGCAGGATACGTTGCATCGAAGAACAGGGTTTGATGGTAGATCATACCCTGTCAGGTCCGAAGCGTCACCGGCGGGATTGTGGGGAGGGAAAAATTGTGACAGGTGCATGGTGAGACGTTTGTGACATCTCCCCGAACGGAACCGCAGTAAGTGCATCTGCTACGCACCTAAGATCGAGGGCAAGTGGAAAGAACTCGACCATCGAAAGAGGAATCTCGTGAAGATACCTGTTTCGTAAAAGAGGTATAATTTCGGCGAGTAAAACTGCGTGAGAGGAAGACTGGCAGGATGCCAGTTGGAGAAGATCTTGTGGAAGATTGAGTGGATCCCGAAAGATCGAGTCGGGCAGTATTTTGTCGTTTGCGGCTCGTTGGAAGAGAGCTTGAAAACGAACTGGGGTCTTTGTGTTCGTAGGGTCAGATTCTCGCCATTCCAGCTTGTGATAGATTCGCAGAGCCCGCTCGACGCCTATGATGGATTCTAGGAATGCTGTCCCGATTAAGGAAAAATCTCGACGTGCAAGATTGAAAAGTTTTGCTGAAAGTTTGAAGTGCAGGGCGCACCCCGATCCAAGCCCTCGGGATTGGCCAAGCCAATTCACTCGCGAACGGAAGTTCTTCGCCCTTAGCCCCAGTTTTGCCCACTGAGGTTCGACTGGAGGTAATGTTTCCGTCATTGGAAAAGATTAGAGACTATTTACGTGCTGATCTTTCATGCTGGGCATGGCTACACTCGCTCCCGCACGGTATTGCAGAGATGCGCCTGATGCCTTTGGGTTTGAGCTTTGACCAAGAATTTCCAGATCAATTCGAGAAAGCTCTTCCAAGTGTTTACGCAGCGTTATCCAAACAATTTCGGAAAGTGGCTCTGAACGCGGACTCATTAGGCTGGGGAATTCCTTATGATTGAGCACCCTAACATCACTGCGTCCCTTGCGTTCAATCCACCATCCCGGATAAGTCACCACAGGGAGTGTGGCGATGGTCTGTCCCCCTGTCCATTCTTTTGCTTTGATGGAAAGCCATGTTGAAGTTCGACGGGCTTGTTCAAGCGGCCCGTTCGTTCTGAAGCCATCCGGAAAAATGAGATGATTGCCGTCGAATTGAATCATCGCCTTCTCACGCCCCTTTATCCGCTTCTTGCGTCTGGTTTTCGTTTCGACCACCACCAGGCCATTAGGTGTGAGGATGACGTGGTCAATGTTTTCGACAATACGGTTCCCTTTCCAAATGGGGATATCATGGAAGATAAGGACTTTGTCGCCCTGGAGGCTTGCTAGTTCCGCACCCACGGCCTCTTCTCCGCGCGCTCCGATCGAGTAATTGAGGTAATGTCTAATTTTTCGGCTAAAAACCAAAAATGAGACGGGGACTAGCAAACATCCCGAGAGAAAAACAAAACTGAGTGACTCCTGACGCTTAACCAGAAAGAGAAATATCGGCCCAACGGCTAGCAGCAACGCTGCAAACATTGCGCAAACGGCTTCGGTCCAATACCCATCCGCCCTCTGTCGCAGGCTGAATCCGGCTGGTCGTCGCATCGAATCAAACGGGCGTTTCATCTCCTCAATTTCACGGAGCTTCCGTGTCATCAAAAAGCATAAAAGCAGAAGCGGAAAACAACAGAAAGCGAGGTTCAGTATCGAAGGCACGGAATCCATTTGATGACATAACTCTACGGGAGAAATCGGTAGGCGCACTCATTAATTATGGAAATTATAGTATAAGTTTTGCTTCCGAGGCGGTCCTCAAATGTCCCACCCCGTGGGATAATCTGACCTCACGTCACTGCTGCTTGCTTCCCTCTCGCCGCCCGCTACCCTGAACCGCTTCCGCCATGATCCGCCTCTTCCACACTGCCGACCTGCATCTCGGGCTCAAGTTTACCCGGGGCGGGTATTCGCCTGCCTTGCAGAAGAGGCTTGTGGATCAGCGACTTGAGACGCTTCGTGGCATGGTCGATTTGGCGAATGCCCGGGAGTGCGGGGTGTTTGTGATCGCGGGTGATCTCTTTGACACGCCCCGTGTCCTGAAAGGCCTTGTTCGCGAGACGGCGGAGATCCTGACCCGCTTCGAGGGCATCGTGGTGGTGCTGCCGGGGAATCACGACTACGTGCAGGAGGATGATCCGCTCTGGCCGCCTTTTATGGATGCGCTGGGAGAGGGGCATCATTTGTTGCGGCGTGAGACTCCCTGCGACCTGCGGGATCAGGGGGTTCCCCTGGTGCTGTTCCCGGGAGTCTGCGGTTCGCGGCACTCAAAAGAGAATGCGGTCGGTTGGGTGCCCGCCGCGTTGGCCGATCTCTCCCTCCCGGACGCGGTGCGGCGCGTCGGGGTGGCGCACGGGAGTTTCGAAGGACTTTCCCCCGACTTCGGGGGCGACTATTTTCCGATGACCCGGAAGGAGCTCGAGTCATCGGGCATGGATGTGTGGCTGCTCGGTCACACCCATGTGCGTCATCCCGATCGCGACCGTTTTGAAGGGGAGCGTGTTCTCTATCCGGCGACACCCGAACCTGACGGTTTTGACTGTCGTCACCCGGGGCACGCTTGGTTTGTCGAGATCGGCGATCAGGGACGAGTGAGTGGTGAATCTGTCAGGACAGGGCGATATCGTTTTCGAACGGTGACCAAAACGCTCACCGCTGAGTCGGACCTGGAGCTTCTGAAAACGGAGTTCGCCGGATATTCTCCTGACACGGATCTCGTGAAGCTTGGCCTTTCCGGTCGCCTCCCCGGCGAAGTTTACGAGACGCGCGGTGAAGTGCTCGCATCGCTCCGGCAGAATCTTCTCTATCTCGAAGACGATCTCTCCGGTCTGATCCGTGAGATTCGATCCTCGGATATTGAACGTGAGTTTACCCAGGGATCCTTCCCGTTCCGGCTGCTTTCAGGAGTGGCGGGATCTGCGGACGATGCCGAGGCGCTTCAAATCGCCTGGGAGCTGGTGAAGGAGGCAAAGGCATGAGATTGCGTCGTCTCCATCTCCATCCCTTTGCCGGTTCAGCGAATCGGGAAGTGAGCTTTGCCCCGGGGCTCAATGTGGTGCTCGGCCCCAATGAGGCGGGAAAATCCACCCTGAGAAGAGCGTTGCGCCAGGTGCTTTTTGTTCCGACAAAACTCACGAAGCGTCAGGCTGAAGAAGAGGTGTTTCCCTACCTGCCTCTCAGCGGTGGGGACACGGTTCGTGTCTCCGTTGATCTTGAGTCGAACGACCGCCTTTGGAAACTCACGAAACGATGGGCGAGTGGCAATTCCACCTCGGAACTCCACCTTCCCGAAGGCGGGATTCTTTCCGAGTCCGCTGCCGTCGAGGAGGCTCTCGCCACGCTGCGGGGACTGACGCAGGGAACCTGGGAGCATGTGCTCTTTGCAACCCAGGGGGAGGTGGCCGCCAGCCTTGACCGACTCGGCGAGAAGGGGAGCACGGACGATCTCAACGAAGTGATGCGGCGAGCCGTTTTTGAAACCGACGGCGTCTCGCTCGAGAAACTTGATCATTCCCTCAGGGAGCGATGGAGCAAACTCTTCAGCCACTGGGATCGCGAACTGAACCGGCCTGAGGGAAATCGCGGGATTGAAAAGCCCTGGGTCAAAGAAGTCGGCAGTATTCTCTCCTCCTGGTACGATCGCGAGCGCGTCCGTCTCGCTCTCAGTGAGGCCGAGACCTACTACCGCCGTCTTGATGAACTCAATGCCAGACTCAGTGCCGCTGCCGCCGAGAGCGAATCCCTGCGAACCTGGGTTGAATCTCATGAAGCAGTGGCTCGCGACACGGAGCTGCGTGCCGGGCTCGAGGGCCGGCTTGCCCAGATCGAGGCGAAAGGAACCGGTCTGAAGCAAGTTTCGCAGGAGTGGCCCGTCGCCGAAAGCAAACGTCTTGAAAAGGAAGGCCTCGCCGCGCAACTCAACACGAAGGTCGCCGCGCTTGCTCTGGAACTTGGCAAAGCCAAGGCTTGGGAGGCGGCCGGAAAATCGCGGAATCTCCTTGAGGAAGGGGAAAAGCTTCAGACCCGAATCGAAGCGGCGCGTCAGGAAAAAGAGGCGACTCCGGCGGTCGAGGCCGGTGAGATCGAATCTCTTGAAACGCTGGAGAAGGAACGGGATCGTCTCCGGGCGCGCCTCGAATCGGCTGCCCTGAAGGTCGTCTTCCGTGCCTCCAAAGCGATAAAGCTTGAGACACGGGACGGTGTCGGAGAGTTGCTTTCCCATTCATTGGCGGAGGGTGAGGATCTCACGCTGAATGCCGGAGGGCGCGCGCTGGTGCGTCAGGCAGGTGGCGACTGGGAGCTGGAAGTATCGTCCGGTGATATCGACGTCGCGGGTGAGGAAAAACGTTTTCGGGAAATTGAGGCCGGGGCAGCGGCGTTGCTGGCGAAAATCGGAGTCGGGGATCTCGCCGGCGCCCGGGATACGCGATCCGCTTTTCAGGAAAAATCCCGCGACCTTGCCACCCTTGAAAAGCAACTCAAGGATCTTCTGGGGCCCTCCCGGAGCCTTGAAGAGTTGCGTCGCGAGGTCAATGGGGCCGACGGCGGAAGCGGGGAAGCTCCAGCCCGCAGCGTCGGTGATCTCGCCGCCGAGCACGCTCGCGCCGAATCCGAATCCGCTGCCGCGTCGCGCGAGGCGGCGGTCCTGCGTCAACGCATCGATGGCTGGATCAAAGACTACCAGTCCACCGATGCACTCCTCGATCTGCTCGTGGAACTGCGTGGCGACCATCAACAGGTCAAAGCGCAGATTGATGCGCTGCGACCCCTGCCCGACGGAGTAGCTGATGCCCGGACCTTTCTCGATGATTTCCGGAGAAAGAAAGAAGTCCTCGACCAGCGTAAATCGGCGACGAATCAGATGCTCGTCGAGAAGGCCACTCTCGAAGCGAGAGCCCCGGAACTGGAGCCTGCCGAAGCGCTTGAGTTGGAGACCCAGTGCTCCGCGGCGTTTGAACGGGCGCTGCGTGAGGGCGCCGCGATTGAGCGGATCCAGCGCGAGTTCGAGACGCTGCGCCGCGAGATGGACCAGGGGACGCTCACTCCCTGGTTGAAGCATCTTTCCGAAGTGGTCACTCCGCTGACCCGTGATCGATATCGCGAGATCGATCTGGCGGAGGGCACCGCCTCGAGTGCCGATTCCTTAAGTGTCCCCTTTACCGCCCTCTCCGCCGGGACCCGTGCCTGTCTCGGGCTTGCGGTGCGCCTCTCGATGGCTCGGTGGTTTCTTGAAGGCAGGGACGGATTCCTGATTCTCGATGATCCTTTTGTCGATCTCGACCCGGAACGTCAGGAGGCCGCGGCGTCCCTACTGAAGCATTTTGCAAAAGACAAACAGGTCATTCTTCTCACCTGCCATCCGCGACATGCGGAACTGCTTGGGGGCGCGACGATTGAGCTTTGATTCCGATGGTTGAGGTGGCAGTCGGGGCACCCTGAGTGTATCTTTTCCTTGATTCGAGGGATTTAAGGGAAATTCTACACGGTTCCCGATCGTTTAGAGGGGTGAATCATTCGGCATGGCTTTCAGGCGCTTCATTTTTATTCTCTGCGGATTTCTCTTTTCCGTCTCCGTGACAGGGGCGGTGGAATCCAAAGGGAAGCCGTCGGCGGCTCCAGCAGGAAAGCGTCCGAATATCATCCTCGTGATGACCGACGATCAGGGCTGGGGTGATATTGGATACAACGGACACTCCGCTCTGAAGACACCCAATCTGGACGCGGCGGCGGCCTCGGGTTTGCGCCTTGATCGATTTTACGCGGCGGCTCCGTCCTGCTCCCCGACCCGGGCAAGTGTTCTGACGGGTCGTCATCCGAACCGTATGGGCGTGTTCAGTTGGGGCATTCCAATCCGGCCCCAGGAAATCACTCTCGCGGAGGTGCTGAAGCATCAGGGCTACACGACCGGCCATTTCGGGAAATGGCATCTCGGGGCGATCAGGGCCGACAGTCCGGTGAGTCCGGGTGCCTGTGGATTTGATCGTTGGGTGAGCGCCTCAAATTATTTCGACCTGAATCCCGAGATGAGTGATCAGGGGAGAGTGGTTCAACTGAAAGGGGAGGGCAGTATCGCGACGGTTTCGACTGCGATTCAGTGGATTCGGGAGAAGGCGACGCAAGAGGCACCGATTTTTGCCGTGATCTGGTTTGGATCCCCGCATTTTCCTCATCATGCCGCCCCGGAGGATGCGGCTCTCTATGCGGATCAGCCGAGGAAGTTGCGGGAATATTATGGAGAAATCACCGGGGTGGATCGGGCCTTTGGGCTCCTCCGCAGTGAACTGGACGCTCTCGGAATTCGTGAAAATACCCTGCTGTGGTTCAACAGCGACAACGGTGCGATGCCGGTCGGTGACGCCGGAGATGCCCGTGGCGGAAAACACACGGTGTATGAGGGAGGACTCCGGGTGCCCGCCTTCATCGAGTGGCCGGCGGGGATTCCGAATCCAATGAGTTCTCCGGTGCGATGCAGCACTACGGACATTTTCCCGACCATTCTGGATGTGGTGGGTGCCGGGAATTCGGGGCCGGCAGTTCTCGACGGAATCAGTCTCGTGCCGCTGATTCGCGGTGAAATGGATGTGCGACCCGTTCCCCTGGGTTTCTGGAACGCGGGGATTCCAGGTCATTTCACGAATCCAGCCGGGGTAGTCTCAAAGGTGCTTCCGACGGATGAAGACTGGAGCGAAAACAAGGTCGAACGGGTCACGCGCCGGGTCGAGAAGATCCCCAAAGAGAAGTTTCCCGACGATGTCTTCAAAGGCCATTCCGCCTGGATCTCGGGCGACTGGAAACTGCACCGCTTCTCCGCCGCTGATGGACAAAAGGTGAAATGGACGCTCTTTAATCTCACGAATGATCCCCAGGAGCAACGTGACCTCTCCGAAGAGTTTCCCGAGATCGTGGCGGATCTGAGGGTGGGAATGGAGAAGTGGCTCGCCAGTGTCGTGCAGAGTCTCAGAGGGGCGGACTATTGAGTTGGGATTTCCACAGTGGCGAGATCACCGACCGCGTTCCGGCAATAGATCCTTCCGTTCGAGATGACGGGTGAGGTCCAGCATTTGCCCTCGAGGATTTTCTGCTGATGGCGCAGGCGGTATCCATCGGGGTTCGCGTCAAAGAGAGTGAGGAGGCCATTGTCAAAAACGATCACGGTGTTTCCCGCCGCCATCAGCCCGCCGCTGCCGAAGCCGGGTTCGGTCCAGACGATTTTTCCGGTGGAAGCTTCAAGGCACATTAGTTCGGTGGGACGATGGGTGGTGCCGTGGATGGAATAGATGTGGTCGCCCAGGTGGACGCCGGGATTGAAATACCACTTCATGTCCTTCTGCTCCCAGATCATATTCGGTTCACCTCCCCCGGGACGAGGCTCGATCAACACGGAACCCGAGGCGGAGGAAACGAGGATGCGTTTTCCCATCACGATGGGGTCGGCGGCGTTGACGTCGCGGCTCGATCTCCAGGGCAATTCCGAGGCTGCTTTTCCCGTGGTCGGATCGAAGGCGATGAGTCCCTTCGCGGAAAAGAGGAGCCGGTTGGCCTGCGGTCCCCCGGCTTCATAGGGGACGACGGTGGCGTAGCCCGAAGTTTCGGGCGAGGAAAGCCAGAGCGTATTCCCCGTCTTTTTGTTCAGGGCGATTCCGCCGCGTCCGACATTGAGGAGAACGCGATCGCCGTCGATAAAAGGTGAGCCGGCGAAGCTCCACTCGGGTAACTGAACCTGGTGGTCCTTCACGAGGTCCCGGCTCCAGATGGTTTTTCCGCTATTGAGATCGAGACAAAAGACATGACCCTTTTTGCTGAGCGTGTAGACCGCCCCGTCGTGGATGGTCGGCGTGGCACCCGGTCCTCCTTCGTAATAGAGTGGATCAAGAGCGCAGGGGTAGGAATGTTCCCAGATCACCTCACCGGTCGAGGCGGAGAGGCACCAGACCGTGTCGGTTTCCACCCCGGAGAGGATACGGTTACCCATCGTGAGGACTTTTTCCCCTGCGACCGAGACGGTGCTGAAACCCGTACCGACCTGCGCTTTCCAGAGGATGGGTAAATCATCCGGAAGTTCCGCCGGAATGATCTCGGCCGAAAGGCCATCGTAGTTCGGGCCCCGCCAGTTGGGCCAGTCAGCGGAGTGCAGGATGGGAATCCAAAGAGCAGCCAGGAAAAAAGCGAGTCTCATGCAGGAGATGAATCTCACGCGAATTCGAAGGAACGACAATGCCCCCGATTGCGTGAGTCTGCCTGGCGGCGCTTTACTTCCATTCCCAGAGATCCTTCTCAAGAAGCTTGCAGTCTGATCGCGGTTTTTCCGACTGCAGCCACGCTTTTGCCGTCGCGTCGTTTTTGAGATAGGCGTCCCAGAAGCGGGTCGAAATCTCCTGAATCGCCGGATGATGGTGTGCCTTCCGCTGCTCGTCGAATCGGCCGGTGTCGGAGAAAGCAAAATGCCCCGCTCCCTCGAAGACGAGTTGATATTTATTTCCGGCGGGAAGTGCGGAGTAAACTTCAAGACGCGACTCGGCGGTCGTTTCGGGAGTCACCGGACTGGTATCCTCAGTTCCCGTCATGCAAAGCACGGGGGCGGTGATGTGTCCGAATGCCTTGTCCGAGGTGATTCCTTTTGATGCCGATGGACTCATCGCAAAAAAGGCATCGATGCGGGGATCATGGAAGCTGCGGTTCACCACAAAACGCTGGCCCATCAGTGCCTGGGTCGTCACTGCACCGAAGCTGTGGCCGCAAAGGCCGATGTGAGTGAGATCGAGTTTGCCCTTTAGGGCATGGTCACCGGCGGCATTCCACTCTTCGAGCCGGTCGATCACGAAGGGAATGTCGGCATAGCGGGCCACCGCATTCGTGACGGAGATGGCACCCTTGAGCGCTTCCAAACGTCCACCTCGTTCCGATGATTTCCAGACGGCTTCGTCACTACCCGCGTGTTGGACAAAGACAGCGACGTATCCCCGTTTCGCCCAGAACTCTCCGAGATAGGCGCTGTTTTCCCGGGAACCTCCGAGGCCGTGGGAAAAAAGGACGACGGGTTGCGGGGTTTTGGCAGCGGGCAGATAGACCTTGACCGGGACGGTGCGATCCCGGTCCGGGTCGACCGGTTCAAACCGGAGCGGTGTCGGAAGCGCGGCTTCCTCACTCCGGAGTGGCGCCACGGGGAGGGTGAGGAGGAGCAGGAGGGGGAAATGACAACTGAATCCGGTAAGCATGCCTGATAAGACCGAGATCTTTCGAGTCCGGTTACAAAGCTTCAGATTATTGGTTGCGGTCGAAAATCGAGTGCCCCTCAAAATTCGCTTGGAATTCCGGAAGGGGAGTGTAAACTTTTAGTGTTCAAAAGATTACTCCATGTTTTACGATCAAAGCGAGTCTGATGGCGATTACGGGCTGGGATCCACCGGTTCCGGTGAGCGGCTTGCTTTCAACCGGGAGGATTCCCATGACCTTTCTCTTTCACCGGAGAGTGTTCCCGATCAGTCCGAATTAAGCGATTCAGGCGATTGGGGGCAGAGAGAAACCTTTTCGTTCGGTCACGGTGGCTACGAGAGAGAATTGATCCAGAGCGTCTGGGAGTTCGCGGAGATGGTTGCCGGAAATGATCCGGAGCTCTGGCGCAAAGACGAATTCGGCGAGTGGATTTACCGCTTTGATTACGGACGTCGCAGTTCAGAATTCGGCTGGGAAATTTTTGATCCCGGGGTGGGGCGTCATGCCCAGGGGGTCTATGCGATGCGACCGATGCAGTGGCAAAACTACATCCGTCAGTACGAAGCCTTTGCGTGATTATCTAGGAGCTAGGAGCTAGGAGCTAGGAGCTAGGGCGCAGTCATTACAGATTTTTCAAACTCATGCCTCTTGCCTGATCATCCCACCGGCAAGGGTGGAGGCATTCTCCTTGTTGGAGGCAGCGGGGGCGGGAGGCGTTTGCCGGGTTGGATGACCCCGGAGATCACCAGCGGGTCGAGGCGGCTTAGGGCACGCACCTTTTCTCTGAGCTGGACGACGAGATCCTCCCTTTCGGGGTTCGAACCGAATCGGGAGAGCTTCTGTTTTTGATAGGCGAGTTCAGTGGCTTCGTGGAGCAGTCTTTTGCGCTGGTGAAAAACTCCGAAGCCCTGGGAGAAGGCATTGAGACTGCTCCGGGTCCAGAATCCGGCGGCGTGCACCGCCTGCTCCGCGTAGAGGACTCCGCGTTCCACCTCCTCCGACAAATGAATCCGGATCCAGCGGTTCTCATGGGAGAGGCAGACCAGAAGGGTGACAACAAACCAGATCAGGCCCAAACCGATTCCACCCACCGCGTAGAGCAGGTGTTCTCCCCCCAGCGTCGCGAAATAATTGTGGAGGGCGTGGGTGGCCATGGCCGTTCCAATTCCAAGGGCGGGCCAAAGGAATTTCATGAGAGGGTTAGATGAGAATTTTCCGAGAGCAAAGCCGACTCCGGAAAGTCCGGTGAAAAGGGCGTGGAGCATCCCGAAGATGAAAGCCCTGAGGAAGAAAAGAAAAATCAGGCTACCGAAATCAGGCTGTCCCGAGAAATAGAGAATATTCTCAACCGCGGAGAATCCGAATCCTACCATGCTGCCATAGATCAGGCCGTCGAGGACGGAATCGATCTCGCGCCGGAAGAGAATGAAGATCAGGAGGACTCCCAGTCCCTTGATGAACTCCTCCGTTAACGGGGCGACAATGCTGGCTTCGTAGAGTTCGCCTGTCAGGGATACCTCTCCTCCGTTTCCGGGAGAGATTCCCAGGATGACCTGGGCAATGAGGGCAAAAATGACCGAAGGAACCGCGCCCCAGAAAAAGGCGGCGAGCATCAGCGGAAAGGGTTCCTTCTCCCAGCGGTCGAGTCTCCAGATGATCAGCGCATACACGACCATGGGGACGATTCCGAGAACAACCGACGCGAGGAAGAGTTCCATATCGCCGATGCTAGATTCGCTTGATCAGGAATGCAACGTGGAGTGGGAGGGCCGGGGAAAGAAAAAAGGCGGCCCCGGGGGACCGCCTTTTTCAGAGACGAATGAAGGTCTGATAGTGGCTTGACCTTATTGGCAGGCCTCACACTCACCGCCGTTCAGGAGCGCATCCAGCGAGCACTGCTGCTTCTCCGCTTCCGAAAACTCGCGGGGATTCTCGGCAGTATAAATCCGGACTTCCTTGTTCACCTTGGTGGTGGCCTTCTCAATATTGGAGGCCTGCTGGGTGCGTAGGTAGTAGGTCGTCTTGAGCCCCTTATGCCAGGCGGCACGATACATGTGGGAGAGTGTCTTCAGATCCGGCGTGGCGAGGAAGAGGTTCACTGACTGGGACTGATCGATCCACTTCTGACGACGGGCGGCGGCCTCGATGAACCACTCGTAATCGATCGAGAACGCGGTGGCGTACTTCAGTTTCAAGTCGGCCGGGATATCCTCAATGTCGGCGAGTTCACCGTCATAATACTTGAGCCGCTCAACCATGTCTTCACCCCAGAGACCGAGGGCCTTGAGATCGCGGACAAGATAGGTGTTGAGCACGATGAAGTCACCGGAGAGGTTGCCTTTCACAAAGAGGTTCTTGAAGGTCGGCTCGATACAGGGAGTGCTGCCCATGATGTTCGAGATCGTCGCGGTCGGGGCGATTGCAAGCACGTTGCTGTTACGCATTCCCTGACGCTGAATTTTCTCGCGCAGCACGTCCCAGTTCATGCGTCCGCCACGAGGCACGTCGATTGACTCGCCGCGCTCCTCTTCAAGCATGTCGATGGTGTCGGGAGGAAGAATCCCGCGATGCCATTTTGAACCTTCGAACGAAGAGTAACATCCCCGCTCGGCGGCGAGATCGCTGGAAGCCTCGTAGGCGAAGTAGGCGATCGCCTCCATGAACTCATCATTAAACTCAACCGCCGCCTGACTCGCAAAGGAGGTGTTGCGGAGGAAGAGGGCATTCTGAACGCCCATGACACCAAGTCCCACGGGACGGTGACGACTGTTCGCATTCTTCGCCGCTTCGGTCGGGTAGAAGTTGATGTCGATCACGTTATCAAGTGCTCTCACCGCCACCCGGACGGTTTCGCGAAGTTTCACGAGATCGAGAGATCCGTCGTCCTTGATGTGGGTGTCGAGCACGATTGAACCGAGGTTACAGACCGCGGTTTCATCAGCGGAGGTATTGAGTGTGATCTCGGTGCAGAGGTTCGAGCTGTGAATGACTCCGACGTGATCCTGGGGACTGCGGACGTTACAGGGGTCCTTGAAGGTGATCCACGGATGACCCGTTTCAAAGATCATCTTGAGCATCTGCTTCCAGAGATCAATCGCGGGGACCTCGCGTCCGAAGATTTTTCCAGCTTTGGCATCGGCTTCGTAGGCCAGGTAACGCTCGGTGAAAGCGCGGCCGTAGAGATCGTGGAGATCGGGCACTTCGTTCGAACGGAAGAGAGTCCAGTTGGTGCGGGCCTCCATGCGCTGCATGAACAGATCGGGAATCCAGTTCGCCGTATTCATGTCATGCGCCCGGCGACGTTCGTCGCCCGTGTTTTTACGCAGTTCGAGGAAGTCGGTAATATCGTTGTGCCAGGACTCAAGATAGGCACAACCGGAACCGCGGCGCTTTCCGCCCTGGTTCACCGCGACGAGCTGATCGTTGTGCAGTTTGAGGAAGGGGATGACACCCTGGCTTTCGCCGTTGGTTCCCTTGATGTAACCACCGGTTCCGCGAACCGAGGTCCATGAACCGCCGAGGCCGCCTGCCCACTTGGAAAGGTAGGCGTTCTCCGCGATACCGCGCTGCATGATGGACTCGATGCTGTCGTCGACCTTGTAGAGGTAGCAGGAGGAGAGCTGGCTGTGCAGGGTGCCGGCGTTAAAGAGAGTAGGAGTCGACGAACAGAAGCGGCGGCTCGCATAGAGTCGATAGAGATCGATGATTTTGGCCTCGGCGTCCTCCTTCTCTCCGATCATGAGCCCCATCGCCACACGCATCCAGAAAAGCTGTGGAGCTTCGATGCGTTTATGGGAGTCACCGGTCTTGTCGATGATGAGGTAACGATCATAGAGCGTCTGAATACCGAGGTAATCAAAGTCGAGATCCGAGGTCGGATTGATCGCGTCGGCGAGGCGGTCGAGATTGTAGTCGAGGAGGCGGGGGGAGATACGCTCGATCTCGACACCACGAACGAGGTTGGCCCGGAAGGCACGGCGGTGGAAAGCGGCGAGCTGGGAGACTCCATCGCGGGTGATGCTCCAGTCGAGGACTTCTTCGTAAACATAGGTGAGAAGAATCCGGGCTGCAAAACGGGCGAAGTCCCCGTCTTTCTCGATCAAGCTCTTTGCGTTGAGAATGATCGTATTGCGCAGATCCGACTCGGACATTTCGTGGAAGAAGGCACGTCTGAGCTCGTGCTCGATTTCATCCTGGGAAAGGCACAAATTCAGTCCGGTAAGGGCGAACTCAACCCGCCGGCGAAGGTCGATCCCGTCCCAGAGTTCGCTGCTGCCGTCGGCCCGTTTGACGACGATCATGGACTCCTGAGTGGACTCGTAGTCCTTCACGATTTCCTCTTCCTCCTGAATGCGGAGTTGGGCCCGGTGGGCGCGGTAGAGAATGTAGGACTCGGCCACCTTGTAGTGACCCTGGCGCATCAGTTCCTCCTGAACGCGGTCCTGGAGGTCCTCAATGCGCATGAACTCCTGACCGCTGCGGGCGATGCGCTCGGTCAGGGCGGTGGAAATTTCCCGTGCCGGGCTCGAGTCCATCCCGAGAGAGAGGAAGGCGCTCCGGACTGCGATTTCGATTTTGTTAGGGTCCCAGGCGACGACTTCACCGTTGCGGCGAATGACGCGGCAGAGTGGTTTTTCATTGCCCGGAGCAGGAGTGTCGCGACGGGCATTGGCGGCCTTCCGGCGGATGAGGAGGCTCTTCGCGACGTCATGAGCGTTCTGCCGCACGAGCGCCATCTCGATGATCGAGGTGAGTTCCGAGGCGGAAAGCAGTACGGTTCCATCGGTTTCCTCGCTGTTCACTTTGATCGAGAGGACCTCGGTGACTGACCTGACGATATTGGCAACGAGCTGACGGTTGCTGTCGTTGAAAATGTCATCCTGCTTCCGGGAGAGGGCGAGGTCGGTGACCGCTTTGCCTACGGTCTCGGCGATCTTGGCAATGCTGAAATCGGTCTGCTCGTCGCCGACCTGCACCATGATGCGGGGGGCGGGGGGCTGATTGCTGGTCGCCATATCACTCCAGTTGAAGCGGGGCTTCATTTCCTGGGGAGTGGCAGCGCAACGCTGAAGTTCAAGGTCTTGTTCGATGAGGCGGCGGGTAATCATGCGGTTGGAAGGGTGCGGGTCGGGTCGGGGAACTGGGAATAACGGGAAACTAAAGGCAGGCTGATCCGATTCGACAGGGGCAGGTCATGGACCCGACCCTGTCGAGTGAAGAATCACAAATCGTCGTCGTGCACCGAGGCGAGAGCGGAAGCTTTCTGATACTCGGTGACTTTCTGTTCGAAAAAGTTGGACTCTTTCTTGATGTCCATGGTCTCGGCAAGCCAGGGGAACGGATTCCTGATGCCGGGATTCAGGGGATTCAGGCCGACTCCTTCGAGACGACGGTCAGCGATGAAGTCGATATACTGGCAGAACTCAGCGGAGTTGAGACCCACCGCACTGATGGGGAGGCAGTCATTGATGAACTCCTTCTCCAGCGCCACCGCTTCTTTCATCGTATCGACGAGGTCCTGCTTGAACTCAGGCGTCCAGATCTCCATGTTTTCGCTGACCAGATCCATGAAGAGATTGCGGAAGACTTCGATGTGATTCGATTCATCGCGCAGGGTGTACTGGAACATCTGTCCGATGCCGGGAAACTTGTTCTGCCGCTTGAGGCTGAGAATCATTCCAAAAAGGCCGTAGAACTGGGTCCCTTCCATACATTGGCCGAAGACAAAGATATTCCGGGCGAGCGCTTTTTTGTTGGCCGGATCGGTGAGGTCGATGTCACGACGGAGATCGTGGGAAGTCCGGGTCACGAACTCGTTCTTGCGCTTGATCGTGGGGATCTGCTCAAACATGGCTTCACACTCGTGAGGATTGATCCCGAGGCTGCTGATCATGTAGAGGAGGCTGTCGGCATGGATGTTCTCCTCATGCGCGTGGCGCCCCAGGACGAGCTTCAACTCAGGAGCGGTCACGAGTTCGCGGACGACGTGGAGGATGTTGTCACCCACGATTCCCTCGGCTGCCGAGAAATACCCGATTCCCATGCGGATGATCCAACGCTCGCTGTCGCTCAATTCGTCACCCTGCCACTGCTCGATATCCTTCTGCATCTGGATATCCTCCGGCTCCCAGTGGTTGGCCTTCATCGTCCGGTAAAGTTCGTAGGCCCACTGGTACTTCAGAGGAAGAAGATTGAATGCTTCGGTCTTGCGCCCGTTGATGATGCGCTTGGCGGCGTAGGCCTCCTCCGCTTTATCCTGATCCAGAACAAAGGTGCGGTCTCCGATAGTGAACGTCTTTTCCATGATATGATTCTTTGGCGGTAGGGATTGGGGTGGGGAATCGGGTACTGAGCAGATCTCTAAGTTTCGTGAATATCCTATTTTCCAGATCTTGGAGGGGCGAAATTCATCATTTTTCCTTCTAAATACCGTGAAAACAAGCATTTCACATGGCCCTCATGAATCTGGTAAAAGCACCATATCTTGTTGGCCGGTCGATATGATGCACAATATGTAGTGGTTCTTCAAGATTAATTTGTGTGAATTAAGCGTTTTTTGCGCCATCCCTTATAGGAGAAGCAATTGAAGAACGGAAGTGCCAGAAAATATTTCAGAACCTCGGATTATTAAGGCATGAAAATCACTTTCATCAGGGCGCGGAAGGGCCTTTCCTGCCGTCGAAAGACAGGGTTGTGATGAGTCGGAAACTCATCGGGTCCCCGCGGAGGGACCCGTGAGGGAGGCGGTTATTTCGCGGCGGCGAATCGCTCAGCCACGGCGCTCCAGTTCACGATGTTCCAGAAAGAATCGACGTAATCAGGACGGCGGTTCTGGTAATTGAGATAATAGGCATGCTCCCAGACGTCGAGACCGAGGATTGGGGTGCTGCCGTCGCATCCGGCTGCCTCGCCCATGATCGGGCTGTCCTGATTCGGAGTGCTGGTGATTGCCACGCTGCCGTCTGCCTTGGCGACGAGCCAGGCCCAGCCTGAACCGAAGCGGGTCAGAGCCGCGTTTTTGAAGGCGTCTTTGAAGGCATCAAAGGATCCGAAGGCCTTGTCGATAGCGGCAGCGAGGTCTCCGGAGGGAGTTCCCCCTGCGTTTGGACCGATTACCGTCCAGAAAAGCGAGTGGTTGGCGTGTCCGCCCCCGTTGTTGCGAACGGCACCGCGGATGTTCTCGGGAACCGCTCCGAGATCGGAAATAAGAGCTTCGATGGATTTTCCTTCGAGTTCCGAGTTGCCTTCGAGTGCCTTGTTGAGGTTGGCAATGTAGGCGGCGTGGTGTTTCCCATGGTGGATCTCCATCGTTTTGGTGTCGATATGGGGCTCAAGAGCGTCGAGAGCGTAGGGGAGGGCGGGTAGTTCGTGGGCCATGATGAGAGAGTTTGGGTGTTGTGTGTTCGTTTGCTTGTGTCGGCCAATGCCGGAAATCAATGAGACTCCGCCCCGGCGACTTGTCAAAGACGTTACGAACTATATTCACGTCAGGACCCGAGAAGTCGGGAAAACTTGGAATCACTGAAGGAACCGCGCAGTTCCGACCCCTCAGAAAAGGAAAATCGGAGGCGGCACCGTGATACTGGCCCGGGAATTGGCAAAGTTCAGGCCTTCTGACTCGGAGATCGAATTCACCATGTCATTCTGAAATCCGATCTGCACCCTGCCGGACTCCACCTCGATATATTGGGTCATGGGGACCTGCTGACCGAAGGAATTAAAGGTCATGACGGTTTGGGGAACCCGCTCGTAGGAAATATACTCAAGCGAATCCGAGCGCCCCTCGGCATTAACGGTGGAGTTGCGTTTGTCCGGAGGTCCGATTGCGGCGATCACCTCGGCCACGGTCATTCCAAGTGCAACTTGATGATTTTCAATTAGTTCTGAAACAATGACGTAGCGTTCGTAGTATTCCCTCAGGCGGGCTTCAAAGCCTTCCGGGATCCCGGTGATGGCGGATTTGCTGACCCATCCGGAGATTTGTCCCTGCTTTGCTTTCGCGCGCACCCGGTAGGCCTTGTCGCTGACCGCCAGGAGGACGGCGGTCTGGGCGGGGATAAGATTCCCCATCCATCGATCACCTTTCAAACTCGAGTAGACCGCGGCCCCCTGGGAGACCCCGACGACGAGCTCCTTTTCGACCATTCCCTCAAGATAGACGGCACCCTCCTCTTTGACGAGTTTGCTTTTGGACCGGTCCTCGCGGTCGACCATCACGACGCCGGGACGTCGCAGCTGAGCGTCAGCGCCCATTGGAAAAAGAAGAAGTCCAATCAGCACGATCCGGGGAGTCGAAAGCCTTTTCATGGTAGTCGGGACAAAGCGGGAACTGATTTAGCGCAAACCGGCAACTCCAACAAAAAATGCGACCGGCTCGAGTGAGACGTTTAAACGCCCCACTCCAGTCAGAAGTATTCCTCCCGGCGTGATTTCAGGCAAGCAAATCCGGCTTGGGATTCCACTTATCCCGCCCCGGACTAATCCCTGATTTCCTTCTGTGTCTTCGCGTCCGCGATGACGACCTGCTCACGGTAGTAGGAGGCGTCGCTCCGGAAGGTAAGCCTGGCGTTATGGCGGCGCTCCAACTCAACAAAAAGCTCTCCGTCGTGAGTTCTGAGGCGCTCCATCACATCCGGATTGACGATGACGATGAGTTCCTTGCTCGCGTTCTCGGTTTTTCCGAGGATGGTGTTGATCCGGCGCTGGAGCTCAACGCTCATGGACTCGGCGCTCTTGACCATCCCGCGCCCCTGACAATAATGGCAGGGCTCGTTGACGGTGATATTCAGGCTCTCGTGCAGGCGCTGACGGGTCATCTCCATGAGCCCGAGCTGGGAGATCTGCAGGATCTGCGTCTTGGCCTTGTCGTTGCGGAGCCGTTCCCGCATGACCTTGTAGACGGCCATCTGGTCGCGGCGTGACTTCATGTCGATAAAGTCAATGACGAGCAAACCTCCGATATTCCGAAGACGGACCTGTCGGGCCACCTCTTCGGCTGCCTCGATATTGGTCTGGAGAATCATCTTGTCCTGGGTCTTGGCCCGGCCGGTATTCACGTCGATCGCGATGAGCGCCTCGGTCTCATCAATGACCAGGTAACCGCCGCTGGGCAGCCAGACCTGGCGGTAGAAGGCGTCGTCTATTTGCCTCTGGATGCCGAGTTTCTCGAAAATCGGCGTGGACGTCTGCATATACTGAATGCGTTTCCGCGACCGGCGCGAAATGACTCCGATGAGATCCTTCATCCGCTCTGCCGCGGCGGCATCATCGACGAGGACTTCGTCGATTTCATCGGTGAGAAAGTCCCGAACGGTCCGTTCAATCAGATCGGGCTCGCGGAAGACGCAGGTGGGCGCCTTTTCGGTGGAGGCCTTTTCCTCGATCTCACGCCATTGGTCGATGAGAATCGCAAGATCCCGGACGAAATAACGGACTTTCTGCCCTGCCGAAACCGTGCGGAGAATCACCCCCATCTTCTCGGGGATGGTGAGCTTTTCGCCCATGATCTTCCGGAGACGGGCGCGTTCCTTGGGATCTTCGATCTTCCGGGAAATGCCGAGTTGGTCATTTCTCGGCATCAGGACCATATACCGGCCCGGGAGCGAAATGTTTGTCGTGATTCTGGGGCCCTTGGTCCCGATGGGGCCCTTCGTGACCTGAACGAGGACCTCGGAACCGACGGGATAGAGTCCGGGAATGTCCTTTGACTGGATGCGGCTCTTGCTTGCCTTCCCCTTGCCACCGCCCTCATTTCCTTTGCCGCTTCGCTGAATCTCCTCAAGTTCGGCGTCGAGGGCCTCGGGAATGGCGTCCCAGAAGTGGAGGAAGGCGTTCTTTTCGAAGCCAATATCGACAAACATGGCATTCAGGCCCGGTTCGATATTCCGGACAATCCCTTTGAAGATGGACCCGACGATATTGTCGTCATTGGCCCGTTCGACGGTGTACTCCTCAAGGGAGCCGTTCTCGAGAAGGGCTACGCGGGTCTCAAGTCGTTCGCAGTTGACGACGATTTTGTTTCCCTCGCCGAGTTTTTTGGGGCCGAAAAATTTGCGGATTCTGCTGAACATGGGGTGATAAAAAGAGGGTTAAAGTGTTTAGGGTCAATATAGACCAGAGTGGGATTCCCGGCTTTGGAGGAGTGGAGGAACATCGCGGATTGTGGATTACCTTTTCTTCTTGAGCCACTGGAAAGGACGAAATTTCGGAGCGGGATTTGCGTTTAGGTTGCCGACCCGGCCCCGTGAATCGCTCGATTGCATGATGGTCGGTTGGGCGAGATTGCCGCTGAGAGGGCGGAAATTGCGCTCCTGCAGAGACTGGGGCACAAATGCAGCAACGTCTACCGCGGATTCGGCGTTTTCATCCGCCACCGCAAAAGCGGCGAGGTCGGCCCCGTCAAACGCGACGCTCATCACCCGATCGGTTCTTCCGATGGCCTCGGGAATGGCGGTAACCTCGACATTCCGGCCCTGATTCATCGTCACGACACTATCGATAATGTTTTTGGCAATGGGAGAGGCCGCTCCGCCGCCCGAATTCCCGTTTTCAACAAAGACACAGACGGCAAGTTCGGGGTTTTCGTAGGGCGCGAAAGAAATAAACCAGGCGTTGGTGGGTTGATTGGGGTTGGCGGTTTGGGCGGTGCCCGTTTTTCCGGAGAGCACGGTCAGATCGGAGTGCGCCCGCCCGGCGGTCCCTCCCGGCTCGTTCACGACGCGCCACATCCCGCGTTTGACCAGTTCGACATGTTCGGGTTTGAGCCCCTCGCGAATCAGATCATGTTTAAATATCGGGGTGTCTTCCTTGACGATCGTTCCGTCCTTTTCGGCCACTTTCCTGATGAGGCGGGGCTGAAAGACTTTCCCCCCGTTTGCCACCGTCGCCGTGACGGAAGCCATCTGAAGCGGCGACGCCTCAGTTGCGCCCTGTCCGATGGAGACAAGGGCGGTGAAGGCATCGCTCCAGAGGAGGCCCTGCATGCGCAGCCACTCGGGGTTGGGAATATTCCCCGGGTTCTCACCGGTCACTTCGATGCCGGTGGTGCGACCCAAACCGAGCAGATTGGTCATGGTCTGGATGTTGCGGATGCCCGTGGAGTTGGCATAACGGTAAAAGAATCCGTTACAACTGACTTTGATGGCCGAACTCAGGTCCAGCGTTCCGTGGCCCGAGGACCAGCATTTCATGAACTTGTTCCCGTATTGGGCACCACCACCGCAGGAAAAGCTGCGGTCACAGGTCCCTGAAAGGCAACCCGCGAGGGCGACCGGGATTTTTCCCGTGGAGCCCGGCGAGTAGGGATTGATGGCGCGACTGAACATGGGGCTCGTCGGGTCCTCCGTGTAGCGCTTCCAGTCGTCGATTCTAACCTCCGGGATGAAAACGTTCGGGTTGAACGAGGGGACGGAGGCAATCGCAAGGACGTCGCCATTTCGGGGATCAATGACGACGGCAGCCCCGCGCCCCACCTTGCGGAGGCTCTGCTCCGTGATCATCTGGATGCGGGCATCAATCGTCAGGTAAACATCGGAACCCGGTTCCGGCTCGGTCCGGCTGACTTCACCGACAAATTTCCCCTTTTCGTCCTTTTCGATGATCAGCTTGCCGGGCTTGCCCTGGAGGTAGTGATCCATCGTTTTTTCGACCCCCATCACCCCGTAATCGTCACCCACGTAGTAATTGAAGTCGCGCTTCTTCTCCGCGGGAACCTGGTCAATATCGGCCAGATTCATGTAACCAAGGACATGACAGGCCAGAGAATCGTAAAGGTAGCGTCGCTGCCCTGTTCTTGTCACCGTCACTCCGGGAATGCCGATGTTATTCTCCGCAAAGCGGGCAAACTCCTTGAAACTCAGGTCGCGACGATAGGTGAAGGGGACGATGCCGCGCGTCGAGCGATAGTGCACCCGCATTGAGCTGGAGCTGTAGTCGGCGAGCAACCCGAGGTCCTGCAGCCCGGGGAAAACGGTTGCTTCGACGATGGCGACAATATCCACCTCGGTTTTGATCTCCTTCTGCCCGTAGCTGTCGAAGCGCTCCCAGGTGTAGGGTTCGGGGAGCTTGCTGTGAGTTTTCAGATAAGCCGCGGTGATCTCCCTGAGATCAAGCTGCAGTTCGTAGTTCGGCGTGCTGTCCACCAGGGTGATACCGTTTCGATCCTTGATCTCGCCGCGGATGCCGGGGATGCGGACTGACTCAAATTTGCTCCCCGGGACGCGCGCGGCGTAGTAGTCGTGGCTGACTACCTGGATCTGATAGAGACGGTAAATGAGCAGGCTGAAGCCCGCCATCACGAGGATGGCGATCAAATACAACCGGACTCTAAAGTGCGTCACCATCATAGGTGTGGCGTCGCTTCAGACCCTCCATCCGGATTCGATACCGCATGCGGTCTGCTGCGCGACTTAACAATAACAGTAAAAAAGGCGAAACAAGAGAAGAAAACATGGCGGTCATGAGCATTTTCCACCAGAGCTCCGGTGAAGTCTCCAATCCGCCGCGGTGAAAACTGATGATGAGGTATTCAAGGAGGAGCCCGAGTCCCGTGCAGAGCCCGATCATGAAGACAGGAAGTTCCCAGCGCCCTCTCTTGAAAAGCGGGCGTACCCCCTGGATCAGGGCACCCATGATTCCAAAAATAAAGATCGTGAAGCCAAAGGGAATCTCTGACTGGACGAAGGTTCCCATTGCTGCCTCCGCAGGATAAATCGGAATATGATAACGGGCATCCCAGGCTAACCCGGTCGCCATCGCCATCGTCAGCATGGTGGGAAAGGGCACTGCGATTGATGCGGCGAGAAAAACGGCGTGCACAAGCAGCAACCGGGATCCGAAAGCCCAGTCGAATACAGGAATAAACTCCTGCAGGATAAACGAGAGAATCAGAAGAAGGACGACGAGACCGAAGAACTTCATGGGGGTGTCACCGGTTTAACGGGAATCGATTCGGGTGCGGCCTGGGCGGATTCGCTCGGAAGAATGATAAAGACATCAACGAGATCATCGAAGTTGACGGAGGGCTTCACATTGGCTTCCGCATCGATGATCCCGATTTTCACGCTGTTCACCTCTCCGAGAAGCAGATTCGCCGGGAAAAGCTCACCCGTGCCCGAGCTGAAGACTTTGGCTCCGGGAGTCGCCTCGGCTTCTTTGGAAAGATACCGCAGCCGCAGACTCGGGAGCTTGCGGAGGGCTCCGCGCTGACCGCTTAAGATCCCCTGTTCCTGAGAGTTTTCGAGTTTGGCCGAAACCTGGCACATCTCGTCGGTGAGGAGAAGGACCACCGCGGAGTGGGGCGCGATGACTTCGGAAACCTTGCCGACAAGACCGGCTTCTTCACCCAGCGGGACAATGACGGGGCTGTCGACCTTGATTCCGTCGAGTTCCCCTTTGTCGATCACAAGCGTGTTGTACCAATTGGTCGGTTTGCGGCTGATCACCCTCGCGGCGACGAGGGAAAGAGGGGATTTTTCCAGATATTGAAGAGCGTTGCGCAGCTGATTGTTCTCCGTCAGGATCTCGTCCAGCTGAATGACTTCAAGCTTGAGCCGGTCACGTTCCTGCTCAACAGCGGCGAGCTTTTCCCTGACTTCGGCCGGGCTCAAGGTCTCGCTTCCGAGAGTGGCGACCGCTCCGTCGAGTTGATTCGACGCTTTCATGAAAGGGCGCAGCGCGACCATCGCCCCGCGCTGGATTTTGCCAATCGCCTCGGGCTGGAAAAGAGTGATCCAGATGAGGAGACCCACAAAGGTGATCAGAAAGATGATGTTCAATCGACTCATTTCGATTTCCACAAAGAGGGATCAAAGTGCCCGTTCACGAAACTCAATGACGACCGGGCTGCGATACCTTCTTGAGGAAGTCGAGCTCCTCGAGGAGTTTGCCAGTACCCTCCGCCACGGCGCTGAGAGGATCGTCCGCCACGTGCACGGGCAGACCAGTTTCCTCGGAGATCAACTGATCCAGGCCTTTGAGAAGGGCTCCTCCGCCGGCAAGGACGATTCCCCGGTCAACCAGGTCGGCGGACAATTCGGGGGGGCAGCGTTCCAGGGTCACCCGGATAGACTCAATAATGACCCGGAGCGGGTCCATCAGCGCTTCGCGAATTTCGTTGGAAGTCACCTTGATGGTTTTGGGCAGACCGGCAATGAGGTCCCTGCCTTTGACCTCGACCGAAGTTTCCTTCGGCTGGGGGTAGGCCGAGCCCATGCGGATCTTGATCTCCTCGGCGGTCCGTTCGCCAATCATCAGATTGTAGGCGCGCTTCATGTAATGAATGATGGCCTCATCCAGTTCATCGCCCGCGACCCGGACACTCCGGCTGTAGACGAGCCCGTATAGCGAGATGATTGCCACCTCGGTCGTCCCGCCGCCGATATCGACGATCATGTTGGCGGCGGCCTCCTGTACGGGCAGTCCGACCCCGATCGCCGCAGCCATGGGCTCCTCGATAAGATGCACCTCCCGGGCGCCGGCGGCCGCGACGGATTCATTGACCGCCCTTTTCTCCACTTCGGTGATTCCCGACGGGACCGCGATGACGATGCGGGGGCGGATCCAGTTGCGCCGGTTGTGAACTTTCCGGATGAAATGGCGAAGCATCGCCTCTGTCACCTCGTAGTCGGCGATGACGCCATCCCGCAGAGGGCGAACCGCCACGATGTTTCCCGGTGTCCTTCCCAGCATCCGTTTGGCGTCATCGCCCACTGCCAGGACCAGATTCGTTCCCGCCTTAACGGCAACCACGGAAGGCTCCCTCAACACGATTCCATGATCTCTCACATAAACGAGCGTATTCGCGGTTCCGAGATCGATACCAATGTCGCTGGAGAAAGCTCCGATTATTTTGCCGATCATGAAGTCAAAACAGGGATAAAAAAATACCACGCGATTCCATCCACAAGAACGGGATCGCCGGTAGCAGTTCTAAAAATCCGCAAATCTATCACGTCGCTCAAGGTTTGCCAACCTGCCCGCTCATTAGAGGGGAAAAAACGGAGCCAGATCGATTTTTCCGCCCCTCGACCTTATTTCGTGTTTTTTTCCAGTTCGGAGACATCTTGGAAGGGTGAGTCTCTACGACATGGAGGAAGGCATGCACTACGCCTGCCAGCGCTGCGGAAACTGCTGCCGGTGGCCGGGGGAGGTGCCGCTTTCAGATCCGGAACTTGAGCGAATCTCAAGCTTTCTCGGCCTTTCCCTCCAGGATTTCATTGCCGAATACACTGACCTCAGACTCAACCGGGCCGGGCTTACCCTCATCGAAAAGGCCAACCATGAGTGTATTTTCCTGGACGGCATCGACTGTCGCATTCAGGCGGTCAAGCCCGACCAGTGCCGGGGATTCCCGAATCAATGGAACTTTCCCGGCTGGAGGAAAAGTTGTGAGGCGATCCCCGTTCCAGTCAAATCGCCTGCTGAGGCTTGACCGGTTCCGCCCGGGCACAAAAAAAGCGCAGCAGATAACTGCTGCGCTTCTATAGGTAAAGATTGGGGTTTTTCCTTACGCTAAGATCTCAGAGCGTACCCTTGAGAGCGGACGAAGGTTTGAATCCGACCGTCTTGGAGGCTGCGATCTTGATGGTGGCGCCCGTCTTCGGGTTACGACCACTACGTGCGGCGCGCTTCCTGACTTCAAACGTACCGAAACCGATCAATTGGACGCTTCCGTCTTTCTTGACGCCTTTGGCGATTGATTCGAGGACAGCTTTCACTGCTTCTTCGGCCGCCTTTTTGGAGGTTTCTCCGCCGAGCGATTTTTGTACTGCTTCAATTAGTTCTCCCTTGTTCATCACGAATTTGTAGTTTGAGTCAGAAGATTAGTAAAGCCGTTTTTTGCGGGGGAGTCACCTTGAAACCTCCGTAAATCAACGGATTGAGCTTCTGTTATAGAAGCTATTACGAAGAGAAAATTTGTTTGGCAAGCTTAAATTTAAATGTTTCCGGCCTAAAAACAGCCCATTGGTGCCCCTCAATTTGAACTGATATGATCCCTCAACCGGTATGCTCCCACCTGGGTATTCGCCCTGACATCCATCCCAACGCCTTCCTTGCTCCAGGGGCGGTGGTGGTCGGGGATGTCGTGATCGGCGACTCTTCCAGCGTCTGGTATCAAAGTGTATTACGCGCTGATATTCAAAGGATTACAATAGGATTCGGCACGAATATTCAGGACGGGACGGTGATTCATCTCTCCAGCGATCTCGGAACAATCGTCGGGGATCGGGTCACCGTCGGCCATCGGGCGCTGCTCCATGCCTGCGAGATTGAAGACGAAGTTCTCGTGGGAATGGGGGCGATTGTGATGGATGGGGCCAGCGTCGGAACTCAAAGCATTATCGCGGCGGGAGCGCTTATTCCGAAGGGAATGCGGATTCCTCCGGGGTCGCTCGTGATGGGTTCTCCCGGTCGAATTGTGCGTGAATTAAATGTGGAAGAGCGTGATTCGATCCGTCTTTGGGCCGAAAAATACATCCGGGTGGCGGAGGAACATCGCTCTTTTCACGCCCGGGATTGAATAAGGGACTCATTGTTTGCGAATTAGCAAAATGATCGTCATAGTGATGTCTTCAGCAGAGAATGGAAAAATCCGTGGTCCAGGTGGAAGTCAAAAACGTGCTCGCAACGAGCGCCGGTTCGGCCGTTTTTCTGGGTAATGCTGACAAAGTCTTTGTGATCTACGTCGATCATTCGGTCGGGTCGGCCATTAACATGTTCCTGCACGGAACCCCCAAGCCCCGTCCGCAAACCCATGATCTTTTTGCGGATGTCCTCACCTCGCTGGGGGCTCATGTCGAGCGGGTGGTTATCAACGATTTCACCGACACGGTCTTTTTTGCCCGCCTCATCATTGTGGCGGAGAACGAACTGGAGGAGCGCAAGATCATCGAGATTGACGCCCGTCCGAGCGACAGTATCGCTCTTGCCGTGCAGGCGCACGCACCCATCTATGTGGCTTCGCATGTCTGGGAGGCGGTGGAGGACATGTCCATCGTCCTGAAAAAGATGCAGGATGCGGGCGGGGAGCAGGGTGAGTCTTTTCCGGGGCTGTAGAGGAAAATGAGAGACGGGATGCCGGATCGCTCACCGTCGGACTCCGGGAATTTTGTTTCCCACCCGGGTTTCGGGCAGGCCCTTCGGTTCTGGATCAAGCTGGGGTTTATCAGCTTCGGCGGACCGGCGGGACAAATTGCGATCATGCACAAGGAGCTGGTCGAGAAAAGACGCTGGATCAGCGACGGCCATTTCCTCCACGCGCTCAACTTTTGTATGCTTCTCCCCGGCCCCGAGGCCCAGCAGCTCGCGACCTATCTCGGCTGGAGGCTCCACGGAGCAAAGGGCGGCATTGCCGCCGGGCTCTGGTTTGTTCTTCCGTCAGTCTTTATTCTCTACGGACTGAGCTGGCTCTACATGGCGGGAGGTCATCTCCCCTGGCTTGCAGCGATTTTTCACGGGCTCCTCGCTGCCGTCATCGCCGTGGTCGCGGAAGCGGTTTTACGAATTGGGAAAAAGGCCCTGCGCAGCCCCGGGCTGTGGGCCATTGCGATTCTGTCCTTCGGAGCCATCTATTTTCTGGGGATTTCGTTTGTCTACATCATCCTGGGGGCCGCAATGATCGGCTGGATGGGGAATCGATTTATTCCCGCGCAATTTCCGGCAGGGAAGGGTCATCACTCCGCCGGTGACAAGGGTGAACCGGAGGAGGTGAGGCTCGAGCAAGTCCAGTCGGCCACGGCCGGTCGCACGATTCGGGTGATCGCCGTTTCGCTGCTCCTTTGGTGTCTCCCGATTCTCGGTCTGGGCCTCTGGTTGGGCTGGGAAAGCACTCCGGTTCAGCAGGGAGTCTTTTTCAGCAAGGCGGCCCTCGTGACCTTTGGCGGCGCCTACGCCGTGTTGCCGTATGTGGCCCAGCAGGCGGTGGAAAATTATGCCTGGCTGAGCCACCCCCAGATGATGTCAGGCCTTGCTTTGGCCGAGACGACTCCGGGCCCGCTCATCATGGTCCTGCAGTTTGTCGGATTTGTGGGCGGCTGGCAGCATCCGGGAGCGCTATCGCCCCTGGCGGCGGCGACGGTGGGGGCCTTGATCACCACCTGGGTCACGTTTGTCCCCTGTTTTCTCTTTGTTTTCCTCGGAGCACCCCATGTCGAGCAACTCGGTGAACATCCCCGGCTCAGTGCGGCCATGACGGCGATCACCGCCGCTGTCGTCGGGGTCATCCTGAATCTGGGAGTCCACTTTGTCCGGCATGCCGTTTGGCCAACCGCTCCGGGTGGCTTGGAGGGATCATTTGACCTCTTTATCGCGGTGCTCTCGGGACTCGCCTTCCTTGCGATGAAGCGTTTTAAGGTTGGTCTGCTGCCGGTGATCGCCGGGTGCGCGCTGGCAGGCTGGGTGAATTCGTTTCTCTAGAGGAAGGGGGCGGGCAAACCTCGTTCAATGAATGACCGAACCCGGTTACATTGGCTATTTGACTTGAACAAAAATTCATATCAATATCCATTCATGAAAGTGGACCCGTTCAAGATGCGTAAGGAGACTTCGGGCGAAGAGATCTCCTGCGCCACGATGCTCAAGGCCCTTGCCGATGAAACGAGGCTGGCGGTGGTGAGGCAGTTGCTCACGAATCCACAGCATGTCGGTGAGCTTCAAGTGGCGCTCGAGATCGAACAAAGTCTGCTTTCGCATCACCTGAAGCTCCTGAGAGATGCGGGCATTGTAGAATCGGAACGGGACGGAAAATCGGTGCTCTACCGTCTTGCCTCTTCCGTCGAACTGCGCCGCCGCGGGGACATCATTGATCTCGGGTGCTGCCAGCTTTCATTTCCCTCCGGCAAATGATGAAGAGTGCGCCACTGCTTATCGGACTGTCTGTATTATCCCTGTTTTCGGGATGTTCCCGGGAGAAAAGGGAAATAATCATTCTTACCGGGTCGAGCACCGTCGCCCCGGTCGTGACTGATGCGGCGAAGCGGTTCGAAGCCACACATCCGGGTGTCAGAATTGAAGTGCAGACGGGAGGTTCTTCGCGGGGAATCGCCGATGCGCTCTCCGGACTTGCCACCTTCGGGATGATCTCTCGGGATCTCAAAGCCGATGAATCGGAACTGACGGCCCATCGTTTCGCGATCGACGGGGTTGGAATCATCCTGCATCAAACGAATCCGGTCACTGATTTTTCCCGCCAGCAACTGATTGATATCTACACCGGTAAAGTCACGAACTGGAAAGAGTTGGGCGGCCCCGATGCAAAGATCACCGTGGCGAGCAAGGCCGAAGGTCGCGCGACCCTGGAGGTTTTTCTCGGATACACCGGTCTCGACAGCGCCGACATCAAGGCTGGCGTCATTGTGGGCGAGAATCAGCAGGCGATCAAAACCGTGGTCGCCGATCCCAATGCCATTGCTTATGTCTCGATCGGGGCGGCGGCCAGTGAAGCGGCGGGAGGCACTCCGATCAAGCTGGTGCGCTGCGACGGGATTGAGCCGACCAATGAAAATGTGGCGGCCGGAAAGTTTCCCATCATGAGGCCGCTCCAACTCGTTTCCCATGGCGAAATTCCGGCTACGGCCCGCGATTTTCTGGATTTCCTCACCGCACCTGAGAACGCAGATCTGATCGAGTCCCATCTATATGTTTCTCTCTCGAAGTGACCGGATTCTGCGGGGGGCGCTCGTGATGCTCGCGCTTCTTTCGGGGAGTGTCGTCCTTTTGATCGTCTGGTTCCTCGTTGCCGGGGCGCTGCCCGCGCTGCGGGACGGTTACCTGCCCCGCCTCCTTTTTGATGAGCATTGGCAGCCAGGCTCGGCACGTGATCCCCAGTTTGCCCTGATGCCGATGTTGGCGGCCTCGGTTCTCGTGACGGCGCTCGCCGCCTTGCTTGCCGCTCCTCTGGGAATCGCCGGTGCGGTGTTTCATCGCTTTTATCTGCCAAAGCGCCTGGCGGTCTGGAACCAGCGAATGCTAGAACTCCTCGCTGGCGTCCCTTCGATCGTCTTCGGATTCTGGGGGCTCACTGTTCTGGTGCCTTTGATCAATCGTCTTCATCCTCCGGGGCAAAGTCTCCTCGCGGCGGGGATCGTGCTTGCCCTGATGATCCTGCCGACCATCGCCCTGACAAGCCAGTCCGCCCTGCGGTCGGTACCGGAAAGCCAACTCCTCGCCGCCGCCGGATTGGGAATGGGCCGGTTCGCGACTGTGTTTCATATTGCCCTGCCCTCCGCGCGGAGCGGGATAGGGAGCGGTGTCCTCCTGGCCATAGCGAGAGCAGTCGGAGAAACGATGGCGGTGGTGATGGTTTGCGGAAATATCGCAAAATTTCCCGGGAGCGTCTTCGATCCCGTTCGACCGGTCACCGCGACCATCGCCCTGGAGATGGGCTATGCCTCAAGTTCACACAAGGCCCTCCTCTATCTGGCGGGACTAATCCTTGTGCTCGTCACCGGTGCCCTCACGGGTTGGCTCGCCTTCGGAAAAAGAAACGCCGGCGAGGTGAGTTAACCCGGGGGAAATCTCATGAAATCACCGGTCAGTCGCCGAAACCATCGCCGCTTTTCAGATCTTGCCTGCGGGATCGTTGGAGCGGTCGCCGCAAGTCTGACTCTGGTGGTGCTCGGGTGCATCGTCTGGGATCTTCTCCGGCTGGGACTGCCTCATCTCTCGTGGTTGTTCCTGACAGGAGAAGTGGCAGATGGGGGCAGATCGGGAGGGATAGGACCGGTGCTCGTTTCGACGGTGATGATTGTTGTGATTGCTCTTGCGGTTGCGATACCGCCCGGCGTCGGATGCGCTCTCTGGCTGTCCGAGTTCGTTCGCCCCGGCACCGTCCCGGCCCGGGCCATCACCGGTGGGGTCGATCTACTCGCGAGTGTGCCCTCGATTGTCTTCGGACTGTTTGGAATGGCCTTTTTTGCCCAGGTTCTGGGACTTGGTTTTTCGATATTGTCAGGAGGCCTCACGCTCGCCTGCATGATTCTCCCTCTCCTTGTCCGGACGACCCTGACCGCTCTTCAGAGTCTGCCTGTCGACCTTCGTCCTTCCGCTGCGGCTCTCGGATTGACGCAAACGACCACGATCAGGAAGATTCTCCTGCCGGCCGCCCTTCCCGGTATCCTCGTCGGGGTGACCATCGGTGTGGCGAGATCACTTTCGGAAACCGCCGCCCTGATTTTTACGAGCGGCTACGCGACCCGCTGGCCGGACTCGCCAGGTGATTCGGGGAGAGCGCTCTCTGTTCATATTTACGATCTTGCGATGAATATCCCGAACGGGGCCGCCGCCGCCTCGGCTTCGGCTCTCGTTCTTTTGCTGATGATTCTCGTGATTAATTCATTTGCCTCATTCCTCGCGGAGCGCTGGCTCCGTCGCTACCACTCATGACATCTGTTAGTTCCTGTTCTTCAAACACCTCCTGTACCTGCGGCGGTCTCAGCCTCTCGGATGTTTCAGTTCATTACGGAAACTTTGCCGCCATCCGGGAGGTTAGCCTTACCATTCCCGACTGCCAAATCACCGCGCTGGTTGGTCCGTCAGGCTGTGGAAAAAGTTCGCTGCTGCATGCCATGAACCGGCTCACCGATCTCATCCCGGGCTGCCGCGTTGAGGGCAGTGTCAGGGACGGGGTGGGGCGTGAACTGACCGATCCGTCCCTGGATGTCATGTCCCTGAGAAGGCGCATCGGGATGGTCTTTCAAAAGCCGAATCCTTTCCCTCATTCCATTCGACGGAACTTCGAGATCCCCCTCCGTGAACACGGCGTGTCCCGCTCCGATCTTCCGGACTTGATGGAAAAAAGTCTCCGCGATGTCGGGCTCTGGGAGGAAGTTTCGAGTCGCCTTGACGAAAGTGCGATGAAACTTTCCGGAGGCCAGCAGCAGCGGCTCTGTATTGCTCGCGCCCTTGCTCTCGATCCTGAAGTGATCCTTTTCGACGAGCCTTGCAGCGCTCTCGACCCGCTCGCTTCAGCCGTGGTCGAGGAGCATATCGCCGCCCTGCGCGGTCGTGTCACCGTCGTGATCGTAACACACAATCTGGCCCAGGCGCGACGACTCGCCGATCATGTCGGTGTCTTCTGGATGCGCGCTGGAGCCGGGACGATTGTGGAAGAGGGACCGGCTGAGGTGGTGTTTGCTTCTCCTTCTGACGCCGACGCCCGGTATTATCTTTCCGGGGTTCGGGGGTAAGTTGAAAAAGGTTTAGTCCAAGGTGTAGACAAACAAACCCGACCGCAACTTCGGCTCAAACCAGGTCGACTTGGGCGGCATAATCTCTCCGGCATCGGCAATATCGATAAGCTGCTGGACGGTGGTCGGGAACATTGAAAAGGCAACGGCCCAGTCTCCACTGTCGACCCGCTTTTCCAGTTCCGCCGTGCCGCGAATTCCGCCGATAAAGTCGATGCGATTGTCGGTGCGCGGGTCCCCGATTCCGAGAATAGGGGTCAGCACCTGATCCTGAAGAAAGGAGACATCGAGGCGCTCGATCGGGTTGTCCGTTTTGACGGTGTCCCAGCTCAAGGTGTGCCAGCTCCCGTCGAGATAAACACAGACGGACTCGGGGCCATCGGGCGTTTTCTGGCCATTGGAATCGAGGTGGAACTTCCCGGCAAGGCGCTGGAGGAAGCTGTCGGCGGAGAGTCCATTGAGATCCTTTACGACCCGATTGTAGGGAAGGATATTGAGCTGGCTCGCGGGAAAAGTCACGGCAAGGAACCAGTTGTAGTTCTCGGTCCCGTCGTGGGTGGGATTCGCCTCGCGGCGCTCCTTGCCAACGCGGGCGGCGCTGGCACTGCGGTGATGACCGTCGGCGACATAGGAGACGGGAACTTTTGCAAGCGCCTCGAGGACCGGGCCGGCTTCTTTCTCTGTCACGCGCCAGACAGTGTGCTGCACCTTGACATCATCGACGAAGTCGATGTTCGGCTCATGCGAACTCGTCCACTTGTCGACAAAGGTATCGATGGCTTTGTCATCCTTATAGGTCAGGAAAACGGGGCCGGTGTTGGCACTCAGGACATCGGTGAGGCGGGTGCGATCATCCTCCTTCACTTTGCGGGTCTTCTCGTGCTTTTTGATGATGTCGTTCTCGTAGTCCTCGATATGGAAAGCGAGGGTGATCCCGGTTTGAGAGCGACCGTTCATGATCTGACGGTAGAGGTAAATGCAGGGTTCGGGTTCGCGGACAAAGATTCCCTCCTGCTGGAATTTTTCGAAGTTCCGCCTGGCGTGGGCATAAACCTCTTCGCTGTAGGGATCGACGTCGGCAGGGAGTTCCAGTTCGGCACGTTCGACCCGAAGGAAGCTGTTCGGCAGACCCTCGGCAAGGGCGCGTGCCTCCTCCGTATTGATGACATCGTAGGGAACCGAAGCGAGTGACGCGGCGATACCGGGGGCGGGAACGAGGGAGGGAAAAGCTTTTACTCTCATGGGCAATATTCAGGATAAAACAGAGGGAACTCCTACACGGAAGAATGACGATCTCAATCGCAAATCGCAGATCGTTAGATGAGGGAGCGGATGACTTCGGCGTTGAGCTCAGCCAGGGAATCGACGATCCGGCTGGCCCCCGAATCATCAAAGCTTGAACGGGGATGAGTGGTGGTTACCGCAATGACTTTCATCCCGGCAGCGCGGGCGGCCTCGACGCCGACATGGGCGTCTTCAATGACGAGGCAGGAGGCGGGGACACGATCGATTTTCGCAGCGGCTTCGAGGAAGACATCCGGATCGGGCTTTCCTCTCGAGACATCCTCGGCTCCGGTGTAAAAAGGGCCAAAGAACCGGTCGAGGCCGGTCGCGGCAAAGCAGACCTCGATGTTTTTCCGCGAGGTGGAGGATCCCAGCGAAAAGGGAACCCCGGCTGAAGTCAGTGATTCGAGCAGATCGACGACACCCGGAAGCGGATCGATCCCGTCCTCGGCGAGAAGTCTCCGGTAGATCGCCTCTTTCCGTTCTCCGAGGGAGCGGATCTCCTCATGGTCGTCGGGTCCGGTCCAGTGGAAGACGTGAGGAATGCACATGACGTTGCGCATGCCGAAGGATTCCTTGAACTGCTCCTTTGTGAGCGCTTTGCCGATCTCACTGGCGAGAAGAAACCAGCTTCGTTCGTGCTGGTCATGGGAATCGATGAGTACTCCGTCGAGGTCGAAGACGACGCCGATCTCGGAGAAGGAGAGGGAACCGGACATAGGGGGAAGTATGGAGCGGTCGGAGAAAAGGGCAAGATGGGGATTTCAGCGCGAAGGATCCAACCCCGAACCGGGAGAGACGGATCTTGAGCGCGGTAGCTCTCTGCCATCCTCCACTTGGCAAACTCTTCCCTCTGCCCTAGCCTATCGAAGTGGACATAACACACGCACCGAAACCACCGCCAGCGTTCGTTAAACCGCTATTCTGGACGCCCCTGATTCTGTCGGGTTTCTCCTTCCAAACTTGGAGACGGCTGCTCAAAGGAAGAATGGGGCGCATCTACTGGTATTGCTGGCCGTGTATCCTGCTCGCGTTTGGTGTCCTCCTGCTTCACTGGGTGCTGCAGGTGTTCCATAGCCGCCGCTTCCGGAAGCAAGCCGCGCAGGTGCCAGTGACCGAGATGCCGATCTTTGTAATCGGCCTCTGGCGCAGCGGCACCTCGCTGCTCCACGAATTAATGACGCTGGACCCGCGGCACGCGGCACCCACCTCCTACGAATGCTTTTGTCCGCTTCATTTTCTCGTCACCGGGCCGATCATTCAACGCCTGATTGCGATGCAGCCTAAGCGGGGGCGGCCGATGGACGACATGAAGATCGGCCCGGATTCGCCGCAGGAGGATGAGTTTGCACTCTTCCTGAAGGGGGTGCCATCGCCCTATGAGAGCCTGGTATTTCCGAACGATCCCTGCCCCAATCCACACATTCTGGATGTAAGGAAGTTTCACGCCGACGATCTGGCGCGATGGAAAGCCGCTCTCCTCGAGTTCGTCCAACAGGTCCAGTCCGTGCACCGGCGCCGGCTGGTTCTGAAGTCGCCCACTCACACTGCACGGATTGAGGTGCTGGCGGAAATGTTCCCGGGTGCCCGATTCCTCTACATCATCCGCAATCCCTACGATCTGTTCTCGTCGAACCGCAAATTGATACGTTCGCTGGTACCTATCTTCACACTGGAAAAGGCCTCACTGGCCAATGTGGATGCCACCATCTTTGAGAATTACCGCTTGATGCACGAGCAGGTGGAGGCCGCCAGGCTGTTGCTGCCACCGGGGCATTTTCACCAACTGCGATTCGAGGACCTCGTGAAAGATCCTCATGGTGAGATGCAGAAGGTCTATGAATGCTTGGAGTTGGGAGGCTTCGAGGCGGTCCGCCCGGGCATGGAGAAGTATTTCGCCGAACGGGCGGACCACAAGGTCGGCAACTACCAGCTGAGCGCTGAGGAACGAGCCACCGTCCGGCAGCACTGGGGTCACATTCTTTACCAGCACGCCTACGAGTAGCGGTTTCGGTTTCAGCGGGTCTTTCAGGCCCGATAGCTCACTTCCATCTTCAATCCGTCCTTCGGACGCATGGTGATAAGGGCCTCCGGCTGCACGGCCTGGCCCGGAACCTCGATTAGCTTTATCTTCTGACCAATGGTCGGAAGGACCATCATGAGTTCCATTTTCGCCAGTTGTTCTCCGATGCAATAACGCGTCCCCATGCCGAACGGGAAGTAAACTCCGCCCGGGAGCGATTTCCTGAATTCGGGTGTCCAACGTTCGGGAATAAAACTGTCGGGATCGGTGAAGTACCCTGGGTGCCGGTGTTGCACATACGGCGACAGCATCAACTCATCCCCGATCCGGACTTCCAAGCCACTCGGAAGCTGGTCGGGACCAATCGCCCGGCGGGCAAGTATCCACGCCGGCGGGTAAAGACGCATGGACTCGGTCAGGACCAGGTCGGTGTAGGTCAATGCGGGAATGTCCTCCATTGTGGGATTGCGTCCGCCCAGAACGCGCTGCCATTCCTCAATCAGCTTCTGCTCGACCTCCGGATGATGCGACAGCAGGTGCCAGGTCCAGTCGAAGGTATTGGCAACGGTTTCATGGCCGGCCGCGAGGAGCGTCACCAGCTCATCCCGCATCTGCTGGTCGCTCATGGCCGTGCCATCCTCAAAGCGGGCGCCCATCAACATCGAAAGCAGGTCGCCTGGTTGATCCTCCGTCTTCCGGCGATTAGAGATGAGTTGGAAGACGAAGTGGTCGATCTGGGCGATGACCTTGCGGTATAGGGTGTTTGAGGGTGTCGGAACCCAGAGGGGGATAGGCACGCTGAGCATGCGGCGCACGACCAGCCGTTCGGCGGTCAGGAAGGCGTTGCCGATTTCACGTGCGTCGCGATGCAGGTCCACACTGAAAAGAACCTTGCCCACGATGGTCAGTGTAAGAGCCATCATTTCCTCGGCCAGGTCGATCACCGCGCCGTTCTGCCATCCGGAAATATGCTTCAGGGCGTCGTCCACCACCGACTCGCCCAAGCGCGAAATACTTTGCCGGTGAAACATGGGTTGCATGATCCGGCGTTGTTGGGTGTGCAACGGCGGCTCTCCACTAACAAGACCATTGCCGAATAATTCCTTGCCCACCTTGAGGCTCCCGGCCTTGTGATAATTCTTCGGATTGTTGACCAGGATGTACTTCACATCCTCGGGATTTCGCAGAATGTAAGTCGGGTAACGTATCGGGATGTAGACGGTCTCGCCGAATTCGTTGGCGAGGTCCACCATGTAGGCGGGCATGTTGCGGCGCACCCCGGGCAAGTCCCGGAGGAGGCGAATACGACTGGGGCCTGATGCTCTGTGAAATGATGTCATGATTAGTTGCCGTTTCGAACCAGCTCCTAGCAGGAGGTGGACTCTGGCTGAACCGGTCTGTCGAGAAAGAGGAAACCCATCGGCCACCACTGCTCGGGATGCGCCTCAAGATCACGCTGGAGCCGTCCGACCCAGTGGCGGCTGAGTTGCTCGCTGGAAGCCAGCGGTGTGCCCCGGCCGAGCGGCGGTTCCGGAGAGAGGGTGACGATCGAGCGGCCTTGCGCATCGTGATGACAGTCTACCCAAAGTACCACGGCGCGCTGGCGCAAGGCGAGCATGGCGATACCCGGGTCCACAGGCAGGGATGCACCAAAGAACGGCAGCCGGATGCTGCGTTCCGGGCGGATGGAAAAATCCATCGTTACCGAAAAGATTTCATTCCGGGCGAAAGCCTCCTTCGCCTGCTGGTAGGCGTCGTGTTTCGTGTAAGCAATGCGAAATCCGTATCGATCCGAGAGCCGGTGCATGTGCTCGAGCATGGGAGGGAATAGGTCGGAATTGACGACAATGCTGACCGGGTGACCGAAAACGGCCAGCATCCCCGGGCAATGCCACCAAGTGCCAACGTGGCCACCAACAAGAAGGACGCCCCTTTTCTGTTTCAGGGCGTCCTGAAGATGTTCCTGTCCGTTGACTTGCGCGGTGCGGAGCGCCTCTTCCCCGCTGAAGTGCGCCGCCCGGGCGATGTGCACCCGCATAAGGGCGATATATTGCTGATGCCGCTTATCCAGAGCCGCCCGCTCGGATGGAGTAAGCCCGGGAAACATGAGTTGCAGATTGGTGCTCCGCGGCCGGCGGGTCGGCAGGGACACCAGGGGATTCAGGAGCGTCGAGATCAAGCGTGCCAGAGGTTCGGGGGAACGCCCGATCGCGCCGAATATGGAGCGAAACAGGAGGCGACCGGGGCCGTGCTTGACCTCCGCCGAGGGGTAGGATTTCGGCGGGGTCACGGATTCCCTCCCTCGTTGACTGGTTCCAGTTCCGCCCAATCCCATGGCCACCACTGATCCGGATGAGCCCGAAGGTCAACCTCCATTTCATTCAGCGCTTGCTGCATAAGGCACGCCGCCCTTGAAGTAGTGTCCTCGAAATGATCCGGCAATGTCAGCGGCGGCTTGATGATCAAGCGGTGGCGATTGACCCCCACGCGGAGACAGGAAACGGACAGCACCGGCGCGCCGTATCGAAGCGCGAGAATTGCGGGTCCGAGGTTTACATTCATCTGTGCGGCGCCAAACCGGGACATTTGGTTGTGTTTTTTCGCCACGGGGAAGTCGATGAACATAGCGAACAGGCCATTGCGTCCGAGGGCTTCCGCGAGGCGTTGCGGAAGGCGTTCGCCCAGTAGTGCCCGCTGCACCCTGCCACGCCGGAACATTCGTTGGACAACCTCCTCAAGGTGATCCAGCCGAACCACTTCACCGCCAATCCCGGCGACGATGCGATTGCCCGCGATGGTGAGATCGTATCCGCGCAACCCGAACCCGGCAACAATTGCTCCCGGGCTGCCGAGGTGATTGATAAAGAGGACCGCTCCACGCTCCTTTTGCAGCGCCTCCTGAAGATGTTCGGCACCCTCAAGCGAGACGATTTCCAACAACCGTTCATCGGTCGAAAGAGTCAGGAACTGCGGTTCGAAGCAACTGCGGCCCAGATGGGCGACATGTGCGCGCCAGAATGGTTTCAACTTCCCCCGGGTTTCCGCGGAATCCCCCATGAACAGCAGGTAACGGCGCAGCACTTCCTGTTTCCGACCAAGTCGGATGGCGCGCCCCAGCAGAGGCGCGACAGCATAGGCCGCGCGCTCGGGGATGAATTGGAAGAGGCTCAGAGCCAGTTCCAAAAGGGGGCGCAACAACATCTGGGAGGCATGAAAAAATCGGCTCCTGAAGGTCATGCGACGGACATTGGTGAATTGGTTGGATCCGGCCGCGGGTCAAAAGCTACGGCTACTGCACGACTTCGGCGTCAGCGCCCACGTGGTATGTTGAATTGGCCTCGCGCAGCACGGCGGCAGCGGCACGTTCGAGTACACCGCGAACCCCGAGCAGGGCCGGGATCTCGGCGAGACGCCGCCGTACCTCCAGTAGCAAGGCCGGGTCGTCGAGCAACCGGCCCGCCTCGGCTTCAAGGCGTTCAACCGTAAACTGGTCCTGGATCAGTTCCGGCACAACCGGCGCCGCGAGCAGGATGTTCGGCATCGCTATGTAGCGGCTGTTCACCAACAGCATGGCGGCCATGAACGTGAGCGGACAAACGCGGTAAAAGACCACCATGGGAATCCCGAGCAAGGCCGTCTCCAGCGTCGCGGTGCCCGAGGAAAGGAGGACAAGAGAACAGCGGCTCAGGAATGAGTATGAGTTTTCAGTCACGATGCGCACCTCGTCCGCCATGCCACATGCACCGAGCAATTGTTGGAGGCGGATCAGCAAGTGCGCGCCGGCGACCGGTAGGATAAACTGAAGAGAGGGGCGGCTGGCTTGCAGGCGCCGGGCCGTTTCGAACAGGATGGGACCAAAGTTCTCGATTTCCTGCCACCGGCTGCCAGGCATCAGCGCTACGATTGGCCGGGTCGGATCAAGGCCGGCCTGCCGCAGGCAGTTCTCGGGGTCTTCGTCGGCCTGCACAATGTCGAGAAATGGATGGCCGAGCCATTCAGCCCGCGCACCTTTGCGGCGGAAGATCTCCAACTCGTCCGGGAAGGCGGGCATCACCAAACGGGCACGCGCGGCGATGTGGCGGGTGCGCCAGCGTCCCCAGAACAGGACTTGAGGAACGAAATAATAAACAAAGGGGATCTGTTCACGGTGAAAGATTTCGATCAGCGGCTTATTGAACCGTTCCCCGTCGACTAACACTGCCAGATCCGGTCGCTCCTCCCGGAGAATAGTCTTGATCTTCCGGTGGGCGGCAACCACCGGCTTCTTGAACCGGAGCGATTCCCGAAGGCCGACGTAACCGAACTGGGAAGTTTGGAGCCGGACGTCTACCCCGGAAGCACTCATTTTCTCGCCGCCGCAGCCGTAAAGTCGCGCCGAGGGGGCCTGGCGCAAGACGGCCCGGGCCAAGTGCGATGCCTGGAAATCCCCCGAAACCTCTCCTGCAGAGAAGAAAATACTTGGGCCAGCACGACCGGTGTCCCCTCCAAACTCGGTCATGTTAAAATCAACAGAATCATTACTACCGAAAAAATTATTCAACCATTCTCTCGGGGAATCCAGTAAACCCGCTTTGCCCTTGGAAGCAACACGGATATTCGATCGATTCCTTGCCCGAACTGGCGACGGTCATGATGACCGGGGAAAAATCAGCTTCTTTCGTCCGGATCATGGGAATCGATGGAATCTCCGTCGAGTTCGATCCCGGAGACGGAGAGGGAACCGGACAAAGGCGGGAGTTTTCGCATGGTCTAAGTAACGGGAGGGATGGGGAATTAAGGCGAAAATCGCCTCCTTAGAGCGAAAGACGGGTCTTGATTGCCGCGGGACTTGCGCGAATTGTCGTAGATGCTCCTCAGAACCATGGTTTGCCTCATCGTTGTTTCCATCGTCGCAGTTTCCTGCGGGGAAAAAACCCAACCGGCCGAGAATCAGGAGAAAAAGGTCGATGAGGCAAAGGCGGTAAACGTTCCGGTGATCGCTCCGACCCCACCCCAAACCCCGCGGGTCTGGAGCGAGGTGAAACTGCACGAGGTGATCCGGTCGAAAAATCCCGGATACACCGGAAATGGTCAGTTTGAGATCGACGAGGCGGGCCAGGTCAGGGCGGTGGCTCTCGACAATTGCGGGGTGACCGATCTTTCGCCCTTTCTGGGAATGTCTCTCATGGCCTTGTATCTTCAGGGCTGTGCGGTCCCTGATATCTCCCCCTTGCAGGGGATGCCCCTGGTGGAACTCTACCTCGAAAAATCCGCGGTTAAGGACCTCAGTCCGCTCGCCGGAATGGGTGGCTTGCGCAAACTCTACCTGAGCGGCACGATGGTTACCGATCTCTCCCCCTTGAAAGGATTGGCCATCGTGGAGATGAATCTCGTCAACACCAAGGTCTCGGATCTTTCGGCCCTCGCCGGTATGCCCCTGCAAATGTTATGGCTCACCGATACGCCGGTGTCTGACATTTCCCCTCTCGCAAAATCTCCGCTCGTCAGTTTGACGCTTCATCGGACATCAGTGAGCGATCTTTCCCCGCTTGCAGGAACGAATCTGCAACGTCTCCATATCGGGGAGACCCCGGTGAGCGACCTCACCCCTCTCAAGGGGATGAGACTGACCCGGCTTGTCTTTGAGCCCGGCATGATTAAGACCGGATTCGAAGTCATCACTCAAATGACGACTCTGACCGAGGTCGGAACCAAATTTGAGGACGGAAGCAATGACCTGCAACCGCTCGCCTCATTCCTTCAAAGTCGCGCAGCGAATTCCGGGGGAGCGCAGCCTGAAGTGAAATAAGTCGGAGAAGAACCCCGTATTTCCGTCCGGTTCCTTTTCTCCAATTTTCGCCTTCTCCGAATGTTTCGCTCGATGTTCACTGTCGGAGGTCTCACCCTGTTGAGCCGCGTTCTGGGATTTGTTCGTGACAAACTCATTGCCAGCCATCTTGGAAGCGGTGCGATGTCCGATGTTTGGGTCGCCGCTTTTCAACTTCCGAATCTGTTTCGCCGGGTCTTCGGAGAGGGGGCATTCAATGCGGCCTTTGTTCCGATGTACAGCCGTCGCCTGGAAGAGGCAGGAGAGAAAGAAGCCGACTTTTTTGCACGTCGGACACTTTCTCTCATGTTCATGATTCTGATGGGCTGCTTTGTCCTTTCGTTTATTTTCATGGAGCCCATCGTCAGGCTGACCAATATCGGCTTCGCTGCGGATGGACGACTTGAACCGGCGGTGACGGCTTCCCGAATTACGGTGGTCTATCTGGTCTTTATCTGCCTGGTGGCGGGACTGAGCGGCATCCTGAATAGTCGCAAAGTGTTCGGTGCTCCTGCGGTGGCCTACGTCGTTTTAAATGCCGTCTTCCTCATCGGCCTGGTCATCGTCGTTCCCCGGACCGGTGAACCGTTGCTGGTGCTCTGCTGGTCTGTTGTCGCCGCCGGGGTTCTACAGTTGGCGGTCGTTTTGGTTTCGTGTCTCAGGCGGGGGGTCGACCTCCGACCGCTCTTTCCAAAGTTCGACGCCGATGCAAAGCGCCTCTCCCTCCTCATGGCTCCGGGGCTCGTTAGCGCGAGCGTTCAACAGTTGAACCTAATGGTCGGGCAGACCATTGCTTCTCTCCAGATCGGAGGGAAAACGGCAATTTTCTATGCTGACCGCATCAATCAACTTCCACTAGGCCTGATTGGAATGGCGGCTGGGGTTGTCCTTCTCCCTGAGATCACGCGGAGCCTTCGCGGGGGAGACGAAGCGGGAGCCAAGAGAAGCCTCAGTCAAGGGCTGGAGTTCTCACTTTTTCTTTGTCTGCCGGCAACCGTTGCGATGTTGGTCATTCCGCGGGAGATCATGTATGCGATTTTCGAAGGGGGAAAATTTGCCGGAGATTCGGCCATTACGGCTGGATACGTCCTCGCTGCGTTTGCCACCGGAACACCGGCTTACATCCTGGCTAGGGTTCTCCAGCCCGGCTATTTTGCCCGCGAGGACACAAAGACGCCGATGCGTTACACGATCATCACGGCGGTCACGAACATGGTGCTCGTCTACCCGTTCTACATTTGGCTTGGTCCGGTCGGCTGTGCTCTCGCCACCTCGGTAGCGGGATGGGTGAATGTGGCCCTGCTTTGGTTCGGACTTCGAGGTGCCGGTTTTATGGGGTTAAGTGAGGGCTTTTTCAGCCGGACCGGCAGGATGCTGCTGGCCGCCCTGGTCATGGGAGTGGCGGTTTGGGTCCTGGCCCATTTTGGTGAGCCTTGGCTAATGGCGGAGGGACGGTTTTTCGTGCGTTTGGGGTTGATGGGGCTTGTCACCGGGTCGGGTCTCTTCATTTATTTGGCTTCGATGCTGGTAATGCGGGTATACTCGGTAGCCGAACTGAAAAACCGGTTCCGACGGCCAAGTCGGACGTAACCTTTTCTGAACGGAACGCCTCTTTTCTCCATGAAACACCGCCATATGCTGCTTGTTAAAGGAATCGCGGCTCTCCTCGCCTTGTGGGGTATAGCCTATGCCATTGTCGGCTGGGCGGGATCGGTCAGGCCGACCCCGGAAAAAGTGGCGGCATACATTGATGCGAATCAGCTCGAGGGGATCGATAATCCGGAGAAGAGAAAGGAGGTCATCGATACTCTGGCGACAATGTTGAACGAACTCGAACCTTCGGAAAACCGTCTCTTCGAGGAGAATCAGGAGAATGATCCCCGCCGGAATTTTATCGAGCAGTTGAGTCCGGAAGAGCAATTCTACTTTCTCGAAAAGCGGGTTGGCCGGGCCTTTCAGCAGATGATGCAGTCGTTCAACGAAATGGATCGCAACGAGAGAAAGCAGATCGTTGAGCGCTCGCTCAAACGCATGAAGGAGCAGAATGATGATTCGGGAGGCCTTGAGAAGGCAGACCCGGAAGTCGTTGAGAAGATCACCGACGCCGGACTCAAGGCCTACTATGAGGAGGCGAGTGCGGAGACAAAAATCGATCTTGCACCTTTTCTGGAGGAAATGCAGCGATCAATGACCATGATAAAGGACCGGAAATGAAGCTTCCTGACTCGAAGAACTATTCCGCCAGAGGTCTCACCCTGGTGGAGATCTTTGTGGTTATCGCCATACTGATCGTGTTGACGACGATTGCTGTCCCGACCTTTCGTTTGATGAAGGCAAAGGCGAGGTCGACGATTTGTTCCGGCAAGCTCAGGGAAATTGGAGTCGGAATGAATAACTATTTCCTCGACCACGGGATGACCTTTCCCACGCTCGTTGCGGCCCGTGAGAGTAAGGACGAAGAGGTTCCCGCGCTGGATACGGTTCTCTTCGAATATGTTGGCGATGAGTTCTCTTTCCAGTGTCCCGCCGATCACGAAGAGATCTTCGAGAAGACCGGTTCCAGCTATTTCTGGAACAGCCTTGTAAATGGACAGAAAACGTCGAATCTGAAACTTTTCGGTATGAAGGGACATCCGTCCGGAATTCCTATTGTCTCGGACAAAGAGAACTTTCACGAGGATTTGGGAGACGGAGTCAATGTCCTCTATGCAGACGGTCATGTGCTCCGGGAAGTGCAATTCGTGGTGGAGGGTCCTTGATGCTTCAGTTCAATTGTGTCTCAAAACGTTTCCCCGGCGCCGTGAAACCGGCTCTCGACGAGGTTTCTTTCTCGGTCGGGAAGGGACGGATCTGTGGATTGCTTGGCCATAACGGAGCCGGGAAAAGCACGGCTTTGGGAGTTTTGTTAGGCATGATCCATCCTGACTCGGGAGAGGCTTTCATTGGTGGAGTCTCGGTGCAGCAAAGTCGGGAGGCCGCCGTGAGCCGGGTTGGAGCGATTTTCGAAGCTCCGGCCTTTTACGATTATCTTTCCGGGTGGAGGAATCTGAAAGTCCTGACCGCTTACTCGGGAGGCGTTCCCGAATCGCTGATGCGCGAGACGGTCGCCTGGGTCGGTCTCGAAAAACGAATATTCGACAGGGTCTCTACCTACAGTCATGGCATGCGCCAGCGCCTTGCGCTTGCCCAGGCGCTCCTGCCTGAACCGGAACTGCTTATACTTGATGAACCGACCGATGGTCTTGATCCCGGAGGGATCGTCGAATTCCGGCATCAGGTTCTGGAGTTGCGCGACAGGCTTGGATTGACGGTTCTTCTCAGCTCTCATCTTCTCACTGAAGTCGAGCAGATCTGCGACGAGGTGGTTATTCTGCAAGGGGGGTGCAAAGTCTATGAGGGAGCGGTGAGCGGATTTCAGGATGGCCGGAAGTTTTATCGTATCGATTCCGAGAACGACAAGCTCACCCGGAAACTCTGCACCGACCTGGGTGGTGAGGTGTTCGGAGACAAGGTCGCCTTTCCGGTTGAGAAAAATCCTGCGGATTTGCTGACCGCTCTGGTAGCGAAGGGTGCGCGGCTCTCCCGCTTTGCTCCGGAAGCGGGATCGCTCGAAACTCTCTATCTTCAGTTCAGCCAAAGTACGCCGGAGTCCGGCGTCGAAACCGGTGCGCAAATCCGATGAGCTTGTTTTTCAATCAACTGGGTTGGGAACTCTTCCGTCTTTTCGCCCGTCGCCGGACCTACATCGGGTTCGGAGTTTTCCTCGCGGTGGAACTGCTCTTTTTCTACCTCTGGACGCACGAGAGAACGCAGAAAGACATGGAACAATTCATTTCCCGTGTCGCCGGCGGGTTTGATGAGTATTTTTCGGCGCTCACGCTTGGTTTTCTTATTGTCGCTTTTACGATGCTCCTGCTCGGAGTTGTCTTTGTGGCGCTCATCGCCGGGGACATACTCGCCAAGGAAACCGAGGACGGAAATCTCCGCCTTATCCTGGTCCGTCCTGTCTCACGCTTGCGACTGCTCCTGGTTAAATTTCTCTCCTGCCAGATCTATACGAGTTTCCTCTTCCTCTTCGTTGGTGTCACGGCGCTTGCCTTCGGAATTCTGGAGCGGGGATGGGGCGGCGGGATGCTGGTCTGGACTCCGGAGCTGCCGAGGGTGTCCCTCTTCGAGTGGAACGAGGGACTGTTCCGATACTTTCTCGCCATATTCGGTTTCTCCCTGATCTACCTTCCGGTCACAGGTATGGCATTCATGTTAGGATGTTTCAAGATCAAGCCGGCGGCGGCGACAATTCTCACGGTGGCGTTTTGCGTGGCTGATCGGGTGCTTTCCTCGATCCCCATTCCGGCCTTTGATCCTTATCGCGACTATTTTATCACCTCGCGGATGACGGCCTGGTTGTTCCTGCTCTATCAGGATATCCCCTGGGCCCGGCTGCTGGAGAGTTCGGCCTGGCTATTCGGTTTCGGATTGACCGGATTTCTGATCGGCTGGATGGCTTTCGAAAGGCGCGATGTGAAATCCTGATCGGATTACTTCAGCGACTGCTTCCAGATCTGCATTGACCGCTGGACAACAAAAACCGTTTCGGAATAGCCCGCCCGTGTCCCGTGCAGAGAGCTTTCACTCGTATCAATGACCAATTCCCATGAGGATTTCGGTTCTTTTGGAAAATGAAACTCCCGGGTTTCCTGTCGGGCATTGAAGATGAAGAGGAGAGATCGTTCACGCTCCGAGCCGTGAATGAGAACGGAAAACGACCCGGCCTTTTCAGCCTCCCAGTCAATGGATTCCTTCACCTTCCCGTCAGGCCGGAGCCAGCAGATGTCGGGAAGGCCGCTCTCGTCGAGTGCCCGGCCGTTAAAAAATGTGTTCCGCCGGAGAACGGGGTGATCGCGTCTCAACTGCAGCAATTTTCTGACAAACTGATACATCGCGGTGCCGTCCGGAGTATCATTCCAGGAGATCCAGCTGATTTCGTTGTCCTGACAATAACCGTTGTTGTTTCCTGACTGCGAGCGGAGCCGTTCATCGCCGGCGAGGAGGAAGGGGACGCCCTGCGAACAGATCAGGGTCGCGAAAAAGTTCCGTATCTGTCGCTTTCTGAGTTCGTTAACGACCGGGTCGGTGGCCGGTCCCTCGACCCCGTGGTTGAACGAGATGTTGTGCGAGTCCCCGTCCGCATTTTTCTCTCCGTTATTGAGATTGTGCTTCTGGTTGTAGCTGACGAGATCGTTGAGGGTAAAACCGTCGTGAGAGGTGATAAAGTTCACGCTTGAGGCGGGAGTGCGCCGGTTGTGCGAAAAGAGATCCTCGCTCCCGGTGATGCGTGCGGCCAACTCGCCGGAGACGCCCGGATCCCCCCTCCAGAAACGCCTCACGCCGTCGCGAAATTTTCCATTCAACTCGGCCCAGTCGTTCGGGAAGTTGCCGATCTGATACCCTCCGTTGCCGAGATCCCAGGGTTCGGCAATCATTTTGGTTCCGCAGAGGACGGGATCCTGATGGATTGCCTGGAAGAATGTCGCCCGGCGGCTGTAGGAATCGATGGTGCGGCCGAGTTCCACCGCCAGATCAAAGCGGAATCCGTCGACATGCATTTCCTCCACCCAGTAGCGGAGACTGTCCATCACCAATCTCAAGGTGCGGGGGTGTGAGACATCGACCGAATTGCCGCATCCGGTAAAGTCAACGTAGTTCCCGGGGCGGGCGGGATCGGTGTGGTAGTAGATGATATTGTCGAAGCCTCTGAACAGGCAGGTGGGGCCGTCCACTCCCGCCTCACAGGTGTGGTTGTAAACCACATCAAGGATGACTTCCAGTCCGGCACGGTGGAGGGCCTTCACCATGTCCCGGAATTCGGTCACGGGGTCGTTACCCGCGGCATAACGGGCATCCGGAGCGAAGAATCCCAGAGTGTTGTAGCCCCAGTAGTTGACGAGGCCGCGATCCAAAAGGAAACCGTCATCGAGGTGCTGGTGAATCGGAAGTAATTGAACTGCAGTTACTCCGAGATCCCGCAGATATTCGATCGAGGCGGGGTGGGCCAGACCGGCATAGGTCCCGCGGAGGCGGGGCGGCACTTTCGGATTCAGCTTCGAAAAGCCCTTCACGTGCAGTTCGCAGATGACCGACTCCGACATGGGCGTGCAGGGCCTGGTGTCGTCTTCCCAGTCGTATAGATCCTGAGAAGGAACAAAAGCTCGTGGCGCGTGGGGCGAACTGTCCACTGTATTCATCCGTCGTTCAGGGTCGAGAGAGATCAGTGAAGCGTGGAATCTTGACGGTCCGTCGATGTGCCGGGCATAGGGATCGAGCAGGAGCTTATGCCGGTTGAAAAAGAGTCCGGCGAGCGGATCCCAAACCCCGTCGACACGATAGCCGTAGGTGGTGTTTTCCGGAATTCCTGAAATACGCATGAACCAGGTATCCCCCTTTCGTCCGGTCAGGGGAATGCGATGAGTTTCTTTGGTCGGGTGGCGCTTATCAGTGAAAAGACAGAGTTCGACGGAACTGGCGAACTGGGAGGTCACCGCGAAGTTAATGGAACCGTCCGGTGCTGGAGAGGCTCCAAGGGGGAATGGATTTCCCTCCGAAAATGATAGCGAAAGCGCTGTTCTGAAAGTCAGCATGGTTCCTCTGAAGGGATGATAGCGGGCGGCAAGATAGCCGGAAAGAGGGCTCTTTCCAATGCGGGTTTTATCGATAAATACCCGATTTTATAACGCAGAAAACCTGCCAAAAACCCGTAAAGAAGAGCCGCCGGGCAGCGCAAATTTTTGAGGAAAAAATAGATGAGCGGTAGTCGGGTTCAGCCGTGGCTGAATCGATCGCTCACCCATTTTCAGGTCTTATCCCGCGATCGCTGTTTTTCGTACGGCAGGTAGGTGCTTGAGGGCTTTCTCGACAGCCTTCTCAACCGTGAGGCCGTGCTTTTCTCTGAGAATGTCGACCCGGCCATGTTCGATAAACTGATCCGGCCATCCGATCCGCTCCACAGGAGTTTTCAGCCCGGCGTCGTTGAGATGTTCGATCACTGCGCTTCCGAAGCCATTTTGGAGCGTGTGGTCCTCGAAGGTGATAATGAGAGGGCAGCGCGCGGCAAACTTCTCGAGGCAGGCGGTGTCGAGTGGTTTGATCCAGCGGGGGTTGATGAGTGCCACCGAATAGCCCAGGGCGACGAGCCTGTCCCGGGTCGCCTCTGCCATTTCAAACATGTTGCCGAGTCCGATCAGCGCGACATCGGTTCCCTCGGTGACGACTTCGGCTTTGCCTATTTCAAGAAGAGACGGACTCTCCTTCGGAATGGCTCCGGTTCCGGCACCCCGGGAATAACGGATTGCGGCGGGGCCATCGTTGTAATTCACCATGGTCCAGAGCATGTCGACGAATTCGTCCTCGTCCTTCGCCTGCATGAAGATCCAGTTTGGAATATGCCTCATGTAGCCGATGTCGAAGAGGCCATGGTGGGTCGGGCCATCGTCACCGCTAAGACCGGCGCGATCCATGCAGAGCCGCACCGGGAGATTCTGAATCCCGATGTCATGCACCGCCATGTCGTAGGCGCGCTGGAAGAAAGTCGAGTAGATCGTCAGGAAGGGCTTCAACCCCTGCACCGCCTGTCCGCAGGCAAAAAGGGCGGCGTGCTCCTCGGCAATACCGACATCGTAGTAACGCTCGGGGACGACTTTCTGGAACTCGACGAGTCCGGTGCCGTTCGGCATCGCCGCCGTAACAGCGACAATTTTGTCGTCGACTTTGGCGAATTTGCCGAGATGACTCCCGTAGATATAAGAATAGGTCGCTTCGCCTCCGGGAGGAGTTTCCCCGGTTTCGGTCTTGTAGGGCCCCAGACCGTGAAACTTCATCGGATTGGCCTTGGCAGGTTCATAGCCCCGGCCTTTTTCGGTGATGACATGAAGAACGACCGGCTCGTCCTGATCTTTGAGGAAGTCGAAAGTCTTCACCAACAGCTCGATGTCATGACCGTCGATCGGGCCGTAATAGTGCATTCCGAATTTCTCAAAGAGCACATTCGGAAACAGGAGATTCTTCGCGCTGGTCTCCACCTTTTTAGCAATCGAGCGGATCGACTTCCCGGCGATGCGCTCGACAAACTCAGCGGCTTTTTCGTGGATGTGGGAGTAGGTTGAACTCGTCTGGAGAGCGTGAAAATACTTGGCGATGGCACCGACATTGCGGTCGATGGACCACTCGTTGTCATTGAGTACAAGAATAAACCGTTTGGTGGTCTCGGCGATGTTGTTCAATGCCTCAAAGGTCGGACCGCAGGTGAAGGCGGCATCGCCGGCAACGGCCACGACATGGTCGTTCTTTCCGAGCAGATCCCTTGCGGCCGCCATTCCGAGTGCGGCCGAGACAGCGGTGCCGGCGTGTCCGGCCCCGTAGCAATCGTGCTCGCTCTCGGTGCGGAGGAGAAAGCCGTTGAGTCCCTCGTATTGGCGGATCGTGTGGATCTCGTCCCAGCGTCCGGTCAGCATCTTGTGGACATAGCCCTGGTGGCTGACATCAAAGATGAACTTGTCGTCGGGTGTGCTGAAAATCCGGTGCAGGGCGATGGTGAGCTCGACAACGCCCAGGTTCGGACCCAGGTGACCCCCTGTTTTCGCGAGCGAGCGGATCAGGGTCCGGCGGATGTTCTCCGCAAGCTTCGGCAGATCCTCCAGCGGAAGCTTCTTTAGCTCAGCGGCAGAGTCGACCTTGGGTAGCTGATCCGTCGGGATTTCGGGAAATTCAAAAAAGTTCTCCATTTTTCTGTGAGTCGCCTGAGGTGGCTTCGGTCTGGTCTCTGCTCTCCGATTCTTCGCCGAAGGGCTCTAATACGTGATCTCCGTTACGTTTTGTCCGGATGATTTCGATGCGTCCGCGGGCTTCGTCGAGACGTTTTTCGCAGACGCGGTAAAGGCGGGCACCCTCCTCGTAATTCTTGATGAGGTCGTCGAGCGGAATCTGGTCGGATTCCATCTCACGGACCAACTCCTCCAACTGCTCAAGGGCGTCTTCAAAGGGTAGATCGGACTTGATCGACGGGTCTTTCTTGGAAGGTTTCGGCATGGGGCTGAGAGGCGCGAAAAGACCGCGCAAACGCTACTCCTTCCCCCGGAAGCCCCGGAGTTCAAGCCTTTTTGATGGAGGAGATGCATCCGGAACCCACCAAATGGGAGGCACTTAGGGTGCAAAATCGCCTTCCCATCATCGAGATTGCCAAAATTCGGGGAATTCGTCATGTTTCGGTCACGCGTTAACCCCATTCATGAGAGCTTTATTCCTTCTGTTTCAGTTGTTTCTGGTTTCTCTCGCCGCCGCGGAGCAGACCAAACCGGCTCCAAAACCCGCCAATCTGCCACCCGGCGTCCGGATGGAGCGGGATCTTGCCTACGTCCCCGGTGGAGACGAAGCGCAACGGCTCGACCTTTACCTGCCGGAGTTGTCCTCAGAGAGCCCGCTGCCGCTCATCGTCCATATCCACGGTGGCGGCTGGATGGGCGGAAGCAAGTTTCCCTGCCCGTTTGTCGGGATGGTGGCGAGGGGTTATGCCGTAGCCAGCGTGGAGTACCGATTCAGCCAGAAGGCGAAATTTCCCGCCCAGATTCAGGATTGCCAGGCTGCCATCCGCTGGCTGCGGGCCAATGCCGGGAAATACCAGATCGATCCCGAAAAGGTCGGAGTGGTTGGAGGTTCGGCCGGTGGCCATCTTTCCGCCCTCGTCGGCACGGCAGGCGGTACGGGCACCTTTCCTCCCATCGGCGGAAATGAGGACCAGTCCGACCGCGTCCAGGCCGTTTGTGACATCTACGGACCTGCCGATTTTACGACCGTAGTGAAACAGGCGGCGGAGGACAAGAACGTGAAGAACATTTTTGAGTTCAACTCGCCCAAGGACCCCTACTCCTCGCTCATTGGCGTGCCGCTCGAGACTGAGGCGAAGAGTAGGGCTGTCAGCCCGGTGACCTATGTGAGCGAAGATGATCCGCCGATACTGATCCTCCATGGCACCCATGACGCTCTCGTCCCCTATGCACAAAGCGTGCAATTCGCTGAAGTGCTTAAGGCAAAGGGAGTTCCGGTCTGGCTGCAGACCCTTCCGGGGGCAGGTCATGGCGGGCCGGTCTTCGGGAAACCGGTGGTGATTCAGTTGATGCAGAATTTTTTCGACAAGCACCTCAAGGGCGCAGACGTCGAGATTGTTCTGGTGCCGGAGGCCGGGGTGACGGTGGAAGTGCCGAAGTGAGGGAGAAGCGATCTACTTCTTCTTCCCCAAACCCTTGATAAACAAAACGACCGAATCGATCTCGTGGTCTTTGAGCACCCCGAGATAGGACGGCATTCCCACCCCGGTGCGCTCCATTTCGTAGCCTTGCTGCACGCGCCGGGCCGGATCGAGGATGGATTCGCGGAGGTAGGCCTCGTCGATCTTTTTGATCTCGGATCCGTCGGAAAAGACGCGGCTCGCTCCCCAGAGTCCGATCCAGGGAGGTCCGACCGCAACCTTCGCTCCTCCTTCCGCTGCGACAGGAGGGCTCGGGATGTCGGGATCGCCTGTGGCGTGGCAGGCGACACACCCGTAACGCACGGCGACTTCCTTGCCCAGCGCGGCGGTGGGCTCGACGGCGTCGGCTCCGCCGCTGAGGTCAGTTCGCGGGGTCAAATCAACCTTGTCGTCGGCAAAACCGAGAGATGAGAGATCGAAGGAGGGCAGGGAGTGGACGGTGAGATAGACATTTTCAACCTGAACCACTCCGGGAGCGGGGAGCCGGTAGGTGAGGCGAAGGGAATGCGAGGGCTGCATGTCGGCGAATCCGAGAAAAAGCGACTTCGCGTCTTTTGAGAGCTTGGCGCTCAGGACCGGAAGCGCCTCCTGTCCGGGCTCTCCGTCGAGGCGGTAGTTGCCCGAGCCATATTCATGTGTCTGGCGATAGTTCCAGCGGTCGGCCGAATAGCGGCCCAATTCCGACACGAGTTCCGGCGAGAGGGCTTGATCAAAGGTCAGGAGGATGCCCCGTTTTTCCGCCCGAATCCCGCGAGGGAGCCAGGGTTCGGTCGCGCCTGGCCGCACCCGGTAGAGACCGCTGATACGGCTGCCGGAGCTGCCGAAGATCTGGAATCCGGTAACGTAAAGATAGCCGTCGTGCGGATTGACCCGTCCGTTCAGAAGTCCGGAGGGAAAACCCGACAGCAGAGGCATCACCGCGCCCTGCTCACTGCGGGGATCGAGGTAGACTTTGAAAATTTCGGGCCGGTTGTAGCCGATGTGAATGAGAGTGTCATTGAGTGGTCCCATTTTCAGGGAGGCTTCACCGCTCTGACGAATCCACACCTGTCCCGCACCGGACTGGTTGATAAAGTGGGGAATCCAGACCTCGGCGGGTGAGATCGAGGCAGGATGGGTGACCTTTTCCTTGAACTTCTCGGGCTGGAAACCGAAGTAACGTCCCGTCTCGACCCGGTAGATGGGGGTGGCCGGTTTCCAGTTTCCCTGCTGATCGCTCGCGGTGAGGACGCCCGTCCTGGCATCGTAGCCGAGATAGGGCTGACGGAAGCCGGTGGCGATAACCTCATAGGAATCGCCATCGGGGGCTACCTTGATGACCGTGCCGTTGAGCTTGCCTATGGTCGAGCCGATCTGGCCACCGTGGGCGACATAAAAGCTTCCGTCAGGCAGGGCGATGAAGTCATTGGCAAACTGGCGGGTTTCAGCGGACTGGGCGAAGACACTGGAGACATTCTCGTGCCAGTCGGCTTCGCCGTTCCTGTCGGTGTCGTGAAGACGCACGATGCCGTTGCGGTCGAAGACAAAAATCGCGTCATCGCGAAGGGCAAGGTTCTGAGGTTCGTGCAGACCCGAGGCAAATCGGCTCCACTCAGCGCCCTCTGCGGAGTCGAGTCCTTTCACGATCCAGACATCACCGTCGAAAGTAACGAAGGCAGCCCGCCCATCGGGAAAAAACTCGAGGTCGGCGAGGCGGACGTTGCGTTTCCAGGGATTCGGGGCAGGGAGTGGGAGGTCGTCGTAGACCCAGGCGGCGTCTTTTGCGGGTGCCGTGGCAGGGCCGGTCTTCACGGCGTCCGCCCAGCGGCGTGATGATGCCGGAAGATCGGGGAATGAGGCAGATTCCATCGCGGAGACCTGGCCATCTTCCGTGATGGTGAATTGAATAGAGGAGGGTTGTTCCGAGGCCGGGAGTTCCTGTCTTTGATCGGTCTCCATTCCCCAGACGAAATGGATGGGCTCGCTGTGCGCTCCGATTTCGACCAGGCGAAGGAGCTTTTTTCCTTCGCTCGTGAGGCGTTCCTTGATGGGGATTCCGGAAACGGTGTATTCCAGTTGCACCCCCCCGCCAAGTAGTCGGAGTCCGGAGAACCGGCCCATGGTCACCGGACCGAGTCCTAGTTCTCCTTCCTCAGCCCGACCGCGGTCACGTGGGTCGACGAGCACCGCTTCTTTTCCGACGGAGGCGCCGGGAATCAGGGGCGTCGCGAGGATGTTCTCGCCGAGTGGACGGGGCAGTTCCTTTTGTCCCGGTGCGGACTTGCGGTTCGGGAGGCGGTAACTGCCCGTGCCCATGCCGTCCATGGTGAGGTATTCGCCGTCCTCGTTTGCCTTCCAGAAGAGGGCCCAGCGAAGGAGATCGGGATCAAAGCAACCGAAAAGCCCATTCCCGGCTGGCACGATGATTCCGCGTGGGGTGAGATTCAACTTCTCCGGTTTGTCACCAAAGGAGCGGGCGTCGACCGTTTGGGTGAAGAAGGGTGCATCATCCTCGACAAACGAGGCAAAGGGGGATTTGAGCTCGAGGTGCGCCTTTTCCTGCGCTTGCGAAGAAGTAGCCAGGAGGACTATGGCAACAAAGGCAGACCAGTTTGGAAAAGAATTCATCGGTGGGATTTGAAGTCGGAGAGTGGGGCAATTCCCGGGGAGGATCAATAGCGCAATTCTCCTCGTTCCTCCACGGGAGGCGGGCTGCACATTACAGCCCGATTACGTAGATCCGCTTTTGCGAAACTTGTTCGGCCTCCGGCAGCGTGATCCAGCGCTCAGTGTATTTTTCACCCCACGAATCGGAAAAAGCGATCTCGTTCGTTTCCTCGTTGTAGCCGATGATGATGACGACATGACCGGAGTCGTAGTCCGGTGTCAGAGAGGGTTCAGCGGCGGCGGCGGCACTCTTGTGTTCCTCCCAGGAATCCTTACGCGTCTTCACGCGACCGTTCGCGGTCTCATTGAAGGCTTTGGTGCTGAAGAGAGTCCACATCATGGGGATCCCGCTGTTCACTGATTTCATGATGTCCCGCATCTTCAGTTCACCCTCGATGATGTCGAAGGAGCGGCCTTTTCGCTTGATGTCGCGACCGATGTTCGAGAGAAGAACATCGACCGAGGTTCCGCCTCCGGCTTGTGTTTCCCCCGCCATGGCGAGCAAATACATGTCGGCGGGGATTCCGAGGAATCGCATGCACCGTTCTGCCGTAGCCGGAACGCAGTATCCCTTCGGGCCCTGGTCGACCATGGGTATATTCGAAATCACGACGTCACCATTGTCCCGCTTCTCGATAAACCCGCGTGCCCTCTCCCGCACCACCGCATCGGGAACTCGTTCCGTGTTGCCCCGATTGTCGGCGGCAGCAATGGTCTGAATCGCGAGGGAGACATACTCATCCGGAACATGTGAAAGCAGAAAAGCGTGTCCGGCCCAATCCCAGCGATCCACCTCCACGCGTGATTCGCCTTCTCCGAAACGCTGTTTTGCAGGCTCCCCGAGGAGCGCAGTCAGATTGGAGGTAATTAGTTCGGTGTCGTTCTCCATGATGACACGCACGCCCTCCATGCCGCCCGGCACCGGTTTCCCTTTGATAAAATGTTCCTCGCCACTCCCGGCGGCTCCAAACGAATCGCCCTTGTTTGCAAAAACAATTGAGATCGCAGTGATCTGATCGCCTTCACCGTAGAGTGCCGCCGAATAGGGACGGGCTCCAAGGAACCGGTATTTTTCGTCAGGGTAGGCCCGATAACTTTCTCCTATCTCCGTCTTGGATTCCCGCGGCCACTTGAGGCGCTCCGCAACCTCTTCGGGTCGGGTCATCCAGAGGGGGGAATCCGCGAAGAGTGACTGCCCGATCGCTTCGTTGATTTGGGTGGGAGAAACCCCTCCGGTGTCAGAAGCAGGTGCCGGAGTCGGGTTCTTCGTCCGGGACCAGTTTTTAATAAATTCCTGATCCGCGGTGGAAAGAGAGTTTGCCGGAATCTCGAATTGCTGTCCGCTCTCCAGGGAGATGGAAATCTTATCTCCGTTGACCGAAAGGATCTTTGCCCGGACCTCTTTGCCGGCCGAGTTCTTGAAGGTGCGATAATCGTCGCTCCATCCGTCAGCGGGTGCAAAGCAGCCTAGTGAAAACGCAAGCAGGACAACACGGAGGCTCAGCGGGGGATTCATCCTCAAAAGGATAAAGGAGACGCAGGTTAGCCGCAAGAAATAGTCGCGCCCGTAACCTGGCCGCTGCCGTCCCTAGGTTAGAAGGCGCCGGATAACGCCACAGAATCAGCCGCTAAACGAAAAGTCCCAGAATCAGCCCCGGATTGAAGCCGGCGAGAATGATCGCGACCATCAGGGCGACCATTGCGATTTTCGCGAGCGGGCTCACCGAAATGGCCGGGAGGTCGATCTGCCCTTTGCCGGAATCCGATAGGAACATGGAGGCCGCAATTTTAAGATAATAATAGAATCCGGCGGCGGCTCCGATCAGACCAACGGTGAGGAGGACCCAGTGTTGGGATTCGACGGCGAGTTTGAAGACAAAGAGTTTCCCGAAGAATCCGGCGGTGAGAGGAATGCCCGCGAGTGAAGACATTGCGACGAGCATGGCGAAGGCGAGGAAGGGTGAACGCTTCGCGAGGCCGCGGAAGGAGTCGAGGTCTTCCCCGCTGATTTTGGTGCGCAGGCTTGTCATGACAAGGAAGGCGAGCAGAGTCATGAGCAGATAGGCACCCAGGTAAAAGGCAATCACCGCAACAGGCGTGAGGGCGGAGTTGCCGCCCGCCCGAGGTGAGGATGCCAATGCCATGACGAGAAACCCGGCGTGGGCAATGCTGGAGTAGGCGAGAAGCCGTTTGAAATTCTTTTGAGGCAGCGCGGCGAGATTGCCGACGAGCAGGGTCAGAACGGCAACGACCGTGAGCACCAGAGTCACCTTGCCCACGAGTTCGGCGCTTGCGAGAAAAGGGCTCACCAGACGAAGCATCACGATGAATCCTGCTGCTTTCGAACCGACCGAAAGGAAGGCGGTGATCGGCGTCGGGGCGCCCTGATAAACATCGGGGATCCAGAGGTGGAAGGGGGCCGCTCCGACTTTGAAGGCGAGGGCGACAAGGATGAGGCCGAAAGTGAAAAGAGCAGTCGTGGTGTTGATGTCAGGCTTTGCGAGAGCGGTGGAGATTTCGGAAAGCTGCATGCTCCCGGTGATGCCGAAGAGCCAGGCGAAACCGTAGACGAGGAAGCCGGTCGAGAGCGCTCCCAGAATGAGATATTTCACTCCGGCTTCGAGCGAACCGACGTTCCGCCTCAGGTAGGCGACCATGATGTAGAAGGCGATCGTGACCGTCTCAAGGGAGACAAAAATGCTGACAAGGTTGTTCGCCGAGGCCATCCACATGAGACCGGCGCAGGCAAACATGGGGAGGGCAAAGAACTCACCAAGGCCGGCCTGGCGATGAGCCCCGGCCTCCGGGTTGGCGATCTGGGCAAGAATGGTGGGCGTGTAGTCCACCGCCATCACGAGGACAATGAGAGTCGTCAGCACCGCGATGCCCTTAAAGTAAAGGGCCAGCTTGTCCCCGGAACTGTAGAACTTCCAGAAGGCTCCCTCAGTCGAGGCGGGCCATTTCACGACAAAGAGAAGGGCAAAGACAACTACGAGCCCGAGCATGCCGATCCAGGCGATGGAACGTTTATCCTCCAGCTTGACGAAGGCATCGACCATCAGCATGAGAAGGCCGAGGGCGACGACAATGATTTCGAGATAATAGACCGGCATGGACGGAAAGCGTTAAGTCAAAAGGGTAAGGTCGGAGAGTGAAGAGGGTCGGGGCGCCAAAGCTCAGCCTGCGGTGATGAGGAAAATGCCGTTGATGGCGGGTCGGATGTACTGGTTGAGGAGTTCGGGAACAAAACCAACCGCGAGCAGGGTGACGAGGAGGATAAGTATCGGGACGCGCATCGACCAGTCGAGGTCGGCGGGAGTCTTCAGCTTCTCGGGTTTGGGGCCCAGGAAAATCTGGCGGTAGGCGCGGAGCATGTAGACGGCGGAAATGACAACACCCCAGAGAGCTCCGATCGTGGCCCAGCGTATCCAGGTCATGGTTTCGTCCCCGCCGGAGAAAGCACCGAAAAAGATCGCGACCTCGGCGGCGAAGTTTGCAAACCCCGGAAGCCCGATGGAGGCAAAGACTCCGAATCCGAAAACGAGACCGAGTTTCGGCATGGACTTGGCGATGCCGCCGAGTTTGTCGAAATCCAGCGTTCCGAATTGATCACGCATCCAGCCGGAAAGGGCGAAGAGCAGGGCGATGGAGATGCCGTGGGCAAACATGAGCAGGACCGCGCCGGACAGTCCGAGATGGTTCCCGGCCGCAATGCCGAGGAAGACGTAGCCCATATGCATCACGCTGGAGTAACCGAGCATGCGATCAAGTTTCTTTTGCGCGATGGTGACGAGGCCGATGTAGAGAATGTTTCCGAGGAGGAGGACGAGGACAAGATTCAGCCACTTTTCCGCGCCGAGCGGAGCAAAGGGCATTGCAATACGGATCAGACCGTAAAGTCCGAATTTCTTGAGCACGCCGGCGTGCAGCATCGCCACCGGAGTCGGTGCCTCGGCATAGGCGGGGGCGGCCCAACTGTGGAAGGGGAAGAGAGAGACAAGAATGCCGAAGCCGATGAAGAGGAGGAGGAAAACCCAGCTTTGCATTCCTGCCGCAATCGCTGTTCCGGGCTCTTTTGCAAAAGTGACGAGTGAGGCGATGTCGAAGGTGGTTCCCCCGAGAGCATTGACCCCGAGAATCAGACCCACGAGAAGGATGAGACTGCCGACACCGAGGAAGATCGTGATCGTCCAGGCGGTGCGAACGCGATTTTCTCCATGCCCGAAGATCCCGATCATGAGGAAGGTCGGGATGAGGGCGAGTTCATGGAAGGCGTAGAGGAAAAACAAATCAGTCGAGCAGAAGGCCCCGATTGCGCCGCCTGCAATGAGAAGAAGAGAGATGTAGTAGAGTCGGGCACTGCCTTTGATTGCGTCTTCCTTCGGTGCCACCATCATGGCCGCGACCATGACGATGGCGGAGAGGAGAAGGAGGACGAGGCTCATGCCGTCGAGACCGAAGGCGAGGCTGAGTTTGGGGAAGCCCGCGATCTCCAGGAGCGTCCGTGAACTCGCGAACTGAAAGGAGGCACTCCCCTCCAGATTGGTCTGAAAGCGAATCGCCGCAGCAAGCGTGAGGAGCAGAACCAGGACCGATGTTCCCAGTGCGGTGAAACGTGCCGGCGAACCCAGTCCGACCGCGAGGGCGGCGAGGAGCGGGAGAAAGACGATGATTTCGATGAGGCTCACGGCGGTAACAGGGAAAGAGGTTCGATCAGAGAATGAGAAAAAGGATCAGAGCGATCACGGCGACCCCGAAAAAGAAGGCATATGACTGCACATTGCCGACCTGAAAAACACGGAGGACGGATCCTGCCCCGAGGGCGAGGCCGGCGGGGAAACGGGCCACGAGGGGATCGATCACAAAGCGGTCCACGAAGTCAAGGAAGGCGGCGACGGAATCCTGGAAGAGGCGGACCATCCCGAGGTAGAGTTCGTCGAGGTAGAACTTGTCGCGGAAAAGCGGGATGCTGAGGGGATCTTTGCTTTTGCCTTTGTAGAGGAAAATGGCAGCCCCGACTCCGACGACGAGACCGGTCAACGAAAGGATCGCGGTGAGGCCGAAGTGACTGAAGAGATGGCCGGGATCAGCGTGACCCCTCGCCAGCAGGGGCGAGGAAATGAAGCCGTAAGCAGAGAGTGCAGCCATGACGGCAAGGATGACGAGAGGCACCCACATAATAGGCCCGACCTCATGGGCATGATCGGCGTCTTTCGTCCGGTGTTTTCCGAAGAAGGCGACGATGACAAGTCGGGTCATATAGAAGGGTGTCAGGAAGGCGACAATCATCGCGAGGACGTAGGGTCCGTAGAGTTTCTCATGAAGGGCCGTCTCAAGAATGGCCTCCTTGCTCCAGAATCCGCTCGTGAAGGGGACCGCGATCAATGCGGCGGTTCCGAGGGCGAAGGTGGTGAAGGTGATGGGAAGCTTTTTCCGAAGCCCGCCCATCTTCCAGATATCCTGCTCGTGGTGGCAGGCATAGATCACGGCACCGGCTCCGAGGAAGAGAAGCGCCTTGAAAAAGGCGTGGGTGTAAAGGTGGAACATCCCGGCATCGCTCCCGGTCTGTCCCATGCCCTGTGCCATGACCATGTAGCCGAGCTGGGAAAGGGTCGAGTAGGCGAGGATGCGCTTGATGTCATTTTGCTGAAGCGCCATGAGCGCGGCCACAAGTGCGGTGAGCGCTCCGATCCAGGTGATGACGGTGGCGGCCATGTCGGCGGCTTCGATGAGGAAGACAACGCGGGCGAGCATGAAGACCCCGGCGGCAACCATGGTTGCGGCGTGGATCAGGGCCGAGACGGGAGTGGGGCCCTCCATCGCATCGGGCAGCCAGATATGGAGCGGGAGCTGGGCGGACTTGCCGATCGCGCCGCAGAAGACACAGAGCACCGCGATGTTGAGCAGACCGACGTTCGCGACGCCTCCAACGGCGGTTTTGATTTCCTCAAAGTAGATCGAGCCGGTGAGAACCCAGACGAGGAGGATGCCGGCCATAAAACCGAAGTCACCGATGCGGTTGGTAAGGAAAGCTTTTTTCGCGGCATCGGCGGCGGAGGCCTTTTCGAACCAGTGGCCGATGAGGAGGTAGGAACTGACCCCGACGAGTTCCCAGAAGATGAACATCATCACGAAATTGTCGGCGAGGACGATACCCGTCATCGAAAACATGAAGAGCGAGAGAGCCGCGAAGTAGCGTGACTTGCCCGCGTCGTCCTTCATGTAACCGAGTGAGAAGAGATGCACGAGGAATCCGATCGAGGTCACGATCAGCATCATGCCGCGACTGAGGCCGTCGAGCTGAAACCCGATCGTGATGGTGAGGTGCTCGGCGAGGTCGATCCACGGGTAGGATGCGGTGTCGACCGCTTTGTCCCCGTCGGCTGCGAGCATGATGCAGAAGGCGAGAGTGAGAAGGGCTGATCCGGTCGAGACGAGCGAGCTGAGACCCGACCAGCGTTTCAGTCCGAGAAGAATCGTTGCAGCCACGATGAGAGGCAGCAGGAGAACGGACCAGGCTAGGGTATTAACATCCATGGAAAGAATCGGTCGCCGTATAAATCAGTATTTCATCGTGTTCACCTTGGTCACGTCGGTGGTCTCTTTCGTACGGAAGAGCGCGACGATGATGGCCAGTCCGACAGCGACCTCCGCCGCTGCCACGGTGATGATAAAGAAGAGGAGAACCTGACCGTCGTAGTTTGGCTGACCGTCCTGCACGTTGAAGCGGGAGAAAGCCACGAGGGTGAGATTTGCCGCCGCAAGCATCAGCTCAAGGCACATGAAAATGATGATGAGATTGCGCCGCACGAGCACACCTGCGAGCCCGATCGCGAAAAGAACACCGCTCACGAAGAGGAAGTGATTCAGGGTTAAGGCGGTTTCCATAGGATAAAGCGAAATGGGCGGTGGCTATTTCAGTTCCTTTTTACTCAGAACGACCACTCCAACCGTAGCAACGAGGAGCAGGACTCCCACGACCTGAACGGGGAACCAGTATTGGCTGAAAAGAAGCTCACCGATGCGGTGGACGTCGGAGGTGCCGGGACCCTCGGTAACGGTGAGCGGTGGCAGCGTCGCCTTGCCGATCTCCCCACGGCTCAGAACAGTGATCACCAGCGCGACAAAGGCGAGCACAACACCACCCGCACCAATCATGTTGATGATAGGTCGACGGCGTTTCTCCTCCTCACGCACGTCCAGCAACATGATGATGAAAAGGAAAAGAACCATGATCGCTCCGGCATAGACAAGGATTTGAAGAGTGCCGACGAGGAACGCATCGAGTTGAATAAAGAGCGCCGCTAATCCCAGGAACGAGACGATCATCGAAAATGCCGCTGAAACCGGATTGCGGCTCACGACCACCCCGATTCCCCCGACGAGGGCGAGTGCTGAGAAAATGTAGAAGAGGAAGGACATGGTGGGAAATTACTTCAGCTCATTCCACTTGTTCACGAGGCCCACACGGACTCCGCCGATCTGATAAAGCTTCTCCTTATCGTGCACCATTTCAGCGCGGCTGGTGCCGGTGATGGCGTAGTCTTTGCGAAGGAAGATGGCCTGTTCGGGGCAGACTTCTTCACAGAGGCCGCAGTAGATGCAGCGTATCATGTCGATGTCGAAAGTGCGGGGACGCTTCTCCACCTTGGCCCACTTGTCGTCACCGGGGATCTCCTCGGGTTTAATCGTGATCGCACGGGGCGGACAGATGAATTCGCAAAGCTGGCAGGCGACGCAACGCTCACGGTCATGTTCGTCAGTGACGAGCGCGGGAGCCCCGCGGTAATGCTCGGGGAGATGTTCGTCCCACTTTTCCTCGGGGTACTGCATCGTCACCTTCGTCTTCCTCGAAAGGATGCTGACGAGGTGGCCCAGCGTCACCCGCATGCCGATGAAGAGGGCGGGAATGTAGAGCTGTTCCCACCATTTCAGTTTTGGGCGTTGAACGATGATTGCCATGGCTGGAGAAGTAGATGAGCTAAAGAGCTTTATTTAAAGATCGCCAGCAGGATGGCGGTGAGAACGACGTTAAACAGCGCGATTTCAAAAAAGAAGACCCAGCCCAGTCTCATGAGCTGATCGTAGCGGAAGCGCGGCAGGGTCCAGCGGACGACGATAAAGAACAGGATAAAACCGATGACCTTGGCGAAGTAAGTGCCGATGTGGATGAGACCGTGCCACCAGGGGATCTCGGCATCAATGCCCGAGGGCGCGAGCCAGCCGAAGGGGAGGCTCCAGCCGCCGAGGAAGAGAGTCACCGCGAGTCCCGAGCCGATGATCATCGCGGCGTATTCGCCGAGGAAGAAAAGGGCGAACTTCATCGAGCTGTATTCGGTGTGGTAACCGGCGACGAGTTCGGTCTCACACTCGGGAAGGTCGAAGGGGAGACGGTTTGTCTCTGCGAACATCGAGGTCGTGAAGATGATGAAGGAGATAAAGATCGGAATCGCGAGGATGAATCCCTTGAGGCTCAGGCCCTCGCCCCAAAGCGGGAGCAGCGCCCATCCGTTGATCGCCTGCTCCTGCACGATACGACCGAGGTTGAGCTCGCCGTAGATCATGATGAGCGGGACGATGGAAAGACCGAGCGAGATCTCATAGGAAATCATCTGGCTCGTCGAACGCACCCCGCCGAGGAAGGAGTATTTTGAATTCGAAGACCAGCCCGCAAGGACGATTCCGTAAACGGTCAGCGAAGCAATCGAGAAGACAAAAAGTGGTCCGACGTCGAGGTCGGCAATGACCATTTTCTCCCCGAAGAGCTGACTCCCGAAAGGCAGCACCGCGCAGGTGAGAAGGGCCGGCACCATGGTGAGGGCGGGAGCGAGCCAGAAGTAGAACTTGTTGACGTGGTTCGGTGTGAAATCCTCTTTGAGGAGGAATTTGATTCCGTCGGCGACTGCCTGGAGCAGGCCAAAGGGACCAACCCGGTTGGGGCCGACCCGATCCTGGATCGCAGCACTGACGCGACGCTCCGCCCACACCGACATCGCGACCATGGGCAGTGTTACGAGGAACACGAAGACCACAATCTTGATGACTGCTGCGATGATAATATGCCAATCCATGTGGTCAGATAAAAATGTCAGCCAACGATGAGGCCAGAGGCGATACGTTGTTTCTCGCGGTCGAGAGCGGGAATGGTGACGCCGGTTTCAATGAGAGGAAGACCGAGATCGCCGATTTGTCCCCAGGTGAGCCCTTTGAATTCGGACACTTCCGCTGCGAGTTGCTTAAAGAGATCGCTTACCGCGTAGATTCCGTTTCCACCTCCGGTGACCTGGACCAGATCGCGAATGATTTCCCAGGACTCAAGAGTCTCGCCGGGAGCATCGACCACTTTATTCAAACGCTGGAGACGACCGGTCGCGTTGATCATGGTGCCCGATTTCTCGGCCCAGCAGGCGCCGGGAAGGACAACGTCGCTCGCATCGGCAGTTGCGTTGGCGAGCGGGTAGGTGGAAAGGAGGAAGTCGAGTTTGCCGAGCAATTCGGCGCTGAATCCGGCGTCATCGACGAGATTTTCCTGCAGGGCGATGACCGCCTTGATGCGACCCTGCTCGATCCCGAGTTTGATCGCTTCGATCTGCGAGCCGGGATCGTCCAGTCCGAGGACGAGTTTGACTCCGTTGGTGTTCGGATTGCGATCGGCAGAGATGAGGTATCCATCCGCCTCGCCCACCCGTGCGACGGTATCGACGTGGCCGACCTTCAGGTGTTTGACGAGGCGCTTGACCATGAGGAGTTCCTCGTTTGTCATCCGCGCCGAGGCGATTACGGCGATTTCGCTGCCATCAAGGGCGGAAAGTTTGTCCCCGGCGGTTGCGATGGCTTCGTGCCAGCCCGCGATGCGGTGATGATCGCCGTCCTTTACGAGAGGCTCGGTGAGGCGGGCCTCGCTCTCGATCCAGTGAAAATTGAGACGGTGCGAATCGGGCATCCAGTCCGAGTTGACGTCATTGTTCTGACGCGGAGTGATGCGGTAGATCTTGTTTTCGCGGGCGAAGACAGTGATGTTGCAACCGGTCGCGCAGTTGGTGTCGATCGTGTTTGTCTCGCGCATGAACCAGACCCGCATCTGGAAACGGAAGTCGTTCGAAGTGAGCGCGCCGACGGGGCAGATGTCGACCGTGTTGAGCGAATAATTGTTCGCCAGTTCACGTCCGGGATATACGGTCAGGACGGTGTGACTGCCGCGATCGGTGAAGCCGAGAACCGGGTCGTCGGCGATCTCGTCGGTGAAACGGATGCAGCGGCTGCACATGATGCAGCGCTCGTCATCGAGGCGGACGCGAGGGCCGACGTCGACATTCTTCGGCTTTTTCACCTTCTGCTCGCGGAAGCGAGATTCGCCCTTGCCATGCTCGACGCTGAATTCCTGAAGACTGCATTCGCCGGCCTGGTCGCAGATGGGGCAATCGAGCGGGTGGTTTGCGAGAAGCAATTCCATGACACCCTTGCGGCACTCTTCGGTGAGCGGTCCGGTCGTGCGTATGCCCATGTTAGGACCAATCGTGTTGGCACAGGCGATGACGGGACGGGGAATCCAGGAAATGGGAAGGTGGCCGTTTTCATCCGGAGCGGGAGCTTCCGCTCCGGGGGCGGGGCGCGGAGGCATGCCCATCTCGACAAGGCACATGCGGCAATTGCCCGGCGAGGTCAGTTTCGGGTGGTAACAGTAGTGCGGGACCTCAACACCGGCCTGACGACAGGCTTCGATCATCCGCATTCCTTTCGGAAACTGGTACCACACACCGTCGATCTGAACGTCAACGAGATCTGTTTTTGCTTCGCTCATCTCAGGTTCTCAAAGGCCGGCGGCGGCGGTCAGGGTTTCGGCGTTGACGATGGCTCCCTCGAGCTCGGGTCGGGTGTCGGAGACCAGTTCGTCGCGGAATTTTTCCACAAAACTTTCGGTCGGCCATGAACAGGCCTCACCGAAGGCGCAAATGGTGCGTCCGTCGATGTTTTTGGCGACTCCATAGAGGGTGTCGATATCGGTAGGTGATGCCTTGCCGGCCACGACACGGTCGGTGATTTTTTTCATCCAGAGCGATCCCTCGCGGCAGGGAGTGCACTGACCGCAGGATTCGTGGGCGTAGAAATTGTTGATGTTGTTCAGCACCCAGCTGATCGAGCGGCTGTCGTCGATGACGATGACGCCCCCGGAACCGGCCATCGAGCCGCAGGCGGCAAGGGTGTCGAAGTCCATCGGGATATCCCAGATTGTAAGCTTGCGGGCATCGTCCCCGCGTCCCACCGTGAAGACTTCGTCGGCGCGCAGCACTTTGGCGGAGGAGCCGCCGGGAATGACCGCCTTGAGCGTTCGCCCCGGCTTGAGCCCGCCACAAAGGTCATTGATGACCTCGCCCATGGTGACTTTGCCGACCTCGACTTCGAAATAGCCGGGCTTTTGCACGTCACCGCTGACGCAAAGGATGCGGGTTCCGGTGTTGTTCGGAGTGCCCGTTTTTGACCAGGCGTCGGCCCCGATCTCAAGGATGTGCTTCACGTGGCAGAGTGTCTCGACGTTGTTCACAATCGTCGGGCACAGATAGAGACCCATGGCTGCCGGAAAGTAGGGAGGCTTGATGCGCGGGTAGGGGCGCTTGCCCTCGAGGGACTCGATCAGGCCGGTCTCTTCGCCGCAGATATAGGCGCCGGCCCCGCGGTGGACGTAGATCTCCAGGTCGAAACCCGAACCCTGGATGTTCTTCCCGAGGAAACCTTTTTCGTGTGCTTCGGCGATCGCCTTCTCAACAATCTTCGCCGCCTCGGGGAACTCCTCGCGGATGTAAATGTAGGACAGGCTCGCGCCCACCGCAAAGCAGGCAATGGCCATGCCCTCGACAAGCTGATGGGGATCCTGATGAAGAATGTAGCGGTCTTTGAAAGTGCCGGGCTCGGACTCATCGGCGTTGCAGATGAGGTAGACCGGTTTGGTATTGTTAGGCGGGATGAATCCCCACTTCACGCCGCAGGGGAAGCCCGCGCCCCCTCGACCGCGCAGGCCGGCCTTTTTGACTTCGTCGATGATTGCCTGACGTGGCATTTTGAGCGCTTTTTTCCACTGCTCGTAACCGCCCTCGGCGAGGTAGCTTTTGATCGAGGTGTCCCAGCCCTTGCGGTCGACATTGCGGAAGACGACCCGGTGCTCTTTGGCATGCGGCTCGCGACCGCTTTTGTAGGAAATTCCGCTCATCACTTGGAATACTGGCTGAGGAGTCCGTCGATATCGGTGACTGCCTCATGGAAATCATCATTCACCATGCAGACCGGGCCGAATCCGCAGCTTGCGAGACACTCGGCGAACTCGATGCTGAACTTGCCGTCTGCGCTCACTGCGATGGGGTGATGGTGGGTCACGCCGGAGCGGTCGATTCCGGTCTTTTCGCAAAGCGAGTCCATCAGCTCATAGCTGCCGGCCATCGCGCAACTGAGGGTGCGGCAGACACGGATGTGATACTTGCCGGGGGCCTCCTGGCGGAATCCGGGGTAAAAGGTCACCACTTCGAGAACCTTGATCGGCTCAAGCTCCAGCTTTGCCGCCGTCCACTCGACCGCGTCTTCGGAAAGGTAGCCGAAATGGTGCTGCAGTAGATGAAGCACCGGAAGCACCGCGGAACGCTTGCTCACAGGGTAGTGAGTGATGCGATCATCGATCTCTTTTTCCAGGTCGGAGGGAACGGCGAGTGACATGGTGGGTGCAATAGTGGTTTCAGCGGTCACACTCGCCCATGACGAAGTCGAGACTGCCGAGGATGGAGACGGTGTCGCTCATCATGCAGCCTTCAAGAAGCTTCGAAAGAATGCTCAAGTTGACGAAAGAGGGGGAGCGAATCTTGAGCCGGTAGGGAACTCCACCGCCTTTGGAGTGAATGTAAAATCCAAGTTCGCCCTTCGGATTTTCCGCTCCGAAGTAGATCTCGCCGACCGGGGCGTCGAGCCCCTCGGTGACGAGGATAAAGTGGTGGATGAGTTCCTCCATGCTCATGAGCACCTTGTCCTTTTTCGGGAGGCGCTCCTTGGCGTCGACGACATTGATCGGTCCATCGGGCAATCCCGCGACGGCCTGGCGGAGAATGCTGACACTCTGGCGCATTTCCTCCATGCGGACGAGGTAGCGGTCGTAGCAGTCGCCCACCGAACCGATCGGGATGTCGAACTGATACCGGTGGTAATCGAGATAAGGATTCGCCTTGCGCACGTCGTGGTCCACGCCGGATCCCCGCAGGTTGGGGCCGCTGAGCCCCCAGGCGATCGCATCCTCTTTGGAAATGATTCCAATGTCGCGGGTGCGGTCGAGGAAGATTTTGTTGCGGGTGAGGAGTGTATCGACCTCATCGAGGGAGATGAGGAATTCGTCACAGAACTTCAGCAGTTGGCTGGTGAAACCCTCGGGCAGGTCGCGGATCTGACCTCCGATGCGGGTGTAGCTCGTCGTGAAGCGGGCCCCGGTGAGCTGCTCACAGAGGTTGTAGATCGTCTCGCGTTGCGTGAATGTGTAGAGGAAAACGGTCATCGCGCCCACATCCATGGCGTAGGCACCGATTCCGAGGAGGTGCGCCGAGATACGGGCCATTTCACAGCAGATTGTCCGGATCGCCTGACCGCGAGCGGGAAGCTCCCATCCCATCAGCTTTTCCACGGCGAGGGCGTAAGCGACGTTATTGGCAAGAGGGGCAAGATAGTCGAGTCGATCCGTGTAGGGGATAAACTGGTTGTACTGCATGTTTTCCGCGATCTTCTCGTCGCCGCGGTGCAGGAAGCCGATATCGGGGTCGGCTTTGGTGATGATTTCGCCGTCCAACTCAAGAATAATGCGGAGCACCCCGTGGGTCGCAGGGTGCGAAGGACCCATGTTGAGGACCAGCTTCTCACCGACAAGATCCTCGGTGGTTTGCTGGTAGCCTTCCAGCGCAGCCGAGCGGGCGGCTGAGTCCTGAACTTCGATTTCCCGGGTTGTGGTCGACATGGCGGATTTTGTGGCTCGTGAGCCCAGTCAAGCGCAGCAAATTTTCGACTATCGGTGCGCGATTTTGGAGGGTCAAGGGGACTTTGTGAAATATTTCACAAAGTCTTCCACGCCTTGATACGTTATAAAGGAGAAAGCGGATTATACTGGCCTCCAGCCTGCTCAAGCGACATCGTTCAAACCATGGAAAACCAGAAATCGATTGATAGCGACGGGAAAGGCAAGCGAAGCATAGGAGCTTCCATCGTCGTAGGTCTGCTCGGGGCGGTGAGCGCAGTTTATCTTTTCAATCCAACGGCCGGGTTCCTCGAACTCATTCCCGATAATTTCCCGGTGATTGGAAACCTCGATGAGGCCGGTGCGGCGATGCTCCTGATCAGCTGCCTTGCCTATTTCGGGGTGGACCTGGGCGGTCTCTTCGGAAGAAAGACCAAGAAAGATGACGGAGTGATCGACGTCGAGGTCGAGGACCGCTGAGGCTACCACCCGGAATTGACCGTTTCACCCCGGGCCTTGGCGGCCGAGGCAGCTACGATTCTGGGCATGTAAGCCCCCGGGTTGGTGTCAAAGGCGTTCAGGCAGGGAAGGCAGCAGAAAAGAACTTCCTGATTCTGATAGACGCGGCGGTATTTCGGGTCCCCCTCAAGATCCTTCCTGATCACCGCGCAGGTGGTAAACGGATAGGGGACGATCGAACCACGATTCTCCCGGTCGGCTTTTGCGGTTTCTTTGAACGAGGAAACGGGCGCTGCGGAAGGCGTCGCCGCTGCAGGTGCGGGAGTTTCCGGCTGAGTTGTTCCGGTCGAGGTGCATCCGAGGATCCCGAACGATATCGATATCAGGCCAATCATCCGGAAAACATGTTTCATGGGGCACGATGTGTCCGGGTTGATTCCGCTTCAAGTGTAATCTTCCCGCGGATTCCAGAAGATTAGGGACGAATTTAGTTTGCAGGAGGTTGGGAATTCGCTTCTCTACCCTCACTCGTTGGACGAGGAGTTCACCGCAAGCCAACATGGCAACAATCAAAGTGGCATGCCCGAAATGCGGGCAAAAGGTATCGGGAGACGAGAGTTTCTTCGGAACCACCGTGGAATGCCCCATCTGCTCCGCCGATATCTATTTTCCGGGGAATCGTCGCGAAGCGGATCAAAAACCCCACAATCTTCCTGTTACCCCTGTTCCGGCAGAGAACTCGCCTCCTCCCGCACCTGTTCCAAAAAGTGACTACCGCCCGTCTGTGGATATGGAACCGGAGGCCGTAAGGCCCCCTGCAGAGGAGAAGGTTCTGTCGAAAGAACAGCCGGAAAAGCCTCAGGATCAGACCTTGATCCCATCAAGGGAAAAATCCGGCGTGGTCGACGAGGATGGCGATGAATCCGGTCCCTGCTCCCCGATTTATGGTGCTATTTCCATCGTTTCGGCCGTTCTTGCTGTCGTGACCTGCGTCGGAGGGATCCTTTTTGCTCCGATCGCCATTATTTTCGGCCATACCGCTCTCGCCAAGGCCCGCCACAGCTCGGTTCAGCCGGCACCCGGGCATACGCTGGGAGCCATCGGTCTCATGATCGGCTACGTCAGCCTCGTGATCACCATCATCGTCCTACTCCTGTTGACCTTTTTTGGGGATGCGATCCGGGAGGCCATTCAGCCTCCGCAGGAGTGAGTTTCGAGCGATTGGGGCATGGTTGATGCTTGCAATTTGATTCGATTCGCTTAGGAAAGCGCTGAAATCGAATGCTTGGAATTGCAATAATTTCAGTTTTTTTGATATTGAATATTTCTTAAACAACAGGAAACTAACGAACCATTGAGTCATGTTTGAAACGATCATCACCAACATCCGTGCCCGCGAAATTATTGATTCCCGCGGCAATCCAACCGTAGAAGTCGACGTTGAGCTGGAAGGCGGTGCCATTGGGCGGGCTGCGGTTCCGAGCGGAGCCAGTACAGGTGAACACGAGGCCTGGGAGCTTCGTGATGGAGACAAGGATCGCTACCTCGGCAAGGGTGTTCTGAAAGCGGTTGAGGCCGTGAATGAGAAAATCTGCCCGGAGCTCATCGGGATTGATGCCACCGACCAGACCATCGTCGACCGGCTCATGCTTCAAATCGACGGATCGCCGAACAAGAAGAATCTTGGTGCCAACGCGATCCTCGGGGTTTCCCTCGCAACGGCTCACGCGGCGGCGAATCAGCTCCAGATGCCACTTTACAAGTACATCGGCGGACCAAACGCCAAGGTCCTTCCGGTCCCGATGATGAACATCATCAATGGAGGAGCCCATTCCGATGCGCCGATCGACTTCCAGGAGTTTATGATCATGCCCAAAGGGGCCTCCAGCTTCCGCGAAGCGCTGCGCCAGGGTGCTGAGATCTTCCACGCGCTCAAGAAAGTGCTCAAGGATCGCGGTTTGACCACCACTGTCGGAGATGAGGGCGGATTCGCTCCCGTCCTCGATTCAGCTTTTGATGCTCTTGAAGTGATCGCCCAGGCCGTCGACAAGGCCGGTTATAAGCTGGGTGAGGAAATTTTCATCGCCCTCGATGTGGCCTCGTCCGAATTCTTCGACAAGTCCAAAGGCAAATACGTCTTCAAGAAGTCCGACAAGTCGGAAAAGACCGCAGCCGAGCTTGTGGACTACTACCTCGAGCTTCAGAGCAAGTACCCCATCATCTCGATCGAAGACGGTTGTGACGAGAACGACTGGGACGGATGGAAAACGATCACCGAGAAGATGGGCGCCAAGACCCAGCTCGTCGGCGACGACCTTTTCGTGACGAACACTTCCTTCCTCCAGAAGGGGATCGACCTCGGCGTGGCCAACTCCATCCTCGTGAAGGTGAACCAGATCGGATCTCTCACCGAGACCCTCGACGCGATCGAGCTTGCCAAGGAAAACCGCTACACCAGCGTCATCAGCCACCGTTCCGGTGAGACCGAAGACAGCACCATTGCTGACATCGCCGTGGCCACGAATGCCGGTCAAATCAAGACGGGATCACTCAGCCGTTCCGACCGGATTGCAAAATACAATCAGCTTCTCCGCATTGAGGAGGAACTGGGCGATGACGCGATCTACGGAGGAAAAATGCGCGTCTGACGGATTTTTCGTCCGCGGGCGAAGGCCACCAAAGCTTTATGCGTGATCCGGAATTCAGGGATAATCTCGAACTCTCTCTCCAGTTTGTTGGAGGGAGAGACATTCCGCGAAGCAATCTCTGGAAGCGGCTTTCGCTGGGCATGGAGTTTGTCATCTATGTCCTCCTCGTTCTTGCGGTTCTGAAGTTATTCGGTCCCGAACTGACCCGTCAGGAGGAACTCAAGGCAGAGAAGGCTCGCCTTGCCCTGATTCACGACGAGAAAGAGGCTCAAGTTGTCCGGCTCAGGCAGGAACACCGGTTACTCAAAACGGACAAGGCCTATCTTGAAACCGTCGCTCGCGATCGCCTCAACCTCCAGCGCGAGGGTGAACACATCGTGCGGATTGACCGTGGCGAAAAAGAATAGCTCCTTGGGGGGCGCGTTATTTGACGGCGAGACCGCGTAGGCGAAGCCAATCCGTGGCCCGGTCCGTCCAGGTTCCGATGACCGAGTCGGGACGGTCGCGCGTACCATACCCGTGGCCCCCGTTTTGGTAGACATGCAGCTCGCCTGAGACTCCGTGTTTCTTCATGCCCAGGTAGATGAGCGCCGCTCCGAGAGAGGATGACTTGTCATCGTCCGTGTGGACGAGGAACCCGGGGGGCATCCTGTCCGAGGGAACGATTTGGGGAATGAGCGCCCCGGTCGTGTCGTCGCTGACGCGCCAGGGGTAGATCAGGATCGAGAAATCCGGACGGGCACTGACCTGATCGACCGCATCGACCGCTTCGTAGGCGGACGTCTCGGTCGTGAGATGGATGGCGGCGACCTGGCCTCCCGCAGAGAATCCCATCAAGCCGATCTTCGCCGGATCGAGACCGTATTTTGCCGCGTGGTGGCGCAAATGCCGTATCGCGCGCTGAGAGTCCTGAAGCGGCCGTTTCCAGGGCTCCGCTTTGACCGCCACTTCGGCAGAGGCATCGGCGCCGCTGGTGGTGCGGTAGTTTAGAACATAGGCGGAGATGCCGAGGCCGTTGAGCCATTTTGCCGCCTCGGAACCCTCCATGTCAGGCACGATCTTGGCAAAGCCACCCCCGGGCAAAATGAGGATTCCGACCCCATTTCCTTTCTCCCCGGGAGCCGGATAGAGGTCGAGGGACGGGGTGGTTATGTTCTCGACCCGGGTGATGGGCGGACTGTCCTCGGGACGCATCGGCAGCGCCGTCCCGGCTTTTTTACTAGTCTCGCCCGGAGCAAAGTCCGGCCAGAGCTGGATGTTCTCGGCCGAGGCGGTGAGCGAAAACAGGAACAAAATGAAGGCAGGCAAGGTTCCAAAACTGGATCTCATGAACCAGCATAGGCACAATGGGACCCCCTTGAGCAATTCAAAATGTCGTGTCCTGCCTGCTCTTTCAGCGGGCAGCCCGTTCGGAGACGCTGATTTGCGGATGTCTAACCGTCTGAAGAGAGTCACAACTGCCGATAGACATGCTCAAGGGCGAGCAGCGAATAGGCCGTGACCAGGATGGGATTATCCTCCATCCAGCGGTTCGACCCCTCGTTGATCCATGAGCCGCCTGCTTGTTGCTGGCTCATGAGCTTGAGGGCGAGTTCCTCCTTCCAGTCGATTTTTTCTCCGTCGGCGGAAACGAGGGACTTCGTTCCGGTGATGGAGAGGGCCTTCGACATCGTGTGATAGTAATAATAGAGGCCCTGGGCATCCATGCCGGGATTCTCCTCGAGGGTGAAATTCTTCTGCAGCCATTCCATCACTGCGGCGATGCGCGGGTCGTTCCGATCCAGGTCGGCATAGATAAATGACAGGAGACCGGCGTAGCTCATGCTGCCGTAGGAGCGGAGCGCGGTCTTTTTGCCCTCGGCGGTGTCGAGAACGATCTCGTCTGATTTGGTATCCCCGGGGAAATAGACAAATCCGCCCTTGTCCTCCTCACGCACGACGACCGAAGGTCCGAGTCGTCTGGCTGTTTCGGCTGAATTCTGGGTGAGACTGACAAATTCAATCGCGGCATCCCAGTCGAGGTCGAACTCGCTGCTCTCATCGAAGGCGGTGTCGGAGAGAACTTTTTTCGAGTAGTAGAGGGCCTCCAGGGCAAGGTGGGTATTGGAGAGGTCCGAGTGCGCATAAGTGCCGCCGTAACCGATCCCGCCGTCGAAGAGGTTGTCGTTCTGCCCCTTTTTGTCGTAGTCCTGCTGCTGATTGATGAGAAGACGGCGCGCTTTCGCAATGACGGGAAGGTGCTCCTCTTTACCTGAGCGGATAAGAGCCATGACCGAGAGTGAGGTGTTGTAAGTGGCGAGCCCCTTGCCATAGATGCCACCGTCAGGCTTCACGTTTGAGAGGAGAAATTCGTACCCTTTTTCCACTTCTTCCGGCAGCACCTTTCCTGCCTCGACCGCGGGATCTCCCAAAATGGCGGAAATGGCGAGGGCGGAAAAGGCCGGGATCTCGGAGTCACCCCAGGCCCCCGTTTCCGCGCTTTGTTGAGTTTTCAAAAACTGGACACCTTTTGCGATGGCGCGCTCCACCTCCAGTTTCAACGAGACATTTGGCCCGTCCGGACCGGGACTGACGGAGTCTTGTGAATAGACCGCGCCCTGACCGAAGATGCCGGCGATAGCGAGAAGAGAGATGGGGAATAATGGTTTGGTTTTCATCAGTCTGGTTACTTCGAAGCTTGAATAAGAAGAGTTCCCTTTGTGCCGATTTCAGGAATCAGGGAAGTGCGTGTGCCCCAGCGGTCGTCATCGTCCGCGCCCTCCCGCGTCATGTTGAACATGGCGAGGTGATCGAGATAAATCGCGATGAGGGAACCTTCCGCTTCCGCCATGAAGCGTCCCTCCTGCATCTCGGAGCCCGTGTAGATCCAGTCTCCCGCCGTCATTGCCTCCGCGCTCTGTCCGTCGATGACAAACTCGTGCAGGGGAACGGTCTTGCCTCCAGCTTCCCGGAAAAGAAATCGGATCTTGTCTCCACGTTCGTCTTCCGTGCCGCCTTCTTTCTCCACGTTCTGCGGTGCAAGCAGTCGGTTGAAGACATCTCCGTGCCCGGTCTTGAAGCGGAGTAATTTCATCGCGATCTGAAGCTGCATCGGTGAGACTGAAGTGGTGAAAATAGACTCGTGAACCTTTCCGTTTTCATGCACCAGCAGGTACTCGATCGGGCCTCCCTCACGCATGTTTACGGTGACGGGAAGGCTCACCTCGCGTGTCTTCGCGTCGAACTCGATTTCGCCCACCCGGTAGCGGTTCTCTCCGATCTTTTTGACGGCAATGTCCGGAGCTACCCTGTCGGGACCTTCCTGAGAACAAAGAAACGACGTGCCACCGAGGGAGAGGAGGAGAGAAAGGATAGGCACCCGAAAAGACATTCCTCAAGAATACGCGAGTTTTCCCCTTCTGAAAAGCTTGGGTAGCGCTGACGGGAGATGCGGCGTAAGATCCTCATGAAATGAGTGGATCTTTTCCGCCAGCATTCAGTGATCATTTCCGGTTCAAATGCGGACGGGGATGGATGGACCGGGCATTGTCGCAGGGACGATCTTGATTGACCCCTGCCTCTCTTTCTGCCGGACCGGCGCCGGTGGTGTCTTTTTCCTTCCAATTTAGAACATTCCATTTCATGAAAAATCCAAGAGTTGTGATCCTCGGCGGGGGCTTTGCCGGGATCGAGTGCGCGAAAGCATTCAAAAACAAGGCCGTCGACGTTCTCCTGATTGATCGACAGAATCACCATTTGTTCCAGCCGCTTCTCTATCAGGTTGCCTCGGCCGGACTGGCCGCACCGGAGATCGCTCACCCGATCCGGAGCATTTTCTTCAACCAGGAGAATGTTGAGGTCCTCATGGACGAAGTCACCGCGATCGATCTCACGGGGAAAAAGGTCATCGCCCGGGAGCGGGAGGAGCCCTACGACTATCTGGTTATCGCGATGGGAGTGAAAACCGGTTACTTCGGCAAAAACGAGTGGGAGAAATTCGCCCGTGGATTGAAGACTCTCGATGACGCGACTGCGATCCGCAGGGATATCCTTTACGCTTTTGAAAAAGCCGAAGCCTGCGATAACCCGGCGGAGCGCGAAAAGCTCATGACGATAGCCGTGATCGGCGGCGGGCCGACCGGGGTTGAACTCGCCGGTGCCTTTGCCGAACTCGCCCGACATGTCCTCCGGCGCGATTTCAAAAATATCAACACCAACGAGGCGAAGATCTTCCTTATAGAAGCTCAGGACCGCCTCCTCACGATGTATGATCCCGCTCTTTCGGACTACACCCGGAAAACCCTGGAAGGCATGGGTGTCACGGTTCGTCTCGGCAGTCCGGTGGCGGAGTTGAAGGAGGGGGAAGTCGTCCTAGGAAACGAAACGATCCGGGCCGAAAACATTGTTTGGGCCGCCGGAATCGAAGCGTCGCCGCTCACCCGGCAGCTCGGGGTCGAAACGGACCGGGGCGGTCGTATCGTGGTTGATACCGACCTGAGTATCCCGGGTCATCCCGAAGTGTTTGTGGCGGGTGATCTTGCGCGTTGCCTGGATCAGGCCGGCAAGCTAGTGCCGGCGCTCTGTCCCGCCGCGATGCAGATGGGGAAACACGCCGCCAAAGTCATTCTTGAGGAGATTGAAGGCCGCGGAGGGAAGAATTACGACGTCCGGCCCCAGTTCCGATACTTCGACAAGGGCAGTATGGCCACAATCGGGCGCAGCCATGCTGTCGCCGAAAGCATGGGCATGAAGTTCGATGGTTTTATCGCCTGGCTCATGTGGCTCTTCATCCACCTCCTTTTCCTGGTCGGATTCCGCAACCGCATCGCCGTGCTCATGCAGTGGTTTTACGCCTACGTGCGGTATCGCCGCGGCGCCCGCATCATCACCGGGCTGAGCGGACGGCTCAAATGAAGCGGGCAATTATTCCAAAACCACTTCTTGCAGGCAGTCGAGCCGTGAGTAAACTTCACGTCCGCCGTTTATCGGCCCTCAGGGGCCAACTTAGCTCAGTTGGTAGAGCAGCTGATTTGTAATCAGCCGGTCGTCGGTTCGAGTCCGACAGTTGGCTTTCTTTTTATAATCAAGGAGTTACGGGAATTGAAAGCCGGGTCAATTCTGCTCCACTGGTAACACTTGTGTTACACTTTGGGGGTTCCCGCCCCGCATATTCCGCCCAAGGACTTCTTCGGTGTGACGACGTCGCGACCCCAGTGTCACTCGATTCTCGCTATGCCGGCGGTGCAGGCATTGGCGTCCAGCAGCTCCACCTCACGTTTATTTTACGTGCGCTCGCCTCTTGTTATCCGGATAAATCCAGTTTCGCGGTCGACGCTGTAGAAAAACTTCACGCCTGATAAATCCCTGATTACCGCCGTGAATGCGTGGCCGTCTGTCTTCTGCTCCAATACGGTCAGTTCGCCGTTCGGTTGGTATGACAGCCTAATCGTTCGCGCAAATTGCTTGATCAAGCCCTCTTCTGATTCTGGAACCAGCGTACCCTTCGTTCCCTTCCAGTCTTTTAGTAGTCCGACCACATACGTTGCGAGCCCGCCAGCGATTCCGCTGACCACTGCGAGCGAAATCTCTTGAATAGCGCCGCTCGCTCCACACTCGGTAATTGACATGATCCCTGAAGCGGGACACATCAAAATTAAAGTCCTGCCGGGGTTATGTTTCTGTTAGGTGTTCGATTGGTGCTTGCGCTGCGAAATGGAGCGGAGGCCGTAGGCCGAAGCGGAATTTCGCAGCTTGCCGCGAATTCGGGGGGGGGTCTGATACCCGAGAGAACTGTGCGGCCTGGCGTCGTTGTATTCGCCTCGCCACAACTCCAGAATGATCCGGGTGGTGGGGCGGTGCTAGTTTACGGTCAATGACGTCCATGACCTGCCGGAATAATTCGGGATCCGGTGCGATGGAGGACGAATGGGAGCCGAGCACCGAATAGCCCCAGCTACGGAGAGTCTCTGCCAGCCTCGCCTCTAACGCTCCAACGCGATCGCGATAGGGGACGTGCTCTGCAAATGTAGCTTGTTCGGGATATATTGGCCCAATAGCGACCATTTGAAAAGAACACGAGTCAGGCTCTGCGGAAATGAGAGCAAGTTGGCGGGCCAACGCATTATCCTTTGCGTTGGGCCGGTGATCGAGGTGACGACCAATTCGGGCAAAAGGTGATGATGCATGGGGGGATGAACTGTCTCCTGTTCGTCCGACATAGAGGTGCCGACTGCCTTCTGAAATAATATCCCAAACGTAAAGCCAGAATCCCCGCTTTAGAAGCGCGCCGTCGAAATTCATCGAGTAGGATTGCAACATGATGGTTGAATTTAGCGGTCAGAAGCCAGCCGATCCTAACCAAAAAAGCGCTGAGGTGGTTGGCGGGCAAATTGTATCGAATGGCGGGTTCATGATCAAATTCAAACGCGCGGGCGACAGGTCGTGTTGGCTGGTTGGGCTTTGATCTCACAGCAAAGGCGGTGTCGTAGAAGTTCTCACACGCGAGCATCTTAGAGAAGATGTGTAGGTTTGGATGCCGCATCGCGCGGCAAACATAGGCGCGACAGTGCAACAGTCCCCTTCCCCGCGGCATATAAAGTTGACGGCACCCACCACCCTAGCATCGGACCGGTCGGCCGGGTGATCGTTCACGCGAGCCTTAGAGCGATTTAAAGAGCCCGTCCGTTTCGCGGAGGCCCGGATCTTTCAGTTTCCGCTATTCGGCCAATTCGAATGCCATCGCGCGTCCCGCAGCCGCCCCACCCATTTCAGGGAGGCCGCGGCGGTTACGTCGGGTCTCCCCGTTTACCGAACCCATACCAATGAAAGGAGACCCCGCACATGACACCTCATGCCGGATTTATGTTGATGGAAGAGATCGCACCACGCCTCAAAGCCGCTTCGATCTACCTGCCCCGCGTCGGGGCCGACGACCCGGAAGAACTGTATCAAGATGGCTTGGCCATTGCAGCCAAGATGCTCGATGCGGCCGAGCGACAGGGCAAGGAGGTTGCACCCTCCTCGATTGCCTACTATGCGACGCGCCAGTTGCTCACCGGTCGACGGAGCACCTACGCTGGACGTGCTGATGTTCTGAGCCCCGCTGCCCAGCTGGACGGACGCAGCCGACTCACCTCGGTGGAGGAGACGATGAACGACCCGGAGACAGGCGAATCCATCTCCATCGGCGAAGCACTGGCATGCCAGGATGAGGATCCCTCACTCGCTGCCGCCCGCAACCTCGACTGGGAGACCTTCCTCCTGACAGGGGATGCCATGACCGGCCTGATGATCGGGGCCTTCGCCCGGGGCGACACGATGCGCGACCTCAAAGGCGTGACTGGGCTTAGCGACTCCGGCATCAGTGCCCGGAAGCGCCAGATGGCAGGCCGGCTTCTGGAACACTTCGGTGCCGACAGCCTTGACGCCTGCCTCGCCGACGCCGGCCGTGATCCAGTGTGGATGGCTGATCTGATTGCCGGGCGTGAGGCGGAAGCCTGCCAGTATCGGCCCATGTGCAGCGCCCTGTGACCAGACACTCCCGAATGCGTGAAGGAGGTCCTGTCCGAGAAAACTCGCCGCCGCTTTACGGGGCGGGTTTTCTTTAGCTCAGGTGTCCTTCATCGACCATCGCCACGAAGAAAATGTCACAGGAGCTGGCATTCCTTTGGACTGACCCGATCTGACTGGGTTAGTGGGAGACCCTGCGGCGTCGGACCCCGAGTCGCGGATAGTCCCCGGACGCGAAAATGAGGGACGCATAACGAAAGGAATTATTCGCCCCTCATCGCGCCAAATGACGAGAAGTCTTCGCTCGTCGACTGTTTGAGACTCAGTCCACACGCCGGAATGAAAACCTACCAGCTACATACCGCCTCCGGGGAGGAAATCCTCGTGGAATGCGATGAACTGCTCTGTGATCACTCCTGCGGCAGAATCCTCGTTGTAAAGGGCAATGAGATGAAGGCCTACCTGGCCTCCACGATCATCTCCTATCACGAGCTTACGACAACTCTTCCGAGCGAAGCGCTACGGGAGCAGCATCACGATCCTGCGATCCTTACCCAGGTGGCGGTTAGCCAGTAGTCGGCTGACGCTCGAAATCGGTGATCGCTCGTAAATGGGAATTCATAGCCTCGGCAGCTCGATGGACGATCTGACGCAGGCACGTTGCAAGGCGATTACCACCATCTTTAACCGCCGACCCCGCAAAAGATATGGCTATCAGACGCCGGAAGAGATCTTCGAAAAAGATGCCTACCGTTACACTTCACTCTTGAACCTGAGTCCCGTTTTTTTGATTCGAGTTTCGAAATGCATTGAAAATTATCAAAGCGAGTTCCTTCACGGTCCCGTCCCTATTGTTCAGATCAGCGAGGCGCCGAAGGTCTTCGGATCCAATAGAAAAATTATCTAATTCAATAAAGGTCGCGAGATCAAGAAGATTCAAAGAGTCAAGATGATGAACTCCCAGATCCGACTCGACTCTTAGGGAAGGCAAAATGAATTCGGGTGCTATGTTAAGCGGGGAAAGATCGGAGAGGGCAGTTCTGAGGAGACGAACCAGTTCCAGAGCTTCGCTTGACGGAGGCTCATCGATCCGGTTCAGGAACTGAGTTTCTGTAATCGCCTCGGGCATTTTTTAGACCGAACGTCAAGGCGACTCACGGCGGAACGCCGTTGAGTCCGCTGTCGTGTTCGCTGCCTGTTTTTGGTTCATTCGCCTAGAATCGCTTCGACCAATCTGGAAGTCCCAATTCGGCCTTGAGCTTCTCAAATTCGGTTTCAGTAAATGGACCAAGCACAATCTCTTCGGCGTTTTTGTGTTCATGGTCCTGCGCCTTCGGGAGGTAATAGAACTGACTCCTAGTCTTGTCTCCGTTCGGGTGCTGGGCCGCTACGATCCACATGTCGTCTTCCCCGACCGCATAAACCTGTGGCATCACCCGCCCAATCGCAACCCCGTTTCCAAGGGCAAGTCCCAAAGTGAGGTCCCTTGTCCCGAATCACCCGCCT
>DDSV01000006.1 GCA_002344215.1 Akkermansiaceae bacterium UBA2381
CTCCGCCCTCCGCCCTCCGCCCTCCGTGCCTACCATCCAACAACTTCTTAACAGCATCTCCGGCGCGCCTCCGCTCGGGCTCTTTGCGGCGGTTGTCTTTCTGCCGCTCTTCGGAGTGCCGGTCAGCCCGCTCATGATTGCCATCGGGATCCGGCTGGGGACAGGATGGGGAATTCTTCTGGGACTGGCCGCCCTTCTCCTCAATTTCGCCCTCGGATATGGCATCGCCTCCCGTTTTGCCCGGGGACGGATCAAGACCTGGCTTGAGAACCGGGGCAAAGCCATCCCCGCCCTCACCACCGGAGACGAAAACCGCTGGATCCTCCTCGTCCGCCTCACTCCCGGGGTTCCCCTCTTTGTGCAGAACTACCTCCTCGGCATGTCAGGAGTCGGATTTCTCCGTTACCTTCTCATCTCTCTGCCGACTCAGGGCCTCTATTGTTTTCTCTTTGTGTCCCTCGGAACCTCCCTCAGCGGATCCCGTCTCTGGGGGATCGTTCTGGCAGTGTCAGGACTAATCGCCGCGGGGGTGTTGGTTTCGTTACTCCGGAGTCGTCTCGCAAGGAAGCGGAAGGGGAAAAATGGGGAAACTCTGAAAAGCTGAAATCGGAAATAATCGGTTCCTAGCTCATCTCTATTTCATCCTTTCCCATTTTCAGCTTTTCAGCTTTTCANNAGCTTTTCAGCTTTTCAGCTTTTCCCATTTTTTAATTTCAGCATGAAACTCCTCATCACCGGAATCTGCGGATTTGTCGGATCGACGCTGGCGAAGGCTATTCGTCAGGCCCACCCCGACTGGGAGTTGGTCGGGATCGACAACTTTTGCCGCATCGGATCCGAGTTGAACCGTTCTCTCATCGAAAAGGAACTCGGGGTCGAATTTTACCGGGGCGACATCCGCTCCTCGTCCGATCTCGAAACCCTGCCACGCTGCAACTACGTCATCGACGCCGCTGCCAATCCCACCGTCCTTGCCGGTCTCGATGGAAAAACGAGCACCCGCCAGCTCGTCGAACACAACCTCGGCGGCACCGTCAACCTGCTCGAGTACTGCAAAACCCACGGGGCCGGATTTATTCTTCTCTCAACGAGCCGGGTCTATTCCATTGCCGACCTCACCCGCTTTGATATCATCGTGGAGAAATCCTCCACTCCTGACAGCCCTCTCAGCACCCCTCTGGATCGCTACCGCCCCGTCAACCCGTCCACCTTTCCGAACGGCTTTTCGGAATCCGGGATCACTGAAAATTTTTCCACCGCGCCTCCGGCCTCCCTCTACGGAACCACCAAAACCGCGAGCGAACATCTCGCCATCGAATACGGAGCCATGGCCGGCTTTCCCGTGTGGATCAACCGCTGCAGCGTGATGGGAGGAGCCGGACAGTTTGCCCACCCTGCTCAGGGCATCTTCGGATACTGGATCCACGCCTTCCGCGAAGGACGCCCTCTCAAGTATATCGGCTTCGACGGACTCGGTCATCAGGTGCGGGACGGGTTCCATCCCCGCGATCTCCTTCCTCTCATTGAGAAACAAATGGCCGAACCTGCCGGCTCTAACAAATCCCCCATCACCAATCTCGGGGGAGGATTTGCCAACTCCGCTTCCCTCGCCGAACTGAGCGCCTGGTGCCGCACCCGCTTTCCCGACTCCGCCACCACCATTCCCCTGCCTGATGGCCCGCCACCCGTTCGCGCCTTCGATCTTCCCTGGTTCATCATGGACAACACCCGGGCGAAAGAGAACTGGGCGTGGGAACCAAAGATCAGCGTCACCGAACTCTGTGAAGAGATTGCGCAATTTGCAGAAGAGAACCCCGGGTGGCTCGCGGTGACTTTTTAGCTTTGTAGCTATTAGCCTTTTAGCGATTTAGCGGTTGGTTCCTGCCCGAGCCATTTTGCCGTGGCAAGGGTCTCCAAACTGTTCCCACCATCGCCCGGTGCTTCGCCAAACGGGCCTGGAGAACCGCTCTAGGTCTCCAACTCACGACAACAAAGCTGGAGTGAGGGCTTCAGCCCTTGTGGATAACGAGTCGGGCAAAGCCTAACAAGCGGCTAAAGCCGCCACTCCAGCGCCTGCCAACCGGGCCTCTCGCAAACGGCTGGATCCATCACTCCAACAACGACCCGCTAAACAGCTAAAAAGCTACTAGCTAAACAGCTACCGAAATGAACCTCCTCGTCACCGGCTCATCCGGCCTTATCGGATCCGAAGTCTGCGTTCACTTTGCTGAACTTGGATGGCAGATCCATGGCGTCGACAACAACCAGCGCGCTGTTTTTTTTGGCCCGCAGGGTGACACCCGCTGGAACCAGGGGCGGCTTGCCGAAGCACTTGGAAAATCCTTCCACCACCACGAACTCGACATCCGTGACCGGGCCGGCGTCCTTGCTCTCCTCGCTAAAATCCGGCCCGATGCCATCGTCCACACCGCCGCGCAGCCTTCCCACGACCGCGCCGCCGCGATCCCCTTCGATGACTTTGATACCAATGCCGTCGGCACCCTCAATCTTCTCGAGGCGACCCGTCAGGCCTGTCCCGAGTCGCCCTTCGTCCATATGTCGACCAACAAGGTCTACGGCGACCGGCCCAACACCATTGCCTTAAAAGAACTCGAGACGCGCTGGGACTACGACGATCCCGCCTACACCAACGGCATCAGCGAGGACTTCCCCATCGACCAGTCCAAACACTCCCTCTTCGGAGCCTCCAAGGTCGCTGCCGATGTCATGGTGCAGGAATACGGACGCTACTTCGGTCTCCCCACCTGCTGTCTCCGCGGCGGATGCCTCACCGGTCCCAACCACAGCGGCGTCGAACTCCACGGCTTTCTGAGTTATCTCGTGAAGTGCAACCTCGAGGGCCGCGAATACAAGGTCTTCGGCTACAAGGGCAAGCAGGTCCGCGACAATATCCATTCCCACGACGTCGCCGCCTTTATCGAAAGATTCATCGCTGCCCCACGGCTCGGTGAGGTCTACAACATCGGCGGAGGACGGGCCAACTCCTGCTCGATCTGGGAGGCCTTTACCCTCGCCGAGAAGTTTTCAGGGAAAGCCCAGGTCTATCAATACCTCGACGAGAACCGCATCGGCGATCACATCTGTTATCTCTCCGATCTCCGCAAGATGCGCGCCCACTATCCGGGATGGGATATCACCGTGAGTCTCGAAGAGACGGTGAGACAGATGGTGGAAGCGTCGCGCCAAAGGCGCGTCAGTAGTCAGTAGTTTGACTTTGCTGCGCGCCGTCTACCCGCTCCGCGTGTTGTAGTCAGTAGTCAGTAGTCAGGAGTCAGGAGTCAGGACCAATCCCCCTTCGCCCTCCGGGCTACGGAGGACAGGAAACCAAGGACCAAGGACGATGAACCAAAAATCCCTCATCTTGACATCCAAGTAGGAATCACTACCGTTAAAGTATGAATGCGATTCTTTCTGAAAAGGGGCAAATCACCATTCCCAAGGCACTGCGCGACAGTTTGGGGCTCACCTCCGGGATGGCAATTGAGTTTACGGAAGAAGATGGTCGCCTGGTGGGGCGGAAGCTTCTGCAGACCGACCCATTCTCCAAATGGAAGGGCCGGGGATGTTTGCCTCAATCGGAGAGCGTGGATGCCTACCTCAAGCGCATTCGTGATTCAGAATGAGAACCGCCTTGGATAGCAGTGTGATCCTGGACGTCGTGGTGGGGCTCGGGCCCTTCGCCGACTCCTCCGAGCGGGCCATTCGCGAAGCGGCCCGGCAGGGAAGCCTCCTCATCGGAGAATGCGTCCTGGCGGAGATTTCGCCCGCCTTTGCGGGGCTGAACATCGAGGAATTTTTGCGGGACTGGAACATTGTCTTTGAACCAGGCAACCGAAAATCCGCGCTCCTGGCCGGAATGATGTTCACGACCTATCTGGAGCGTCGCGCCATGCCTCGACGGGTGGTCCCCGACTTTCTCGTGGGCGCACATGCTCAGACTCACGCGGACCAACTCCTCGCCCGTGATCGGGGATATTACCGGGACTACTTCAAGGATCTCGTCCTCGTCGAACCCTGACGAACTCCGGCACCTGACGTGCGCCTTCGGCACTGTCCTTTGTCAGTGGTCATTAGTCAGTAGTCATTTGTCAGGACCACGACACGCGGAGCGGGTAGACAGCCGAGCGTAGCGAAGTCACCAGGGACCATGCCGGCACTTCGTTCTGATCCGAATCGAAACACAATCTGTGTTAATCCGTGAAAATCTGTGCCCATCGGTGTTAAAGTCGAAAACCCGGAACACAGATGACCACAGATTCGCTTCGCTCTCACCGATAACACAGATGTCGGTGTGAGAAAAAATAGGATCCCCGCTGGAGTGAGGGCTTCAGCCCTTGAGGACCAATCCCCCTTCGCCCTCCGGGCTACGGAGGACAGGAAACGAAGAACAATCGAAGCGAAGCGAAGATGGACGGAACGAAGTGAAGTCAACGAACGAAGAGCGTTCTCCCCCCATGGAACCGACCACCCATTCCATCCCCTTGCCCCCGGAGCCCGCACGACCTCCGTTGCAATTACTCAGCATCGTCCTGCCGGCCCGGGATGAGGCCGGCTGCATCGCCGCCACGGTCGAACATCTTCACCTTGAGTTGAAGTTGAACGAAGTCCCCCACGAAATCGTTGTGGTCGACGACGGAAGCTCGGACGCCACCTGGGCTATCCTTCAGGAGATAAAAACGCGCCTCCCCGAACTGGCTCCGGTTCAAAACACCGGCCTTCACGGATTCGGACGCGCCATCATTCACGGGATCGATTCCTCCCGGGGTGACGCCGTTGTCATCATGATGGCCGATGAGTCCGACGACTGCCGCGACGTCGTGCGCTACTGGAAGCTCCTCAATGAGGGATGGGATTGTGTCTTCGGAAGCCGCTTCCTCAAAGGAGGCGGAGTGATCGACTACCCCTGGCTCAAATTGAGAATCAATCGACTCGCCAATCTTTTCATTCGCACCCTCTTCGGCTTCGGCCTGAACGATACCACCAATGCCTTCAAGGCCTACCGTCGAACCGTCCTTGATGGGTGCCGTCCCTTTCTCTCACCCCATTTCAATCTGACCGTGGAACTGCCGCTCAAGGCCGTCGTCCGCGGATTTACATGGACCGTCATTCCGATCACCTGGCGGAACCGGAGATCCGGCGAGGCGAAGCTGAAGATCCGGGAGATGGGGAGCCGGTATTTCTTTATCGTCGCTTATGTGTGGCTGGAGAAATATTTTAGTCGGGGGGATTATGGGAATAGGGTCACGTGATGATTTCTTTCCACTCGGATCCCTAAGCAAGCTGCAGCGCCGAAAACCCGATGATCAGAAGAATTCTTATCAGGCGCACGGGCTTTGTCCTCCTTGGACTTGGGGGAATTCTCGTTTTGCTCGGCCTCTTTCACCGCACCCTCCTCTCCGGTGCCGCGTCTCTCTGGATCGTTGATTCCACAACCTTCGATCATGTTGACCTCGTTCTTATTCCCGGAGGAAATTTTGACACTCGCCCTTTCGGGGCGGCGGAATTGTATCACGCCGGTCGGACCAACCGCCTTGCTGTCTTCGAAACCGAAATCCATCCCACTGTCGAGATGGAGCTCCGCCCTCCCGACCACGAAATCTGCCTTGCCGTCCTCGACCGGCTCAAGGTTCCCCGTGAAGCCATCCTCATCCTCGGAAACGAAGTCACCAGCACCTGGGACGAAGTCGCCGCCACCCGCGACTGGTGTCTGGAGAACAAGCCCAGCTCCATCGCCATCGTCACCGAAATATTCTCCAGCCGCCGGGTTCATTATGCCTACCGAAGAGGCCTCCATGACATCCCCCTCGACATCCGCGTCGTCGCCCTGCCCGCGCTGGGGTACACCGAAAATGACTGGTGGCGGCATGAGAACGGGCTCATCGCCTTTCAGAATGAGGCGGTGAAGTGGCTGTTGTATCGGGTGCGGAGGTAGCTCTTTAGCTCTTTAGCTCTTTAGCTCTTTAGCTCTTTAGCTCTTTAGCTCTTTAGCTCTTTAGCTCTTTGCTGTTTCAAATTTCTCCATTTCTCCTCCCACCAATGTTGATTGCTCGCGTCAGAGCCTTACTCCCCCGCTCTCTTCAGACTCGCATTACCGAGGTGCTTGCTTCGCCGATCGGAGGCCGGCTTGCCCGCGGGGCATTCTGGTCTTTGTTGGGCACCACCCTCTCGAAGGTCTGCTCCACTATTTCGTGGATCATTGTCGGGCGTATGCTCGGCAAGGAAAGCTTCGGCGAATTAAACATGGTTCAAAGCACCGTCGGGCTCTTTGGTGCTGCCGCCGGACTTGGCATGGGAATGGCCGCCGCCAAGTACGTGGCGGGATACAAGAAGACAGATCCGGATCGCGCCGGTCGATTTATTGGACTCGCGAGCGCGGCGACTTGGGTCGCATCCATCGTGCTGGCCATCGTCCTAGTATTGCTGGCTCCTTGGCTGGCCCGGGATACACTCGGTGCGCCCCATCTCGCTCCGTACCTTGTGTTGTCATCTCTACTTTTGCTGTTCTCCGGTATCGCCGGCGCACAACAGGGCACCCTCACCGGATTCGAGTCGTTCAAAGCCATCGCCTCAATCAATGTCATCGTAGGTCTCTCTTCATTTCCAATGTTGCTCCTCGGAGCTATTTGGGGAGGGGTCACGGGTGCACTCTGGGGTCTCATCGCGAGTGCGATTCTGAACTGCATTCTCAACTACATCCATGTTCGGCGGCAAGCGGCATGCAACCACATAAAAATCCGATACAAAGGCTGCCTCAGCGAGAGCCGTGTTTTCTGGGATTTTAACACTCCGGGCATGCTCACCACCTTGGTCTCCGCCGCCAGTGTTTGGGTCGTGGGCGCCATTATCGTGAAATACGGCGACGGTTTCGGCGATTTCGGCATTTTCAACGCCGTTCAGCGAATGAAGCTGATCCCTGAAACTATCGCGGCCATGCTCTTGGCGCCGATGATTCCAGTTCTAAGCGACACCCATGCACGGGATGACAAGGTCGGCTATACCAAAACCTTGATCTTCTCGTATACAGTGAGCACTGTCGTTATTATTCCGATCTCCCTATTACAGATAGCCATGCCATGGCTTACTATCCTACCCTATGGCAAAGAATTTGCCAGCGGAGAGACTGTCGTCGGATGGATGATGGTCAGTACCATTACCTACGCATTGCTCTGGCCAATTGGAAATATCCTTATTAGCATGGGGAAACTCTGGCTCGGCCTGACCATAGCCATCGTGCAATATCCGATTCAACTCCTCGCGACATGGTACTTTGTCCCAAGGATGGGCGCGGCGGGAGCTGCTCTGGCCGTTACCTTGGGACTCTTCGTCGCCTGCCTCACCTGTATACCATTGATCCGAAAATCACTCATGGACGTGTTTCACGCTGTACGTTGGCCACAAATGGCGCTTCTAACCACGGTCTTGATCCTCGCGTGCTGGAACGCCGCTCAGCTGGGAAGGCCTTGGATTGCTGCAACCATCGGGGTAGTCTCGGCTATGGCTTACGCTCTCTGGCGATCAAGGACCATGACTGCCGATTAAGAAGAAATTCTCGGCCACCGAAATTGAAGTGACCTAGACCAAGACGCTCCTCGTAACGAGTTCCCGTCTGGAAGTGTTTGACCGTTTCGACGCCACCTCCCGCAAGATCATGCGATTCGAATATGTGGAAATAAACCGAGACGGCGACCAAATTAACCTATTTCGATCTCAAAAAAGATGAAACCTTACCAAAGTAAGTGGGATATCAAAAAGTCGTTTCAGGGCGCAATTGATTAGGTCCTTCATCCTAATGATATCACTTTCACGCCCCCTACAAGATATCGCATTCAAAATTCGAATCTAAATCTAGATGCTAAACCAAATAAAGTCGCTAATTAAAGCTCGGGTGCTACGGTCTGTCGGCCTAACTTATAACAGTGCGGGAGTTCCTTACCTTCTTGCCAAACATCTCAATGGAGAATGTAACATTGTAATGATTGATATAGGAGCACACACTGGGAACTTTACGGAAGCAATCGAAAGATTTTGCGGCATAAGTCGGGCAATACTATTCGAACCACAGCCAGATCACGCAGCTTTGCTCCGTCGGAATTTTAGCAATCCCCGATTCAAGGTGCACGAGTGCGTCGTGTCCGCTACTAGTGGTAAAAAATGCCTCGAAATTAACGAGTTTGACGCAACTTCCTCAATCTTTCCGGCCTTAAGAAACTCTCCAGATCTAGCTGCGATCAACATTCAGCGTAGAAAGAGAGTTGAGTGCCAATCGACAACTCTCGATAAAGCATTGGTCGAGGAAGATCTAAGGGAAATCGATCTTGTAAAGATCGACGTTCAGGGCGCTGAGCTTGAAGTCTTAGCGGGAGGGATCCAAACACTCACCCTTACGAAGTTTGCTTGGATCGAAGTTTCGTTCAAACCGCTATACGAAGGAGCCTGTCTATTTGAGGAAGTCTACGCAGCTATGTCCCGACAAGGCTTTCAGCTCGTCGAACTCGATCCCGGCTTTCGCTCCCCCACGGGAGAATTGCTTCAAGCCGATGCACTGTTCATGAAAACATGACAATTCGACAGCATATAAAATACTGGCTCTACAATAGCTGCCCGGGTTTCAAGGGTGCGTTCCCCTATTTCCGCACCAACCTGTACTTTCCTCCTGGATCTCTGAGTTTTAAGGCCGTGTGCCAACAGGGTATCTACGAAGCGGAAAATGTCCGTATTCTACAGGCTCTGGCTCATCCACGAAGCACCGTCTTCGATGTGGGAGCCAATATCGGACTCATGGCAGTTCCTCTATTACAGTGCTTGCCTGAGATCCAAGTAGTATCATTTGAGCCATCACCGAACACTTTACCCTATCTCCGCAGATCAAGAAGCGAGAGCGCCTTCAAGGAACGCTGGACAATTGTGGAAAAGGCGGTTGGAACGTCCGTTGGGGAGGTCGTCTTCAACCTCTCCAATCCATCAGATAGCCTGTTTGACGGCGTTTTGGCGACGGGACGAGTGCCGTCCACCGGAAGCGTGAAGGTCGAACTTACAACGATTGACCAAGTCTGGCGGGAACTTGGGCAGCCCACCGTTTCAGTAATCAAGTGCGATATTGAAGGCGGAGAGTCGGCCATGCTCGACGGCGCCGAGCAATGTATCTCCACTTGCCGACCGTCACTTCTTCTAGAGTGGAATCCCGATAATCTTGCGGCCTATGGAATTCCGTCGTCGAGGCTCCTTAGCTACGCGGAGAGCCATGATTACTACGTCTACTCAGTACCGTCCCTCGTACGCGTGACAACCCCTGGCGAACTTCAAATGCAGATGGCATTCACGGAGAATTTTTTGCTACGGGCTAAAGAATTGTAGGTTTTCACGAGGCAATTCCAATGCACTCAGCAACTCTGCCTAATCTTCTTTACCTCGCTAACGTGCCGGTGGAGTGCAGTTACCATGGCTCGGCTTTGATGTATCGCCTGCTCCAGAACTACCCTCCCGAGAAGCTTTGCATCATAGAGTCGCTTAACCGTTCTCTCGAAAATCGAAGGCTTCCTGGTGTCAAATACATCAATTTTCCGACGTGCATCGAAAGGGCGACGCGCACTCGCTTTGCCGCACTCTATTCATCACTGTCGTTTCTTCGTGCGTCGTCCTGGACGAGACGAGTTAGGCAAGCTATTTCCCCTTTCCAGCCCGATGCTGTTCTCAGCGTCTCTCACGGTCATCTTTGGGTGACGGCAGCGGCTTTCGCACAGGCTCTTCAGATCCCCCTCCATCTCGTTTGCCATGACGAGATTACCAAGACCGTGATGCATCAACCTTGGCTAAGAAGTCGCCTTCTTCGAGTCTTCGGCGACGTCTATCATGGTGCCGATTCTCGACTTTGTGTCTCGCCCTACATGAGGAATGACTACCGCGCGCGTTTCGGCGTTGACGCAGAAGTACTTTATCCCTCCCGTGCAATCGATGCCCCCAGGTTCGAGACACCATCAGAACACCTCACTGATCTCCCTCAGGGCCTGCGAGTCGCATTCGCAGGGACCATCAACATGGGCGGACACGTGGCGCTTCTGAAGAGCATGGCGTTAAGTCTGGAAGGTCTGTCAGGTAAACTCCTGCTGTTTGGCCCCCTCTCTAAAGAAGCCGTCGCTCAGCTTGGACTGGACGCCTCCAACATTGAGATCCGCGGTCTTCTCCCATCGAATGAGTTAATCCACACCTTGAGAACGGAGGCAGACATTCTATACGCACCCATGTCCTTTGATCCAGAAGACCACCTGGCAATGAAGACAAATTTTCCGAGCAAGTTGACGGACTACACCGCCGTCGGCCTTCCGATTCTCATCCAAGGTCCGCCCGATAGTTCGGCAGTTAGCTGGGCAAGGGAGAATGCGGAAGTCGCTGCTGTTGTGACGACGGAAGCATCTGTCGTTCTCCTGGGTGAACTTGAGCGCCTTCGCACCGACTCGGCTTATCGTATAAATCTCGCATCCCGAGCGCTTGTTGTTGGTAATCAATATTTTGACGCAACTGCCGCCTCCCAGATTTTCCATCGCGTGCTCGCCCGCCCCGCGATGCGATAACGTATTCCCCAACCCGAGAATACGGCAGTTCCTCATTTTCTCTTCCGGCACGAATTCGACCTCTATGAGATCCCTCTGCAACTCTCTTTTCCGTTTCCTCGCTCGCCTCATCCCGACCCGCCTCGGCCACCACCTGATGTTTCTTCTCCATTCGGACCGGGCCACCACGGACCGTTGGGGCTACCACATCCGCGCCATCAACTACTACGATCCCGTGCCCGACTTCCGTGAAGTCACCGTGGAAAAGACCCGGCAGCGCCGCGAAATACCCGCGATCGACTTTGACTTCCCCGGGCAGCTCGCGCTCTCGCGTGAACTCGCCGCCAGTTACGGGGGCGAACTGGCCAAACTTGCCAACACGCCGGAATCCGAGGGAGGCTTCCCCTTCCGGAACGAGTATTTCAGCTTCTTCGATGCGGCCGTTTATTATGCCCTCATCCGCCACCTCAAGCCCGCGCGGGTCGTCGAGATCGGATGCGGACTTTCCACCCGCATCGCCGACAAGGCGCTGAAGGCCAATCGCGCCGAGGGACATCCGGGTAAGCTCGTCTGCATCGAACCCTATCCCCAGCCGCGGCTCACCGAGTATCGCCTGGAGATGGAGTTGATCGAGAAACGAGTGGAGGAGATCCCCCTGGACTTTTTCTCCGGTCTTGGCGCGAACGACATTCTTTTCATCGACTCCAGTCATGCCGTGAAGTTCCAAAGCGACGTTTGCCGCGAGTTTCTCGATATCCTTCCCGTCGTTTCGCCCGGCGTCTGGATTCACGTGCACGATATCTTCTTTCCCACGGACTACCCGGCTCCCTGGCTCATCGACCAACGCATCGCCTTCAACGAGCAATACCTGTTGGAGGCCTTTCTCGCCTTCAACCCGCACTTCAAAGCCACCGCAGCCCTGCGCTGGCTCTGGCTGGATCACCGCAGTGAGCTCAGTTCCGCCTGGCCCGGGGCAGTGCTGCCTCTTGATGAGGATCTCGGCACCGCCAGCTTTTGGTTGAAACGCATCACTTGATGGCGACCATCAGCACCATCATCCCGACGATAGGTCGCGTCGAGTCTTTGCGCGCCCTGCTGGAGTCCATCCTCCGGCAAACGCGACGGCCGGATGAGATTCTAGTCGCCGACGGGAGCGACGATGGCGCCATCGCCGCCCTGATTGCAGAACCGGAATGGATCGCAGAGGGCTTGAAGATCACTCATCTGAAAGTCAGCCCGCCCAATGCCGTCCGCCAGAGAGAGGCCGCGATCGCTCGCGCGAACGGAGACTATCTCTTCCTGCTGGATGACGACGTCGTCCTCGATCCGGATTGCCTCGCGAACATGGCCGACTTGCTGGATGCGAAGCCCGAGCTCAGCGCCGTCACCGCGGATTTCAGCAATCATACCTGGTCGAATCCCACCAAACTCTGGCGTTGTTACCTGTGGCTTTTTCATGGGGTCGGCAAAGGCGAATGGCAGGGGCGTGTCATCGGTCCGCTCCTTCGCTACGGCTACAATCCGAGTCCGACGGAACCCATGCCCATGCAGTGGCTCGGGGCCGGCAATTCCCTCATCCGCCGCAGCGCCTACGATGCTGTCGATGGTTTCTCCGATTTCTTCCTCCATCGCTGTACCATGAACGAGGACGTCGATCTGGGTTTGAAACTCAGTCGCCAGGGTCCCATCCTCTTGCATCCCGGGGCGCGCCTCGCCCACCATCATGCGCCGGGCGGGAGGGTTAGTATCCAGGACGCGGCGGAGGACGACATTTATAATCGTTACATGGTGCTGCGTCGCACGTGCCAACTCCCCCGATTCAACGCCTGGCAACTGGCCGCCACCTACACACTCTTGGAAATCATCAGCAATCTGTTAGGCGGAATTCGGCGCTGGCGTTTCGACGGTTTTGTGACGCGCAGCATCGGAAGGCTGAAAGGACTGGCCCGCGCCTTTCGGCAAACAGACTCGACCCATTCAATATCTTGATCAATCGGTATATATCCATCCTCAAAAAGCACGAACATCCGGTGCGATTTGTTCTGGCACGTCTGTTGGTCTTGTCCGGCTTGTGCCGATTTTTCACTATTCCTCAAAACGGGTATAGAATCCGCTTCCATCCTGCGAACCTCCCGACCAATCTCTGGATTAACCCCTGCAATCGGGAAGATGCACTTTCCTTTTTTAATGCTTATCTGAAGTCGGGAGATCGCGTCATCGACGTCGGCGCGAACATCGGAGACACGGTCTTGACATCGTCGGTTAGAGTGGGGCCTACCGGTCACGTGACGGGGATCGAAGCGCATCCCCGAACCTTTTCCTTCCTTGCCGAGAACATCGCGTTGAACGAGGCGACAAACGTAACCCTGATTCATTCTGCGGCCGGGGATCAAAAGGGAACGGTGAATTTTTCGGACAGCCGTTATGACGACATGAATCAGGTTAATCATGGCGATCTGGAAGTTCCGGTCCGCCCATTAGATGACTTGATTGAAAGCCCTGATTCTATCGCGTTACTGAAAATCGACGTGGAAGGATATGAGTTGCCCGTCTTTCGCGGAGCCAGGCGCATCCTCTCCCAGGCGGAGTGTATCTATTTCGAGGCTGGGGAGACCATGTGCAGGGACTTCGGATACGAAGTCGATGATCTATTGCAGGCTGCGACAGACAATGGATTCGAACTTTATGTTCACGAGTTAGGGACCGTCCTGACGACGATCAAATCCGGGCAGTCCTTCATCCCCTACCGCAACATCGTAGGTTGCCGCGATTCGCGTGTGTTGTTCCAAAGAACCGGATGGTCGCTGACTGATTTGCCCAAAAGTCTCAACAAATTTTGAAAGCTCCCATTTCCGTCATCGTAACCGCTTACCGTCGGATCGACCAAACGATCACGACTCTCGGCCGGATTTTGCGGAGCGATCCCGCGCCTTCTGAAGTCATCGTGCATATCGACGGAAATCAGTCGGAGACTCTCGAACGCCTTCGTTCCGAATTCCCACAGGTCAAATACCTCTTCAGCACGGAGAACCAGGGTCCTGGAGGTGGAAGAAATCTGTTAATCAAGGCGGCAACCCACGAGATGGTCGCGAGTTTCGACGACGATTCTTACCCTCTTGATCCAGACTATTTCGCACGAGTCATCGATGTATCCGAACGCGAGCCGGACGCATCCATCATCGCGGCCGAGGTTGTTCACGCTGGGGAAACAATCCCGGAGTCTCACGACACGGAAGAATGGGTTTCTGATTTCATCGGCGGTGGATGCATCTATCGCCGGTCGGTATTTATTCAAACGACCGGCTATGTTCCCCTTCCCACTGCGTACGGAATGGAGGAGGTCGATCTCGCACTCCGGCTGCATGCCAGCGGTAAACGGATTCTAAAATCCAGTCAACTTCGCGTCTTTCATGACACGGATCTATCTCATCATGCCGCTCCTTCCATCACTGCCGCCAGCATCCGCAATCTGGCCCTGCTGACCTTTCTGCGTTATCCCTATCGGCTCTGGGCGCTCGGAGCCGCCCAGGTTTTGAATCGGCTTCTTTGGCTCGGTCGACACGGGCGCTGGCGCGGCATCCTGACAGGACTATTCAGCATACCGCAGGCAATGTTTCAACTCCGCCTGTATATCAAGCGATTGCCACCCGGCTCCATTAGATCATATTTGAAACTGAGGCGCACCTCAGTCCCAGTGGAGCAAAACGGTCTCGAACTAAATGAAGAGACTTCGTTTTCGGTTGATCTAAATCAATGAGCGGGTGCACTATCAATCTCCGCTGTTTGGATGTATTGCGTGGGCTACTCGCTACCTATGTCCTCTTGGGTCACTGTCGATGGCTGCTTTGGTGTGGACACACGGAATGGCTGGCGTCCTCTCCTGCGCCATGGGAGTTGCCAATCGGTTATGCGTCAGCACTTTTTCGGTTCGGGCACGAAGCTGTGATTGTTTTTTTTGTTCTCAGCGGATTCTTTATTCACCTGCGATCCGCTCGTCAGTTAATCTCCGGTAGGATTCCCCGCTACTCGGCGTGGAAATTCTATAGACGTCGCTGGCATCGCCTAGCTGCCCCGTATTATACTGCGCTCCTATTGACGTGCGTACTGGATCTTTTAGGAAGGTATTGGTTTCCGAACCTGTATTTCGGGCAGAGCGGAGATGCCCTTCTTGACTCAAATTTTGCGCGAAAAGACTTCAGTCCGGCCGCTGTTTTTCCGGGATTGCTCCTCCTGCCGTCTACTTTGGGCAAAGATTTTGGAAGTAACGGCCCTCTATGGTCTATCGCCTTTGAGGCAGTGTTTTATCTTGCTTACCCGATTTGGTTACGTATTCGGTGTTTCGGATTACTCCCCTCTGTCGGGATCGGGTGCTTGACTAGTGCCGCCGGGATGATTTTTGGTAACGGGTCCGCTTTCGCTCAGATCGCAATCCTGTATCCTCTCTGGTTAGCTGGAGCATTTCTGGCAGAGGCCGTCATCAGAGGGAACTCTCGGATGCCAGGATGGGGCGCACTTCTACTACTTATTCCCGCGTCCTGTCTCATGGTATCAGGAATTGCCGCCACTCCTTTGATCACTACTCTCATCTTGAATATGATCGGCGCTTTAGCCATAGTGGCAGTAGCAGTGTATTCGCCTCCCGTTTGGATGGAGCAGTCCCTCTTCCGGGCTTTTGAGTATCTCGGAGTTCGTTCGTATACCCTCTACATTGTTCACTTCCCAATCATCGTGCTCATGTGTGCTATTTTTATTCAAGTCAACGGAACTCGGCCCGTGCATGGATGGTATGCATTGGGTGGGGCGTCAATTGCTATCATTCTCAGTCTCGGCATTTATCACCTCGTCGAACGGAAATTTTCGCATTCCCGCCTCAGGCTGGATCCCCACGATGCCTAATCCAGATCGCCCCTGGGCAAGCTGCCAACTCGGCGCGAGGGAGCACTATGCCATCCCCCGGGCTCTTCAATCTGTCGGGAAGCTTGATACCCTGATCACTGATACCTGGGTTCCCCCCGGCAGCTCCTGGCGACGCCTTCAGAAAAATCTCAGCGAACGCTTTCACCCGGAGATTCCGGAATCCCGTGTCTGCAGCTCGACATCGAGATCCGTCGCATTCGAACTTTCTTCCCGTCTTCTTGGGTTTCAAGGATGGGAGCGAATGATCCGACGGAACCTTTGGTTTCAAAACCGGGCCGTGAAGACCTTAGAAACGAGATTTACCCGCGAACCCGGGCGGCAGTCTCGTGGAACATTGTTCTCCTTTAGCTACACGGCCCTCGAGCCGTTTCGATGGGCAAAGTCCCGCGGGTGGAAAACCATCCTGGGTCAAATCGATCCGGGAATCGGTGAAGAGAATCACATTCGCCGAATTCAACGGACGCACGAGGACGTTGAATTCCGATATCCATGCGCTCCTGCCGACTACTGGAACAATTGGCGCGAGGAATGCGGTCTCGCCGATACCATTGTCGTGAATTCCTGGTGGTCGAAGGAACGCTTGGTCGAGGTCGGTATTTCGCCGGATAAAATTGAGATCGTTCCTCTGGCCTACGATCCCCCACCCGAAAGCACCGACTTCTGTAGGATCTATCCCTCGCAGTTCAGTGCAACCCGTCCATTGCGAGTTCTTTTCCTCGGGCAGGTGAGTGCGAGGAAAGGCGTCGTGGAGCTCCTCGAATCAGCTCGTCTTCTCGCGGAAAGGCCCGTCGAATTCTGGATGGTTGGTCCGGAGGTTTTTACGATCCCCCGCGAGTTACGCGAACAGGCGACGGTGAAATGGATGGGAGCCGTTCCGCGCGGCAATACCGCCGCGCTTTACAGGAATGCGGACCTCTTCCTCTTTCCGACCCACAGTGACGGATTCGGGTTAACACAACTTGAGGCACAGGCGTGGAGGCTGCCGCTGATCGCCTCTCCATACTGCGGCAAGGTCGTTCAGCACGGAATCAATGGTCTTGAGCTGACTGAAGTGACCGCCGGGGCAATCGCTGAGGCCCTGAAGATCTGCCTCGATCACCCGGAACAACTTGCCGCCTGGTCGTCGCAAGCTGATGATCTCTCCGCCTACAGTATCGAACAACTTTCGAAACGCCTAATCTCTCTGTGATGATCCCGACACCGACAGAAGTATCCCCGGAGGATCTGGCAATTCCGGAAGCTCCCAAGATGCCGGAGGTAGACCGCCCCAGGGCGCAGGCCTTCGTCCCCTGGCGCTGGGATGTTCACCGGCGATTGGGACTCTGCGCTGCGATGGCCGGTACACTCGTCGCCATCATCCTGGTTCCGAAATATTGTGACGTCCCGGGTCGCCTGACGTGGGCGGCACTGGCCATGTCCCTGGGCCTGCTCGCCGTGCCTCTGCGAGTGATGTTCAAGTCTCCCGGCTCGATCCTTCACCCCGTTGTTGTCACTGCCGCCGCTCCGGTCTACTGGCTGCTTCTCGATCTGATTCAGGGCACCTACGGGCTGGGTGCAATCACCCAGCCCGTCGTACGATTCGCGTTCCTCGCCATCGGGCTGTTCTCGGCCTCGGTCTGGTTGGCCAGCTTCGCCCGGCCCCGACGCATCCCCGGATTGATCAAGGGGGCCGCGACGATCGCGTTGAGCGCGTCCACCCTCTACGGAATCGGAGTGGTGGCTTTCATCCTTGCCTTTCTTCGCTTCGCCATTCCCGCCGAATTCAATCCCGGGGTGATGCTGGCGGCGTTCAGCGACAACCGTTGGGCCGCGCCTTGGTCGAGAGGTTCCCTCGGGGGGTGGGATGCGTTTCTGGATCACCTCAGCTACTTCGGGTATATATTACCGCCCATTACTGCCTTTCTCGCCCGTCGGAAGGGCCTCTTCCACTGGAGGACTCTTGTCCTGCTCGCCTTCACACTCATTATCCTCGCGCTCTTTTCGACAGGAGGAGGGCGACGCATCATCGGGGTGATGGCAGGCAGTGGTCTCGTAGTGTGGCTCTTAAGCTCCCGCCGTCCCAGTCGAAAGGATTTTTTGGTTCTTGGCGCTCTCGGTGCCGGACTGCTGATGTTTATGCAATCCATGCTCGTCTATCGAGGTGTCGGGATCACTGCTGCGTTCGCAGAAGAAGCCGTAGTCGACGAAGAGGATGAACCCGAACAATTGCGCGTCGACGACAATTTTCTCCGGCTCACCCAGGTGATTCACATCATCCCCAATCTTCATCCGCATACCGGGCTGGAATATGTACTGTGGGTGGCAGTTCGCCCCGTCCCACGGGTCCTCTGGCCCGGAAAACCCCTAGATCCCGGCTTTGATTTACCCTCCTTTCAAGGAATGCGGGGGGTTTCCCTCTCAATGTCTCTGGTGGGAGAACTCTATATGGCCTTCGGGTTTCTTGGCTGTGTCGGCGGCGGATTGTTGATGGGCTATCTGGCCAATAGCCTGGCTCAACTGTTGTCGCGGGGGGCGACACCCGGCGCTTTGATCATTTTCGGCGGCAGCCTGTTGGCTCTGTTTGCCGGGATGCGGTCCGGGATTGAATTGATCCTGATGAGCTATGGCGTGCTCGCCTGGATTTCACTGGCGTGGGTTCTTCGTAAAGCCAGGATGCAGTAATAGATTGGTTGATCCCTTCAAGACCAAGGCACTCTAATCGAATAATTGATTCAATGAATACTGAAAACAAACTCCCCGAGGGCTTCGCCAGCCCGACCGCACTACCCGAAAATTCCAAGGACACCGACTGGCAAGAGAAAAACCAGGCATGGTGGGAAAACAACCCGATGCGATATGATTGGAACGAGGGCATCCCCGCAGGGGCCTTCAGCCGCGCGTTCTACGAGGAAATCGACAAGCGGTTCTTCAACGATGCGGCCCGCTACATGCCGCCGAAGGAGTCTCCCTTTGATGAGATTCTACCCTTCCACGAATTGCCAGAACTTGATGTTCTGGAAATCGGAGTCGGAAACGGAAGTCACGCCCAACTGATCGCCCCGCACTCCAGGACCTACACCGGAGTGGACCTGACGGACTACGCTGTGAAAAGCACAATCACCCGATTCGAACTTTTTCATATCGAGGGAAAAATCCTTCCCATGGACGCAGAGGAGATGGCGTTTCCAAACGAATCCTTCGACCTAATCTGGACATGGGGCGTCATCCATCACTCTGCAAATACGGGGCGAATTCTCTCCGAAATGTATCGAGTCCTTAGACCTGGAGGGAGAGCGGTGGTGATGGTCTATCATCGGAGTTTCCTCTACTACTATATCACGACTGCTCTGATCCGCGGGATTCTGGCCGGGGGGTTCTTTCGGGGGAAATCACTGCACGATCTGGTACAACTGCATACTGACGGGGCAATCGCTCGATTTTATCGCCCCTGGGAATGGCAGTCTCTCATCTCAAAGCACGGATTTCATTTGATCGATCAGCGCATCAAAGGTCAGAAATCGGAAATATTCCCAATACCCGCGTCGAAACTCAAGGGCCGCTTGATGGACATTACGCCTAACTGCATCAGTCGATTCATTCTGAATACATGCCGCCAGGGATCTTTCCTGATCACGACGATACAAAAACCCGGAATCGGAAACTGAAAAGGAAGAACACAAGGTCGTGATAAAGAAGGAAATCGCTGTTGTTACTCACTTCTCCTCGCCCTATCAAGTGAGTCTCTTCAATGAGATAGAACGGCTTCGCCCCAACTCACTGAAGGTCTACTATCTTCACCGCTCTCACTCGTCCCGGAGCTGGAGCGAATCAATTATCAAACATGAAGCAAGATTTCTCGGGGATGGTGATCTAGTGCTGAAGGAAGCCGTATCCGATTTCCGAGATTCGAGACTCGCTGTTTTCAATTTTTATACTGAAGCACCCGTGCCTGAATTGCTGAACCTGAGAGTTCGTTCCAAGCAACCCTGGACCTTTTGGGGCGAGCGCGCCGGGTACAGAAACAAGACCCTGGGAAGCCTCGCAAGACGCTGGCGCCTGCAGCATCTGCACTCTGGGAAAAGTCCAATCTGGGGGATAGGTGAATGGGCTGTAACCGCCTACAGGTCCGAATTCGGAGTGAATCGTCACTATGTGAACCTTCCCTACTTCTCCGATTTATCCCGATTCGAGAACGGCGGAAAGAAGGCAAATGAGTCCGAAATCGTATTCCTTTACTCGGGTAGCCTCAGTCGCCGGAAGGGTGTGGACCTGCTGGCAAAGGCCTTTTTGCGTCTGGCCCGAGACAACCCACAAGCACGCCTGCGCATCATGGGACATGGACCACTGGAAACAAGGATGACGACGGTGCTCCACCCCGTACTCTCCCAGGTGGACTTTCTTGGATTTCGGGACTGGGATGATCTTCCCGAGGTGTACTCGAGTGCAGATGTGCTTTGTGCTCCCTCTCGCCACGACGGATGGGGTCTGGTGATTCCGGAAGGACTAGCTTCCGGTTTACCCGTGATTGGAACAGACCGTATGGGCGCGGCACTGGAGTTCATTGAAACCGGAAAGAACGGGTGGCTTATTCCGGGAGGTAATGGAAACGCTCTGGAGGAAGCCTTGCGTGAGGCGATTTCACTGACCGATGAAAAACGCTGCAGCTTGTCCTCTTCAGCCCGGGTTTCCGTGCAGGAGCACACCCTCGAGAACGGTGCCCTCAGATTTCTCGCTGCGGCGGACGATGCGATGTCGAACTGGCACTCTTAGGAGCCTGGGGAAAAAACCTGCAACGAAAAACCTGTTGAAATTCGGCTGGGGACGATTGCGGCAATAGCCGGAATGCGATTATACCGGTCCGTTTACCTGCGGACCCTCTTACGCCTAGCTTCGCTGCTCCTTTGGTCATGTTGCTGGTGCCGCTTGCTCGTCGCGCCTTATCAGACTGAGAAATGATTCGCAGTTTTTATTCCCGTCTCTTTTAACAGGCTCCTAGAACATGTGCGGAATAGCAGGCTTTTTCGGGGGTGCCCCTTCCCCTCACTTTTCCGAAAGCGCGCGCCATTCCCTCGCAGCCCGAGGGCCCGATGGCAGCGGCTCCTGGGGGAGCCAGGACGGGACCGCCGGTTTGATCCACACCCGTCTTGCCATTCTCGATCTGAGCGATGCGGGACGGCAGCCGATGGAACGAAAGCCTCGTCTCTCCGACGGGTCTCTTCGATACACGGGTAGAGACAATACCTGTGTACTGGTTTTCAACGGTGAGATCTACAACTACCGCGAACTACGATCGGAACTGGAACGCTCCGGAGAAGTATTCACGAGCAACTCGGATACGGAAGTCCTGCTACGATTACTAGCACGGGAAGGAGAAGCCTGTATCCAGAAGCTGGCCGGAATGTTCGCCTTCGCCTTCTGGGATGAAGAGTCTGGCACCGCCCTGTTGGCGCGGGATCCACTGGGCATCAAGCCCCTCTACTACCGAATCGACGGCAAAGCCCTCGCATTCGCATCCGATACGCAGATCTTGAAGAGAGACGGAGACAATACCGACCCATCGGCACTGCGAGACTTCTTTCTCTGGGGCAGCGTCCCTGAACCGGCGACCTTGAATGCAGCGATACGCCAGGTTCCTGCGGGACATTGCCTCAGATACAGTAGCGACGGGATCGAAATCGGTGCATGGACACGGGTGGATCAGGAACGCACCAGTCCACTTCGGAGCACTACCCGTATCTCCAATCGAAGTCCCTCCCGTCGGACGCGAGAAGCCCTGCTGGAAACCGTAGGACGCCACCTGGTGAGCGATGTTCCAATCGGGATATTCTTGAGCGGTGGAATCGACTCGACCGTGATTCTCGCGCTCACCCGGGAAGTGCTTGGTGACCGGGCCGATCTGCGGACTTTTTCGATCGGTTTCGAAGACCCGGCATTCGACGAATCGACTCTCGCCAGACGCACCGCCGAACATTTTGGAGCGACCCACACGGAGTGGCGAATGACTTCGACCGAAGGTAGCGCGGAAATTCCTGCCTACCTGAGCTCGGTGGATCAGCCTACCATAGATGGGTTCAATACATGGTGTGTCTCCAAACTGGCACGGAGAGAAGGGATGAAAGTGGTTCTCTCCGGTCTGGGAGGGGATGAAATTTTTGGAGGATATCGTTCCTTCGAAAATGTTCCAAGACTTTACGAATGGCATCGTCGACTCGGCAGGCTTCGGGGGACTGTAGCGCGAGTTCTCGAAACACTCCCGTCGGGCACTCCCTTGCGGCGACTAGCAGAATTCCTGCGAGGAAGTGGCGGCTGGTTGGAAGCCTACCACTGCCAGCGTGGTATCTTCACCCCCCTCGAGGCGTGGTCGCTGGCAAAGTCTCTGACCGGAGAGTGCCCGGAACGCGTATCATGGGAAATACCGGAACTTCCCGCCTCTCCGCAAGCCTCCGTAAGCGAATTGGAACTCGCACGATATATGCGTAATCAGCTGCTTCGCGACAGCGATGTTTTCTCCATGGCACATGGTTTGGAACTTCGCGTTCCTTTTGTCGATCAACGTTTTCTCGATTCGATTCGTCTTATTCCCGTGCACGAAAGAATTCGTCAAGGAAAACAGTTGTTGCTCGACGCCGTGCCGGAAGTTCCCGAATGGATCCGAAACCAACCAAAACGAGGCTTCCGCTTTCCGTTTCAACAATGGATGGAAGGCCAGTTCGGCGAACAACTTGCAGATGCCCAAAGTCTATCCCCAGTTCCCCTCAATTACTGGTATCGGACTTGGGCAGTAGCCGTAGCCCTCTCCGTTCTAAAGAGATAAAACAAGTGACCCAACGATTGTCTCAAACAGTCCGTAGTCCGTACTCAGCGAACAAGGACGGATAACATTCCCCCCATGCGCATCCTCCACGTCATTCCCTCGCTCTCCCTCTGTCATGGCGGGCCGAGCGTGGCGTTGCCCATCATGGAGAGAGCTTTGAGCGCGGAAGGAATCTTGGTGGAAACCATCACGACGGACGACGAGGGACCAGGCCGGAGAAACGGGAAGGGCGACGCGGCCCCGCGTGAAGAGAACGGTATCATTCGCCGCTATTTCCCTAAGCAGACCGAGTTCTATAAGCTCTCGCTCCCGCTGGCTCGCTGGATGAAGCAGGCGGTGAATACCTTTGATTTAGTTCACATCCATGCACTCTTTTCCCATACCAGCATCGCCGCCGCCCGTGTTGCACGAAATGCCGGAGTACCCTATGTAATCCGTCCCCTCGGGGTATTGAATCAATACGGTATCACCCAACGAAGGGCGAATCTCAAGCAGCTTTCCCTTCGCTGGGTCGATGGTCCGGTCTTACGCCATGCTGCGGCAGTCCATTTTACCCTCGACGCGGAGCGCAACGAGGCCGAGCGCCTCGGTATATCCTTCAATCCCGTGGTCATTCCCTTGGGTCTCGAAGAAACTTCCCTGCCCCAATCCGATCCCGAGGCGAAGCCTTACGTGCTCTATCTTTCGCGAATTGATCCCAAAAAGAATCTCGAGAGTTTGCTCGAGGCATGGTGCCGGACACACCAATCCCGGTCGGAGTGGAAACTGATCATCGCCGGCAGCGGCGATGCGGAATATTCAAGCAGACTTCGCAAACAGGCGGACTCTTTGGGGATTTCAAGCTCTATCGAGTGGGCCGGTGAGGTCGGGGGCGAACACAAAGCGCGCTTGCTCGCGGATGCTTCGATTTTCACGTTGACCTCACACTCCGAGAACTTCGGCATCGCTGCAGCGGAGGCATTGATGGCAGGCAAACCCTGCCTCTTCACACCCGGCGTGGCGGTAGGGGTCGAAGCTGCCAAGATAGGCGCCGCCAAACTCGCCGACGGGCACGTGGGAGCACTTGCCGACGCACTCGAAGACCTGATGGCCAATCCGGCCCTGCGCGATTCACTGTCGACCAAAGCAAGACGATTTGCCACGACCGAACTCTCAGCCACCACGATGGGCGGACGCCTCAGAATGCTCTACGATGGGATCATAGGCGAGAAGACCGCATGAACCTAAGCGACATCACTCCCCTCGTGCTCACCTTCAACGAGGGACCCAACATCGTTCGTTGCCTCGAACGGCTTCGTTGGGCAGAGAGAGTCGTCGTCATTGACAGCGGGAGCTCCGACAACACCGCCGACCTCTGCGGGGAATTCGCCAACGTCGAGCTTATCGAGCGAGGCTTCGATAATCACACCGCCCAATGGAATTTCGGCCTCGATCAGATCACTACGAACTGGGTTCTGACTCTCGACGCGGACTACCTTCTCAACGATGATTTCATCGCAGAGCTCCGGATTCTGGAGTCCTCCGAATCACCCTGTTCAGTTCGGGCCTGGAGTGTCGGGTTTCACTACGTCCTCGCCGGGAAGCGTCTGCGTGGCACCTTGTATCCGCCGAGAGTGGCCCTCTTTGAGGTTAACACTCACCGTTACGAACAGGATGGGCACACTCAGATTCTGAAAACACGTGATCAAACCGGCCTCATGAGAAATCGGGTGGATCACGATGACCGGAAGCCCCTTTCCCGATGGTTGGATTCTCAGCGCAAGTACGCCAGCCTCGAAGCGGAAAAACTGAGCCGGGAGATATCTCAAGGGGGAGTAGCTGATCGTCTCAGAAAAATGATCTGGCCCGCCGCCCCTGCGGCTTTCCTATATACACTTCTCATAAAGGGGCTGATCCTCGACGGATGGCCCGGGCTCTTTTATGTCCTGCAGAGAACCCACGCGGAAATCCTTCTTTCTCTCGAATTGCTGGATCGAAGGCTCAACAAACAAAAGGGCGAATCAGAAGACAAATGAGCAAAGAAATCTCAACTGACTTTTCCTACTCGACGGCGGAGGCCCTCCATACCAATGCCTACCTCTGGGCACCCGCGCTGCACACACTCGCCGAGTCAATTCCACCCGAACCTTCGGGAGTCCGACGAGTTTTCGATCTAAGATGCGGGAACGGAGCCTTTGCACGCCACCTCGAAAGTAGCGGTTTCGAGGTCACCGGGGTTGACCCTTCCAAAACCGGTATCGAAATCGGAAATCGAGAGAGCCCATCGATTCGGCTCGAAGTCGGAAGTGCCTACGAAGATCTCGCGGCGAGATACGGCCGGTTTCCCGCGGTTGTCTCTCTGGAAGTGGTGGAACACGTCTATTATCCTCGAATCTTCGCCCGATGTGTCCACGATCTTCTGGAACCCGGAGGCGTCGCGATCATCAGCACTCCCTATCACAGCTACCTGAAGAACCTTGTCCTTGCTCTAAGTGGAAAGATGGATGCGCATTTCACCGCCTTGTGGGATCATGGGCATATCAAGTTCTGGTCGGTGGCTACACTAACCGACCTTTTTTCCGAACAAGGCATGACTGTGGAACGGGTTATCCGCGCAGGAAGAGTGCCGATCATCGCGAAGTCGATGATTCTGGTGCTTCGCAAATGAAAGAAGTGTATGAGTGGGTTCTCGGCGGCGGGAATAGGCCGGGGTGTGTGGTTTAAGCGCCTTCGGCGCTGTTGTTGACTTCGCTTCGCTCCGTCTATCCGCTGCGCGTATTCGTTCTTGGTGCTTCGTTTCCTGTCCTCCGCAGCCCGGAGGGCGAAGGGGGATTGGTCCTTGGTATCTGTGCAAATCCTTGGAAATCTGTGTCCATCTGTGTTGACATAAAACATCGGCCTGGGAAAAGAGCGGGCAGAAGTACCCGCGCTCCTCTAGGCTTCCGAAAACACGGGTTTCCTCAGATGGGATTGGATGGTCACAACTCGCCACGCTGTTTGACTTCGAACCAGTGACCCTTACCTTAGCCACATGAACTATCGCATACGACTGGTCGAAACCGATGAAGGCTGGTCCGCGTCCTGTTTGGATTTGCCGGGGTGCCATTCACAGGGATCCACGAGGCCGGAAGCGCTCGATGCAATCCGGGGAGCGATTAGCGACTGGCTGATCGTTGAGGCGGAGGAGTCCGGTATCAGAAGCGCAGAAACACTTGAAATAGTGGTGTAATGCCGAAGCTCCCCGGTGTCAGCCAAAAGGATGCCGTCCGTGTGCTCCAGAAGCTGGGCTTTCGAATTGCCCGTGAATCCGGTCATATTGTCATGAGTAACGGAGAAATCCGACTGACCATTCCGCGACACAATCCGATCAATGCAATCACCATGGGTGCCATCGCCAAGGATGCAGGACTGACACCTGACGAGTTCCGCAGACTGCTCTGATTGATTTTCCTGGATCCCATCCGCGAAAATCTGTGTCCATCTGTGTTGATCAAAAAAACCATTCCCGCTGGAGTGAGGGCTTCAGCCCTTGTGGGCGAAATATTCGCAACGAAGATACAGCAAACGGCTAAAGAGGCTGTCGGAAAACTCTTTCTTCGGTTAAGGGCTTTGGCAAGATCTTCTGTAGGTGGCCTCTGTGAGGCCGCGTTGGACGCTCGAACTACCCGGCCTGTGCAATCCGGCCTCACAGAGGCCAGCGACAGGACGAATTTGGGAGCTGACTGAAAATCGTCGCCAGTTTTCCGACAGCCTCTAAAGCCGTCACTCCAGCTCCATGGTTCGCCCGGAGGAACCGAACGAAACACGATCCCCCTACGCCCCCCCGGGCTGCGGAGGACAGGGAACGAGGAACCGCGGCAAAATAGACAACGAAGAACGAAGCACCAGGAGCGAGGAACCGCGGCGAAGCCGCGTCTTTGACATGATGTTTTTACATGATAGCTTAAGCGATGAATGATTCCTCATTGACGGAGCGCGGCCAGGTCTCAGTGCCGGCCGGGATTCGGAAAGCGATGGGCCTTCGCCCGGGCCAGAAGCTGCATTGGGAACAGATTTCCGAGCGGGAAATGCGGGTTTCGGTGCGGGAGGAAACTCCATCGGGACCGCTTTCGGTCCTCGGATATGCACGGCAAGTTCGGGGCGAGCCCGCTCGTCGCACCGCCGACTGGATGAAGGAACTGCGCGAGGGTGAATGAACTGGGTCATTGATACCTGCATCGTCATCGACATTCTGGAAAACGATCCGGAGTTTGGATTGCTCTCGGCTAAATTCCTCGAAGCCCGTCTCGCTGACGGATTGGAGATCTCCCCCATCACCCAGGTGGAATTGGCTCCTGCTTTTCACGGTGATCTCGAAGAGCAAAAAACCTTTCTGCGTTTGGCAGGCATACAGTTTGAAAATAGCTGGAGCGTTCAGGACACGGAGGAGGCCCATCGGGCGTGGCATCGCCACCTCATGGGGCGGAGGAAAGGAAAGGTCCCGAAGCGCCCCGTTGCCGATCTTTTGATCGGAGCTTTCGCCATGAATCGACGCGGACTGATTACCAGGAATGCCGGCGACTTTCGAAAGGCGTTTCCCGATTTGACCCTCCTGGAACCGTAGGATCGCGGAACGACCCCGCGATGGGCTGGGGACTAGGCGCCCCCAGCCCATCGCGGCTACCTAAGGAACACGCGCAGCGGGTAGACAGCCGAGAGCGTAGCGAACACGCGCAGCGGGTAGACGGCGCAAAGCAAAGTCAACACAGGTGCCCGAAGGGCAAGCAACGCGTCCAACGCGAATCAAAGTCAAAGGTCGTTCGGCCCGGGGCGTCCTCCCGCGAGCGACCGGTTCGACGAACAAATATTCTGCGCGATCTTGATCACATCACGCCCAACCCGCGATGGAGCCCATCGCGGCCAACTGAGAACAAAGAACAAAGAACGAAGAACAAAGAACAAAGAACGAAGAACAAAGAACGAAGAACAAAGAACGAAGAACGGCGGCATAGCCGCCCCCAGCCCATCGCGGCAACCTGAGAACGAAATACGAACGAAGCACCAAGAACCAGGAAGGCGCACTTTTCAATTGAACCAAGAACGAAGCACGAAGCACGAAGAACCGCGGCGAAGCCGCACTCTCTTATCTACGTCTGTCCTCGCGCTCATGCTTGTCTTCGGCCTTTGGATCCTTTTCGGATCCTGGCCTTCGCCGAAACGCAGCACGATCCCCTGGACACCGGATGCGATCGTGGTGCTCGGCGGTGGGGATCAGGTGCGGGTCCGTGAGACCACCCGGCTCGCGGCTCAGTTTCCCGATGCTCCGGTGATTGTGACCGGAGACGGAGGTGAAATCGAAAGAGGCCTTCGTGAAAATCAACTCACCGAACCCCGTCTCCTCATCGAGCCGGATGCGGAATCAACCTGGGAGAATGCGAAGCTCTCCGCCCCCTTCTTTTCGGATCGGTCCTTTGATCAGGTAGTCCTCGTCACAAACTGGTTTCATGTCCCTCGCGCCGAGGCGGTCTTCCGTAAGCAATATCCCGGTGTGGAGTTTGTCACCGCCTGGGAACCGGCTCCCGAACCTCTCACTCCTTGGGACCGGAACTCCCATCGACGGGAAAGACTCGCCGCAGTCTGGTATCTGATGCGCTACAGGGTCTGGAGTTTCTAGTTCAAATCGAAATAAAACCATACCAATGCCTTCAATACTCGGAATCAACGCCTACCATGGTGACGCCTCTGCCGCTCTGGTGATCGATGGAAAGTTGATCGCAGCAGTTGAAGAGGAGCGTTTTAATCGCATCAAACACTGGGCTGGTTTTCCAGCGGAGTCTATTCGCTGGTGCTTGAAGACCGGGGGAATTGATCCCGGTGACTTGGATCATGTTGCGATCTCGTTCAATCCAGCCGCAAACATGCTGCGACGATTCACCTATGTGGCCCGTCACCGACCCTCTTTAAAGGCAATCGTCGACCGCCTCAAGCGGCAGGGCAAAACATTCTCTCTCGAAGACCAATTTGCCGACGCGGTCGGACTCCCCGCCCAAAAGCTCAAGGCACGCTTTCACCGGATCGAACATCATGAGACCCACATAGCCGCAGGATATCTAATCTCTCCGCACGACGAAGCCGCGGTGCTTTCTGTTGATGGGATGGGTGACTTTACGAGCACCATTACCGCCCATGCAAAAGGGGCTTCGTGGGGGGAGTTGGATCGGGTCTTTTTCCCTCACTCGATTGGATTTTTCTACAGCGCCCTGACGATGTATCTTGGATTCCCCTACTACGGGGATGAATACAAAGTCATGGGATTGGCACCCTACGGTGAACCTGAGTTTGTTGATTTTTTCAGGAAGGTTATCTATCCGAAAGGTGCCACCTTCGAACTGAATCTCGATTACTTCACCCACCACAAACGTGGCATTCAGATGAGTTGGAACAATGGGGCACCCCTCGTAGAGCCGTTTCACAGCGAACGACTCGAAAAGGAAATGGGCCCAATGCGGAAGAAGGGTGAAGAGATGGGTTCACGTCACGACAACCTCGCAAGGTCGATGCAGGTGGTAACCGAAGAAATCATTCTTCACCTCCTGAATCAACTCCACCGGAAGGTGAAGTGCCCGAATCTGTGTATGACCGGCGGCGTGGCGATGAACTCGGTGGCTAATGGGAAGATTTCACGGGAGACACCGTTTGAGAAGGTTTACATCCCCGCTGGAGCCGCCGACAATGGCACCTCATTTGGAGCGGCGTTTTATGTCTGGAACCGTACTCTCGGCGGCGAGCGAGGGTTTGTTCAAGATCACGGCTACTGGGGATGCGAGACAAGCGATGATGACTGTTTCGCTGCAATCGAGAAGGCCGGACTACCATGCGAGTCACTTACGGAACCCGATTTGCTGGAGCGAACCGTGGAGAAAATTGTGGAAGGGAACGTTGTCGGCTGGTTTCAGGGAAAGATGGAGTTCGGCGCACGAGCACTCGGAAATCGATCCCTCATTGCCGATCCCCGCCGGAGCGACATGCGTGACATTATCAATCTCCGGATCAAATTCCGGGAAAAGTTTCGGCCCTTTGCCCCGAGCATACTCGAAGAGAAGGTCGGCGAGTGGTTTGAAATCGACGAACCCACTCCCTACATGGAAAAGGTTTTCCCGATTCGTCCGGAAAAGCGGGCGCTTATTCCAGCCGTGACCCATGTGGACGGCAGTGGACGATTGCAAAGCGTCTCAAAGAGAACGAACCCTCGCTATCACGCCCTAATCACAAAGTTCTACGAAGAGACGGGAGTTCCAATTCTGCTCAACACGTCGCTGAACGAAAACGAACCCGTTGTCAGGATACCCTCGGAGGCGATTGCGTGCTTCCTGCGCACTGACATGGATGTTCTGGTTTTGGGTTGTCACCTCATTGATCGAAACTCAGTCAATTTCCCCACCGAATTTAGGAAGAAGGCATAATTTTGCTTATAATGGGTCACTGTGGATAGCAGCCGTCAGTCGAAACCGCGATGGGACTAGGCGCACGCTGCCCAGCGACGGCGACGTCGAAGGTAGGGTCCTTCGGGCCCGGCAGCCGATGTCTCGCCGGAGCAGTGGTCGTCAAAGATGTGGGAGAGGGAGAAACGGTGGGTGGAGTGCCTGCCGGGAGGAAGGGGTGAGGTGGGTTCATTGTTCTTCGTTCTTCGTTCTTCGTTCGGCTGGGTCAGTAGTCCTTGCGCCTCCGGCGCGTCAGTAGTCAGTAGTCAGCGGACCAATCCCCCTTCGCCCTCCGGGCTACGGAGGACAGGGGAGCTAGGAACGAATACGCGCAGCGGATAGATGGAGCGCAGCGAAATCAACAACGAAGAACAACCACTCAACCCTTCAGAGGATTCTCCCACTTCAAACCCGGAAATCGGGCGAAGTCGGCATCAGTGCTCTGCAGGATGAGGCCACGCTCAATCGCGAGTGCGGCGAGATGAGCATCCGTCGTCAGGTTTCCGGCCGTCCCGATAGACTCGATCAGGCGACTCAATCCGTCAAAGTGCCGGTCCGAAGGATGAATGATACGGACATGGGGTATTTCCAGCCAAATCCGGACAATCTCCAGGGCTTCCGCCGGGGAATAGGGATTTTGAAAAATTCGGGGATTGGTCAGGAGACGGATGAATCCAAGAATGACCACCCATGACAAACCAACCAGCCTCAGCCCGTTCAATTGTTTCTCCCACCACTGTCGTGCCACCTGGTGATGGCGTGAAGTTTCATCGTAGGCGTAGATCAGGACATTAATGTCAGGCAGAATCATCGTTCGCTCTCTTTTTTCAGGAAATCCTCCCCTTCCAGTTCATCGGCCAGTTGATTGAGCTTGTCAGGGTCAAAGCCGGGCCTGAGACCCAAGGGTCGACCGGTGACTTTCACAGACTCACGAAGTGGTGAAGGCCCTTCGCTGGCCTCGATACCGGCACGAAGAAGGCTATTCACCACCGCTTTAAAAGGCCGCCCCTCCTCGATGGCTTTTTTCTGGAGGATTAACGCCAAATCGTCATCAAGGGTCAGCGTCGTCCGCATATTGACATCATAGCATCAACTATTTTGATGTCAAAGCATCAACCACGCAAGCAACCCTGAATCGATCCCGCGATGGAGCCCATCGCAGCTACCCCAAGACCGACCTCCGAACCTTGCCGAATCGTAGGTGAATAGCTTGGGGACCAAAGAACGAATCCCCCTTCACCCGGTGGGTTACGGAGGACAGGGAACGAAGAACGAAGAACGAAGAACGAAGAACGAAGAACGAAGAACAGCGCCCCCTGCGCTTGAGGTTCCTCTCAAATTGATTTATGCTCCTTGAATGAATGAACACCCCCAGATCACCGCTGATCCCGGAGTGATGGCCGGGAAGCCCTGTCTTAAAGGCACGCGCGTCACTGTTTCCAATGTGGTACGCCAGATCGCTGCGGGGCGAAGCACTGTCGAGATTTGCAGTGATTATCCTTATCTCACCCCTGATTTGATCCAGGCCGCTCTCGAATTTGCTGCGGACGTTTCCGGCTCGGAAACCTACGAACTGGCGTCGTGAACCTTATCATCGACGAGAACCTCCCTCCGCGTTGGTGTGATTATCTTTCTTCTTTTGGGATCAGGGCTGCTCACTGGCGTGATATCGGAAAAGTGGGAGACCCGGATGATCTGATATTTGACCATGCCAGTGTGCATCGGAAAATCATCATTACCCAGGACCTCGATTTTACCCGTCTCCTAGCCCGGAGAGGAACACATTTGCCCAGTGTTATTCAACTCCGCGTGGATTGTCCAATTCCCGAAGTCATTGGTCCAGCTCTCCTCGAAATTCTAAACCGCCACCAGAAGCACCTTGAGGAGGGGTGTTTAATTTCACTGGACCACAGACGCCATCGTTTGCGCCTTTTACCTCTCCATTGAATCGGGTGCCAGGACCAAGAACCAAGAACCAAGAACCAAGAACAGCGCCCCCGGCGCTTCCCCATGCCTAACATACGCAAAACATCCCGTCGCTGGTTCTGGTGGGCGGCGGCGGCAGCCCTCCTGCTTTTGGAGGGTTTTGTCTTTCTCCGGACCATCCCTGAAAAGCGGCGCTGGGCGAAGGAACCTGTCCTGAACCTTGACCTTTCCGCTGAAAGCGAAGGGGGGAGCCATACTTTCCTAAACCAACCGGAGAGGCTCGACGGAGTGTCCTCCCAGTTGTCGTTCACCTCGGGAAAATGCGGTGTCTTCATGCCTCGCGAAAGGTCGGTCGACGGGAGCGGATCGATCGACTTTTTCTATCTGGAGTATGAACCCGGAAATCCGCGCTTCATCCACGATGTCTTCGGCCACGCTCCCGAGGTCTGTCTGCGCGCGACCGGGGCCACCCTGAAGCAGGAGCATCCGAGCCGGACCATCACAGTCGGCGGCCGTGCGCTCAAGGTGCTGGTGCTCGAGTTTACTTCTCCGATCCTGTCGACCCCGCTATGGGTCTTCCGCCTGACCTGGCTCCCGGAAGGAACCCCCTACGATCCTTACAAAGCCGCCTACACGATGCGGAAGGAAAAGCTCCTCTCCGGAATCTTCGGAACCCCCAAGCCACCCGCCCGTGTCCTCCTCGCCGGAGCCTCCGGCTACGAGAGCCTGGATGTTGCGTGGCGGGAGTATGAAGCGTTGTTGGTGAGTCGCTTGGAAATGAGAGCGCCTTAGGAAAAATAGGAGGTGGTTCTTCGTTCTTCGTTCCCTGTCCTCCGTAACCCACCGGGTGAAGGGGGATTCGTTCCTTGGTCCTTGGTCCTTGGTCCTTGGTCTTTTGTCTTTTTTTGAGATCGAGGCAATCTAACTGGAAAATTATGGCAGCGTTTCGGAGTTTTGAGGATATCGAGGCCTGGCAGTCGGCGCGACAATTGAATCAGGCGGTCTGGTCCCAGATCTCGACCGGAGCATTCGGGAAAGACTACGCTCTGAGTGACCAGATTAATCGCTCCGCAGGTTCAACGATGGATAACATTGCCGAAGGTTTTGACGGCGGTTCTGACGCCGAGTTCGCAAGATTCCTTCGCTATTCCCAACGATCATGCTCCGAGGTAAAGAGCCAACTTTACCGGGCTCTCGATCGATCACATATCAGCGAAGCTGTTTTTAATGAGCTAATTGCACTGGCAAATGAGATTCACAAAAAGGTTGGTTCCTTGATCCATTATTTAACCCGGTGAATTTGGTCCCTGGTCCACTGACTAATGACTAATGACGCGCCAAAGGCGCAACGACCAAGGACAGCGCCGCACGCGCAATGACCACTGACCCACCAGAACAAAGAACGAAGAACAACAAAGAGAAAACGTTCCGTTTTCTCTTTGTTAACCAATTCGTCTTTCCCGATCCGGCTCCGACGGCTCGTTTGTTGGGCGAAGTCGAGGCGGAGCTGCGGGCGCGGGGTCATGAGACGATACTGGTCGGCGACAGGGCATCCTACCACGGCCACAAGACGCTCCTGGGAAGCCGGGCTCTTCGGGAGCTTTTTTCCCTCCTTCGCCTTCTCGGTCGTGCGGTCTTTACCCGCCGGGCCGATGTCATCGTTTGCCTGACTTCCCCTCCCCTGCTCCCGGTCGTGGCCAGGCTGGCGAGCTTCCGGCACCGGGGCGCCAAATTGATCCACTGGGCGATGGACCTTTACCCGGACATCGCCGTTGCCCTGGGTGAAGTCAGGGATGGCTCCCCGCTCCACCGGGTCACCGCAGCAATGATGGGCGGGGTCTATCGATCCTGTGATCTCATCGTCGCCCTCGACGAGGACATGGCCGACCGCATCGCTCTCCACGGCGCCAAATGTGAGGTCCAGCCTCCCTGGCCACCTTCCGCCGCCAACGGCCAAGGGCTAACGGCCACCCGCGAACCGCCAACCGCTAACTGCCCACCGTCCACCGTCTGGCTCTACTCGGGCAACCTTGGCCGTGCCCATGAATGGAGAACCTTGCTCGACGCTCAGCATCAACTGGAGCAGGAAGGCGTCGACATCGACCTCGTCTTTCAGGGAGGCGGCGCGGAACGCGAGGCAGCGCGGGCTTATGCAGGGACCCTCGGTCTCGCCCGCTGTCACTGGCAGGCCTATGTCGACGACGCGGAGCTGATTCCCTCCCTCCTTGCCGCCGACTGTCTCATCGCGACCCAGCGGCCCGAAACGAAGGGATGCCTCTGGCCCAGCAAACTGGCCCTCGCCCTGCTCCTCGGTCGCCCCATCGTCTGGGTTGGTCCGGCCGAAAGCGCAGTGAGGACCCTGCTTGAAGATCGGGGCCACTTCTGTTTTGTTCCGGGTGAAAGCTCCCCGCTCGCAGAATCCCTCAAAGAGCTGGCGGAAAATCAGTTGCTTCCCGGGGGAAAACCCGACCTTCAGGAGGTCAATTTCAGGATTGAGGAGGCCCGCCTCGAGGCAATTTCAGCGCTGGTCGAAAAATTCGAGGCCACCCTTATCAACTCGGATTGAGGGGGTTAATCGGAGAAATCCAGATGGTTGCATTTCGAAATTATGAAAAGTATTGATATGTTAGAGATTAATATTATGGTAAATATCGATGATATTGCCACTCAGAAAGTCTTCTTCTCCTTTCCGCCGCCTGCCGCGACCTCTCACCGTGGCCCTGCTTGTTCTCGGATTCTCCGCAGGATCCGCTCTTGAGACCAAAGCTTCGCTCATCATTAACGAAATTTTCAGTTCCACCACCAGCAGCAGCCGGGATTGGATCGAATTTGTGGTCACCACTGATATCACTCTCGGGGCGCTCGACTCGATCTGGTTTGGAGATACCAATTCATCCACCTCCGCGATTGAGGAGTCGAGCCGCTTTACCTCCAGCGAGATCATCAGCAATTTTTCCTACTTCACTTCGACCTCCGATATCGTGCGAGCCGGCACAATCATCGTCCTCGGGGGGAGTCGCGTCACCTCCGACTTCACTTACAACCCGCTTTCGAGTAACCCGGATGATAACGGAAGTTGGAATTTCACCTTGTCCAACGGGATAGGATTTAGCACCAGCCTACCCGTCGATTTAAGCGGTTACTCGGACACGGTCTGGATTTCTTCTGCGCAACCCGCCAGCAGTACGGACACCTCCAACTTTATCTCGGCGATCACCTACCTGAGCGTATCCAGCGCCACCGGAGGAGGGTCTATCGGGGACTATGTCACCTCACAATCCGCCACCAATCCCGCCTTTCAGACAGTTCATACGGGATCCGGCGGAGGCTATGACGGGACGTTTGTGAGCAACACCTCCCTCTCGAATCTCGGAGATTCGGACATCAATTTCTCCAACAGCGAGGGTTCCGGCACCCGGGGAAATCCCAACGGCGGACTGAACTCGACCTACATCAGCAGTCTGAGAGCCGTGCCCGAACCCGGCGCTATCATCCCTCTCGGTCTTCTATTGCTCAGCGCGCTCTACTTCCGGTGGAGAAAACAAAGCATCGCCTCCCCCGCGCCCGAAAGCTCTTCCCTTTGAATCTCCCGCCAACCCACCGTAGACCCAAAATCCCAGCACCCCCTCAAAAGCGTTTTCCACAAAACTGCCTCTGATATGACATGAGATTGCGACGTCCTCTCCTCAGTTCCCTGATCCTTGTAGCAATCTGCGGCCTAGCCCTCGTCTGGGTGAAGCGCGAAGGGATCCTCTATCACTTCGGGGCGTGGCGAGCCGGATCACTTCTCAGGCAATCGGAAATGGCGGGTCATGAGGGAAACTGGAGCGCTGCCTCAACGAAGGCTCTCGCCGCCTGGCAGCTCAATCGGGGGAACTATCGGATTCTGCAGCAGCTCTACACCTCCCTGCACCGCCAGGAGTCGCCCGATACTCTGATCGTCGCCGGAATCATTCTCACTCATCCCGAAGCCAAGCTCGATGACAAGGTTAAGGCGATGTCCGTTTTCCTGGCGGCCGGAGACCATGTCACGCTGGCCCGGCACCTCGCCTCACTGACCTCCGATGAGCGTCAATCGCCCGGAATCAAGGCGCTGGGCGCCCGCTTCCTCATGGAACGGGGTCGTCCGCTCGAGGCACTCTCGCTCATCGACCAGGTGCGACTGGTGCGGCGCGAGGATTCGGATCTCCTCCTCGCGGCCGAGGCCCTCTCTCGAATTCAATCGAAAGAGCACCTCGCGGTGAAAGAGGCCCAGATTCTCATCGACAGGCTCTTTCGACCCGAATGTAGCGGTTCGGTCGCGATCAAGGCGTTTTCGATCCTGGCTCGAATTCCTCCGGCAGAGCGCGAGCTCCCTCTCTTTGCTGATGCCACCGCAAGACTCCGGGCGATCGAGAAGAGCCATGGAACCGTCGCGGCCGAGGCGTGGCTGCTCGCCGCTGAGATCGAGATGACCCTTGCCCCGGATCGTCGCGGTGAAATTCTCGCGGACACCGTAGCCCGGTGGATGGAGACGGCCCCTGATGTTCTGGGAGAGTGGCTTCTTACCATCGGAGAACCCGGACTGGTCCTCGAACACTACGCTAACAATACCACTATCCGGGCTGCCAATCTTCTCTCCCTCCGGGTCAGGGCCCACCTCCTCAATGACGAGTGGGAGACAGCTTCCTCGCTCATCAAGGGGGTGTCCCCCACGATCAATCCCGTCATCATCCCCGGTCTGCGTGCCTATCTGGCCACCCGCACGGGAAACGAGCTTGAGGCGGGCCAACTCTGGAACCGCTCCCTGTATCAGGCCGAACTGGCAAATACCCGGCAATCATACTTGCAACTCTCCCGCCTCGCGGCTCTCGGGGGTAACACGAGGGTGAAGAATCTCGCGACAGCGGAGGCCCTGAAAATCCCCTCGTTGGTTCCGGTGGCGTCTTCGGACGTGGCTTTTGTTTTTTCTGATCTTCAACAACGGGATCAACCGGCCGATCTTCTTGAAATCAGCCTGAATCTCCTCGCCACCGAACCGGGGAATGCGCAGTTGCTCAACAACGTGGTCTGGCTCGAACTCCTCCACGGAGTCGTGAACGAGGAGCGAATCGCCGGACTCTCCCGCTTTGTGGAACAGTTTCCCACCGTCATCGGGCTGCGGACAACCCTGGCCTTCGCCCGGGTCCACCAGGGAATGGTCGACGAGGCGCTTCAGCTCCTTGATCCCCTGATGGCGGACCTCGAGTCTCCGGATGCCTCGATCAAAGCTACCGATCGGGCGGTCACCGCCCTTGCCCTCGTCCGCAAGGGTGACACAGCCAAAGCCCGCGCCGCTGCCGGAAGTCTCGAATGGGAGACGATGATGAAGATTGAGGAGGAATTTTTCCGAAGGGCACTCGAGCCAGCCAACCCGCCCGCTCCACGCGATTCCTGATTCATAGTGACGCCCAATTCCGAGATGGAGCCCATCGCGGCTACCCTGAAGGTAGGGTCGTTCGGGCCTGGGGCGGCCCTCCGCCGAGCGACCGGTTCGGCGTCCAGGTCGTATTGCGCGCCCCTAATTCCCCTCAACCAACCCGCGATGGAGCCCATCGCGGCTACCTAAGGTAGGGTCGTTCGGCCGCGAGCGACCAGTTCGGCGTCCAGGTCGTATTGCGTGCCCCCAATCCCCGTACGCTCAATCCGCGATGGAGCCCATCGCGGCTACCCTGAAGGTAGGGTCGTTCGGCCGCGAGCGACCAGTTCGGCGAGCAACTATCCTAGGCGCCCCTAATTCCCCGCAAGCTCAACCCGCTACCTTTCGCAGGAAAAAATCCACGCCCAATCTCCTGCATCGTCGACCAGACCCGATCGAACCGGGTTATTCAACAAATAGGCAGCCTTCTCTCTCCATGACTCGTCGCGGCGCAGACGATGATCAAACCATCCCCTCTGCCATGCAATTCCCAATTGTTTTGCAGTCCATGATTTCCAAGCACGAACCGCACGTTCCATCGGAAGTTCTCCCGAGAACTGAATCAGTGCATGAACATGGTCCGGCATGACGACAAAACACGAACACCACCACACCCCCGATTCGTTTCGAAAGACGACTGAATCCACAAGCCGATCAGCGATAGGACTCCTTGCCAGTTGATTCCCCCCACGGTCACGGCAACAAATCGTGATAAAAAAGATCTCCTCCGATTCCCTGACCCAAAGTGGAGTTTCATGGTTCAGTTTTTTTACTTCTCCTCGATGGCGGGCATTCGGACTTTGTTTCATGCAGTTTGTAAGTTGCCGTTAGGGTTCACATTGCGATCAACGTGTCTTATCGTTTGCCGAGAGAAAATCGTTTTCAAGTTCGATTCGGCACGCCCGTGATCCCCCAACGCACAACCCGCAATGGGGCCCATTGCGGCTACCCAGAGACGCCTAAGGTAGGGTCGTTCGGCCTCGAGCGACCGGTTCGAGGGCAGTTATCGTGCACTTTCAGCCCGACACCCCGGCACACAGAATCCCTTGCGTGAGCCGATTCCCGACGAATCTTACCGTTGCATGAGCGCTGCTTCGAAATCCCTGCTCTCCAGCCCCGAAGGAGAGAAGTTCCTGAACCTGATCCGCGCGCGCGACTTCCCGTTCTGGTTTTTTCTGAGTCTGCTCTATGCCCAACTGGCCCTGGCGCTGCTCCCGAGCTGGTCTGATGGCACCTACTACGATTACGGGCTCCTGGTCCCCTTTCTCGCTCCCTTCTTCTTTCTGGCCCGCTGGCGGGAATTGAAAATCCCTCAGTCGAACCTGCACGATTCCCTTGCGAAAATCACCTCCTCACCGCTCACGACCTTCCTTCTCATTTTCGGGCTCTTCGGCCTTGCCTTCCTCCGACTGGCCCAGGGGGCGGACTCGGGATGGAGGGCACCGCTCTATTTCCACGCCCTGCTGGTCCTCGGGATCACCGCGGTCTTTCTCTTCCGCCTTCTCGGAAAGGGCGCCTTTCGCTTCTGGGCCTGCGCGATTCTCATTCTCCTTGCGGTTCCCCTGCCCTCGCAGGTGGAGTTTTCGTTGATCCACAATCTGACCGCGGGAGTGGTCGAGTTTGCGCTTTTCGTCAATCGGATGATGGGTCTGCCTCTGATGAGTTCAGGCGAAACGATTTTCGCCAACGGTATCCCCCTCCATGTCAGTGATGGATGCAGCGGGATACGTTCCTTCCAGAGCGGAGTGTTCGCCGGGTTTGTCCTCGGGGAGTATCTGCGACTCTCGATTCCCTCGCGTGTGCTTCTCTTCGGATCCGGGCTCGGACTGGCCTTCCTGATGAACGGATTCCGGGTCATTTATCTCGTCCAGCATGCGGTGGCGCATCCGGGAGCGGATCTTCAGAAAGTGCATGATGTGAGCGGTTACGTTTCGCTCACCCTCACCTTTGCCCTGATCGGCGGAGCGGGCTGGCTCCTCGAAAGGATGGAGAAAAAGTTCAGCTCCCCGGCCTGACCCTTCGACAGATCCACGTTGATCAGCCCGCCTCCGGCGGGCTTTTTTGTGCCCCGGAGGTTACCACTCTCGTGGGCCCCACCCAGCCGACCGCAAGATAGAAGACCACCAGCAACTGAATCGCCGGGATCTGCAGCGGGAAATCAACCAACGAGTGAATCAGAACGAGAGTCAGCGAGATGAGGGAAACACTGGAACTAATCTCCAGATGCCCGTTCTCACGCGCCTCGCGGACACGTTTCCCATGCCGGAGAAAGGCACCGCCAAAGAGGACAAGCCAGGCCGCAAAACCAAGATAACCCCACTCGATAATTCCCTGCAGCCAGTCCTGATGCGCATGGTACCAGAAAGAAGCGGAAACATCCCCCCCCTTCGCGGCGGAGTACTGATGAAAGATATAGCGGAACGTGCCGGCACCGGTCCCGAAAATTCCGCTCGCGGGAATCGCCTGCAAACAAACCTCGTAGGCCTCAAGACGCCCCCGCAAGCTCCCGCCGTCAGCGGCAAAGCCTTTCCACTTTTCAATGCTGGAGAAAATCGCCGGAAGGAGAACCACGGCCAGCATTCCGGCCAGGAGAACCCCAAGGATGACCGCCCCGGAACGGGAGATATTCCGGGGTTTAAGTTCAGATCGAAAACGCCACCCTATCGCCGCCAGACCGATTAGACCTAGGAGATGCCCCGCCTTTGACGTGTTTACAAAGACCGCCGCGATCACAAAAAAGAGCACACAAAAATCGAGGGAAGAGAGAATGCCCCCGGGATCTTTGGTGCGACTGCGCATCCATACCGCAAAGGCAGCGGGCCAACTTAGATTGAGAAATGAGGCCGCGTTGGCGTGGTAGCGGAAAGCGGCGAAGAAAACACTGCCGGAACGCTCCGGTGTCACCCAGAGCATAGCCTCCTGTCCGTCCGCCTTCTGAATAATTCCGATTAAGGCGATGACAAATCCGGAAAGGGCAATCGTACGGAAGAGCAGCCAGCGGACCTTTGAACTGGCGACCGCATCCTGCATGACAAGTCCGGCGAGGAGGAGTGCTCCCAGATTAAGAAGAACGGGGACCGAGGCATCCCGATCCACCGAACCGGGCAGCCATTCGATCGCCTTGAACAAGGGGACGAGCTTCCAGTCACTCTCGCGATGGAAGGAGTGAGGATTTAAAACATAGGCCACCCCGAGCAGGACCAGCACAAGGAGGCTGATAAGGCAAAGCGGTGAAATCGACGGTAAACGTTTCCGATAGACGAGGAGTCCCGCCCAGAATACCGCGGCTACAGCGAGGAGAATATCCAGCACCCTCAAGGTCTCGGGAGTCACCCCTCCGAAGGCAAGCGGGACGTAGAAGAATGCCCCGATAAGCGGAAGGAGGACAATAATCCAGCGGAGCGGAGGGATCTGGAGATGCTTTAACTTCATGCGTGGACACGCCAAACCGATGAAACTGGCGGTTACGCGCTGGGGGAACGATGAATGGAATGGAACGGGACGGGGGATCCCGGAGAGGGTCTTTTATTTTTTTGCCCGGGAATATCCGCTCTCTTTGGGTTGCGAATATCCGGAGTAGTTCCCGCCGCTGGAGTAGGAATAGTAATAGCCGTGTCCGCCCATGGTGCGGGTGCGGGGCAACCCGTTGGCCACGATGCCTACCGGAGTGGACCCATTGTCCCCGAGAACACGCAAGGCCCTCTTGACGGCCCCTTTCGGAGTCTTCCCGATGCGGGTGACGAGCACGACGGACTGGGCCAGTTTGGCGAGCGGAATCGTGTCACTGACGGGAACCAGCGGGGCGGAGTCAATGACGATGCGGTCAAAGTATTCACTGAGCTTTTCGAGAAGCGGACGGAGCGATTTCCCGGAGAGCAGTTCGGCCGGATTGGCTGACCAACTCCCTGCCGGAAAAAGAAATAGGTTTTCGGACGCTTCGGCCCGGAGCAGAATCTCTTTCACCGGGGTTCCCAGAGAGAGTTGGTCCGAGAGTCCCTTGGATTCCTTCCCGTAGCCGAATATCTCACTGTGCACGGGCCTCCTCATATCCGCGTCAATCAACAACGTGCGGTTGCCCTGAATGGCGAAGGACAGAGCCAGGTTCGACGCGACCCAGCTTTTCCCTTCGCCGGGAATGGCACTGGTAATGAGAAAGACCCGACGCTCTTCCGAGGTGCCGAGAAAGGTCAAACCGGTTCGCAAGGTTCGAATCGCCTCCGAGGCCTGGGATTCCGCATCCCGCGAGAGCTCGAGTGAATCACCGCGGTCACTCTGCTTTTTAAAGGCAGGCATGGCCCCGACCACGGGAAGTCCGGCAAGGTGCTCCAACTCCGCCACGGTTCGCACGGTGGGATCGAGGAAACCGAGCAGAAGAATGATCGCAATTCCGAGCGCCGCTCCGCCCCCGGCATAGAGCGTGATGATTTTCTCCTTAATCGGGGCTGAAGGTCTCCCGGGCAGAGTGGGCGGCTGCACCACCTCGAACTGCCGACTCGCAAATCCGCGGGTCACGTTGCCCTCCTTCAACTGCATGATAAGGTTGTCGTAGACCTGCTTCTCGGCATCCAACTCCCGTTGCAGCACCGTTGATCGGGTTCCGGCGATCTGTCGTTTGGTATCGATCAGTTCGGACTCGGGAAGTTGCCCGAGACTGGCCAGGCTCTTTTCCCAGAAGGCTTTCTCCTCCGCGGAAATGCGAATGACCTGATCGAGTTCCGAGGAAAAGCGGGCCTTGAGAATACGCTGCAATTCGATCGCCTCGACCAGGGCGGGCCATTTCGGAAGGTAGCGCTTTTCCATCTCCGCAACCTGGCGTTCCGCTTCCTGAATTTCGGTGCTCAATTCGGAACACCTCTGATAGAGCCGCAGGGCGCTGTCCAACTCAAGGAGGCGCTCTTTGATCTCGGAGGAACTGTCGAGAATATAGTCGAGCGCATACTCGGACGATCCCGCGACCCGACTCTCAGCCACCTGCTCATAGGCCGAGAGCACCGAAATCAGCGCATCCCTCGCCAGAGCGGGATCCGAATGCTCGGCGGACAAATCGAGTAGGGCCGTATCCGGCCTCCATCTCACCGTGACCCAACGGGACAACATGGCTCCGATGATGTCGGGGGTCAGTTCACTGCTCGAATACTCCATCGCCTTCCGCCACGGAAGCCGCATCTGCTCGGGGATGAGGTTGGGCCGGTCGACAAACAGCGGGCCCTTGGCGGCCTCGACATAAATCACCGGGAGCCGCAGTCTCTCCGAGGCGGACAGCATTTCGGCCGCTCCGGTCATGCGGATTTTTTCCTCTTCGGCGACATCAGCCGCCTCCCGCTTCACCCGGAGAATCTCAATCGTCGCGGACGCCCGGTAGGTCGGAGGGGTAATCGAATAAATGTAGAGCCCGAGGACGTAGCCGCCGATGAGGGTGATACAGAAGATCCAGAAACGACGCAGGAACCAGCGCATGTAGTCCTGGAATCCGCGGGTCGGATTCGCTTCAGAGCCGCCTTCCTCCATGTTGTATTCGGAATAATTCGGTTGGCTCATGGGCGGGGGTAAAAGGAAAATCTCCGGGTCCGGATAAAAAATGAATCTGAGGTAGTCACGGCCGGAAACTGAACGAGGCGGTCAATACAGTCCCGGTTGCCGGGGAATGAATCTTTCCGGCAGACGATTCGTCTGGAGAGGGTGACCATGGAAACGCTGACATTTGCTCAAAAGACACTTTGCGGAACGGTCACGGTGTCGTCAGGCAAGAGCATAAAAGGAGCACTGTTATCCTTTTGCATCTTCGACACATTCACCTCGAAGGTTTGAACCTGCCCGTCGACAACCCGGCGAATGAAAATCCGTGAAGGGCGGGCGACATCGGTGAAGCCCCCTGCCATGGCGATGGCCGTGATGATATCAAGCGGTTGCTCTTTCTTCATCGGCACCTGCCCGGGAGTACGCACTTCTCCAATGACGGTCACCGTCTGGATGACTTCCTCCATCTTCTTTTCCTCGGGAAGCGCATGAACGATCAGGGTATCCTTGTCCTTCAATTTCGTGACGCGATCACCCTCCAGGTTGAAAATCTGGGTGCGGAGGTCCTCCCCTTCGCGGCGCTTCAACTCAATCCGGTTCTTGTCCGCCCTCTCCGCAAGCCCTCCCGCAAAGGAGATCGCGGTGAAAAGATCGAGGGTGGCACCCTGCTCAAAAGTGACCTGCCCGGGACGCATGACCTGCCCGATCACCGTCACCGAGTTCGGAGCCAACTTGGCTTCCTCGGTGATCGCAACGGCCACCTGGGCACTGCGAATGTAATCTTTCTCGAGACGGGTTTTGATGTCCGAACCCAGGTCCTCCGCGGTTTTCCCCGCCGCCGGAATACTTCCGAGCAGGGGAAAGACCATGGCTCCATCCGGCCCGATGCGAAAGGCTCCTGAAAGCGACTCTTCGCCAAACACATTGATCCCGACAATGTCATCAGTCTTGAGAATGACCTGACCCTTCGGTTCTGCCGCCACCGCCTCAGCAACAAGAGGCGCATCCTGTGCGGTGATTTCAGAAACACTGGCAGCGAAACCCAGCATCAGGAGGAGAAGGCAGACCCCCTTCAATCCACGACTCCCGCCCTTGCAGGTGAATTCACGGTGTAGCCGGAGCGCGATCGATCCGGGACCTTCGAGTGAAGTGTTGGCAGCCATCATGACAGGGGGGATTGGAATCATCACTTCCGGCATCGATCGGAAAATCGCGTTCGGAACTATAGCATCTCATGCAAATCCTGAAAATAAATTCAACTTATCTTCCGACTTCGACGAAGACCTCAAGGGGTCAACACCGTCGCCCCCTCGAACCATGAGTCGAGCCGAAGGCTCGAACATGCTGAAACACCTGCCGACCGAACCTCTTTCAGTATGCCCGCCCCTATCAGGGAGCAAAGGGAGACACGGAAGAACCGGGATTCTGGCTTTTCGGGTTGCCCGGTGTGTTTGACATCTGAATAAACTGCTGAACGGCAGTCAGAAGCGGCGAGGGGCCGAATTGCAAGGTGTCGTCGTTTACCGGAAGCGGAATTACAATCTCCTCGTCGCCACCTTCGACGGTGAACTCGGGGCTTTGCACGTAGGAATTCTTGTCGACCTGAACCATGATGGTGTAGACACCGTAAGGGACCTCAGGGAACGTGTAATTGCCATTATCATCCGAAGTGGCTGTGGCCACGACATTTCCATCCGCATCGATCAGAAACACTTCAACACCACGCAGGATCTCCTCACCCTCGTCATAGACGCCGTTTCCATTGGCATCAACAAAGGCAAAGCCGGTCACCGTCCGCGTCCCGGCCTGAGAAAAGGCACTCTGCGTGACGGTGAGGAAGAATGCGGCGAGGAGAACGGAGACGGAGAGAGTGGATTTCATGTTGAGGCAAATTCCGGTAAACACATCAGTAGTTCAACCCAACCCGCACCCCGGTGATGCTTTGGTCAAACTCGACTGCGGCATTATTCGATTCATTGGTATTGAAGTTATAGAAGATCGCCCACTGGCCGGAAAAACGGTCGGCAATCACCAAAGGATGGCTCAAATCGACCCCAAAACGAGTGAAGTCATCATCACGAGCACCGACACCGACGATCTGGCTCCTGAAGTAGTCCGCATTCTCAAATCCGACCTGAGTGCCAAGAATGAACCGGCCCGGGAGGCGATTGTTCATCTTCAAGGTCACCCCGGTGCGCTCGACGTCTTCACCAATGGAGACGAACGAGGGTGCGATGTTGCGATAGTAACCAAAATCAAAGCTGGTCTTGGAACTCGGGGCCCAGGAGGCTCCGCCGCTGTAGACAAAATTGTCGGAATCAATTCCCGTAGGCCCGTCCACGGAACGCATCTCGTAACCGAGAGTGCTGTAGAGGGTGGTCTTTCCGGACAACGCATAACGCCAGCGGAAGGAGGGAGTCACGTAATCCTGAACCGCGTTGGCGAAGTAATCGTCCGTTCCAAAGCGAACACCGAGACCAAGCTGGGTTTTCGGAGCGAAGCCGGGCTCATAGAACCAGGCGATATCCCCGAAGATGGACTCACCATCATTGAGGGCCGCGTTGTTATCAAAGTCTCGTGCCGTGTATCCTGCACCGAACTCAAGGGAGCCGTGCGGCAAATCCCTGACGACATCAAGGAAGAAATCGTAGTCATCGCTGGTGGCGCGCCGGGTCTCGTTGTTGAAGTTATCGAATTCCAGCGAGTTTCCGTTGTTCCGGCGATAGTCCGCATCGAGGCGAATCTTGGTCAGTCCCCCGTTCACTCCGACGAAAGCACCCACCGAGTGCTCAAGCGAATCGCGACCAAAAGCCGCCGTGACATCATTGTATCCGAAAACCTGGCCGAGGTAGTCCAACCCGTAATACACCCCGCGACGCGTCGGGGATCCCATGATCGCGTTTGCCCCGAAGGCGAAAACGAAGATGGAGGCGTCCTGAGCGACAGGAGTTTGCGTGGTGTTTGAATCGTAAATGTAGGAGGCGGACCCGAAAAGATCGACCTTAAGGCGGTTCACTTTGAGGGTGTCGATGCCCTCTTTACCACCAAGAACACTTTTCGAATAATCTCCGCTTGCAGGGTATTGCACCGGATCGCCAGCATTCAGGCCGATCAGAGAGATCGCAAAAGTCGCAAAAACGAGAGCCCGAAGGCTGAAAGGAGTCGTCATGATATAGTTCCGATGATTTAAACCGCAAAGTCTTACGTCAGTCAAGAGGTATCGGGCAATATTAATTATATTTCGCACAAATTGGAAGTTTTTCACTTTTAACCATTTCTCGCTTCTAAGGTCAAAACTTTTCTTACAGGCTCAAGTAAGGGCCCGCTACAATACTACACCCCTTACCCCGCTTCGCTCAAGCCTAGATTTCGCGGGGGATTCTCATCAAACTCTGTCCCGATGATGACATCGGCGTTTAGCTCTTCCTCCAGTTCCTGAAGGTTGCTTCCCGGAGTGACGGTCATGAATCCCAGAAATTCAGGAAGCTGCCCCTCCCATCGAGCCTTTCCGCCGATAATCACCGGGTAAAAACATCGCACGACCCGCTCCCACTGCCGACGGGACCCCTCGGGTCTCGGACAACTGAGCACCCAGATAGTCGAGGGGTCGATCTCGAGAATGACAAGGCACTTCCCTTCCCCGCGGTTCCCCGACCTCAACGGGGTGACCACCGGAGTAATGCCGAGCCTCGAAAGAAATCCACTGAGCGCCCCCCAGAAATCCTCCGCTTTGGTGAAGCGCTCGAGGTCGTGCTCGAGGACCTGGGACATGACATGGGCATATCGAACGTCTTTACGCGCGGCCACAATGTCACGCATCACCTTGCGGGCTTCGGAGAGATTGTGAGGCAATCCGATGAAACGAAGCCCCTGGATCAGACCGATCGTCACGATCATGCCCACCACGGGGAGGGTGTAACCTGAGGACAGAAAAACACTCAAGCCCAGCAATGAAAGCCCGGCACAAAGCCCATACAGCACAAAGAGAATGCTCCGCTTCGAGAATCCCAGGGTGAGAAGCCGGTGATGAAGGTGACGGGCGTCTGGACGCATGACCGGCAATCCGGAAAGGCCGCGCCGGAGAATAGCCAGAAGTGTGTCGAGAATCGGGAAGCCGAGGGCCACCACCACCACGAGAAGCGATCCGAAAATCGATCCCTTGTTCGAGGTGAGAAGTGAGGCACCCGCGATGATAAACCCGAGGAGATACGCCCCCCCGTCTCCCATGTAAATTTTGGCGGGAGGGAGATTAAACGCGAGAAAGGCAACGATCCCGCCAACGAGCGCGATATTTAGAATGAGCAACTCCGCGTTTCCCGAGATTCCCCCAAGGGTGGCCAGGGTCAGACACAGGAAGAGGGCGATACCGCCGGCGAGGCCATCCATACCGTCGACGAGGTTGATCAGGTTGGGAATCGCCACAAACCAGATCACCGTCAGGACCAGGCCGAATCCCCCCATCTCAATGCTTTCACCCCCAAGCGGGTGGCTGAGGATGTCGATTCGCATGTCGCAAAGATAGGCGGCAACTCCCACCCCGATCTGAATCAGCATTCTCAGGAGAGCAGGCAGCCCGAAAAGGTCGTCGAGAAAACCGAGGAGAAACATCGTCGTGCCAAGGATCAGAAAGGGAAGACCAACAATGGAGAGTCCTCCCGGAACCTCGGTGCGACTCGAAATCAGGTAGGCGAAAAGAAAAACCACATAGAGGGCCAGACCGCCGACCCGCAAGACCGGTTCGGACTGGAGTTTCCTCACCCCGTCGCCCGTGTCCCGGCCGCGGTTCCAGGTCCAGAGGCGCCGAATCAGAACGATAGCCACAAGACCGAGCGCGAGGGCCAGGAAAAAGGTCGTCAGCTCACGCGCCAGATTGGCGGTCTGAATAAAGGCGTTCATTCACCTGGTTTCTGATTGAGAGAGGATTTCCCGCGGGGTTCTGGCTTGTCAGTGAAATTTTGTCAATCTTCGATTGCCCCCTTTTCGGCGAGACGCTGCTCCAGTTGTTCTCTCTGCGCGGGATCCAGCCCGTTGCGAAGAGACTCGGCAAGAGGGACGGCGGACTCAAGACCGGCTCCGGCCGCACGCGCCGCCCAGAACGCAGCCGTGGGGAGATCCTTGAGAGCCGGGTCAGTGCCTCCGGAAAGAAGGCGGGCAAGTCTCTCCTGCGCCCCGGCATTGCCCGCCTTCGCCGCCTCTTCATAATAGCGGCGTGCCTCGGCGGGATTCACGGGAAGACCGACTCCCTTTTCGTGGAGCTCTCCCAGATTAACCATGGCCAGGGCAAAGCCCTGTTTGGCGGAGCGCAAAAACCACTGCACCGCCTCGGCCGGATTCGACGCGGTTCCGTATCCGGTAATCAGGCGCAATCCCAGGGCATTCTCAGCCGGGGCATAGGCAAAGTCCGCGCCCACCCGAATCCACGCGGTCGAGGCGACCGGATCCTGGGGGAGATTTTTGCCCGTTTCGTAGGCCTCCGCGATTTTCAGACAGGCCTCTCCATCCCTTTGTCCGGCGGCGACGCGAAAAAGCCGGATGGCTTCAGCGGGATTGGGATCACCGAGGCGGTCGGTGAGAAAATACTCCCCGAGCAGACGCGTCGCCCCGGGGTATCCTCGCTCGGCGGCAACACGGAGCCACTGGGACGACTTCTCCCAAGATGGTGCTCCTTCAGCGTGTTTTTCATAGAAGCCTGCGAGTTCAAAAGCGGCTTCGGCATTTCCGCTTTCGGCGGCCAGAATCCCGTAGCGCTCCGATTCCTTAAGGTCGACCGGAAAAGCCTGTCCGTCGCGAAAGAGGCGGTGCAGGGCAACAAGACAGGCCACGGAGCCGGTTTCCGCCCCCCGCCGATAATGCTCCATGGCGATGGCGGCATCCTGCGGCACACCATCACCGGCGAGGGAAAGATCCCCCAGCATGCGATGGGCGTCTTTGGCTCCGGGTAGCTGGCGGGCCCGTCGCAGCAGGCTGACGGCCTCATCCACCGACTTTTCCTGTCCAAACTGCCCTTCCAGTAAAATCCGGGCCATCACCTCCATGGCCGGGGCCGATTCCGCCTCGACCGCCTTTTTAATATAGGTCAATCCCTCGGGATGGAGCGATTCATTGTTCGAGCGGAGCAGGGTTAAGCCGAGGATACGCGAAGCCTCGATGCCGGAGGCCTCCTTGACGGCCTTCTCAAAATCCTGATCGGCCGACGCGGTTTCTCCGGATAGGAGACGCGAGGCGAGCGAACGGGCCGCTGCCTCGTCTCCCCCGTTCGCCTTCATCGCGAGGGTAATGATGAGCGCATTGGCATCCACAGGTGGCTGGGCTGAGGCAGGCACAACGGCCGCCTTCTCGGGAGCGGGAATGGCGCTTTTGTCTTCCTGCCCGACAAGGCGGGCAAGGCCCGGGAAACAAAGCAAGGTCACCAGGGTGATGACCCGACCGAAAGAAACGCTACTAACCGCTAACTGAATCATGATCCGGCAGGGACTGCCCCTGAATTGAGGAAGGAGGTAAGGATGGCACGCCTGACAGGTCCCACTCTCTCCCATCGAAGACCCGCCTCGAGCGCAAGCGCCTCGCTCGTTGCCCCTCCACGGCGAAGGGCGATGGCGTAGACCGCCCCGGCGACGGGATCGGTCTCGTTCCAGTTAATATCGGCGGCGCGGAGCAACTCGAGAGCCTCCGTATTCTTGCCCTCATTGATGAGCCAGAGGGCGCGGGTGGCACGGAACCGGGGGGCCGTGGGAAATCGAACGAGAAGTTGTTCGGTTCGCTCAAGAAAGATGCTTCCGTCCGCCTCCTCGGGATGGAGCAGTTCAAGAAAAGCCACCTGCTCTGCCGCCACCCCGTCACCAGGGCGGTTACGGAAGAGTTCCCGCCAGAACTTCAGCCATTCATCCGCACGGGCGGCAAAATAGGGTTCCAGATACCCGAGATTCTCACTTGCCGGAAGCCGGTTGGACGGAAGCGAGATGATGACATCGACGATTTCAACCGCAGCCCGTTGCTCGCCAAACTTCTCGGCAATCCTCAGAATGGAAACGCAGTCACCGTAAAGCTGAAGGGACGAGGCATGCCCGATGACCCGGCGCCACGCCGAGAGCGCTTCGCTGGACCGTCCCGCCCGGCTCGCAAAAACCGCCCGCAAACTCCCCGCGACGCCTTCGGGAAAACCTTCCGGGGCCTTTTCGAGCCATTTCGCAGCCTCGTCCAGTTTCCCCGTTTCCAGCAACACCTGAAGCCGCGCACTGAAAATCCCCGATTCGCCGACAAAAGCGCTTTCAGGAAGTTCGAGGAGTAACTCGCCATGTCCCTCTTCGAGAAACCAGCGTACTACCCACCCAATCGCCTCGGGATCGTCAAGAAACTCCGCCGCGATCTTCCGCAGTTCCGCGACCTGCGCTTCCTTCGGCAACCTTTCCATCTTGAAGCGGCGCGCATATACCCGGTCTCCCGCGTTCGCCCCCTCACGGGCACTCACCCAGGCGACCGGATCGAACTCCGGCCCGGGGTCGCGCACGTTTTGCGGAAGCTGACGAAGACTGCGCCAGGCGCTCATGGCAATCTCGTCATCCTCGTGATTGAGGAGCCGGTGGAATCGCTCCGCCGCCTGCTTGACGGCCACGGGATTACCGGGAAGACGGGGAAGCAGGTTTCCAAGAAGGAGGGAGGCCTCGGCCCCGAGGACCTCGTCACTCTCAAGCGCTCTGGCCCCTTCAATCGCTTCGAGAGTTCGCCCCTGTAGCCCGAGTTTCCTCGCGTGGAGCAGACGGATGGTAGGGTCCTGCCGGAAGGATTCATCCAGGTTCGGGTAAAGCTGATCAAAGAGGGTCACTTCGCCCCGGTCCAGCGTCCACTTGAGGATATCGCTGCGATCGGAGGGTTCATGATCGTCGTGGAAGAAAATGACGAGCGAAATGGAGGCCAGTTCCGGCATTCCCACCGCCCGCCCGTGAATCATCAGGCGGCGCAGAGTCGTGAGCTTCTTGGGACCGAGTTGCCAGGCCGCCATCGCCACCTGCACTGATTCCCGGGCGCGCCCATCCTTCGCCGCTTTCTCCGCCTTGGAGACGAGGGAGGAAGCCCGCCATTCCTTCACCGCCGCCACGATAGGTGAACGGAAGAACCAGAGCCCGCCCAGAACGACCGCCCCAAGCAGGGCTGCAATGAGAAGACGGCGATACATGATAACTACTGACATTGCTCCGACCCAAGGGGGGCAGGCCGGACAATTCTCGTGAAAAGGGGTAAGGAGGGTTTATCCGGAACGGGGGATGAAATCCGGACAGACGGAAAAACTACACGATTTTTTGAAATGATACCTCGAAATTATCACAATTCCCTACCCGGGCGGGGTTTCTAATAACTCTCCCCGGCTTTGCTGAACTGCGCGACTTGCCAGAAGGCCTTCGTATCTGGTAATCGAAGACACATGAGACGACTCCTCTTTCTCCTCCTCACCGGGATCACTCTCCTGCCGGCTGCGGATACGCCGCTCGTTCTCTGGCCGGGCGGCGCGCCGGGAGCGCTCGGAGCGGAAGCGAAAGACATCCCGACACTCACCCCCTACCTCCCCGAAAAGGCGAATGGAGCGGCGATGCTTTTGATTCCCGGGGGCAGCTACAGTGGAATCTACGAAGGACAGGCGGATCCCTTCGCGCTCTGGCTTAACAAGCAGGGAATCACCGCCTTTGTGCTGCGATACCGTCTGGGGAGTGCCGGCTACCGGTATCCCGCCCAGCTTCAGGATGCGGTTGAGGCAATGCGGCGAATCCGGGGTGCGGCGGCTGAGTGGAAGATCGATCCTCAGCGAATCGGGGCGATGGGATTTTCCGCCGGAGGCCACCTCACCTCCACCCTGATCAATCGCCCTGAAGATGGCGAAATCGAAGGACGCAGCTCTGAGATCAGCCCCCGCCCCGATCTCGCGATCCTTTGTTATCCTGTCATCAGCATGATCACGAAACCCCACCCCACTTCGCGCTTGATGCTCGTAGGTGAACAACCCGACGAGACGCTTCTTCGGCAAACCTCAAGCGAACTCCAGGTACACCCCGGCCTGCCCCCCGTATTTCTCTGGCATACCCGGGAGGACAAACTCGTCCCCGTCGAGCACGCCCAACTCTACGCCTCTGCCCTGCACCAGCATGGCATCCCCCACGAATTTCACCTCTATCAGGACGGAGACCACGGCACCGGACTCATCGGCACCGAACACCCCTGGTTTGCGGACCTCCTTTTCTGGCTGAAAGCAAGGAAGTTCATTCCGTAACCCCGGAACGAAGAACGAAGAACGAAGAACGAAGAACGAAGAACGAAGAACGAAGAACGAAGAACGAAGAACGAAGAACGAAGAACGAAGAACGAAGAACGAAGAACAATCTCCCCCATGCTCCGACACACCCTCTTTTTCCTTTCCCTCCCCCTCCTCTCGCTCGCCGAGGTAATCGAAACCGATCTCCTCATCGTCGGAGCGGATGAATCGGGATGCGCGGCAGCGGTTCAGGCAGCCCGGCTCGGAGTGAAGCACATTGTCCTGACAAACGACCACGACTGGCTCGGCGGTCAGTTCTCCACCCAGGGCATCGGCCCCATCGACGAGTGGACTCTGGTCGAGGGTAAGCGGGTCAACTTCCCCCGAAGCGGAACCTTCCTTGAAATCATCGACCGCATCCGCACGCACAACCGGCTCACTTACGGCAGGGCAACACCCGGCAACAGCTGGTGCGGGACGGATACGATCGAACCGCAAGCCGCCGCCAGGATATTCGAAGACTGGCTCGCCCCCTATGTAAACTCGGGCGTGATCCGCATTGAGCGGGGTTGGGATGTGGCATCGGTTGCGGCAGAGAGCGGGCGTGTCACCGGAGTTAGCTTTTCCCCCTCCCCTTTCGCGAAGAATTCTCCTGACAAAACACTCACCGTAAACGCCAGGCTCACGATCGACTCAAGCGATCTCGGTGATGTCATCCGCCGGAGCGGTGCAGGATACATGTCAGGACCGGATCTGCGCTCACGCTTTGGTGAACCGGGTGCGCCGGAAACACTCGACGAACTCGGGCATCAGGAGATGAACCCCCTGAGCTGGTGTCCCCTCCTCCGCGAGACCGGACGCGATGTCACCATTCCCAAACCGCTCCGCTACGACGAGCGTTCTTTTGCGAACTGGGCGAAGGCCCCGCCCTGGCGTGAGTGGGACGGCAGTGGCGGCATTTACAACATGGCCGGCTGGTGCATCTACACCCATCGACGGATGGTTGACCGCTATCACTTCGGTTTTGCCCCCGGAACCGAAGCCGTCATCCTCAACTGGCCTGCCCACGGCTATCAGCTCGGCACCCTGCCGCAGCATGTTGTCGATGCCCTCGAGGCCGATGAAGCGGGCGCTTCGAAAAAGAACCTCGTCGAAATGAGTCACTCCCAGCGGCGCCTCATTTACGAGGATGCGAAACAGCGAGCCCTCGAATTTGTCTATTACCTCCAGACCGCGGCTCATGACCGGGTCGGAGACTACCCCCAGTCGTTCCGCTACATGGAACTCGCCGATGACTACGGCACCGCCGATCGCCTCCCGCCCAAACCCTACCTGCGTGAAGGCCTGCGTCTTGAGGCCCTTCACATACTCAGAGAGCAGGACGTCCGCACCGAGTCACACGAACCCCGCTGGGCAAAAACGATGGTGAGCGACGGCGTCTTCGGCTGGCAGTTTAATCTCGATTTTCATCCGACGCGGCGCGAGTTCGTCGACAATGACCCGACCCAGCCCTGGATAGGTAAACACCACGGCAGCCGTGACTGGTCGACCGACACCGACCGTGCCATGTTTCCTCTGCGCGGCCTGATCCCGGTGAAAATGGAGGGTTTGTTAGGAGCCTCGAAGAACATCGGAGTCACGAGCATGGTGCAGTCAGCCCTGCGCCTCCACGGGCAAATGATGCACGTCGGCACCGCCTCCGGAACCCTCGCCGCTCTTTCCCTGCGTGAGGGCATCAGCCCCCGCGAGGTCGCCGCATCAGAGTCGCGAGTCCGCGAAGTCCAGACGATTCTCGTGCGCGGTGCGGGAGGACCCGGGACCCTGATCTGGCCCTGGCACGATGTCTCTCCCGAGGAGATTCATTTTGAGGCTGCCAATTTATTGACCGTCGCAGGAATCTGGAAAGTCGATCCCGACAGCGTTTTTTTCCACCCTCACCAGATCGTGACCCGCCGCGAACTTGCCGGAGCACTCGTTCGCCTTCGTCAGAGCCTGCCCGATCCGCCGGCGAATCTCGAACTTCCGGCAACTTCGCGCTTCACCGATGTACCCGCCGACGACCCTGACCGCGAGGTGATCGAAACGATGATTGCCTGGGGAAAGTTCGGCGAGCAAAAGAATAACTTCGACCCCTCGGGGAAAGTAAGCTGGGGCGATCTGAACCGCTGGCTCGTGGCGATGGGATGGCCCGGATTCACGACCCTGGGTGGCAAGCCGGCTGAGAACAAGCTCACCCGAGCCGAGTGTGTGGAGTATCTGGGGCGGATCTGGAGGTAGTTAAAACGCTCAATCCGCTTTTTGCGATCAGGAACAACGCTTCCATGAGCGATCAAATCTCTTGCCTTGGCGTCAGCTTGCCTCCTACTTCCCCTCATGACCGCCCCCACCTGCCCGATGTGCGAAATGAATGATATTCTCACCCTCGAAGACCACTTCGAATGTGTCACCTGCGGACACGAGTGGCCGCTCGAAGAGGTGCCCGAAGGAGATCGTGTTGTCAAAGACGCCTACGGCAATGTCCTCGCTGACGGTGACATCGTGGCGATGATCAAGGATCTAAAGCTGCAGGGCAGTTCACAGGTGCTGAAATCGGGCACCAAATCCAAGCCGATCCGGCTCGTCGACGGAGATCATGAAATCTCCTGCAAGATGGATGGAATCGCCATCGGCCTTAAGGCCCAGTATGTGAAAAAAGTTCCGGTATAACCAAACCGGGGAAACCACTTCCGACGAACCAGCCTCCCATCCCATGTACTCTCCCGCAGCGTTCCAGGTGGAGGATAGGGAGACGCTGACCGCCTTCATCCGTCGGCACAGTTTCGCCACGATCATCACTCAGGACGCCGGGGTGCCCCACGCCACGCAAATGCCGGTGCTTTTTCGCGAACACGAGGGCACTCCCGGACGGCTCGTCTCCCACCTCGCCCGGGCAAATCCGCAGTGGCGACATTTTGAAACGGGCGATGAGGTGCTCGTGCTTTTCACCGGACCGCACGCCTACGTTTCCCCGGCCTGGTATGTCACCACCCCCGCAGTGCCGACGTGGAACTACACGGCGGTGCACGTCTTTGGAAGACCACACCTCATTACCGATCACGATGCCTTTGCCGCGATGCTGCACGAACTGATCGAGTTCAACGAAGCAGGTCGACCCGGCCGCTGGAACGGAGAGATGCCGGATGAATTCCGCGACAATCTGATGAAAGCCATTGTCGGATTTGAAATAGAAATCACCCGGATCGAAGGCAAATTCAAACTGAGCCAGAATCGTCCCGCCGACGCGCCCGGCATCATCGCCGCACTGAGTGAAAGCGAGGACCAGACCGAGCGGGAAGTCGCGGCAATGATGCGTCACCTGATGCCATGACCACACCCGTTTACCAGCTCGAACCCGACCTTTCGGTAACAGCGTTCGTTGATCTGCTCAAACGATCCACCCTCGCGGAAAGGCGCCCGATTGGTGATTGCGATCGCCTGGAAGCGATGCTGAAAAACGCCGATATCATCCTCACGGCCAGAGTCACCGGTCTTCTCGTCGGGGTGGCCCGCGCGATCACCGATTTCAGTTTTTGCTGCTACCTTTCCGACCTCGCTGTCGATGAGCAGTTTCAGCGACAGGGCATCGGAAAGGAATTGATTCGACGTGTCTCGCTTGAGGCAGGGGAGAAGACAAAACTCATTCTCCTCGCCGCTCCCGGGGCCGCAGACTACTATCCCCACATCGGGATGACGCGACACGAATCCTGCTGGATTTCATCGTGAAGAGGTTGATGGAACGATTGAATCCGTGACTCCAGCGCTCCGCGAACAAGTCGCATTCCACACAGATTTTGTCGTGGCGGTAACCCCTTCCCCTTCGCTATTCTGGCAGGTGATGAACCCCCGTCATTTTCTTTCCCTCATTCTGCTGGTCCTGACTTCGCGGGGTGTGGCTAATGATGACACAGCGAAGCTCGAGGCGATCTTCGCGGCGAAAAGTGAAAGCGGAGGAATCATCACGATCCCGCCCGGGGATTACCATCTCGAGGGCACCAAGCCGATCCCGCTCTCTTCGCACACCACCGTCTTCGCCCATGGAGCCCGCTTTCATTTCCCGGAAACCCTGCCATCGGAAGCGCGTCTCATTCTCTTCTCGGGCGCCGACCTCCACGATTTCGCCTGGCACGGTGGTGAGTTCCTCGGCCGGGTGTTTGATCCCGCGAGCAAGGCAAATTCCTGGGAACCTTATGTAAACACCAGGGGTATCGAAATCGCGACCACCAAAGTAGGCGGCACTCGTGACATCCTCTTTCGCGACGTCAAAGCCGACGGAGTTGCCGGCGCGGTGATCGGCGTGCACGGCCTTTCGAAAAAGGGCAGCGTGAGTGAGGTCGAGGCCTACGCCGAGCGTGTCGTCCTGGAAAACTGCACCCTGCTCCGCAGCGGCAAATTTATGTGGGACTATGGCCACCTCTGGCAGATCCTCACCTGGCCGGAGGAATACGAGCCATGGGAAGTCGAGCGCGCCCGCCGCTACTTCCGCATGGATCTGGTGAAAAGCGGACTCACTCTCGCCGCCGGCGACGACCGCATCCTCCTCGACAACACCATCAAACCCATCGCCGTCAGCCCCAACGGCGAGCCCACCCACGCGCTCTCCTTTCTCGGCGACGGTCTCCCGAAAAACCTCGTCCGGGGAAAACAGTATTTCGTTGTCGAAGCCGCACCTGACTTCCTCCGCATCGCCGAAAGACGCGGCGGCGAGGCGATCCGTTTTGAAAGTGCTGGGAGCGAGGGACTCTCGCTCGTCCACAATCTGCAGGCCGCTTTTTGGGCGCTCTACGCGCCCGTCGGAGCCGGCCCCGGCAAAGGTGCCTTCGATATCACTTCAGCAAAGGACGTGCGTGTCACCGGCTGCATGCTGAGCGCCCTCGGCGACACCATGCATATCCAGCGTTGCCGGAACATTGTTTTCGCCGACAATCACATCACCGGCTCGCGCATGGGTGCCTTTTTCCTCGCCGAGTTCTGCCAGAACGCCACTGTCACCGGCAACCTCATCGATGGCACGAACGGATCTCGGGTCATGAGTGTCGAGAAATCCTGCGAGGATATCACCATCTCCGGCAACACCTTCCGCAATGGCGGACGCGGCTCGTGGATCAACCAGCCGAAAAACTTCATTCTCGCGAACAACATCTTCGTGAACAACACCACCAAGGGCGAGAACGACCTCCGCCGCGGACGCCGCAGCTACGAGACCGGGGAACCGCGGCGTTTCCCCGAAATCTACTTCACCCTTCACGAGGAGGGTGGCAGCTATGGACCCGTCATCGTGCGCGACAACGTCTTCCAACTCGGCGAGTCCGCTCCGGAGGAAGCCGTCACCTTCGCCCCGAACGGCCGTGACCTTCAGATGAGCGGCAACACCTTTCCCGGACGGGCCATCACCATCGCCGTCGATCCCTCTTGCGAGGACGTCGCCATTCGCGACAATCCCGGAGCGGAACTGAAACGAACCCCCATCGATTTCAACCACGGCCGTCGCTGAGCACTTTACACCCTGACAAAACAACTATGCGCCTCGCCCACAAAGTCATTCTCATCACCGGAAGCTGCACCGGGATCGGCAAAGCCATCGCCAAACAGTGTGTCGCCGAGGGCGCCCGCGTCGTTATCCATGGACTCGAGCGCGATCTTGGTGAGGAAACCGTGGCCGAGATCGGATCGGATTCCGCGGCTCTCCACATCGAGGATCTCGCCAATGAGGGCTGTCCCGCGCGCCTCGTCGCCCTCGCCGTGGAGCGCTTCGGCCGGCTCGACGCCGTCGTTAACAACGCCGCCATCGTCGCCTCGGGAAATCTCCAGACGACCGACGCGGCGTTTTTCCGCACGATGCTCGAGGTGAACACGATCGTCCCCTTCCTCCTGATCAAGGAGGCTCTCCCGCATCTCAGCAAACAACACGGAAGTGTGCTCAACATCGGCAGCGTCAACGCCTGGAGCGGCGAGCCGAACCTGATGCCCTACTCAGTCTCCAAGGGGGCGCTCATGACCCTGACCCGCAACCTCGGCGACACGCTTATGCGTGAAAACGGCGTGAGGGTAAACCAGATCAACCCCGGCTGGGTTCTCACCGAAAACGAGGCGAAGCGCAAACGCGAGCACGGTCTGAGCGACGACTGGCCCTCACATTTGCCCAAAGTCTACGCTCCCGCCGGCCGCATCCTCAAACCCGAAGAAATCGCCATGGCCGCGATCTACTGGCTCGCCGACGAAAGCGGCCCCATCAGCGGCCAGGTCGTCGATCTCGAGCAGCATCCTTTCATCGGACGCAATCCGCCGAAGGATGCATCCACGATTCCGGCAAAGTGACGATCACGGGTGACGGGTCTGCCCAAACTCCCAAGGGAACCGCTCACGCGTCCATTGACGATTCGTCCCACCGCGAGGAGACTCCTGACCTATTCAAAATCCACCCCACGATTACCGATGAAACTCCACCCATTCTTTGTCTGCTGCTCCCTGCTCACCGTCTCCGCTTTTGCCGCCGACACGCCGAAACTTCCCCGCGTCCCCTCCAAACCGATCGCCGAGAAGAAAGAACTGCTTTTCTCCGACGACTTCGAGACGTCAGAGCATGACGCCAAGTGGCACCGAGTCGTGGATACCTTCGTTTTTGAAAACGGTGAGCTCAAGGGCACCCAAACCCGCGTAAAAGATGAACCCTCCAAGGATGGCAAATCGGTCGTCACGGCCCACGCCGCCGTCTACGGCCTCGAACTGCCGACCAGGGACAGCGTGATCGAGGTGAAGATGCGCTTCGACGGCTGCACCATGATGGATGTCGAGTTCGACGACCGCAAATACACCGGCTCCCATTACGGGCACCTCTGCCGTGCCCAGATCCGGCTCGACAAGGTCACGATCATGGATGAACGCGAGGGCAGCCAGAACGAGGAAATCAAAGCGATGAAGCAGGATCCCTCGAAGAAGGAGGAAGTCGCCAAGCGGATGGGCGGAACGAGCGCGACGTACCCGGTCAAGTTGAAGGAAGGCAAGACCTACCTCGTCGGCGTCGAAACCGTCGGCGATGAAATGCGGGTGACCATTGACGGCAAGGCGGTCGCCTTTCTCAAATCACCCGGGATCGGCCACGAGACGAAATCGAAGATCGAACTCGGCGTGGCGGGACAAAGCGGCTCGTTCGACGAGATCAAGGTCTGGAACGCGGCAGCGGTGAAGTAAGCCTGTTCAATACGCCGGAGAAGACCGCGAGGCGGACAAAAGCCTGACCGAGCCGCCAATCCCGGCACCACGGCTTTGAACTTTGAACTTTGAACTTTGAACTTTGAACTTTGAACTTTGAACTTTGAACTTTGAACTTTGAACTTTGAACTTTGAACATGCCCCGCCTCGCCGCCTTCCCCAAAGCCTTCATGCAGGCCCTCTGCAAGGATGGCACCATGACCGTCTCCGAATGGATCCGCCTCGCCTCCACCCTTGAGGTCGAGGGACTCGAATGGTATGCCGGATTCCTCGAGATGGCCGATGAATCGAACTGGCTCCGCTTTCGCCGGGAGGTCGAGGACACCGGACGCGTCATTCCCATGATGTGCTGCTCGCCCGACTTCACCCATCCGGATGCGGCCTTTCGTGAAAACGAAATCGCCAAGCAAAAGCGCTGGATCGACATGACTCACACCCTCGGCGGATCCTACTGCCGGGTCCTGAGCGGACAACGGCGACCCGAGCTGAGCATCGCCGAAGGCGTGAAGCTCGCCGCCGAATCGATCCACGCCTGTCTCCCCTACGCGGCCGAGCGCGGAATCACCCTCATCATCGAAAACCACTACAAGGACGACTTCTGGGAGTATCCCGAATTCGCCCAGAAGATGGACGTCTTCTGCCAGCTCGTCGACGCGATCGAACATCCGAATTTTGGAGTCAACTACGACCCGAGCAACACCTACCTCGCGGGTGAGGATCCCATCGAATTGTTGAAGCGCGTCTCCCACCGCGTCGTGACGATGCACGCGAGCGACCGTTACCTTGCCGAGGGCACCATCGAAGACCTGCGACGCGAGGAAGGCGGCGCCACCGGCTATGCCAAACGCCTCCGCCACGGCGAGATCGGCAAGGGATTGAACGACTATGATGCGATTTTTTCCGAGCTAAAGAGCAAGGGCTTCGACGGCTGGATCAGCATCGAAGACGGCGTCGACGGCATGGAGCAACTTGAGCGCAGCGTCGCCTTCCTGAAGCGGAAGATCGCGCAGTATTGGGGGTAATATTCACGCCGATGGCCCGTAGGGCGGGCGCTCCGCCTGCCTTGGGCGAAGTCGAAGGTCTCCGGTGATCGATAAGGCAAGCGAGGCGCTCGCCCTACAAGAAATGACCTAAGAGTCTACTTCACCTCCACCGCGCCTTTAATTAGGCGACAGAATTCCTTCTTCGTGACGTGGTGATGGGTCCCCGCCTCGGGATCAAGCGGGTCGACCTTTTTGTAGTCAACCGAGAGACGCTCAAGATGGACGATGCGGTAAAGGTCCTCTCCCTGCTGCCAAAGCTGGTTTTGATGAAGTTTCATGAAGTGATTTCGGGAGAGTAAACCGCACGGCACTCAATACCATCGCTTTTTCGGTTTCCTCGCCGCCTTCACCACCGCCGGTGTCGGAGTGACCGGGGTCGGCTCGGCGGCTTTCCCCTCACCCGTATGAACGGGTCGAAATCCGACGTAGATCCAGTGGATCGGCTTTTTCGCGCGCTCATGCGCCTTGATCGAATAACTCTCGGTGACAAACCCGTCGCGGCGGAGTTTTCTCTCAAAACCCGGTTCGACCGCCGCCGCCCAGAAGGCAACCCGCGCCCCGGGACTGAGCGAGTCCCAGATCATCGCAAAACCGCTGCGTCCATAGATGCGGTGATTCTGCGGCTGCACAAGAGAAGTCGGTCCATTGTCGGTGTCGAGGAGGATGGCATCCCACTTTTCATCAGTGCCGTCGGCGGCGCGACGGATGCAGTCGTAGACGTCGCCCTCATGGATCGTAACACGCGGGTCATCCATGAGGTGACCGTTGAGATCACCCAGCAATTCCCGGTTCCAGCGGATCACCTCGGGAAGCAACTCCGCAACGACGACCTCAGCATCATCCCCGACCAGTTCGAGGACACGTTTCAAACTGAAACCAAGGCCGAGCCCCCCAATGAGGACACGACGGATCTTGATGGGAGCCTTTTCCGGGCAGGCATAGTCGGCGAGGAGCCGCTCCGAGAGCGTCCAGGTCGAACTCATCAACTGCGTGCCGTCGAGACGCAGAAAGAAATCCCCATCGTGCTGATGCAGGGTGAACTTGGAACCGTCCGGAGTTTTGGTCTCCCCGATGGTGATAATGGGTTTCATTGGGAAAAGGCCTTGAGATCAATCCAGTTTCTTCAAACGCAGATGGCGGTATTCCATCTGCCCGCGGTCGCCCTCGAGCCCGATGGGACCAGTCGCGGGGACTTCCAACGCCTCCTCGAGGACTTCGCCGTTGCAGGTCGCGTGCGCCTTGCCATCCTTCACCGTCACCACAAGCTCGTTCCAGTCCTGGGCTTTGTAGTTTTTGAGGTCTTTGTAAGGACCGGCAAGCGGATAGTCACGGCACTGCAGCTGGGGCTGGCGGATGAAGACCCCGCTGTCCGCGTTGGGAGTGGCACGGAACTCGAGCTTCAGAATGAAGTCACCGTCGAATTCCTCCGTCGTCCAAAGCTGCTGGATGCGCCGTCCCTCGGACGGAGTCTTTACGACAAGGCGTCCGTTGATCGCGGCATAACGTCCGTCGTCGCTGATGGTCTTGCCGTCGAAGTTCGCCGCCGCGGTCACCTCAACAAAAACGGGCGCGTCGGGTTTCGGCGCATTCTTCGAAGGCTTGCGCGGAGGTGTCAGACGAAAACCCCATCCAGTCAGGTCCTTTCCGTTGAAAAGACTGACAAAACCCTCTTCAACCGGAGACTCTACCCTCTCTGTTTCGAGAAATCCCAATGTCGCGAAGACCGGACGAAGGGCCGCCGCCCAGCGAGCGTATCCCTCGGGATTGAGATGGAGGAGGTCCTTGAACCACTTCGGATCAGCCTCGCCATCGGCACCGGCGAAAAGGGTCCAGGTATCGAGCAAAGTGACCTGTTCGTCACCCCGGACGAGGTCGGCGTAGAGGCGATTCAGCTCCTGAATCTTCGCTGCGGGGCGTTTCTTTTCGGGTGAGCTGGGAAAGACCTGACAAAACACCACCGGCACCTTCGGATCGTGGGCCTTGATTGCCGCGAGGATGAGCTTCACATTCTCCGCCGCCACGGACGGCTCGAGTCCAATCTCGAGATCATTGGTCCCCATCAGCATGACAATGGCCGAAGGATTCAGGCTGAGGACATCATCGAGCCGGATCAGCATTCCCCGCGTCGTGTCGCCCCCGATGCCGCGATTGGCACTCTTCATTCCGGGGAAGCGGCCCGGCAGACTGGTGCCCCAGCCCTGCGTGATTGAATCACCGAGGAAGACGACGGATTTCTGATCCGCCTCGACCTGAGTCGCCCACTTCGCCCGGAATTCGGGCCAGCGTTGCATCAGGCCTTCATAGCGTCGCAATGGTCCGACGCCCGGCAATGCGGATTCGGCCTCGATTGAAGGGAAGGATAAAGTCTCGTCCGCGCGGGTCGAGGGAACGAGAAGACAAAATAGAATGGCGAAAACAAAACGGGGGACGGTTTTCATGGGGCGGCAGAGTAAGCCGCACGGAGGAAGACGGCAAACGGGAAAGAGGTGCGGCCGAAGGACCGCTGTTCCTCGTTCTTCGTTCTTCGTTCTTCGGGGTCAAGGCTGATGCCAAGCCGCTCACCCCTCTGCTTTAAAGACCCGCTTCCCGCCCAGCCAGGTCTCCTTCACCTGGATCTCTTTTACCTCGTCCACCGGACACTCCAGAATATTCCGGTCGATCACAATGAAGTCGGCCAGTTTTCCGGCCTCGAGCGATCCCTTTTCCTTTTCCTCGAAAGTGAGCCAGGCGTTGTTGATCGTGTAGAGACGGATCGCTTCAGCCCGGTCGATGATCTGTTCGGTCCGGATGGCCTCGCCCATCCATCGCGGGTGTCTTGTCAGGGTGGTCCACATCCCGAGGAAGGGATTGTAGGGATTGACCGAGCGAAGGCTCCCGACTTTCTGCATATGATCGGAGCCGCCACCGGCGACGACCCCTTTTTCGGCGAGGGTTTTGTAGGGCTGGAAAAACTCGAGGCGCTCGTTGCCGAATTGCTTCAGGAGGGTCCGCCCGTCGAGGTAGAGCCAGGCCGGCTGGAGATCGGCAACAATGCCGTGTTTGGCCATCTTCCCGATCGCTTCGGCGGTCATGAAATTGCAGTGAGTCACGCAGGGACGCTGCTCGTTCACCGGGAAGTCGTTTTCCCCGATGCGGGCGTAGGTGTCGACGAGCCGCTCGACCGCCCCGTCGCCGACAGAGTGAGCGGTGAACTGAAGCTCCTTCGAAAGGGCGTGCTTCGCCATCGTGTAGAGTTTGTCCGGCTCGACGTAGACCATGCCGCGATACTCGGGGTCATCGATGCCGTAGGCGGAACTGACGCCCCAGGGACGTTTCATGTAGGCGCTGCCGGTGAGCATGCCGCCGTCGAGGAAAATCTTGATGCCGCGCAGCCAGAGCTGGTTGTTGTAGGCGTGGAGGGGATGGGCGGCGGCCTTGTCGATATTGGCGAGAACCTTCTCGATGGGATCCTGCGCTCCGACACCGTAGTAGAGGTAAACGCGGCAGGTGAGACGGTCCGAATCGCGCAGGGCCGAGTAAAGAGCGATGCCTCCGTCGCTGGCACTGCGGTCGGCGATGCTTGTGAGCCCGACTTTATTGTAGTCAGCGAGGAGTTCGGCAAGGGCGTCGGCCTGCTCCTCCTTGGTCGGGCTTTTCACTCCGGTGTTGCCGCGTTTGATCAGTCCGGTCGCCGATCCACGCAGGATGCCGGTCGGCTCACCCGTAGCGGGATCTTTTTCGATGCGGCCGGTGCCACCCTCGGGAGCGGGAGTGTCGCGGGTGATGCCGGAGAGCTCCATCGCGAGCGAATTAATCGCGGCATCAGGTCCGGTGCGGAAGGTAACGGGATGTTTAGGCGCGGCCTCGTCGAGCTCGGCCCGGGTCGGGAAACGCTGCTCGCGGAGCCGGGTGATGAAGACCTGCGAGAGACCGATCCAGGTTCCCTCGGGCACCGCTGCCGTGCGGGTGCGGATGTAGGCGAGAACATCCGCGATGGTCTCCATCTCGGGAATAATGTGGTCGAACTCGTAGGTCGCGGCCCCGGTGCTATGGACATGGGAGTCAATCAGGCCGGGCAGGACGGTCGCGCCTTTCAGGTCGATCAGGGTCGCGTCAGCGGGCAGACCCTCCTGGATCGCGGCATTGGAACCGACTTTCACGACACGCTCTCCGTCGATGAGCATGGCCTCCGCGAGGTTGAATGAGTCATCCACGGTAACGATCCGGCCGTTGATGAGGGCGGTGGGCGCGGCGGACAGAGGCAGCGTGGCGGCCGTTAGAAAAGCGGAGAGAAGCAGACGAGTCATCACGATCTGAGAATGGCAGATCGATCGCCCGGTGAACATCGCGCAATCCCGTTTTGTGGGGGCGATCAGATCTCGATCAGATCAGGAAACTCAGGGCAAAGAGCGGAGGCATCCAACTCCGCACCATCCGGCGCAAAGAAACGCACCTTGCCGGTCGCAGCAACCGTCCAGAACTCCTCGCAACCGATCTCGAAATAAAGCGCCCGCTTTTCCTCCATCTCGGCGCGAGTATTTGACGGGGAAAGCACCTCAACACAGATCTCCGATGCCTTTTCAAAAACCGTAAACTCCCGCATCGGGTCGAAGCGCTGGCGTGACATCCAGGCGGCATCGACGAGCTTGACGCCGTCGGAGGTGGAGACCGGGCATTCCGTCATCGCAATTCCTTCGGGTAGAAGTGTCTGCAGGAGAAAAACGACCCTACTCTGATAAATCCCGTGCCTCGCCACCGCCCACGGGCTGAGTACGAGATGTCCATGGCGATCGGTCTCGAGCCGCTGCGTTTCATAACCCGCCATTTCACCGCTCTCCAGCAACTCCTCCCAGCGCCGGTGATTGAACGCGTGCTGATCAACGGCTTCGGGCAGTTTCAAATAGAGCGCCATGGAGAAAAGTTACCCAATTACGTTCATTTGACCAGCTTTTTCAGAGAAAAACCCCGAGGTCCCCTACCGAAATCGCGGCTTTGCGCGCCGCCTGTCTCTGTGTATCCTGCCCGCTCCCAGATCAACTCCAACTCCCAAAGCCCCATGCCCTTTCAATTCACCGGATTCGCCGACGAGGCCGAAAAGTCCCTCGAAGGACAAATCTCCACGCTGAAGGAGGCCGATTGGTCGGCCATCGAGTTGCGCCTCATCGGTGGCAGGAACGTGTGTGACCAGACTGAAGAGGAGTGGGCCGCCACTCGCACGGCACTCGAGGAAAACGGCATTCAAATCGTCGGCTTCGGCGGACAGATCGGCAACTGGGCCCGACCGGTGACCTCGGATTTTCAGAAGGATATCGACGAGCTGCGACGCGTCGCCCCCCGGATGCGCTCGGTCGGAGCGAAATTCCTCCGCATCATGTCCTGGCCGAATGACAAGGAGGCACCCCTTTCCCGCGAGGACTGGAAAGCTGAAGTGGTGCGCCGCCTCCGTGAACTCGCTCCCATCGCCGAGGCCGAGGGTGTCATTCTCGCCCACGAGAATTGCAGCGGGTATGGCGAGAGCCCCGAGGGGTTCCTCGAGCTGATCGAGGCCGTGAACAGCCCGGCCTTCAAACTCATCATCGACACCGGCAACAACAGCCTTCACGACAACGACAACGAAGCGACCTGGGACTACTATCAGAAGTGCCGCGACGAGATCGTGCACGTGCACATCAAAAGCGCAAAACCGAATCCTGAAGGCGGCGATTGGATCACCTGCCACGTCGACGAGGACCCGGTGCAGCGCCGTATCCTTGAAGACCTTTACCGAACCGGTTACGATGGCTGGCTCTCCATCGAACCCCACATCAAAGCCGCGATCCATGCCGGTCAGGACGTTGATGACACGGGCGAAGCGCGCAAGGTCTGGGTGGATTATACCCGCCGTCTTGAGAAGCTGGTGCGTGAGGTGACCGCTTGAGATTATTTTTAACCAAAGACTGATGATGAAGAAATACCTGCCCATTTTACTGACTCTCGCCGCCACTCTTACCGGATGGCTCATTGTCCACGCTGCTGAAGAGAAAGAGAAAGCCCCCCTCCGGGTCCTTCTCGTCCTTGGCGGATGCTGTCACGACTACGAAATGCAGAAGGAGATCCTCAAGGCAGGGATCGAGTCGAGAATCAACGCGTCCGTGGTCATCGAGTATAATCCTGACAAATCCACCGGTGCGACCTTTCCAATCTACGAAAAGGATAACTGGGCCGAAGGATATGATGTCGTGATCCACGATGAATGCTCGGCCGCCGTGACCGACCCGGTCTATGTGAAACGCATCCTCGACGCACACCGTAGCGGAGTACCCGCCGTGAATCTTCATTGCGGGATGCACAGCTACCGCTGGGGCAATTTCAAGGAGCCGGTCAAGGCGGGTGACGACAACGCGGGCTGGTACGAGATGCTTGGCCTTCAGTCAACCGGCCACGGCCCCCAGTCCCCCATTGCGATCACTTACACGGACAAGGAGCATCCGATCACGAAGGGGTTCGAGGCCTGGACGACGATCAACGAGGAGCTTTACAACAACGTCCAGATCTTCAGTTCGGCAAAAGCGCTCGCGAGCGGGAAGCAGATGCAAATGCCCAAGGTTAAGAAGGGGGAGAAACCGGATCCCAAGGCCAAGGGCACCGAGGCCGAAGCAGTTGTCGCCTGGACCAATGAATACGGTCCGAAAAAGACCCGGATCTTCAGCACCACGATCGGTCACAACAACGAGACGGTTGCCGATGACCGGTATATGGACCTGGTGACCCGCGGGTTGCTGTGGGTTACGGGAAGGTTGTAGGCCTCCAGCGTGGTGCACTTTGTTTCCGAAAGGGGAGCGCGGGCGGCTCCTTTTTTACGGACTCTGTAGGGCAGCCGCTCCGGCTGCCCCGTCTCAGATCACTCCGCCTTCAGTTCCAAAACCGCAAATACCGGCCGGTGATCGGAAGCCATTGCCTCGGGGATGACCTTCGCCTCTTTCACGGTGAAGGGATCGCCCTTGCGGAACATGATATAATCGATGCGCGATGTCGGCTCCTTCGAAGGAACCGTCGGAGCAGACGCTTCGCCGATGGCATTGGTCCATTTGGAAAGCAGGATCTTCATTGGCTCCGAATCGGGCGTCGCATTCATGTCTCCGGCCAGGATAGTCGGAAGCGGATCACCCTCAGCGGCAAGAAGTTCGTTCACCGCCTGAGCTTCGGCGAGACGATCCTCTTCGATATTGTGCTGGAAATGAGTACTGACAAAGCGGAACGGCTTTCCCCCCGGTCCCTCGACCGTGACCGCGATGAAACCACGCGGATAGCTCGTTAACTCCGGTGTCGCCTCGGTGTAGGGCAACGGATGGATCAACACCTCACTCACGGGGAGTTTTGTCAGGACAGCATTACCAAAGAGACCACCCTCGTAATGCTGGGTCGGACCATAGTGCACCTTCAATCCCGTCAGCTCGCCCAGTTTCTTCGCCTGGTGAACTTTCCCGGACCGGCGCACGACGACGTCGACCTCCTGCAGGGCGACGAGATCAGGGTCGACCGCCTTGATGACGGCCGCAAGACGCTCAAGGTCGTAGACCCCGTCGTTTCCCTGGCCGTAGTGAATGTTGTAACAAAGAATGCGGAGGGACTTATCTTCAGCCATGCCCGTAGAGACGGCGACGATGAAGGAAAGGACAAGTGAGAGGATGGAGGATTTTCTCATTTAAAGAAGGGAAAAAGAATTTTCAACTGCTCGTTGGACGGTTTGGATCCGTATTCGCAGAGTTCGAAGGCCTCGGCATGTTTCACTGCCTTGCCCTCCTCCTCGCCATACCACTCCACAAGACTGGAGCGATGATTGTTCGCGATATTGGAGTGGCGGTTCGACCAGCTCGTTTTCAGAAAATTGAGCCGACGCACCGGATCATCGCCAAAACGCTTCGCCCGTGTCGTTTCGTCCCCGAGCGCGCCGCCCTCGTAAACCTGCGATTCGAGGGCGTCGATCGCCTTCACCTTCTCTTCAAAGACATCGTCGATCGAGACGGCGAGCGTCGGGGTGAACGGATAGGGTTTGGTGAATCCGTCAGGGAAAAAGAAGAAGGCCGGATTCTTTTTCATCGAAGGAACATCGGGGCAGAAATACGGCACCATGACCATGAAGGCGGCGTCCTGCACGAGGAGACCGACATTGCGGTGATCGGGATGATAATCATAAGGCCGATGCGAAAAGACGAGATCCGCATCCCACTCGCGAATGAGTTTCACGATGGTCTTCCGGTTTTCAAGCGTGGGAAGGAGTTCTCCATCATGAATGTCGAGGACCTCGACCTCGGTGCCCATGCGCTTCGCGGCCTCCTGCACCTCGGCGGTGCGGCGTTGCGCCAGCTCCCCGCCCGACATGCCCCAGTGACCAATGTCGCCATTGGTGCAGGCGACGAGTTTCACCTTGTGCCCGAGTTTGGTCCACTTGATCGCACAACCGCCAATCTGGAACTCGGGATCATCAGGATGAGCCCCGAAGGCGATGATACGCAGAGGTTTGGCGGCGGCTTCGGGGGGCTTTTCCTGTGCGGGCGAAAAGGTTGGCACCAACATGGTGACGATAAAGAACGCTGCGGACGCGGGTAAGTGGAACTTCATGCCTCATCGTTTCCAAATTCAATGAAAACGGAAGCCGAAAACCATTTTCCGAAGGGACGCAATGGCGGCAGGCGGGGTGCGGGGCGGCCTTTCTCCCGCCCGAAGATGATTGACAGCCTCTCTGCCGTCAGGAAAACCCTGTAGGGCGGGCGCACCGCCTGCCACGTTAGCCTAATAGTCGGTCAATGATTTCGGTGGAAGCGCCACCCGAAGCGCATTCAGCACCGCAAGGACGTCAATCACCTCCTGAGTAATGGCACCGGCCACCGGAGGCAGATATCCTGAGGCGGCAAAGAGCATTCCGACCACACTCAGGATCATGCCGCCGACGGCACTTTGCAGGGCGATCCGTCGCATGCGGCGGCTGATGTGAATGAGTTCATCCACCTTGCGCAGGGAGCTGTCCATGATCACTGCACCCGCTGCCTTCGCCGTCACATCACTGTTCTGCCCGAAAGCGATACCGACCGTGGCGGCCATCAATGCCGGAGCATCGTTAATTCCGTCTCCGACGTACAAGGTCCTGCGCTCCCGGGTTTCGGCGCGGACGATCTCAAGCTTTTCCTCAGGACTTTTGCCGGCACGCACATCGACGATCCCGACCCGTGAAGCGAGATATTCAGCCTCGGACTGCCTGTCACCAGAGAGGATCATGGCATGGGTAATCCCGTGCTTGCCTCCGAGGTGGCGAATGAAATCCCTCCCCTCGGGTCTGGGTTCGTCCCGAAAGCGGAAAGTCGCCGCGTAGTGCCCGTCAACGATGACCACACATTCCAGGCCTCCCGCGACCGCAGGGAGCATCCCCGCTTCGTCGGGTAGTTCCAGAGCAAGCTGTTTCCGGCTGGTGACTTTAACGACATGCCCCTGACCTTTCGCGATCAGTCCCTGCCCGGGCTTTTCACTGATCTCGTCTACCTCAAAAAGACCCTCCCCATCCGCAGCCCTGCCCGCCGCAACGATGGCCTCAGCGAGGGGATGTTTCGAATACACCTCGGCGCTCGCGATCAGGCGGAGTACTTCGGTCGCATCGAATCCCGGCGCGGAGGATTGGTCGATCAATTCGGGACGGCCGTAGGTCAGGGTTCCGGTTTTGTCAAAAATCACGGAACTGCATGTATCGATCGTCTCGAGGATGGACGGATCGCGGACAATGATGGCACGTTTCGCCGCGAGTGAAATCGAACCGATGATCGCCACCGGAATCGCGATCAGGAGCGGGCAAGGAGTGGCAACGACTAACACTGCCAGAAACCGGACGGGATCGTCACTGATAAACCAGGCCAGAAGTGCAAGGATCACCGCCACCGGAGTATAGACGGCACCCAGCTTGTCCGCGAGCCGCCGCATCCGGGGGCGCTTTTCCTCGGAGTCTTTCATCACCTCCATGATCTTCGCGTAACGCGAATCGATCGTGAGCTTATCCGCCCGGATCGTGAGGGATGACTCTCCGTTCAGCGCTCCCGAGATCACCGTGGTCCCCGGAGTTTTCGAAATCATGTAAGGCTCACCGGTGAGATAGGATTCGTCCATGACCCCGCGTCCCTCCACGACGGTTCCATCGACCGGACAGATTTCATGGGGAAGCACTTCAAGCAGATCTCCAATCGCCACGGCATTCAGTTCCACATTCTCAAAGGAAGTTCCCGACTTGCGATGTGCGACCGAGGGAACCCTTTTTGCGAGGGCCTTGAGGACGGAAGACGCCCCGCTCACGGCAAAGGCCTCCAGTGCTTCGCCCCCGGAAAGCATCAGGATAACGAGTGTTCCTGCCAGATATTCATCAAGAAGCACGGCCGTCACGATGGAAAGTCCGGCAAGCAAATCGGAGCCGAACTCCCGTCGCCATAAATTGCCCAGCAATCCCCAAACCAGCGGAATTCCCCCGAACACATAGGCGATCCACAGGGGAATGTGCACATGGAAGGTCTGCAGCCCGAATCCGAACCGCAACACGAGATGCGCGGTTATCGCTATCAGGCTTAAAATCGCGATCGCCATCTGAAGGCGGTTCGCCGCTCGATCGTCTTCAGGGCTTTGGCTCATGGTTCCTGCAGAATTGCGTTTGCTCTTCGATCAATGGCCTGGCGGTTCAATCGAAAAGCCTTATCCGAGATACAGTATCTCCTCTTTCTCCAGAAGCATATCGCGTGTCACCGGAAGAAACTCGCCCACCGCATCATCGGAAATGGCGGTCTCCACGTAGATTCCCTGACCCTGAATGTTTCCGAAGAGAGTCGCCACGGCCGCATCGCTGGCGTCCCGTCCCGTGGCAATACGGATCATTCCGTTGAGAGGTGCCTTGCGTGTTCCGTCGATGACGTACCAGATTCCATTGAGGTGGACTTCGAAGACGGCGTGGAAATCCTGGGGATACAGCTGATACGCGTAGACTGTCACATAGCGGGCGGGAATGCAGAGGGCACGGCAGAAGCTGATGCCAAGATGGGCAAAATCGCGACAGACGCCTGAACGCAGTTCGAGAGTATCGCGGGAACAGGATTGCTCGGTCGACGAACCGATAATGTAGGCGATGTGTTTGAAGAGCCACTCCTCGATCGCAAGGGCCTGGTTCAGGGCACCCTTGATTCCTCCAAAGAGATCCATCGCCGCCGCCCGCAAGCGGTCGGAGGGAGCGTAACGGCTCGGGAAGAGATAGGGAATCACCGGTGCGCCGAGGTCCTCCGCTTTCCGCTTTGCCACTTTGGCGACAGGCATCGTATTCGAGGTGGTCTGGGCCGTGGCGAGGTAATGAACGGCGAGATCGCCGGCCTCTTTTATTTCAAGCCGGGTCAATCGGTTCCGCTCCTGTCCGACGAGCAGATCGGTCCGCGTGACCTGTCGACTTGTCGTGAGTGACTCCTGGAACACCGCCTGACCGGACGTCTTGCCGCAGCTAAGCGAGCAGAGGAGCGTTGAGGGACCAGCCGCATAATAATAAAGGGAGCTGGTGATAAAAAAGCGCATGTGACACTTCTTCTTTAAGCGTTCCCCCGCAAAAGACAACCAAAGTCAACTTTCAGCCCCGTGCATTACAGGTGTCGACCAAGGCAAGGGCACACTCCGCCTGCGCCTTGACGGTGATTCCATCGTTAACCAACCGAAGGCGGTATAGATACCCGGGAGGCACACCTCATGAACCGAAGCGGAACCCGTGAGTGCTTACTCCCTCGTCTCGTCCGTGGTCATGAAGCTGACCTGCATTGCCGAATACTCCTGACACTTTTTCGACATGACCGATTCTCCTAGTTCCTCACACACCTCTCCATAGACCCGGAAGATCCGGGAAAGGCGCCCGCGAAATTGGGAAAGAAGCGGCTCCGCGACACTGGACTTTCCGGAGAGCATGGCCCCGGCCGCCTCAGCGGTCTCAACCCCCTTGAGCACGACCTTGACGGCCGCTTCAGGCTCTTCCTCTAGAAATTTGAGATGCTCGAGGCGCGCCTCGGCGAGAACAAGGGTTCCCTCGACATGTTTGGAATTCGCCTCGAGAGCGGTCCTGAGGGCATCCACTCCCCGAATGGACATCCGGTAGCCGGAGGACCACTTACCCTCCCCGCGCTCAAGCTCCCCGAGATGGATGAGACTCCGACACAGAAGAATTGCCACTTCCGTGTCTTCGGGGTTTCCGGCATTCAGAGAAGTGACGAGCCGGAGGGATTCGTTGTAAAGCTGGTCCAGATCCTCGGTCGTGGCATTTTTCGAGACAAAAAGTTCCCCCAGTTCGAGATAACTCTCCGCCATCTGAATCGACTGAAGTGCGGAAAATCCGTTCACCCCCCGGAGGGTCTCAATGGTTTCCATCGCCGCGATGTGGGCATTGATGGCGTCGTCGCCGCGCCCTGCCAATCTCAGGGATTTCGCCGCCTGAAATTGAAGTTTTCCGATCAGTTCCGTCAGATGGACCTGATCCGATGAATCTTTGCGCAGTTCGATCGCCAACTCCGCCGATTTGGAATAGGCATTGATCGCCCTGTCGTAGAGGCGATGCGCGTCGTAGACCCGCCCCAGTTTGAAGGCAGTGCCGGCCAGACGTGTCACCGCCCTTTCATCCTGTGGCTTGATCCTGATACTTTCCTCAAAGTGATGCACCGCCTTCTCAAGAATCTCAAGAGCCTCGTGACCGACGGGGTTATCAACCAGGGTGCTGAGACTCTCGTAGCTATCAGCGAGACGCGTGTGAATATCGAGAACCGCATCCCCCTCCCCATCGACGTGCTTGAGTGCAGCGGTAAAGGCCTCAACCGCTTCGCGGAAATGTCCGGTGGCCCGATCCGCGAGTTCCATCTTTCGCTCGATGTGCGCGAGACTGTGAAGGGCCCGGGCCCGCTCCAGCTCGGTCTCAGGACTATCGCCGACATCCGCGAGCGTTTTCAGATAGTAGTCCCTCGATTTTTCCAAATCCTCTTTCCGAATAGCCGCGACTCCGCTGCCACCGGCATTGTCACCGCCCGCCATCTGATGAAAGAAGGTATCGGCGGCCTCGCGTGACTGTTTCAGATCAGTGACCGTATCGGCCCATCGTTCATCGAGATGGGTGATATGGGCCCGCTGCGTTGTCACCACCTGATCAAGTTGGGTCACTTTATTCTGAAAGAAATAGGTCTTCCGGAAGTACTCGACGAGGTAATAGGTCGCACCAAGAAAGGACAGCCCGAGGCAGGCGGCAATGGCGCGGGCTCCAAAGAGCTTTGCCTTTTGTTTGCGCCGTTCCCAGAGAACCCTTTCCTCGGCATCCTCAAGCGCAAAACGGTGTTCAAGGGCACGGAACTGGTTCCTCACCTCCCGCAGATCGACAGGACGTTCCGCAGGATTCAAGCTGAGGCAACGGTCGATGATCTCGCGACAAAGCTTGAACTCTTTGCCCAGGGCGAAGGAGGAGCCCCAGGCAATTCCGGGGTTCCGATGCAATTCGTCGACGTAGGCAGGAGCATTGATCGCCACCGGACGTCCCCCGCTATGGGCGATGAGCCGATGATGCTCTTTGAGATAAGCCAGACCACGGGGCAGCCTCTCGTTGATCAGCCAGAAGGCAATGAGACCGAAACTGTAGACATCCCACTTTTGAATCCGACCTTCGCCCCAGGGCCTCCCGCCTGACAGAAGTTGCTCCGGCGCCGAAAAGAACGCGGAATCACCGAGATCGATATGGTGTATATCCCCGACAAGACCGGAGCCGTAATCCATTACCATGGGCTCCCTGTTGTCACCGGAAAGGAGAATACTCCCGGGATGGAGATGGCCATGGTAGACCCCATGCTTGTGCGCATGACCGAGAATTTCGGCAAGCCTGCGGATCACCGCCCAGGCCGCTGATTCCTTCATCGACGACACTTTCGAAAGTGGCTGTCCGGAGATTCGTTCCATCAGGACCGCATAGGGGGGACTGGAAAACCGATGATCCAGCACCGCAGGTGTCCCGTGAAGATCTGGCATTGCCGCCATCCTCGCGAAGTTCCGCTCCAGAAACTGCCGGTCTATCGCCAGGGAATTGAATCTCTTGATGACGTGACTGGATTCCCGACCCACCACCTCAAAGACTTCTCCCGATGAACCCGCTCCGAGAGAGGCACCCAGTTTCAGCGTTTCAAGAGACTCGTTGATCATTCTGCAAAGGGACGAAAATGAACTCCATTCACCTATCGGATGAGCAGGTTTTAATCCACTGGAAATTATAAAAATTAGACCAGTTCAGCGTAAAATATATAAAATTCGCGAATCAAACAAGAGAATTTTCTCGTTTTTATAGAAACAAGACAATTAAAATCAAGCCAACGGCGGACATCAGCCCCGAAAATCGTGGCTCGTCTGGAAGTTTCCGTCCTGCCTGTTTGACGGGAGAAGACGCAGACGCCAGTATCCGGTGGTTAGCCGTACGCAAACCGCAAGTTCTGCACAGTGGATCACTGCATATGCGCAGCAGATCACGCGAATGCGGTGAACCCTGTCACTGCCGGACCGCTACGGCGATTTTTGATGGAAGTTCTTTTTCTCACCACCCTGTTCAGCGTCGTGTTTGCGATATTTTTTCTGCTGCTCTTCTTCAGCAGCCGGCAGAATCGCCACTCGTGCTCTGATCAGGATGCGCTTATCCCGTTTCGAGGCGACAAACCGAATGCCCTCGCCATCGAGACCACTCCTTTAACCAATCCGACCAGCAACCCAACTGAAGATGACCAGCGATAGCTCCACGAAAAACAAAGTGACGATCGAGTTCGACGATCAAACCCCGCGATGGTTCATGATCGCCTCGATCGGATGGGGCGTCGTAGCGATGCTGGTCGGGGTCATCATCGCTTTCCAGCTGAACTTCTGGCAGGTGAACGGCCACATTTTCGAGATCCTCACCAGTTGGCTTCCCGAATCGATGCAGTTCAAGTCGGACGGAGTTCAGTTCCTCACCTTCGGTCGTCTCCGTCCTCTCCACACGAATGCCGCGATCTTTGCTTTCGTCGGGAATATGATGTTCTCGGGGGTCTACTATTCAACCCAGCGCCTCTGCAACACACGGACCTACTCGGACCTGCTTTCGAAAATCCACTTCTGGGGCTGGCAGCTCATCATCGTCGGTGCCGCCCTCACTCTGCCCGCCGGTCTTACGCGCGGCAAAGAATACGCCGAACTGATCTGGCCGATCAACCTCGCCGTGGTCGTCATCTGGGTCGTCTTCGCCCTGAACTTCTTCCTCACCCTCAAGGTCCGTCGCGAGAAGTCCCTCTATGTGGCCCTCTGGTTCTACATCGCAACGATCATCACCGTGGCGATGCTCTACATCGTCAATCACCTCCAGATTCCGACCAGTCTCGTGCATAGCTACCCGGTCTTCGGCGGGGTGCAGGATGCGCTCGTGCAGTGGTGGTACGGGCA
>DDSV01000005.1 GCA_002344215.1 Akkermansiaceae bacterium UBA2381
CCATGACCATTCAGGAACTTACTACTCAGCTTGCCTCCGACCCCTCGAACTGGGAATCGCGCCTGGCTCTTGTGCAGGCGCTCGTCGCTGAGGGGCGGCACGATTCCGCTGTTGAGGCAGTCAATCAGGGTGAGGCGCTTCCTCATGAGGCCGGAGCCTGGCTGGCTGCCGCTCGAACCTATGCCGCGGTCGGTGCGATCGAACAGGCCCGCGGTCTCGTCGCGTCGGCCCTGGAAATTGATCCGGACTACGCGCCCGCCAAGGACTACCAGACGGAGTTGGAAGCCACGCTGGCTCCCGCCCCTGTATCATTGAGTGCTGATGACCTTGATGAGGAGGAAGTGACTGTGGTCGCGGCAGCGGCACCCGCCATTCCGATCGTCCGCATCACAGGCGACAAGACTCCGATCGCCCTCCCGAAGGTCGCTTTTGCCAGCCATGAAATCGACGCGTTGCGCGAAGCGGAAGAGGAGGCGGAACGCCGCCGGCAGGCAGTCATCCGGCGCGACAAATTCAATTCTCTCACCATCACGGTGCTCATTCACGTGGCGATCTTCTTTGCCCTGACCCTCGTGGCGACTCAGGTTCCGCCGCGCGTTCCCCCGCAGATTGTTGCCTCGGCCTCTCCTCCGAGACCGGAGGAAACGATCGAGAATGTCACCCTTGATAAGCCCTCGCTCGATCCGACCACGGCGGTTAATACAGCGGTGGCGGACATCATTTCCGTCAATGCGACCTCCAACTTTTCGGTTTCCAGCGTCGAAGTCGCCATCTCCGATGTCGCGGTTGAGACCGGGATGGAGTTCAGCCCCTCGATGAGCCTCGGGATGCCGACCTCAACCGAATCCAAAATGATGTTCGGTCAGCCCATGGAAGGAGCCGGTGAGGTGCTTGGGGTAATCCTCGATGTCTCCGGATCGATGGCCGAGTTTCTTCCTGCAGTGGTTCGGGAAGTCGACAAGAATTTCAAGGACTCGCCGGTGGTGTATGCCCGGAGCATGTTGTTCCGGAAGGATAGGCGTGATTCCGAAGTGCGACTCATCGTTCCCGAGGAAGTGGTCCAGTTTTTTCCCGACATTAAACCACAGACCCGGACGCCATATGCTTTTCTCTGGGATGATCTTCCGCGGAAGGCACCGCAGCGGTATGTCGATCGACTGATTGAGACCTTCAAGACACGTCCGAACCAGTTCCTAATGGTAGGACGTGAATGGGATCAGAACAGCACCGATGCCGCAATCGAGTTCCTCCTCGAACAGAAAGTCGACTCGCTTTACATCTTCTCGGACTTTGAAGATTTCGTGGACGAAGATGTTGCGGTTGAGTTGGGACAAAAACTGGGTCGCCGGAAGATCCGCACCTTTCTGCAGCCTGCGGAGAAGGGCTCCGAGTTCCTCGACGTCATGACGAAGAAGATCGCCAACAAGACCCTGGGGCGGCAGTTGCCCTCCCTGGTATCACTCCTCCGTGGATCCGAGGAGGCCGAGGTAACCTCCCTGATGCCGAAACAGCGCGAGGCGGAAGTTTCCAAGCTGGCCGGGCTTAACATCAAGCTGGCGACTCCCCGTCCCACCCTGCCGGATCCTCCGAAGGACAGGACCATCATCCACAAACTTTCGGAGCCGGAATACGACGCCATCTTCTATGGCCCCCAGGCGAGAGTGGAAGTTTTCCTGAAGACTCCGGAGGGTTACATCCAGAACCCCATTGTATTCTCCTACTGGAGCCGGAAGGAAATCCCGGATCATCCGGATCCCCGCTATCGGGAAAGGGCTCGACAGTTCCTCCGTTTGGCTGAGGAACCAAGTTTCGATGGAAAGGAAATCGTCTGGAAGATGATCCTGGAGGACGAAATCAGATTTGATGTCCACCTCTACCTTGGGCGCAAGGGGATGAACGCTACCTTCGTTGCGGAACCCCCGAAGGATGGAACCAATGACGATCCGAGAATCAACTTCCATATTCCCGCCCTCGCCTCAGAGAGCAACGATCTTTTCAGAGGTCCTGATTTCCCGGCTTCAGGGGTAAAACTGGACATCGTGCGCGAGGCGACGAAAGAGAACGAGGTCATCATCAATCTGCCCCGGGAGGAGAAGGATCGTTACGGAAACGACTGGATTCAGACAAATTTTGAACCCGGTTATAACACAATTAAGTATAACGAACTGGTCCGGAGGTTTCCCCAGGGGATTCGGGACATCGTGGTTCAAGGGCCCTCGTTCGGGCCACGCAAGATTCATGCCCGAACGACAAGTGGCAAAGTGCTTCTTTACGCGGGGGCCTACCGAAACGACACCGAGCCGTGGGAGGGTTTCCACGCCACGCTCCGCCGCCTTGGGGACACTCGAACGAGGTTCACCAAAACCGAAGCCATTGAGCTCGAAATTGAGTAAGAGCTGCGTGGCAGGCCGGGGGTAATCAGGAGAGTGAGTTTCGAAACGCCTCGAACTCACTCTCGTCCATTTGGACGAGATGGGCGGAGTCGGGGAATTTCCCTTCCTGCACATCAGTCACGTATTCCTTGAACGCCGAGATCCGCTCGTCCTGGAGGCGCCGGTATTCCGCCTGAAAATCGCGGTAGGCCCGGGCATGGCGAGGGAGTCGCTCATCATACTCCCCGAGGATATCGTCCGAGAACAGGAACTGGGTATCGCAGCCCGTCCCCGAGCCCAGCGACATCAATATGAGGGTGGTTTGGGACGATAGGAAGGTGGCAAGCTGGTGGGGCACGACCTCGATCTCCGCACCATAGGCTCCGGCGCTTTCCAATTCCTTCATACGGGAGTAGAGGCGGCGGGCTTCCTCCGCCGTTTTTCCGACGGCGCGATACCCTGTCCAGGTAACATGTCGAGGGACAAGTCCGAGGTGACCCACCACCGGAATACCTTCTCTCGCCATTGCTTCGATGATGAAGGGGCTGGCTGAGCAGTAGACGGAGCTGGCCCCCAGTTCGAGCGCATGGAATCCGACTCGAATCGCCTCCTCCTGTGTGGCGAGACCATGTGGGGTCGATCCGGAGAGAAAGCTGTTCGGTGCGGCAGCGACGAGTAGTGGAAAGCGCGCCTGAGCCTCGGGTGAGTCGAAGCTGCAGCTCATCAGGTCGATTCCCGCTGCTTCGGCGGCAGCCGCCTCCTCGGGGGACTTCACATGGATGTGGGTGAGGACCCGGCTGCCCTTGAGCTGCCTCAGTTCATGAATCGTGTATTTTTTACGTGGCCGGAGCATGGGCGAAGGCTATGAAGAGTTCGGTCACTGCGCAAGTGCGCGGGAAGGGTAATTGAAGAATCCTACAGAGAATTCGGCGCGCCCTTCCTGAAAATCGTCCTTAAGGTGTTGGAGTATTTAATGAATTAACGGCTATTATTATAAAAACTAGACGATTAGGGATTCTTAAGCGAAACTTTCCCAGTCTCACCTTCCATGTCGCCGCAGCTCATTTTTGACTACTTTCTTCCCGCGATCGCCTTCGCGATGGGGGCCTGCATCGGATCGTTCCTCAATGTGGTGATCTACCGTATCCCCAACGGGATGAGCGTGAATGAGCCGAAGCGATCCTTTTGTCCTTCGTGTAAGACGCAGATCCCGATTCACCTTAATGTTCCGTTGCTGACCTGGCTGATGCTACGGGGAAAATGCAAGTGGTGCAGCTCGCCCATTGCCTTCCGCTACTTCCTTGTCGAGCTTCTCACCGCGATCTGTTTCCTGGCCATCTGGAAGCACGGGATAGAGCCCTATGGCCTCGCGGGCGTGATATCGCTCTGGGTGATCGCCGCGCTTCTGATCTCGGCCACCTTCATCGACATTGATCATTTCATTATCCCCGATTCGATTACGATCGGGGGTACGGTGGCCGGATTGGTGGCAAGTCTGGTGGCCCCCCAATTGCACGGGGTCGATCTCTGGTGGCGTGGCGGAGTGGAAGGCCTCATCGGGGCGGCCTGCGGGTTTACGGTGCTCTGGCTCATTGTTCTCATGGGCAAGATGGTTTTCGGCAAAATCCGTCACAAGTTTGACGAACCGGCTGATTTTGAAATCTCCCAACCGGGCGGGGAGGATGCCCCCATCATCATTCGCCTTGGCGAACACGAGTACGAGTGGGGAGACGTCTTCTTCAGAAAGTGGGACCGTCTCGAGCTTGAGACCCTGGAATTGTATTTTGACGGAGAAACGCGTGAGTTCCGGGAATTCCGGGTTCTCGGCGATGCTCTCGAAGTGGACGGCGAACGGATCGAACTGGATGCAGTCAAGAAGGTGACCGGGAAGATTTTATCCGCCGTGGTTCCCCGCGAAGCGATGGGATTCGGGGATGTTAAGTTCATGGCCATGATCGGAGCGTTTCTGGGATGGGACGCCGCAGTCTTCACCATCTTTGTCGCCTGCGTCATCGGGGCGGTCGTGGGATTGACCCAGAAACTTCTTCTGGGAGAAAAGTGGGGTCGCCCGCTTCCTTTCGGCCCCTACCTTGCCCTGGCCGCTTTTGTCTGGATTTTTACAGGCCCGGCCCTCTGGTTCTGGTATCTGGGGCTGTTGCGCTCGGGAGCCGGTCTGCAATAGTGTCTTATGTTAGTGAACGGAATCCCCCGGCGCACGGTCTGGATCGAACCTGACGGCAATTCCATCGGCGTTATTGACCAGCGCAAGCTTCCCTTTCATCTCGACACGCTCGTGCTTCGTACTACCGCAGATGCCTGCCACGCGATTCGCGAGATGATTGTGAGGGGAGCCGGCTGCATCGGGGCGACCGCTGGATTCGGTATGTTTCTCGCCGCCCTTGAATGTGCCGAAGACGGGCTTGAGGGGCGCGAATTCGACGTCGCTCTGGCGGAAAAGGGGGCGCAACTCTGTTCCACCCGTCCGACGGCGGTGAATCTCGCCTGGGCGGTAGAGCGGCAGCGGGAGGCCATTGCGACCGTGGCCTCGGCTGAGGGCAAAGTCGCTTTGGCGCGGGAATTGGCGCAGACTATCGCGGATGAAGACGCCGATTTTTGCCGTCGGATCGGTCAGCACGGACTCAATATCATCCGTGATCTCTTTTACCAAAAGGGAGGAAATAGTCCGGTTAATATCCTGACCCACTGCAATGCGGGTTGGCTCGCCTTTGTCGATTTCGGATCGGCCACGGCCCCGATTTATGCGGCGCACGACGAGGGCATTCCAGTTCATGTCTGGGTCGATGAAACCCGCCCGCGGAATCAGGGTGCGCGTCTTACCACCTGGGAACTCGGTCAGCACGGAGTTCCCAACACGGTCATCGTCGACAATGCCGGAGGCCATCTCATGCAGCAGGGACTGGTGGACCTGGTCATCACCGGGACTGATCGCACGACCTACACGGGTGATGTCGCGAACAAGATCGGAACTTATCTCAAGGCTCTCGCCGCAAACGACAACGGAATTCCCTTTTATGTGGCTCTACCCTCATCCAGTTTTGACTGGGAAACAGAGGACGGCTGCGCCGGGATTCCGATCGAACAACGTTGCGGGAGTGAAGTCAGTGTGATTAGTGGTTCACACGGGTCCGCCTCTCCCGGTGCAGGTCACCTTGCGACGGGAGAGGTGGAGGTGAATCTGGTTGCGAAAGGGACCGCCGTGGCGAACTATGCCTTTGATGTGACTCCCGCCCGTCTCGTCACCGGTCTCATTACCGAACGGGGAGTGTGTGCGGCCCGGGAGTCAGCCATTCGGGACCTGTTTCCGGAAATGCGGAGAGGCCGCTGACCGGATTTTGGCGATACCCCTGAAATTTTCGATTTTTCCGTTCCATGCCTGTAAAAATTGATCCCAAGTTGCATCAGGAGAAGAAGCCGCCGTGGATTCGCGTGAGGCTGCCCAATAATCCGGTCTTTTGGGATACGAAGGGTCTCATTGATGACCTGAAACTGGTCACTGTCTGTGAGGAGGCGCAATGCCCGAACCGATGGGAGTGCTGGGGGCAGGGAACGGCCACCTTCATGATCGCGGGAGACCGCTGCACCCGTGCCTGCGGTTTTTGCGCGGTCGATACGAGACGGCCCCTCGCTCTTGAGGCCGATGAGCCGGATCGCGTTGCCGAAGCGGTGAAGCGGATGAAACTCAATCATGTGGTGATCACGGCCGTGGCGAGGGATGACCTGCCCGATGGTGGCGCATGCCACTTTGCCAATGTCATTTACAAAGTCCGCGAATTGAACCCGGCCACCGTCATTGAGGTTCTCGTTCCGGACTTTATCGGACGGGATGACTCTCTCTGGGTTGTCATGGAGGCAGGGCCGGCCATTTTTAATCACAACCTTGAGACCGTGGAACGACTGACCCCGGTTGTCCGATCCAACGCGGAGTACTGGCGTTCACTCAAGGTTTTGAAAACGGCCCGGGAGATGGCGAATCGAATGGGACGACGTTGCGCGACGAAGAGCGGAATTATGCTCGGTCTGGGCGAGCGGGAAGAGGAGATCATCAAGGCCATGGGTGACCTGAGGGACCACGAGGTGACCGTATTGACGATGGGACAGTATCTTCGTCCGTCGCCCAAACACCTGCCCGTGGTTGATTACATCCTGCCGGAAGTGTTTGATCGCTATCGGGAGATTGCTCTGGATAAGGGTTTCCGGCACGTCGCTTCCGGGCCTCTTGTGCGGAGTTCCTACCACGCGGCCGACTTTAAGCCGGAACTCGACCCGGAGGCGTAAAGGCTCCTCGTTTGAAGGCTTCGAGGCCCGGGTTCGAGATTCCGGAGCCGAGAAAGCGATTTTTCCGGCTTCTGCAAGTGCGCCATACGATTCCGGTTTTGTCTGGCCGGTATTGTGCTACGGTATGGTTTTGAAAATTCGCCACTTTCGAGGCGTATCAATCCACTTTTCGCCCATCCTACGGCGCGTTTTTCCCTGAAGTTGACCATAGAGAGATGAAACCGGCTGTTTTTTTCTTCAGAACCTTTCTTCTGGCTGTCTTTACTCTTTCATTGCTGGGTGGTGCTATTTTTACCGATTATTATCTCCGTCATGAGGTGACCCGGAAAGCCAAGCGCTTTCTTGCCGGGCAGGGTGTGGAGTTAACCCCGGCCAGTGTGATAAAGGCCGCCGAAAAGGGTGAGGTGACCCTGCTTGAACAATTGGAACTGGCAGGAGTTGATCTGGGGGCTTCGGACACGAAGGGGGGGACTCCTCTCCTCGCGGCCGTGAAGGCGGGAAGCGTTCCTTCGATCGATTTTCTTATGCAGCGCAAATCGGTTCATCAGACCATCAGCCGCATGACCGAACCCGAGCGCGAGACGCCTCTCTCGATCGCGCTGAAGGAGAGGGACTTCGCGCTGGCGGACCGCCTGATTGAAAAGGGGGCAGCCCTCGAGGTTGATGTTCAGGCAGGAATGCCCTTTCTGGTCGATTCGGTCCAGACCGGGGACCTTGAAATGATTGATTACCTCCTGAAAAATAAGGTCGATGTTGAATACCGGGGGGCTCAACCGATCACTGCTCTCGCGGTCTCTGCCAATCTCGGTGAAGTGGATCTGATGAAACGTCTCCTCGGCGCGGGAGCTGATCCGAACACTCGCGGAATTTCGGGAAAGGCTCTCCTCATTGAATCCGTGAAAGAGGGCAGTCGGGAAAAGTTCGATCTTCTCCTGGCAAGCAAGGCGGATGTGAATGTAAAAACCGGAGATGGTGACGGCAGGGAGATGGCCGCCTTGAGCTTCGCGGTTGCAAGCGGCGATGTCGGGATGCAGGAGGCGCTGCTCAAAGCCGGAGCCACTCCCGAAGTGATGAGCGTCAGTGGCGAGCCGATTTTGTTTGAGGCCGTTGCCGGCGGAGATCAGGAGTTATCGCGGCGTCTCCTTGAGTTCGAGGCTTCCAGCGAGGTGGTCTCATCCGGAAAACTCTCTCCGCTTAGCGTTGCAGTGAGAAACGAGGATCTCGACATGGTGGATCTCCTCCTTGAGCATGATGCCGATCCTTCTTTCGCTGACAAGGAATCCGAGCCACCCTTGCTCCTCTCCGTGGCGAGCGGGAACCTTGCGATCGCCCATCAGTTGATCGCAGCGGGCGCGGAACTGGACAAGCAGACGCTCCTGGCAAAGTCCTACACGATGCGTGACGACCCTCTCATGAGCCTGCTTCTCCACTCGGGGGCCGATCCTGAATCGACCATCCCGGGAACCAATGAGCGTGTCTTTGATGCCGCCGTGAGGGATGGGGCGACCGGAGCGGTGAGGACCCTCCTCGCAGCGGGGGCAAAGATCGGTGACAATCTCTGGGCCGCTCTTCTGACCGGTCAGGATGACTTGATTCGACTGATCCTTCAGGCCGGCGGAGATCCCCGCCAACCCGGGCCGAATGGACAGGACCCGCTCGACTATTGCCTGACTCAGGAGCGATATCTGGCCGCCCGGGTGCTTCTGGACGGCGGTGCCAACCCGAATGCCCGCTTTGACGAAAACGAATCATGGCTGTCGAAATCGATTCGGGAGGGAAATCCTGATATCGCACTGGCGCTGGTGGAGGCCGGAGCGGTGGTAAAGGATGTCCAGGCCAGTGACGGCCATACCCTCATCGGCTGGGCCATCGCGCACAAAATGAAGGACGTGGCCATCGCCCTGGTTAAGGCCGGGGTGAACACCGAGTCGGAAGAACGTTCTCCTGCCAAGGTCGAGTTTCGTGAGAAATTCGAGAGCAACACGTTCAAATATCATCTTCAGGTCGACACCCGGATCCGCCCGCTCATGATGGCGGCGGCGCAACGGGATCTCGATGTCGCCCAGGCTTTGATGGATGCGGGGGCGAAGGGGAACGCCTATTCCCGGAAGTATCTGAGCGCGGCGATCATTGGCGCCTGGTACAAGGACGTTAAGATGCAGCAAATTGCCCTTCTCGGTAAGGTGCCGAAAATACAGCCCCGGAAAGTCGTCGTGGACCTCTCCGACCAGCGGGTGACACTTTATGAAAACGAGGTCGCCACTTACTCGACTCCCTGTTCAACGGGAATGTCCGGATACCGCACTCCGGCTGGCGAGTATGTCATCAGTGATAAGAACCGGCATCACACGTCCACCATCTACCACTCGAGTATGCCCTTCTTCCAGAGGTTCAGTTTCGCAGCCTTCGGTCTTCACCAGGGGCACCTTCCCGGGTATCCGGCATCTCACGGCTGCATCCGGCTGCCCTACTCGGGTGCAAGTTACCTCTTCAGCAAACTTGAGGTCGGCGACTACGCGGTGATTCAGCCTTGATCAGCATTCTCAAATTGTTCTTTAGATCCGCGGGAGGCGGTGCCGTTTGAGGCAGGGCAATTCCGGAATCTACCACCCTGCCGTCGAAGGGCCCGGTTCTCCTGAACTTTCCTGATTAGGGCCTCCCTGAAAGGCCTGAGAGTAAACCTGTTCCGGAAGCTTATCCGATTTGAGATCTCCGCCCGGTCTAACCACGATCGCTATTTGAGGGGCAGCGTTTCCTTGTTGGCTCCCTCAGCGGGATCAATTCCGAGAATCTTGCAAACGGTGGCGTGGAATCCTGTTTGTCCGACCTCTTCGAGCGGACCGGAGAGGGGAGAATTCGGATAGCCCGCCAGAAAGATCTGGCCAGACATTCGGATTGATTCCTCGACCGGATAGCCGAATCCACCGAAGAGACCCGGACCTTCGCTGGGGTCGAAGACAGGCTCGGTGCCCTTGTGATCGCTAAAGGCATATCCGGTTTTCAGCACCAGAACGCGATCACCGGTCCGCTCCGGATTGAGATAAGCCCATTCGGCGGGAAGCTCTTCCTTCTTCAGTGTTCGGAAATAAATCCGCTTGCTGAGCTCGTTGTCGAATTTATCGATAAATATCTTTTTCTCACCTTCATTCTCAGGGAGACCTTTAAAGAAAAGGTTGGCGATGGCGTCGTGTGCCACGATGTCGGCATTTGCCATCATCGCGCCGCCGAGTAGTTGAGCGATATTGACGTTCTTATCCAACTCGGCAATACCATGGTCGGTGGTAATGAGAATCACGAGATTGGCATTCTCCGGAGCCAGCGTTGCCCATTCGGCCTGAGCGGTGTCAAAAAAAGTTTGAAGCGCTTTGTCGGTCGCGGTGACCGCCGCGAAGGTTTCGTCGGCCCTGGGTCCGTGAAGGAGGCCCTGTTTTCCAATATCATCGAGACGGAGCATCAGGAGCCGCAACTTGTCGCCTCCCGGGGCGGCTGGGGCGGCAGCGGGTGCGGCAGCGGCATCCCCGCCTTTAGCACTGGCGCGCCATTGTTCCAGAGCCTTGGTTAGCCTGACTTCGTCCGTTGTTTCAGGATCATAGGTGTCCAGAAAGTAGGCAGCCTTGTGTTCTCCACTTTGCTTTTGGGAGAGAGGCCAATCGTGCACCAGGGTCTTGACGCCCTGGCGGGTCGAAGTGACCCAGATTGGTTCGGCGAGCAGTAAGGTTGCATCTCCGGGTTTGGTAACGACTTCTCCCGGGGCGGTTCGGATCTGGTCGGCGATGATTCCGTGTTTGTCCGGAGTCACCCCGGTGGCCAAAGTGGCGTGGGCGGGAAAGGTGAGACACGGGAAGTTGGGCCGCATCTTATTGGTCGCCCCTCCATCGGTGGCGAGTTTATCGAGGAAAGGGGTTTCTGCCTTTTCGAGATAATCGCCCCGGAACCCGGGAATGCTGATCCAGACTACGACGGCGGGGCCGTCACCTCCTGTCGCGGCGACAGGCTCAGGCGTATCGGTCGTCATTCCCTTGCTGGCACGCTCGGCCTCTAGTCTTGCGGCGTCCGCGATTTTCATCTGCTCGCGCCGGTATTGTTCAAGAATTGTGACCGTCGAGCGATCCCCTTCGAAAGCTACCCGGGCGAAATTGATCCCCTCGCTGCCGTTCCAGAGGAATAGAATGGCGAAAGCGAAGAGTAGAATCGCGATGAACGAGACGAGGGCACTGGCGAATGACCGGAACATGGTTTGTTTTGTATCCGATATTAGCCCTCTATGCAAGTGAAGGGGAACGCTTTTTAGGGGCGCAGGAGGGCCGCAAACGCCCCGTCGTATCCGTCTCTCCAGGGCAGAGAGGTTACGACCTTCTCAACGGCTAGCCCGGAAAGTTCAATGACGGCCTCATTCTCGGCCCGGTCAATGGAACACGTGCTGTAGACGATTCGGCCTCCCGGTTTGAGGAGCTTTACCGCCGCCCTTAGCAGCGCTGACTGGTTGGTCGCCTGCCTCGCCAGATCCCGCTCCTGAATGCGCCATCGCACATCGACGCGCCGGCGCATCACTCCCGTATTCGAGCACGGTACATCCAGAAGGATGGCGTCGAACTTTGGAAAATTTGCCGGTGTCTCCGGAGCGCTCCAATCAGCTTGTTTCACCTCGGCAATCGTCACGGCGAGACGCTGCAAATTCTCGCGCAACTGGTCGAGTCGGGGAGGGGAGTTGTCGGTGGCGGTTATCCTGCCTTCGTTGTTCATCAGGGCGGCGAGGAGGGCGGTTTTCCCTCCCGGTGCCGCGCAGGCGTCGAGGATTTCCTCGCCGGGTTTCGGGTCGAGGAGACGACAGGCGAGCGAGGTGCTCGGATCCTGAATATAGATCAGGCCTTCGCGCAGCCAGTCGGGATTCGGAGCGCCGGTGACCTGGAAAAAGTCCGGGAATGAATCCCCGACCATAGAGGGTTGGCTCCCGGATCTAACCCTGTCGAGTGCCTCCCGGTCACGGGCGAGAGAATTGATCCGTGCAAAGACGACCGGCGGTTCGTTGTTCCAGCGACAGAATGATTCCACACTTGTCTCGTCATACTGCTTGATCCACCGCTTGACGAGAAAATCGGGGTGGGAGTAACGATCCTCGAGCGGCCATGTTTCGATTTCCTCAAGTAACTCCGGCTTCTTTCGCTGGGCGTTGCGAAGGATCGCGTTGATCAGGGAACGTTCGTGTTTGCGGGCGAGTTCGACCGTTTCGTTGACAGCCGCGTGCTCGGCGATCTCGGTTTTAAAAAGCTGGTAGAGCCCGATGCGAAGGAGATTCTGCGTCAGGGGATTGAGGCTGCCCCGGCGGAAGCGCGAGATCAGTTCATCGAGCAGATAGAGGTTCCTTATCGTGCCATAGAGAATTTCCTGGGCCAGGGCCCGGTCGGGAGGGGAAAGGCGGAGGGATCGGGAAAGATCGTCGAGGATATCGGAGGCGAAACGGGAAGTGTCCTCCCAGGTGGAAAGAGCTTCTAGAGCACAGCGGCGGGCGGACATTTGGATAGCGTTTTAGCGTGTAGCAGTTTGGCTGGTTAGCTTCTCACGGAGGGCCTTGGCGGGTTCACCGTCGATGACGAGGGTGTTGGCGAGACTGTTGCCGAAATTGGTGAAGTCTTTATAGGTCCAGACGACCTCTTTGTCTTTGGTGATTTCGATTATCTGAGGGTTCTCCGGACCGGCGTGGCAGTTTCCGAAGCGGAGGTTACCGTCCTCGAGTTCTTCAATCGTGGTGACCCAGGCGAGGGTGATGCCTTCGAGCTCACCCTGCTCAAGCTTCCAGACGATTTCTTTGGAGCGGTTGACCTCGAGTATGCTGTGACCGTTCCCGGTGGTGATGAGATAGTTTCCGTTTTTTGATTTGATAGCGGAAAAACACCGGCCGCCGAATCCCTCCGGGCCGTGCCCGGGGAGCGGCTTGTTCCCGAAAAGGGGAATGGGGTATTCCCAGATGGCGATACCGTCAGCGTTGTATTCTTTGACGATCTGGTCCGCCTCGTGGGCAACGAGGTAGTAGCCGTTCTCCAGTTTTCGCACGAGACGGGTGTCTGAATGCGGGTTGGGAGCATAGACTTCAAGCGGAAGCTCTTTGGCAATGTCTCCGCCCGGAGTTACCTCGAGGATTCGCCCGGGGCCGGACTCGACAATCAGGGTGTTTCCGTCAGGAAGTCGCTGGAAGGCATGAATCTCCACTTTCCCATCTCCTTCCTTCCGATTGCGGGTGCCGGCGTCGTAGGTCCAGACCGGATTTTTGAGAAGGTCGATTTCGATCACTTTCGTCCAACCATCCTGTGTCAGGAGATTGAGATTGGGAAGGAGATGAAGATCGTGGACTGCACCGATGGGATGGTGCCAGAGAACTTTGTTTTCCGCGGCGGGATCCACGATGGCCAGTCCCTTGCCGGCCTCTGCGCCGATGACGAGCCGTTCCGGCGGAGCTGCGAATAGAATCGAAGAGAAAAGCGAGACAAGGATGCACGAGTACAGAGTCTTCATTTTAGGAGTTATTTTTCGAATGAGGGACGGGCCAGATGGGTTCAAGCATCTCTTTGCGGATCCAGCCGCGCAGATTCCCGGGGATTTCGGCGTACTGCCATCCGCCAGTATCCCGAATAATCCTGACTTCAGATCCCGAGGGAAGTTCAACGACTGCCTTGGCGTCAGGGGCAGGGGCGGTGAGTGCGCTCACTCCGCTTCCCGTGATGGTGGAAAAGGTTTCGAGACCCACCTCGGTTGTCCGGTAGTGTCCGACACGCGAGGAGACAAAGGCTGCCATGGCTGCAAGGATGGCACACGTGATGAGAGTGGAACGTTTTGCCTTCAGTCCTTTAAAGAAAACAGCCATGGAAATCAAAACCAGGCTGATCCAAACCGCAAGGGATGTCGCCCAGATTCCGAAGGTGGCGGGGAGGCTTCCGATGATCCGGTCGAGTCGGCTTTCGGCAAATTCGAAGAATCCAATTCGTGTCCTGAGAAAGGTGAGGCTCTGCCGCGCTTCCGGCATGTCAGGATCAACGACAAGGGCCCGTTTCATCCAGAGGATTGCTTCACCGCTCTGTCCAAGTCGGTATTTGGCGGTTCCTAGATTGAAGTAGAGTTCCGCAGAGATCCGGCCGGACCGGGCCAGTTGTTCATATTTGAGGGCGGCATCCTCAAACTTGTTCGCCTCGAAATCTCCGTTCGCCGATTCAAAGAGGGCGCTCACTTCTGAATCGGAAAGCAATTCGGCCCGTGCGGGTGTGAGCAACAGGCCGGCAGCGAGAAGGTTGAATAGGAAAAGAGAAAAAGAGGCTGTATGTCGCATCATCTTGGGTCTTACGGCTTCACCTTTTGTCGGGGGAGCTTGTTCAGGAGCCCGGTAAATTCGGCCGCTTCCGTCGCCGATATGGGTGTGTCCGGTTCTGTCATGCCACTGTAAAGCACCGAAGCGCATCGTTCCGTGATCCGGTCAATGACCCGGGTGACTTCAACGGGGGCGTCCGGATGCTCGGCTGACCATTGTCTCAGAGCATTTGAAACCGCCCGGAAAAATTCTCTCCTCGGCGAACCGGACGGAGGGAGCTGGCGGAGATGACGGGCAAATGGCACCGCGACCAACTCGTTCGCCCGTCTCAGTTTTGTCGCCTGAATCCAGCGGAGCAGGCCAAAACCGGTGACGGTGAAAAACAAGATCGAGAGGAGAATCTGCACCACATAAAATCCGGAACCGGGTTTACTGCCTCCGGCCGTGGCGACCCATCTTGCCGGACCGACATGGATGTGCATGACGTCATTGTAGGCCGGCGTGGGTTTGACTGCGGGAACAAGAGGTCCGGCGGAGGCATTACCATTCCCGGGATCTGGAGCGCGCACCAGGACGGGCGCTTCGCTGCTGCTATCTTCGGTGACAGTGAGCGCGATTGGCTCGGTTCGGAGAGTAACATACTCGGCTTTCACCGGATCAAAGTAGGTCAGCAGAAAGGGGGGGATCGTTTTTGTCTTCGCTTCGGGAATGATGACCTGCGAAAATTGAACCCGTCCGATATTGAATCCATCGGAGTCATTCTCGTCCTTTAGTTCCTTATTGGCCTCGTAAGTCTTCCAGATTCCGGTTTGAGGGATCTCAAACACCGGAGCGCTCATGGTTCTCAGATTCCCTATCCCGGTGACTTCGAATTCCATTGAGATGGGATCACCCACCGCCACGGTCGTTGTCGAGGCTTTGGCTGCTATTTCAAACACGCCCACTCCACCGGTAAACGAGGCCGGGCCTCCAGCGGGCAGCGGCTTGACCTTGATGTTGGCCGTATTCGTTACCATTTCTCTCGGAACGGTGCGCTGGAAAAAGGAGGACAGCCCGCCGAACCCGGAGCCGGAATCGAGAACCCGCACGACGATTTCCGCAGGGCCGAGACGGTGGTCTCCGGCTTTGAGGGCAAAGAAAGTGGAGGGGATTACTGCCGAGGAGTAAAAGGTATTGCCGACGTCCGCTCCGTCGGTCCGGACCTCCCGGAATCCCCGGAAAACAAAACTCTCATGGGTGAGTTTTGGAGAGGTGACATCGCTAATCGAATTCCGGCCCCGCACATAGGCGGTCAGGGTGAAGGGCACGATTTCATTCACGAAGATTTCGTCCTTGGAGAGTTCGAGTTTCGCAAAAAAAGGTTTGGTGGCATCAAGGTCCACTTCGGTTTGATCCCGTTCAAAAACGGTCACCTCGATGGCCCTAGTCTTAAATGGCTTTCCGCTGATGTTGATATCGAACTCGGGAATCGTGTAGGTTCCGGGCGCATCGCCACGGAATCGATAGAAATAGGTCGTTTCCATCGTTCTGACTCCACTATTGATGTTGATCGCGGACTGGGATCCGGATTTCTCAATGATGAGCCCGGGTGCCGGGAGTTGTTGCGGCATGTCGGAATCGCCGTTCGACAGCTTGATGATAAATTGCCCGATCTCCCCAACGGCGACCCGATTGCTCAGAACATTCACCGAAACGGATTGAGCACCCGGATCCTGGGCAATCAGGGGGAACAGTCCGGCCAGAAGGAGGGTTCCGGGAATGGCGAATCGCAGCAACATGGGAAAGACTACCAGTTTTTGAATTTTTCGCCTCGGGAAGGTTGCAGGATAGGACGGACTTCAGTCTCATCGGCCAGCGAGTCAAGTAGCTGACGGGCTTCGGTGGGGGAATATCCGGTTTGAGGATTGGTCTTTGCTTCAGCAGGAGACGCTTTCCCCGCCTGGTTCGGTTTCTGAGGCTGGGACTGATCGGGATTTGCCTGCAGTTCGCCCTCTTGCGGAGCGTCCGGTTCTTTCGGCGGGTTCTCATCCTGCCCTCCGGGAGGCTTTTTGCCGGGTGATTCTTTGTCGTCGGGTTTCCCGTTCTCATCGGGATTTTTTCCCTCGTCTTCCGGCTTTTTCCCGTCTTCCTTCCCGGGATCTCCGGGAGGCTCGTCTGCGGGTGGATCTTCGGGCTTTTCGTCGCCGCCATCCGGTTGTTGTCCGGGATCTTTTCCGTCTTTCTTGTCGTCCTTATTTTCAGGCGGGTCCTGCTTCCCGTCATCCGGCTTCTTATCCTGATTCTGGTCCTTTGGATCGTCTTTCTTTTCGTCCTGATTCTTATCCTGGTCTTTATCTTTCTCTTTGTCCTTCTCCTCCTCTTTATCTTTTTCTTTCTCCTCTTCCTTTTTTTCTTCGTCCTTCTTCTCCTCCTCCTGTTCCTTTTTCTTCTCTTCTTCTTCCTTCTGCTTCTTCAGTTCTTCGAGCCGCTTCTTCACAATCTCCAGATTGTGGGCAACCATCTCATTCGCCGGATCCAGGTTGAGCGCGGTCTCAAAATGCTCAATTGATCCCTCCCAGTCGCGGAGGGTGGTTTCAAAAGCAGACCCGGGCGCGGAGAGCGCCTGCACCTGATCAGGGTCCGCCGGAGCCTCGAGTGGTTTCAGCGCCGATTCGCCACGTCGATAGAGCGTGTTTCCGAGATTGTAGTGTGCCTGCTCTCTGATTTCATTTTCACCCTCGACGAGCGCCTGGCCAAAGGCTTCGGCGGCGCGTTCAAAATCCTCCATCCGGTAGGCGGCGGCTCCAATTCCCATTTGCAGTCGGCTGCGGTCATGCGCCGTGAGGCGATCCCCGAGACGGCTTTCAAACGATTCAAGAGCACCGGAGTAATCCTTTTGTTGCAGCGCGGCATGGCCGTCCACGATGGCGTCTTTTGCCCGAACCGGGCCGAAGCCGGAGAGCACCAACAGAACTGAGGCGGAGAGACCCGTTCTCAACGCGGAGGCGCCAGCTCGACCCGAACGGGGTTTCAACCAGAGCAGGGGTAGAAGGTGGGAAAGGATGAGTGCAAGGACCGCTGCGCTGAGCGGCCACATGAACCGTTCGATAGGGCGAAGCCGCGTTTCACTTTCCTGGCGGGTCGAGGCAATGCCGTTCCGGATCTGTTCGACCACCCGCGTCAGCGAGGAACTGCCGCCGAGGTGAATGTAGAATCCACCGTTTGCGGAAATCGACTGAAGCGCCTCGGGGACAAGGCGGGTTCGGACCACTTGCCCGGCATCATCTTTGACGAATACCCCGGGGATGGGAACTCCGTTGTCGTCCATCTCCGGAATGATCGAGCCTTCGGGAGTTCCGACGCCCACCGAATGGATGGTCATCCCCTGCCTGGCGGCGCGCTCGCGAATCCCTTCGATTTCACTGGCGCCTTCGAGTGACTCTCCGTCCGAAAAAACGATCAGGGCGCTCTGTTCCAGCTTTGCTTCCTCAAATGTTTCGAGGGCGAGCGCCGCCGCTGCGGCAAGATTGGTGCCTCCCCGTGGAATGATTTCCGTGTCGAGCTGATCGAGCGACTCCAGCACCGCCTCGTGATCGACCGTCAGAGGCGCCTGGACGAAGGGCTTTCCCGCAAAGGCAATGAGTCCGATTCGGTCGTCAGGAAGAGAAAGGACGATATCTTTTGCCGCCAGTTTTGCCCTGGTGAGTCGATTTGGCGGGAGATCATCCGCAAGCATGCTTCGTGAAGTGTCGATCGCGATGATCAGGTTTCTCGCGTCGGTTTCCGTGTCGGTCTCGATAAATCCGAGTTGAGGGCGTGCCAGGGCGACCAGAGTAGCGGCAAGGGCCAGGCATTGCAGAGAGAAGACGACCCAGCGCTGGGCGCGGCTGCTTCCGCTGATGAGACGCTTGGAGAGCCGGGGGGAAACCAGACCTGGCAGCTGGTCTGCACTTCTCCAGTGTGACCAGAAGCGGAGCACCAAAAGGGGCAGGATGAGGATCAAACCCCAGAACCAATCGGGACTGGCAAATGTGAGGCCGTTCATGGGTACCTTCTCCAGAATGTTTCGTCACCGATCAGAGTTAGCAATCCAAGTCCCAGTCCGGCCATGGCGAACCAGTGAAACAACTCGGCGCTTTCGATTCTGACACTGCGCTTGATCTCCGTCTTCTCCATTTTGTCGATGAGTTCAAAGATCCTCTCCAATCCCGAAGTGTCCTGCGCACGGAAGTATTCCCCGTCGGCGATGCGGGCGATTTCCTTGAGTGTTTCTTCGTCAAACTCCTGCTGGAGCTGCTGCGGGCCAACCGGGGTCTGGACGACATAGTTTCCGTAAGTTCCCACGGCAATCGTGTAAACGCGTATTCCGAGCGTCTTGGCCAGTTTGGCCGCTTCGATGGGTGAGAGTTTTCCGGCATTGTTCACCCCGTCGGTGAGGAGGACCACGACCTTGCTTTTCGACTCGCGTTTGTCGAGACGCTTGGCCGCCGCCGCGATGGCGGATCCGATGGCGGTTCCGTCCTCGACCATCCCGATCTGAACCCTTCCGAGACCCTGAGGGCCTTCAAGCCAGGCTTTCGATAGTGTAAGCGGGCTGGCGAGGTAGGGGCGCCCGGCAAACGCAAGAATCCCGATCCGGTCGGTCGTGCGCCCCTTGATGAAATCCCGCGTCACCTTCTTTGCGGCCTGCAGTCGGTTTGCCCGGCTCCCCTCGATCATGAAGTCCTCAACCTGCATGGATCTTGAGACATCGATGGCGAGGAGAAGTTCGACTCCGCTTTCGGAGACGGTTTCAGTTCGATCGATCCATTGCGGGCGAGAGAGGGCGAAAATGAGGAAGGTGAGGGAGAGAAAAAGGCTGGCGAGACGGAATCCGCCGGCCCGTCCCCGGGCGATCGGACCGAGTCGGCGCAGGATATGGAGGGAGGAGAAGATGACAGCGCCCTGATTCCCGGAGCGACTTTTCAGCATGGCAAGAACCGGAACTAGCAGCAGCAGGAGCAAGACCCAGGGGTAGGCCAGCTGAAAGGTGGTTTCTGCGAAAAGAATCATCTGGCTACGGGAAGTGGGAAACCGTAACACCTTTCGCGCTTCCGGACTCTACCATTCGATCACCGCGCTGGCCCAGGTGAGTCCGGCACCGAAGGCGACGAGGAGGACCTTGTCGCCCGGTTTGATTCTGCCCTGGCGATGCGCTTCATCCAGCGCAATAGCAACGGCAGCTGCGGAGGTGTTACCGTACTTGTCCAGGTTGATGAAGACATTTTCCCGGCTAAAATCGAGTCGTTCGACGATGGCGTCGATGATGCGGAGATTTGCCTGGTGAGGAATGATGAGATCGATGTCCTGAATCGTCAGTCCGGCCGCGGCGATGCCGTCCGTGCTGGCCTTCCGCATCGCGTTGACGGCGTGTTTGAAAACCTCACGACCCTGCATCGCGAGAGTGGCGGTTTTTGTGGGAGTGCATCCCGGTGTCGAAGGACAGGCCGAGCCGCCGCCGGGAATGTTGAGTAACTCAGCCTGTGCTCCATCAGTTCCGAGGCAGGAGGAAAGAATGCGTCCGCCTCCGTTGGTCGAGGGAACGAGCACCGCAGCGCCGGCGCCGTCCCCGAAGAGGACGCAGGTATTGCGGTCATTCCAGTCGACAAAGGCGCTCAATTTCTCTGCGCCGATGATAAGAGCATTACGAAAGGCCCCCGCTCCTACCGCATGACGGGCCAGCTCCATCGCATAAAGAAAGCCGGAGCAGGCGGCCGAAACATCAAAGGCAACCGATTTGAAAGCCCCAATCTGTTGCTGCACGTAACATGCCGTCGCCGGAGTCAGCGTATCGGGTGTGATCGTGGCAACAACGATCAGATCAATGTCAGCCGGGTCAATCTTTGCCTGTTCGAGGGCCCGCTTCGCGGCCTCGCTCGCCATATGGCTCGTGAACTCGTCCTCCCGGGCTATGCGGCGCTCCCTGATCCCGGTTCTGGAGGTAATCCATTCGTCCGAGGTGTCGACCGTGAGCTCGAGGTCATGATTTGTCATGACCTTCTCCGGTAGATAACTGCCCGTTCCCGCGATGCGAACCGGAAGAGGGTAGGTGGGAGCGGTGGATCCGGGTTCTGTCATCTCAATGAAATCGTAGGGCGAGGGTGACGTGAATCCTGATTAGCGAATGAGATCGGAGTAGCGGTCCATCTCCTCTTCAATATGGGGATTGACGTGATGCTTGATAGATTCGGCCGCCACACGAATGGCGTTTCGAACGGCCCGGGGTGAGGAGGATCCGTGCCCGATAATACAGACACCATTGACGCCGAGGAGAGGGCTCCCTCCGTAAGTCTCGTAATTGCCCCGTTCCTTGGTAGCCCGGAAAGCCTCGCGGGCAATCAGGGCGCCCATCTGGCGCATCGGGGTGGCCTTGATATCCTGTTTGAGCCACTTGAACATGACCTTGGCAGTCGCCTCGCAGGATTTCAAAATGACGTTGCCGACAAAACCGTCGCAGACGACCACGTCCAGTTTGCTCTCAAACAGGTCGTGTCCTTCGACGTTGCCGCGGAAATTCAAATCGGTCGATTTGAGCAGTTCAAACACCTCACGGGTAAAATCGGTTCCCTTGGAATCTTCTTCTCCAACGGACATCAGACCAACAACAGGATTCTTTTTGCCCTGGACGTGCCGTGCGTAAACACTGCCCATGATGGCATAGCCGAGGAGATGGGTGGCCTTGGCGTCCACATTGGCACCGGCATCCATGATGTTGCACGGTCCGTGCTCATTCGGTAGCGGTGAGGCGATGCCGGATCGTTCCACTCCGGTAATGTTGCGCCATTTGATCGTGGCGGCAGCCACGGCGGCACCGGTGTTTCCGGCACTGACAACCGCATCACAGTCCCCGCGTTTGACCAGATCAACCGCCACGCTGATTGAAGAGTCCTTTTTCTGGCGGACCGATTTGACGGCCGAGTCATGCATCGTCACGACCTCGGAGGCATGGACGATCTCAATTTTCCCGTGGGCGTAGGAGAGGTGCTTCAGCTCGTGTTTGATGGCCTCCTCGTCGCCGACGAGAAATAGCTTTTCCAAGTCGCCGCCAAAAGCCTCCAATGCCTCGACAGCACCTTCTACAATTGCGTGGGGAGCTTTGTCGCCTCCCATAACATCCAGAGCGATCCTCATGATGAGATATAAGACGCTATCTAGGAACAAGCCACCACAACATGCAACCCCGAAAAGAACAAAGTCACCTCGAATGAGGTGACTTTGGATCGGAAAAGGAATGGTTGAAGGGAGGCCTTGATTAGAGCTCCTTGACCGTTATCACCTGACGACCTTTGTAAAACCCGCAGCTCGGGCATGCAATGTGCGAAGGAGTCGCGCTTCCGCACTCGGAGCACACATTGAGCGATACGGCGCGCCACTTCTGGCCGGCGCGGCGCAGGCGCTTCTTCATTTTGGACGTTCTTCTTTTTGGGACTGCCATGTCGAGCTGAGGTTCAGGTGGAGCGCGCACTTAACGGGATTTATGGGAAATGTCAATGAGGTAATCCTATGGAAGCTTGAGAAAAGTTAAATTCCTCATTCCGGGTGCCCTCGCTGCCACCTATTTAACCAGTCTAATTTCCAGGCTCGGTGGGGGAAGGGTCGCGTGCCGCGAACTGGCAAAGGAGTGCACGAGCCCTCCGCTGCGGATCTCCGGCGACTCCCGGACAACAATCAAAGAGGCATGCCGGTTCCTGTCGTTATTGAGGAAAGCGCTCAGTTTCTCGCCGTCAATTCCATAGGTCCCCGCCTGGATCCCGCGAGGGACGAGAAAGGTTCCCAACTGGATCACTTTGGTGTTATCCACCGCGGTCCCGCTCTCGACCCCGTTTGCGGGAGCGTTTGCCCAATCGAGGTGGTCGGGGTTCCATTCATCAAGGGAATCATCAATGATGCCATAGACAATGAATGTTGAATCACCCAGATGAGAGGCGAGTCCCCATCCGGTCGCGGCGAATCGCAGTTTGAGTTCCGCCGATCCGATTTTGCCGGGTGTGATTCCGCCCAGCTCAAAACGCAGATAGGCTTTTCGGTGAGGTGCTCCCGGTCCCAGGCCGTTTTTCAGGAGGAGGAGCGTGTCCGAGAGATGATCATTCGGCTTGCCCGCCCACACATAGGCATCCGCGCCCCCGGGGTCTCCGGTCGTTATAGTCCTCACCGAAAGGTCGTTTCTCGAAGGGGTCGCTTCAGAAAGTGACCAGGTCCCTTCCTCCAGCCCCTCACTGATTTGCCCGATTTCTTTCCCCTCCACGAGACTTCTCTGCCCGCTGCGGAGTTCGATGCGTTCGCTGCGGCTCTCGAGTTCGACTTCGACGAGCCCCTCAAAGACCTGGGTCTGGGTCGCTCCGCTTGAGGGGTGTACGTTGACTGCAAAGCGCGTCCCATGGTCGATCACTCGGGCGCTCGGCGTCTTGATCGTAAATCCCTGAGCGGATTCGGCGACCTCCGCGACGGCGGTTCCACTGGTAAGGATGCAGTTCATCGCATCAACGAGGGCGAGGCGCGCCGGGGCTTCGAGGATGACTTCAGCGCCTGAGTCGAAGGAGATCGTCGCAAGACCCCGGACTAGATTTACCTCACCGGCTCCGAGCCGGGCACCTTCTGCCGTCGGAAGTGTTCCGCTCTCCCATCGGGCTGACTCGGTTCTGACCATCGTGGCAAAGGCGGGTGATTTCTCTCTCGGATTCAGGAGAACCAGACCAAGGAGCGAAATGACCGCTGCCGCGGCAAAGGCCTGCCAGAGGGAAGGGAGACGGGAGGATCGGTAATCGGAGAGGTCGGCTATTTCATCCAGCTGACCTTCCTCGCCGATTTGCTCCCAGTGAAGAGAGGCATGGTCGTGCAGGAAATCCACGTAGATACGCCGGGCCTCCGCATTCTCCGAAAGAAGTGTCTCCAGTTCCGCCAACTGCGCCGGGCTGAGGGAACGCTCGATATACCCGTGCGCGAGTTCGAGAAGATGATCCTGGTCCTGTTTGTTCATGCCTGACTGAGTTCTTTTTCGACACATTCGTAGAGATTTTTCCGGAGCCGGCTGAGCAGGCGATAGACCGCGCCTTCGGTTCGTTCGGTGCGGCGGGATATTCCTTCGATTGAAGCCTCGTCCCGGTAGCGCAGTTCGAGGATTTCACGGTGTTCCCCGGAGAGTTTGGTGACACATGCCTGAAGCGCCTTTTCCCGCTTCTCCCAGCGCTGCTCACGGATCGCACTCTCCGATTCCTCGTTCAGCACCTCAAGGATCCGTTCGCTCAGCACTTCAGTTTGGACACGTTTCGAGCGGCGGCGAAAGGCCAGAATCTGGTAGAATAGTATCTTTCGTGCCCAGGCGGCGAAATTTGTTCCGAGTTCGAATTGATGAAACTGGCGCCACATCACAATCTTGCCCTCCTGCAGAACATCCTGGGAATCCTGTGGGCAGGCGACCAGACCGGTCACATAGATCGCGAGGCGACGTTCGTGTTCAGTGAGCAGCCTGAGAAAAGCTTCGGTGCGGTCTCCCTCGGCATCTGGATTCGGCTCGATCTTCATGGCTTTACTCGAATAAGTCGCAAGCCCGGCGCTTTGGACAGATAAAATGCCCGTTTCCGGCTTCGGTCTTTCAGGAGGATTCGGGCGAGTAACCCCGTTGTTCACTCATCCACGTAAAAATCATCACCCAGAGGGAGAGGGCAAGGGAGAAGAGCGGAATCTGGAGGAGGGCGGGGAGGGAGTAAAGTGCGGCCACGATCGGAATCCAAACCCCCCAGGTTGCAAACAAGGTTGGAACAACGGCCCGGCGGTAATATTCCGCAGTGAAGAGTCCCGGCAGGGCTTTCAACGAAAACCCGAGCCGTTTCCAATCGTAGAGAATGACCGCCTGCGGAGCGGCGAGCAGAGGGCAGTACAGGAACTGGTCCACAAGCACTTTCTTGATTACAATCGCGAAATCCGGATCGGATCCGAACCAGACCGACTGCATGCGGTAGAGGAAGTCGACCTGCATCCCTCCGTATCCCCAGTAACAGGTGGCAAAGAGGAAGTGGCTGAAGTTTTCGCGACGAGGACGCCCCTTTTGGAACACGAGAATGCGAAGTATTTCCGGTATGATCGCCCCGGCGATGATCGCGGAACCGGCGGAGAAACAGTATCCCCAGCGGGACTTGAGGGTCGCAAGCTGGTCAAGGAAATCCCGAGTTCCAGGGAGCCAATAGTAACCGAATACCAATGCCAACATCACCCCTTGAACAATAAGCCCGGGAAGTAGATTCGCCCGGGCCGCACGCAAACCGGCGAGCCATGGGGCCTCGTAGACAACAACTGGGTGATCGGGGTTCGGTTCGATGGGAAATGGTGAGTCGCAGTCAGGCCCAGTATAATCATCGGGTCAAACCGCATTACGGTGAATCGATGGGCGACTCAGCGACTTCCAATAAGTCCTGTCTGGCGCTAATGCGCTATCCCGTCACTGTCCAATCTCCGACATACTCTGACTTGTTCCTTTGTAATGTCATTCCGTTTCTCCATCGCCGCCGGTGCTGCTTTCAATCTGGCGATTACGCCGCTCATTGCCACGGAGGATCTTGCCTTCTTTGAAAATCAGGTTCGGCCGATCCTCGTGAAACACTGCCACGAGTGCCATTCCGAGGAGTCGGATAAGCGCAAGGGGGGACTGTGGTTGGATCGGAGAAGCGCCTGGGAACTGGGTGGCGACGGCGGACCGGCGATCATCCCGGGCGATCCGGAGAAGAGTTTGCTCATTCATTCAGTGCGTTATGGCGATCCGGACCTGCAGATGCCGCCCAAGTCGAAGCTGAGTTCCGAGGAAATCGGGGTTTTGGAGAAATGGGTCGCGATCGGGGCACCTGATCCCCGGGATGCTGCGATGGGCACGGGTGTCAGGAAAGAACCCATCAATTATGAGGCGGCGCGAAAGGAATGGGCTTTCCGGCCAGTGTCCAAACCTTCGCTCCCGGAGGTGAAAGACACCTCATGGCCGAAGAAAGCAACCGACCGTTTTGTGCTCGCCGGCCTTGAATCGGAGAAGCTCGCTCCCGCTGCCGAGGCCAACCCGGCGTCACTCCTTAGACGGGTTCACTATGATCTAAGCGGTCTTCCGCCGACGGTGGCCGAGATGGATGCGTTTGAGGCCGATCCCTCACCCGAAGCATTCGAAAGGATCGTCAATGAACTGCTCGACCGGCCCTCCTTCGGGGAAAAATGGGGACGCCACTGGCTGGATGTGGCCCGCTACGCCGATTCGAACGGAGGGGACCGCAATTACACTTTCTATCAGGCCTGGCGCTACCGGAACTACGTTATCGATGCCTTTAACCGTGATAAACCCTACTACGAGTTTATTCGCGAGCAGGTCGCCGGGGATCTGATGAAGGCGGAAAATCATGAGCAGCGGCGCGAGCGTCTCATTGCCTCCACCTTTCTCTCACTCGGTCCGAAAATGTTGACGGAACGGGACAAGGAGAAACTCTGGCTCGATACCGTGGATGAGCAGATCGACACCCTGGGGCGCGCTTTTCTCGGCCTCACGATGGGGTGCGCGCGTTGTCATGACCACAAGTTCGATCCCGTTTCACAGGAGGACTACTACGCGGTCGCCGGCATTTTCCGTTCCACCGAAATTGTCACCGGTACCCGGAACGGATGCGTCAACGTTGCGAGTTGGATCGAGCAGCCGCTTCCGCTTGCCGGCGGAGTCGATCCCGAACTGAAAAAGCGCGTCGACCGCCTTGAGCTGGCGATGAGGCTCACCGTCGAGAAGAGTTACATGAAAAAGGCGGGAGGCAAAATGGCCCTCGGGGATCTCCCTCTCGCCGGAGTCATCTATGACGAGACTGACGCGGAACTGGTGGGAGAATGGAAGTCATCGACGCTTTCCCCGAGCCGTTTCGGTGATGGCTACATCCATGACGATCAAAAGGGAAAGGGCGAGCGTAAGGCCGTCTTTCGCGGCAGTGTTCCCGAGACCGGTCTTTACGAGGTCAGAGTCGCCTATTCAGCTCAGGCCAATCGTGCCTCCAGGGTCCCGATTCGGATCACAGGAGAGGCAGGGGCCGAAGTGGTCTATCTCGATCAGACCAGGACTCCGCAGGTCGCGGGACTTTTTCAGCCGGTGGGACAGTTTCGTTTTGAAAAGGGCGGGAACTGCGCGGTGACGGTGGAAACAGGAGGCACCGAAGGGGGCTATGTGATTGTCGATGCGGTTCAGTTCATTGCGGTGGGCGATATCGACCGCGAGAAAACCCAACTGGCCTCAGCTGGCGGCACGGAATCCGATCCGCTGTTCCGCATGAGCGAAGGTGAGTTGAAAAAGGAACTCGACCGGCTCATCGAAGAATTGAAAGGCGAGGAACTGGCGATGGCACCGAGGGACGCCAAAGAGCCTTTTGATGTCAATTTGAGGGTGAGGGGAGAAGTCGCGCAGTTGGGGCCGCTCGTTCCAAGGGGATTCCCCAAGATTGTTGTTTCCGGCGAAGAATCCGGAATCCCTGATCAGAGAAGCGGACGACTCGAACTGGCGGGTTGGCTCACGAGTCGTGATAATGGACTTCTAGACCGGGTTGTCGTGAACCGGATCTGGGCACATCTTTTTGGTCGTGGAATCGTGGAGACTGTCGACAATTTCGGCCGACTCGGGTCCGGTCCAACCCATCCTGAACTACTCGACTACCTGGCAGCGACCTTCCGGGAGGGAGGAGGCTCATTCAAATCCCTCATTCGCGAGTTGGTTCTAAGCCACACTTACCGACTCAGTGCTTCGGCTGAGGAGGAGCTTGCGGAAGCCGATCCCGCGAACCGGTTCTTCGGTCGGCAAAACCGTCGTCGTCTCACCGCCGAGGAGATGCGCGACAGCGTTCTCTTCCTCTCCGGGCAACTCGACCGGACGCCGGGAACGGCCACGGCGACCGCCATCGGTATCGATCTCGATAATCCTCTGTCTTTCAGCAAAGACCGAAAACGGACGGTATATCTTCCGGTTGCCCGGAATAATCCCTCCACCGAATTGACCCTCTTTGACGGAGCCAATCCGGACTTTGTCTCCGGACAGCGGATTGAGACGACCGTCCCGACGCAGGCGCTTTACCTTCTCAACAGCGAGTTTCTCCAGGCCCAGGCGATGGACATCGGACGCCTCGCGGCAGGGCAGGGAGGTCTTCCGGGAACTGAGGTTGATTGGCTCTACCGAACCCTCCTGGGTCGAACACCCAACCCGGTTGAGAGGGAACGGGCCCTCGGACTGATCGCCGACCTCAGCGGAGGATCCGAGGAACCGAAGGATCTCGAAGAGGCAAATGGGCACCTTGCTCACCTACTTCTTGCGTCGAGTGAATTTCTTTATCTGGAATAGGATGAGTAACGTTTTTACCCAAAAAGAAAACTGGTCACGGCGTGATGTTCTGAAGTCAGCTGCCTGCGGTTTCGGCTCACTCGCCTTCTCGGGAATGGCTCAGGCGGCGACGGGTAACGCCTTTCACCACACACCTCGGGCAAAACGGGTCATCTTTCTCTTTATGCACGGAGGACCGTCCCAGGTGGACACCTTCGATTACAAACCCGAGTTGCAGCGTCGTGACGGACAAAAGCTGCCCTTTGCTCCGGCCAAGAACCTCGACCCGAGTGCGACGAGTCAGGCAAAACTGATGCAGTCTCCCTGGAGCTTCAATCAGTATGGCGGATCCGGCCTCTGGGTCAGCGACCTTTTTCCCGAAGTCGCCAAACATGCCGATGACCTCTGCGTCGTGCGATCCATGCAGAGCACCGGCCAGTCCCATGGACAGGCGGTCTGTATGCTCCACACCGGGACGGATAACTTCGTGCGGCCTTCGGTCGGGTCATGGGTCAGCTACGGGCTTGGATCCGAGAATCAGGACCTTCCGGGATTTATCAGCATCAGCCCATCGGCGTCTCATGGAGGGCCGCGGAACTACGGAACCGCCTTCCTGCCGGCCGCCCATCAGGCAACGACGATCGGCCAGAATGGCAAACTCGATGCCAAGGCGAATTTTCGCTATCTTGCCTCCACCGCACCCGCTTCTCTGCAGCAGCGGAAACTGGAATTCCTCCAGATGATGAACCGCGAACACCTCGGGAGGACCGGTCACGCACCGGTTGAGGGCATGATCGCCTCCATGGAACTGGCCTATCGCATGCAGTCGGCGGCTCCCCCGGTCATCGGGATCGAGGATGAGCCTGAGCACATTCGAGCGCTCTATGGAATCGGGACCGAGGCGACGGATAATTTTGGTCGCCAGTGTCTCCTCGCCCGCCGTTTTGCTGAAGCGGGGGTCCGGTATCTGCAGGTGTCGACCCCGAATGTCTGGGATCAACACGGTGGGCTGAAAAAGAATCACGAAAAGAACGCCCTCGCAGTGGATAAACCGATTGCAGGTCTCCTCACCGATCTCAAACAGAGGGGGCTCCTCGAAGACACCCTCGTGGTGTGGGGTGGCGAGTTCGGTCGCACCCCGATCGCCCAGGGGACCGACGGACGGGATCACAATCCCCAGGGCTTCACGATGTGGTTGGCCGGAGGCGGTGTTAAAGGAGGTCTGGCCTATGGTGAAACGGATGAGTTCGGCTATTTCGCCGTGAAGGACAAGGTCCACATGCATGATCTCCATGCGACGATGCTGCACCTGCTCGGACTCGATCATATGAAGCTCACGTATCGGTATGCCGGCCGGGATTTCAGGCTCACCGATGTTTACGGTGAAGTGGTAAAGGGGATCATGGCGTGATTGTTCGAAACAACGAGAGGCGGTGCGGTCAGGTTGATTTCCAGACGGCCGGATGTAGGGGGAGGAGAGATGCTATTTGAACGTTCCCGGATTTCCGAAATCACCCGGCGCCTTTTTGATCGATATCAGGTCGCCCTCGGAACCTCGTCGTGGCGGTATGAGGGATGGTGCGGATTACTCTACGATGAGGAGCGCTACCTCTGGGGCACCCACTTCTCGAAAAAGCGTTTCTCCGACCATTGCCTTGAGGAGTATGCGGAGACCTTCTCTTCGGTCTGTGTCGATGCGACCTATTACGCTCTGCCTCGGAAGAAGTTCATCGAAGGCCTCGTTGCCCAGGTGCCTGATCACTTTGTTTTTTCGTTCAAGGTTCCGGACGACATCACCATCCGGACCTTTCCGAATCTCCCTGGTTTCGGTGATCGGGCCGGAAAGCTGAATGAATATTTTCTTAGCGCCGATTTACTCGAAATGGGCTTCCTGCGTCGATTGGAACCGATTAAGGAGCAAGTCGGTGTGCTGGTGTTTGAGTTCTCCCACTTTCACCCGGGTGACTATGAACATGGGCGGGATTTTGTTGAGGCATTGGATCGCTTCTTTTCAGAAGCTCCCCGCGGATGGAACTATGCGGTAGAGATCCGGAATCAGAACTGGCTGCATCCCGAGTATTTTGCCGTCCTGAAAAAGCACCGTGTTGCCCATGTCTACAACCAGTGGACGCGGATGCCGCCCATCCTTGAACAGATGACCCTTCACCCCCTGGAGGACAATCCTTTCGTGGTGGCCCGCTATCTCCTGTCTCCCGGTCGGAGTCATGAGCGGGCCCAGGAACAATTCGAGCCCTTTCACCATCTGAAGGAGATCGACCCGGAAGCCCGGGACTCCATGGAGCGCATCCTGCGACATGCCATTCATGGAAGCGGCAGTCAACGAACCTACCTTTACATCGGAAACGAACTTGAGGGCAATGCTCTCCATACTCTCTCCGATGTGCTCGAAGTCCTGATCAAAGGAGAGGAGAATGAAGGCGGGCCGCTTTTTAGCCGCTGATTGAATGCCGCGCCATTCATTGATCGCAAATTCACCGGAATTGAAGGTAACCTAAGCAGAAACATGAAAACACCCCGCTCCCAATCAGGCTCGAATCCGGCCCATCATCGATGTCGCATTGCGCTCACCGGCGGACCCGGTGGCGGTAAGACGACGGCAGTGGACCTGTTCCGCCGCGAGATGGGCGACGGGGTGGTGATCGTTCCGGAAGCGGCCACGATGATGTTTACGGGAGGTTTTCCCAGATATCCCGAGCTCGACGCGGTCAGGTCCGCACAGTTGGCGATTTACCACGTGCAGAGAAATCTTGAGGACATTCAGGCGGCCCGTTATCCGGACCGTATTCTCCTTTGTGACCGGGGAACCATCGACGGGGCGGCCTATTGGCCCGAGCAGAACGGGGATTTCTTTAACTCACTCGGAACGACCCTGGAGGATGAGCTCTCGCGATACGACGGGGTGATCTTTTTTGAAAGCGCCGCCGTGGGTGGCCTGGGGATCGAAGGAGGCAATCCGGTACGACACGAATCTCTCACCGAGGCGGTGGAAATTGACTCCCGACTTCGCCATTATTGGTCAAAGCACGAACGCTTCGTCGTGGTCCATCACAACAAAAGCTTCTTCAAGAAGATCTCCTTCGGCCTCGCGGTGCTCGACGAGATGGTTTCAGAACTCAGAAAATCGGGCCGCATCCTCAGCTGAACGGCCTGCTTCAATCAATCTACTTGCCCCCGCCACTGGCGAGAAGATGGCTAAGATGACCGACGAGAAACTCGAGGCGCTCATTGACGTTGCTCATTTCGAGCAATTTCTGCCGGTCTGCGGGGTGGTTGAGAAAACTTTGTCCCACCACATCGGAGATTGCGGTTGGATCTTTGACGCAGCGGAGATGCTCCCGCAACTGATCCGAGATGGGGCGTCCCGCGCCGCAGAGGCGACCGCTGAGGTCGACCAGTTCCAGAGCCGCCGCCGCCGAGGCGTCCACATCGGCGATATAGCAGGGACGGGGAATGATACTGGCAATACGAAAGGGGGCATGTTGTTCCCAACCGATGATCTCCGCCCGTTGAATCCCGGATAGCATGAGGTGTGAGGTTCCGTCGGGATGGGTGACACAGGCGCGAACCATACCCACGGTGGTGATTCGATACACCGGATCGGCTGAGGTCTCGGTGTCAATTCCCGGCCGGGCGTGCCCGATGCAGAACATCCGGTCACGCTCCAGGCTGTAGTTCAGCATCTCCCGGTAGCGGTTTTCGAAGATGAAAAGCGGCATGTAACCATGCGGAAAGAGCGTGGCCCCCCCGAGTACCATGACCGGAACGCTTCCTGGAAAAGTGAAATCGTCGATTTCCATCTATCAGATACTACGAAGGAAGGAGAGAAAAGAGTCGGGTTTCTACTGGAAAACTGACATTTATGGCATCTTTTCCATTGCATCCGCAATGAAATGTGATTTCGTTCCGCCCCTGAGAAATAGACGCTAAGTCGGCATCAGGGTGATGCCAAGTTTGATATTGAAATGAGTGAATTAAGCAACAATACCGTGGAACTTCAACTCCATGCCCGCGACACCGGAAGCGCAGACGTTCAAGTCTCGCTCCTGACTGGTCGTATCAGCCATTTGACCGAGCACCTGACGGCCAATAAGAAAGACGCCTCTTCGCGCCGCGGACTGCTCCGCATGGTCGCCCGTCGTCGGAAACTTCTCGATTACCTTGCCCGTACGGATCCGGAGCGCTATCAGAAAGTGCTCTCGACTCTCGGCTTGCGTCGATAGAATTTTGGTTGAAAGCGTCGGGTAACACCGGCGCTTTCCCGTTTTAGAGGATCGCATGCGGTAATCTGCCGCACTTGTGCTCCCGCTCCGCTCGAGCGGCTCACATTGACTCTGGCAGCACACCACACCCCCGGTGGGCCCTGCGATTGCAGTAAATTTTTAACAGTAAGAAACATATGAGCATAGAAAAAATCACGTGCCAGGTCGGCACGCAGGAAATGACGATTGAAACCGGCAAGATGGGCAAGCTTGCCGATGGTGCCGTAACCGTTCAGGTCGGCGAAACCGTGGTCATCGTGACCGCCGTCTCCCAGACGAAGGTGAAGGAAGGGCAGGACTGGTTCCCACTCTCAGTCGAATACAAGGAAAAAGCAGCCGCCGCCGGTCGGTTTCCGGGTGGTTACTTCAAACGTGAAGGCCGTCCGACCGAGAAAGAGATTCTCACCTGCCGGATGACGGACCGTCCCCTCCGCCCTCTTTTCCCCAAGGGGTATCTTTACGACACCCAGATCGTCGCCCTGCTTCTCAGTGCCGACGGTGTCAATGATGCCGATATTCTCAGCATCAACGGGGCCTCCGCCGCGCTTTGCGTCTCTGACATTCCTTTCGCCGGCCCTATCGGCGCAGTGCGTATCGGCCTGATTGGCGATGAATTTGTTGTCAACCCGACCTTCGATCAGCGCGAAGAGAGCACTCTCGACCTCGTTTACGTCGGACTCCGCGACAAGGTCATCATGATCGAAGGCGGCGCCAAAGAAGTGCCCGACGCCAAGTTCAAGGATGCCCTCATCTTCGCACAAAAGGCGATCCAGCCTCTCCTCGACGCGCAGGAAGATCTTGCCCGCCGCGCCGGCAAGCCGAAGCGCACCGTCGCCCTGATGGAAGTGCAGGACGAACTCCTCGAAGTCGCCTACGAAGTCGCCGGTGACCGCATCGAAGACGCTCTTTACAAGGCTTCCAAGATTGAGCGTGGTGCTGCTGTCTCCGCTCTCCGTAAGGAAGTCTCCGCGAAGATTCTTGAGAAATATCCCGACGCCGGCGATTTCGCGATCTCCCAGGCCTTCGATTATCTTCAGAAGAAGGCATTCCGCATCAGCATTCTCGACAAGGGACAGCGCTGCGACGGTCGGGACATCAACACGATCCGCCCTCTTTCAGGTGAAATCTCAGTTCTCCCGAGAACCCATGGTTCCGCTCTCTTCGCTCGCGGGGAAACCCAGGCACTGGCGATCACGACGCTGGCTCCTGCTGATGAGAGACAGTATTTCGACAACTACGCTGGTGGTGAAGACTCGAAGCGTTTCATTCTCCACTACAACTTTCCGCCCTTCTCCGTCGGTGAAACCGGCCGTATGGGTGGCATGAACCGCCGCGAGATCGGTCACGGCGCGCTCGCCGAGAAGTCGATCGAGCCGGTCATCCCTGCCGAAGCCGATTTCCCTTATGCGATCCGTGTCTCCAGCGAAGTGATGGAGTCGAACGGCTCCACCTCGATGGCCTCGGTCTGTTCGGGTGTTATGGCCCTTCTCGATGCAGGGGTCCCGCTCATCCGCCCCGTCGCAGGTATCTCCTGCGGCCTTGTGACCGAGTTTGAAGGCGACAACCTCAACCGCTACGTCACGATGATCGACATCATCGGTAACGAAGACTTCATGGGTGACATGGACTTCAAACTTTGCGGAACCAGCGAAGGGGTTACAGGCTACCAGCTCGACCTCAAACTCGCCGGTCTTTCCCTCGACATCCTCCTCGAAGGCGTCGACAAAGCCACGAAGGGTCGTTTCCAGGTTCTTGAGGTGATGAACAATATCATCTCCGCTCCGAAGGCACTTAGCCAGCACGCTCCCCGTATCGAGACGATCAAGATCGATCCTCAGAAGATCGGTGAACTCATTGGCCCCGGCGGTAAGAATATCAAAGGCATTCAGGCCGAGACAGGCGCCGACATCAACATCTCTGATGATGGCACGGTGAGCATCTACGCGGCTCATCAGGAGGCCCTTAATCGTGCCATCGAACTCGTTCGCCGCACGACGGCTGAGATCGAGGTGGGCGCGACCTACTACGGCAAGGTGGTCAGCACGACCAACTTCGGCGCTTTCGTCGAAGTCCTTCCCGGCAAAGACGGCATGGTCCACATCTCCGAACTCGCTGACTTCCGGGTCAACGAGGTCACTGATGTGGTCAAGGTTGGCGACATGGTTTACGCCAAGTGTATCGGTGTCGATGAACGCGGACGCGTCAAGCTGAGCCGCAAGGCTGCCATGGCCGAGCGCGGAATTGAAGCCGCCGCCGAGCTGAACAAGGCTGAATAAGCCGGAGTTTAAGCAACTGCCCTAGCAATTTAGAGCCCGCTTCCGGAAACGGAGGCGGGCTTTTTTGCGGAGAATTTCCGCCAATTCCGGTTTAGAGTGAGCCTCTGGGATCCTTGCCGGGGCGGGCACCCTCAATTTTCCGATCTTGCCTTCAAATTAGTCGGTTTATTTAGAATAGATAGAATATTAATAAATACTGATTTCTGAACGACAGAGTTTTTAAAATTGCGAGTTGAGGGTTGAGAACTTCGCAAAAATTGAATAAGGTCACGCATTGAATTTATCTTCTTGAATGAGATTTGTCGGCATCGCCATTTTCTTCTTTTTAGCGGTAGGCGGCTTTACGCTCTCATCCAAGTATTTCCTCCGCGGAAATGTTGAAGCGGAGTTGCATGAGCGGGCATCCCGGTTGCTTCACGAATCCGGTTTTGAAGGGGTGGAGGTCGAGTTCGATCACAACACCGCGGTTGTCTCCGGCTATGTGGACAGCACTGAGGAGAAGTCGGAAGTAATCGGGATTTTGAAAAAAGGGATTCCTGCTGCCCATTGGCCCGAAGTGGTCGATACCGGGCTGACGATTCGTCCGACGCTGACCCCCTGGATACGCGTCACGCGAAGCGAAGGGAGTGATCGTGTCAAAGTCGAGGGAGTCCTTTCTGAGAATGAAGAGTCCGGCAAAGTGATGTTGGGTTCCCGTTTGCACCCGCTGACGGGAGTGCGAGCCGTCGAAAACCTGATCACCCTGGATCCCCGCCATCGCCCGTTTCCGAAGATGGCGGAATTTTCATCGCTCTCATCGACCTTGCTGACTCATTCCACGGCCGCCGAAATCAGCCTCGAGGAGAACACCCTGAAGTTAACGGGCACGGTTCCGAACGACGGGATCAAGAATGGCATTCTCGACCTCGCGAGGCGCATTACCGACGTGCCACCGGTGAGTGAGATCAAAGTGGAACTGCCCGACGTATTTCTGCGGTCTTCCGAGCTGAAACTGACCCGAAATCGTTTCGGAATTACCCTGACGGGCATTTTACCCGAAGAGTCGGACAAGGCTGCGATTATGGTTGCTATCAAAGCCTCGGATTCTGAGGTTTCTGTTTCCGACCGAATCTCAGTGGCCGGGGACTGCTCCAGAGCATCGTGGCAGGGTAGTCTTCCATCGCTCATCCCCCTGCTGCTTTCAAAACTGAGCGGGGAAATGACGGCTGAATTCAGTGATTCCCAGATCCGCCTCCACGGGAATGCAGCAAAGCAGGCGGATCTGGAGGCAATCATGGCTGGCCTTCCCGCGATTCCGGAAGGTGAAAGGAAGCTTGAGGTTCTCGCCGACATCTCGGTCGGGACTGGCGGTGGCAGTCAGATTGAAGCGGTCCAATGCACTGCGGTATTCGAGGGGGGAATGATTGCCTTAAAGGGGACACTTCCCGGCAAGGAACTCCTGCTGCAGTTGGAGGAGAAGATTGGCAAAGCCCACCCGAATGTATCAGTGAAGAATGAAATCGCCGCGCTACCGGCAGCCCCGGGAACCGAGTGGTTTTCAGGTCTTCCCGAGTTTCTGGTCGAAGTGATCAGCCGCAGCAGTTCGGCGACTATTTCCATCGACGGCGGTCAATTGGTGATGGAGGGCAGGACTCTTGCTTTATCCGACAAACAGATTCTTCAAAATCTGGCTGTTAATATGCTCCCGTCGACGATCCACATTAACAATCTCTTTGTCCACGCGGACCAGCCCTTTCCCAAGCCGGCCTTGCTTCCCGAAGCCAGAACCCAACTTGGCGAATCACTTAAACCGCTCTCGGTCTACTTTGATGCCAGCAGCGATGTGCTGAAAAGTGAGGAAAAGACAAAAGTCGCCTCGATTGCAGAGATATTGAAAAAGACAGAGGCCGAGCTCGACCTTGTCATCACCGGTTTTGCGGACAATGTCGGCAATCAGGAGACCAATCGCGAGTTGAGTCTGCGTCGCGCCAAGTCCGTGATGGAGGAGTTGGTCAGACTCAAAATCGAAGAATCCTCGATGGAACTCGATTCCAAGGTCGAAGATGTCTCGCAGATGTCCCGGAGCGAAAGGGGAAAGGCCAGGAGAGTGGAAGTGTCCTTGAAGCCGGCATCAGAATAGCGAACTGAATTCCACGAGTAAACAGACCAACTAAGTTCACGATGAGTTTTTCACTTACCCCTTCCGTCGAGACCTTCCTGATCGACTGGAGCATTACCCTCGTAGCCGGGGGACTCATCTGTCTCCTCGCCGGCCTCTTCATTGGCTGGATTATTTGGAAGAATACACGTAAATTTCTAGAAAAGGTCGAAGGAGGCAACCGGGTTGCTTTCGCAGACTATGAAAAGACAAGCGACGAGATCTCCAGAATTAAATCTGAGCTGGCGCTTGGCGGAGAATAAGACCCCGGCCCTTCCCCCAAAGACACCTTTACAATGCACGACCTTTCCTTTTTCCTTCTCAAAAATTGGCTTCCCGTCGGATTGGCCGCGATCACTTTCTTTGTTATCGGGCTTGTCCTGGCCAAGTTCGTTTGGGGTAGATATACCAGCCGTCTTTCCTACGCAGTAGAGGAGAATCTGAATCTGGCCGGCCAGTGGAGCGCTCTGGGGGCCTCGCAGAGGGATCTTTTCAAAAAGCTCAGGACGCGTTGGCAAGCAGATCGTGATTCATGGGAAACAACCCTTGCCTTGAAAGATGAGGCGATCGCCGACCTGACCCGCCAACTAATCGGTTCCGGTAAAGAGGTCCCGGCGACTTCGGCGGTCGGCGCGGTGCACCTTGAGCGATTGAAGCGCCTCGAAGCCGAGCTTGAAAAAGAGCGCGCGGAAGTGGCCAGTTTGCGAAATCTGGCCAGCATGGCGACAAGCTCCCCGATCGCCGATTTACCAAAAGACGGTTCCGGCGATGAAGCCACAGCAGAATTGCACGCTCGAATCAGAGACCTCGAGCAGGACCTTATCGACACGCACGACTCGCTTCACGAGGTGCGTGCGGGCTACCAGAAGCAGCTCAAGCTTGTGGAATCCCTGGAAGCCAGGCTGATCGAGGCGCCTGTGTCCAAGCTGTCAGACGATTCGCGTCTGGCACCGGTAAAACTTGCTGCCGCGATCGAACACCAGATTCAACAGGAAAGCGGTCCCACGATTGACCAGATTGGACTGATTCGGCAACTCGAGGCGATGCTGTCGGAGCGAAACCGGGAACTGCGGGCCTACCGCGATCAGTTTGCCTCCTTCAAGAGAGAGGAGTTGGGCACTCTGATGGCAGAGCTCACCAGCCGGAACGAGTCCACCGAAGCGATCCATCTTGAGGAAAAGCAGCAGTTCAACCTCCGGATTGCCGACCTTACGACTGAGCTTGAGGCGAGGAAGAACGAGGTGGAGTCTCTCGGCAGGGAATTGACGCTGAGAAGCGAGGAAGTCACTGACCTTCGTGAGAAAGTCGCCGAGGTCGATCTGTTGAAGCGGCGAAGAATCTCCCTTCAGGCAGAACTTAACGATTCCTCACATGAACTTTACGATGTTCGACGCGCTTTGACGGACCGGCTTGATGAAATTAAGATGATCACGGCAAGGCTTGAAACCTTGGAACCCGTCGAGGCGGAGAACGCTGCGCTAAACGCGCGGATCGTCGACCTGAGGCACGAATTGAGTGATGTCCGGATCGCTTACAACGAAAAGGCGGCCGAGGGCCTGAGAATGCGCGCCCAGATGGAGGAGCTTGAGGCGATCATTGAAGACCGAAGCGCGGAGGTTAACGATCTGTCGAATGAACTAAGATTGCAGCGCGATCAGACCAGGCAGTTGAAGAATACTCTCGCTGGAGCGGAAGAGGAACTGGAGGCACTGGTGGAGGAGTCGCGTGCCCTTGGGAAGGAAATCACCGCGAAGACGGCCTTCGCCGAGGAGCAGAAGCTTCGTGTCGCCAGCCTCGAGTTAGCCCTTTCGGCGCGATACAATGAACTGAATCTGGCCCGGGCTACGGCTGAGGAAAAGACTAACAACGCGAGGTATTTCGAATCACGGCTGAGCCAACTCGATGCCGAATTCGCCCGTCGGGGTGCCGATTTTGCTGCTTCCGACCAGCGCGTCGCGACAGCCGAAAATGCTCTCGAAGCGGCAAATGCGCGAATTGAGGTGCTTTCCCGGCAGCTTGAGCAGTCCGAGGGATCGCTCCAACAACTTCAGGAGCAACTTCAATTGGTTTCGAAGGAAAAGGATGATGCGATCCGTGATCTGGAGCAAACTACCCGCAGAATTACCCAGCTCGAAGAGGCTGCGCACCAGCGGGAGGCCCAATTGGCTGAGATAGAGAATGACTTCCGCGCGAATCGCGAACTTGCCGGCGATCTGGAACGCCGGGTGAACCGTCTCAATACTGAACTTGAGGAGGCGAGGGAGGAGCAGCAGATCTCCCGTCTGGCGATTTCGGAATTGGAAGAGGCTCTTCGTGCCAGCGATGAAAGGACGATGGCGATATCCGGGACTCTTGAGGAAAAGGAGCGCGAAATGGCGGGATTGCTCGGCGAACTGGCTTCGCTGCAGTTTCTTATCGGTTCCCCTCAGGACCTTATGGATGGGGAAACGAAAGGGCAGATCCAGCAACACATGATCGAGGTAGGCCGGATCCGCGAAAAGCTGGAAGAGAGATCCGAGACAATTCAGAATCTTCAGAATCAGATCAGTGGAATCATGATGCAGCGGACGTCCCGTGAAAACGAAATTCAACTTCTGAAAGAAAAGCTGAGGGAGGTTGGTGAGGAGCTTGAGTTGGCCTCTGAAAACGGGCACTTATCCGCCTACCAGAAATCGAGTGCGGAGCACGACTCCGGAGACTTTGCGAGTGCCATCCATGTCACTTTGGCTGATCCTTCTCACGGCGGAGAAGGAATTCCTCTGGAGGAACTCGGTGAAATTAAAACGCATCACACCCCGCATAAAACCGGGGGCCAGAGCCCTTCATCAACAGAAGCGACGGGGAAAACAGGCGATGAAGACTTCACGGTGTATTTCGAGGAGTCGCTTGCCACGCTCAGCCCACAGGAGCGTGAAAAGATCGATCAATGCGCCCGCGCCATCAGGAAGTATGGTCGCAAGGCCGAGGTGACGGTGATTGGTTATGCCGGGGCCGAGGGAAACCCTGACCAGGCCGAGGTACTGAGCGCACGGCGCGCCGATGCGGTGAGGGAGCGACTTCTCGAGCGGGGAGTTATTCAGTCGGTCGTCAAGGTTCGCGGAGCGGGACAGGATCGGCGGTTTACAGATGGCCGGGCCCGCAGGGTTGAGCTGGTGGTAATCCCCGTCGCCGTCGCCGAAACAGTGAATTGAGATGCCCGAAACAGCAACAGGAACGGGCGGAGGACTGAGTGCCACAGACACCCTGCTGCTGAAGCTATTTCCTGCAGGAGAGTTCACAGGCGCAGCCTATTATCTCTCCTGTGCCCTCCTCTTTACCGTCTGCGGAATGATCGTGGGATACTTTATCTGGAGAAAGGGGCACATGCAGACACTGGATGCAGAATCCGAAGTTCGCCGGACGGAGTATGAGCTCAATCTGCTTCGCGATGACCTCAACTCCGAAGAAAGACTATTGCAGGACTCCGGCAGGGCGGAATCCTAGTATTTCCGCTTTCCTCAGCTCTCAAGTTTCCAGTCGCCGCGATAGGGCAGGGCCATGAGCGATTTTGCGGCACCCTCGTTTCCGACGACTTTCTCATCCTTCGGGTCCCATTGCACGGGCGCTCCGATCTCATGAGAAAGATAGGCGAGGTGGCCCGGGGTGATGGACCGGTGAGCTGTCTCGGCGTTGGCGATGGTATCCTCGCGGGAGAGGACGCAGTCGATGAAATTGCGCTGATGGCCGGGGGTTTTATAGGTTTTCCACTCGCCTGCGACGAATCCGGCGGCAGCCCAGGCCGGATTTGATGCCTCGAGTTTGCCACGCGTCACGTGGACCCATCCATTCTCACCTATCCACTTGGTGCCCATCGTGTTGCGTGAGGACATCACGACTTCCACACCACCTTCGTATTTCGAGATGACGTCGTAGCTGACCGGCGAATCGTAGACGTCGGTTTTTGGAAAGATCCAATTTTTCGCCTCAACTGAAATCGGGCCGCTCTTGTCCATCCCGAGCCCCCAATGGGCGATGTCGTTGTGGTGCCCGATCCAGTCCATGAGCTGGCCACCTCCGTAGGTGAGAGTCCAACGCCACGACCAGTGGTGCCGGGCCTCCATATAGGGGAGCATCTCGGAGGGACCACACCAGAGATCGTAGTTCAGGTCCGATGGCGGGGTTTTCACGGTCGCGTCGCCCTCTGGTTGGTCATGTCCCGTGGGCAGCCCGACTTCGACCCGGGTGACCTTGCCGATAAGGCCGTTGCGCACAATTTCGACGGCCTGCTGGAAAAGTGCATCTGAGCGTTGCTGCGACCCGACCTGGAAAATAGCCTGACGTTTCGCGACCTCGCGGTGGATGGCGTGGCCTTCGGCGTATTTGTGGGTCACCGGTTTTTCACAATAGACGTCTTTTCCGCTTCGGAGGGCCTCCATGGTGATGATGCCGTGCCAGTGGTCCGGCGTTGCGATCATGACCGCGTCAATGTCGTCGCGGGCGAGCAGTTCGCGGAAATCCTCATAGGCCTGACATCCTTTCCAGGAGCCGGACTCGGCCCGCTTCGAGTAGACTTTCTCGACGGCCTGTTTACCCGGGGTGCGCCCGTAGTCGCGGCTCCGTTTTTCGCCCTGAACCCGGAAATGGAGATCGTCGACGTCACAAACAGCCACCCCCTGAACGTCGGCATGATTAAGGAAGGCCTCCATTACCCCGATGCCGCGGTTGCCCATGCCGATGAAGCCCATCGTGATGCGCTTGCTTGGAGCATCCTGACTGAAAAGACCGGATGGCAGGATGCTCGGGGCGGCGATTGCGGCGGCGGTTTGGCCGAGGAATCGGCGACGGGAAGTGGCGGGGGTAAGATTCATGAGTGACGAGGGTTGGGATTGTGAAAAGAATCAGATATCGCAGAGTTGAGCCGCTTGACGGAGAGCGAGGATGGGATCGTCCCAGGTCGGAATGAATTCCTGGGCGACGTAACCGGTATAGCCGGTCGCGAGGATTGCTTCAAGGATGGGGGGATAATTGATCTCCTGGGTGTTGTCGAGCTCGGCACGGCCCGGATTTCCCGCGGTGTGATAGTGGCCAATGACGTCCTTATACTGGCGGATGCGGCGGATGATGTCTCCGTTCATGATCGAGACATGGTAGATGTCGAAGAGTAGTTTGAAGTTCGGCGAGCCGACCCGGTTGATGAGGTCGACGCAGAAATCGACGTTGTCGCCGAAGTAGCCCGGGTGCCCTTTCATCGGGTGGGTGTTGTCGCGTGAGTTGAGGTGCTCAAGAACGAGGGTGACGCCGGCCTTCTCCGCATCGGGTAGCACGGATTTCCACACATCGACGCAGTTTTGCGCCGCCTTCGCATCGTCCATGCCGTCAAAGCGCATCCCCGTGAACGTAATGACGCTTTTACAACCAACACCGGCAGCGATGGCGATGCTTTCTTTGAGCTTCGCAACCACCTCATCATGAAACTCGGGGTTACAGGGGCCCTTGGCAAAGCCATGTGAACTGACGAGTGAAATCTCCAGGCCGAGTTTTTTCACCTCGGGGTAGAACTCCGGCGAAATGCCTTCCATGGCGACCAGGCCGATTGCCTTGCAGTGGCGTGCAAGTTCGACAGCATTGAAATGGTCCTTGAAACACCACCCCATGATGGACTGGCGGATCCGACCGTTTTTCACCACAAAATTCGGATCAACATCGGCACGCTTCAATTGAGCGCGGAGTTCTGGCGTGGCAGCCGCGAGCCCTCCGGCGAGGAGCGACGTGGCAGTGAGGAATCGGCGGCGGGAGGTCATAGGCAGGAGATTACGCAATGGAGTCGCCCCATGACAAGTCCTGCGAACGGCGCATGCAGGGGAGGGGCGGATTTTTGCCATTCACCTCATCCCGATCTGACCGAGCCACTTCAGAGCATCGTCAGGCCAAATTCGGGCGTCTCCTTCGCAATGCAGCCCGTAGCCGTGACCGCCTGTCGGATAGAGTCTGAATTCGTGAGCCACTTTTGTTTCCTCGAGAGAGGCATGATAAATCCGGCTGCCGGTTACGTGGTTCTTGTCGTCCTCCGTATGCACAATCAGGGTGGGGGGAATTTTAGCCTTCAAATTCAATTCGGGGGCGACCCCGCCCTTGCCGTCATCAAGGTAGGCCGGGTAAACCAGAACTGTGAAATCGGGCCGGGCACTTTGCCGATCGACCTCATCGACAGAGGTGTAGGCAGGAGCGTCGAACTGTGTATTCACCCGCGCAGCAACATGACCACCCGCTGAAAAGCCCATCACCCCGATCCGATTGGGATCAATACCCCATTCCCCGGCCCGCGAGCGGGCGAGTCGGATGGATCGCTGCGCGTCCTGCAGCGCCCCTTCGCGATTTTTCGGCGTGCGATACTTCAGCACCAGGGCCGTGATCCCCGCCGAATTCAGCCAGATCGCGATTTCAGATCCCTCCTTGTCGACGACCGTATAATTGTAGCCCCCGCCGGGGAAAATGATCACTGTGGGGGCCGGCTTTCCGTCAGCGCGTGTCGCCGGGAAAAGAGTCAGGGTCGGCTGACTGACATTCGTGATGCGGGTAAAACCGTCATTTCTGGGCACCTCAGTTTCGGGAGACGAAGTGGCTTCACCCGGCATTTTGTTATCGGGCCAAACATTGAAGACGGGGTTTGCCGACAGCAAAGAGGGCAGGGCAAGAAAGAGACAGAGGGGGCGTATCATTGCGGGGCGGGGGAGTATAAACAATAAAGTCTCCGAAAATGATTCACCGTTTCCGAGATTCAGGGAAGCGCAAACGTGGTGATCCTGAGAAACGAAGGTATAAAGGCAGCAGTGATAACCAATACTGTGATTAGACACTGAACGATAACGGTGATCCCGATCCCATGAATCAATAGTTTTGTCGGATCGTAGTTCTGTCGCAACGAGTACAAGGTTGGAAGTAGAAGAATGACGGGAAAGACCAGTGCCGCTCTGGCAATTTTCGGCGCATGAACGGTTAAGGCATGCAGTTCTTTCTCAACCGGGGTGTTGTATCGCCAGTAGTCGAGAAATGACTCGGAAAGCCCTGCCAGGAAGAGGGAAGCGAAACCCGAAAGGATAGAGACTGCAAAAGAATAGAGGGTCAGAGTACGTCTCATTAATCCTTTAAAGCAAGACTTGAATCCTACTGGCGTGAGCGATGCACAATCAAGTTCCGATCGGATGGATTTACGAATCAGGCTTGCTTTCGGAGTGGCCGCCGGACTGATTCTCGAGATAGCCGAGCTGAGACCGAATCTCGTGCAAGCGGTCTGTAATGTGCGCGAGAACAAAGAGAATGACTGCCGCTGCCAAACTCAAAAAAACATCAGTGAAACCACCAATGCCTGAAAAAAACATCAGACTTCCACCGATAAGCGATAATACCCCGAAGATCCGGCAAAACGATGCGACCCAATCACCATCCTTGTCGCAGATAATTGGATCTGGTTTTTCGTTCATAGGGCGATGAATGCCTAGCGGGTAATCAGGCGGGTCAATACACGGAAGTGATCGTAGCGATAGCTTCTAACGAGAGTCAAGCGTCATAGCTCCAGGTAGCACCCTTATCGGACAAATGAACTTTGTGTCCCAATTACTCCCTCGGATCCGGAGCCCCGAGCAATACCCAGGTCTGGAGCAGGGCGATTTCAAGGGGGGGCAGGGGATCGTCGGGCGGCATCACTGTTCCGGGATCGTGACTGAGGATCGCACGGATGAGGGGGCTCTTTCCAATGTTCTTTGGAACGACCGCCGGGCCATGGTCTCCACCCTCTATCCAGCCCGCCTTTGAGTCGAGGACAAGTCCGCCATCATCCTGCCCCTCCGCCTCCGAATGGCATTCAAAACAGCGCGTCTTGAGAATGGGCAGAATTTGTGTGCGGAAAAAATGCGTCGGTTCGTAGGCTGCCGCGGGCTTATCCTCGGAGACCGTCGCGGAGACAAGACCAATGACGAGGAGGGAGAGCAAACCATACTTCATCTTCTGGAACGACGTTGATATTCTGCAGAGTGCGCCGCAGATCTTGCGGCTTTCGGGGCGCAGGTTGGAGAAGGGACCTAATCTCTGAACCTTGCGTTACAAATGAACTGTCACCGATCGAGGATACTCATGGGAAGCGGGTCGGAGCGTTTCGTCGATGAGGCAGCGTATGCGATGGCCGGCGCGGGAGGCGAGTCCGGAATGGCGCGAATCGATCCGGGAGGGTATGGCGGAGGCGATCGAAGACTGCGCGAAAGGTATCGACCCGTGAGCTGGGGACTGGTCTAAACGAAGCAGGCGCAATGATGCGAAGATGCTGAAGGGCACGCCGCTCGCAGAGCGAGCCAAGGTTCTGCTCGAACTACTGCGCGAAGATCCCTTCACAAATCCGCCGCCGTTCGGGGCGCTTGTGGGGGATCTGAAGGGGGGTTACTCAAGGAGAATTAACATCCAGCACCGCCTTGTCTATGTGGTCTTTCCTCAGGCGCGGGTAGTGAAGGTGCTGCGGTTGTGGACGTATTGTGAGTGAGGGTGATCCAGGCGTTTCGCAAGAGGCACCTACCGGCGCGAACGAAATCCCCAAAGGAGCGCGGGCACTCTTGCCCGCNNGGCAGGAGTGCCCGCGCTCCATTCTGATCGAAGTCCACCGCTACCCTCTCACGAATAAATCTCCGCCCCCTTATCCGCAAACTCACGTGCCTTGTCGGCCATGCCCTTCTTAAGCGCTTCGTCTTCTTCCAAGCCCAGCTTCTCGGCATATTCCCGCACATCCTCGGTGATCTTCATCGAGCAGAAAGTCGGTCCACACATCGAGCAAAAGTGGGCGGTCTTCGCCCCATCCTGTGGCAACGTTTCGTCGTGGAATGATCTCGCCTTGGTCGGGTCGAGACCGAGATTGAACTGATCCTCCCAGCGGAACTCAAATCGGGCCTTGCTCAGCGCGTTGTCGCGGACCTGCGCGGCCGGGTGGCCTTTGGCGAGGTCGGCGGCGTGGGCAGCGATTTTGTAAGTGACGACCCCGTCGCGAACGTCTTCGCGATTGGGCAATCCAAGGTGCTCCTTGGGCGTGACGTAACAAAGCATCGCGCAGCCATACCAGCCGATCATGGCGGCTCCGATTCCGCTGGTGATGTGGTCGTAGCCGGGGGCGATGTCGGTGGTGAGAGGACCGAGGGTGTAAAAGGGGGCCTCGTGGCACCATTCGAGCTGTTTTTCCATGTTCTCCTGGATGAGGTGCATGGGGACGTGGCCGGGACCTTCGTTCATGACCTGGACGCCTTTGTCCCAGGCGGTTTTGGTGAGCTCACCCTGGACCTCGAGTTCGCCGAACTGGGCGGCGTCGTTGGCATCGGCGATAGAGCCGGGGCGGAGACCGTCGCCGATGGAGAAGGCGACGTCGTATTCGGCCATGAGGTCGCAGATATCGCTCCAGTGGGTATAGAGGAAGTTCTCCTTGTGATGATAGAGGCACCATTTGGCGAGAATCGAGCCTCCACGCGAGACGATTCCGGTCATGCGTTTGGCGGTCCAGGGGATGAAACGGAGGAGGACGCCGGCGTGAATCGTGAAGTAGTCGACTCCCTGCTCGGCCTGCTCGACGAGGGTGTCGCGGAAAACTTCCCAGCACAGGTCCTCGACACGTCCGTTGACCTTTTCGAGGGCCTGATAGATGGGCACGGTGCCGATGGGCACGGGGGAATTCCGCAGGATCCATTCCCGGGTGGCGTGGATGTTTTTCCCGGTAGAAAGATCCATGACGGTGTCGGCTCCCCAAAGGGTGGACCACTGCATCTTCTCGACTTCTTCGGCGATGGTCGAGGCGACGGCACTGTTCCCGATGTTGGCGTTAATCTTCACGAGGAAATTGCGCCCGATGATCATGGGCTCGCTCTCGGGGTGATTCACGTTGTTGGGGATGATGGCGCGGCCGCGGGCGACCTCGTCACGGACGAATTCGGGAGTAATAAAGTCGGGGATCTTCGCGCCCCACGGTTGGCCGGGGTGCTGGTGATTGAGTAAATTACGGGGGCCTTTGCCATCCGTGGCGGCCTCGAAGGCGGCCTGGCGTCCGAGATTTTCGCGGATGGCGATGTATTCCATCTCGGGGGTGATGATGCCCTGTTTGGCATACCACATCTGCGTGACGGGATGCCCGGCGGAGGCCCGGAGAGGTTCGCGTTTGAGGCCGGGATACTCCTGAAGGCGGTTGCGGGCGGCCTTTTTCTCGTTGTGGCGTGAGGCGTGCTCGGCGGAGAGGTAGCCGTTGTCCTCTGGTTTGACTTCGCGGCCCGTGTAGGGGGCGACATCTCCGCGGCCAAGGATCCACGGCAGGCGCAGGGCGGGGAGACCTTTCTCGACATCGCCGGAGTAACTGACATCCCCCCAGGGTCCGCTGGTGTCGTAGACGCGGACGGGTTCGTTGACCTCAACACGGCCATTGGGGTGTTTGGTTTCGGAAAGACTGATCTCCCGCAAAGGGACACGGATGTCGGGGTGAATCACGCCGGGGACGTAGACCTTGTGACTGTTCGGGAAGACATCAGCGACGGCGCGTGGTTCGCCGGAGGTGGATTCGGTAGGAGTGGTCATAACGGAGAGGGGGGGGGAAGGGGAATTACGGTATTGAGATGCGATGGAAAGAAAGAGGAAAAAGTCGGGAGAGCCTTTCAAGTCCAACAAAAAACCGCCCGTGTTTCCGACCGGGGTTTCCGGTTTGAACTCGTGGCGGCAGTAGGGTGGGGAGGAAATTTCATGTGTTGACTCCCTGCGGCAGCATTACCTGCATCAGGTTCGAAGGGTCTTGCCGTAGGGCAATCTCAGCGCCGGGCGCTCCCCTGTCAGAACAAGGACAGGGTAACGTATGCCGGCGTGACGTCAAGGCTTTCACCCGGCAGCGATGACCGGGTTGCGAGGGAAAAGCATGGGAAGCTCCTGGAGATGACTTCAGGGTTGCTGATAATCAGATTCTGGCAGAGATTGGCGGGCTTTGCCGGGTTCGGACTATGTCCCCCGGGGCTAGATTGTATCATGAAGATACTGGACCGTTATATCGCCAAACAGATTCTGCTTGCTTCGGCTTATGCGATAGGGGTCCTCATCATTATCCTCATTCTGGGTAACGTTTTTCAAAGCATTCTCAAAGAGCTGGCCAAGCGACCTGACTTGAGTCTGTTTTTCATTCTGAAATTCATTGTTCTTGTCATTCCCATCTCGCTCAGTATCGCGATCCCTTTTTCCTTCCTCTCGGCCATCATGCTGACCTTCGGAAGGCTCTCGGCTGACAGCGAATTTGTTTCCATGCGAATGGCGGGCCTGAGCATGTCCCGTATTTGTGCTCCCGTGGGGGTGGTGGCGATCTTTTTTACGGCTCTTTGCATGTGGATCAATGTTTCCATCACCCCGGCGGCAAAGACGGAAATGGAGGGAATGAAGGCTTCTCTCTTCAATCTGGTGCAACGCGAACCGCTCCTCCTCTTTCCGCAGGAAGGGGTGATGTCCGAACTGCCGGGACATCTCATCTATGCGAAGAAGGAGGATGGTTTGCTGCGCGGGCTGCAAATCATCCGGATGGAGAATAATGTCCCCCAGGCCATCGCCGTGGCCCGGGAGGCGCGGGTTTTGGTGGATCTCGAGGCCGCGGACCCGGAACTGGTTCTCGAAATGACAGACGTCAATCTCATGGTCGGTGCGGAGGGGGGAAACTTCATGGAATCGTCCCAACCGATTTTTATGGAGTCCGCGGCGGCGGGGTTTTCCATCGAGATGTTCAAGGAAAGCGGAACCAAGAGCAAGGAACGCCCGAAAAATCTTCCCATGAGCACGCTGCTGAAAAGGTCCAAGGATCCGAACGAGGATCCCAAGCTCAGAAAGGTTTATCGCAACGAGTTGAGTCAGCGATTCGCCTTCTCGACTTCATGTATCACCTTGGCGCTCATCGGGATTCCATTGGCAATCACCTCCCAACGACGGGAGAGCGGGGCCGGGTTCGTGATGAGTTTGGGAATTGGGGTTGGTTACTATGCGCTCCAGAGTGTGGTTCAGGGACTTGGTGATCGAGAAGAGCTTTACCCCCATATTATCGTCTGGTTACCCAATGTCCTTTTTCTGCTTCTCGGGGTGTCCATGTTCCGAAGGCTCAGCCGCAGATAACCGGTAAAGGAGCCGTGTTGGAAGCGGCTCACCTGGATTCGGGTGACGATCCGGAATTCTGAGCAAAGATTTTTTCGGCCGGGAGATAATTGCGGATTGCCAGGGGGCAGGGATGGTCACAATCGGAGTTTTCTACATAGATCGTATCCATGAATCATCATGAGACCATCCGTTCGCCCGGGAAGGCTCAAGGCAGGAAAAGAGAATTCAAAAGAGCGTAGACAACCCCACCCATGACGATCCAGGCGAGGACGTTAAGAGCAAAAACGGTGACAACCGTTCCGAGAATGAGGAGAAGCGGCCACCAGCCACCTTGATGTTCTTCACCCTGTTCGCTATCGAGGTAGGTGTTGAGCAACTGGTAGTTTCGGGTATTCGATTTGAACCAAAACGAAAAGAGATCGCCCACGACCGGAATTGTTCCGACCCCCGCATTGAGGAGCATATTGCCTCCCATTCGCGCAAGGGTCTTCACCGGTATGCCCTTCTTTCCCGCCTCACCAAGAATAGCAGTTCCGATAATGGCCGAGGCGGTCTCACCTCCGTAAGGCACCAAACCGAGGATGGGGTCCAGACCGAATCGAATGCTGGTTCCGGGAATACGAATGCATTCATCAAGCAACCAGGAAATACGACGCGAGATACGGCTGTTCCCTTTGACTTTCTCAAGCAGGGCCTCGCGAAGAGATGCTCCCGAGGGTTCCCTGCCGTCGTCCGGAGTCAGTAGATTGCGGGGACTCATGAATTCCGGGAAAGCGGTCAGGTGAGCGGGGGCGGACTTCCGGGGTTGAGGGCCGCCGGCTTGCGCAAACGCTTGATGACCAGAATAAAGAGTCCGACGGTAACAATGAGGATGGCGATGCCGAGGAGGGGGCGGTAGAAAATCCAGGCGACCGCGACGGTCAGGGTCCAGAGGATGCCCGCGATGAGAAAGGCGACAAGGGTGGTGCCCGTCTCAACCAATCTGCCGAGGAAGGGGAGAATACTGGCAAGGACGGCGATGGGGCGCAAGATCATGGAGAAGGCCATGCCGAGCAGGATAAAGCCACCGATCCGAATCGCCCAGGTCAGGAATTTGTTCCGGTCTTGAGCCATCTGAAACATGTCGACTGCGGAGACGGTGCCAGACTCGAGCAGGTCAAGCTGACCGCCCGTGGCCGTCCGGTAGGAGGCGAACGTGTCTCCCTTCTGCTGCGCCACCACACTGATAGGCCCGTTGGCAACGACCTGAAAGGTGACCCGTTGATCACCCACGGAGGGTGAATTCGGGTTAACGCCGAAGTAAACTCCGCCCTGATTCAGTTTTGCAGTACGCTTGACCTCTTCGGACGCGGTTGAGAGATCTTCGATGAGAAATGGTTTTGCACCCCCGATCCGGGTGACCAGAAAGTCCGGCAACTTGAAGGCAGCCACGGTTACCCCCTGCGCCGTCGAACTGTTGGAGCGATATTTCATCTCGGTGGGATTCCGGTAGTCGGTTGTCACTTTGAAGGTGCTGGAGTCCACCAATTGGTCCTTCCACTCCGTGCGATAGCTGTAGGTTTTAACCTGCTCAACTCCACCGCCGACTTTGGTTTTCTCCTCCGTTTTGACGACCTCCACCCACTGAAACATCTCCGCGTTCCGGGTCAGTCGAATTGCTGACGTCGTGATGCCAAAGAGATCATCCTTCAGAGGCGTCGGCGTTTTAGTCTCCCCGGTGATATGAACAAGTCGGCCTTCCATGGCCGGGTCTACGGATGCGGAATCGATGGAAATTACCGCTCCCGAACCCTCCTTGAGATCCTTGTAGCGTTTCACGGCGCGTCCTTCATTCCAGAAAAGGAGGATTACCCCCACGGCGACGAGAATAAAACCGATGAATACTCCGCCGATGGAATCCTTGCTGCGGCCGCCGAGGCCCCTCCGCGTCACTTCAACAAACTCGCTCATGGAAGCATGATTTAGCAGAGAAGCCACATGGCCGCAACTGCTAACGCGAGAAGGGCAAAAATGTCGGAGAGATGTCCGTATCAGGACAGGGCGGTCGTCTTGATATCCATCAGCATCTGGGCATTTGAAGGATAACGCTGCATGCATTTCAGCAGCCATTCCATCGCATCCACCTGCTTATACCCGCTGAGGCCACGCCGGATGACATAGATTTTCTCCAATACGTGAGGAGGAAGAAGAAGCTCCTCGCGCCGGGTTCCCGACTTATTGATATCGACAGCCGGATAAACGTAGTTCTGCGCTATCTGGCGATCGAGGACGAGTTCCATGTTTCCCGTTCCCTTGAACTCCTGAAAGATCGCCTCATCGGCCTTGCTGTTCGTCTGAATCAGAGCGGTGGCGATAATGGTGAGAGAACCTGCCTCCCTCGTATTCCGGGCAGCCGCAAAGATACGACGGGGAACCTCCAGGGCACCGACGATCAAGCCTCCGCTCGCTGTTCCGCGCTTACCTCCGCGCATCTGGCTGTTAAAAGCCCGCGCGAGTCGGGTAATGGAGTCCATCAGCATCACAACATGGCGGCCGCCTTCCACGAGGCGTTTAGCTCTTTCGGTGGCCAGGAGAGCGATACGGGTGTGATCTTTCGCCTCGCTGTCATTCGAACTGGAGAACACTTCCACGTTCGGGAAAGAGCGTTCAAAATCCGTTACCTCCTCAGGACGCTCATCTACGAGAAGAACCATCAGGTGGATCTCTTCGTCATAATTGTGGAGAATTCCTTCGGCGATGTGATGCAGGAGAGTCGTTTTCCCCGTTCTTGGAGGGGCCACGATCAGTCCGCGCTGTCCTCGTCCGATGGGAGCGATCAAGTCAATCACCCGGGTCGTCGCCCGTGTTGATACCGTCTCCAGAGTCAGTTTTTTATTCGGATTGATGGCGGTCAGTTCCTCGAAGTAGGGAAGCTTCGCACATTCCTCCGGCGGTCTGTCATTAATGGTAAGCAGCTCAATGAGCTGGGGGCCGCGGACCCCTTGCTTGGAGACGCAGCGCACCATCAGTCCATCGCGCAATCCGTAGATACGGACAACCTCAGGGGTGATAAAAACATCTTTTGGAGACTGTTGAAACCCCCGGATCTTTTCCCTCAGGAATCCAAAGCCCTTGGGGGAAATTTCCACAATTCCCTCTGACTCAATCGCGGGAGAAGCATCAAGGGCCGCCGCTTCGCGGGCTCGTTCCTTCTCCTTGCGCTCAAGGTAACGCTGCTTGCGGGTTTTGTGGGGACGGTCGCCGCCTCCTTCAGAATCCTCCTCGCCGTCGGCAAAGTCGGCATCATCTTCAAAGTCCTCAGGGGCGTCGCCTCCTGAATCCGGGCTGCCGGGTTCGGAAACCGGATTCTCGCGGTTACCCTTGCGCTTGCGCTTCCGGTGATTGCGGCTCTTCTTAAATTGCCCACCCGCTCCCTGACCGGTCGTTGCACGCTCATCATTGCGGCCGCTCCCGGGCTCGTTCCCCTGACCGGGCGGCTTCTCTCCCTCAATTCCGGACGCCTCGGTTCCGGAGGAATGGGGACTGTTTTCTGTTCTCGCGGGCCCGTCGAGACTTTCACGAGGAGCTTCGTCCCGGCGGGTCAACGTATCCGTTCCATCTGGACCCGGATTAGATGCAACCTTCGGGCTGTTTGCGGGGACATCTTTCGGGGAAGCATCTTCTGATCCGGAAACTCGAATCGATTCAGAATCGGAGTGGCCAGAGGTTTCAGGGATTTCAGAGTCACTCATTGGAGGCTAAACAAACGGAATCACGTGGAAAATTCGGAAGAAGATCAGTAAAGAATGGACGGCGCGATCTCAAAGTGAGGCATCTTGCCAATTGAGCAGGCAGTCGTGAGTGGCGTGCTGGAGAGAGTGGTGGAAAACGGACCGCCTGTGAATAGGTCACGTTTCGAGAGCCGGAAGGCGTCTTTATACAAAAAATCAGTGAGTAGGTGGGGGATTCAACATGGAAACTCCGGGAGTTTTCGCATCCGGAAGTCTCTGGATAGCGTTGGTTGCCCGAAGGAGTAAACTCCGGATAACAATTGCCCCTTAATCCGAATGAGAGTGATCTCGCGCCCGACAGGGTGAGGGAGATGGGCGGCGCGAACTCCCGATCTGAAAGCGTTCAGGGACATCGGAGTGTGCCCTGCGCGCTGCTGCCGTGCAAGTGATTTTTTGAGACATCAACGGGCCGGGAGAGGCCGGGAGTCGGGTCACTTTGGGCGACGGAACCCTCTTGCCGTCTCGCCGAATTCTTCGGGGAAAGTGAACCTATACCGGGGAGGTTAAGCTTGGCGGAATCGACAGGATGAAACCGGGTATAAAACAAGGCTTATTCCTCTTAAATCAATGAGTTGTCGATTTCATGAATGTAGGATTTCAGCGCCTCACGTGTGACTTCCGCAACATTCCCGTAGACCCGGGCAAACGGGGGGACGAACCAGGGATAGCCGCCGGTGACATCGGGAAGAACTCGAATTTGGCCGTCACAATCTGATCCTGATCCAATTCCAATGGTCGGGATGGTGAGGCACCGGCTGATTTCGGCGGCAACCTGGGCAACGACACTCTCAAGGACAATGGCAAAAGCACCCGCTTTCTCCAGAGCGATGGATGCGTTGATAAGATCCTGTGCCTCCGCGTCAGTCTTGCCCTTTTTCTTATACCCACCTTCTTCGACCACCCTCTGGGGCAACATTCCAACGTGGGCGCAGACCTGGATTCCGGCCGAGACCAGGGCCTCGACATTGGGAAGTTGCTCAGTCAATCCTTCCAATTTTACGGCGTCGGCTCCGGCATTGACAAGCCGTTGGCCATTAATCACCGTTTCCGCTGGTGTTCGATAGGTGTTTATCGGGAGATCCGAGACAACGATGGCGCTTTTGACGCCCCGACGAACCATAGCGGTGTGGTAGATCATTTGCTCGAGCGTGACCGAGGTGGTGTCCGGATTTCCAGCGACGACCATACCGAGAGAGTCGCCAACCAGAATGATCTGAATTCCCGCTTCATCGCACAGTCGTGCCGACGGGTAATCATAGGCAGTGATTGCGGAAACAGGCGGGCGCAGCCGGGAGCTAAGTGAGACGGGGGCTTTCATGGAGTGGATGAAGTCGTTCTGAGCGCGGGGAAGGGGGATGGGTAAAAGAGTCAGGCAGGATTCCGTCGAAAACAACGCAAATGGGCAGGGAAGTTAAAAGTTGAAAAATTATGGTAATTATGATAAATTTATTAACACAAACATTAATGCCTGACCGGGGTGATTGGCAGTGAGCCCGATTCATTGCTCGCCCCGGCCGACGGTAACAACGCGGCCTGAGTGGGATGACTCTCCGTGTCGTTTCTGTCCTACCGGGGGGCCAATAAAACAGACACATGTATACCAGATTTCAGGGTGGCAGGGACACCTTTCATATCAAAAAGACCTTCTTCGAGAACGCAAATCCGGAAGTCCTTGAAAAGGCGACTGTCTCCGGATGGTCACTCCAGCAACGGTATGACCAAGCCCGTCGTTACCAGAGCGTAGTGACACCGGGCCACCGCCGTCCACAGGCAGTCGTGAATTCCGGTCGAAAAATTTCCCCGCCCGCTAAATCCGGTGAAAAAGCCGATCTTTTAGGAATGGCCCCGGATTGCCGGGAACAATAAGAATTTGCCCCTTTGGGGCCCTTGGATAGAGATGAGATTGAGACGGAGCCGCGAGGCTCCGTCTCAATCGTTTTCGGGCATCGAACGTTTGCCGCTTCCGCGAATCAACAGGGTAATTTCACCCTTGGGCGGTCGGGCCGTGAATTCCTCAAGGAGTTTGCCTGCGGGACCACGGTGATAAGTTTCGAACTTTTTGGTGAGTTCCCGGGCGACACAGACCTCACGGTTGAGATCGAGTTCTGATATCGCAGCGAGGGTCCGAATGAGTCGATGAGGAGATTCAAAATAAATCGAGGTCTCCCTGCGAAGAATTGCCTCACCGATCTCACGGGCTCTTCGTCCTGATTTCACCGGGAGAAATCCCCCGAAATAGAATGCATCCGAGGGCAATCCTGATCCCGCCAAAGCGGTAACGACCGCCGACGGGCCGGGAATAACCTCGACACGAACTCCGGCGGCGATACAGGCATTGACGAGACGAAAGCCGGGGTCGGATATCGTGGGAGTTCCAGCGTCGGAAAGAAAGACGATCCGCTCACCGGCGAGCGCCCGCTGCACCAGGGACTCCGCGCGTTGCTGCTCGTTATGGTCATGAAGAGCTACCAACTCCTTGTCGGAAATGCCCAGATGATTGAGGAGATTCCTCGAATGCCGTGTGTCCTCACAGGCAACGACCCGTGCGGATCTGATTGATTCCACGGCCCGAAAAGTAATGTCCCCAAGATTGCCGATGGGCGTTCCGATGAGCTGGACGATCCCCGTTGTGATGCTTGGATTCAATCGGGATCACCGTGGGCTAGGAACTCGTGGCGTGAAGGTGATCCAAAGGGACGGGACGATTCACGGATACCGGAATTCCTACCAGCCATTGGCCAACTGGGAAACCAGCTTGTCCGAGAGGTCCTCGGCGGCAATCGCAAGATCCTGACGTTCGCCCACCTGGAAGCTCACTGCGGGATCGAGGAACTGAATCGCTTCTCCAACAACAACCCCCTGACGCGCATTGGTAAACGCGGTATTATCGGTTTTGCTGTCTCCCCAGTTGGAGTTCGCTGCTTTCTCCTCGCCGGCAACCTCACCAATACGGGCTCCAGTGATGGGATCCGCGAGATGATACTCAATGGTGAGGTAGATACTCAGTTCCTGGGACTGCAGGGTATCGTTACGATTCGCGCGCAGCTGGCTCTTATTGACTTGTTTAATCACTCCGACGAGAACCGCATCACAGCTGCTGCGAGTGGAAATCTGAAAGGTCCCGTCGGCCTGGAGATCTTTCAAGACCGCGTTGGTAACCAGGCTTGAGAGACGCGGCTCCTGAGTTTGGTTTTTGAACGGTGGCACATGCAGCTTCCTGATATTCGAAAGACTCGCCGACTTGGCGTCGCCAAATTGATAGCCGGCACAACCGGAAAAAAAGAGACTAAACAGCCCGGCTGCCAGAAAGTAATGGATCGAAAACTTCATTTAAGGATGAATTGCCACCGCGGGAAATGACCGAATCAGTAATCCGGGCCATAAACGTTGATTTCGAAACTAGGCGGGAATTATGAAAAAACAAGCCTTAAGAGAGCTTCAAAATCAAGGATTTCATCGATACTGGCCAGTGCCGTAGACTGGTCTTCGGTCATTGCGCGGGTGCGGCGACAGGGAGGGGGACCACCTCGTCTTCCGAAGTCCTCATTTCGACTTTCTCCTTCTTCAGGGGATTTGGTCCGAAAACACCTGCCTTTTTCTCAACAGGCACCGGCATATTGTCCATTGCGTTCAGCCTCTCCTGCGCTTTTGCGGCCCAAACGGTGGACGGATTTTTCACCACTTCCCGGAAATAAACCCGTGCGGAGTCGGGTTTTCCGCTCTTTTCGTAGAAAACCCCCGTATTGTAGAGCTTTTCCATCGAACGCTCCTCAATGCTCTGAAGGTTCGATTTGATCTCGTTGGCCCGCTGATCTTCAGGATTCTGGTTCACAAAATCCAGACCTGCCTCTACCTGAGCCCTGTCTTTGACCGGACTGTTGGATTTTTCGGCCGTCACCCCCTGCAATTTGAAAATCTGATACTGAGCCTCTTTTGCGAACTCAGTCTCCGAATACCGGTCCACCACCGATTTAAAGGTGGTGATCGCCGGCTCGGTCTCGCCCAGCTCCGTCCGGACATAACCGATATTGAGAAGAGATTTTGGAGCGTATTCTGTAAACGGAGCGCTCTTGCTGATCTGTTCGAACATTTCGATTAATTTCGACGGTTGAATCGAGGCCCCGACACCGAGAAATCCCTTTTTGTTGCTCGTGCGGAGCTTTTCGGCAATTTCATACTGGCGCTTTATCGCCTCGTTGAAATTTGGAGCATTCCGATAATTGGTGACCAACTCCTGATAGGCTTCGAATGATTTCTTATCGTCTTTTTCAAGGTCAAGCATCCGGGCGTAATGATATTGCGCTTCGCTCGCCGCATCGGTTCGCGGATAACTGCGGGTGATCGCCTTGTAGGCATCCCGAGCCTGGCGTGTCTTGCCGCTGCTTTCCTGACCCTGGGCCTTGACCAGCAGCGCCCTGGCGGACTGTTCCTGGGTAGAAAGGACATCCGAGTTCAGCACTTTTTTCTCCTCACTCCGCTTTTTAAGGCCACCTAGAAAGGCGTGAGAGGGGATTATTCCGAGCGAAAATGCTGCAGCGCCGCAAATGAGATGTTTCAGGACTCGAGTCATGGGGAAGTTTTTAGGCCGGTTAAAGTAAGGCAAGGCCGTCTTCGTTCAAACGTATTTCCTGAAGAAGCGCGGGCTTAATGGTAGCAAAGATGCTTATAATTGGATTCCTCTTACAACTGAGCTTCCGGAACATTCCATGTGGAACAATAATAGGTCCGTATGATCCGGTTGCGCCTTGCTCTTAGGACGCAGGAGGCTGGAATTCCTTAGAAGGAAAGCCCGGTTAATAACTTCCTACAATATATGTAATGTAAAATAGAGAGATGGGTGAATGGCGGGGCATTTGTCCCTGCCGTCCGCCCGGCCGGGATTTCCCCCTGATGCTTTGCCGGGGCCTCAATCGCGGGATTTGTCTGCGCTTTTTAACTGGCCTATTATCGCCATCGACGTAAACTGAACGCTTGTTTTTCAACTATCTGCCGGACAGATCTTTCTATTATTTGCCCCGCAGGCTCGCTGCGGACCCTTGATGACGACAATTAACTTTTTGCCTCTCGCTTACGACCCGCCAATTCTGTCCTGCGTCGCAAGCATCGATCTGGCACCCGAAAATCCGGCGGCTGGCTCTATCTTCCTGGTTGTGCTGCTTCTCCTGAACGCTCTCTTCGTGGCGGCGGAATTCGGACTCGTCAAAGTTCACGTCAGCCAGCTCGAGGACGCGGTCGACGAAAAGCGCCGCGGTTCAAAGCTCGCCCTTCATGTGGCGCAGAACATCGACTCCTATCTTTCGGCCTGCCAACTGGGCATTACTTCATCCAGTCTCGTTCTCGGCAGCCTTGGAGTTCCATTTCTAGCGAGATGGTTTTCCCCTCTCTTTGAAGGCACGGCAATCAGCGGTCCCGTGATGAATTTCATTCTCTTTCTCCTCAGTATCTCGATTCTGACCGCTTTTCACATTATTATCGGAGAAAAGATTCCGCGTGTCTTCGGTATTCGAAAGTCCGTCGGAACCACGATTTTCTGCAGCCGCCCCCTGAGAGTTTTCTATTTTCTAACGGCCGGACCGGTCTGGCTCATCAATTATGTCTCCAATGCGATTCTGCGCCGGGTGTTTAGCATGGAGCCCGTTAACAACAGCCACATCAGCCATACGGCGGACGAACTCAGGCTGTTGGTTGAAGAAACCGGGCGCGCTCACGCAGTGACCGAAACGGAGCAGGAAATCCTAATTAATGCACTGGGTCTGAGCGAGTTGAGTGTCCGGGACATCCTGACTCCGAGAAACGATGTGGTTGTTCTGGATGTGCACCGGACCTTCAAGGAGAATCTCGAAGTGGCGATGGAGTCAAAACACACCCGCTTTCCGCTGGTGGACCGCCATCTCGACAAGACTCTTGGGCTTATTCACATCAAGGACCTTCTCCGTGAGATGCAGAAGGATTCCCCCAACCTTTTTGCCCTGAAACGCGATCTTGGAGCCGTTTCGGAAAACCTCCCCCTCGATCAACTCCTGCAGCTCTTTCTGGCTCGTCGGGCCCACATGGCGCTTGTTGTCGATGAGTTCGGCGGATCGATCGGGCTGGTCATGCTCGATGATGTGCTGGATCAGGTCGTCGGAGAGATTCTCGATGAATTCGATGACGAGGAAACAGGGTTCCACCGGTTGAGCGAAACTGAGTTTATGGTCGAGGGCTGGCTACCGCTCCACGAACTGGCCAATTTTGTCGAGGACCTCGATCTGGAGGATCCGGCGGTCAGTACGGTAGGTGGCTACTTCACCAGCAAGCTCGGCCGAATTCCGGAACCCGGCGAGACAATGGAGATCGAAGGATTTCTTGCTGAGGTAACGAAGTCCGATGACCGGATCGTTCACGAGATTCACTTTACGAAAATCGAGGAACCCGTTGAAACCGCTCCCGGCGAGCCGGCGAATGAGTCATCGATGACGGATGATGAGAAGTAGGATCCGGATCATCTCCGCCCCTTTGCTAACCTTGATGCCGGGGCCGGAACATCAAGGTTAGCCTGAGAAAGTAGACTGTCGGCTGATCGACTGGAGGAATGCCGCCAGACTCACGACTCCACCTTGGGAGTGTTTGGTCCATCCGCCGGTAACTCCGGCTTTTTGATGTAGTCCGCGTCAATCCGCCCTTTCAGAGATCCAAGGAACGTGACGATTGCGGCCACCTCTTCCTCCGGGAGCTGGCGTCCGAGCTGAAACTCCGCCATTTTCGCCACGATCTCGTTCAGCGTCTCGACCGAGCCGTCGTGAAGGTAAGGTCCTGTTTCGGTGATGTTCCTCAGGCTGGGAACTTTGAAGAAATATTTGTCGGTTTCAACTTTGGTTGCTTCGTACCGGCCGAGATCCTTGGTTGGCCACTCTTTGACGAGACCAAGCTTCTGATAGAGGTGACCGCCGACGCCCATTCCGTTATGGCAGACCGTGCATCCCGTGGAGACAAAGAGATTCAGTCCGTGTTTCTCAGCGTCGTTCAGTGCGGTTTCGTTCCCTTTAAGGAAGTCGTCAAACGGCGAGGGGGTGAGAAGTTTGCGTTCAAAGGCCCCTATCGCATTGCCGACGTTGACATAGGTCATCGGATCCTTCTCGCCGGGGAAGGCGGCGGCAAAGGCATCAACATAACCCGGGATGGATTTCAAAACCTTGAGGACATAGTCAGGGTCGGGCATCCCCATTTCGATCGGGTTGGTTACCGGTCCGATGGCCTGCGCTTCGACATCTTTGGCACGGCCGTCCCAGAATTGGGCGATGTGAATGGCCGCGTTGTAGACGGTCGGTGCGGAACGACCACCCAACTGATCATGGATCCCTTTCGAAACCTTCAATCCGTCATCACCGAAACTCTCCAGATCGTGGCAGGAGTTGCACGACATGGTCCGGTTCTTGGAGAGACGGGTTTCGTAATAGAGCATCCGTCCAAGCGCAATTTTTGCCTCGGTGATAGGATTCTCAGAGTTGTCCGCTACCTCAAGGATGGGTTGGAACATGCCAAGGGCGGCAAGGTTGACGGTGGTTTCCGCTTTCAAAGCCGGAGCTCCGAGAAGGCTGACGACGGTGGTGATTAGGATAGTACGGTGCATGTAATCTTGGACGGTATTTACGAAATACTGGAGACGTCGGATACTCTAGCGTCCCCGAAAAAGCGGGCAACTGGCAAATCATTACTCTCCCGTAACGGATTGGAGCCAGTGACCGTCTCTTCCGTTGATGCGCGCTCCTGACCCGGTAACTTCCGACAACGTCTCTCCTGCTCCGCTTGAGCGGCCGGGCCACCGGGGGGTGCGCATGGTTGCGTCAGCCGCCTCAAATGCGCTTGGATTGATCTCGGTCATGCTCACGCTGGCTGTCATCTCTGCCATCCCCGTCGTGAATCTCCTCAGTCTCGGTTATCTGTTGGAGTCGTCTGGACGGGTAGCTAGATCAGGACGCGTGAGGGACGGGTTTATCGGGCTTTCCCGCTTCTCCAACGCCGGCAGGATAGCCCTTTCGTGCTGGATCTGGTTTCTTCCCCTTCGATTGATCCATAGCTTTTGGCGGGATGCCGAGCTCATCGAGCCGGGTGGTGATGAGGCCGCGCGACTACGGGTAGTTCTGGCTGTCTCGTCTGTGCTCATTGGGATCCATTTGATCGGAGCCTGCCTTCGTGGAGGGAAATGGCGTCACTTTTTTCTCCCGGCCCCCTTCCAGTGGCTTCGGTTTCTCGGGGGCAGCATCGGGTTCTCGGCGCTTCTCGCGAGTGTTGCCGCTTTCGTAAAGGAAATGCGGCTGTTCTATTTCTTCTCACTCGGCGCGCGCGGATTTACCGGCGCCGCCCTCTGGCTGGCAATTCCTCTTTTGATCATGATGTTTTTTGCAAACGTCACAAACCCGGGCCTGGCGGTCCTCGGATCATTCGCGGGCAGCTTCCTCCTCGCGGGAGTCTGCCTGTATCTTCCCTTCCTTCAGACACGCTTTGCCATGACGGGCCGATTCGGCGAGTTTTTCTCAATTAGTGCGACGAGGGAACTTTTTCGTCGCGCTCCCCTTGCCTTCTGGATGGCACTGCTGGTGACCCTGCTCTTTGCACTGCCCCTCTACCTGCTCAAAATCGAGCTCACCCCGAACGAAATCGCCTGGCTTCCCAACCTGGCCTTTGTGCTTTTCATTTTCCCCGCCCGACTGCTTCTCGGATGGGCGGTCTCGAGGGCGGAACGGAGGGAAACACAGCGAATATGGCTCTCGCGATGGGCCGCGCGACTCGGAGCGATTCCCGTCGTGGGAACCTATGCCTTCATTGTCTGGTTGACTCAGTATCTGAGCTGGCACGGATCACTCAGTCTGCTTGAGCAACATGCCTTTCTCGTGCCGGCGCCGCTCTTCGGGCTTTGAGAATCTTTCTCAATCTCCACCGGGAATTTGCACCCTCTTGAGTCGGGCGGACAACCCTGTTTTGATGACGACTTCGGCGCGGGTCACTCCAAAATGCTTGGCGATCAGGCGAATCAGCTCCTCGTTGGCCTTTCCGTCGACAGGAGGTGATTTGAGGCGGGCAACGAAGGATCCGTCACTCTGTTCCGTCAGAGTCGATTCCCTGGACCCGGGCTTCACCTTGATTTCAATCCATCGCATCACCCTTCCGCCGCATCCTCGGGAACCCAGCGGCGGAACGCTTCGATAGCTTCGTATTCCGCCATTCCGAGGGCGTCATACGTCGCAGCCAGTTCCTGATTTCTTGCCGAGGCATTGAGATCGGCGTCATTGACCGACATGAACTTCCGGATCGCCTCGACCTTCTGATCGAGTTGATCGGGGCTCATCGGAATCGCCATATCGATCTCATGGGCTTCGAAGGACCGGTCGCGACCGCGGTAGAGCCAGACGTTGGGAACGGGCGTGGTGCTGTCATTCTTCAGCATCTTCCAGGCGTTGGAAAAGGCCTTGAACGAAAGAGCCTGCGGTGAACTGGGGTCGCTCGCATCACCGGTAACAAACACACTGTCCGGAGCGAATTCATCGAGTACGCGGCTGATGTTCTCCACATCGGCTTGATCAAGTCGAAAACGCCGGTAACGCCCCTGCTCATAAAAAGGCAGATCGAGAAAGCGGGTATCATGATACTTCAGGCCGCAAACCGAGGCGGCGTCCCGGGCCTCGCCCCGCAGGATGAGCCCCTTGAGCTTGCGAACCGATTCCGGATCGACCCCGAATTCCCCCTTCGCGTCGATCGAGGAAATGATGGATCCGGCGTAGGCCGTCTGGCTCTCCCATTCGGCCGATTGATCCGTCTGCACCATTTCGAGAAGAATGCGGGCAAAATTCAGGGCAGCGATATCGGCGACCCGCAGATTGCCGGAAGTCTGGAAGACCAGCTTCACATAGTGCCCCTGCTCCTTCAGTCGATCAATCGTTCCTCCCATGCCGATATAGGCGTCGGCCGGTTCGGGGCTGAGAATCAGAATGCGCTTGGGAAACGGGGTGGACCGCTCGGGCCGGTTGGTATCGTCGGCACCGGGCTTTCCTCCGGGCCAGCCGGTGATGGTGCGCTGAACGCGGTTGAAGTTGTCGATGTTCACCTCGTAGGCGGCCTCTGAAGTCGAGGCGAGCAACTCCCCTACCCCGTTCTCATTGTAATCCTCATCGACCAGTTTCAGAATGGGCTTCTCCAGCTTTTGAGAGAGCCAGACGACAGCCCTCTTTTTCATCGCGGCATCCCACTCCACCGGGCCGACGAGCCAGGGGAAACGAAAGCGGGTCAAATTCGAAGCAGCAGCGCGATCAACAAGGAAGGTCGCGTTCGGATGGTTTTGCAGGAAACTCGCGGAAATCTGATCAGTCATGCGCCCCTCGGCGGCTTCCCTCACAATCGCAGCCTTGTTGTTTCCCCACGCCATCAGGACGAGGCACCGTGCTTCGAGAATGGTCCCCACCCCCATCGTGATGGCGGATCGGGGCACATTCGCCACCCCCATGAAGTCGGCTGCGGCATCCTGCCGGGTCACACGGTCCAGCGTAATCATCCGGGTGGGCGAATCGTTCGCCGAACCGGGTTCGTTAAATCCAATGTGACCGGTTCGGCCGATTCCGAGTATCTGGAGATCCAATCCGCCGGCCTCCTCGATTCGTCGCTCGTAGTCGAGGCAGTGATCATAGACCGCCTCCAACGGAACCGTTCCATCGGGAATATTGATCTGGTGCTCAGGGATGTCGACGTGGTCGAAGAGCTGATCCTGCATGAAACGGTAATAGCTCTCCGGGTGGTCGCGTGGAAGTCCGTAGTATTCGTCGAGGTTGAAGGTGGTGACGTGAGTGAAACTCAGCCCCTCCTCACGGTGCAGACGAATCAATTCACGGTAGAGCGGCACAGGAGTCGATCCCGTGGCGAGACCGAGGACGGTCTGCCGACCTGCGGCCGAGCGCTCCCGGATCAGAGCGGCGATCTCGGCGGCAAGCGCGGCGCTGGCCGCGTCAGAATCGCGGTGAACGAGAGTCCGCACTTTCTCAAATCGCTCACGCTGAGTTAGTTGTTTCTGCCCGGAGGCTTCGAGGATTCGCCCGGTTTCGTCAGGATTGGTCATGCTTGCTGGGGTATGCTGGAGTGGACGGGCAGTCGTGTCAATGTTCCGGATCGTGACGCAATGAAGTTTACTCCGTCTGCAGATCTCCTCGTACACGTCGCCCCCTTTTTCCGGTGTTGCAGGAGTCTCGACAAGAGAGGGCGGCCACGCCATTCTATCCAAAAGAGTCCCATTCCCGATTATGGCTAGAATTGATCACCTCGCGGGCCATCGCCGTTACCTCGCCCTTCTGGGCGCGTCCTACGCGGTCATCTGGACTCTTTTGGCTATCCATCCGCTTCATCCGACCGACTGGTGGATGGAGAATGTCCTGATCTTTTTCACGCTGGGCTTTCTCCTGGTGACCGGCCGCTGGTTTCTCTTCTCGAAACTTTCCTACACCCTTACCTTTATCTTCACCTGTCTCCACACTCTCGGGGCTCATTACACCTACTCAGAGGTACCCTATGCCGAATGGTTTCCCTCTCTCTTCGGGGCAATGGGCGAAGGGGTGGAGGGAGAGGCCCGCAATCACTTTGATCGGTTGGTCCACTTTCTCTACGGGGTTCTCATCACCTGGCCTTACCGGGAAGCCTTCTACTACGCCATGATTCCGCGGCGGACATACTGGAGCTACCTGGTGCCGCTCGTCTTTAGCATGGCTACTTCACTCCTCTACGAACTGCTCGAATGGGGGGCTGCGGTCCTCTATGGAGGTGAACAGGGAATGGCCTTTCTCGGGACCCAGGGAGACATCTGGGATGCCCATAAAGACATGCTTCTGGCTGCCTACGGTTCTCTCCTCTGCTTTGCGATCATGCTCGTCGTCCAGTGGGCGAGCGGTCGCGACTTTGCCCGGGAATGGGGCGAGCGACAGAGGACGCTGAGACGATAGCGGGCAGGCAGATGGGCACCCGGAGACACCCTTGCGGTTCTTTCCTCGCTGTAATCGGGAGCCGTCCCCGGGATCAGGATTTGTATAACGATGCGTGACGGCGGATCCACTCCTTGTAGTTTTCCACCGGAGCCCCTGCTCCGACCTGGCGGCTCAGCTCATCGCCCTTGGCGTCGAGGACCAGCATGGTCGGGAAAGCCTGCACCCCGTAGGTGCGCAGCATCGCGAGATCTTTCGATTTGGCCTTTGATTGATCTGCTGGAATGTTCACTGCCAGGAATCGGATCTCCCCGGCAGCAAACTCCTTCCAGGCAGGGGTCGAGATAACACTGGATTCGAGTTGTATACAAGCAGGACACCATTCGGTCCCCGTGAAAAGGAGCACGCGGATTCGATCCTCCGTTGGCGTGTTCTTCACTTCGGTCGGGGTCGAAATGATTATCTTTGGAAACGCCACGTTGCTCCCCGAGCCACGATTAAAGGTCAGATAACAGACAGTCACGATACCTAGAAAGATGAGGAATTTTCCCATTATTAAATTTATGGGATTTGTATATAATTTCAAATAATTTCCCTCGCCTTCGTTTAGATGAGGGTTAAATGCCGGTTAAAAAGGGATTATCAGCTGGGATATTGAGCGGAAATGTATTCCCGTTTATCGTGTTGAAATATAACATGATTCTCTAATTATCAGTGATATAGATAGATCCGGCTAACGCATCCAGACCGGGAGCGAACGCCGAACCAGGATCACTGCACTAAAGCCAGTGGCGGAGCACCTCGCTCTACACGACCGGCAATGAAAGTGGGCCCGGTGGGGTTCGAACCCACGACCAAGGGATTATGAGTCCCCTGCTCTAACCGCTGAGCTACAGGCCCGAAGTCTCCGGGGTTTCAACCTTGTCTCGTAAACCGACGACGGATGAAAGACGCGGGCGGGAAAATGGAGGAGGGCGAGCCTTCGATCAAGCTCTTTCGGTATTTTCCGCTATAATTGAGGGGTCCGGTGATTTCCAATTACGACTTCTCTCCATGACCTCCCCCCCACCCCCCATAGTGTTTGAGACCCGGGGAGTGACAAAAATCTATCCCATGGGCGAGGTCACGGTCCAGGCCTTGAGGGGGGTGGATATCCAGTTTCTTGAAGGAGAACTCGTCGTCCTCCTCGGTCGTTCCGGCAGCGGAAAGTCGACTCTTCTCAACATCCTCGGCGGGCTCGATGTTCCTTCAAGCGGAGAGGTCATTTATCGTGGCCAACAAATGGCCGACTTCAGTGAGAATGAACTCACCCAATACCGCAGGAATCATGTGGGTTTTGTTTTCCAGTTCTACAATCTTATTCCCAGTCTCACCGCACGTGAAAATGTCGCCCTTGTCACCGAGATTTCGCGAAATCCCATGAAACCGGAGGAGGCGCTCGAACTGGTCGGACTGGGCGGTCGTTTTGATCATTTCCCCTCCCAGATGTCGGGCGGCGAGCAGCAACGGGTCGCCATCGCTCGCGCCATTGCGAAGCGCCCCGATGTTCTTCTCTGTGATGAGCCCACCGGAGCGCTCGATATCAACACCGGGGTCAAAGTGCTTGAGGCGCTCCATTCGGTGAATCGCGAGTTCGGCACAACGACGGCCGTCATTACCCACAATGCCGCGATTTCAGATATGGCTCATCGGGTCATCACCCTTTCCGACGGCAATATCGAATCGGTTCGTTTTAATGAAGTGCGGCGTTCCGCCAGTGAACTGGTCTGGTAGAGGCTAATTCGGATTCTCCCCATCACGGGCCATGCTCGCCATCCATCGAAAACTGATCCGCGACCTTCTCCAAATGAAGGGACAGGCCGTGGCGATCGCGGCAGTGATTGGATGTGGCCTCGCTGTCTTTATTGGGGCGAGGAACACCCTGGAGTCCTTGAGTAAGGCAAGGGATTCCTACTACGATCGATACCGCTTTGCCGATGTCTTTGGCTCTCTGAAACGCGCTCCCGTCTCCCTTGCCGAAAGGATCGCCGCCCTTCCCGGTGTCGCGGCGATGGAGCATCGGGTGGTCGAGGGAGTGACTCTCGATCTGCCCGGACTCGATGAACCTGCCGTGGGAAAAATGGTTTCTCTGCCGGATCGTGAGGATCCGATCCTCAATAACGTCCATCTCCTCGAGGGAAGATTTCCCGAAGCGGAGCGGAGCGGTGAGATTCTCGCGGAGGAGGCCTTCATGAAAGCGAATCGCTTTGAACCGGGCGACAAAATTCGGGCGGTCCTCAACGGTCGTCTTCACACCCTGACGATTGTGGGCATTGGATTGTCCCCCGAATACATCACGACGATTCAGCCTGGCAGCCTGTTTCCCGACGATAGACGTTTCGGGGTATTCTGGATGAGGCGGAACCAGATTGAGACGGTGTTTGAAATGGAGGGAGCCTTCAACGACCTGACTCTTTCGCTGATGCCGGGTGCAAACGAAAAGGAGGTCATTCGCCGTCTCGACCTTCTTCTGGAAAACTACGGAGGTCTGGGTGCCTCCGGCCGGGATCAACACCTCTCCCATCGATTCATCTCGGACGAACTGCAGCAGTTGAAAACGATGAGCATCATTCCCCCGTCCATTTTTCTCGGGGTGGCCGCCTTTCTCCTCAACGTGTCCCTGCGCCGCATCCTCTCGCTCCAGCGTGAGCAGATCGCCGCGCTCAAGGCGTTCGGGTATGGCAATCGGGATGTCGGCCTCCACTATTTGCAGATGGTGGGAGCGATCATCACGGGAGGGGTTCTGTGTGGATGGATCATCGGAACCTGGATGGGGAAAAGCATGACAGGCATGTATGCGGGATTCTACCGCTTTCCGGATACGACCTTCCGGCCGGAGTTCAGTGTTTATCTCAGCGGTGCCGCCTTGAGTTATTTTGTCGGTATTGTCGGTGTCGCCGCAGGTGTAATGCAGGCGGTGTCAATTCCCCCGGCCGAGGCCATGCGCCCCGAGCCTCCCCCCACCTACCGCCCCTCGCTCATCGAAAGACTCGGCTGGCATCGCTGGCTGAGCCAGGCCCCCCGCATGATTCTCCGGGAGCTCACCCGGCGTCCCATGAAAGCCGCGCTCACCACGCTCGGAATCGCCTTTGCCTGTGCGATTCTCATCGTGGGCAATTTTGGAAAGGACGCGATCGACTATTTGATCGATTTTCAGTTCGGACTCCAGCAGCGACAGGATGCGACTATCACCTTCCACGAAGCGGTTCCCGAGAGCGCCATCGGAAGTCTCGGCGCGATACCCGGCGTGGTGCGGATTGAAACCTTTCGATCCATCCCCGTACGTCTTCGTCATGGTTCGCTCTCCCACCAGACTGCCATCACCGGTCTCGACGATGGACGCGACCTCAATCGCCTGATCGATGCCAGCGAGAAGGTCTTCGACCTGCCCGCGAGGGGGTTGGTAATTTCCTCCCAACTGGCCAAAATGCTCGACCTCAACCGGGGTGATTCAGTGCAGATTGAGGGGCTCGACGGGGAGCGTCTTGTTCTGGAGACGGTCATTAATGCGCTTGTCGATGACTTTTCCGGTACCTCAGCCTGGATGCGCCGGGACGAATTGCATCGCCTCCTCGGAGAGGGGCCCGTCATTTCAGGTGCTTACCTGAAATTCGATCCTGCCCGGGAAGGTGCCGCCTACCGGGCGCTCAAGGAAGCCCCTGCCATCGCTGCGGTGAACTTGCAGAAGATCGCGATGCAGAGTTTTGTAGAGAATTTCGCCGAGAACATCCTCCGGATGAGAATGATCAATATCCTCTTCGCCAGCGTCATCGCGGTCGGGGTGGTCTACAATAGCGCCCGTGTTTCCCTCTCGGAGCGCAGTCGGGAACTTGCCACGCTGAGGGTGATCGGATTCACCCGTGCCGAAGTCTCCCGTATTCTCCTGGGCGAGCTTGCCCTGCTGACCGCCATCTCCATTCCGGTCGGATTCCTGATCGGGTCCGGCCTGTGCCGCTTCATTTCCAAGGCGCTCGAAACGGAGCTTTACCGCATCCCGTTTGTTCTCAACCCCTCGACTTACGCCGTGGCGGCGCTGGTTATTGTGCTGGCAGCCGTGTTTTCCAGCCTGATTGTTCGGCGTGGAGTTGATCACCTCGATATGATTGCCGTGCTGAAGTCGCGGGAGTAATTTGACATTGTTTCATGAAACGAAAACTCATCACCTGGACCGCCGTCGCCGCCATTGCCGGTTCCATTCTCTTTTTCGCTTTCCGCCCTAAACCGGTCGAAGTAGAGATCGGACGGGTGAAATCGGCACCCTTTGCGGTGACTGTCGACGAAAGCGGAGAAGCCCGGGTGCGCGAGCTCTATCAGATCTCCGCTCCCCTCGCCGGGCGCCTTGAGCGGATCCAACTTGAGCCGGGTGATTTTATCGAAAAGGATCAAATTCTTGCCGAAATCGTACCCGTCGAGCCCACCCTTCTGGATGTCCGTGCCGAGGCAGAGGCGATGGCCCGTTTCAAGGCTGCCGAGGCGTCTTTTGAAAGGGCCGGAAACCAGTTCGAAGTGGCCAACGCGGAGGCTGAAAAGTCACGGCGCTATCTGGAGCGTGATCAAACCCGCCTCAAGAACGGGGGTATTTCGAAACCTATGCTGGAGGACGCCGAGCACGCCCTGCGCATTGCCGAAGCCAACCTTGCCTCAGCAAAATCTTCCGTCGAGGTCGCTCGTTTCGAGCGCGATCAGGCCCACGCCGCCCTGCTTTACTCGCAGTCAGCGGGGGATCAAACGGCAGCGGAAGACCGGCGCTTCACCATCCGTAGTCCCATCGCCGGAGTCGTTCTGCGTCGTCTCCGGGAGAGCAGCACGGTTGTCGGTGCCGGAGAATCGATTCTCGAACTCGGTGACCCGGGTGATCTGGAAGTGCGAATCGATGTTCTCTCGCAGGATGCGGTGCGGATCCGGCCGGGACAGCGCATTCTTATCGAACACTGGGGCGGAGAATCTGATCTCACGGCGGTGGTCAGGCGGGTGGATCCCTCCGCCTTTACCAAGGTTTCCGCGCTGGGTGTGAACGAGCAGCGGGTATGGATTCACGCCGATTTTGAAACCACCGTTCCACCCGCCGGGGGAGTGGCCATTGAGTCATCAACTGACTTCCCTTCTCCCGGGGGCGACCCTCGCGGGAGCGGACTGGGTGATGCCTATCGCATTGAGGGGCGCATTGTTGTCTACGAGAGGGAAAAGGCGGTTCAAGTGCCCGCTGGAGCGCTGTTCCGCGAGGGGACGAACGAGAAATCTTCGTGGGCCGTCTATCGGATTGATCCGTCAGATCGTGCGGAAAAAGTCATCATCGACGCCGGTGAGCGCAATGATCTTGCTGTCGAGGTCATTGCAGGCTTGGAGGAAGATGATCGGGTAGTGCTTCATCCCGGGGACAAGGTGAAGGACGGGGTTGTGGTGAGAGAACGGGGGGAGTGAAGAGGAGCTGTTCTTCGTTCCCGGTTCCTCGTTCTTCGTTAAAGTCAGGCCCTAACTCTTTTTCCTGATCTTGATCTTTATCTTGATCCCTTCTTTTGAAGTGGCCCGCATTCGGTCAAACTGGGATTAAGACTAGGATTAAGATAAAGATAAAGAACTTTTGCCAAGGTCTCTCACTCTGGAGTTGGAACCAGGAACGAAGAACGCGCGCCTTCGGGCGCGCCCTACCCCGCGATCTGCATGATGGCCCACCAGGTGAAAAACGGGAGAGATCGATAGTTCCCTGCCTCTTCGAGAGGGACGAGACGGCAGTCTTCGAGCACTGATTCGATCACGCCTTTCACTCTGGCGACACTGGGAGGATCATCGAAGACGGTGTTTAGTTCCCTCGACAGGTGAAAGGACCGCAGGTTTAGATTCGACGATCCAACATAGGCAAGCTCATCATCGACAAGCGCACATTTGTAGTGCAGCGGGCTCGTTTCGGAATCAAAGACCCATACCTTCGCCCCTGCTTCGGAGAGGTCCTTGATCCCGTAGAACGACGCATACCGAAACCGGGGGGCCCTGGCCTGCGAGGAAAGCACCACATTTACCTCGACCCCCCGCTCTGCCATGCGCCTGATGTCCGAAAGGATGGATTCATTGACGAAGGTATAAGGTTCCACCAGCCAGATGGATTTCTTCGCCGAGGCGAAAAGACCGTCCATCATCACATCCGTTTGTGAGGGCTTTTGGTATATCTTCTCCTGGTTGAAGAACCAGAACTCCGACGAGGGATTTGGAAGCGGGCTGCCGGGTGCAAAATCGGCCTCGCTGAGATTTTCAGGCGCATCGCTTTCATTCCAGGTCTCAACGAAGGAACGGGTCAATTCCCCGGCGGCCACCGGTGATTCCACGGTAACCATCAGATCCCGGTTTCCACCCTGCTCTGGAGAGACCAGGCTCGGCTCATTGATATTGGCGCCGCCGAGCGAGACCCAGCGTCCGTCTATGACCCAGAACTTGCGGTGATCGCGCTCAAGGAGAATCGGTAAAGCCAGGAGTCGCCACCCCCGGACCGGATTAAATTCGGCCACGGGAACACCCGTTTCGACCAGGTAATCAAAGGCCTGCTTTTCCGGAACAAAGCGGGACGAAGCGTCACCGATCACCTGGACCCGCACCCCTTCTCTCGCCCTGGCGGCAAGAGCATCAAGGATCTCCCTGGACTCCAGTCCATCAGTTAACAGGAAACTGCCCACCAGAATGTGTTTTTCGGCCAATCCAATCAGCCGCAACATTTCGGCTTTGATCGCCGGGCCATTGTCCGAAAATCGGGGATTTGAGACCGGCACCGGCGTCACTCCGACAGTCTCGCCATAGTAGGCACTGAGATCGTCCCTTGCGGAAAATGGATCCGGTTCATCCAATGGGATGGAACAACTGCAAAGGAAGGCCGCCAGCAGAGCGGTTCCAACCAATCCAACCCTCTGGATGCAGGCCACCATGGGTGGAAGATAGCGCAATTTTGAAAATTGCCACCGGGAAGAAAGTGCATCCAGTAGCCAGTTGACAGAAGTTTAAAGCTGCTTTCAAGCCGGATCGGGGCAGAGGGCGGACCCGGGCTGATTGCCGCATCCTTCTGCCGGGTGAAACCCGCGCTCCATCCCCTGTTCCCGCGATGGCCCATCGGGGGGACCCTAATGAACGAAGACCAGGCACGAGGAACGAAGCACCGCGCCTCCGGCGCGCGTCACTCCCCTGCCCCATCGACCGCAGCGGCCGCTTCCTGGCGGCGCTTGCGGAAGCGGAGGAAGGCCAGTCCGGCCAGGGCCAGACCGAGGAGACCGAAGGTGCCCGGTTCAGGAACCGCGGTCAGGGTGATGAAACTGTTCGAACCCCCACCATAGTTGATCAGATACTGACCTCCATCCAGGGTGCGTTCAGTGTTGTTGAGCCAGGCACCACCAAAGTCGAACTCACCGGTCAGGTTTCCTCCATAGGTCGCGATGACATAGCTGTTGTTCGGCGTGTGGGAGTTGGCAAAATCACCCGCCGTGAAGATCGCTCCGGAAATGGTGAGGTTGCCACTGACATTGATGTGATCGGTGGTTCCATTACTGTTCTCGACCAGATCGACTAGCCAGATACTACCGGATTGGGCCACCAGATCTCCGGTAAAGCTGAGCTCATCCACGGTGCCGGCGGTTCCTCCGGTAAGGGTCGCTCCATTTCCGATGGTGGTGGTGGCGCCTGTCGTGCCGACCGTTCCCGATCCCCCGAGGACGGCATCACCGGTCACCGAGATGGCCGTGCTTCCCCCGGTGGCACTTCCGCTCGCGTTGTTGGCGAGGAAGGTTCCGTTATTGACCGAGGTGTTCCCGGTGTAGAGGTTGGCTCCGGTCAATTCGAGGGTGCCCTCGCCCGTCTTCGTCAATCCGCCTGTGTTACTGGCCGCCAAAGCAGTGGCGTAGGTCACGTCCTGCCCGTTGGTATCGACCGAGATGGCGCTGCTGCTGTTCGCAATGCGGGCGGAATAGTCTTCCGTGTTGGTCGCGGTGTATTTCAGGGTGCCACCGCCGAAATCAATCGTTCCTGCGGTCCCAAGAGCACCGGCATCCTCAACCTGAAGAACACCAGCATTGATGTTGGTGCCGCCGCTGTAGGTATTGGCTTCATTGAGCACCGTCGTTCCGGATCCGGCCTGGGTGAAACTTCCCGCCCCGGAGATGGGGGCGTTGCTGAAGTCAGTGCCCTGGGTCACCGTGTCACTCTGGTTCACCGCGAAGGTCGCTCCGGAGGCTACGGAGATGGCGCTGCCCGTGTTGAGCGAACCACCCGTTCCGCCCGAACCCAGTTGTAGGGTTCCGGCACTGACCGTGGTCGAGCCGGTGTAGGTGTTCGAGCCCGAAAGGATAATTGTTCCCACTCCTGCCGTAGTGAGGTTGGCGTTGCCGGACACGGGGGCACTTACGGTGAGGGCGTCCGTCGGATCGTTATTTGTCCAAGTCTGGCTCTGGGCGAGGACAACACCACCGGCTCCGCTGCTGCTGATCGTGTTGGCGGCTGATGTCGCCGACTGGGTGATCCCGTTATAGATAGTCAGCGTGTTGGCGCCAGTGTCAATGCTTGCGCTTGTGCCTGTATTTGCGCCGACACCAAAGTTCAGGGTGTTTATCGCTACATTCCCGCTCAGAGTGACGGCAGATCCTCCTCCCCCAACGGTAGTCGCGGAGAAATGGACGTCGTCAGTGAAGGTCGGCAGGCTACCCGGATCAGTGCCGGCAGGACTATTTAGCCAATTGGTGCCCCCTGCCGTCTTATTCCAATCCGCATCTGTGGTTCCTGCCCAATAGAATTGCCGCGCCTCGGCCCGTGCCACGATCAGAACACCTTCAGAATTGAACTGGCTCACATCCCAGACAAACCCGTTACCTAGTTCGAATAGATCGAGATCGGTGCCTGTCTCGGCACCGGTGCGGAAAAGCCCCCCATTGTAGGAGGTTCCGCCTAGGATCAGTCCAAGATCTGCACCGGTCCAATCGGCAACATTGAAGACATCACCCTCGGTCGGATTGTAACCATTGTTGGAGAGCGAGAACTTACCTCCGGCGGTCACCGTGAGTGTGCCTGAAATGCGGAGTTGATCGTGCTGGGCGGTCGTGATGGGATCATTCAGGAGGTGGCCGTAGACGGCGTCTGTCCCCAAGCCATTGGCGGCATTCCAAGTTCCGTAGGCCGAGTCGTGGATGCTCAACGCATTCGTTGCCGTGTAGGAGGCTCGCTGAGCCTGGAGAGTGGTCACTGAGACGGCACCAAGCGTAAGGTTGCCGTTTACCAGCAGGGTTCCCATCACTCCACCTGCTTCGTCACCAGGGCGAAGGCTGCCGTTGATCGTGCTATTCCCCTGAATTATCCCCGTTCCCGCAATCGTTGTTCCGACATTCGCGGTCAGGCCTGCTGCCGTGGCGGCCCCGGTAGTGCCGATTCCGTTACGACCGACCTGAAGGATGCCACCTGTTACGGTAGTTGCACCGGTGTAACTGTTGTTAACACTCATCGTCGCCCAACCATTGCCGGCTTTGGTTACCCCCAGGGCGGCACTGACGCGGCTCTGATTATCGAGGTAGCCACTGGGAATCTGGCCGTCGCGGAAGTGAACATCCCAGAGTGCCTGAGTGTTGGAAGGCGTTGTCTGATTGATCGTCAGGGTGGAGGCGACCCCTGAAGCGTTTTCGATGAAAGCGGAACTGCCAATCGAACCGACGAAGTTACCCAGGCCATCATTGGCGGTGCCTGCTGTGCTGGTGCCGTTAAGCGCGTTGTTATTAGTGATGAGGCTGCCAATGGAAATGTTGTTTCCGGCAATTTGAAGGGTAGCTGAACCGCGCATGAGCACGTCGTTCTTGCTCGTAAGGGCGCTCGCATGCTCGAGGCGGACGACAGCCATTTCATCCTGATCGAAGGACTGATTAAGGCCAATCTCGAGATCACCACTCCAATTGGAGTTATCCCCACGGAGGACAATGTAGCCGGAACCTTCACCTATCTGCTGTTGGTTGGCAGTCCCACTGTTCTCATCGTCGACGTGCACGACCAGGTTGCCGGAACGATTGTTGATCGCGTCATCCTTGATGCTGCCGTTGATGATCAGGCTTCCGTAGGTGCCGGCCTGATAGCGACCGCTCTGGATCACATAGAGAGCAAGGTTGTCACTCAGTGTGATGTCACCATGGACCCATGTTTCGCCACCCGCACCACTCTCCATACGGGCCGAGAGTCGCTTGGTTTGCATCGGATTGTAGGTGACGTCGATGTTCTGGAAAATTTCCACGCGAGTGCCTACAACTCCGGTCTCCTGATGGAGTTCAAGCTGGGCGAGGCCCTGATGCGTGGTGGAGCCGAGCATGATGTTCTGCATGCCGGATCCGCCAGGAAGGCCCTGGCTGGAGAGACGGAGGATACCCTGGTGAACATTGATGCCTCCGGTCCAGAGCACATTGTTCTCGCGTAGTTCAAGGATGCCTTCACCGATCTTGGTGAGATCGCCCGAACCGGTCATGTAACCTCCATTGCCGTTATTGAAACGGGCAGTGAGGCCGGGAACCACATCCACCGTAATATCGCCTGCCAGATCGATTACTCCATTGAGTCCCACAGTCCGGTTTGTAGCACCCGGAGTACCGAAGCGGATCATGTTGTTGCCCTCGAAACGAAGGTTCTCTTCGATGTTCCAGGTAACACCACCGCCGGAAGCTCCGAGATAGACTTCGAAGTTGGTGTTCTGACGGAAGACCGTACCGTCAAGAATGTTCGTCCGGTTCTGTCCGAGGATGGAGATAGTCTGGGTGCCGCTGGTGGCTGTGTTGTTTCCATTAACTCGAAGAGTTCCCTCACGGACATCAAGCATCCCGGTAAAACTGCCCTGGTTGGCGTCCGTGCCACCTGTAAGGGTTAGGGTGCCGGCACCCATCTTGATGAGGTCACCGCCAACGATAGCATCTGTGGCGGCAGTCTGTACATTGCTCAGCCAGTTTTCGGAGACAATGTCGCCGGTGATCTGGAGGTTGGCATTGCCATCCACCACATCGATGACACCGCCATTGCCGCCAATGGTGAATCCACGATTGATGTCGAGGGCGGTATAGGTAGAGCCGGTCCAGCGAAGCGCTCCCCCATTCATATAGACGGCGTCGGCGGTAGCGGCTGCCAGAGCAACTTTTCCAAGGCGGTTTTCGGCGTCAATTGAGAGAACCGAGCCATTGAGCAGCCAACGTGTCTCTACAGCCCCTGTTTCGTTGGCACCGGTGAGCATCACCTGGCCGGTGGTGCTGGCATTCCAGTTGTTCAGTTGGGTTGCTCCGGTGACACTTGCGCCGCTAATAATGACCCGGGCAGGAGCAGCTCCCACTGCACCGATTTGAGAAGCGATGTTGAGAGTTCCGTTACCGTAGTTGTGAATGACAAGCTCACCGTTGTTGGCGGTCGTCAGGACGCCGCCAGTGATGGTCTTATTGGCCGCTCCGACATTGCTTGAGACAAGGATGCCCCCTCCACTAAATACCGGATTGCCGACAAAGGTGGTGCTGGATACGGTGAGGGTGTTGGCCCCAAGATTGACGATGCTGTCGGCATTGGTGTCAAACCGTAGTGAATTCAGGGTCAGGCTGGCTCCAAGGGTATTCCGGAAGCCGCTACCGATGTTCTCGGAGATGTCCTGATTGGCACCCCAGGTCGAGACATCGTTGTTGTATTCATCGAGAGCGCGACCGAAGGCGTTCACATTGCCCCCGGTCGTGTCCACCATTGCAAAGTCGGAGGCGGTGCGCAGCGCGGTGCCATAGGTCGCCCAGGGCATCAGTGCGTTACTCGTGATACCAGTCTTCGCCAGTAGAACAATTGCTGAGGTTCCACCATTTCCAAACTCCACGAAATTGACGGTGCTGCCAACGTTTCTTGTCACGACGGCGCCGTCAGTGGCACTGGCAAGACGACCCATGTTCAAGGTGGTGGTGCGGCCGGTGATGCTCTGGACGGCGATCTCGGTTCCGCCGATGCGGAAGTTGATCGCATTGTCATTGGCGTTGGCAAAGGCCTGGGTGCTGTTTGCGGTTGCGTTGCCAACTAGGCGGAGGGAGCCACCATTGAAGTTCACGGCGTTGTTACTATTGGTCCGGCTGTTGTTCGCGAGAGTGTAGTCGAAGACCAACTCACCACCCACCGTTTGCAGGTTCCCAAGAGTGGATCCCGAGTTCGCGATATTGACCGCGCCAAAGTTCGCTAGGGCATTGCCATACAGAACGACGGTTCCACGGCCGGTTTTTGAAATGCTGCCACCGGTGAATCGGCTGTAGTTCTCCACGGTGCCACCCGCGTTGGCGTAAATCGCCACATTACGGCCAAGAGCGATTGTGCTGGAGGTGTTGACCGTACCCGGACCAAAGCGGACGATGCCGGTTTCGTTTTCGCCGCCAATCATCACCGCGCCCTGGTTATCGTTGGCATTGGTGGTGATGGTGAAGTTGTTTAATCCGAACGACTGCCCTGCTTTGGTGAGGAGGAAATTGGTCATCGCCGCATTGCCCGGGTCGTTCTTCATCAAACCTCCGCCGATCTGGAATCCGATCTGGGTATTGCCAGCCTCCGAGGCATTGATGAGGGCCAGGGTATTGGCATCATAAAAATCTGTTCCTGCGTCCCCGGTGTAGCGGAGGAATCCGCGTTGAAGTTCAATACGTCCCACTGCTTTCCATTGACGGGTGGATTCAACATTCAGCTGATCTGAACCACCGATCCAGGTGCGGAGCACTTCATTCTCGTTCACCAGCGAGGGACTGGAGATCGTGGTGCCAGCTCCAATGGTGGCGGCCTGGCTCAGGATGAGAGTGTTATTCCATGGATTGATATGGGAAATTGTCGTACCCGCCGCAATTCCGGCACCGGTAATCTCCATATTAACCCAGAGACCGAGGGTATTCGCCACGGTCACTGTAGTGCTGGCTGTTGTCGCTGCTCCCGTTACTGCGGATACTATCGTACCGGAAGGCTTATTGGTCACAGCACCCGAGACAGAGATGGCGTTTCCGCTTCCATCGAGTTTATCACCGACCGATCCTTGCAGGATCAGCCAACCGGCAGAGCCGTCCAAGCTCCAGCCGCGTGCATCGGTATAATAGGTGTCCTGGCTGACGGCCGTGTTACCGCCACCGATGTTTCCGTCGAGGATGAAGGTAGTGTTGGTATCCATCAAGAGTCGAGCCTGGGAACGAAAACTTCCCTGCGCGGTCCCTCCCGCTGTGTCGACCAGGTCCAAGGTAATGTTCCCGAAATGCCGGTTCACGGAATCGACCGAGCGGGAGAAGATCTGGTTATCAAAAGAGAGGATTCCGACATGGATGTCTTCACGGCTCGCCTGAAGATTGAGACCGTTGTTGGCGAGGGTGGAATCCACTTGGGATGCTGTATTTTGACCGATGTTGACCCCGAGGCGGTGATAGAGTTGGCCGGAACCCTCGACGATGACGCCATTTCCGGTGCCGCCGGCACCGAGAGCCATATTGTTGCGGAGGCTGAGCGGTCCATCGGCGACCTTGGTGATACCGGTGTAGGTATTGAGCCCGTCAAAGAAAACTTCTCCCAGTCCGGCTTTGGTGATGGCGACACTCCCTGCCGCGACAGTACCCGCAATGGTGGAGCGGATATAGGCGCCGTTACTCACCATCTGACCATCCGAAGTCCGGTAATAGCCGTTGACGTTGGTGATGATGCCCTCCTTGGCACCAAAACTCAGAGTTCCACCACTGATGTAACTCTGCATGTCCTGGTTAATCCCCTGACCCATGTTGGCAAAAAGGAGCATGCCTGAGGCGATCGTTAGAGTGCGTCCCGTATCGATCGTAAGAGCATTGGAGTACTGCTGCCAGCCGACCATCCGGGTGCCGGGAATGAGATAGGCACCTGAGGAGTCGTTGAGGTTGTCGTTGAGGTTGCCGAAGCGGAGGCTGTTCACCGACAAATTGTCCAACACGGAAGTGTGCGGGAGACTTAGATTGAGGTTCTGTCCGGCAGCGCCGGCCATGTTGGCGGTGTTGGTGTAATACTCAGAGTCGTCAAGCGGACGCAGGAACCCGCCATCCAGCGTCATGAAATCGCGGCTGGAGAAAGAGATCATGTTCCTTTCCTGGGTCGAGGCGGTGGAGTTGGCCCAGAGGTAGGGATCGCTGATCGGGAGAACCGCGAGACCGCCGAGAATGCCGGTGGCGACGGCATCGCTGTTGGCACCGCCTGCACCCGTCATCGTGAGACCGGTTCCGGCAGTGGTGATGCGGAAGCTGTCGTCCCCGGCTGGATTGGTGGTGCCGAAGGTAGCCGTAGAATCCCAGCTTGTGAAGGTTAGGACGCTGCCGGCCTGCCGGTCAAAAGAGGTGACGGTGAGGTTGGTGTCCCTGTTGGAGCCGTCCTGAAGATTCCCCACAATAAAGGACATCCCAGTCTCGGGGCGGAGAATGCCGAGCGTTTCGGTAACATCGTTGTTGCCGCTGTCAAAAATGAGCCAGCCGTCACGAAGTTTTAAGGTGGCGGAGTCATTGATACGATCAGTCAGATTGGCGCCAAGGTTTGTGGTGCCAGCTCCATTCACATTCGTTCCATCGAAGAGGTTGTGGTTGATGACACGGAGCATGCCGCGACGTTCCAGAACGATATTGGAGGTGCCCGCAAGAGTTCCCTGGCCGTAGAGACTGGCGCCCCATCCGTTGGCATAAGATTCGTTTTGAGCCGGATCGAGAGGCTGGGCATTGTTGGTCTGACGGTTGACGACAAAATCTCCGGTGAAGGTGTTGTCTCCGGTAAGACGAAGTTCGCGTGACCCGATCTTCGTGACCCCGCCATTGCCCGTGATAGCACCTTGAACGATGAGCATGCTCGTGGGATTCACGACCTGATCTCCGTCCGGATTCAGAGTGCCGAGAACCGTATTTCCCACACCGAGCCCTGCCCCGCCCGCTTCAATGTTGAAGAAGGTGTTGGAACCGTCTACCAGGCCAGTCAGGTTGATGTTACCATCCCAGAAGGTGTACACCTTCGGAAGAGTGTCAGAGTTCAATTCAAGATAGCTGCCACCGGTGCCGGAAGCGGCACCAAAGGAAGTGATGTTCGCAGTGTGGTGCGCGCCGTGCTGGCGGAAAAGGTCGAGACGGGCTCCGACGATGGGAGTCTGGAAGAGCGTATTCAGAGGATCCGCCGTCTGACCGGCATATACCAGATCGATCCCGCCGGCGATATTCGTCGAACTGAGGATGGTGTGGGGGTAGTCCGCCAGAGGAAGCGGTGTGCTCGCGGGATTACCAAGAGGGAAACCATTGACCACGTTGGTCGCAAAAGGATACTGGCTGCGGGTCTCGGAACGGACCTCACCTTCCGAAATGATGAGCTTGTCGAGGTTGTTGATGGTTGTCTCGATGAAGACCAGCTCATTGATACCGATTTTGGTCAGGTCAAATCCTCCGCCATTTAGAACTGGAGCGGTGGCAGTGATAGCCGGATTGACGTTGGTATCGTAGGCAGAAAAATCAATCCGGTTACTGCCGCCGATACTGGCATTGCCGGTCAAGGTTACGGTGGTGACGGTTCCCGTGCCCGAAGTGTTGCGCAGGGCGCCGGTCCCGTTGAATCCCGTCCCGATGATCTCGATCACCTTGCGATCGGAGACTGCGTCGTCACCAAAATTGAAGTCGGTGTCACGAAGATCGAATCCAGCTCCGCTCTGGACAGTGATTTTATTCGCGGTTCCTCCCGCACCGAAGGAACGTCCATTGTTGCCACCATAAAGGAGGCCTCCCGCGACAATGATTTGGCCGCTCAGAGTCGGGCTGCCATCAATCCAGTTGGTAGCAGAAAGAGTCAGGATGCCGTTTCCGGTTTTGGTGAAGCCGCTGGTTCCTTTCAGGACGCCGCCGATTTGAAGATTGTTGCTGCCCGCAACATCGAAGGTCGCCCCTCCAACCGTGGTGTTGTTCAGATCGACCCGATGGCTCAGCGAAGCGTTGGCCTGGTTGATGAAGTTACCGTTTACGACCGAAGAAGGGATACCGATCTCACCGCCTTCGCTGAGGGAGATGTATTCTGCAACCTGGTTGACTCCGGGAACAAGGTTCTGGGGGTTGAGACCCTGGACTATCCTCAATTCGAGTCGCCCGTTCGCGCCAATAACGGTTCGGCCAATATTCGAACCCAAGCCAGGTGTGTTGAGGCCGGAGTTGTTTCCGGTGTTCACGGTACCCTGACCGTAGGCGAGAATGCCGCCGTTAATGAAGGTATCGCCGTAATAATTGTTTCCGGCGTTGTTCAGGATAATGGTTCGGGAGTTGGTCGCTGCGAGTTCGATCGTGCCATTGCCGTTGATGGCACCGTTCAGTGAAACATCTGTTCCGGAACCGTCGAAAATGAGGGAACCGTTATTCAAGATGGTGCCGGTGACCTGCGTCGAGATCGTCCCGTTACCACCGAGAGTGCCCGCAGTGGTGGCAACGAGGCCGTAGGCACCTGCGGCATTACCGACGCGGACGGTGCTGCCGGTATTAATCGTTATGGCACCCGACTGAAGATTGTTACCCGTCAATACGACCGGCCCAGTGCCACTGACAGTAAGTCCCTGGGCGTTCGCTGCGGTGTTATTCTGGATGACGGAGTTGATTTGTAAGGGGCTGGCGCTGTACTGGTGGATGATCAGAGCTTCCAGTCCGGCCGTGGCAGCTGCATTCTGGATGGCACCACCGGTGATGGTCGTGGCAGCAGCGACGGTTGGGGTCATGAGCAAACCGGCGGACTGAAGGCTGAGGGTGCCTCCGAGCGTCAGTGTGCCGCCGCCCGCCTGGTTAAAGCGGAGTGAGTTAGTCGTGGCCGCACCGCCGGTAGGAGTGAAGGCCACGATGTCCGTGTTGTTCCCAGAGGCGTACGCGTCCGCGTTGTAAGTCGCCAAGGCGGTGATGGCGGTGTCCGCAGCGCCAGTGCCAATGCTGAAGGCCCAATCCGACTTAGCGACCGTGGCCCAACCACCGAGGATGCCGTTGGTGCTGTTCGTGTCGGTGTTGGCGATGCTGGCCGCACTGAAGTCCAAAGTGCCTCCAATGGTTCGGGTGATGACATTCAGCCTGAGCACGGTCGTGCCGGAGGGCCTTTCGATGTAGGAACTGCCCGCATCCACTGAAGTCGCGGAGACGATCTCCACTCCGCCGTTAAGTGAGGTCGTTCCCACAAGACGAATTGTCGCCCCTTCCGTGTGCATCGCATTGGCGCCTCCGTTCCAGGCTCCCTGCCCCTGAATCGCCAGGCCACCAGCACCCGCTCCCAAAGTCAAGGCCGCCGCATCAGCGAGCTTGTCGCCATTATTGGTGACATAATTCAGTTCCACGACACCCCCACGAGCGAGGAAGCCGGTAGTGCGGGTATTGTTGCCAGAGAGGATCAATGTGCCCGCGCCCAGCTTATTGATCGTGTTACTACCTGAAATGACACCGGAGAATTCAAGGGATGCCCCGCTGAACACCGGAACAATGGCCGCCTGGTTCACCGCGACGGTCCCAGTCCAAAGGTTAGTGCCTGTGGAGGCTCCGAAACCGGAAGAGTTGTTGTTGGCACCTCCCGAGTAGGTCAGCGCCTCGCCGGTAATAGTCACCCCCCGGAGATCAAGAAAGGAGCGGGTATTGTCGGCCGGTTGAGTAATCGNNTCGTTACTCCGCCCGCCGAAGTGCCCAGGGCGCCGTTGTTCGTGATCGCCAGCGTACCGCCATTGATCGTTACGGCACCGGTGAAGGTATTGTTGTTCGTTACTACCCAAATGCTTTGTTCTAACTTTTGCAGACTGGTGACTTCAGCGCCGTTATCGACGATACGGGGGTTAAAAACGTTATTGACCACCGCACTACCGCGCAAGGTAAGAGTGCGTGCTCCGCTTCCCGTAAAACCAATATCTCCGGTATTGCTGAAGGTGATCGTCGCCTGGTTGATGCCCATATTGAAGTTACCGTCAGCCCAGATCGCGGTAGGGCTGCTGAGCGCTCCAACTGGTCCGAGAGTGAAGAGTCGATCCGTAGTCTGAGCACGAGTGCCGATGAAGCGGATGCCGCTATCGGCGACGGTACCTGCGAGGACAAGATTGGCTGCCGCGCTGCTGGACTGGCCGATGCCGCTGGCCACTCCTCCGCTATTGAGAGTTGCCGTGTCAATGCGGCCACCGTTGATGCGAGTCACCCCGGTGTAGGTATTCTGCCCGAGGGTGGGAAGAGTCTGGCTCTGGCCACCGAGTCCAATGGCTCCGGTGCCAGTCTTAGTGATTCCGCCGGATCCACTGATAACGCCGTTGAAGGTTGCCGCGCCATTTCCCGCTCCAATCGTGAGGGTGTTGGCATTGAGCAACACGGTAGCACCCACGTTACCAGCGAGATGGTCAATCGTATCGTTGAAAAGAAGCTCCAGTGATGATCCTCGTCCGAAGGCGTTATTCACGTTCACATCGACTGCATCCGCCAGGGTGGTTCCTGCCGCATTGCCGAGCTGGAGAATGCCATTATTGATCGTCACCGCTCCAGTGAAGGTGCTAATCCCGTTTAAGCGCCAGGTGCTTCGACCGTCTTTGGTCAAGGCCGTGGTGTTGGTGCCCGAGTTGTTGACGATGACGCCTTCAATGACGTTGGTGTAACCAGTGACATCGTCGAATCGACCGATCGCAAGGATTTTCGCCCCGGCTCCAGAGGCAGCCCAGGTCGCGTCTGCGATGGTGAGAGCTCCGGATCCCAAATTGACGATGCGGATCGTTCCGGTGGTCCCGGTGAGATCAAAATTGAAGGTGGAAGCGAGAGTTCCACCCGCAAAGGCAGAATTGAACTCAAGAGTGGGTGTGCCCGTGCCCGAGCCGAGATTGTAGGTCTTCGTAGCACTGCCGAGTGCCCCTATGGAGTTCGAAATCAGGCGACCGTTGCGGTGCTCGATGTTTCCACTAAAGCTGTTGGTGGCATTGGTCAGTGCCCAGGCTCCGGCATCTTCTTTCAAGAGACCGCCGATACCGATAATTTGACCGGAAACCGTTGGCATTCCGGTTGTCCAGGTGGCGAATGGCGCCATAAGCGGGTCAGTTCCGGTCGACGTGCCCCGGAGGTTGAAGAAGTTCGCCGCCGTGTTGTTCGTGACCGTGCCGGCGATCACAAGTTGACCCACCCCGTAGGAAGCGACCCCCTTTTGGCGGGCACCTGAAGTCCCGGTGATGGTGATGTTGTTGCTCACCGTCTCGACGGTTTGAGTCAGACCAACATACTGGAGCAACTGGGTTTCCGCTTCCGTTGAACCTCCTGAATCAATCGTGATCGTGCCGCTGCCCAATGAGCCCGCATCAACGAACTGGGTCTGGTTACGGGTGAAGGTCAACCCGCCCCCGAAGGTGTTGTTGGCGTGGTTAAGACGGTTGGTCACGTTGCCATTCAGAGTGAGTGCTCCCGCCCCGGTAATCTGGCCGGCTGAAAAGAAGGCCGAGTTACCGTTCTGCGTGTAGTTCGCGTTCAGATTCAGGGTGGCGTTTTTCATCACCCCAATGTTGGAAGTCTCCGCCGCGTTAATCTGAAGAGTGGCCCCGGAGCCGACCGAGATGAAGCCGTCGTTTCTCCATGCACCGCCACCCGCTCCACCGTTGAAGATTACCGTTCCGCGGTTGATCTGGTTACGATTGTTGAAAAGAGTATTGCCGTCAGCGGCGCTTGTCGCCGTTGTGCCCGGACTGAGGGTAAGGGTGCCGGAGCTGTTATAGATAAAGATACCGCCCTGATCGGCATTACCGCCGCCGGTGATGTTGGCACTGATCGTCTGATTGGCATCACCAGTGATTTCGAAGTAGCTCCAGTTGGTGCTGATACGGCCCTGGCTGCCGTCTCCTTGAATGGCGATCTGACCGCCAAAGGCCTTGGCGGGATCTGCCACCCCGGCAGTAAGACCCATGAGGAAGTTGTTGGACGCGGCGTTCGTGACAATCCGAAGGTGACTGCCCGCATTCGTTTCAATGTAGGAACGATCATCGATCGAACCCGATGCGTATTCTCCGGTGATCTTTCCAGTGAGATCCAGAGTGCCGACGTTGTTCTTGATAAAGTAGGTGAGGCGGTTGGCGTTGGTGTTGGCCAGAGGCGCGAGGATAATGTTAGAGCTTAGCGTCAGAATGTTATTCGCCTGGCTGAAGCGAACACCACGATCGGCATTGGCATTGGCAGTCGCACCATTCACCTCGATGCTGGAGAAGCCAGGTGCGCTTCCCGCGAAGTCATGGTCGCCGAGGAAAACCTGTACGGCTTGGTCATTCGCAGTGATGATGAGCTTGCCGGTCGCCCCGCTCAGGTCCCCTGCCAGAAAGACACTGGAGCGTGAGGCGCGGATGTCACCTGCGCCGGAGATCGCATTGTAGACGAACTGCATCGCATCGTTGCTGTTGAACGTGAGCGTTCCATTGTTGGTGATCGAGCCGGTGACTCCCAGCGTCCCGGCGCTGGCGTTACCGATCATCACGTTCGCGTTTGCACCGATGGTGAGGTTGCCATTGATGACGTTGTTCGCATTGGTGAAGGCAAGGGTGCTGCCCGAGGCAACTCCATTGATCGTGAGGTTCGCATTGGTGATGGCGAGAACCTGACCGCTGAGAACATGCGTCACGGCCGCTCCGGCACCGAGGGTGATCGTGCTGCTGTTCGAGAGGATGACGGGACCCGCCAGGGTCGATGCCGCGGCACTGCGGATGCTCAAGGTGCCTCCATCAAGATTGATCAATTCGGTAATCGTGCCACCGGCGGTGACATTGATGTCGAGAATACCCCCGGTATTGACGGAGGTGAGATTGCCCCACCGGTTGGTGGCTGCAGTCGAAGCGGTTCCCAAACCGCCATTGTTGGTGATCTCCAGAGTTCCTGCCTTCACCGTGACCCGGCCCGCGAAGGTATTGGCGGCACCCAAAGTCGTGGTGCCGGATCCGAGTTGTTCGAAATTGCCGGTTCCCGAAATGATGGCGGCGAAAGCCTGAGCGTTGCTGCGATTGACGCCGAGAGTCCCGTTGTTGAGGATAAGCCCACTGCCCACCATGCCGGCGGCACTACCTCCTACGGTGGAGTCTCCGAGCTGGAGGTATCCGTAGCCGATGTTGGTGGCGCCCGTACCTGCGACATTGTTGGTGACGAGGGTTCTTCCGCCCCCAGCAGTCGTGATGACTGTATTGGTGCCACCCACATTCGAGAGGATGAGGTCTCCGAGCGGGTTGTGCTGGTGGATGATGAGTTCGTTTCCTGTGCCACTGAGAGCCCCGGAAATAGTCGAGGTATTCGCTCCCACGGTGCGACCGACAAGGATACCGCCCATACTGAGCACGGTCGCCCCGGTAATGTCAGAGGCATTGGCTCCGCTAAACCGAATCGTTGCCGCCGTTCCCCCGGCATTGGCGCCCGCCGCCGTGATATCGGTGTGCTGATTCACAACAAAGGTGTCCGCGTTGAAAGTGCCGAGGCCGGTGATCGCTGCCGCGCCATTGGCAACCGCCCAAGTACGCTGGTTGAAAGTGGCATAGGCGGTGTTGGTTCCTCCGAGGATACCATTGACGTTCGCGGTGCTGGTGGCCGCTGAATTGCCATCCACATCGATCGTTCCACCGGCGGCGCGAGTAATGGCACCGAGGTTGATGCCGTCTACTCCGGATCCAAGATAGCCGGTGGTGCCACGTATCGCCTCAATGGAGGAGGCTCCAGCGTTGAGGGTGGTGCTGGCGGCGCTCTCAAGAATATTCGCGGAGGTGTCTGAACTTATGACCCGGATGGTGCCGCCGTTGAGTGTGAGCGCACCAGTGGTGGGAATGATGTTGTTGCCGGTTCCGTAGTTAAAATTAAGGGAGGAGCCGCTGCTCAGAGTGGTGCCGCCCGTGTGGGCGAGGTTACCGGTTACCGTGAGGCCTCCGAAGTTCGAGAGGATAAGGGCACCCGCGCCGCTGGTGACACCGGTGAAGGCGGTGGCAGAAGAGGTGCCGCTGGCTGCTTCGCGCAAGGTAAGCCCCTGGGTGAGTACCATATTTCCTGTCCCGGCGACAGAACCGATCGTATCCGCGAGCGTGACGGTCAACTGGGTGCCGGTGCCGTTGAGATTGATCCGGGCTGCGGGAACGCCCGTGCTATTCAGGGCACCACCGCTGCGGTTGAGCGTGAGGGCGGCATTGGTATTCACATTGATGGTTCCTCCGAAGCCGGTGCTGTTGCCAGTGAGGCTTAAAGTGGCCGCAGCCGAGGCTCCAAGATTCAAAACACTATTCAGGTTGCCGGTAAAGGTGGTTGCCGTGCTCAGGGTGGTCTGCGCTGCGGTCGTGAGAGTTCCGTTAATCAGAGCAATGACACCACCCGTTCCCGCACCAATTCGGCCGACGGTCTCATTAGCACCGTTCAGGTCGAAAGTGCCGCCCGAATTAACGGTGAGCACGGAGGTATCGCTCAGAGATCCAAGTCCGCTGGTCGAGAGTGCTCCAAGTCCGGTGGCTTGGCCAAAAGCGCCAAGGCGGAGGATGCCGGCAGACACCAGGATGTTGTCAATCGTGTTGGCTCCCCAGAGGTCGAGCACACCAGTTCCCGATTTCTGGAAAGTTCCAGCGCCGGAGAGGACACCGCCGAAGACACGGGGATTCTCGTTGTTCGCCATATTCAGAACACTGGTGGCTGCAATATTCACTTCGCCACCCGTCTGATTGGTGAAATTCCCGCCGAAATTACTACTGAAGGCTGAACCACCCACGGTGTAGGGTTGGAAACCGACCACGCGACCACCTCCAGTAATGGCACGAACCGAATCCGTGTTGGCACCAATGGAGTAGTTGAGAATCGCCCCGGTTCTATTACTGAGAATCACGATTGATGCATCATCAAGACGCCCCGTTCCGGAAATGGTTAATCCGCCCTGCTCGACACGGAAGGCGCTGTCAGCCGTGTGCACGCCGGTGAGAGTCAGGGTGCCGGAGCCGGTTTTCATGACACCGCTGTTGGCATCATCACCGACAAAAATCCCTGCCCATGAGGTGGATGTTCCATCCCGACCCACCACCAGTGCGGCTGTCCCCACATTACCCGGACGCATGTTGATGGTGCCTCCCGTTCCGGCGAGGGATCCGACTTCCTGGTAACTGCGAAGGTTCACATTGGGCCCAAAGAACTCGAGCGTTCCCCCGGTATTGACGACCAGGGCAGAACTACGGCTCAGGATATTGTTGACCGATCCCTCACCACCGATGAGTAGAGTGCCCGCATTAATTGTGGTGGCTCCGGTGTAGGTAGACTCTGTGTATGAACTCGAAGGAGAAAGCCAGACGACTCCGGTTCCCTCCTTGGTGTATCCCCCTGCCCCGGTGATCTGGGACGCAATGATGTTAGTGACCGTGCCTGTCAGGGCCGTGCTGATCGCAACAGCAGGTGCCTGGCTCAATTCGATCGAGGTGGCGCTGATCACCCGGCGCACGAAAGTACCTGGGAGAACGTTGGTTCCCGTGAGCAGCATGCCCTCGGAAAAACCGTGAGGAGTGCCGAATGTCGCAATCGTGGCACCCACGGCGGCGGTCGCGGCCGGAGAAACGACGGTAGAGAGAGCGGTGCCACTGCTCAGCGTGGCGCCGGTGCCGAGGCTGAGGATACTGTTCTTTCCGGAGGTAAAAATACCGAGTGTCTGGCTCGCATTGACCGCAAGAGTGGCCCCTTTACCGACGAGGCTGAGATTAACCCCGCTGGCGAGCGTATTCGGAGCTGTCGCCGCGAGGGTGAGCGTCCCGTTCATCACAACGACGGAGCCATTGGAAGTGCTGTTACCGGTGAGGGTCTGGTTTCCGGCACCGACCTTGGTCAGGCCTCCTCCACCGGAGATGATCCCCCCATAGGAAGTAATGGAGTTGTCGAGCCCGAAGCTCAAACGACCGGCACCAAGGGAAATGTTGCCGCCTGTCGTCCCTCCGCCGGCGAGGGAACCCACCGTTTCATTATTCCCATTGAGATCAAGAATGGCGGTGGCGACGTCTGCAAACACCAGGGCCGAACGGTCCGGAAGAACCTGAACCGGATTGGCAGCTCCGATCTGAAGCGTGCCATTGTTGATGGTGGTGACACCCGTGTAGTAGTTACCTCCGGTGAGGATCAGCGTATTGGTACCCGCCTTGGTAAACGAACCGCCATTAACACCGGTGCCGTTCTCCTGGATGACACCGGCGAAAGTCACGGGAGCACCGCCGTTGTCGGTAGAGGTGACATTAGTGGCCGTTGCACCCCGGGCAAGGAGAAGACGGGAGTTTGTCACGCCGGTAAGAGAGCCGAAGGACTGGTTGAATCCGTTGTTGACCTGGAAAGTGGAGGTGGTTCCGGCGAGGTTCACGGCTGCGGTCGCGCCGGTCGCGTTGGCCGCATTCGCCAGGAACGTACCGGCATTGTTTACGGTCACCCCGGTGGTGGAGGAGGACTTGTTGAATTGGAGGATACCGTTGTTGACCGTGGTGGTACCGGTGTAAGAGAGAGCTCCGCCGGCGGAGAAGATTTGTCTGTAGGTGCCATCCTTGATCAGATTTCCCAAGCCGGAAATAATCCCCTGATAAGTATTGTTCGCATCAGGAGCGAAGAGAAGGGTTTCGGCACCTCCTGAGTTAGTCAGCGCGGAACCGGTGAGGGTGAGGGTATTCGATCCTAGAATGACCTCTGCCGTGCTGTTGTCCCCACGAAGATTGCCCACGGAGGAGTTGAAGCCATTCAGGTCGAGTTTGGCAGAAGCGGCGGTAAGCACCATCCGGCTATTACCCGAGATACCGGTGGCGGAACCCGCCCGCAGGGTGGTGGAGGTGGAGACAGTGGTGATGCCGGAGTAGTCATTGACGCCCGAGAGGGTCGCCGTGCCGCGGTTGATGGTAAAGGCCCCCGTGCCGGTGATGTTGTTGGCGATGGTCTGCTGAGCCAGACTTGCCGCCGTGGTCTTACTCAGAACGAGTGTACCGTGGTTGACGATGTCACCAGATCCCAGGCTGGCGTCGTTCGAGCTTGCGGCATTTGCACCAATAGCCAGCGTGCCTGCAGCAATCGTGGTTCCACCCGTGAAGGTGTTATTCGCATGAACTGTGGTCGTGCCCGCCCCTCCCGAGAAGAGATGCAGCGTGTCGGTACCTACACCCGTGTTGTTATCCTTGATTACATTAAAAATGTTCAGCGTGTTCTGGGAGTTCCAGATAGAAAGCGTGTCATTGACGCTATCATCAACACCGCCCGCTGTCAGCGAACCAACCCCGACAGTTGCTCCGCCGATGGTGGTGGCCCCATTCTGGTTGCGGATAATACCCCCGCCATTGAATCCATCATTGATCGTGAGGGTGTTTCCCGTGCCGATGTCCACGCTGACAGCGCTAGTAGCAGTCGCATGGGCGATCTTGAGTGAATTGATGGTGCGGCTCGCCGTGCTGACGGCGGCACCCGAGGCGGTCATCAGGATGTTCTGCGTGGCCGTTGTCCAAGTGTCCGGCGCGTTGTTTGTCGTGTAGTCCGCACCGCTCGCCGCGATCACCGCACCGTCGGCAGCACCGGTTGCATTTTTTACCCAGTTGGTATCCGTGGTTCCGTTGATGGCGACCATGCGGGTTCCCAGAATAAGGTTAACATTGAGGTTATCAGTCGTGAGGTGGCTGCTACCTGCGACCGTCCCGATGTTTCCAACGTTCAGACCCGCTCCGGTGCCAAGGGTGATGGTGTTCGCTTGAAGAATGCCGGTCCCCGCGCTGCGGGTGATGGCACTCAACCCGCGGCCAAGGGTGACGCCCGCGACCGTTTCTGTCCCGCCACCAGTCCCCTGAAGATTCACGGTGGAATGGTTGATCGTGAGAGTCTGTGCATCCGCGAGTTTGTTTTGACTTGCCGCCGACTGGTCCAGGTTCAGTTGGGCACTGGCGCGAAGGTGACTTGAGCTGCCAACTTGCACCGCTCCCGTCCAAGCGGTGTTCGTTCCTGAAAGGTTTACGACCGTGGCTCCCCCGCTTTGTGCTCCGTCAATAATCAGGTTGCCACCACCCGAGATCGCTCCCGTCCCGCTACCACCGAGCGTAACCGCCGCTGCTGCGCCCTGAATGGTAACATTTCCGGTCAGTGTAAGCGGGGCGTCCGCAAGGCTGAGCGTGCGGCCCGTTCGCATAGTCCAAATCTGATTCACGGTTGCGGCTACGGTCATGTTGGCACTACCACCGGTATCCCGCTGAAAGGTTAGGTTTTGCGTTGCCAGAGACAAGTCGATTCCGGATGCCCCGATGTTTAGCGTTTGAGCGCCGCCGCTGGAAAGGTTCCTTATGGTGATGGCACCGACCGGATTCAAGAGGCTGCCATTGAAAAACTCACCGACGCGGATACCGCCCAGCGTGATGGTTCCACCAGATGTCGTGGTTAGGCGGTTGGTAACGGCAGCAGTGATCAGATTCGTGTAAGAAAGAATATCTCCTGATGTTAGCGCGGAACCCTCGGCATGGTTGGCGTTGGTGTTGAAGCCAACTGTCGTCGCCTGCTCAAGCAGTGTCGCATCCCCGTTGGCCTTGTAGAGCGTGTCTGCCTGCAAGGAGACCGGCGCACCACTCAAAGCGAGTAGTGGAATCAAGACTGCTGCGATCACCTGCTTGGCGAGTGCAAAGATTTGCTTTTTCATCGAATTATCAAAGGGGGGATCAAGAAGGAGTAAAAAAGCAAAAAAGATTGAAGCGTTTCGGGTGCTTTGTCAGGGTATCGGAAAGAGTTAAGAGAAACACTTGGGGCTAAATTCCATGCGTTTCTGCTACAACTCTTCAGGACAGAGTTGTAGCGGTTTCTTGACTAACTGCGTAGCTAAGCACGGATCAGGGAGTTACCACAATGATTTTCTTCGGAGTTTGTTCAGTTTTGCGAAGTCTTCCGACATGGCTTGCTTTCATGAAAATAAGGCTTTTACGGGCTTTGTTATCACATATCCATTGATATTTAGGGTTTCCATAATTTCAGTGAGAATTAACTATGAGAAACCCGCTTCCTTTCGCAAAGCGGTGCGGAGGCGGTGCGGCGGGCGGAGGACGGTTTTTCACCTCAACGGGACGAATGTCTATCCGTGGGCGCAACGGGCAGCTCACACAAAGCCACAAGGCGCCGGTTCTTCGGGTAGCCGTGATCAGCCTGATTGCGGGACAATCGATGGTTTATGGACACGCAACTGGTCGCTCGGGCCGAACGACCCTACCTGGATCGGCGAAACCGTGCCGCCGATACGCCATTCCCTGCTCCCGCGATGGCCCCATCGCGGGCAGCCAAATGAACGAAGCACGAAGAACGAAGAACCGGGAACGAAGCACGAAGCACCGCGCCTCCGGCGCGCGTCACTCCCCTGCCCCATCGATCGTAGTGGCCGCTTTCTGGCGGCGCTTGCGGAAGCGGAGGAAGGCCAGTCCGGCCAGGGCCAATCCGAGCAACCCGAAGGTGCCGGGTTCGGGCACGGCCGTCAGGGTGATGAAGTTTCCTCCGTCGGCGTAGTTGATGAGGTAATCCCCGCCGCCAATCGTTCTTGTCGTATTGTTCCCCCACGTCGTTCCGAGGGTAAACTCTCCGTTCAATGAGCCATAGGAGGCGATCGTGTATTTGTTGCCCTCGGTGAAGGCATTGGCAAAGGTCCCTTCCCGGAAGAGTGCGCCACTAATGGTGAGGGCCCCGGTCACGCTGATGCGGTCACTGACACCATCGGCATCCTCAACCAGATCCACCAGCCAGATACTGCCGCTCTGCATTGTCAGGTCTCCACCAAAGGAAAGGGTCCGGTCGCTGCCCCCGTCAAATCCGGCGGTCAGGGTCGCTCCGGAGCTGACCGTGGTATTTCCCTGAACGGAGCCATGTCCGGTGAGGAACGCGTCACCGGTGACCGAAACAGCCCCGGTTCCGGTTCCACTCCCGCTG
>DDSV01000041.1:0-15164 GCA_002344215.1 Akkermansiaceae bacterium UBA2381
AGCCGTTGCCAGCCGACCCGTGTTCGCGTTGGTTTCGAATGTGTTTACGCTGCCGGCCGCGGCAATGGCGAGTTGCTTGAGTATTGAAGCGCGATCCTGGGACAGAACCGAGTAGGTCCAGCGCCCATCGGATCCAATGTTCTTCATCGATCCAAAGGTCGTCCCTGCGATCAGCTTAGCCCCGCTAACTGTGAAGGGTCTCAGATCTTCGACGAGCTTGGCGAGATCTGGATCCGCTCCCGCTTCGAAATGGGCAAACCAAAACGCGGCGACTGGTAGGAATATCTCAGCGAGTCCGCCGGACGAGATTCCTACGTCCACCACGGATCCGATCTCAGGCCCGGTGACTTGCTCCTCAGCGAACCAGATCCAAACAAAATCTAGATTCGTGATTGGTTGATCCTCGGCGGGAGAAGTTCCCTTCAGAATGCTCTCTATCCCTTCGGGTGAAACGAAGTTACCGAAGAGTTTTTGAAGATTTGAGGATCGGCGGAACATCTTATTTTAGAGCGAACGTCGAAGTGGGCTCAGGCCTTCAAGCCCTTGAGCATCACGTCTTGTTCGACTTCTTGTTTCATTTCGCGCTCAAGCGGTTGAGCCACGCCCAATCTTCTTCCGGAAAACCCGTTCCGCAATACAATCCAATCTTCAATCGCCCGGAGCCAGACCTTGACGGCTTGAAGACTACAGACAAGTCTTCCACCCACTCTTCGGCCCCACCGTAAACCCCATGAACTTTTCCACTCACTAGGGCAATCTCATGCCTGTCTCTCTTTCGGTTTGAAATAACGGTCAGCGTTGCGTCAGCGGGAAGGTTACCCTCATATAGCACATACATCGCACCCGACCCGAGAGGGCGGATCGGCGCGCGGACGGAAGCCTCGGTCTGGGAGGAGAAGTCAGTGATCTCAACGACCATCGTTGAATTGGGAAATACAGCCCAAACAGTCAAGGCGGACAACGCGAGAATGGCAGCACCGATCGCGAATTTCATTTCTTTGTCGAACGCTTCGGATCAGGCGACGGCGAGCGGGAAGCGTCGATGACACGACAGATGCCATACGAGCCGTTGCCTGCGTCCGTTTTGTTCGCCTTTGTGGTTCATTCGGTGGTTGAGTCGATGCGTTCACTGTCACGCGCGGGAATCGGAACGTGGATGGAATGCTGCCCGCTCTGTGTGCGGTCAGCAAACAGAATCATGACCGCCGCCCCCCAGGTGGCCAGCCCGCCCTTCTGCTCCAGGGTCACCGGTGGAGTCACCAATGACCAATGTCGCTTGGAATAGAAGGAGACCAGTTCAGGCAGGCAAAAGAGAATGCCCATGGAAAGCTTGAGCCGGTCAAAAATGAACTCCTCGGCTCTATCCATGAGGGAGTTCCCGTGTCCCATTCCGTGTAGAGGATGCGGCGTGAACAGCCCCCCGACCGCACCCGCCTTCATCATCTGACCATCCATCTCAATACCCAGTTCGGTCAACGCGACGTGGCTTAATAGGCATTGGTCTTGACGCAAAATCAGTCTCCAGTGGACAGGCGCTTTGGTCAACCCCTTCGCCACGGCGACCTCACCAAAATAGCATTGATTCCAGTGATTGATAAACTGCTCTTGGGCCGGAGTCACATCGTTCCCCCGCATGACATCGAGATGATAAGCTGGAGGATTCATTGCTTGGGCGAACGTCGAGGCGACTCAGGGCGGAACGCCCTTGAGTCTGCCGCCTTGTTCGGTGTTTCGGTTGTAGGTTCGGCGCTCGATGTTGGTTCAATTGTCGGATCCCATACTTTGGCGAGCGAGGAAGCACCTGAACTTCCTCGGAAGATGACGAAGATCTGCCTTTTCTTCAGGTGGAGTTGAAAGCTAAACGTGACTTCTTCGCCAGGTTTCAGCAAATGCCCCTCCATCCCAGTTCCACACCAGAGGTTCGTGCGCGGTAACCAAGCTCCATCTACAAATTCACTGGTGAAGTATTGTGGTTCGTCAGAAAAATAGCCTTCATAGGCAATGGTCTCATCCGAATCGTTCGAAATCGTAACCGTGAAAACTTCGCCACTAAGCCCGGTTGCTCGGATTTTAGGTGGAGTCTCCAATTCGGGATTTCCGATCCGGAAATGTTCACGAAAGATCTCCCATCCATCTTTATCTTCCGCTCCGCCAATCGCAAGCGTGCTAAGAAGTAGAAATGCTGTTACGAAAGTTTTCATCACCGAACGTTGAGCGCATGGAAGGGCTGCAAGCCCTTCCATGTCGCGACTTGTTGTGCCTGCTTGTACTTTAGAAAGGCACTCACCGAGTGGATAGGGTGTTTGGTCGAGTCCCAATGGACCTGAGGCCATTCATTCTCTCAGCGCCGACTCCGAGGTCGAGCAGTCGATGAAAATGGATGGGGTTTGGAATCGTCTGCGTGATCGACTGTCTCTTGTTGGCAAGGCGTGGGAAAATTGTAGCAACCAGTTTGAGCTCCGGAGAGTTGGTCCAAAGTGAAATATGGGTATCAAAGTGGTAGCTGCCGTGATCCACAAAAGATGTCTGGGTCGGCCCTCTAGCAAGAATCGTTTCGCCGGTTTCGTCGATAAGATCAACTGTCATCGGGACATCCGGTCTGTTTCCACTTCCAATGATTCGCGTCGATGACTTCGCTTCCCCGAATGTTTGGATTCGAACATCCTCCACTTGAAATGTGAAACCACCGGGGAACTCGAAAACTCTTTGGAGCCGCTGGTTATACTCCTTCTCGTGGATTGCAGCGGAATGAGAAAGCGTGCGATTATAGACTGCGAGTCCTGTTAATCCCGATGCGAGGATTGCAGTGAGAAGGCACATTATCGCCGTTTTCATAAAATCTCTGGCACAACGGAGAGCACATCCACCACTACCAGCGGGGGCGGAGATTGATCTCAGGGTGAGTGTTGGAACTTCGAGCGGTCATCGAAACAAGGCGGCTGGTAGTGGTTGGATGATGCGGCTTGATAGGCTGTCGGTTCCGCCGTCAGTCGCCATAAAATACCAAGGTCTCTCCATTCTTGAAAGCTTCATCTGCCGCCTCATGGAGCTTGAGCAAGCAGTTCTTGATCTCATCACAAGACAGGGTGACAAGCCCCTTCCCAAAAGCTTCGAATTGAATCTCGGTCTTCCGATCCAGAATTCCCGAGTCGAGCAAATATTCGATGTTTCCCATCAAGCGTGCGCAGTCCTCCGTCGTAAAATGCGTGTCGCCGTATACATCGATAAATGCCTTACCGACGTTGATCTGAGGGAGAAGGAACTCCTGGATCTCGAATGAGGGGAAAAACCATTGACGATCCTCGATGCCTTCGAGGCCGGGTGATATGCGCCAGTCGATCATCTTATCCTCTGCCTATCGTCTCGGATCCGGCGACGGCGAGCGCAAGTCGTTGCTGACACGACAGATAGCCATCGAGCCGTTGCCTGCATCCGTTTTGTTCGCCCTTGGTTGGTCTGTCGGCGTGGTCTTGCTGACGAGGAGTCTAAGTGATGCTCTCGAACGGGCAAGTTCGTGTTCATGTAGAAGCACTCGGAGCGGCGGCCGAACCAGTTCCAGAATAGCAATCCGCAGGTGGACTCCGAATGCCACCGACCGTCGGTCTGATTCTCAAGATGCCACCGATACGGGCTGCCACTCGATAACTGCTCCCGAATCCGCATGGCTGGACTCAGCATATCACGGACTCGGCCAAAGAACTCCTGTAGAAAGTCCTCATTTGGGTCTATGACCATGTAGTGGTTGTGGAAGCCCTCGGCAGACAGTGTGATCTCGTCAGGGTGAACCTCGATAGAAATGTCATAACCGGGTGATCCAACACCGACAATCTCAAGAACGCAGTGATCCTCGTCCGCATCCAATGACCAACGGTGCTCGATTTCGGGATGGAGGCTAAATATGATCTTGGCGATCTCAACGAACCGTCGGCAAAGTTGAGGGTCGCGGTTCTCGATGGATCGACGGCTCATGCCTTCGTGGGTGGCGCTGCGGAGTTGGGCGAACGTCAGGTCGCAGGCGACGGCGAAGCCGTTGCCTGCCGACCCTGATATGCAGGATATTGTTTGTAGTGCGCCGACAGTTCCTTCGCAAGCGATACGACAGACCTCCATTCCGGTCTCTTCTGTAATTCCGTGACGGATGGCACAGTGACTTTGGCTGCCTCGGATAGAAGCCCGTAGAGGTGAGCCAGAGCCTTCAGTTCGTCTTCGGAGAATTCCGTGAGAAAACCTTCACTCTTTGGGTGGTAGAGGTCATCACAAAACCCACAGATCAATTCTGCTGGAACGTCTGCGATCGGAACCTTCTTTTCGTATTCAAGTTGCTCGGACGGAAGTGAAAGCAAGTCGATCATCTCAATAGTGGATTTACGGACGCTCATTTCTTCTGCATACGTCGAGGCATGGCGATCCGATACGGGTAGCGCACGCCCGGATGCAGGGTAACGATTCGAGCCACGGAAGTCAATCAACTCAGATCGGTATCGGATTGCCATCGCCGTTTTGTTCGGTGTGGTGCGTTCATCCAGGTCCACCACCTAAGGCAGCTCGATCGCCTACGCCAAAACTGAGAATATACCGCCCCAGTAAAGTGTGATTGTATGACACGGTTGAAGGCGTGAGCCGATCTTCAACCCAAAACAGTGGCTTATAGCGTCGAAAATAAGTCGACTGCCTCTTCATTCTCGCAGAGGAAATAGTTCCCGCAGCAATCTCGTCCTCAAGTGAGTCCCAGAGCGATTTCGATGCAGGACCGACGCTGAGAACATAACCTATAACCGCAATCGACAGCATCAACGAAAGGAGGAGCAATTTCGTTCTAGCCTTCATTTCTTCAACGTTTGAGTGGTGGCACCGGCGAGAGCAAGCGCGGATTCAACGAGGAACGTTATCGCCGGTTGCCACCCACGACGTGTTCGCCTTGTCTTTTTTGGTATGAGTCACGCATCGGGAATCGGCTCTTCGAACGCCGACTGGTAGAACTGATCTTCGAAAAACTCGATGCCCTCAATGACGAGGCCAAATCGTCCGTGTCCCATAAATCCTGCAAGAGCGGCGAAATCATACTTCATGTCGTCGAAGCTCTGCGCGGAGGGCAACGTCTCCATCAACCTCTGTCGTCCTATCTCCGCCGATTGCTCGAATTCGGCTCTCAAATCCTCAGGGCAATCGACCGCATTCAGGGTCTGCGATGAACAGTGGATCAATCCGGCGTGAATCACTAGGTCACGGGCCATCTTCGGTTCGGCTGCTTCGGCAAGGGTCAACAAATGCGGCGAGACAGCATACATCGCCTCGGACGTATCCCCTTGGTGCTGGACCTCATTGATGATGTCTCCGAGGCGCTCATCTGTCATTCCTTCCGCATAGGCATGCCGGAGCCAACCAAGCAACTCATCGCACCCACCGCCATACGCAGTCGTCAATGTCGTCCACCGAGAATCATCCAAGGCAAGTGTCATAGCATTTTGTGGCGAAAGTCGAGGCCTGGCGACCCGTAAATGGGAGCGCAACCTCGGATGGAGAATAAGGATTCTGATCAGGGGAGTCAATCAACTCGGAGCGTTTTACGGGTTGTCCAGCGCCGGCTTGTTGTGCCCGAGCTTGTTCCCAGGTGCGCCGCAATTCGTGCAGCAATCTAAGTAATAATTTTTCGACGGAAAATACCACGAGGGCTTGAAAACTCTTTCGCCACAATTTGGACAACGGTAGCGGAGCCATCGATTTCCGTATGTGGCCCATGCGGAAAACCACAAAAGGAAAAATATCAGAAATGCTGCTCCCACGAAGTATTCATCAAGTAGCCGTGAAATCAGAATAACAAAGGAAATTCCAAGTGGAATCCAAGCGAAGATGAGAATCCAATAGAGAGACCGGGCTCTCTTCATTCTATGCCACGAGTCTGTTTTCATCTTCTTGGCACAACGTCGAGCGCATGGAGGGCTGAAAGCCCTTCCATGGCGCGACTTGTTGTGCCTCTTCGACTCACGGACTTTACTCCCGCTGATACAGGAATTCAATCCTCCGATCGAGCGCCTCAAGATCTTTTCCGAGCGGCAGGTAAAGATCGCACTGCCCATCGGCGAATCCGAAAAGTTCGCCCCAGCCGTGAAGGAGTCCCAAAAGCTGTGGAAACCGCTGAGACGGCTCATCTGAGTCTGTGTCGAGAATGTGAAGAGGCCGAGGCAGAGGTGTGGTCGTGTTGGCGAACTCCAGCGCCTTCTGAGCCGCCACTGCCGGTCCGATCGATGCCGCCGAGACAAGATAAAAGCCGTTTGGAGGCACTTGGGGAACTGGCGGCCCATTCCTGAATGTCTGGACGATACCCGAGAACAGCTCTTGGGGGATGATTGGCGGGAACGACTGGCGGTTCTCGTGAACCCATCGCCAAACATCGATGTCAGGAGAGTCCTGGGAAACTTGATGTTTTCCTGTGTAGTGAATGTCTCCCTCGTATCCACTAGTCTTCACGCTGATGCCTCCTTCCTGATCCGGGCCGCAGACGTGAAGCGAGTAGAAATGCTCGTCATTTGGATTTACGGTCATAACGAGTGTTTTCTGGCACAACGATGAGCGCATGCACCACTACCAGCGGCGGCGCACGTCAATCACAGGGTTGGTCTTGGAAATACGGAATATCATCGAAACAGGGCGGCTGGTAGTGGTTGTCATGACGCGGCTTGTTATCCCAACTGTTTTTCGAGTGCAGCCAAGACGAGGGGTGACTGATCATACCTCAGCTTCGCTAGCGCCAGTGGCGGGAGCTTCCTGTTGATTGCTAGCGCAGCTCGGACAGTCTCGTCCGGATCATCAGCAAGTTTGAGCGCGATCAGTTCGGTGATCTTCCTCTTACGTGCGACCATATCTCTTACCCTGACATCGTCATCAGACGCCAGAATCTCCAGCACTGGGACGGGGATAGTCTTATTCTGGGCGGCCCAGAATCGCATGTCAGGACGTTGCTCGATCACTTCCATCCAGATCTCAATGGGGGCCTCGTCATGTGCTGCCCGATGGTAATCTTCTGGGTTCTCGCTCTCACGAAGTCGGTAGAACTCTGTTGAGGAGCTGATCATTTCTGAGGATAACGTCCAAATCTAGCCGATCCACACCGGGAGTCGCCAAATAAAAACGGGGTAGATGATGAGTTTCATGTGGTGCTATCGACTCCAGGCGGGTGTGGATTGGCTACGATGTCTTGTTAGTCGGCGATTTTGATGATGGCTTCGATCTTTGAATCGTGCCTAGAATCGTCTCACGTCGTGCCGAGATCGCCTTCCGAATTAAGAGCATCGGGAAAAGCAGAACAAATCCAGCAACTAACTCCCTTAGATCACCAAACACACCGGTGATTTCGCAGAAAATGGGATAGCAAATCAAGAAAATACAGAATGCTAAACCTGCAGTGGAAATGTACCGACCGATTCGAAAGTGCGGCTCTCTTGTGGCGAAGTTGGCAACGTAGATAAAATATGAAATGCTAAGCACCAAGCCTCCTAGAATCACTCCATTGCTGACTTCTTCTGAAACGAATCCGACCTGCGAAAAAATGATCATTTAATTTTTTAAGAGAAGTCGAATTGCAGTCATTTCATCGACTAACGTCGAGTGCGTGGACGGCTGTAAGCCGTTTCACGCCACGCCTAGTTAGGCGCTTCAGGGTTTATTGGTTTTGCGGTTCTTGCGGTATTGGAATATTGGCGGCGGCGAGAATTTCGTTAAATGGCCCAGCCTTGGTTCGGATCTGAAGCTGCCGTCTCTCGGAGTTGGGCGGGTAGTAGTAAAGCCGCCCGCACTCGAAGCAGATTAGAAAGTCGTGTGTCCGGCTGCCGTCTGTAGCCCGAATCGCATGGCGGGGATTGAAGCAACTGATCACATGGCTGCCTGACCAATTACTAAGGCCCTGCCGAAGAACGTCGGCAAGCCGTTGGCGCTGTTCCAGAGCAGCTACGGTTGCCTGGCCGAGAACGACCCTACCCTGAAAGGTGGAGAGTGAGGATAAGTCGGCGGCTCCGGGATGCGGATCGATGGAGAACAACGTTAGCGCCGGATCGGAAACAAGAGCGTGAAGCGCATCCTCGGATAAATGATTCGCCGTTCGATTTTTAGCCGCGTTGCGCTCGGCTAAAACGGTCGCGATGTGAGGCCGCGCCAACCACCCACCTAAGACCAGCGCAACGGCTAAACAGCCCGTGATAATAAGCGCTCGTTTCATTGGGTTTCTGGTCTCCGCCTAACGTTAAAGGCCAGACGACGGCGAACCCGTTGTCTGCGCCGCCGAGTTAGGAGCTCGGTCGTCCTGTGCCAGGACGACTAGGTGTTGTTGGAGGCGGAGATGCACTGCTTGCGTGGTCGTGATTTGGACGCTTCCGTTTGGCGGAAGAGGGATAATCTCCGTTTCGGGTGTTAGAAGGATTCCTTCGTCTTCAAGGGCGCGTCGGAGTGAATTGACAGTAATAGAGATCGAGTTGGGAGGACGTATTTCCGAACCGCTCCGATCGTTCTTCGCCAACGTCTCATGAGGTTCGTCAAAATAGTTGTAGAGGCGGCGATTGAATTCGCTTGAGATCGCGTCGCGAGACGGTAGCTGGTAAATCACGAAATACGATTCACTTGGGGTCTTCGCGCATCCCGAAACGAGAACCATAAGTGCCACGGGGATAGAATGGTTCATCTGGGTCTTTTGTTTCTGCTCCTAACGTCAAGCGATGGCAGGCGAAGCCTTGCCATCCGCGTCATGTTGTGCAGGCTGGTCTCCTGCATTTCGGTTGCCCAAGACACGCTTGGAAACTGTGCTGCCGGGCAGGATCTTCTCGATTGCTTCAACTCGTCTAATTGCCGCATCTAGGTCGAAGTCGCCTCCTCTTGATACCGCCTCAGCTTCGTTATGGAGCGCGTAGGATAAATGCGCAGCCTCGCGTATCGATTCGTCCGCTTCATTATTACTTCCAAGATAAGCTCCTAAAAGCAGTCGCACCTCGTAAAGCGCCGCGGCAAGCAACTGAATCTTTTCATCGTGGCGATTCATTTCTTCTTTTGGCACAACGTAGAGCGCAGGGGAGGGCTGCAAGCCCTTCCCTGTCGCGAGTTGTTATCCGTCCCCTTTTCGGAAGGCTTCGAAGCGTTCCCGGAGGAGCGGCGCCAACCGATCGTAGCTCTCCCAACTATCCGGGACGTGGTAAAGCGATGGGAAGGAATCTAATAACGCCTCCTCGTAATCCGCCAAGTATGGCGCATCTTCGGGAGCGTAATATTGCGAAGCGAATCGATTTCCTTCTTCATTTAGGTCTTCGTCCGTAAACTTTTCGTCACAGGCTGTCCTCAGCCAGTCGCCCGGAGAAATCTCCCGGTTCCTGAGGCCTTCGAGATTCTCCGGAAAATCCTCGATATGAAGGGATCCGGCAAGACCGTTCAGTACGCACCAAGCCGCAAACATTCCAATGTGGGTGGCGCCTGCCTCGGAAGGCAGGTCTGACGGAAATTCTCCGCCGTAGTGCCAAGATGCATCGTCATATTTCATATTTTGTTGGATAACGTCAAGTCGCAGGCGATGGCGAAGCCATTGCCTGCCGACCCTTGTTCGGTGTTTGGGTGGTGAAAATGCATGCAATCAGGGCTGCCGCCACAGCCCAGAGAGGAAACCCAACGTGCAATAAGAGCGAATGTTCTGGGGGCCGTCGAAGTTCATATCCAAATTTCCCGAACAAGGTCGCCATTGGCGCTGATCGTTTAGGCGCGGAATCTGAACTCGGCGCCTCGTAAGTGATGGAATCAAATCGGGTGCCATGATTCAAGTATGAAATCCAAGGGTATCCAGCCTCCAGTCCGACTGAGCCCGGCGATATTCCGATACAAAAGTAACCTGGCCACTGGTTGTAAGTGAAGTTCACGAACTTAAAGTGACTTAGAACTCCTAAGCCGATCACGAGGAGAAGCAGGATGACCGAAATTCGTTTCTTCATCTTTTCACCGAACAGTTTATTATCCCGCCGTCGCCGATAACTGTTATCGGGGACTGTCGCGATAACAGACCCCGTGACCGGAGCCCAGAGGAATGCTGACGCAGCGGAGAGTTTCGGGACAGGGTAAACTGCCCGATAAATTTCGAAAAGCTTTTTCCGGCCATTATACGGACTTCCTTTCTGCCCCCCCTCGCGGGGGCCCTGCCACTGTATGCCGTTCCGCCCCGTTCGCCGCCGGATCACTGGACCGCACGGTAATAGACGGCCTTCTGGCAAACTGTCCAAGCGCGGCCTTCAAAACTGACGAGGATGGTCGGGTGAATCGGTGCACACGATTCCCTGTTCTCCGGATTCGCTCACCTTTCCACTGCACCCGTTCAGTTCATTAAGAGCACCCCACACGATTTCCACCACCCTCACTCCCCCACCGGCACAAACCGCACCGCCCGCAAATCCATCAGCGCGCCTCTCACCGCTCCTTTCGACCTCACCACGATATGATTATCCGCCGCCGGTAACTCAACGAGTCCCAGCGTCGCTGTCTTGAACGTCTCCCAATTCCCCGTCCCCGCGACCGCCCCCGAGAGCACTTCATTCCCTCCGATCTCCATCAGCCAGAGATTGCCCGCCGCCTCGGGCGATACGGAGTAGTCCCACTCGACCTGATACTTCCCCGGCCGATCAAGAACAATCGTCCACTGGGCGCGGTCGTGTTCCGAAGTCCACCAGCCAATCGCATCGTAGTCCGGCATATACTCGATACGTTCGCCGTCGAGACGGCACTTCGACGCGCGTAGTTCGACCATGCCGTCTTTCCCGGGGGAAATGCGGGCGGCCATGTCGATGTTGCCTGAGGGCGCAGGAGCGGCCTTCGATCCGAGCGTGCCAAGATAGGCGATCAGGTCGGTCAATTGCGGTTTTGTCAGGAGTTTCTCAAATCCCTCGGGCATGAGAGAGATACCTGACGAACTCATCGTCGCGATCTCGTTTCGCGGGACAGGGCGGGTGCTGCCGTCGGCCTGCCGTATCGTAACCGTGTTCGCGCTTTCGTCCGCGATGACTCCATAGACGCCGCTTCCATCGGTGGTGGTGAGGGCGTAGTTGACGAACTTGTCCTCAACGGCACGGTTGGGATCGAGAATGGCGACGAGCATGGACACGGGCGAGCGATCGGTGAGGGCGGCGAGGTCCGGTCCCACAGGATTCCCCAATCCCTCGGCGACGTGGCAGGCGACGCAGAGGGTCGAAAAGACGACCTTGCCCGCGGCGGGATCACCCTTCAGGGAAAGAACCTCAGCGTGACTTTTCACCACCTCCTCACGGTTGCTCCCGGCGGCTCCGGCGAAGAGGCTGGCGGCGCGGTCGTGCAAGGTGCTGTCCTTCAGGTCGAGGAGACGGGCACGACTCGCCGCATCGATATCGATCCGCGGGATGGTCTCTGATTCGACCGCGCCGAGAAGAGCGGCGGTCCAGTCAGGGCGCGAGAGGAAAAGGCCGAGCGCTTTTGTCCGGTCGAGGGGGGTGAGGGCGGGCCACCGGGTGATCAGAGCGGGCGGCGTACCGTCATGTCGGGCGCGACCAAGGGCCTCGAAGGCCGCTTCCCGGAGGGACGGCGGTGACTGCGGCGCGAGCAGTCCGACCAGGAGATCGAGATCCTTTTCTCCGTCGAAGACCGCGGGGCTGCCAAGGAACTTCACGGCTGCGGTCCTTTCTCCGGGTGCGCTGCCGGGGTTGGCGACGGTGGCGCGGATCTCGTCCAGAATGGCCCGCAGTCCCGCGCGGGACCGCTCGTCCGAGGTTAGCGCCTCCATCGTTGCGTCTCCTTCAAGCAGTCCGGTGAGGAGGGCGAGTTGCCAGTGCTGCGCTGGAATCCCCCTCTTGACGATCGCGTCCACGGCTCGTGTGATGGCATCGCCGTTCTTCCATTTGGTCGCCATGCGGGCAAGGTTCGTCAAAACCTCGTTCTCGATCCCGCTCGTCACCGGGTCGGGGGTGAGGAAGGCGGTGAGCATCTCATTGAGGTTCTCCTTATTCACCGAACTGAGGGCCACCGTGGTCACAACGGGATCGGCGCGATGGCGGTCGAGAATCCCCTCCAGCAAGAAGGGAGCGTCGTCGTGGCCCTGATCGAGAAGGGCCGCCAACTCTTTTGCCACAAAGGCGTCTTCGGGCGCATCACCAAAACGGGAGACAAGATCAGGTATACTGAATCTCCCGGCACTGATCCGGAGGGCGTGTCGCACCACTCCCGGATGCGGGTCGGCGAGAGCTTCGTTCAGGAGATCCCTGTCATGCAACCCCAGTCCATCAAGGATGCAGAGGGCGTGCAGGCGCGCCGTCGGGCTCCGACCATCACGCGCCATGATTTTAAGCATGGACGGTGCTCCTGCCTGCCGGTGCCAGAGCAGCATCTGGTGGACGAGGTCCCGGACGGTGCCGTTGGAACTCTCGAGTTGCGCGATGAGTTCGGCGTCGTCAAGTCCATCGAGTTTCGGGATCTTCGGTGAATCGGCACGATCGGGAACAATGCGATAGATCCGACCTCTCTCCGATCCCGCCCGAAGCTCGAGCTTTTTCTGCCACTCCTGCGGGATCCACTCAGGATGCTCAATGACAAAACGATACATGTCCGCGATCCACAGTCCGCCGTCGGGTCCGGTGCGGACTGAGACGGGCCGTGACCAGGGATCGGTCGAAGCGAAGAACTCGGAGCCGCGTTCGTCCGGGTGCCGGTCGGAGGTGAAGGTCGCTCCTTTTGCCTCGATCACCTGACGGCTCACCAGATTGTGGACCGGTTCGCAGATGAAGGCATTTCCGTAAACGCTTTCCCCTAACAAAACATCACGATAGATCGCCGGACCACAGGCCGAGGTAAAGCGGTTCGCCCGGTCGAAGTCGTTGAAGCGCTCGAGGGTGGGACTCACCGGGAAGACCGGCGAGGCTCCCGGCTCCTTCGGCACATCGACGTAGGCGCGTGTCACGCGGACCTCGGGGTTGCGCTTGAGAAGGTGCCAGGGATAGGGATAGTGCCAGAGCGGGTTGCTGTTGTTGCAGCCGAACCAGTTGTCCCAGTCATCACGGAAGCGTCCGCACTGGGTGCGGCCGTTGAGAGGCTCGTGGACTTTGGTAAAGGGATTGAGGCGCAGATCGAAGCCCCGGATGTCGACCTCCTCACGTTTTTCCATTGAGAGGATGACACCGCCTCCGTCGCCGTTGGCAACGTGAAGCCAATTGTCGAGGCCCCAGGCGAGACCATTGACACGATGTTGCTGGTTGGAGCGGGCGAAACCCTCGTACCAGACTTCGCGCTTGTCCGCGACACCGTCGCCATCGGTGTCTTCGGCGTAGAAGATGTCGGGAGCGGCGGTGACGAGGACTCCTTTGTCCCAAACCTTGACCCCGGTCGGGTAGGAAAGGCCATCGAGAAAGATGGCGGCCTTGTCGTAATGTCCGTCACCGTCCGTATCGGTGAGGACTTTGATGCGCCCGCCCGGTTCATTGAGAGGATCGCCGGGTTTGTTCCAGGTGAGACCATTCGGATAGTCGCGCATCTCGGCGACCCAGAGGCGGCCATCGGGACCCCAGTCAAAAGCAACGGGATCCATCACGAGAGGCTCGGCCGCGACGAGTTCGACGCGGTAACCCGGTGCGACCTTCATTGAAGCAAGCCCGGCCTCGGGAGAAAGCGGTGTTGACTCGTTCGTGAGCGGGGTCGTTTCAGCTCTGACAAAACCTCCGGGGAACAGGATCGCGAACACCACCCAAAAACCTGCCAGGGCAGCGAGGCGGAAGGTGCGTCTCAAAATTTCGGGAGAGATCATTTCCCATTGTTCACAAAATACCGTGTCCAGGTAAAGCGCGGCGGCTACCTGTTCGCGCGACTTTGACGAAAGCCCCACCCCCGATCAGGAGTGATAATCCTGCAGTGCCCTCACCTCGACTTCGCTGCCCTGGAGCGATTTGATCGCCTTCAAGGCGGCATCAGCTCCACGCAACGTGGTCATGATGGGGATACGGCATTGCATCGAGGCGGTACGGATCTTGATCTCATCAGCACGGGGATTTTTCCCGCTCGGTGTGTTGATGACGAGGGCCATCTCTCCGTTCTTCATCAGATCGATGACATTGGGGCGCTGGCCGCTCGCAAGCTTGGGCAGGATGTTCACGGGGATTCCCGCTTCCGCAATATCACCCCCGGTTCCGCTGGTCGCGTAGAGGGTGAAGCCGAGCTCATGATAGCCTTTTGCGAGGCGAACGACGTGGGGCCGGTCGCTCTCCTTGACGCTGATGAAAACATTTCCGCTCGTGGGCAGGGTTCCGCCTGCGGCCATCTGGCTCTTGGCGAAGGCCAGGCCGAGATCGGGGTCGATGCCCATGACCTCGCCGGTGCTCTTCATCTCGGGGCCGAGGATGATGTCGACGCCCTGGAATTTACTGAAGGGGAAAACGGCCTCCTTCACACTGTAGTGGGACGGAATGACCTCTTCGGTAAAACCGAGCTCTTTCAAAGTCATACCGGCCATGATCTTGGCGGCGAGTTTGGGAAGAGGAACGCCGATGGCTTTGCTCACGAAGGGGGCGGTGCGCGAGGCGCGCGGATTGACCTCGATGACGTAGAGATCGTCACCCTTCACGGCGAGCTGCATGTTCATGAGCCCGCGCACATTGAGAGCCTTGGCAAGCTTCTTGGCGGCGTCGCGGATCCGATCCTGCATCGCGGCGCTGAGGGAGAAAGGCGGAATAACACAAGCAGAGTCACCCGAGTGGATCCCGGCTTCCTCGATGTGCTCCATGATCGCTCCGATCACGGTGGTCTCACCATCGCTGATGCAGTCGACATCGACCTCGGTCGCATCTTCCAGAAAACGATCCACAAGCACGGGTCGGTCGGGCGTGGCCTCGACCGCGTTCTGCATGTACTGGGTCAGCTCGGCATCGCTGTAGACGATCTGCATGGCGCGGCCACCAAGAACGAAGCTGGGGCGCACGAGGCTGGGGTAACCGATCTGGGCGGTGATGGCGAGGGCTTCCTCAAGACAGGTCGCGGTGCCGCTCGGCGCCTGGTGAAGGCCGAGGTCGTCGAGGAGTTTCGCGAAAAGCTTGCGATCCTCGGCGAGTTCGATGCTCTTGGGAGAAGTGCCGATGATGCGGACTCCGTTTTCCTCGAGGCCCTTGGCGAGGTTGAGCGGGGTCTGGCCACCGAAC
>DDSV01000041.1:15270-15926 GCA_002344215.1 Akkermansiaceae bacterium UBA2381
GCCCTGCCCGATGCGGTTGGGACCTCCACCGAGGATCATGACCTTCTTGCGGTCGTTGTCGCGGACCTCGTCCTCGATCCCGTAGGTCGAGTAGTAATAGGGCGTGAAGGCTTCGAACTCGGCGGCGCAGGTATCNNGTATCGACGAGGCGGTAGGTGGGGAGGACTCCCGCATCTTTCCGTTCGGCGCGGGCAGCGGATTCGGTGACTCCTTTGGCAAAGGCCAGCTGACGGTCGGAGAAACCAAGTTTCTTGGCCTTCCGTATCTCAATCGAAGCGAGCTGACTTTGCTGCTGAACAATCTCCTCGATCTGACGGAGAAACCAGCGGTCGATCTTCGTCAGGCCAAACACCCTCTCGATGTCCCAACCCTTGGCAAAGGCCTCGGCGAGGAAAAAGATGCGCTCGGCATTTGGAACACTCAGCTTCGTCGTGAGGGTCTCATCATCGACTTCCTTGTCGGCTCCATCACCGATCAATCCAAAACGCTTGATCTCAAGACTCCGCAGCGCTTTCTGCAGACTCTCCTTGAAGGTCCGGCCAATCGCCATGGCCTCGCCGACGGACTTCATCTGGGTCGTGAGGGTCTCATCGGCACCGGGGAACTTCTCAAAGGTGAAGCGCGGGATCTTTGTCACGACGTAGTCGATCGTCGGC
>DDSV01000035.1 GCA_002344215.1 Akkermansiaceae bacterium UBA2381
TGTGGCCTTCACCACCGATGTAGGCGATGACTTCCTGACCGTTTGTCAGCCTGACCTTGGCCACCTTCCGAAGCGCCGAGTTCGGCTTCTTGGGCGTACGGGTATAAACCTGAAGACACACTCCGCGGCGTTGCGGGCAATCATCAAGCGCGGGGGACTTGGACTTCACGGGCTTATCCTGTCTCCCTTTGCGTACTAGCTGGTTAATCGTGGGCATAACGTTTCCGTCAGTTAATAAAAATTCTCGGCATCCTTCCTGCTTCGCTGCTGATAATCTGAAGGATTTCAGCCCAAACAAAGACCCGCTCACAGGACGCCTATGCTGAGCGGGGGGCGGGAATATAGGCGGACTTGTTGAGGCCGCAACCGGAATTTATCTCAAATTTTCCGATATTGTTCGAATTGCGCCCCGGAATTTAAAACCGCCGCGGGTGAGTCGCGGAAAAATCATGAAAAATGTGGGAATTTTCCAAATTTTCCCAGGGCCCTCGTTGGGTGCCCGATTGGGCTGACCAATTCCCTTTGTAGTAGCAGGAGGCGGATTTGAACCGCCGACCAAAGGCTTATGAGTCCTCTGCTCTACCCCTGAGCTATCCTGCCGTCCACAAAAGCGGTCCGTAAGGAACTTTTCCACGGCCAATTGTCAAGCTCTCGCTTCATCTATCTTCCGAATCGCACTTTCACAGCTTCACCCACTGAAGTCCCCACGCAATCACCAGCGGTGCGGTGATCAGACTCACCAGGGAAGTGACGAGAACCACCTGAATCGCCATCTGGGTCTGCCCCCCGAAGAGTCTGACCAGAACGATGGGAAAAATCGCCGCCGGCATTGCCGCCTGAACCACAAGGAGACGCTTCAAGTCCGGTGAAACCGGAAGAAAGGCCGCCGCCGCGAGGATCAGGGCAGCGTGCAGCCCGAGCCGGACAATGACACTGACGAGCCCGACCCGGAAGACATCGGTGAAAATGCCGTCCCGGAAAAAGCGTCCCATCGTCGCCCCGACCATGAAGATCGAGATCGGGACAGCACATCGCCCGAGCATCTCGACGGTGGTGGCAATGATTCCGGGAATATACTGATACCCCCCGGTGAAGTTGAGCATCAGTGCCGCCGCCACGGCGAGAAAGGGTCCGTTGAAGACCGCCTTGAGTCCGGCTTTCCCGTTCATGATCGTCAGCCCGACCGTCCACATGGCCACTTCGACACCGACGCCAAAGACAAAGACGAGCCCCGAGGGTCCGGCATTCCCGGGGAACAGTTCCACGAGGATGGGGAGCGGAATAAACCCGTAGTTCTGGATGCCGGTGCTGATCGTAAACGTCCTCAGGCCGGTCCCGGTGCGCATTCCCCCCGCGAGTCCGCCCAGCCAGGCGAGAACGAGTCCTCCGACAATCAGGATAAACCCCAGCCCGATCGCCCAGGCCGCCGATGAGATCGACTCGAGGGCGGGATTTCCAGGAATCAGGGAAAGGATCAGACAGGGCACGAGCAGATTCAGGACGATCTTCATCATGCCCATTTCCGTCTCCTCGTTCAGCCACTTCTTTCGCTGAAATAGAAACCCGACCGCCACGACGAGGAACACCGGAAGCGTCGCGGATAAGATGGTGCCGTAAGTGGGCATGATCGCTTAGTTGCCCCCCCGTCTTTTGTCCTCCAGATACCCGCGCAGCATCAGGCCGAGGCCGCCGGCGATCAGCAGGATCATGATGAACAGATGCGTCGCCTTGACCGCGAAGAAAGGCCGGAAACGGCTCACAATTTCAAGTCCGAGAAAAACAACTCCCAGTCCGGTGAGGATCCAAGCCCAGCGTTGTGAGGCATTAAAAAACAAGGCTAACACTCCCAGAAAAAGGGGAACAAAAAGGACGCCCATCGAGGCGGGTTCCACCCATCCGCCGGCACCCGTTCGACCAAGCGTATTGGTGATGAGGCCACCGTGTCCGGACGTGAAATGAACCGAGTCAAAAAACAACCAGACTCCCAGCGCCGAAAGAACGACACCGACCAGAAATTTGACCTCACCGCCTGGGCTTCCGCCGGGTTCCAGTTTCATGAATCTGCGAAAAGCAAAAAACCCCGGGGCTCAGGGCGAATCAGGCGCTCACTCGGCGGAGGCTCCGAAAAAGATCCGGCTCACTTTGCCGTCGGTGAAGGTGAAGACCATACCGCCGTAGATGGACCCGACGAGGTGGACATCCTGCCCCTCGAAAAAACCTTCCGCTTCCTCGGCTTCGGTCCTGAACCCTGCATAGGCTTTTACCACCTCATCCTTGGGGCTTCCGATTCCGATTCCCTCGCCGGTCTTCAGCGTGGACGGGCCTTCAAGTGCGATGGAAAAAACGCTCTTTACTCCACCAGGCTGGTCCGAGACCATGTTGATCGTAAGGCCCGCCGCAGCATACGTCCAGGTTTGCACCGCCTGTCCGATCGCCTCCCAGACGACGTCTTCTCCCTTCGAAGGCACCCCGAGTTGGACTCCCTCGGCGACGGCTTTCACCTCATCTTGAGAGGAACCAATCTTGAGCCCCCCGATGGTGCCGTCCGCCATGATATGAAGACCGGAAACGCTGACGGTAAGAATGGTCGCCGCAGGAGCATAGCGGGTCGTTCGCATTTCGCCTTCCCCGTAGATTCCCGCCGTTCCGGCGTCATTGTTCAGCCGGAAAGTCATTCCGGGCGGCTCGTTGGAAAACTCGGCATATTCACGCGACTCGATCTCACTCACCATGATCCCCCTGACAGAACCATATTGCTTCTCCGCCTCACTCAGAACCATCCCGGGGTGAACACCCCCGGCGGTCTTGTAGTCCGCGCTCCAGACCTCGATGAATTCGACCGCGGCCTCCTCATTGATGGCGGCGGCCGGGTCCTCCTCCCCCGCATAGAGCGAGATCAGAGGAACCTCGCCCAGGCTGACCTGCACCAGGGCAATACCTTCACCATCACTGGTGCGACTGATCGTTGCGGGCTTCACGGCCTCACGGACCTGGGCGATGGTCATCCCGAGTTTGACCACACCGGCCGAGTCAGCAGTGATGAGACGGTCTGCCGGAATCTCTTGAGCGGCAGCGGAGAGGACCGTCAGGCAGGCAAGGGCAAGAAAAGTCGGAGCAGTGATCTTCATTTGTTAAACAGTAGAGAGCCACTCCCGGAAGTAAAGCCCGGGCCTCGCTTCGCGGCGAATTCTCCCGGCCTCATCCCGGCTTAAAGCGACACCATTTCGCTCCAGATCCGGACGATCTTCGACTTCACCGAACTGAGATCAGCGGTGTAATTGTTGATGAAAAGAGCGAAGGCATACCGCTTTCCCGAGCGGGTGTTGACATACCCGGAATAGTTGCGAATCCGGTCGAGCGTCCCGCTTTTGGCACGGACCCGCCCCTCGGCGGCTGAGCCCCCGCCGATACTGCGCAGCGTTCCCGACTGTCCCGCTGTCGGGAGTGAAGCGTAGAACGCATCAAAATGTTCTCCTTTCGTCGCGTGGTAGAGCATCAGGGCCATTTGCCGGGGAGTCACCGTGTTCGCCCGGGAAAGCCCGCACCCGTCGCCCATGTAAAAGCCGGTCATGTCGACTCCTTTCGCGGCCCAGTGTGCCTGTGTCACCGCCGCCGCGTCGGCGGTGGTGCCCTTTTTCCCCGCTCCTATTCCGATGGCCCGATGTAGGCACTCCGCCCGCAGGTTATCTGACTTGAAGTTCGTCACCACAAGGATGCTGCCGAGAGTCTCCGAAGACTGTTCATGAATCTTTTTCCGCGCCGGAAGCTCTCTTCCCGCGATGCCCATCAGTCTATCGGTTGTCGCTTCGCCGGACACGGCGATTCCGTTTTTGACGAGATACTCGCTGAAGGTTCTTGCACAAAAATAGGCCGGATCGGGGAGCGACCCTTTGATGGTGAAGGACCCGCTTCCCGCCGGGACCGTCCCCCGGAGATAATAGAGTTTCCCGTAGGGGTCTCCATAGATGTATCCCTTGTCACCCGAACCCGATGACCCGACCCGCATTTCGTTGATAAACTCAACCCCGGGGAGTTTCGGATCGGTTCCGGTAAAGGGAGCCAGGGCCCCGACCGAGGGAGTCCGGAAGGAGCAATAATAGAAGTTCTGGCGAATCGTCAGGCCGCAGGCTCCGGCCCCGTAGTAGTTCCCCATGTCATTCCACTGCCAGGTGTCGGGAACGAGGGCGGTGCCGAAAATCGAGGCATCACCGACGACGGACCCTTCGACCTGTTTGATCCCTGCCTCCGCCAGTGCCGACTTCCAGGTCGAAAACAACTCCGCCGTCGACGAGGCCCCGAGGGTGGGATCTCCCCCGCCCCGGATCACGACATCCCCCTTGAGGGTTCCGTCCTCTCCAAGTTCCCCCGTCGTCTGCAACTCCGTCACAAAACGATACTCAGGCCCGAGGATCTCATTGGCCGTGGCCGTCGTGAAGACTTTCATCGTCGAGGCCGGCACCATCCCGATGTCTGTTTGGTACCCGGCGGCAGCAGCGGGTTCCTCGTCCACGGGAATCAGGCAGAAACCGACGAGTGCCGTCTTCAGCCCGGACTCCCCCGCGATCTTTTCGACGGAGGCGACCACCTCTTCCACCGTCCCCGCGAGCACGGAAAACGGCGAGAGGACCAGCAGGAGACTCAGAACGAGCGCCCGGGTGAACGGTCCGGACAGGGCGCGATTACCGGAACAGTCTCGGGACAAATTCAGCGAGGTATCCCCGCCAGACCGGCCAGCTGTGATCACCCTCGGTGAGATGCCATTCATGAGTGACCGTTTTCTCCTTCAGCAGAGCCGTCAACTTCTCGTTTTCGCTGAGCAGAAAATCGTCTTTGCCGCAGGCGATCCAGAGCAGCTTCAGCTTTTCATTCGTTCCGGCCGCATCCGCGAGCGCGGCGTCGATCGCATTTTCAGGAACGGCAGCACTGAAGGAACCGATCCAGCTGAAGGTATCAAGTTCGTTCAACCCGATCGTGAGGGCATGCAGCCCGCCCATTGAAAGCCCGGCAATGGCCCGATTTTCCCGACCCGGCTTGACCCGGTAGAGCTTCTCCACCATCGGCAGACTGGCCTCAAGAAGGTCGCGACGAAGTTCCTCCGTATTCGCCGTCGAGCGACCGTCGCCGTAGGATTCCGGGATGGGATGACCGTCGAGCATCACCACGATCATCGGCACGGCCTTGCCCTCTGCGATGAGGTTGTCGAGGATCCAGTGCGCTTTGCCGTGGGCGACCCAGGTCGCGTAGGAATCACTGTGCCCGTGTTGAAGGACCAGGAGGGGGTAGTCCTCCGTTCCCGACTCATACCCCGGCGGAGTATAGACCTGAAACTCCCGGAATCGGTTGATAGGCGCACACTGATGCGCGTGGGAGTGCACCGTCCCGTGCGGCACCTCACGGAAATCATAAATCGCGTCGCCTTTGAGGTGGAGAATGCTCGTGTTCGGTGAGCGCTGCGGTTTCATCGCCGGATTGCCCGGATCGAGCATCTTCACTCCGTCGACCGTGAAACTGTATTCGTAGATCCCCGGGGCGACCGCCTCCAGCGTTCCGGACCAGAGCCCCTCGTCGTCACGGGTCAGCGGTAAATTGCCCTTCACCATCTGGCCCGAAACCGAGACTTCCTTAGCGGTCGGTGCCTTGATCTGGAAAGTAACCCCTCCATCCGCTTTAAAAATAGGCGACACCACCGGCTTCGGGCGCGGCGGACGCTTCTCTTCGGCAGGGGCGGGAAGGACGGAAAAGACCGTGACAAGAGCCACGAAGAAGCGAAACCGGTTCATCAGTCAGCGAATCCGATCCGGATCTCAGGGAGCCGCGGGGGCGGCAGGGGCCGGAGCGGCTTTCGCGGCGCGAACCGAAAAATCATCGTAGTGAACGTCGTTCGCGTAGGTGGAGAGGCTCACCACAGACTTGGTGGGATGGGCCACGCCTTCCGATTGCATCTTAGCGATCTCGTAGCCGTTCACCGAGACCGTGACGAGGTCACCCTTGGTCTTGATCACGAGGGTGTGCCAGGTTTCACGCTTCAGATCGATCGTAAAATTGACGGTCTTCTTGGCGAGCATTTCCTTGGTTGCGTCGTCGAGCTCAGCGCCTCCTTTACGCTTTTCGTAGATCGTGTTTTCGAAGGCCCCGGTTTTTGCGTCAGAGATGTTTCCCCCCGTCGGACTGATGAAGACGCTGCAGATGTGTCCGGCGTGAGAACCGGTGTAGTCCTTGTCGTCCATCCAGACGTTGAAGCGTTCCGCCTCTTCACCCGCAAAATTGAATTTCACCGAGATCTCCAGGTCCTGGCGACCCTCGAACTTTACCGAATCACACCCGGCATGATCCTTCACGTCGATGGATCGACCGATCAGCACGCCCCCTTTGAGAATACTCTCGCTCTTGTAATGTCCCCATTCCTTTCCGAAATCGGCGGCCGTGAAGTCATCGGTGAACATCACTTCGGTGTACTCGCTCGCCGCGTCGCCCTCCTTTTTCTCATCCGCCCCGAGCGCCGGTTTTGACGACTGCTCCGCGAGCCAGGCCTGGTCTTCGGCGGACAGCGTGTTGACCGGGACTTCGACAGTCTTGCGGTTGAACAAGAGCCGGACCTTGCCGTCCTTCACGTCGATCAGTTCGGCTTCGATCTTCTTACCCTGAAGGTTGGTGAAGGTGCGACTCTCGCGGGCGTCGCTGGAAAGCGAAGAAAGCAGGACAAGAAGACAGCCGGTGAAAAAGGATGGGATTTTCATTTGAGGGAGGATTATCAGACTCCGGAGCAACTCAGGTCAATCCTAAATTCGCCGCCACCCACAAAGACCAACGACCCTCAGTGCGCTTCAGTCCCGTCCAAAAAGGTTGAACAGCCCCTTGGCGCGCTTCCTCGGAAAGGTGGCCTCAAGCGCTTTTACCACCGCGTGGGCGATCAGATCCTGGTAGGCCGGATCCTGCACGAGCAACTCCTCTTCCCGATGAAGAATCACCCCGCACTCCAGGAGGATGGCCGGCATCTTCGCCGCTTTCAGGACGACGAGGTCGGTGAATTCATACACTCCGGTCCGCTCATCGAGGAGGGGCCGGTTCTCCCCCTGAATCGGCTCGGCATGATGCAGGGTCGGCTTTAACCCCGACTCCAGCATCGCCGCCCCTACCGCCCGGGCGAGACGCTGGCTCACCTCGGCCTGGGGATTGAGGCTGGAGGTAAACACGCCGTAGCCGCGGAAATCATCCGCATACTGCCGCTCGACTCCCTCGTGAATCCACGTTTTGAGATACTTGTCGTTCACCGCGTCGTGGTGAATCGCAATGAAACACTCGGCTTTCTCCCGCTCCGCCGCCTCGGCCCGCTCGGGCAGTCCCTTGATCGCCCCGTCTCCATTGATGAGGATGACATGGGCTCCCGCTTTTTTCAGGACAGTGCTGATGACCCGGGCAGTCTCGAAATTGAAGAGAAACTCTCCGCGACCCCTCGCGCTCGTGGCCCCGGGAGAGAGCCGACTGTGGCCGACATCGAGTGCGACGCGCAGGCCGTTGAGCGGTTTTCCGGAGAACTCGTATTTCTTCCAACCCGATGTCCGTTCAGGAACCACATCCGCCTCGACCTGACCGGCCGCAAAACCAAGGAGCGAGAGACAGAGAAAAAGGCGGGCAAAAGCGGCAAGCATGATTGATACCGTCGCCGCGAGCCCTACACTATTCAAGCCCTGCCTCCATGGATCACCGATGAAGGAACTCATCAATACCCCCTGCCACCACCGACTTCTGGAATCCAACGAGGGACGACTCCTCCTCGAAGTGGAATGCGGCACCACTGCCGTCTTTCTCCTCACGATTGAGTTGAACGAAGAGGAACGACGGAACTTTGAGGAAAAGGGCGCGGGTTATATTCAAGATCTCGCCTACCGGGTTCAGGATAATCCGGATGGTTATATCGGGCGCCGGATCTCTTAATGGACTGACCCGAATGGCACGGTGTAAAGGGGCCTCGTCGTTACCCCTTTTCCTCTGCTCTGCATTTCTCTTGCGGGACGCGCGAGCGCTCCTTCCCCGGATGATTTGGGAGCCTCAAGGGGAAGCTTCGCAGGTTGCCTCCGGCTATCTACACTTCGTTCCGATTCCTCTACGTGATCTTCGAGGAATGCGTAGCGGAACGCGCGAGCGTTCCCCGAATGTCTCTCGCTTGTCGAATAGCTTAAAACCGTGCCATTCGGGATTGCCCCACTCACCGCCACGACCACACGGGGTCTTCACCCCATTTCGCGTTGACTTCGCCCCCCGTAGCGTGCGGGCATGTCCACGGAAACCATTCTCATCATCCTCGTTATTGTGCTCTTGTTCGGAGGCGGCGGATTCTTCTACGGCAGACGGAGATAGGCGCGTCCCTCACGGAAACCGGGTGGCATTCCCCGACCAAACCCTCTTGCCCGGGTGACCCAACCCTATTACGCTCCGCGTCATGCATCGACGTGATTGGCTCAAGGGCACCTCGGCCGCCGGACTGGCGCTTCTCTCATACCGTTGGACCACGTCGGCCTATGCCGCCGCCGACCTCTCGACCCGCTTTCCGGCTTTGGCTGACGCCGCGCTCGCGAAAGCAACTGAACTGGGTGCCTCCTTCGCCGACCTGCACCTCATGCAGACGGACCGGGAATCCCTCATTGTCCGCGAGGAAATGGTCCAGGGTGTCGATGCCGGATCGAGTCTCGGTTGTTCCGTCCGGGTCCTTGTCCAAGGTGCCTGGGGTTTCGCCGCGAGCGAGGAGATTTCAGAAATGCGTGTCCTCCAGCTCGTCGAGTCGGCCATCGCCATTGCCAAAGGTCAGGCCGGATGGCGGAAGCAGCCTATTGAGATCGAAGCCCTCCCCGCCCACACCGGACGCTGGGACATGCCGGTCAAGGTCGACCCCTTCACCATTCCCCTTGAGGAAAAAGTCGGACGCCTCCTCGAGATCAACCGGGCGGCCCTGGGCAAAGGAGCAAGCTACTGCAACTCCCATCTCTCCGCCGTGCGCGAGCGCAAATGGCTCGCCAACACCTTCGGCACACGTATCGAGCAGTCCCGGGTGCGGATCCATCCGAGCTTCAGTGTCACCCTCGTCGATCCGAAAAAGGGCGAGTTTGCCTCCCGCGCCAGCATGAGGCCCCCGCGCGGCGCAGGTTATGAGTATTTCAGCGAATGGGATGCCGCCGCTGAGGCTGCTCTCGCGGTCGAACAGGCGAAGGAGAAAATGGCCGCCCCCTCCGTCACTCCGGGGAAGATGGATCTTGTCATCGCCCCCAGCAATCTCTGGCTCACCATTCACGAGACAGTCGGTCATCCCACCGAGCTCGACCGGTCCCTCGGCTACGAGGCCAACTTTGCCGGCACCTCCTTCTGCACTCCGGACAAACTCGACTCGCTCCAGTACGGCAGCGAACTGGTGAACCTCTTTGCCGACCGCAGCGCCGATGGCGGGCTTTCCACGGTGATGTGGGATGACGACGGAGTGAAGACTCTCGGCCGGGAATTCCCCATCGTGAAAGACGGTGTCTTCCGGAATTTTCAAATGGCCCTCGGTCAGGCTGCCCTCATCGGACGGGAAGGAGGCTCGAACGGCTGCGCCTATTCCGACAGCTTTGATGCCTTTCCGATTCAGCGCATGCCGAATATTTCCCTGCAGCCAGGCAAGGACAACACCGTCACCGCCGAAAGCCTCATCGCCGGGGTCGAGGACGGCATTTACATCGATGGCAACGGGAGCTGGAGTATCGACCAGCAGCGCTACAACTTTCAGTTCACCGGCCAGGTCTTCCACCGCATCAAAAATGGAAAACTCGACGGCATGTTCCGCGACGTCGCCTATCAGGGGAATTCAGTCGATTTCTGGAAAGCCTGCGACGGCCTCGGCGGAGCCCCGACCTACGAACTCGGCGGTGCCATGAACTGCGGCAAAGGCCAGCCCCAACAGGTCGCCCCCGTATCACACGGAGCTGTTCCCGCAAGGTTCCGGCAAATCAACGTGCTCAATACCGCCGCCGAATCCGGTAAAGACATCGCGTCCGCCGTGCAGGGAAGTCCAATGAAAGGCTGCGATTGCAGCGGCGCGAGGGATTGGGCGTGAGACAGCCAGTAGCGATGAAGTCCACTTATTTTTCAGCGTCAAACGCGGCGTCGAGTTTTTCGAGAAGCGAAAGACCGCGTTCGGCCGAACCGCGTGCCGCAAGCGCGCGGAACCTGGTCTCTGCATCGAATTCGGCAATGCTGATCGTAGCCAGTTCCTCGATCAGCTTATTCACACTGATGTCGCGGTGCTTCGCAAGCTGTCGAAGGCGGTTGTGCTTGTCTTCAGGCAATCGAATGGTGAGAGTGCTCATCGGTTTAGTGGGTTTGAAGGAACTGTTTAGGGGTAACGATTCCGAGACCAGGGAATTTCAACTCTCCCAGTCCGACGTCGCGAATGTTGTTGGTGATAATGACATCTGCGCCTCCTGCGATGGCGAGTTCAATCAAATGATTGTCAGCTTCGTCAGGCAAGTTGGGCCGCCACAGATAATAAACTCTGACCCATTCGCAGACCGAGAGAAAGGCTTCGAAGAGTTCCTGACGTTCCGGAGCAGTGAGAGGGCTTCTCCTCAGTGGTTCAGGACGTTCGAAAAGTTCCTCGTATTCGTGAAACAAAGCGACGCCGATAATCGGTTGCACGCGGCGATTCAGGCAGCGCCGGACAACCTCACGATTGTCGCTGGCAGAGGCACTCAAAACAGCACCTACCAAGACATTTGTGTCCACCACCACTCGAGAAGCCATGAATAGAATGATAGCATATACGCTATCATATTGTCAATTTTCTCGGAAACAAAACTCCCCGCCCCATGTCCCTGACTTCATCCAAAACCGAATCGCTCTGTTCTAAAATCCTCGGCCTCGTCAAAGCCGACGGGGCGGAGCTCTACGTCAGTGACTCCGAGGACCTGCTCCTTCGCTCGGCGAACAATGACATCACCTCAAACGGACTCATCGACCGCATCGCCATCAGTCTTTCAGTGAGCTTCGGAAAACGCTCCGCTTCCATTTCCATCAATCAGACCGACGACGAGACCCTCCGCGCCGCCGTCGCGAAGGTCGAGGCCATGGCCAAACTGGCACCCGAGGATCCCGAACACCTCCCTCCGGTCGAGCCGGGCACTTACGCCACTCCCCTGACCTGGTCGGACGCCACCGCTGCGATGACTCCGGAACTGGCGCTTGCTCAGTTGCGCCCCGTCATCGAAGCCGCGCGAGCCGCCGGAGTCGACAGCGCCGGATACCTCGAACGCTCCGTCAACGCCTCGGCCTACGCCAACAGCCGGGGTGTCTTTGTCTACGAACGCAGCACCAGTATCGGCTTTTCCCTGACCGCCCGCACCGCCGAAGGGCGCGGCTCGGGCTGGGCGAGCACGCAGGTGACGGATGCCGGTCAACTCGACCTCACCCCCGTCGGCGAGCGCGCCATCGCCAAGGCCCTTGCATCACGAAACGCCACCGAGTGCCCCGCCGGACGCACCACCGTCGTGCTCGAAGCCCCGGCGGTGCGGGATCTTCTCAGCCTGCTCTCGTGGGGACTGGACCGGCGCGACTTTGATGAGGGGCGCAGCTTTCTCAACAGCCTCGTCGCCAAGGGAGACGATCCCATCGGTCAATCGCTCTTCGGGGAAAAGGCGACCCTCTACTCCGATCCGCTCTACGCGCCCGCCCCGGGCGGTATTCATGAGAGCGGTCTGCCTCTCGTGCGCACCGACTGGATCGAAAAGGGAGTCCTGAAAAACCTCCCCGTGGGCCGCTTCTGGGCGCAGCAAAAAGGCATCGCCCCGCAGCCTTCGCCGGGCAATCTCATCATGCCGGGTGAGGGCAAGTCGCTCGACGAACTCATCGCCGGAGTCGCCGACGGAGTCCTCATCACCCGCCTCTGGTATCTGCGTATGGTCCAGCCCGAGTCGCTCCTCTACACCGGCTTAACGAGGGATGGGACCTTCGCAATCAAGGATGGAAAAATCGCCGGGCCGGTCAAAAATTTCCGCTTCAACGAGACCCCGGTGAATGTGCTGAAGAACATCGTCGCGAGCGGCAAACAGGAACGTGTCCTCGGCAGCGAGAGCCAGTCGCCCATGCACGTGCCGCCGCTCGTGGTGGAGAATTTCAATTTGTCATCCGTCTCGGATGCGAGTTAGAGAAAGGGCGCACCTTTCTTATTACCCATGTCCCGCAGTCTCCGCCGTCAGAATCTGGAACGCCGCCTCGAGTCGATGGCGGCCGAAGACAAAAGCAATCGCCGTCTCTTCCTCATCATCGCTGCGTTTTTTGTCCTCGCGATCGTTGTGCTCCTCCTCAAAAACTGGATCGCCTCCGGCCCCGTCGACCTGAATAAAGCTCCCGTCGCCAAACTCGAGAGTCTCCCCGGGATCGGGCCCGAGACGGCGAAGGCGATCATCAAAGGACGCCCCTACAAGACGATCGAAGATCTCGACCGCATCAACGGCATCGGCCCGGCGACGATTGAGAAGCTGCGGGAGAAGGTCGTGGTGGGCGAGTGAGTTCGGGCAAGGGGGGCGACGTGGACGTCACCCCTACGTGAGACCTCCCCACAGCCCAGGTAGGGGTGACCTCCAGGTCGCCCCCGTTTCGGGTCTTCCCTGCGCTCACACGCGAAGAGTAAAAGGTAGCCCTCACCGGCTGGGCCGACCTTCGGTCGGTCAGGGATTGCGCGCCCATTGAAGAGACATCGATTGATATATCTCCGCCCACCGCCCACCGCCATTTCAGCTTTTCCCCATTTCAGCTTTTCCAATTTTCCAACCGCGTGTCATCATACCCGATGCCCCCGTCCCCTCCGCCTCCTCCCGGGAGTGCGGCACGCCAGCGCTATTTGTTGACTCGTCTTCTCCGGCTCACGGGGCGATATGGATGGCGTTCCCTTGGCCTCGTCCTTCTCAATGTGAGTGTCCTCGCCCTCGGCCTCGCGGGTCTCGGCGGGGTCGGGGTGGCGATTGATTTCCTCCGGGAGCAGGTCCAGCCCGGATCACCTCCGGCGAAATTCCCCTTCGGCTGGCATCCGCCGGCGGACTGGTCGCCGCAGTTTGTGCTCATGGCTCTTGGCCTCTGGATCATCACCGCCGCCGCAGTCCGCGCCTGGCTGGGATACCTCACCGCCGTGAGCACCAATATTCTCGGACAGGGTAAAATCGTCGTGGAACTGCGCTCGGCTATCTACGCGAAAATGCAGCGCATGAGCTTCCGCTTCTTTGATGCGAATGCGACCGGATCGCTCATCAATCGTGTCACCGGGGACACGCAGTCGGTGCGACTCTTCATCGACGGGGTTGCGGTGCAGGCGCTCAATGTCTTCCTCGCGACCCTCTTTTACATCGCCTGCCTCGCGCAGATCCACCTCGGGCTCACTCTTGCCTGTTTTGCCTTTCTGCCTGTGTTAGGATTAATCGTCGTCCTCTTCTCGCGCTGGCTGCGGCCCGATTACGAGGAGGGACGACTCCGCGTCGACCGACTTGTTCTCGTCTTCGAGGAACTCGCCCGCGGTATGGGAGTGGTGAAAAGCTTCGGCCTGCAGTCCTGGGCCGAGGGACGTTTCCTCGAAGCCAATGCCGCCGTGCGCGATCAGAAGAACCGGGTCTTCCGCAAGCTCACCATCCTGCATCCCCTCGTCTCCCTCCTCAATCAACTCAGCCTCGCCGTGCTCCTCGGCTACGGCGGCTGGCTTGCGATTCGCGGGGAGATCCCCGTGGGCACAGGACTGATTCTTTTTGCCGGCATCCTCCAGCAGCTCAATGCCCAGGTCACCGCCATCGGCACCGTCGCCGACAGCCTCCAGCAGACTCTCACCGGAGCGGATCGTGTTTACGAGATCCTCGACGCCGAGCCGGGCATCCTCAACCGCGAGGATGCCATCTCGCTCGGACGGGCGAAGGGCGAAGTCGTCTTTGATCACGTCGCCTTTCGCTTCAAGCCGGAGAACACGATCCTGAACGACCTCTCTCTCACGGTGCGGGCGGGGGAAAAGATCGCCATCGTCGGACCAACCGGAGCGGGCAAGACGGCCCTGATTCAGTTGATCCCGCGTTTCTACGATCCGGATGAGGGACGTCTCCTCCTCGACGGACGCGATCTGCGCGAGTGGTGTCTCGACGATGTGAGAAAGCAGGTCGGCCTCGTCTTTCAGGAGAGTTTCCTCTTCAGTGCCTCGGTCGCGGCGAACATCGCCTTCGGTAATCCGGGAGCGACGCGCGAGGCGGTCGAGCGCGCCGCGCATCTCGCCGCCGCCCATGAGTTCATCGAGAAACTGCCGCTCGGCTACGACACCCTCCTCCACGAAAACGGAGCCAATCTCTCCGGCGGCCAACGCCAGCGCCTTGCCCTCGCGCGAGCCATCCTCCTCGATCCCGCCATCCTCATTCTCGACGATCCCACCGCCGCCGTCGACACGGGGACCGAGCAGGAGATCCTCACGGCGATGGACCGGGTCATGGCCGGACGGACCACCTTCATTGTGGCGCATCGCTTCAGCACCGTAAGACGCGCCGATCGCATCATCGTCCTCGACCGCGGCCGTGTCGTCGCGATGGGCACGCATGAGGAATTGTCAGAACAACCCGGCTACTACCGCGACGCGATTCTGGCGGAGTCAGGAGAGGAGGCCGCATGAAAAAATCTTCATCTTCTTCTTTATCTTCATCCTCCCCCTCCCCGGCAAAACCGGGCGTAGCCGGCATCGTCGATCGCGAGATCATCGAGCGCCTCCGCCACCAGCGCGGCGACGAGGAGGAACCCGCCCAGGCTCCCCTCTCTTTCCGGCTCATCCGGCGGCTTCTCAGTTTCACCGGGATCTACCGGAGGAAAATGATCGGCCTCTTTATCACGGTCTTGGCCAGGGGCATCCAGCTCCCCGTCCTCGCCTGGGCGACCGGAGCGATCATCAATGGTCCCGTCGCCCGGGGTGACATGGCCGGGCTCGCCTGGAGTGTGTCCGCCTTCGCCGCCTTTGCCCTCTTCACCGAGTTCACCTTCCGCTACCGCATCAAGTGGGCCCTCGAGGTGGGCGAGGCCGTCATCCACGATCTGCGCTCGGCCATGTTCCGGCACTGGCTCGGGCTCACGATGGGATACTTCAACCGCCAGCCCGTCGGACGTCTTATCAGTCGCCTCACCGGCGATGCCGAAAACGTCCGTGTCGGAGTCCAGAACGTGCTTTTTGTCAGTCTCGTCCAGTTGGGGCAAATGGCCGGATGCGCCGTCCTCATGGCGATCGAGGACTGGCGGCTCTTTCTGCTCGTGCTCGGGATCGCCCCCATCATCTGGGGCATCAATCTCTATTTCCGGAAACGCCTTAGCGAAGCCTACCGCCGCCAGAGCGACAGCTTCAGCCGCATCACCGCGACCATGGCCGAGAGTGTCAGTGGCATCCGCGTGACCCAGAGCTTCAGCCGCGAGAGTGTCAATGCCGACCACTTCCGCGCCCTCGTTGAGGACCACGCGCGTTACAACTACGTCGCGGCCCGGGCGAGCGGAACCTTTCTCCCCCTCCTCGAACTGAACGGCCAGCTCTTTATGGCTCTGTTAGTCGTCATCGGAGGAGGCCATGTCCTCGACCCGACCAACGCGATGACCCTCGGGAGCATGGTGCAGTTCTTTTTCCTTGCCGGACTTTTCTTTAGTCCCATCACCGTGCTCGGGAACATGTTCAACGAAGCCCTTACCGCCATGGCCGGGGCCGAGCGGGTCTTTTCCATCCTCGACACCGAACCGGACTGGGAGGACAAACCTGACGCGATCCAGCCGGAGCATCTTGAGGGCCGCGTCGAACTGCGGGACGTGCGATTCTCCTACCAGCCCGACCGTCCCGTCCTCCAGGGCGTCAGCTTCACTGCCGGGGCTGGACAATGTGTCGCCATCGTCGGAGCAACCGGCAGCGGCAAAAGCACCGTCGCCGGATTGATCGCCAAATTTTACCTGCCCGAAAGCGGCAGTGTCCTCATCGACGGCATCGACACCCGCGATCTCTCCAGTCCCTGGCTGCATCGCTATCTCGGTATCGTGCCGCAGCAGAATCACCTCTTCGCCGGCACCATCCTCGAAAACATCCGGGTGGTGAAGCCTGGAGCGCCCAGAGAGGAAGTGCGCGAGGCCTTGGCGAGGCTCGACTGCCTCGAGACCATCGAAGCGATCGCCGGAGGTCTCGACGCCGAGGTGGGTGAGCGGGGATCGAGTATATCGCTGGGGCAGAGGCAGTTGATTTGCTTCGCCCGGGCGCTGATTGCTGATCCGCGGATTCTGATTCTAGATGAAGCCACCAGTGCGATTGATCCCCTGACCGAGGCGAGGACACAGAAGGCGATGCGATTGTTGATGGCGGGACGGACGAGTTTTGTGCTGGCGCATCGGCTGAGCACGCTGAGGCATGCCGATTGGGTCGTGGTGATGGGCGATGGCCAGGTGGTGGAGCAGGGGGAGCCGGGGGAAC
>DDSV01000046.1 GCA_002344215.1 Akkermansiaceae bacterium UBA2381
GAAGGCCACAACCTGCAGGAGCACTCGATTGTGCTGGTGCGCGGCGGCCGTGTGAAAGATTTGCCAGGGGTGCGTTACCACATTGTTCGTGGTGCGCTCGATACCCTCGGCGTAGCCAAACGTATGCAGTCGCGCTCCAAATACGGAGCGAAACGACCGAAGGCGAAATGATTTGACCTCGGTCAGATCATTTCTCCGGCGATACGAATGTTTTAGCTTTTGACTGAAATAATCCTATGTCCCGAAGAAAAAGAGTCTACAGCAAGCCGGAAAGGCGTGATGCCCGTTACGACAGTCCTGTCGTTTCCAAGCTCGTCTCCAAAGTGATGCATCAGGGTAAGCGCGCTCTCGCCGAGCGGATTGTCTACGCGGCAATCGACCGGGCGAATGAGGGTGCTGAATCGGTGGATCCGGTCGAAGTCCTCAACCGCGCCGTCGAAAATGCGAAGCCGCGTGTTGAAGTGAAGAGTCGCCGTGTCGGTGGTGCAACGTATCAGGTCCCGCTCGAAGTCTCCCTGGATCGCCAGGAAGCTCTCGCGATGCGCTGGATCGTTAATGCCGCTCGCAGCCGCCGCGGCACGCCGATGCACATTGCCCTCGCGAATGAAATTCGCGACGCCAGCACCAATCAGGGTGTGGTGGTCCGCAAGCGCGACGAAACTCACAAGATGGCCCAGGCAAACCGTGCCTTCGCCCACTTCCGCTGGTAAAATTTTCGCTGTAAAAACTCGGTGTCTACTGCCCTACAGACTGCTCCTGTTAAGATGAGTGTTGGTCCTAACTCTCCTGATCGCGCGTTTCCGCTTGAGCGGACCCGCAACATCGGGATTGCCGCGCACATTGATGCGGGGAAGACCACGCTCACTGAGCGCATTCTGTTCTACACGGGCATGATTCACAAGATTGGCGAAGTCCATGACGGTCAGGCAACGACCGACTGGATGGAGCAGGAGCGCGCCCGCGGCATCACGATTACTTCCGCCGCAGTTACCTGCGAGTGGAAGCAGGTCGAGGAAGCCGGTGTTTACAAGCCATTCGTGGGTGAAAAACAGCGCGTCAACATCATTGACACTCCCGGTCACGTGGATTTCACGGCCGAGGTCGAGCGTTCCCTCCGGGTGCTTGATGGAGCGATCGTGGTTTTCTGCGGAGTTGCCGGAGTGCAGCCCCAGTCCGAGACGGTGTGGCGTCAGGCTTCCAAATACGGAGTTCCCCGCATCATCTTCGTCAACAAGATGGATCGCGTTGGGGCGAACTTCAACGCGGTCGTTGAAGATGTCCGGACCAAGCTCGGAACGAATGCGCATGCGGTGCTGATTCCGATCGGAGCGGAGGACGAGCTCAAGGGTCAGATCGACGTGATCAACCTGAAGGCGGTTCTCTATTCGGACAATGATTTGCTCGGTTCGACCTACGAGGTGACCGAGTTGACGGACGACCAGCTCACCATCGCCCTGAAGGCCCGCGAGTCTCTCCTCGAGGCGCTGGCCGATGTGGATGAGGAAATCGGCCTCAAGTTTCTCGACGAGTCGGAAATTCTTCCCTCTGATATCAAGGCCGGGCTTCGCCGGGCGACGATCGCCAATGCCATCGTTCCGGTGGTGGGTGGATCGGCCTTCAAAAACAAGGGTATTCAGTATCTCCTCGATGCGGTGGTGGATTATCTCCCCAGCCCTCTCGAGATTCCGGCTGCCCAGGGAATGGTGGCGGGCGATGACTCAGTCCTTCTTGAGGCTCCCGCCAACGACAACGGCCGCTTCTGTGCCCTTGCTTTCAAGCTCTGGTCCGACAAGTTCGTCGGCAAGCTCGTCTTTATCCGGGTCTACTCCGGTAAAGTCTCCAAGGGTGACAAGATTTTCAATTCCCGGACCGGCCGTGCCGAACGGGTGGGGCGACTCATCCAGATCCAGTCGAACGACCACAAGGATATCGACACCTGCTATGCCGGTGATATCGCTGCGATCGTCGGACCCAAGTTTGCCCGCACCGGTGATACGCTGCATGCGGAAGGATTCGACATTATGCTTGAGCCGCCGGCTTTCCCGGTTCCGGTGATCTCGATGGCGGTGGAGCCCAAGACCACGGCCGATTCCGACAAACTTTCAGAAGCGCTTCAGCGTCTCGCCGAAGAAGATCCCACTTTCGTTGTCTCAACGAACGAAGAGACCGGCCAGACCATCATTGCCGGCATGGGTGAGCTCCACCTCGAGATCATCCAGTCCCGCCTCGAGTCCGAGTATGCGGTCCGCACCAATGCGGGTAAACCTCAGATCGCCTACCGTGAGACGATCATGAAATCCGCCAATGGCGAATACAAGCTCGTCAAGCAAACCGGCGGCAAGGGCCAGTATGGTCATGTCATTCTTCGCGTCTCTCCGAACGAGCGCGGCAAGGGCTTTACTCTCAACAACCGCATCGTCGGTGGCGAGATTCCTAAAGAATTTATCGGTGCCTGTGAGGCGGGGATTCGCGACTCGCTGAATAACGGAGTCATCCTAGGATATCCGGTGGTTGATATCCATGTCGATCTGATCGGTGGTTCGAGCCACGATGTCGACTCGAACGAGCACGCTTTCAAAATTTCAGCAATTCTCGCGATGCGCGAGGCGTTTGCCGCTGCCGGCCCGGTCCTCCTGGAGCCCGTCATGCAGGTGAATGTGGATGTTCCGGACGAGTGTTCCGGAGATATTATCGGAGATCTCAATCGCCGTCGCGGGCGCATCTCCGAGGTGGATTCCCGTAACAACCTCAGCCATGTCCGGTCGGAAGTGCCGCTGGCGGAGATGTTCGGATATTCCACCGATATGCGAAGCCTTTCCAAAGGGCGGGCGAGCTTCTCGATGGAGCCGCTCCGGTTTGAAGAAGTGCCAGCCGCCATTCTTGAGCGGATGACAGAGCAGTATGTGTGACGCTAAATCATTTAATTTAAACGAGTAAACTGAAATGCAGGGACAAAGTATTCGAATTCGGCTTCGGGCATACGATTCAAGGCTTCTTGACAAGTCTACGATGGACATCGTTGAAACCGCCAAGCGCACCGGGGCACGCGTCGCCGGTCCGATCCCACTTCCTACCCGCATTGAAAAGTTCAGTGTGAACCGCTCTCCCCACGTCAACAAGAAGTCGGCGGAGCAGTTCGAAATCCGGACTCACAAGAGACTTCTCGACATCGTCGAGCCGACCTCAAGAACGGTGGATGAACTGAAAAAATTGAACCTCCCCGCCGGTGTTGATATCACCATCAAAATCTAAGCGGGTCAGAGCCTGGAACCTTTAAGCAACGACGACTGCAATGAGCATCGGAATAATTGGAAAAAAAGTGGGAATGACTCGCATCTTCAACGAAGAAGGTGTGGCGGTCGCGGTCACTGTTATCGATATCAGTGACAACGTTTTCCTCCAGAAGAAGACTTCGGAAAAGGATGGGTATACCGCCGTTCAGGTGGGTTACGGGGACCAGAAGGAATCCCGTCTCAACCGCGCCGAACTCGGACATTTGAAGGCAAGCGGGTCAAAACCCAAGCGCAAGATTCTTGAGTTTCGTCTCGAGAGTGACGAGCAGCTTCCGGAAGTCAGCCATCCCGGTCTCGATCTCTTTGACGAAGGTCAGTGGGTCGATGTGATCGGAACAAGCAAGGGCAAGGGCTTTCAGGGTGTCATGAGACGTTTCAACTTCTCGGGTCAGCCTCAGGCGCACGGTCACATGATGCACCGCCGGACAGGTGGTATCGGGGCGGGAACCGACCCGGGCCGCGTTTGGAAGGGTAAGGCAATGCCCGGTCGTCAGGGAAATGACCGCAAGACGGTCCAGAACCTGAAGATCGTTCAGAAGCGTCCCGCCGATAACGTTATTCTCGTGAGCGGTGCCGTTCCGGGTGCCAATGGAGGCTATGTCGTCATTCGTCCGGCCAAGAAAAAAGAAGGTCCGGTCCGTAACCTCAAGGCTGGCGGAGCGCCGGCTGCAGCAACCCCTGAGGAGGGCGGCGAAAGCTGATTCCTGAAACCCGAATCCTGATTCAACCGAAGGAAATTTAAAGATGGCAGCTAAGACTCTCAATCTCGAAGGCGCGAAAAAGGCCAGCATCACCCTCGTGGAAGATGCCGACCGCGGTCGCCAGGCCGTTCACGACGTGATCGTCGCGATGCACGCAAATCGTCGCAGCGGAACCGCTCATACCAAGACCCGTGGCGAAGTATCGGCGACCGGTAAAAAACCGTTCAAGCAAAAGGGAACCGGACGCGCCCGTCAGGGTGGTAACGCTTCCCCGACCCACCGTGGTGGTGGTGTGGCTTTCGGTCCCCGTTATCGTGACTACTCCAAGAAGGTGAACCGGACGACTCGTCGTCTCGCCTTCTCCAAGGCTCTCACCGAGCGGATCGCTGAAGAGGATGTTCTCACGATCGCCGATTTCGCCATCTCCGACGGAAAGACCAGTTCTTTCGTCAAGGAAGTGAGCGGACTTGCCGGCGTGGTGAAGCGTGTCCTCATCGTGGGTAACGACTTCTCCGAAGAAACGAAGCGGGCAGCCCGGAACTGCCAGTCGGCTCTCCTCATTTCGGCTCACGAAGTGAACACGGAGCAGCTCCTCCACTACAGCAAGATTGTGATCGTGGAGTCAGCCCTCGAAACACTCGCCGCCCGGACCGCCAACTGAGACCGATAACCGGCAATACAGCATGAAAGATATTTTCCAAGTCATCGATACCATCCAGCTCAGCGAGAAGGCCACCCTGCTCACCGAAACGAACAACGAGTATGTGTTCAAGGTGAACCGCCACGCCAACAAGCTGGAGATCCGCCAGGCCGTTGAAAAGCTTTTCGGAAAGAAAGTCGCCGCCGTTCGCACCGCGAACTACGACGGGAAGAAGAAGCGCGAGCGTCGTGCCGATTTCGGCCGGACCAAGGCGTGGAAGAAAGCCTTCGTTCGCCTCAAGGAGGGCGAAACCATTGAATTTGTCTAACCACTAAAGCTTACACAGCCATGGGTTTAAAATCTTACAGACCAATCACACCGTCCAGCCGTTACAAGCTGTTGCCGGACTTTGAGGAAGTGACCGCTTCTTCACCGGAGAAGAGCCTTTGTCGCCCTCTCAAAAAGTCGGGTGGACGGAACAATCAAGGCCGCATCACCTGCCGTCACAAGGGTGGTGGACACAAGCGCAAGTATCGCCTCATCGACTTCAAGCGTTCGCGCCGGGACGAAGTGGCCAAGGTGGTTTCGATCGAATACGATCCCAACCGTACGGCGCGTATTGCCCTGATCGAGTATCCCGACAGCCAGCGCTCCTACATCATTGCTCCGAAAGGACTTGAAGTGGATGGTGTCGTCTCCGCAGGGGAAAATGCTCCGATCAAACCGGGTTGCGCCCTTCCTCTGGGCAACATCCCGACCGGATCAACGATTCACAACGTCGAGCTCACACCGGGCAAGGGCGGCCAGATTGCGCGAAGCGCGGGTCAGGGCTGTATCCTCTCCAACCGCGAAGGAAACTACGCGCTGGTGAAACTTCCCTCCGGTGAGATTCGCAAGATTCACACGAGCTGTTATGCCACGATCGGAACGGTCGGCAACATTCAGCATGAGCAGGTTGTCAGTGCCAAGGCGGGTCGCTCGCGCTGGCTTGGTATTCGCCCCACCGTCCGCGGTATGTGTATGAACCCCGTCGATCACCCGAATGGTGGTGGTGAGGGCAAGTCGAAGTCGGGTGGTGGTCGTCAGCACCTTAAGAGTCCCTGGGGGCATGCCAAAGGGCAGAAGACCCGCCAGAAGTACAAGGGTAGTGACAAGTTCATCATTGAGCGCCGCAAGACCAAGAAGCGTCGCCGTTAATCCAGTTTGAAATCAGAGAGAAATTATTATGGGTCGTTCACTTAAAAAAGGACCGTTTATTGATCAGAAACTTCTGATCAAGATCGATGACATGAACGAGGCCGGGCAGAAACGCCCGATCAAGACATGGTCACGTCGCTCGATGATCACACCGGATTTCGTGGGACACACCTTCCTGGTTCATAACGGGAAAGACTTCAATTCCGTCTTCGTGACGGAGAACATGGTCGGCCACAAGCTGGGTGAGTTTTCGCTGACCCGCAAATTCGGCGGTCACAGCGGACACAATCCGAAAATCAAAGGTTAATCACTTCAGGGTCTCCCTCTCAAAACTTCTTCAACTCCTCATGCGATACTCCCGTCATCTCACCCTTATGCAGCGCGCCGCCTTTGCGGTAGCGATGGCAGGGGTGTGGACGGTCGGGTTGTCCGCCCAGAGCGAGCCTTCGGTTGAATCAATCGAGGTGAAGGAGTTGAAGGCGGCTCTCGAGCTTTCTCAAAATCAACTGGCGGTCGAGCAGAAGCGAAGCGCCGATCTTGAGACCCAGCGGAAGGCGCTCGTTGAGAGTCTCTCCGAGGCGGTTCGGGTGAGTGAGGAGCAGATGGTTTCCGCGAGAGAGACCGAGTTGAAGCTTCAGGCCTTCGGGGTGGATCTGTTCACCCAGGATGACAACAGTATCGAACAGCGCCTTCTCAAGGCGGTTCGCGATCTCGACATCGCCCAGCAGGAAATCGACCGGAGAACATCCGCGATTCTGCAGCTGAGTGAGGCTTTCCTGAAGGTATTGAACGCTTCCACCGGGCTGGCGGAGAAAGACAAGGCCGAGGCCGAGTCCGCCATCGCCGCGGCCAATGGAGCCCTTGCAACCGCTTCCGCAGACGGGGAAGAAGTGGCCGATGTTTCAAAATCACGCGTGATCAGTGTCGACAGCGGTGTCGGTCTGATCGTGGTCAATGCGGGACGCCGGAGTGGTATCCGGGTCGGGACACCGATCGCGGTGCTCCGGGGCGAGAAGCCGGTTTATTCCGCGATGGTAGTGGATGTTCGGGACGCCATCTCCGGTGCTGTCCTTCAGGACCGGATGGTTGCAGAAGGGGATGTTGAGGTCGGTGATGGAATCCGCCTGCTCCCTGTTCAGAGAAATTTATAAGAGAGAATCAATTAATTAGAATCATGGACGTCACTTCGACATATAAATTTGCCAGAATCTCGGCGCGCAAGGCTCGCGACGTGGCAAGGGAAATTCAGGGCCTGCCGGTCTCCGCCGCCCTCGATATTCTCAACTTCACTCCCCGCAAGGGTGCTGAGCTTTTCAGCAAGACGATGAAGACGGCGCTTGCTGATGCCGAGAACAATTTCGAACTCTCCGTCGACGGCCTCTACGTCAAGAGCGCTGTGGTCGGCGAAGGCCCGACCTTCAAGCGTTTCAAGGCACGTGCCCGTGGCTCTGCCGCACCGATTCGCAAGCGCACCAGTCATCTTACGGTGATCCTCTCCAATGAGGGTGGCCCCGAGGCGAGAGCCCCCCGCGCCGCCAAGTCGGCGAAAACCGCAGCAGAGGCCAAGCCTGCGAAAGCCGCTGCGACCAAGGCCGCCGCAAAACCGGCAAAAGACTCCTCCGCAGGAAGAGTTGACGAAGCCCGCGGAATGGTTTATGACTCCGCCCCCGCCGAAGTTGACGATCTGAAACTGATCAGTGGAGTTGGCCCCGTTCTCGAGGAGAAGCTCAATTCCGTAGGTATCTATCGTTTCGAGCAGATCGCAAACTGGTCCGAGCGGAACATGCAGGAATTTGACGAGCTTCTCTCGTTCAAAGGACGCATCGAAAGGGAAGAGTGGTTAAAGCAGGCGAAGACGCTCCACGAGGAGAAATACGGCAAGTGATTCAATACCAAATTTGATTTTTTTATGGGACAGAAAGTACATCCGATCGGTTTCCGGCTTGCCGTCAGCAAAGACTGGCAGTCCAGGTGGTATGCACCTCAGGGGGAATACGCCGACCAACTTCACGCCGATCTCAAGGTCCGCCGTTATCTTGAAAGCAGACTTCAAAAAGGCGCGGTTTCCCGCGTTGTGATCGAGCGCGCCTGGAACAGCGTTCGTGTCACGCTTCACACCTCGCGTCCCGGTCTCATCATCGGCAAGCGTGGTCAGGAGATCGAAGTCATGACCGCCGACATCAGCCGGATGTGCAAGGGTGCTCAGGTCAAAATCGACATTTTCGAAATCAGACAGCCCGAACTCGACTCCGCCTGGGTGGCTGCTCAGGTGGCGACTCAGCTTGAGCGCCGGGTTTCTTTCCGCCGCGCCATGAAGCGTGCCATCCAGACTGCGATGGACTTCGGTGCCGAAGGTATCCGGATCCGTGCCGCAGGCCGTCTTGGCGGCGCTGATATTGCCCGTGCGGAGGCCTACCGTGAAGGTAAGGTGCCGCTTCAAACCCTCCGTGTTCCGATTGACTACGGTTTTGCCGAAGCTGAAACCACCTGGGGTATTATCGGAGTAAAGGTCTGGATCAACAAGAAAGAGGAAGTCCCCGGTGAAGCACCGAAGCGTCCGCGCCGCGACAACAACAGCGGTGGCGGTGGAGGTCGTGGTCCCGGAGGAGGTGGCGGAGGTCGTCCCCAGCGCCGTGATAACAACGGCTGATCCCAACGGATACCAAGTTTAAGCATTTTAAAGATAAAGGAGACAAGTCATGCCTTTGATTCCAAAAAGAGTTAAGTTTCGTAAGACCCACCGCGGAAGCCGCGCGGGTAATGCGTCGCGCGGAACGAAAGTGAGTTTCGGCGAATTCGGACTGCAGTGCCTCGGGCGCGGCTGGATCACGAACCGTCAGATCGAAGCCTGCCGTATTTCGGTCAACCGTTACCTCAAGCGTAAAGGTAAGGTTTGGATCCGTATTTTCCCCCACAAGCCCGTTACCGCACGTCCGCCGGAAACCCGGATGGGTAAAGGTAAAGGTCCGGTGGAACATTGGGTGGCCGTGGTTCGTCCCGGAACCATGATGTTTGAAATCTCGGGTGTGTCCGAGACCGCTGCGAAAGAGGCGCTCCGCCTGGCTTCCAACAAGCTCGGCATTCGCTGCCGCTTCGTGCGCCGTGCCGATCAATAATCAGTTTTTACAGGAGTAACACGATGTCAAAGTCCACTAAAGTATTGCGCGAGTTGAGCATTGAAGAGCTCGCAACCCGCCGCCGCGAACTCAAAGAGGAAGCCCTCATGCTTCGCGTGCAGAAAGAAGCCGGTCAGCTGGAGAATCCCTCGCGGATCCGTCAGGCTCGCCGTGATGTTGCGAGAATCGAAACGCTTATCACCCAGAAGCGCAACGCTTGAACCGCCTGAGTGAGGCCGGTGCACGGAAACCAACCAGAATTTGCAGGAACTACCCATGAGTGAGTCAGAGAACAAGAGTGAAGCCGGATTGCAGAAGACCCGGGTCGGGGTCGTCACCTCGGATAAAATGGACAAGACGATTGTCGTTGAGGTGCTCCGCCGTGTGCCCCATCCCCGTTTCAAGAAGATTGTGAAGAAGACTTCCACCTTTTACGCCCACGACGAGAGTGGCCAGGCCAAGGTGGGTGACCGTGTCCTCATCGAAGAGACCCGTCCGATCAGCAAGCTCAAGTGCTGGAAGCTCAAGGAAGTTCTCTCTCACTAAGATCAGTATTTTTTCAGATCTCTCCCCAACAACTTTTACTATTTTACTATCATGATTCAGATGGAATCCAAGGTGCAGGTGGCGGATAACACCGGCGCCCGCGTTGCGAAGATGATCGGCGTTATCGGGACCCGTTCCCGCCAGGCGCATGTGGGTGATATTATCACCGCCCACATCCGCGAGTCGATCCCGACAGCCAACGTTAAGAAAGGCGATGTCGTTCGCGCGGTGGTGGTAAGAACGGCGGCTCCGATCCGTCGCAGCGACGGCTCCGTGCTCCGCTTCGATAACAATGCCATCGTGATCATCGACAAGGACAAGAATCCGAAAGGAACACGTATTTTCGGGCCCGTGGCTCGTGAACTGCGCGAGAAAAACTTCATGAAGATCGTTTCGCTCGCACCGGAGGTGCTCTAAGCATCCGGGATCAAATAACACTTTAGACAGAGGGTAACAGAATGGCCAAGCGAGTTAAAACACACGTGAAGAAGAACGACGAAGTTGTCGTGATCACCGGGAACCACAAGGGAGAGAAGGGTCGCATCCTTCAGGTTTTCCCTGAGAAGTCCCGCGTCATCGTCGAGGGCGTCCGTATGATCAAGAAGCACGCCAAACCCACCCAGGACCGCCCCGAAGGCGGTATTATCGAGAAGGAAGGTCCGATTCACATCTCCAATGTGAAACTCGCCGCCAAGTAAGCAAATATCATTCAGGAACTAGGTCATGGAACCAGCACTCAAGGAAGTTTACAAAAAGAAGGTCGTCCCCGATCTGAAGGAAAAGTTCGCCTATACGAACGTTCATCGCATTCCCACCCTCGAAAAGGTGGTTCTGAATGTCGGTTTCGGTAAAGCCGAGGACCGCAAGGCGGCCGCCGAAGCGGTCATCGAAGATCTCGGGAAAATCACCGGTCAGCGCGCTGTTCCGACGAAGTCCAAGACAGCTATCTCGAACTTCAAGCTTCGTATCGGTGATACCATCGGTGCCCGTGTCACCCTGAGAGGTGCCCGGATGTGGGAGTTTCTTGACCGCTTCATCAATGTGGCCGCCCCCACGATTCGTGACTTCCGCGGTCTTTCCGCCAAGTCCTTCGACGGTCGCGGAAATTACACCTGTGGCATCAGCGATCACACCATCTTCCCCGAAATCGAACTTGATAAGGTCACCAGAACCATCGGTTTTGACATGACCATCGTGACTACGGCGGAGACGGACAACGAGGCCCGTGAACTCCTCACTCTTCTGGGGATCCCATTCCGCAAGCCGGGTGCCGCAGCCTGATAAACCAATCATCATCTATCATTTTTAACCTATTGGAACCCCATGGCCGTAGTCAGTGATCCCATTTCAGATTTTCTCTCGCGCTTCAAGAACGCAACGCTTGCGCAGAAAGAGGAGTTCTCAGCCCCCTATTCCAAGGTGAAGGAGGAGATTGCCCGGATTCTCAAAGAGGAGGGCTATCTCTGGTCCTACCAGAAGGTGGGCGATGGCGTCCATGCTGAGCTGAAGGCCAAGCCCCGTTATTCGGGACACACTCCTTCTCTTAAAAATCTCAAGCGCGTCAGCCGTCCCGGTCTTCGCCGCTATGTGGGTTGTGAAGAGATCCCCAAGGTCCTCGGAGGAATGGGAATCGCAATTCTTTCGACCTCGAAGGGAATCATGGCCGGTCATACGGCACGGAAGCAGAACCTCGGAGGAGAATTGCTCGCTCTTGTCTGGTAACGGCAGCGGATTACTCCCGGAAATTTCAACATCTTATAGTCATGTCGCGGATAGGTAGAAAGCAAATCAGTCTCCCCGAGAAGGTCGAGATTAAAGTTCAGGACGGAGCCTCTGTCTCGGTGGAGGGTCCCAAAGGGAAACTCCAGTGGACTCTCCCGGAAGGGATCAGTCTTGAGCAGGCGGATGGAACCCTGACGGTTACCCGCAGTTCGGAGGAGCGCACGATCCGGGCGATGCACGGAACCGCGAGAAGCCTGATTTCAAACATGATCGAAGGTGTCCTCAACGGATTCACCCGGGATCTTGAAATCATCGGAGTTGGTTTCAGGGCGGCAGTGAAGGGCAAAGACCTCGACCTGAGCCTTGGTAAATCACACCCCTTGCTTCACCCCATTCCGGCAGGTTTGACTGTCACAGTGGAAAACAACACCACCATCAAGATCGAGGGGATCGACAAGCAACTGGTGGGTCAGTTTGCCGCGGATGTCCGGTCCTATTATCCGCCGGAGCCCTACAAAGGAAAAGGTGTCCGCTACAAGGGCGAGAAAGTTCGCCGCAAGCAGGGTAAGAGCGTGAAGAAATAATTTTCAACTTCAGAGGAGAACAAACAAATGAGTCTTTATATTCGCAAACAGGCGCGCGCCAAGGTGAGGCGGCGTATTCGGAAGAAGATTTCCGGAACAGCGGAGCGTCCGCGTCTCGCGATCCACTTTTCGAACCAGAATGTCTACGTCCAGATCATCGACGATGTCGCTGGCAAGACCCTGGCTTCGGCTTCGACCCTGGACAAGGGACTTGGTGCAAAAGGCGCCAGCAAGGAATCAGCGGCCAAGGTCGGTGAGGCAGTGGCGAAGAAAGCCAAAGCGGTCAGTATTGAGACCGTCGTTTTCGACCGTGGTGGTTTCCAATACCACGGCAAAGTAAAGGCACTGGCCGATGCGGCTCGGGAAGCCGGGCTTAATTTTTAATTTTTGATATCAATGAGCGACGATACCGTAAACGAAGAAACGCCTGAGGCAGTGGACATCACAGAAGTGTCCGGTCTGGCTGATGCCGAGGTGGACTTTGAGCCCGCCATCGATCCGATCGAGGAAGTGGTCCTGGAGATCGAGGAAGCCATCGCCGTGGAGCCTGGCAAGGTCCGTTTCGACAAGCTGAAAAAGGCCGAGGAAATCCTCCGGTCAAATGCTCCTCCGTCCTCACGTGACGACTACGAGAATTCTTTCGAGAAGGTGGTCCACATCAATCGTTGTGCGAAGGTCGTCAAGGGCGGTCGTCGCTTCAGCTTCAGTGCCCTCGTCGTGAGCGGAGATCGTGACGGCAAGGTCGGATTCGGTTTCGGCAAGGCCCAGGAAGTTTCCGAGTGCATCAAGAAATCGAGCGAGGCTTCGAAGAAGTCGATGATCTCGGTGAACATCACCCACAATACCATTCCTCATCCGGTGATCGGTGAACATGGTGGCGCTCGTGTCATGCTTCGTCCCGCTTCTCCGGGAACAGGCCTTATTGCCGGTGGTGGAGTTCGTGCCGTGGTTGAAGCGGCCGGAATCAAGGACGTCCTCGCCAAGTCGATGGGCTCCAACAACCAGGCCAACGTCGTCAAGGCGACTCTGAATGCTCTTGAGCAACTCCGCACCAAGGAGCAGATCTACTCGATTCGCGGGAAACGTCTCGCGGACAAAAAAGCCCTCTAATTTCTTACCGTAGATACGATTCATGAAACTTCACGATTTGAAACCCACTCCTGGTTCTAAGCATCGTCGCCGCCGTCTCGGACGGGGTGAGAGCTCCGGACTTGGTAAGACCAGCGGTAAGGGCCACAAGGGCCAGAAGGCCCGCTCAGGCGCCTCGATTCGTCCCGGATTCGAGGGCGGTCAGATGCCTCTTGCCCGTCGTCTCCCCAAAAAGGGATTCAACAATGCCCAGTTCAAGACTCAGTATGCCATCGTCAATCTCGTTGATCTTGAAACGAAGTTTGTCGACGGTGATGAAGTCAACGAGCAGACGCTCCGCAACGTCGGCCTGATCAAGGGCACCTTTGACGGAGTCAAGGTTCTGGCCAACGGAGAGATCACCCGTAAGCTGACCGTTGCTGTCGACAAGATCTCCGCTACGGCGAAGGAAAAGGTCGAGAAGGCAGGCGGCAGTGTTGTTGACGTCGAGTAGGCAGCGGTTGAATCTTTCGACTCGATTGATTCAACTCGTAAGCGATTCGTATTTTTGAGTGACGCCCCCCGTATTTCCCGATGATCTCCGCCTTTGCCAATACCTTCAAGATTCCGGAACTGCGTTCGCGGATCCTTTTTACCCTGCTCGTTGTTGTCATTGTTCGCCTCGGTGCGGTTATTACCCTCCCCGGTGTCGATGCCAATGTCCTTCAGGACTGGTATCAGGAAGTTCAGGAGCAGTCGAGTGAGAGCCACGGTCTCACGGCCGTTCTGGCCCTGATGAACGTGTTCAGCGGAGGCGGTCTCCAGAACTCGGCTCTCTTTGCTCTCGGTATCATGCCCTACATCAGTGCATCGATCATGATGCAGCTGCTCACGGCAGTGGTTCCATCTCTCGGGAAACTGTCCCGCGAAGAGGGCGGACGTCAGAAGATCAGTCTGTATACCCGCGTCCTCACGATCGTGCTTTGTCTGTTTCAGGGATGGATGCTCGCGAAGTCGCTTGTCACTCCCGAGGCAAATCCCTTCCTGAGGGATATTGCCAGTGGATCAACCCGCGAACTCGTTCCGGACGGCGGACTTCTTTTCATCGTCAAGACGGTCATCATCATCACCGCCGGCACGATGTTGCTGATGTGGATCGGTGACCAGATCACCGAACGGGGTATCGGGAACGGGGTATCGATCATCATCATGGTCAATATCATTTACGCGCTCCCGGCTGCGCTGTTCCAGGTCTACAACACCTATGTGGCAAGCTCTGGAGAAAACCTTCTGCGCCCTTTCCAGCTCGTGGCGCTGCTCGCTTTCCTGTTTTTTGTCGTGGCGGCGGTCATATCGATCACCCAGGCGCAGCGACGTGTCCCGATCAACTATGCCAAGCAGGTTCGCGGCGGTAAAATGTACGGCGGACAGTCGCAGCACATGCCGCTGAAAGTGAATTACGCCGGCGTTATGCCCATCATTTTTGCCCAGGCAATTCTGATGTTCCCCTCGCAGATCATCGGGTGGATGTTCCCCAACGATCTCTGGGCGCGCAATCTTTCCATCACGCTCGGTGGTGGTGGCAGCGGCTGGGTCTATTACACGCTGACCGGCCTGATGATTTTCTTCTTCAGCTATTTCTGGGTCGCGACGATGTTCCAGCCCAATCAAATCGCGGACGATCTGAAAAAGAACGGTGGCTACATTCCCGGTGTGCGTCCCGGCAAGCCGACCGCTGAATTTCTTGATCGCACCATGAGCCGGCTCACCTTTGCCGGTGCCATCTTCCTCACCGTGGTGGCCATCCTTCCTCCCATTCTGACCAAGATCATGGGAGTTCCCCCGATCGCCGCCCAGTTTTTCGGCGGGACCGGTCTTCTCATCATGGTTGGCGTTCTTCTTGATGTGATGCGCCAGGTGGAAACCCACCTCATCCAGCGTCACTATGACGGTTTCCTCCGCAAGGGTCGGATCCGCGGACGTTTCGACAGACCCGGAATGAAAGGCGCGGCAGCAAGCGGGAATCAGATTCTGTGGCTCCTTGTTATTGCGGCCGTTCTCATCATCGGCGGGATCGTCTACTATCAGGTGGCGAACCAGTAAAACGTCCGGGATTTTATGGCCAAGAGGAAGTCAAAGATCCAGCTCCGGAGCGGGAGTGAATTGGACGGGCTTCGCGAAGCAGGCTTCCTCGCTGCCGAAGTTCTCCGGCTGACCTGCGATCTGGTGAAGTCCGGAGCGACCACGCTCCAGATTGACCGCGCTTCGTCAGAACTCATGGCGGAGAGATCCTGTCAGAGCGCCTTTCTCGGCTACAAGGGTTTCCCGGGACATATCTGTATTTCCGTGAACGAGGAAGTGGTCCACGGAATCGGCGGATCGAGGGTGCTCAAGGACGGCGACATCGTAAAGATCGACGTGGGGATTCTTTCCAAGAACGGATGGATTGGTGACAATGCCCGCACCGTGGCGGTTGGCGGGCTCCCCCCCGGGGCGGAACGGCTTCTTGCCGCGACTGAGGAATCTCTGCACCTCGCCATCGAGCAGGCGCATGAAGGGGAGCTTCTCTCCTCGGTGTGCGGCGCGGTTGAGGCCCACGTGAGTCAATTCGGTTTTACGGTGGTCAAGCAGTTCGTCGGGCACGGAGTGGGCCGGAAACTGCATGAAGAGCCTCAGGTCCCCAATTACTGGGATTCCTCGGAGATGACGGCCCGCCACTTTAAGAACCCGCGTTTGGAGGCGGGCATGGTCCTGGCGATCGAGCCCATGGTGAACGCGGGGACGGAGGATGTCCTCATCCTTGATGATGCCTGGACGGTCATTACGGCGGACCGGGCCCTTTCCGCTCACTTCGAGCACATGATTCTCATTACGAGTGGAGAGCCCGAAATCCTGACGCCGCGGGAGAGAAGCTTTGCGGCGGCGACGATCTGACCGGCTGTTTCCGGCCAGATTTCGAAGATTTAAAAAAACTTTCCAAAAATTGAAACAATCAAACAATCACCGGTTGCGAGACTCGAAATCTGTAGTACACATTCCGTCCCCGCGCCCAAAATCCTGCGGGGGATCAGATTCGGCGGCTTAATTCGATTTCAGCCCCCGGGAGTTTGAGCTCCGACCACCTTTTTTGTCCCATGAAAGTCAGGCCATCAGTGAAACGTCTTTGCAGCGAGTGTCGCATTATTAAGCGGCAGGGGGTTCTTCGTGTCATTTGCACAAATCCCCGTCACAAGCAGCGTCAGGGTTGAAATTTTTAACAGCATTTAAATATGGCACGTCTACTTGGAGTCGAGATTCCCAACGAGAAGCGTATTGAGGCTTCTCTCCCCTACATTTTCGGAATTGGTCGTACAACGGCCGGAAAGATTCTTGAAGAAGCCGGAGTTGATCCGGATACCCGCACCGGGGAGCTCTCTGACGAGCAGATGAGCCGCATCGCAAATGCGATCACCGGTGGTGGAGTGATGATCGAGGGTGACCTCCGACGTGAGCTCCAGGGGCACCTCAAGCGCCTTACCTCGATCAACTGTTATCGTGGTATTCGCCATCGCCGTGGTCTTCCCGTGCGTGGCCAGAGAACCTCGACGAACGCGAGAACACGCAAAGGAAAACGCAAGACAGTGGGCGTTATCCGTAAGTAATTTTTAGGAAGGATTAGCAAGATGGCCGAAGAAGAAATTTCCGAAAACGCAGTCGAAGCATCGCAGGCTCCCGCCTCCGCCGCTCCTGCCGAGGTTGAAAGTGCTCCCGCTCCCGCAGCGGTCAAGAAAGAGAAGGACAGGCCGCGTACGGCTGAAGATATCTTCCTTGAAATGGAGAGCGCCGAGGGTGCCGAGAAGCCGAAGGTTCTCAAAGCCAAGGGCAGCAAGAATGTTCATTCCGGCGTGGTTCACGTTGCGTCGACTTTCAACAACACGATCGTTTCCGTTTGTGATGCCAATGGCAACGTGATCGGCTGGTCGAGTTCCGGCAAGATGGGTTTCCGTGGTTCACGTAAGAGCACCGCCTATGCGGCCCAGCTCGTCGCCCAGGATGCCTGCCGCCAGGCGATGGCCCACGGTCTCAAGCAGGCCGAAGTGCGTGTCAAGGGTCCGGGTGCCGGTCGTGAGTCCGCTGTCCGTGCCGTCCAGGGCCTCGGGATCGATGTTCTGAGAATCAAGGATGTGACTCCGGTTCCACACAACGGGTGCCGCCCGAAAAAAGCCCGCCGCGTCTAAGACCTCCCTGCGGTTATATCAAAAACGAATTTTTACTGAGACATGGCTAGAGACACAGGTCCAACAGATAGAATCAGCCGCCGCTTCGGAGTGGCGCTTTTCGGTCCCTCCAAGGCGCTTGAGCGTCGCCCTTATCCTCCGGGTCAACACGGGGCACGCGGTGCACGCCGGAAGAAGAGCGATTATGCCGTGGCTCTTGCTGAGAAGCAGAAACTCCGCCTCCAGTACGGTCTTCTTGAGAAGCAGTTCCGTCGTTATTTCGCGGAAGCCCAGCGCCGTCGCGGCATCACCGGTGATATCCTCGTGCAGCTGCTTGAAACCCGTCTGGACAATGTTTGCTATCGCCTCGGCTTCGGCAACACCCGTCGTGCTGCCCGTCAGCTCGTTGGCCATGGACACATCAAGGTCAACGGCCGCCGTGTTGACGTTCCTTCCTTCAACGTGAAGCCCGGCGACGTGGTTAGCGTTTGTGATTCGACCCGCTCTCAGCAGTTGGCCCTGCGTTCCGTTGATCTCGCAACGGTGCGTCCGATGATGGACTGGTTGTCCTTCGACAAGGACAAGCTGACCGGCAGTCTGAATCGCCTCCCCGAAGCGGAAGAAATCGATACCATGGTGAATGTCCGCCTTGTGGTGGAGCTTTACTCCCGATAATTTCCGGTCCTCGACCGCATTACTTCACGAATGTGATATTCGGCGCTCTTTTGCTCACCGAATGTCACATTTTCGTTTTCCGGGAAAACTGTATTTCGATTGATGTTTGTGACCGCTGGTCTTGATTACCGGATTCTTTAGTAAATGAAACGTTTTGCCTTCCTTCGTACCGTCGCTCTTTTCCTCGGCATGCTCCTTCCGGGGATTCTTCTTTCCCAGGAGACTGTCGAAGTTCAGGCGAGGAATCTTCTTGAGAAGTATAAGTCCTCTCTTGTGGTGGTGACGGCGAAGGGAGTTCTCAAGGCGACGACCTCCGGCGAGCCCCTCCCTGACCGTGACCAGCAACGCAGAACTCTTGGCGTGACGATTGGTGATGACGGTCTCATCATGGTGTCGAATACCGCGATTGATCCGAGTGTCGGATTGAAGGGGCAGCAGGCGCAGATGGGGGAGAAGGTGGTGGAGATTAAAACGGCAGCGACGACCTTTTCCGGTGTTGAGATCAGCTATGGGGACACGTCCACCCTCCCCGGAAAAATCGTCCGTCAGGATCTGGAGGCCGACGTTGCCTTCATCATGCCGGATCAGGAGGAAGCGAAGAAGCTGAACAAGGTTTTCGACAAGGTCGATCTTTCCCAGTTTGCGGCCACCGCACAGGCTGCTGACATGGTCGTCGGTCTGTCCCGGGCTTCGGCGGTTTATGGCTACATGCCCACCCTCGTAATGGGTCGGATCACCGGCGTCTTCAAGGGCGAGCGCACCTTTTTCATCACCGATGCCGGAACCTCACAGGGCATACCGGTCTTTACTCTCGACGGCAAGCCGGTGGGAGTCACGGTGGTCAGGATCGTGGAAGGGCAACCAACGGGCGTTCTCGGGGTTCTCTCGGCCGGGTCCATTCAGGTGATGGCCAATCTTGCCCGCGAAGCGAGCAAATGATCCGCTATCCCGGCTTCCGGAGAGAAGTCGGGCTTCAAGGGCGGGCGGGACCTTAGCCCGGCTGGGTGGCCCTCCGGGAGATCTTAACGCATTTTAGTCATGAGCTCCGCCTACGAAAAACTGTGTCTTCTCAGCCACGAATTGCATCTGGTTTCCGATACCGCCTCCCTCCTCGGGTGGGATCAGGAGGTTCTCCTTCCTACCAAAGGCATCGCCTACCGTGCGCAGCAGATGTCCTGGTTCAGCGGATATCTGCACGAGCGTTTCACCTCGGATGAGGTCAGAGAATGGCTTGAGGAAGCGGAATCCGGCGAGTCCGGCGATCTGGTGGTGGCCGCAAACCTGAGAGAGTGGCGTCATGAATATGACCGGGCCACCCGGCTGCCCGGGAAACTCGTGCAGGAGTTTGCGGAGGTGAAGGTTCATGCGCAGTCGGCCTGGGCAGAATCGAGAAAGAAATCCGATTTTTCAGTCTTTGCTCCGACTCTTGAAAAGGTGATCTCCCTGTGTCGCGAGCACGCCGAGCGATGGGGATATGAGAAAAACCTCTACGACGCCCTTCTTGATCGATTCGAGCGTGGGGCAACGGTATCCCGACTCGATGAGACCCTCGGCAATCTGAGAGAGCAACTTCGCCCCATCGTCGAAGCCGCCACCTCGCGGCAGCCCTTTGATCGTTCCAAGCTGACCGCATTCTACCCGATTGACCGCCAGGAGGCATTCAATCGTGAGGTGGCCGAATCAATCGGCTTCGATTTTGAGGCGGGTCGGATTGATACGGCGGTTCATCCCTTTTGTTCCGGAATGGCTCCGTATGACACGCGACTGACGACCCGCTACGACGAGGGTGACTTCCTGAGTTCGCTCTTCGGGGTGCTTCACGAAGCCGGGCACGGTCTCTACGAGCAGGGTCTGAACAAGGATCGTCGTGGTGAACCCGCCGGGACGTCCGTTTCTCTCGGTGTGCACGAGTCCCAGTCGCGCCTGTGGGAGAACCACGTGGGTCGCAGTCGTGCCTTCTGGGAGAAGTGGCTTCCCAGGGCGGTCCACTATTTCCCCTCTCTCTCTGCGATCACCGTGGATGAGATGGTTGCGGCGGTCAACGAAGCGAAACTGAGTTGTGTCCGGGTGGAGGCGGACGAAGTCACCTACGATCTTCATGTCCTGCTCCGCTTCGAATTGGAAAAGCTGATCTTCTCGGGAGAGCTCGCCGTGGCCGACATTCCGGCGGAATGGAATCGACGGTTTGAGGCCTATTTTGGATTTCCTGTTCCATCGGATGCGATGGGATGCCTTCAGGATATCCACTGGAGCATGGGCATTTTCGGCTACTTTCCGACCTACAGTCTCGGGAACTTGAACGCGGCCCACCTCGTGAGTGCGGCAAGGAGGCAGAGTCCCGTGATCGCAGCGGGAATGGACACGGCCGATTATTCAAGTCTCCTCGACTGGATGAGAAAAAACATTCACGAACACGGGAGCGTCTACCTTCCTGACGATCTGGTGACGCGGGCAGCGGGAACGCCGGTCTCTCCGGATGCTCTCATCGAGCATCTGCGCCAACGTTACCTCGGGTAGGATCCTGCTTGAAGGCGGGCCGGAATCAGCTAGCCTCACCCGAGGCCGAATGAGAATTATCATCTTTCTTTCCCTGATTCATTGTTTCAGCATCGCCTGGTTGTCCGCCCAAAACTCCAACGGGTCTGATCGCGAAACTCTTTTTGCCGCAGAGGCGTTACGGCGGGTTCAGCCCCGTCCCAGTGTGCGCGGGGATGACGCGGAGTGGTTCTTTCTCGCCAAGGAACTGAAACACCTTTCCACCGGTCGATTCTGGGAGAAGCCCTGGGAAGAGGTCGCGGCGAACGGCAGTGATCCGGTTCCCTCCATCCTCGAGTTCCACGAATTGCTGGCGAAAAAAGGAATAACGCTGCTCCTCGTTCCCGTCCCCGCCAAGGCCAGCCTCTACCCGGACAAACTGGCGGCAGGATTTTCGGCGGGTGAAGTGGCGGCGATAGCCCCGATGCTTGAGCGGATCAGTCTCGCCGGCGTCCGGGTCCTCGATTTGGAGCCCCGTTTTCTTGAGGATCGATCCGTGGATCCGGACCGGCTCCTCTACTGCCGGCAGGACGCTCATTTCTCTCCGGCGGGGGCTGAGCTGGTCGCGGCGCTCATCGCCGATGAAGTGAAACTTCCCGCGCCGGATGCATCCCCGGGTCTCGCCCTCAGTGACGAAGAAACCATGTCCCTTGTCGGAGATCAGATCGCGGGCAGCGAGTGGGAGGGCTCGGTCGCTCCGGAATCACTTCCGATTCGTTATGTCGATTCCGCCGGGGCGAGGGGAGTCTCGCCCGACGCGGCGAGTTCGGTCCTTCTGCTCGGCGACAGCCATACCCTGGTCTTCCATGAGGGAAAGGAGAGCGGGATGCATTGTTCCGGTGCCGGCGTCATTGACCATCTTGCCGTCAGGCTTGGCCTTATTCCGGATCTCGTGGGAGTGAGAGGGTCGGGTTTGGTTCAGGCCAGAAAGCAGCTCTTTTATAAGGCCGCCTCAACTCCCGGCTACTGGGAGAGCAAGAAACTGGTGATCTGGCTCTTCAGTGTTCGGGAGTTTACCCAGTCGACGGATCGTTTTATTTCCATTCCCCTGGAGCGTTGATCACCGGCCGCCGCTACGGGATCCGCATCGCCTCGCGCCAGCGGGAGGGGGTCTGCCCGGTCTGTTTGCGGAACCATCGGGTGAAATAGTTCTGATCATCAAACCCGGTCGTGGAGGCAATTTCACCGATATCGAGATCCGTCGTCCTAAGAAGGTGCCCGCAATGCTCCATTCTTGCACGATTGAGAATTTCTCCCACGGTCAGGCCGGTCTCGGTTCGAAGCTGGCGATTCAAATGATCGAGACTGCGACCAAGAGTTTGGGCAACGAGTCGGGGCGTCAGACCGATAAAGCCGAGGCGGCTCACCGCCCGCGAGACTGAGGCAAAAACGGGACCTCCTCCGTGGCGGGAATCGACACCGTCCACGGCGCGTTGAATCACGGAAAGGATTTGAAGAATGAGAGCGGCGGTCTGAATCGAAAAATCATCCGGATTTAGATGCAGTTCATGCAGCGACACGAGCAATCGCTCGACGAGAGCGAGGTCTCGCGAGTTGAGCAGACTTTCCTCCCGCCAGATGACAGGCTCGACGGTCTCGAAATCGATCGCCAGGCAGATCGGACGGACGGCGCGGGATTTGACGAAACGGTGGGCCCTGCCCGGGGGGATCACGAGGATGCTGCCCCGCTGCACTGGAAGTGCAGTTTCGCCGAGGCGTTGGATCCCGCTGCCGCGAAGGTAGAGGAGCACCTGCGCATAGCGATGGACGTGCTCGCTGAGACTTTCCACCCGCGGCATGTGCTGGTTCAGGGCAATCCGCCGCACCCGAAAGCCCGGCCAGCGGATCCGGAGATTCTCGAGCAGGATGGGACTGAATTCTTTTGCCATCACGAAACCGGCATCGCTTTTGTGCTAAAATGGGCGCTTTTATTCTCACCCTGAATCACGGATCCGGCTAGTCTCTTCTTTGTCATGATCAGTCATCCCGCCGAACTCACCCCCTCCACCTCCTGGGAGGAAACCGTCTGGGCCTATACCCCGGAGGAAGCTCTCGTGGATCACACGGCCAATCCCCGGCTATGCGTGGCGACCCTGCTGCCTTTCCGGAACGGTCAGCCTGACTGGGAGGGATTCGAGACGAGCGTCCGCTGGATGCTGACCTGCGCCGAAGCGGCCGGCGTCGAGATCGCCTTCGTCCTGAATGCCGACACCGGCTACATTTTCAACCTCAGTGAGGAGCTCTACGCCGAAGTGATCCGTCGCTTCCGCGCCGTTTTTCCCGAACCGAAAATTATCTGCGGGACGACGGCGGTGGGAGCACAGGGTGAGACGTTCAACCCAGGGTGGTATCGGCCCCACCTCGAGATCGCGCAGAATTTCGAAAACGTCGAAGTCATGATCATGACCTCGCGCCTTCTCAATGAACTCGGCACCGAGAAGCGCCGCGATGCCTACTATGAGATTGCGGAAATGATCACCGTTCCCGCCATCGTGCACGCGCTTGAACCGGCCTTCGTTCCCTGGGCCTCTCCCTACAGCCCGTGGCTTCTCCATGAACTCGCAAAGCACGAGAAGTTTGTGGGCGGGAAAATCTCAACCCTCGACGAACCACATTTTCTTTACTGGGCCGCGATGTGCCGCGACCTCGGTCTCGACTTTGCACCGCACAGCGGTGATGATTTCGGAATCGCCTCGGCCATCAAGATGGGCCTGCCGCTCCTGATCGGTGCCGGGGTTTCCGCCTGTCCGCTCATCTGCACGGCGAAGAAGTTGTGGAGCAGTGCTCCCCTCGACACCCGCGTTTACAAACTCTTCGAGGCTTTCCAGTCACTCGAGGATGCTGTCTTCCGCCTTGATGCCAAAGGCAGCGCCGCCGCCTACAAGCACAGCACCGCGCACGTGTTGAAACTGCTCGGGCTGATCGCCTCGTCCGAGATTCATCCGGAGTGCACCGACCGCCGCCCCGACGATGAAGCCGATCGCATGCGTGAAGCGCTCGTTCGCCCCCTCCGCATCGCCGACCGCCTCGGAATCAAAAACTTCTCGCTGGCCTGAACACCTCAATTCCTGAAACCCTTCCGATGGACTTCTCCCGTCTCTGTCTCCACACCATCACGACCAAGCCGTGGGCTATCGAAGAAGCGATGGACAAGTATGCCGGTGCCGGGATAGCGGGCATCACAGTGTGGCGGCAGTGGCTCGCCGACCGGGACATTGCCAAAGTCGGGGAACAACTGCGCGAACGGAATCTCGAGATCGTCTCGCTTTGTCGCGGTGGCTTCTTTCCGGCGAAAACAGCGAAGGGTCTTGAGGAGGCGATCGCGGACAACCGGCTCGCGATTCATGAGGCGGCCGCCCTCGGCGCTCCCATGATCGTGCTTGTCTGTGGTGCCGTTCCCGGACAACCGCTCTCCGAATCGCGCAAGCAGATCGCCGATGGCATCGCCGCGATTCTGCCCCTCGCCGAGGAGCACGGAATCCGTCTTGCCGTTGAGCCGCTCCATCCCATGTATGCCGATGATCGCAGTGCGGTGAACACGATGGCTTCGGCCAATGCGATCTGTGATCAGCTCGATCATCCGCTCGTCGGGATCGCCGCCGATGTCTATCATATCTGGTGGGATCCCGATCTTGCCGAACAGATCCGGATCACCGGCGAAAAAAAACGTCTCTTCGCCTTTCACGTCTGTGACTGGATGACTCCCACGACGGACCTGCTCAACGATAGAGGTCTCATGGGCGAAGGCTGTATCGATGTCCGCGGCATTCGCGCCATGGTCGAGGCGACCGGCTTTACCGGATTCAACGAAGTCGAGATCTTCTCCCCCCGCTGGTGGTCAAAGAACCAGGATGAGTTCCTCGATCGTATCAAGCAGGCATATGTAGAGCATTGTTAGTCAAATCACCGGGGCACCAGCCCCGCGAACCCCAAACCTTTTCACCTTTCACCTTTCACCT
>DDSV01000031.1 GCA_002344215.1 Akkermansiaceae bacterium UBA2381
GGCAGCCCGGCATGTTTGATGCTGGTTTGCGGCGACGCGCCGGTGCCGCCATCGTGCCCGCTGATGAGAATGACATCGGCGTGCCCCTTGGCGACCCCAGCAGCAATCGTTCCCACGCCCACTTCGGAGACGAGCTTTACGTTAATGCGCGCCTGCGGATTGGCGTTCTTGAGGTCAAAAATGAGCTGCGCCAAATCTTCAATCGAGTAAATATCATGGTGCGGCGGCGGCGAAATGAGCCCCACGCCCGGGGTGGAGTGACGCACGCGGGCAATCCACGGGTACACCTTGCGCCCGGGCAGTTGGCCGCCTTCACCCGGCTTGGCCCCCTGCGCCATTTTGATCTGGATTTCCTGCGCTTCGGTGAGGTATTGGCTGGTGACGCCGAAACGGCCGCTCGCCACCTGTTTAATCGCGCTGTTCCGGGAGTCGCCGTTTTTGTCCCGCACGTAGCGGGCCGGGTCTTCGCCGCCCTCGCCGGTGTTGCTCTTGCCGCCGATGCGGTTCATGGCAATGGCGAGGGTCTCATGAGCCTCCTGCGAGATCGAGCCGTAGGACATCGCCCCCGTCTTGAAGCGCTTCATGATCGTCTCGATCGTCTCGACTTCCTCGATAGGAACGGGAGTGCGGCTGCCGCGGAATTTCATGAGACCACGCAGGGTCGAGAGATTCTCGCTCTGATCGTTGATCTTCTTCGCATACTGCTTGTAGACCTCGTAGCTGCCGGTGCGCACCGCCTTCTGGAGGAGGTGGATGGTCTCGGGATTGAAGAGGTGGAACTCTCCGTCGCTGCGCCACTGAAAGACACCTCCTGAATCGAGGGCGCGGTCTTCGGCGTCGATGTGACGGTCGGGGAAAGCCTCGCGATGGCGGATGAGAGCCTCCTCGGCGACCTGCTCGATGTCCGATCCTTCACAACGGCTTGAGGTTCCGCAGAAGTATTTTTCCACAAGCTCCGTTCCGAGTCCGATCGTCTCGAAAATCTGCGCGCCACGATACGACGCGACGGTGGAGATCCCCATCTTCGCCATCGTCTTGACGACGCCTTTGATCGATCCCTTGAGGAAGTTGTAGACCGCTTTGTCGAAGTCAATCTCCAGCATGTTCTCGGCGATCATGCGATGGATCGAGTCGAAGGCCATGTAGGGATTGATCGCATCAGCTCCATACCCGATCAGGGTCGAGAAATGATGAACCTCGCGGGCCTCACCCGTTTCCAGAATGATGGAGACCTTCGTCCTGGAGCCGGCACGCACGAGGTAGTGGTGCAGGCCACCCATGACAAGCAGCGTCGGCATCGCCGCGTTCTTCGCGTCGATGTTGCGGTCGGAAATGATGAGCAGGTTGAAGCCCTCTTCGATGGCCTTGTCGGCCTTGGCACAAAGAGCGTCAAACGCGGCATCGAGCCCCTCACCACCCTGATCGGCCGGGAAAAGCGCATCGAGGGTGATGGCTTTGAAGCCGTCGAGGGAAACCTCGCGCAGCTTCGCCAGTTGCTTGTTGTCCAGGATCGGGTGATCGAGGCGAATCATGCGGCAGCTCTTCGGCCCGGGCTGCAGGAGATTGCCTTCGGAGCCGAGGAACGTCTCGGTCGCGGTGACCAACTCCTCACGGATACAATCGAGCGCCGGGTTCGTGACCTGGGCGAAGATCTGCTTGAAGTACTGATAGAGATGCTTCGGCTTTTCCGAGAGAACGGCCAGAGGCGTGTCGTTGCCCATCGAGCCGATCGGCTGGACGCCGGTGGAGGCGGTGGGGCCGAGAAGCATGCGGAGATCCTCGTAGGTGTATCCAAAGGCGATCTGACGCTCGAGGATGCGGTCCTCCTCGACGGTCTTGGGGGCCTTCGCTTCGGGCAGGTCTTTAAGGAAAACGCGGTTGTCGGCGAGCCACTGCTTGTAGGGCTTCGCGGAATAGACGCGCTTCTTCACCTCTTCGTCGGGGACGATTCGGCCCTCTTTCATGTCCACAAGGAACATACGACCGGGGCGGAGACGGCCTTTTTCAACGACCGTGAGCGGGTCGATGTCAGGCACCACGCCGACTTCCGAGGCCATGATGACGAGGTCGTCCTCAGTCACGTAGTAGCGGCTCGGGCGCAAACCATTGCGGTCGAGGACCGCGCCGATCATTTGACCGTCGGAGAAAGTGATCGAGGCCGGACCATCCCAGGGCTCCATCAGGCAGGCGTGGAATTCATAGAACGCCTTCTTGTCCTCGTTCATCGTGGTGTGGCGCTCCCACGGCTCGGGNNGGGATCATCATCATCATCGCGTGGACGAGGTCGTATCCACCGAAGTGCATGAACTCCAGTGCGTTGTCAAATCGAGCCGAGTCCGATCCGTCCTCATTGATGACGGGGAAGACACGGGAAATATCCTCACCGTAGGTCTCGCTCTGACAAAGGGCCTGACGGGCCTTCATGAAGTTCGCGTTACCCATGACCGTGTTAATTTCACCGTTGTGAGCGATGAAACGGTTGGGATGGGCACGGGACCAGCTCGGGAAGGTGTTGGTCGANNGTGTTGATCTCGCCGTTGTGCGCGATGAACCGGAACGGGTGCGAGAGCGGCCAGCTCGGGAAGGTGTTGGTCGAGAAACGGGTGTGCATCAGCGCGAGGGCCGACTCGAAATCCGGGTCATGGAAATCGGGGAAATACTCCGCGAGCTGGCAGGGCGTGAGCATGCCCTTGTAAACCATCGTCTGCGACGAGAGGTTGGGAATATAGAGATAGGAAGCTCCGGGGAAGGAGCTCGATTTGTTCCCGTGGACATCGGTGTATCCGTTGGGCAGCTCGTTGTTGCGGATCGCGTAGGCGACACGGCGACGGATGATGTAGAGCTTGCGCTCGAATTCGTTCGGATCGGTGATCGCGGGATCCTTGCCGACAAAAAGCTGGAAAATGGCCGGCTCGTAGCGACCCGAGGTCTTGCCGAGGATACCGCTCTTCACGGGGACGTGGCGCCAGCCGATGAACTCCTGGCCTTCTTCGTGGATGACATGTTCAAAGACTCGCTTTGCGACATCACTCTCGCTCGGCTCGGGAGAAAGAAAGACAAGACCGGCACCGTAATCGCCCTCGGGCGGAAGGGTAATGCCCTTTTTCGCCATTTCCTTGCGGAGGAATTTGTCGGGGATCTGCACGAGCATCCCCGCCCCGTCGCCTGTCGCCGGATCGGACCCGCTCGCACCGCGGTGGTCCATGTTCTCGTTCATCGTCAAGGTCTTGAGGACGATGTCATGCGACCGTTTCCCTTTAAGATGAGCAATAAAGCCGACGCCGCAGGCGTCTTTCTCATGCGAAGGATCCCAGAGGCCCTGAGGTGCGGGCCAGCCAAGCGGAGAGGTCTTCGATACGGACATGGAATTCGGTAGCGTGGAGTAGTTGAGAAAATAAAATCAGAACCCCGGAACCGGCACCGGGGGGGCAACAGTATCGGAAGTTTCAAAAAATCCAATATTCAAAATAGCAGGTAAGCTCTGAATTTGACTAAAAGGAGTCTTAAAATTCCGAAAATTCGAGGTTATCCGCCGGATTATACGATGTTTTCAGCACGAAGTATTCCCACGGCGGGTACTTATTTCGGGAGTTTAGGACAAAATCGAGGGGACTCTTCCCCTTTAGCATGGCTTCCCGCCATTTCCCGGAGGTGCCGATTTTGTCCCTCATATTGGCACGAATACTGACCACAAGGACCCGAGGGAGGGCATGTCCTGAGGCTATCCGACCCTCCCCGTCGCACCCCCCAGTCATGAGCAAATACCTGAAATACCCCGAAACCGCGAACAGCCTTCACCTTCCCGAACTTGAGCGTGATTCGTGCGGCGTCGGTGTCGTCGCTCATATTAAAGGGGAACGCAGCTACCGGGTCCTGCGCCTCGGGCTCGACTCGGTTTCGAATGTGACCCATCGCGGCGCGGTCAACTCTGATGGCAAAACGGGCGACGGAGCCGGGGTCATGACACATATCCCCTACAAAATTCTCCGACCTGCCATCGCCGAACTGGGAGGGACCCTCGAATCGGACACCGACCTCGCCGTGGGGGTCTTTTTCCTCCCCGCCGACCGCAGCGACGATCAGGTCAAGGCAAAGACCATCGCCGAGGGAGTGCTGCGCCGCCGCGGTTTCGGTATTTTCGGATGGCGCGAGGTCCCCGTGAACCCCGACGCTCTCGGGCAGCTCGCGCTCGACACGATGCCCGTCATCCTCCATCTCCTCCTCACCCGCCCCGCCGGGCTCGACGACGAGGCCTTCGAGCGACAGCTCTACCTTGGACGCCGCGAGATCGAGGACCTCGCCAACACCGAATTGATCCGGGGCTTTTATATTCCCTCGCTGAGCAGCCGTCTCATCAACTACAAGGGCTTCATGGTCGCCTCGACCGTGGAGGAATTTTATCTCGACCTCGTCAACGAGGACTTCGAAACCGCGGTCTGCCTCTATCACCAGCGCTTTTCCACGAATACCTTCCCGACCTGGGCGCTCGCCCAGCCCTTCCGCATGCTCTGCCACAATGGGGAAATCAATACGGTGCGGGGCAATCGCAACTGGTTCCGCGCCCGCATCGGTCAGTTCCAGAGCGAGATCTGGGGCGAAGACCTGAAGTTCCTCCACAACGCCCTCGATCCGCACGGCTCCGACTCGGCCAGCCTCGACTCGGCACTGGAGTTGCTCGTCCTCTCGGGTCGCTCCGTGCCGCACGCGATGTCCATGCTCGTGCCGCCGGCGTGGAAGATCGACCCCTTCACCAGCGAGGCGGTCGAGGATTTTTATCGCTATCACAGTTGCTTCAGCGAACCCTGGGACGGACCGGCCGCGCTCGCGTTTTCCGACGGACGCACCGTCGCCGCCTGCCTCGACCGCAACGGACTGCGCCCCGCCCGTTACAAAATCACGACCGACGGGATTTTCTCACTCGGTTCCGAAGTCGGGACCTGTTTTCTCCCTGACGACATGATCGCGAAGAAGGGCCGTCTCGCTCCCGGCGAAATGATCGTGATCGATACGATCAAGGGTGAGGTGATATTTAATAATGAGGTCAAAGAACAACTCGCCGCGCAGCAGCCCTATGGCAAATGGCTCAAAGAGAATCAAATTCGTCTCTCCGAGGTGGTTGATCCCGCCCCACGCGCCGAAGCCGATGCGCCTCATGATCCCCTGACTCTTTCCCAGCTCCAAGTCGCCAACGGCCTCAATCAGGAGGAGCTCGACATGATCTTCACTCCCATGGCCGCGACCGGACAGGAGGCGATCTACTCGATGGGAGACGATGCCGCGCTCCCGGTTTTGTCACGACAGCCGAAGGTGCTCTTTACCTACTTTAAGCAGCTCTTCGCCCAGGTCACGAACCCGCCCATCGATCCCATCCGCGAGTATCTCGTGATGTCCCTCGAAGCGGATCTCGGACCCGAGCGCAACATTCTCGTGGAGGATCCCGAACATGCGCGGGTCGTGCATCTGCCCTCGCCCCTGCTCTTCACCCACCAGCTCGAAGCACTCAAGGCACACGATCTCCTCCCCGCCCGCACCATCGACATGACCTGGCCGCTCCTGAGCGGACCCGACGGACTCAGTGACGCCCTGCAGGACCTCTGTGAAAAGGCCGAAGCAGCGGTGCACAACGGGGCGAAACTCCTCGTCCTCTCGGATCGTTCCATTAATCACGAGCGCGTCGGCATTCCCTCCCTCATCGCTGTCGGCGCGGTGCATCACTACCTCAGTCAGGTAAAGAAGCGCATGCACACCAGCCTCATCGTCGATACCGCCGAGGCGCGAGACACCCATCACATGGCCTGCCTCATCGGCTTCGGCGCGACCGCGGTCTGCCCCTGGCTCGCCCACGAGACCGTCCGCGAACTGGTCGAGAAAAACGCGAAGGGAAAATTCGACGGCATCTCCATCGAGAAGGCCCTGACAAAGTACCATCAATCCCTTGAGAAAGGCATCCTCAAGATCATGTCGAAGATGGGCATCTCCGTCCTCAACAGCTATCAGGGTGCTCAGATCTTCGAAGCCGTCGGTATCTCCCAACCGGTCATCAAACGATGTTTTGCGGGGACCCCCTCACAGATCGCCGGGGTCGGCTTTTACGAAATCGCCGCCGAGAGCATCGCCCGCCACACCGCCGCTTTCCGCAATGCGGTCCCGAATGAGAAAGGCGAGCTCGATCTCGGGGACCCCGGCTTTTTCCGCTTCCGTCGCGACGGGGAGGTCCACGCCGTCAGTGGCGGGGTGATCAAAAATTTCCACACCTTCGTGAAGAGCAACAAGCCGGAAGACTACGAGAAATACCTCGAAGAGCTGAAGCTCAATCAGCCGCATGCCCTCCACGACCTCTTCGAACTGGTTCCCAATGAGCAAGGCCCCATCCCCCTCGATGAGGTCGAGCCCATCGAGAGCGTGCGTCGTCGTTTCACGACCGCCGCCATGTCACTCGGGGCGATCAGTCCCGAAGCCCACGAGACCCTCGCCATCGCGATGAACCGCATCGGAGGAAAATCCGACAGCGGCGAGGGCGGCGAGGACCCGCGCCGCTACAAGCCCTACGCCAACGGAGACTGGGGCAATTCCAAAATCAAGCAGGTCGCCTCGGGGCGCTTCGGCGTCAGCGCGGCCTACCTCATGTCCGCCGAGGAGATTGAAATCAAGATGGCACAGGGAGCCAAGCCCGGCGAGGGCGGGCAGTTGCCGGGGTCCAAGGTCAACGGACTCATCGCGCGGCTCCGCAACACCCAGCCGGGCGTCACCCTCATTTCCCCGCCGCCCCATCACGACATCTATTCGATCGAGGATCTCGCGCAGCTCATTCACGATCTGAAGCAAATCAACCCGACCGCCAAGGTCACCGTCAAACTCGTTGCCGAGACCGGAGTCGGCACCGTCGCCGCCGGGGTCGCCAAGGCGAAGGCCGATATCATCCTCATCTCCGGACACGACGGCGGCACCGGAGCCTCGCCCATCAGTTCGATCAAACACGCCGGCCTGCCCTGGGAGCTCGGTCTCGCCGAGGCGCAGCAGGTCCTTCTCCTCAACGGCCTCCGCAACCGGGTCACCCTGCGGACCGATGGCGGTCTCCGCTCGGGTCTCGACATCATCCACGCCGCCATTCTCGGAGCTGAGGAATACAACTTCGGCACCATCGCCCTCATCGCGATGGGCTGCGTCTACGTGCGCCGCTGCCACCTCAACAACTGCCCCGTCGGTGTCGCGACTCAGGATCCGAAATACCGCGCCAAGTTCAAAGGCGAAGTCGATCACGTCGTGAACTTCTTCAACGCCGTCTCCGAAGAGGTGCGTCAGCACATGGCCACCCTCGGCGTGAGAAAACTCGACGACCTCATCGGCCGCCCCGAGTACCTGCGCCAGCGCAAGCTTGCCGATCATCCCAAGGCCAACCTCATCGATCTCAGCCGCATCCTCGCCGACGTCGGCAAACAGACAGGGAAAGACCTCCCCCGCATCTGCCTGCAGGATCGCAACGACGGCATCCAGAAAGAGCCGCCGCTCGATGATCAGATCCTCGCTGACCTCGGCGACAAAATCGAAAAGAAGGAAGCGGCTACTCTCTCTTACCCCGTCAAAAACACCCATCGCAACATCGGCACCCGCCTCTCCGGAGCGGTCGCGAGGTTGCATGGTGACCACGGGCTCAAGGAGGGCACCCTCGACATCACCCTCACCGGCAGCGCAGGTCAGTCCTTCGGCACCTTCCTTTGCGGCGGGATCCGGCTCACCCTCATCGGCGAGGCCAACGACTATGTTGGCAAAGGCATGGCCGGAGGCGAGATCCGCATCAAGCCGGTCGACAGGCGCAGCTTTGATCCGGCGGAAAACTCCATCCTCGGCAACACCGTCATGTACGGCGCTTCGGGCGGACGCCTCTTTGCGAACGGACGCGGTGGCGAGCGCTTCTGCGTGCGCAACTCGGGTGGCATCGCCGTCGTCGAGGGCATAGGAGACCACGGCTGCGAGTACATGACAAACGGAACGGTGGTCGTATTAGGCTCTACCGGGAAAAACTTCGGAGCCGGCATGAGCGGTGGCGAGGCCTTCATCTACGACGAAGAGGGCCGCTTCGAGAAGCTCTTCAACGACGAGATGGTCGAGATCGTGCGTCTCCCCGAAGACGGACCCTCCGCCACGAAGTTGAAAGGATTGATCGAAGCCCACGTCGCCGCCACCGGTCGCGGAAAGGGTCAGGCGATTCTCGACGACTGGAGCGCTTCGCTTGCGAAGTTCTGGCGGGTCAAACCAAAGGGCGGGCTGGCGGAGACGGTTCCTGTGAAGGCGGGAGAGATGGTGGGGAAGGGGTGAGATTCGTCGCCTTCGATCCGGTCGAGAGGACTTCGCACGCCGCAAGCGCTGAGGTTCTGCGCGACGTGCGTGTAGATCTCCGTCGTCTTCACATCCGCGTGCCCGAGCAATTCCTGCAAGGTTCGTATATCTGTTCCCGCTTCGAGGAGATGGGTGGCGAACGAATGGCGGAGGTCGTGCGACTTCACCCGCTTTTCGATCCCAGCCGCGCGTACCGCTTCCCGCAGTGCCCGGGTGTAAAACTCGTCGTGGAGATGATGGCGACGCCGTATCCCCGACTCCGGATCGACCGAAAGGTTCAGCGCCGGAAAAATCCAGAACCATTCCCATCGCTCACCCGCCTTTGGCATTTTGCGCGCCAGTGCTTTGGGAAGGGCGACCCCCGGAAACCCGGCTGCGCGATCCGCCTCATGCATTTCCCGCAACTGGAGTTTCCAGGCGCCGAGCCGGGCGGCAACCGACTGCGGTAGCACGGTGACTCTGTCGCGATCCCCTTTCCCGGCGCGTATCGTGACCTGTCTCCGCTCCACATCAATGTCTTTGATCCGTAGATTCAGCAACTCGGTCAGACGCAATCCCGCGCCATACTGGATCTCGGCGGCAAGCCGGCAGGTCGGAGGCAACTTGGACAACACCGCCGCAACTTCCCGTATGCTCAGGACCACGGGGACACGTTTGGGAGTTTTGCGGAATTTGACCTGCAGATCCACGTCCTCTTTTTTGCAGACATCCTTGAAAAAGAACGCCAGCCCGTTCAAGGCCTGCTTCTGAGTGGCGTAGCTGACCTTCTGATCCGTGACCAGCCAGCTCAACCACATCCGGGCGCGCTCCGGGTCCATCACCGTTCTTTCATCACCCGCCCACCGCGCGTAGCGACCGGCCCAGCCGGCATAAGTTTGGCGGGTGCGGAGAGCAAGGCCCCGCCGTCCTCCGGCCCGATCGACCGCGAGGCGGACCCGTTCCTCCAGAGAGAGCGCGTTTCGACCGTTCTTTTCGCAAAAGGTCAACCACTGCAGATACCACCGTATCGCCTCCGCCCACTGGTCGAGTTGCCAGACCTCGCGGGGTTTCGCGCGGACTTGTGCCTTCCAGAACAAGGCAGCCGATTCCCGACCGGGAATCGCACCCCGGGTCATGCGCCACTTCTCATACCAACCCAGAATCATTTCGAATCCCGACTTTTCAGAACGAGTGAGATCGCGTGATGCCTGAAGGTCAGCCCGCCACGTATTGATGTTCGTTTGTTCCGTGTTCATAAAAACTCCTTTTACGAAAACGGAGGGGGAAATCAAATGGAAAAATGCTCCTTCGCTTTTCCCGAAAATTCGCCAGAATTGACCGTCCGATATTTTAAGAAAATTCCCGCGATCTTCAGCGAAAGCGGACCTTTCAGACGGCCAAATCAAAATATGAAAGATCGAACGGCAGGGTGAACCCATCAAAACCCTTGACCTGACGGGCGGAAATGGATCTCATCATGGTCGTCCACGGCGCAGATTGCGGAGAATGATATCGGGAGCGAAGTGGACTACTAATACTGTTGTGCTTGAGATGGAAGAATCCACTACAAACGGGAAAATCTGCCCGATCTGTGATGCCAATCTTGAGGACGCTGTAGCCGTGGTAGATCCGGGATTTATTCTTCCTCCATTCGGAATGCTTTGGCCATGTTTGAAATTTCGTCGTAGGAAAGGAAAGAAATGGATACGGTTCCTTTCCGTCTGGAAATCCACCCACGCCCTCCACTGCAAAAATTGCGGTGCACTCATACTTGCCCCGTCGGATAGTCGGCATCTAAAACTTATTCGAGGCAACTAGAACTGCCGACGAGGACTTCAAAATCCCGGCACAACAAGCCGGCGATGGACAAGCCCGATCCCGTTCCCAGTTGATTGACATCCCTGATTCGAATCATTATCCTCCCATTGAGCCCGCGCTCCCGGATCGAGCTCGCCATGCCTCAAGCGTTAGGTCGAAAAATATGGACCCAAAAGATTTCGAACGATTTGCGAAAGCCCATGACGGCGAAGTCGTGCTTGTCAAATTTTCCGACGGAGGTAACAGCTTATTTAAAATATACTCGTCTGACGATTCCGGTGGGGTTGAATTTTACCAGGTCGAGGTTGATCCGCAGGAACTCCCGATTGGAGGTACTCCATATGGCTTCGATTCCAACTATGTTGAAGACCTCATTCCCCTCGTCGATGAAAAGGTCTGGCCAAACCAATCGCCAACAAAACCAAGCACCTAACAAATCGCGACAGGGAAGGGCTTGCAGCCCTCCCCGGCGCTCTACGTTCGCGCCAACTTCTCTCCGTACAAAAATGCGTTTACGTCTCCCACGATCAGCCACCGGCAGGCTCCTTTGTGGATTGGCTGCTCTCCCGATCATCGGGGCCATTACGTGTGCGGTCATCGATCAATTTCGCTACGCAAACCCGTCGGCAGCTTTCACAGCGATAACTGGAAGGGAGTTACCTTCAGGCGTCAGCGCCACGCAATATGGACACCAGATGACGGATGCCGTGCTCCACACGACCCATTACTGGATCCTCCGGGGGAACGCCGCCAGTCTACGCAACGTTGTTCGTGGAACCGGTTTCGCTGAGTCGGGAGACGCTAGATACATGCTACCAAATATGAAGGCACTGTTCGGCCTGGCTCTCGGAGAATCTGATGTCATCACCGGGTTTGAGTGGGAGCTTGATCGTGACAGATGGTATTGCATTTTTCGAGACGAGAAGACAGCATTGTACGCCCACTGAGCCCTCCTTCACCGATGGCACACCCCCTCGAACAATCCAACGCGAACAAAAGTCGGCAGGCAACGGCTTCGCCGTCGCCTGCGACCTAACGTTAGCTCCAGAAATGAACAAA
>DDSV01000054.1 GCA_002344215.1 Akkermansiaceae bacterium UBA2381
AGTTGTAATTGTCAGCGCAAGCTAAAAATTAAGACATTTTAAAAATAAATGTAGTTTTTATAATTTCAACTCCAACAGGATTTCCGTCGGGGAAGAGGAGGGGGGTGGGGTTTGTTTTCGTGTTTTCTGCGCCGAAGCGCGAATGTGTTGATGGAATTGACGCTTGAAGAATCAAAAAGTTCATTTTTTTACAGAAAGCTTTTTCGAATTTTCTCCTTTCGAACGCTCTTCTGCTCCTGCTTGGCATCAAGAACGCTTTGGCGAGGGTGAGGCGCCGTGCGATGCGGCGTCGTTTTTGACATAGAAACCAACCTTTTGTATTGCCCTTAAAACATCGAAGTTGTCACGGCCCCATGAATGAACTGGACTCGGAGAGAGGCGGGATTGCTGCCGACCTCCACGTCACAAGGCTGTTACCGGCTTTTCCTTTGACGGGGTTCGATTCCGCTCTAGGGTAGCCGCGTTCGCCCTTCCGGGCGAAGTTGCAAGGTCCGGAGCGCAAAACCCGGACGGATTTGTTTAAAGAAATACGCTTACTTATACAATTATGGCCTCCTACGGAATCAATGGCTTCGGACGCATCGGACGCAATGTACTGCGCGCCATGTCCCCTGAACAGCTCAAGAAAGTTGTCGCGATCAACGATCTGACCGACAACAAGACGCTTGCCCACCTTCTCAAATACGACTCCACCGCAGGCCGGTTCAATGGGACCGTCGTTTATGATGACGAGTCCATCACCGTGAACGGTCACCGCATCCTTGCGACGGCGGAGCGCGATCCTGCAAATCTCGACTGGGGTGGCAAAGGTGTCAGCGTTGTCCTCGAGTCGACCGGATTTTTCCTCGACAAGGCCGGTGCCGGAAAGCACATCCAGGCCGGTGCCAAGAAGGTTATCATCTCCGCTCCCGCGAAAGACCCTGACATCACTTTCTGTATCGGGATCAACAGCCACCTCTACGACCCTTCGAAGCACCACATCATTTCGAATGCTTCCTGCACGACCAACTGTCTTGCTCCGATGGTGAAAGTGCTGAACGACGAGTTCGGTATCGAGAAGGGTTTCATGAGCACGATTCACTCCTACACGGGTGACCAGCGTGTTCTTGATGCACCCCACAGCGATCTTCGCCGTGCCCGCACCGCCGCCGAGAACATCATCCCCTCGAGCACCGGTGCCGCCAAGGCGATCGGTCTCGTCATCCCTGAACTCGAAGGCAAGCTCCAGGGCGGTGCCTTCCGTGTCCCGACCCCGACCGGTTCCGTGACTGACTTCAGCGCGATTTTGTCCAAGGACGTCACCGTCAAGGAGATCAACGCCGCCTACAAGGCCGCCGCTGAGGGACCGCTTAAGGGTATCTTCTACTACACCGAAGATCCGATCGTTCTCAAGGATATTGTCGGTGACCCGCACTCGTGCATTCTCGACAGCGACCTTACCATGGCGAACGGTAACTTCGTTAAAGTCGTCGGCTGGTATGACAACGAGTGGGGTTATTCCAATCGTTCGGTCGACGCCATGGAGCTCGTCGGAAAAGGCCTCTAATCTTCTCCGGAAATCTTTCCACATGAGAGAGCGCCCCCGACTGCTCAGTTGGCGGGCGCTCTTTTTCCTTCTTCGTTTAAGCTTCGAAGGACAGGCTTCTCCACATTAATTCAACATTCAAAAACTCCGGCAAGCGAGGCGCTTGCCCTACAACACCTTTCTCTGCCATGGCCAAACTTTCCATTCGTGACCTGAAACCTGCCGGTAAACGCGTCCTCATGCGCGTAGATTTTAATGTCCCGCTCAACAGCGAGGGCCAAATCACCGATGACACCCGCATCACTGCGGCAGTGCCCTCGATCGAGTTTCTCATCAAGGCGGGGGCGCGTGTGATTCTCATGTCCCACCTCGGTCGCCCCAAAGGTGCCCCGGAGGCGAAGTATTCGCTCAAGCCCACCGCGGTCCGTCTCGGCGAACTCATCAGCGCCCCGGTGAAATTCGTCGACGACTGTGTCGGGGAAAAAGCCGATGCCGCCGTGGCCGCGCTTAAGGACGGTGAGGTTCTCATTCTCGAGAACGTCCGCTTTCACGCCGGCGAAGAAAAGAACGATCCCGAATTTTCAAAGCAACTCGCCGCTCATGGCGACATCTACGTGAACGACGCCTTCGGTACGGCCCACCGCGCCCACGCCTCGACCGCCGGGGTGACTGAGTTCATTGACACCTGTGCGATGGGATTCCTCATCGAGAAAGAGCTCGAGTACCTTGTCGACAAGCTCGAAAACCCGGCCCGCCCCTTCGTTGTCATCATGGGAGGAGCCAAGGTTTCCGATAAGATTGAGGTGCTGAACCGCCTCATGGAGAAAGCCGACGCTTTTATCATCGGTGGAGCGATGGCGAACACTTTCCGTCTCGCCCAGGGCTACCAGATTGGTAAGAGCCTCGCCGAGCCAGATAAAACGGATCTGGCGCTCAAGATTCTCGACATCGCCGAAAAGAATAAAACGGAGTTCCTCCTCCCCGCCGATACCCGTCACACGGCTGAATTCGCGGATGACGCGCCAACCGAAGTCACTGCCGTCTGGGGTGAAGGGGGGGCGATTCCGGATGATCGCGAAGGCATCGATATCGGTGACCGTGCCATCGTCGAGTTCTCGAAGAAGATCGCCGAAGCCGGCACCATCATCTGGAACGGGCCCATGGGCGTTTTCGAAAAGCGTGGATTCGACATCGGAACCCGGGCAATTGGCAAGGCGATTGCTGAAAACACCAAAGCCGTCAAGATCGTCGGCGGGGGAGACTCCGTCACGGCGGCCAACCAGTTCGGATTTGGTGAAAAAATGGATCACATGTCCACCGGCGGGGGTGCCTCTCTCGAGCTCCTCGAAGGCAAGGTCCTCCCCGGTATCGCCGCCCTCGACGATAAATAAGGGCGAGAAGCCAGGAGTTGGAATCCCGAATTCAGAAGTAAGAAAAAAGCTAAAGAGCCAAACCGCTAAATGCTAAACAGCTAAACCATGAGCCGTAAAAACATCATTGCCGCCAACTGGAAGATGAACATGACCCCGTCGGAGACGGCAGCGTTCCTCGATCCTTTTCTCAAGACCTTCCCGACGGCGACTTCGGTCGACATCGTCCTTGCCCCTCCTTTTGTCTCGCTGACGAAGGCCGCAGAGTTGTTGGCCGGCAATTCCGCCGTAGCCCTTTCCGCTCAGAACATGTCACATGAGGCCTCCGGCGCCTTTACCGGTGAGACGAGCGCGGCAATGTTGAAAGAAGTCGGCTGTCAGTACGTGATCCTCGGACACAGTGAGCGTCGCTCCCTCTATGGCGAAGATGACCTTGTCATCAACAAGAAGGTCCACGCCGCTCTCGCCGCGGGAATCAAACCCATTCTTTGTATCGGAGAGTCACTCGAAGAACGCGACGGAGGCCAGTTGGAGTTTGTCCTCTCGCAGCAGCTTGAGGGAAGTCTTGCCGGTATCAGTGCCGCGCAGATGGCCGAGATCGTCATCGCCTACGAACCCGTCTGGGCCATCGGCACCGGACGCACCGCCACGCCCGAGCAGGCCCAGGAAACGCAGGCTTATGTCCGCAGTGTTCTGACGAGCTTGTTTGGCAGTGATGTGGCCGGAGCCACCCGCATTCAGTACGGAGGCAGTGTCAAACCCGGCAATGCCGCGGAACTGATCGGTCAGCCCGACATCGACGGATTCCTCGTTGGTGGAGCCTCCCTCGATCCGAAGAGCTTTGCGGAGATTGTTCAGGCGTCTCTGTGAGATTCCTCGGCATTTCTTTCAGACATTGAAACACGCCCGAGCTTCTCCAAGGGAGAGTTCGGGCGTTTTTGTAATCATTTGGGATTGGAAGGCCCTGGCAAAAAGGTTATGAACCCTCGGGTGATAATGTCCGTTCGCCTTTTTCTTCTCTTCATTGTTGCGGCTTCGGTCCTTTCGTCGCCGGCCGAAGACACACGGAAGAATGTGATCATGATTGCCGTTGATGATCTCCGGCCGATGCTGGGTTGTTACGGCGACACTCGAATCAAGACTCCGAACATCGACCGCCTCGCCCGATCGGGGACGCTCTTCGAGCGGGCCTATTGTAACTACTCCAAATGCGGCCCGTCGCGGCTCTCCCTAATGACAGGACTAAGGCCGGGTTCGGTTCAGGTCTATGGCCACGATGACGCTGAGCCCGCAGCCTTTCGAGCGCGACGCCCCGACGCGATATCTGTCGCCCGCTGGCTGAAAGACCATGGGTATGAGACGCGGAGCTTTGGTAAGATCGATCACGACGGCTGGCAGGTGGCGAGCGACTGGAGCCGCGCGCCCTTTGCGGGTCGCGAGGACGAAATGCTTGAAATCGTCGACGAAGAAAATCCTGACAAGCCAACATTGATTGCGGACAGGCATTCCTGCCCGGTGATGCAGGCGCCCGATGTGGCTGATGACCACCTGTTCGAAGGGCGCATGACCAGTGAGGTGATCAAACAGCTCAACGAAGTTCAGGAAGCGAAGGCAAAGCCGTTCTTTTTTGCGGTCGGCTATCGTCGTCCCCATCTTCCCTTTGTGGCTCCGAAGCGTTTTTTCGATTTGTATGAAAAGGACGAAACATGGCTCGCGCCGAATCCGGAGCCACCGGAAGGATCTCCCCCTTTTGCCTGGTTCAATTCGGATGGATACGCCAGCGCCGCGAAAAAATTCGGGCTCAACATCCCCGAACAACCGGACCGGGAGACGGCCATCGCCCTGAATGGATATGAAATGCGGAGTTATCTCGATGTGCCCCGCGAGGGTCCGATTTCGAGGGAGCGGCAGATTGATCTCGTTCGTGCCTATGCGGCCTGCGTTTCCTATGTGGACGCCCAGATCGGGCGCATTCTGGACTCGCTCGACCAATCAGGTCTCAGGGAGAACACCATCGTGATGCTCTGGTCCGATCACGGGTGGCATCTGGGAGAGATGAGCGCCTGGGGCAAAATGACCAACTACGAAGTCGGGACGCGGGTTCCCTTGATCGTATCGGTTCCCGGTCTCGCTGGAGGTCGAACAGAAGCCATTGTCGAACTGGTCGATCTCTATCCGACAATTTGTGAACTGACCGGAGTGTCCGCTCCTCCGCATCTCGAGGGAGACAGTTTTGTCTCAGTCCTTGAAGATCCGAGAGCGGCGACGGATGGCGTGGCCTTTCATGACTATGTCCGCCATCGGAGTATTCATACCGGACGAGCCGTCCGTACAGCAAAATTTCGCTGTGTGATATGGTACGACCGTGAGGGGAAGGTGGAGTTCGAAGAACTCTACGATCTTGAAGAAGACCCGAATGAGACAGTGAACATCGCCGCCGAAAATCAGGATCGGGTCAAAAAATTGAGGTCATTGCTGGAATAGTCGGAAGAGCACCACTGTTCCGATTGAGAGGAGTCACAACCCCAGCCTTTCCTCCAGCCCTTCCCGCCACTTCAACGTCGCATCGCTGCTCAGAGCTCCCTTATCGGCGATGTGCTTTTCGTGGAAGGCGAGGAGCCTGTCGCGGATCTCAATTCGCGTGGCGTAGGGCAGGCGCTCTGCCTGGGCGAACTGTTTCGGCTTCGGGCTCGCGTTCTGGGCGACGCAGCGATAGAGGAAAATCCTGTCGTAAGTGCTGCGAAGATGAAGCCTCCCGAGTTCGCGCAGGGTTTCCCTGAGTATTTCGGGCGTTTCATCAAACTTGCTGAGGAGGTGGGCGAGTTCGACTCCGAAAACCCAGTCTGGGCTCCGGTAACGATGGGTGGGATCGTAGATGCCCGCTGTCTCCCAGGCGATAATCCCGAGACTCTGGCGGACCAGGCTGAGCAGGTAGATGTCCATCGCCTTCTTCCCGATGTGTTTGCCGCCTCTCCAGATCAACTCCGATCCGGCGATCCATCCCGCCGCGAGCAGGGGATTGGCGGTGATCAGCATCTTGCTCCCGTGCCAGAGATAGCGCATCGGGGCCAGGTAGGGCTGCAGTTCCTCATACTTGCGATAGACCTTGCTCGCGGTGCGAATGTTTTCGGAGACCTTCCGGAGGTTCATCTCCTTGACCTCGATGATGGGCAGTTCTTCGAGGAGCAGACTGATTTGAAGCGAGGCGCGGTTGACTGCCTTGAAGAGGCTGTCGAGGTTCAGTTCGAGGAGGGGAAGCTCGGCATCGGGCCGGTAGATTCGCGCGATGGATTCGGTGAATGAGGCCAGGTCGAGGAGAAGCTGGCGCGCCTCGAATTGACCTTCGGACCAGTAGACGCCGCTCGAAAAGCGCTGAAGGACAAGATCGGATTCGTGATCGATCAGCTCCGCCACCCGCGTGTCCATAGTGAGGTAGGCCTCATCTTTCCAGTCTATCGTCTGAAGGGTTTTGAAGTCGGGAAACTCCATCCACTCGCCGTAGGCCATGAGAATCTTTTCCAGTTCGTGGCGTTTCCGGTCGAGACGCCCTGCCTCCGATTTTATTGCCTGTCGCGCCAGTTCAATAATCTCCTCGGCCGGCGGTTCGCTGGTCCCGGTGGAGATTCTCCAGGAACTCGTCACGATCAGACCGAACAGGGCGATGCCCATGACCGTCCACCTCAACCAGGCCGGCTCGAGTCCGGCAAAAAACGCGAGAGCAGCGAGGGTAAGAAAGAGAAGGGAAACTGCCCCCCGACCTCCGCTCGTCAAGTGTGACCGTTGTTTCAGCGACGCGATAAGATTCATGCGAAAACTCAACTGTCTTTGATCCCGTCGTAGAGCTTCGAGAGCTTCAGGAGAAGAGGTTCAAGTCTGCCGTAATAGTCCGTTTCGTCGAGTGAAGATTTTGAGCGACGCAGTTCAAGGACCTGACGTTCCAGTTCATCCCGGGTCTTCGTTTGTTCGGGGGTGAGGAGGCGCTCGAACGCATTTTTCACGAGCACCTTCTGCCCCGCGAGATCTCCGTCAGGCTTCGCGTCGTCCGCAGGGGCGCGGGTCGGAGTAGTGCCTTCGAACCACTCGGCACGTGATCCCAGTCCGTCGCCGTTGTCGTCGAGGATGGCATGTTCAGTCGCGAGGCGGCCGTCCTCCTTGTAGAAGAGCTCAACGCGCTTCGAAGCAAAGAGAAAGGACTCCAGCAGCGAGATCTGTTCATCATTGTCGAGATCGGCCTCGGGGGAGCCTCCGATAGCTTCGGCGAAGAAACGACCGAATCGGGTGAAAAAGACTTCCGCTTCATTCTTGGTTGCGGTGATCACGACCCGTCCGGGTTTCGATACTTCGCTGACGAACGAACCGCTTGCGGAGGCCGTATTGATGAGGGTGAGATCGCCCGGGTAGGAGGCCAGCCAGCCGGCGAGATCCGTGTCGGTGAAGTCAGGGCCCCGCACATTGAACTTCGCGACCCGTCCGTCAAAGCTGCCGTGCCCGATCAGGACGACCCAGAGTTCGGTCGCTTTTTCACGGGTGATCGCTTCGCGAAGGTTGGAAGCGTCTTCATTCAAATCGGCTTGAGTTCCGTCTCCGTCGAGGCCGATGACCTGAATCTCCGCCCCGCCCTTCTCCGCTGCCGTCTTCCAAAGTGAGGCGGTCTCCCTGAAGGTCGTCTCATAGTCGCTCGTGCCTCCGCTGCCGACGACGAGAAGGATCTTCAGGCCTGGCTCCGCAATCGCCGAAGCGCAGAAACCAAGGGTCAGGAGGAATGGAAAAAATCGGATCATCATTGCAAAAATCAAATCACCCCATGGCGACGTCGCAGAGCCCACTCGCCAAGGAAACAAAGCAGGGCGATGAGAAAAAGCCAGGGGGTGTGCCAGAGGGGTGTTTGTTTCACCTCAATGACGGGGATGTCGAGTTCCTTCAGCATCGCAGGGAGCTGCCCGATTTCGGCGATTGTTAGTAGCTTGCCTCCGCTCATGCTTGCAAGGGGGGCGAGCAGGGAGGGATCCGGTCCGAGCCGGGCGAATTCTTCCGCCTCGGAGTTGAGGGCCCTGGCTACTTCGCCCTTGCCGATCTCCTTGCCTTCCCCATCGACCACTCTCGCCTCGATGCGATATCCGCCGCTGTCTTCGGAAAGATACTCGGCAGTGAAAAGACCGGGCTGATCGAGCGAAGGCTCGGCGGTGAGATTTCGCGACGTTCCATCAAGATCTTTCACCGAAAGAAAGACCGTGGCATCGTCCTGCGGTTCAAAGACCTGATTCCGAACCTGGACTGAAATGCGGGTGAGGGGAATCGCTCCTTCGCTCAACTCCTCTTTCTCCACTTCCACGCGGGATGGCACATCCGTCACCGTCCAGCGCAGCAACTGCCGCCACATCTTGCCGACTTCGGCCTGTTGCTCGCTATCCTTCATCGCCCACCTCCATACGTCACCGATTGTGAGTGCGGCGGACTTTCCCTCGCCGTAGCGCTGGGTGATGAGTGCGGGGAGGACACGCTGCTCACTGTCGGTCACGGTCGAAAGGATGCTCGCCCCCGGCTTAATGGCGGAGATCTGATTCACCGCAAAAAAGGGGGTCATGTAGGCAAGACGTATATCCTCCTCTTCCTGAGCGGAACGGTGGCGCATCCAGTCTTCGAGCCATCCTTCGCGGGTGAGATTGTAGGTCGCCTCCAGGGCTGGGCCGTCCTTGCTCGTCTGATCGAGGTAAACGGGAAGAAGGCGGCCGACGGGAGTGTTGTCCCATCCGCCCTGCTGGAAGGATTCCTGACCGCCTAACATGACCACTGTTCCCCCGCGGAGCGCCACAAACTGATCGATGAGATTCTGCTGTTCCTGAGTGAAGAACTCGGCCTCAAGGTCGTCGATGATGATCGCCCGGTAGGCGGAGAAGAGTTCCTCCGCCGTCTTCGGGAAACCGTCGCGAAGTTCCTCGGGAGTGGCGGTGTTCAGTCGCACGAGAACCGGTTGATCGTAGCGCTGAGTCTCCTCGGGAATGTCCTTGTTGAAACCGCGGAAGAGCGGGTTGCTGCTTTCGCCGGATCTTCCCCGCCATTCGAACTTCGGCTCGCGTTTCGCGATGCGGATCAGTCCGACTAGGTCGAGTTCGGCATCGTTTGCGACGGCACGGCGGAGGAATTTGTATTCCCAGTTCGGCCGGCCGCTCAGGTAGAGAATCCGATAAGGGCCGTTTCCGCGATTTACCGAGACACGCTGCAGGTTGTTCTTTTCGGTCAACTCCGGGAGCGGATCTTTTCCGGTCTGCCGGATCCCGACGGTCAGAAAGGAGATGCCCGGCGGAACTGCAGCCAGGCGAAGGCGAACCGGGAGGGCACGGCGTTCCGTCGCTTCAGCGAAAACGACGGGACTTTTGGCAATCTCCTCCTTCTTCTCGTTCACCACGTAGACCTCGACCGGATCGGGGAAAGCGCCGAGCGCTTCTGTGGTGACGGTAAGAGTGACCTGGGCATCTTCGAACTGGGTCGTGCTTGCGTCCACTCTCGCGATAGAGAGGTCACGGGCTTCGGGATTGGCTTCGCCGATGATTACCGGAAAAACGGGGGTCCGTTCGCCCGGCTGCAGTTCCTTCTGCTTTTCGAGGAAAGTGGTGAGTAGGGCGGAGTCAGTCGCATTGCCGTCGGTGAAGACGATGGTCGCGGCAAGAGGCCGATTCTGAAAACGGGACTCGAGGTTTTCCAGCGCCGCTCCCAGGGCGGAGCTTTTGCCGGCGAAATCCAGACCGGAAAAATCCTTCACCTGACGCAGCCCGCGGTCATAAAGGAAAGGCTGAACCCGGAAGATTTCGCTGATTCCCGAGATCCAGGAAGGCGGCAGTTCGGGATTGTCACCGTTAAGCACGGCCCGGAGAGAAGCGGAGGGAGGATCCTGCCCGTCTTTCAGAGGAACCGCCAAACCCGCCGAGTTGTCCGCAAGAATGACGACGTCATTCGAGTGCCGTTTCGGTAATTCATCCAGATGGACAGGTTCCATCAGGGCGAGAGCGAGGAGGACAAGCCCGGCCCCTTTTAAGAACATCGCTGTCACCTTCGTCCCGCCGCGCAAGGGAGAGTTTCGATAGGTTTGCACAAGCACGATGATTGCCCCGATGGCGAAGAGGATCGCAACCCAACTCCACGATTCGCCGGCAAAAGCCATTGAGCCCAGGTCGGCAATAAGGCGGGGTGAGGAATCAATCATACCTTGAGTTTCAGTCGCAGGATGCACGACTTATTTGCCCGCGCCAAGCTCTTCGTAGTAGCGTCTCACCAGATCCCGGAATTCGCTCGGGACAGGATCGCGATCAATCGGAGCGACCGGGTTCTCCCGGTTCATTTTTGCAATCTCCTCACTGATGCGCTGGCGGAGCTCGATGAGCGGTTCCGTGATCTTCTGATTGATGGCTGCCGCCGCCGGCGCCTCGTTGTCGCGTCGAAAGTCTATCCTCATCGCCCGTGCATCGTCACGCACCCGGGCGACAGAGTTGCGAAGGTCATCCTGCGGCAGCATTTCCTCGATTGCTCCGAGACGGTCGCTCCAGCCTTCATAATCCTCACCGGTGATGGGGCCGGGCTCCCGCTGTTCGGTGGATTGATCAAAAAAGAGCGGCCCTGCGATCGGCCCGCCCCTGGGCAGGCTACCACCCCTATCATCACCGTCGGTGCTCAGTCCTCCGCGACCCTGGCCGCTCCCCGCCTGCTGTCCGGGAGTTGGTGCGCCTTTTCCTTTACCCTTTCCCTGGTCCTGCCCTTGATCTTGATCTCCCTTCCCTTTACCGCCCTTGCCAGCCCCTTCGCCCTTTTCAGCCAACTCTCCCGGAGAAGAACCTTTGCCTCCTTTGGGTTGCCCCTGTCCTTCACCCGGCTGCTCGCCTTCGCCTTGGCCTTCACCTTCGCCGGGTTGACCGGGCGCCTCTCCTTTGCCTTCCCCTTTCTCCTCACCTTTCCCGGCCATTTCGCCCTTGGCTTTCCCTTCATCACCCTTGCCCGGTTCCTCAGAGGGAGTGTCGGAATTCGTTCCTTTTCCCTTTTCTTTACCGGGCTCTTTGCCCGGGCCTGACCCTGTCTTATCCGCCATCTGCCCCTCTTTGCTTTCACCCGATTCTCCGGGTTCCCCCGGCTCTTTGCTTCCCTGTCCCGGTTCACCTTTTCCGGCGAGCCGGTCGGTCTCGGACTTCGTCTCCTCGATGAGACGATCCAGCTCGGATCTCGCCAGTCGGAGCGCGTCTGATTCGTTCCCGAGCACCTTCTCCGCGGCGGATTCGATCTTCTCCTTGAGTTCCTCAATCCCGCGGGCCGCCGCTTTCTCGGCCGGCTGAGCCTGGCGGGCCCGATTGTAAAAGGTCAGATCTCTTGCTTCTTCAAGTGATTCCTCGACCTGATTCATCATCGTGTTCCGCACCGTTTCGTAGAGCGCATCGGAAAGAAGCGGCTCCGATACTTCGGACTGCTCACTGAGGGTTCTCATTTGCTCGACCACTTCGCCGAGTTTTGTCGATTGATCCTCCATCGACTGAGCCAGCTCACCCCGCTCTTTCTGGTTGTCTGCTTCGAAGGAATTGTCGGTCGGTTCGTCGGCCATCTTGTCGAGCTGCTCGCCGATCGCCTTTTGCTTTTCAGCCAGCTCACGTGAGGCATCACGCAGAGACTTCATTTCACTGGCAAACTGCCTGGACGTTTTCTCGCGGAACTCCTCCTGCATTTCCTCGAGTTGCTCCTGAGCGCGGGTCGCGGCGTTGGCTGCCTCGGCGAGATTCCCCGACTCGAGTTGTTCGGCAGTCTCCTGAATGTTCTCGCGGGTCTCTTCGAGCTTCTTCTGCTCTTCGGCCAGGTTGGCTTGATTTTTCTCCGAATCCATTCGTTCGGAAAGATCATCCGCCTCGCGGAGAAGTTCGCGCTGCTCCTCCTCAAGTCGCTTCAACTGACGTTCAATCTCGGCCCTTTTTTCCTCGGACGCATTCTGGAGCTGGTTCTCGAGTTCTTTGATCTTTTCCGCAATTGCCTCCTGTCGGCGGGCGAGGTCCTTAAGCCGGTTGAGGATGGCCAGATTCTCCTGTTGCTCGGCAGTTTGGGCGGGATCCTGGGCGGCGGAGGTCTCCTCGTATTTCATCTCCTTCTGCTCCAGCTCGAGATTCATGTTCATCTGGTAGCGCTGTATTGACTCGCCCTTTGGCGGGTCCTTCGACATCGACAATTCAACTTCGCGGGCGCGGGCTTCGATGAGTTTGGCGTAGGCCTCGAGCGCGGTTGAATGAACGGGAGTGAGGAGGCCGGCATCCGCCTTTTCTGCGAGGGCGACCAGTTCGGTCACGCCCCGTTCCATGATCTCCCGGGCTTCGAGAAAAATCTCCCGAAGTCCCGGGTCCTCGACCTGCTCGAGCGCTTCATCCACTTTGGCAATGACAACGAGTTGGGATTCACGGAGGACTTCGACATCGCTCGCGAGGGCTTCGAAGGTCTTTCCGTTTTCATGATCACGGACCAGTCGCCAGGCGGCATTGACGATGTCCTTCTGGATCTTGATCAATTCGCCTGCTTCACCGGCACCGGGAGTGCCCTGGCCGGACTGGGGTTGGCCTTCGCGGACGATTTCTTCAAAAAGGCGGACTTCGGCGAAAAACATGTCACTTGTCGTGCGGCGGACCTTGCCTTCGCGGTCATGATCCTCGGCCCAGAAGTAGTAGGTGATAAGATCACGCTCCTCCGCGTCCAGTTTCTCCACATCGATGAGGGTGCTGAGCGAATGGTTCTCGTTCCCGGCGAGCGGTTTGTCGGTTAGATCAATGTTAGTCTCCTTGCGCTCGAAGAGATAGGTCATGCCTGTCTTGAGGACTTCGACATCATCCCAGACCTCGGCTTCGAGGGGCAGCTCTTGCAGGGCGGAGACTTCGTAGTCACGCCCCGGAAAGGTCAGCTTCAGTTTGGGCGGAAGATTTTTCGTCACGTTGACGGTGATCCACGGCGGACGAAGATTGGCGCGATCCTTGTCATCGACTAGATGAACCCGGTAGCGCTGAGTTTCGTCGGGTTGATGGGAGGCAAGCAACAGAGTCGGGTCGTTCGGATCGGGGGTCAGGGTGATGATGTCCTCACCGCTTTCTCCAAACATTTCTCCCGCCACGACGGGTTTGTTGATCTTGAGCCGCCAGGCGACATCGGATCCCTCCATCACCGTGATCTTGCGGGTGTCGGCGATCTCCTTCTTTTCTCCCCCGATGTAGGCCGGAGGGGTCACCGTGGCGTCGGCTTTGGAGAGACTGGGGAACTCGAAGGTGGTGATGGTGAAGTCGGCGGATTTTTCCACTTCGTAGACGATGCGGTAGGTGGCGTCTTCATCCACCTTTGGAATCAGCGTGGAAAAAACCGTGTCGTCGAGACCGACATTCATGGGCAGCCGGGTTTCTCCGGCAGCGCTGGTAAGGACGAGAAGTGCCGCCGCCGGGGCCCGTCCTTTGAAGCTCGCCTCGACAACGAGACGGGATCCTTTTTCCACTTCCACGTCTCCGGGAGTGACCGTGACCTCGATGCCGTCAGGAGTCGCCGGTTCCTCCACTTTCACGGGTTCTTTGGTGGCCAGCGTTGGAGCCACTCCGAACGGAACCTCGCCCAGCAGAAACCAGAGCGAGACCACAAAGGCAACAATACCGGCAAACTGTCCCCAGCCCGCCGCAGCGATTCGTTTTTCAGAAACCTGTTTCACCCAGCGGTTCCGAATGGCGTGTTCTGAGATCTCGCCTAGGAGGCGCTTTTGCAGAAATCCGAGTTCACCCTCAGGTCCCGGCTTTTGATCCATCGCCGCGAGAAGAGCGGCGCGGAGGTCGGGATGATTATCCTCAATGCGGAGCGCGATGGCCCGGAGATCGGGAGTGCTGCGGTCAATGCGGATGAGACCAATCAGGACGGCAAATGCCAATGTCATCAACAATCCGAGGACGACCCACCACGACCACCAGCCGGTAAAGAGCGAGAGGGCGGTAAGAATGGAAAAAGCAATCGCTCCGATCCCGAGGACCGCGATCGTCAACTTTCTTCTCCGGAGGAGTTTTTCCGCAGCAATGACGGGCGCGAGGCAGGAGCTGAGAAGTTTCTGAATCATGGAAGGGACGTGTTCAACGGTTCAGGTTTGGGGTTCCATGGCTCCAACTTTAAACTTGGGACTTGAAACCTTTAACCTTCCTGCAAGCCAGGTCTCAGTGATTAATACGAGGAGGGCGACGAGAATGAGCCATTTCCAGAGCTTTTGCTTTTGTTCCTTTTGTTCGGACTCCGCTTTGATCTTTTGGGAGGCGCTCAGTTCAGGGCCTTCCATGGCGGCGGTTTCGTCGATGAGGGGGATTCCGAAGGAGGCGAACTCAACCGCCGGATCAAAGACCGAGGTGCGACCTTCGGCCGGGGCGAGATTGACGGCGACGAGGGTGGATTGCCCTCCCTCTTCTCCTTCATAAAACCCCGGTTTGGTGTGGGAGGTTTCTCCAACATAGAGTGTCGGAGCGGAGCGGATGCTGTAGCCGGCATGCTCAAAAATCGAGTATAGCAGGGGAACAAACTTTGATGAGAGGGCGAACTGGCTCTCCTCGGGCTTCCATCCGGCTAGAAAAGCGAAGATCGCTCCCTCGCCGATACGGTGTTCGAGGATCGCGGGAGATCCGTCGTCGAAGGTGGCCACGATACGCGAGGTTTCGGACGCGGTCATTTCCAGCTTCCGGTGTTTCCAGAACCGGATCTTCGTGAAATCGCGAATCTGGGCACGGGCAAAGGGCTGCAGGACGGGGTGATCAAAATCGAGATTAGAGAGCAGGGCAAAATCTTTCACCTCCGCCTCGCCCAGCTTCCAGTCCGCTTCGCCGGTGAGATTGGCAAAAGATTCCGTGCCCGTATCGGCCGAGGGGAGGGCGAGGACAAGACCGCCGCCGATGGCGAAGTCATTCAGGGCGGTTCCGGTTTCGGGGGTCCATTCTCCGGACACCACAACGACTTCCAGAGTGGAGATTTCAGGAGCCACAAATGTCGTCGAGGTGCTTACGATCGGGGTGAGGGCCGGAGTCGGTTGGAGAGCGCGACGCAGATAAAACAGTGGAGAGCCGGCCTTATCAGCATCGCTTTCTTCACCAAGGAAGAGGATGCGGAGGGGGCGCGGCTGGACCGGCGAGACGTGGACTTCATTGTCAAAGGGGTGGGCGTCCCCGGTCACGACGAGGGTTCCGCGCTCGGCTCCGGACGGGCGCGGAGGTGAGGAAAGGATACGACCCGTTCCGGGGGCGACGAGTGTTTTGATGGCACTGTCGGGGAATCCTTTCCACGCAAGGGTGACGGCAGGGCTGTCCGAGTCGGTCGAGTTGGTGATCCGAACGCGATAGACTTCCGCTTCGTCGATATTCGAACGGGGCGGGGTCGAGGCGAGGGTGAGCGAGAGATTGCCGGCGGTTGAGGTCGAGACCGGGAGGCAGCGGACCCGGACGTCTTCCGACCACGGGGTCTCGCTCAATTGCCGCCGATCAGATCCCTCCTGGAAGTCACTGATCAGGACAATCTCGCGATGATCCGCCGGGAGCGCCGCATCGGCGCTCAGGAGTAAATTGGCCGCCTGTCCCATGGCGCTGCCGAGGTCGGTGCCGCGCCACCCCGGGGCGGTAAATTTTTCGCTGATGAGCTGATTCAGCGAGCCAACCCGTGCCCCGGCTCCGAGTCCCGCGAGGGTGGGCAGATCCGCAGCGAGCTGGAACTCTTCGTCAAAAAAGGCGACCGCCACTTCGTCGTTTTGATTAAATTGCTCCAGCGCACCCCGGGCGGATTTCAAGGCGGCCTCCCAGAGTCCCTCCCGCTGCATTGAGGCGCTGCGGTCTACGAGGATGACAGCCCGGTTGAGTTTGGTCTCTTCGGAGGGCAGTTTGATCGAAGAGAGAAAGGGGCGCCCGAAGGCAAAAGCAAGGAGGAGCAGGGCGAGACAGCGCAGGGCGAGAAGAAGCCAGTGCTCCAGCCGGGTCCTGCGGGTGACCCGTTCGGGGGATTTCTCCAGAAACATCAGAGAGCTGAACTCGATGTGCTCTGTCGGGGGGCGTCTGCGCAAATGCAGCAGGATGGGCACCGCCAGAGCGGCAACCCCGAGAAGATAGAGCGGGAAAAGGAAACTCACAGCAGGGCAAACCCTGCCATGGATTGGCCAGCGAGGCGAGGACGTTTTCGCGGGGAGAGGGGGTGCGGTGGCGCGATTGCGAGAGGAATGCGGATGGAGTTGAGGCCCCCGCTCTGGCAGAATTTGACCTGGATAATCAATTCAAGGTCAATCGAGTGCACTCACGCAAGCGACAGGGTCAATTCATAACGGTGCTGGCATTTCTTTCCGCTGCCGCAGGGTCGTGGGTGGTCGGTTCCGAATCCGCTGACTACCTCCGCGAGATCAAACCCGTCCTGCAGGCTCGCTGTTACGCCTGCCATGGAGCTCTGAAGCAGCAGGCCGGTCTGCGCCTCGACACCGCCGAACGATTGCTGGTGGGGGGAAAAGATGGCCCGGTGGTTAGCCCTGGGGATCCGGCGGGAAGCGGTCTCCTGGCCCGATTGAACTCTGGTGACCCTCATGAGCGCATGCCTCTCGATGCCGCCCCGCTGAAAGCCGAACAGATCGAGGCAATTCGTTTGTGGATCGTGTCCGGTGCTCCCATCCCGGCGGACGAACGGGGTGAGGATGATCCCCGCAGTCACTGGTCGTTCCAGCGTCTTGAGCGTCCCGACTTTCCGGGCGGAGCCCCGGGAGAAAATCCGGTGGATGCCTTTCTCGCCGCCGGTTGGGTGGACCGATCCCTGAAGCCGCAGCCTGAAGCGGAGCGGGGAATTCTCCTGAGGCGGCTCTATCTCGATCTGGTGGGCTTGCCCCCGACCGAGGCGCAGCGAAACGATTCGCGGCCCTATGAGGTTATCGTCGATGAACTTCTCGCGAGCCCGCAGCACGGCGAGCGATGGGCGAGGCACTGGCTCGATGTCTGGCGCTATTCGGACTGGTACGGTCTTGGAGACCAGCTTCGCAACAGCCAGAAACATCTCTGGCACTGGCGTGACTGGGTGGTCGAATCACTCAATGCGGACAAGGGCTACGACCGCATGATCCAGGAAATGCTCGCCGCCGACGAACTCGCGCCGGGAGACTCCGACGCGCTTCGGGCGACCGGTTTTCTGGCGCGGAACTATTATCTCTTCAATCGCACTACCTGGCTCGACGACACGATCGAGCATACGGGGAAGGCCTTCCTCGGGCTGACCTTGAACTGTGCCAAATGTCACGACCACAAATATGATCCGATTGATCAGGTCGATTATTACAAATTTCGCGCGATCTTTGAGCCCCATCAAGTGCGTCTCGATCCGATTCCCGGAGTGACGGACTTCGAAAAGGACGGTCTTCCGCGGGTCTTCGACAATCACCCTGATGCGCCGACTTTCCTCCATGTCAGAGGGGATCCGGCCAATCCTGACAAAAACGTAAAAATATCCCCGGCCGTTCCCGCGCTTTTTGCCGGCTTTTCCCCGCCGCTCGAGCCGGTGACTCTTCCTCTTGCCGCCTGGGCTCCCGCTTCACGGGAGTATGTCAGGAATGACCACCTCGCCGCCGCTCACGCGAAACTGACGGCAGCGAAGAAGGAGCACTCCTCCAATACGGATGCCGGCGCGGGCCAACTCCTCGAAGCCAAAGTCACCCTTGCCGAGGCGGAGTTGGCCTTTCTCGAGGCGGTGATTGCCGCTGACACTGCCGAGTTAACCCGGTCCGACGAAACTCTCGCGAAGGTGGCCTCCCATCGTGAAGGGGAGGTCATGCTCGCCCGGGCGACTCTGGAGCGGGTCATCCACGAAAAATCGGGCGACGAGAAAAAGCTGAAAGCGGCAGCAGCGGCTCTGACCTCGGCGGAGAAAAAGCTCGCTGCCAATGACGCGGTCTACACGCCTCTCTACGGAGCAAAAAAGGCGCTCGAAACCCCGGAGCACAAGGACACGACCTACCCCGCGACCTATCCGGTGAACAGCACGGGGCGACGGCTCATGCTCGCGCGCTGGATTACTTCGCGGGAGAATCCGCTGACGGCGAGGGTGGCCGTGAACCAGGTCTGGATGCGGCATTTCGGTGAGCCGCTTGTGGAGACGGTTTTTGATTTTGGCCGGCAGGCGAAGCGACCGGAGCAGGCGGAACTGCTCGACTATCTCGCGGTCGAGTTGATGGAATCCGGCTGGAGTTTCCGGAACCTTCACCGGCTTTTGGTGACGTCGGCGGCCTACCGGCGGAACTCCTCGAATGCCGGGGTGGACCCCGCCACCCTTGCGGCGGATCCGACAAATCGTTATTACTGGCGGGCTCATCCGCGTCGCATGGAGTCGCAGGTTCTGCGTGACAGCATTCTCCATCTCGCCGGAACCCTCGACCTGACGGTGGGAGGTCCCTCCCTCGATCCGAAAAAGCCCTCGTTCCGCCGCAGCCTCTACTTCACCCAGTCCCGCGACGATCAGGACAAATTTCTCTCGATGTTCGATGACGCCGACATCCTGCAATGTTACCGGCGCCCCGAGAGCATCGTGCCGCAACAGGCCCTCGCCCTCGCGAACAGTGCGGTCTCGATCGGGATGGCGGAGAAGATTGCGGCTCGCCTTCCCCGGTCGGGAGAGGGAAGGGATCTCTTTCTTGAGACTGCCTTCAATTTGCTCCTTGGACGATCTCCTGACTCGGCAGAGATCGCTGAATGCAACGCGTATTGCACGGAGATGGCTCTTCTCGAAACGGTCGCTGCGGCACCGGATCCGGAAGAGCAGATTCGTTCCCGCCTCGTCCATGCCCTGCTCAACCACAATGATTTTGTCACGGTGCGCTGAACCATGAATGATCCTGACATTGCCCGAATGATGGCCCGCCGCCGTTTCCTGCATCAGGCCGGGCTGGGCTTCGGGAGCCTCGCCCTGAACGCGATGCTGGCGCGTGACGGATTCGGTGCCGACGGAAGCGGATATATCGCGCCCAACGGACACCCCAATTTTGCCCCGAAGGCAAAGAGCGTGATATGGCTTTTCATGCGCGGCGGGGTGAGTCACATGGAGAGCTTTGATCCGAAGCCGGCGCTGAATCAGTACGCCGGGAAGTCCATTGCGGAGACGCCTTATGCCAGTGTCCTCGATCCTGACAAACGCAAACACGTCCGTGTCGTTGTCGTGAACGATGCAAACGGGCAGCAGCGCAATACGATTTATCCGCTGCAGGTCGGTTACCGGAAGTATGGAAAGTCCGGTATTGAGTTGAGCGACTGGTTTCCCCACATCGGGTCCTGTGTCGATGATCTGGCGGTGGTTCGTTCGATGTGGACGACGGACGACAATCATGGCGCCCAGGTGCAGTTTCACTCCGGCCGGCACATGCTCGATCCCCGTTCGCCCACGATAGGGGCCTGGGTGAACTACGGGCTCGGCACGCTGAATGAAAACCTCCCCCAGTTCATCAACATGGGGCCGCGTTTTTTTGACCCGCGCGACGGTCACTATCTCGGACCCGCCTACGATGCGGTGAAACTGAAAGTCGATCCGAAGAACCCGCTCGATTATGCCAAACCCGAGAGCGAGTTCGGTGCGGAAGAGCAGAAACTCGGATTCAGTCTGGTGAACCGGCTCAACCGTCTCAGCACGACGCGCTACCCCGGAGACGCCGCGCTCGAGGCGCGCATCAAATCCTACGAACTCGCCTACCGCATGCAGAGCGCGGTCCCCGATGTGATTGATTTTAATCAGGAGAGTGAGGCGACCAAAACCCTCTACGGATTCGACCGGAAAGAGACGCGTCCTTTCGGTGAGCAACTCCTCGCCGCCCGTCGTTTTGTCGAGCGCGGGGTGCGTTTCATCCAGATCATGCATGGAGATGGAGCCGCGGGAGCCTGGGATCAGCACTCGAAGCTCAAGGCGGAGCACTCCCGGCTCGCGATGCAGGTGGACCAGCCCATTGCCGGGCTCTTGAAGGATCTAAAGCAGCGGGGACTTCTCGAGGAAACCCTCGTCGTTTTCGGGACCGAGTTCGGACGCACCCCGGGCTCCCAGGGCGCGGATGGACGCGATCATCATCCCTACGGATTCAGCGTCTGGATGGCCGGAGGAGGAATCAAAGGAGGCCTCGTGCACGGGGCCACTGATGAACTGGGGTTCCATGCCGTGGAGCATCCTCACTACGTGACCGATCTGCACGCAACGCTCCTGCATCAAATGGGTCTCCACGCCCACCATCTTGAAGTTCCCGGGCACAAACGCCTCGAACGTGACTTCGGCGAGGCCATTCGGGAAATCATTGCGTGACCTCGGAGTTCCCTTCGGGTGGAGCTGCCTCGCTCATTCGCGTGAATCGCTCCCTACCCCTCTTCCAGTTATCAAAGACCGTCTTTGCCTTCTCTTTCTGAACCTCTGTCAGGAGAGGAAGGATTCTCTCCAGAGAAGCTCCGGTAAGCTCGATGTCCGATTTGACATAAACCTGTCTTGCCTGATAACGCTGGTTCAGAGTTTCGTGAACGATGGGTTTGATCTGTTCGATCTGGGTATCGGTTAGATCCAGTTGTCTCGCGAGGTGGCGGGTTACGAACTCTTTGGACTCCTCGTCTTTCCATCCTTCGCTGAGGGGAATGATACGGATCAGGAAAACAAAAAAGGCGACTGCACCGCACAGGAAGCCGACACCGAAGACGGCGGTGAGTCCGCATCCGGCTCTGAATTTAGCTCGTCGATAAAATCTCATCAGATGCCAAGAGGGATAAATTCCATCCAGTGGGTCACAATGCCGCCGACCCCGTCCGGCAGGACCAGTTGATGTTGCATTGTCAGGAAAACCGCAACGGCGATGAGGACGGGGAAGCAGGCGGCCGAAAATCGCCACGAGAATCTCGCGACCCAGTCCGTCGTCGTCAGGGACGATTCTTTCAACGCTGCCCGGAGCCTGGTTTGAAATCCAAATCCGGATGCTTCGCCGAAGGGTGCGTGCAGCGCCGCTTCCTTCAGGAGACAGTTCAGGGGGTGATTGTCGTTCATGGGTCGAGTCCGAGTTCGTGAAAAAGGTCCCGCATTTTTTTCCGGGCACGGTGGGCCCTCACTTTGACATTCGCTTCGCTCCAGCCCGTGAGCTCCGCTGTCTCGCGAACGCCGCGCTCCTCGAGGTCGAGCAGGGTAATGACGGTGCGGTCTTTCGCGTCGAGATGATCGAGGAGGAGGCGCACCGTTTCCCACGCCTCGCGGCGGGAGCGTTCCCTTTCATTGCCGTCGTCGGGATCGTCCCGGCTATCCTGCGGATCGACGAGCGTTTCGCTTTCGCGCCGTTTTCGATTGCTGCGGAGGAAGTCGTAACAGCCGCGAACCGTCACGGTCATGACCCAGTGCTCGAAGGGCGCATCCGAGCGATAGGTGGAAAGTCCCCGCCATAGTTTCAAAAAAAGATCCTGGGTCAGGTCCTCCAGTTCGGGGCGGGTGCGGGCAAAGCGCGAGGCGGTGCTCCAGATTCGGGGACGGTAGACGGAAGCGAGATGGACAAAGGCGTCCTCATCGCCCCGTTTCGCGCGGGCGATCCATTCAGTCTCTGGTATCTCGGTCTCCACCTTTCGTGTCGTCCGGGTTGTATCGAAAAAGAACATGACCGGCAAGCTGTTCACTCAGGGGAGAGACGGGTGATGGTCGGGAATGGTTACAGCCAGAATCGGGCATCTTTGAAAAAAGGCCATTGATTGCGCCCTTGCCCTTTTGCCAATTCCTTGGCTAACTACGCGCCTATGAACCGATTTCTCTCCCTCTGTTCCCTGCTCTCCATTCTCGGGGTCTTTTCCCTCCCCTCCCTTCAGGCCCACGAGTCGGCTGATGAGATGGCCAACATGGCGAAGGCGTTTATTGCCAACCTGGACGAGGGGCAAAAGGCGAAGGCGGTCTACACCCTGACGGATGCGGAGAGGGAAAACTGGGTTTTCATCCCGAGGCCCTTCGAGGGACCGGAAATGCGGAAGGGTCTCACCATCAAAGAGATGCACGCCGATCAGCGCCATCTCGCCTATGCCCTTCTGAGCACGGGCCTGAGCCATCGAGGTTATGTGACCGCACTTCAGATCATGAGCCTGGAGCAGGTTCTCTGGGAACTTGAGAATCAGGCGCCGAAGCGTGATACGCAGATGTACTATCTCACGATCTTCGGGGAACCCGGTGCAAAGTCCTGGGGATGGCGTTTCGAGGGTCACCATATGTCGCTGAACTTCACCATTTCCGACGGAAAGGTCGTCTCGGGAACGCCGAGCTTTTTTGCCACCAATCCCGCCGAAGTCCGCCAGGGGCCCCGCACCGGATTGCGTGTCCTCGCGGGTGAGGAGGATGTGGCCCGTTCTCTGGTGAAGTCCCTCACGGAGGAGCAAAAGAAAAAGGCCATCATTGCCGCCACGGCTCCGGAGGATATTCTTACCTCAAACCAAACCAAGGTCGGACCGCTCGAGGGAGGCGGGATTCCCTTCGGTGAACTCGACGAGGCGCAGGTGAAAAACCTTCGTGAACTCATCGACGTCTACGTCCACCGGATCCGCCCCGAGGTCGCCGCTGATGAACTCGCCGCCATCGAAAAGGCGGGCATGGACAAGATTGTGTTCGCTTGGATGGGCGGTCTCGAAAAAGGGGAGGGCCACTACTACAGGGTCCAGGGTCCCACCTTCCTGCTGGAGTATGCCAATACCCAGAACGACGCGAACCATGTCCACGCGGTCTGGCGTGATTTTGACGGTGACTTCGGCCGGGATCTCCTTCGCGAGCATTATCAGGCGCATCACAAGGCGGAGTAAAACCGGGACGATGTCGGACGATCTCAGAATAGCGAACGAAGAGGATCTCGAACGTCTCCGGCGCATGCTGCGCAAGGTCGCGGGCGACGACATTGAGACGGTGTGCCGTCGTCTCGAATCCCGGGATGAGGCGCGCATCCTCGATATTGCCTGCGGTGACTGCCGTGAGGCTGAAGTCCTCAGTGATTTTGTCGCCGAGTTGAAGGGTGCTCCCGAGTCCGCTGTGAAGCTTACCGGCATCGACGTGCGCGCCCGGGAGATTGCGAATGCGGAGAAGAAATTCGGACGCCGTCGCGGGCCCGACGGGAAGCGTGGAAAACGGGAATTCGAGTTTCTCACCGGGGATGCCACCAAGCTCCGCGGTCACGCCGAGATGGGCGATGACTTCGACCTCGTCTTCATGCGCCACCAGAACTATTGGAACGGCGACAGCACCTGGGAAAAGATTTTTGACCAGGCGCTCGAAAAACTCGGGACGGACGGACGGCTCGTCATCACGAGCTATTTCGACAAGGAGCATTCCCTTGCCCTCGAAGCGTTGCAGCGGCTCGGAGGGGAACTGATCCGCACCGAGTTCAATCCGGAGACCCGGGAACTTTCCACTCCCGGGAAGTCGGTGGATCGCCATGTCGCGATCTTTAAACGAAAGGGAAGCTGAGGGCTTCTCGCGGCCTCTTATTTCTCAGCCGCATACGCCTTCCAAGCACCGGCGATGTTAGCGTCTTTCTCGTCACCGGCGTGGAAGATGACACGGTGTTTCAGGGTCAGCTTCTCGCCTTTCTTCAGAATGACCTCGCCGTCTTTTTCCTCACCGGCGACCGACTTCAGGCCGAAGGGGTTGGCGGTGAGAAGTCCGTAGCCCCGGGCATGCCAGGGAGTGGGATAGCGAAAGCTTGAGGGGTGATTGAGCACGGCGATGCCGAGTTTTTCCCCTCCGACCGGGCCGTTGAAATCACACCAGTCGGCGCGTTTGCCCCAGGCGTCCTTGTCCTCATGGCCGGTGCTGGTGGCAATGCGGCCGCCCTCTTTTGCATCGACCGACATCGAGTGCGCGACACGCAGGCTGAGCCCGGCATCTTTGGCGTCGGCGAAACGGACACTCTCTCCCACGGGAGTGAAGACGATCTCCACATCGACGATACGCTCGCCCTTTGCCCCGAGGTGAAAGGTGAAGATCCTCACGTCCTCCATCATGCGACCGCCCGAGCTGTCCACATAGTCACTGGCGACGGAGAGCACCGCCCGATCACCCGAGGCTTCCGCCTTGATCACCTTCGTGTGAATGGTTCCGCCGAGGGTCTTCATCATCTCCGCGAGTTTGGCTTCGTCACCTTTGGCCCGCTCGACGAGGGTCAGTTTTTCGTGCCAGGTATCGAAGTCGTTGACGAACTGATGGCCGAAATAAAACGAGCGCTGGTGAGGATGGTCCTTGGCTTCGCCATCGACGTCCTTCATCGGATAAGCGCGGGTCATTTCTTTCCCGGTCGGGCCGATCACAGGGTAAAAGTAGGGTTTCGAACTGGTGCTGTCTCCGGTGACATATTTAGTGAAGAGGGTGCCATCGATTTTAATGGCAATTCCATCGGCCTCCTCGTCGATGGTGAACTCGGCCGCCTGAAGCGGCAGCAGGGAGAGAGACGAGACAGTGGCAATGAGAAAGAGGAGTGACCGGATGGACATGGTAGGGGAGGGGGTTTCAGCTAAGGAAACCGCATTCCCCTGCAAGACACAAGCACGGAAACAGGGTAAGGATTTCCTTCCGGGTAAAGGGCTCCAGCAGGCACGATTTCCGCTTTCTCCGGTCACCGGAAGGCGGTAGTCTGCGTCCGCTATCATGACAGAGATCTTTATTGTTCTGGGGGTGGTTGCCCTCTCCCTGGCGCTTCGCAGTTTTGACGGACGCTGGCTTCGCAAGCTCGGTGCCCTCGGGATCCTCGCCGCCACCGCTCTCGCGTTCTATTTCATGACCGGGAGCATTGTTGCCGGCGTGGGCGGGATGCTCCTCTGGTTCCTCCTTCCCTGGATCGAGCTTCTTACCCGGACGCGTCGTCTGCGTCTTCCCCTTGGTAAAGCCCTCGAACGCGAATCACCTCCGGGAGCCTCGCGGTTTCCGGACCTGACCGACCTGACCGATGAGATCGAAGAAGAAGGCTTCGAATATGTCGCGGACACGGGCTGGGAATGGGACGGGATGCACCAGTTCTACCGTCTTTTTTACCATCCCGGGACGAGGGAACAGGCGGCGATCTGTCTGAACGAGCAGGAGGGCATCGCCTGGGTCTATCTCTCCCTGACCTCGCGTCATCCGAAGGGGGAGACTTTCCGGACCAGTAATATCCCTTTCAGCAGTCCGATGAAGATGGCTCCGGATGTTCGCTTTCACCAGAGCCCCGATCTGGATTCGTTTGAGGATCTTCTCCTCGAGCACCGCCAGTGGTTGTCGGGCTTCGGCTACGAGGGAAATGATTTTGTCGATGAGGATCCCGAAGCCCTCAGCGGACTCATCGAACAGGAAACCGTTCGCCAGATCCGCCACAACCTCGACGCGGGGCTGATCGAGCTGGCCGAGTCTGCCGAGACCTTCCGCTACTCCTGGCGGGGGCTTTTTTATCTCTATCTTCAGCTCGTTAAGGATATGGTGAGGATGAGCTGATTTTGAGGGGTTCAGGAGTTAAGGGATTGAGGAGTTCAGGTAGTTTCAATCTATGTCTTTTTCGCTAAGAGGAACGGTCCCCCGGATTGATCAGGTGGGGGTGGAAGAGAGGGCGGCTTCGTTCACGAAGCGTTCGATCAAGAATGAGTCTAAGCGGACGGGGTTGCGCCTCGCGGTGTCGATGATGGATCTGACGACCCTCGAGGGAGCGGACACGAAGGGTAAGGTCAGCCAGCTTTGTCGTAAAGCCCTGCAGCCGATGGCGGCTCGCTACGATTGTCCGCCCTGCGCGGCGGTGTGTGTTTACCCGAATTTGGTGGCTCATGCGGTCAAGGAACTCGAAGGCAGCGGCATTGCCGTGGCCTCGGTCGCGACAGGGTTCCCCAGTGGACAGTACCCTCTTGAAATCCGCCTCGCCGATGTTCGTGACGCGGTGAATTCCGGAGCCTCTGAGATCGATATGGTCATCAGCCGTGGCGCCTTTCTTGAGGGGGATCTACAACGGGTCAGTGATGAAATTGCAGCGGTGAAGGAGGCCTGTGGTGAGGCGCATTTGAAGGTGATTTTTGAAACCGGAGAACTCCAGACATATGACAATGTCAGGCTGGCGAGCCAACTCGCGATCGAGGCGGGTGCGGATTTCATCAAGACATCGACTGGGAAAGTTTCCCCCGCGGCGACTTTGCCCGTGACGCTGGTGATGGTGGAGACGGTGCGCGATCATTTCCTCGCGACCGGCAAACGCATTGGCGTGAAACCGGCCGGCGGGATCCGCACGGCGAAGGAGGCGCTCCAGTATCTCGTGATGGTGAAAGAGACCGCGGGCGACGCGTGGCTTACCGCTGATCTTTTTCGATTCGGGGCGAGCTCGCTGCTCGGTGATGTGGAACTGCAACTCGCCAAACTCGCGGACGGGAATTATCAGAGTGCGGATTATTTTGCGAAGGGATGAATGCGATCCGCGAAACAATGATAAAGAACACTGCGGCTGCGGCAAGCGGAGCGCTTGCCCTACAGAACTCAGATGCAAGCAATCTCTGTAGGGCGGCCGCCCCGGCTGCCGGATGGAGGTACACGGAATTCTTCTCATGATCGCCAAGGACGACAACACCCCTCTCTCTCCCGGTTCCACCTGGGACTACGCACCGGCACCGGAGACCATGCCGGTGAATCTTCGCAAGCAATACGAGCTCTTCATCAACGGTCAGTTTGTGGCACCAGCTTCCGGGAAATACTTCGCTTCGATCAATCCGGCGACGGGGAAAAAACTCACCCGAATTGCCCACGGAACCGAGGCTGACATCAATGCCGCCGTGAAAAGCGCCCGGCGTGCCTACGAGAAGGTCTGGAAGCCCATGCCTCCTTCAGAACGCGGTAAATACCTCTTCCGCATCGCGAGGATGATCCAGGAAAAGTCCCGCGAACTGGCCATCCTCGAGTCGATGGACGGTGGCAAGCCGATCCGGGAAAGTCGCGACTTCGACCTGCCTCTCGTGGCCGCTCATTTTTTCTACTACGCGGGATGGGCGGATAAGCTTTCTTATGCCTTTCCGGGGAGGAATCCGGTTCCGCTCGGGGTGGCGGGACAGATTATTCCGTGGAATTTCCCCCTCCTCATGGCCGCGTGGAAGATCGCTTCGGCCCTGGCCTGCGGAAACACCGTCGTTCTGAAACCGGCCGAAACGACTTCGGTCACGGCGATGCATCTGGCCGAAATTTTTCAGGAGGCGGGGCTGCCTCCCGGGGTCGTCAACATCGTGACCGGTCCGGGAGAAACCGGTGCCGCGCTCGCTGGCCATCGCGGCATCGACAAGATCGCCTTCACCGGGTCGACCGGGGTGGGCAAGGGGATCGCCCGTCAGCTCGCCGGAACCGGGAAGAAGCTGACCCTTGAGCTCGGGGGTAAGGCGGCGAACATTGTCTTCGACGATGCACCCATCGAACAGGCCGTCGAGGGTGTCATCAAGGGAATCTACTTCAACCAGGGCCACGTCTGTTGCGCGGGAAGCCGGCTCCTTCTCCAGGAGTCCATTCACGACGAGGTTGTGAGTCGCCTGAAACGCCGCATCGAGACGCTACGGGTGGGCGATCCGCTCGACAAGAATACCGACATCGGAGCGATCAATTCGCGTGAGCAGCTTGGGCGCATCACGGAGCTGATCGGGTCCGGAATCGAGGAAGGGGCGGAACTGCATCAATCGCGCTGTGCACTTCCGGAGGGCGGCTATTGGTGTCGTCCCTCCTTCTTTACCGGAGTTACCTCCAGTCACCGTATTGCCCGCGAGGAGATCTTCGGCCCCGTTCTCAGCATCATGACTTTCCGCACGCCCGCCGAGGCAGTGGAGCGGGCGAACAACACTTGCTACGGACTTAGTGCGGGAATCTGGACGGATAAGGGAAGTAAGATCTTCAAGATCGCCTCGCAGCTCAAGGCGGGAGTGATCTGGGCGAACACGTTCAACCAGTTCGATCCGACGAGTCCTTTCGGAGGATATAAGGAAAGCGGTTTCGGGCGCGAGGGTGGCCTGCACGGGTTGATGCCCTATGTCTCGTTGGAGTAAGGGCCGGTTGCGGTTGACCTCACGCGGCGGCAAGCGGGGCGCTTGCCCTACAAGGTATTTGATGAGGGCGGATTCCTGTAGGGCGGCCGCTCCGGCTGCCCTTGGGTTTCCCACTATTAAATATTCTCGGGAAACAACTGGATGTTGGCTACCTTGCGAAGCTTCTCCATGAGCACCTTGACCGTCTCTTCGGTTCGCTCGCTCTCAAGATAGGCGATGATTTCGTCCTTCGTTTCCTCGTAAGTCAGCAGACGTTTTTCCTGACGGTCCATCACCTCGACGAGGTGCCATCCCAGCCGGGTCCTGAAGGGTTCGCTTAGTTCCTCGGGTTTCAGGGCGAAGACCGGGGTGGTGAAATCCTCCGGCATCCGTTCGCGGCTGAACCAGTTGAGGTCTCCTCCCTGATCCTTCGTTCGCGGGTCTTCCGAGTGGGCTTTGGCGAGGGCTTCAAAGCTTGCTTCTTTGTTTTTTAACTTCAGGTGAATGCTTCGGATCAGGTCCTCCCGTGTTTTATCATCCACCTCAACCGTGCTCAGGAAAATGTGTCGGGCGCGGACTTTCTCAGGCTCGAAGAATCCGGGCTGGAGGACTCCCTCCGGCGTTTGATGATTCCGCTTGAACCACTCGCTCGCCTCCGCTTCCGTCACGGTCACGGCAGGGGCGATGCGTTTTTCAAGCCACCGTTTGCGTGACCAGATCCGGGCGAGTTCCGCCTCGATGCCTTTTTCATCGAGGCCCTGGACGGCGGCCCTCGTGGCGATTTCCTCAGGGGCTTCGAACTGTGCTTTCCAGTTGGAAATGAACTGATCGATCTCGGCTTCCGGGGCACGGAATCCTTCTCCGTCGGCATAGTGGCGCACGAGGGTGTCGTCGATGAGAGTTTGCAGCACCGCCCGCCTCATCATGGAGAGATTCTTTTCCGGTATATCGGCGGGAGTTTTCCCTCTCTGATACAAATGCCGGACGACGGCGAGGTCGAGCTGCTCCTGCGTGACCGGCTCCTGATTGATGAGAGCAACCCACTTGTATTTGATGGCCGCCTCGATGCCCTCGTTGCGACGGCTCATCATCGCCTTTCTGAGGGGGCCGTGACAGGCCTTCAGATCAAGGAAGAGGTAGACCAGCATGACCGCGTAGAGAACGCCTCGCCACGGAAGTTTTTTCATGGGTCGGAAACGCTCAGACCGCCAGAGAACCCGTCGTGCGGAGTCCGAGATTGGCGTAGATTTCGCGGGTCGCGTGTGACTTATTCAGGGTGTAGAAATGGATCCCGGCGACCTCGTGTTCGAGCAGGTCGGAACACTGCTGGGTCGCGTAGTGAATGCCGACTTTCTCGACTCCTTCGGCATCGTCTCCCGCGCGATTGAGGGCGCGAAGGAGCTTTGCGGGGAATCGCGCCCCGGCGGCAAGATCAGCCATGCGCTCCATTCCCTTGGTGGAGGTCACCGGCATGATCCCCGCAATAATCGGAACGTTGATTCCTGCCAGCACACAACGGTCCCGGAAATCGTGGAAGTCGTCATTGCAGAAAAACAGCTGGGTGACGATGTAGTCGGCTCCTTCGTCCACCTTTGCCTTGAGGTGGTCCATCTCCTTGAGCCGGTTCGGGGTTGCGGGGTGGCCTTCGGGAAACCCGGCGACACCGATTCCGAATCCGCGTTTGTCAGGGTGGGCCCCGTTTTCCGAAAAGCGTTTGATGAATCGGACCAGATCGGCGGCGTGCTGAAAGGCGTCGTCGGCTTTCCGATAGTTGGTGAGATCACGCGGTGGATCTCCGCCGAGAGCGAGGATGTTGCTGACTCCCTTTTCCGCATAACGTTCGAGAATGGAACGGATGTCCTCCTCCTGATGACAGACACAGGTCAGGTGCGGAATCGGGTCGAGCGAAGTTGAATGTTTGAGCCGGACAACGAGGTCGTTCGTCAGTTCCCTCGTTGATCCGCCCGCCCCGTAGGTGACACTGACAAAGGATGGCTCATAGGCTTCCAGCTCCGCGATGGTCCCGTAGAGTGCCTCGGAAGCCTCTGCCGACTTCGGGGGGAAGAACTCGAAGGATAAGGTGGGCGCTCCCTGCGCGAAAATGTCCTGAATGTGCATGCGCCGCTATTGTTGCACGAAACCGCCGACCGGACACTGACTTTTCACCCGGAAATCACCGTCCTGTCATTTCTTCTTTTCGGGAGTTTTCCGCCCGTCCGGCCAGTGAATTTTTTCCAGAGCGGCGGCCTCTTCCTCCGTCAGTTGACCCGGTTCGCGGGTTCCCGCGCCTTTCCGTTTGGTGAGATTGTCGCCGAGATCAACTCTTGCCGCCTCGGCCTGTTCCAAGAGTTCGGTTACCTTTTCGGGGTTCCCGGCGGCGAGGTCATTCGACTCGGAGACGTCATCCGGAAGATAATAAAGTTCGAGACCGCTTTTCCGGTTCTGGTATTCGACCGGAATCCCTCCGTCCCCGCCCTTGCCCCCATTGAGGGAGCGATAGGAATGGGGGAGAATCAGTTTCCAACCATCCTTCAGGACCGCGTGGAGTTCGTTCTGTTTGTAATAAAACCAGTAACTGTCGTGGGGATTTTTTGCTCCTTCGGCTCCGGTGATGAGAGGCAGGATGTCCTTTCCGTCGATTTTCTTTTCGGGAAGATCCGCTCCGATGACCCCCGCGAGGGTTGGGAGCAGATCTATGTGCATGCCCGGCGCCTCGCAAACCGTTCCGGGCGGAATCGTCCCGGGCCAACGCATCAGGCAGGGCTCGCGCACGCCGCCCTCCCAGGCCGTTCCTTTTCCTTCACGCAGGGGTTCGGCGGATCCCGCGTGGGTGCCGTAGGAAAGCCAGGGGCCGTTGTCGCTTGTGAAAATGACGAGAGTATTTTCGTCGAGTCCGTTCGTCGTGATCGCGTTCAGAATCTCGCCGACCGACCAGTCGATCTCGGCGATGACGTCTCCGTAGAGCCCCCTATCCGTCGTCCCCGCAAAGCGGTCGCTGACATAGAGGGGGACATGCGGTTGCGGATGGGGAACATAGAGAAAGAAGGGCCGTTCCCGATTGCGATTGATAAAATCGACCGCCTTCACCGTGAGCCAGGTCGTCAGCATTTTCTGGTCCCGTTCGTCGACGGTGCGGAGACGCCGGTTGCCCTCGAAAAGCGGCAGGGGGGGGAAGTTCTTCGAAGTGGGGTGCTGCGGCCACATGTCTCCGGAGTAGGGAATGCCGAAATACTCGTCAAAACCGTGCTGGAGGGGGAGGAACTTCTCGTGATCACCGAGATGCCACTTTCCGAAGGCAGCGGTGGCGTAATCCTTCGATTTAAAGATCTCCGCGAGCGTGGTTTCGTCGGGATGGATCCCATGGCGGCTACCGGGACTGAGGGCACCGTGCATGCCGAGCCGGTTCGGGTAACATCCCGTAAGTAATCCCGCCCGGGAGGCCGAGCAGACGGCCTGGGCGGAATACCACTGCGTAAAAAGGCGCCCCTCCGCCGCCATGCGATCCAGGTGCGGAGTCTTGTATCCTTTGGCGCAGTTGCTTCCGATGTCTGCAAAGCCCTGATCGTCGGTAAAAATGATGACCACATTGGGGAGTCGTTCGGCTCCGATCCCCACAGATAGGCATAGGAATGCAGCGAGAATGGCGGAAATGGCGATTTTGGTCATAAGAAAGGTTGGAAATTCGTGCAGGGGCTTCTTATCATAGCCGCCACGAGTAGGCCACGGCGCAATCGCCTGAGTCGATCGAATACTTCCGTTTTCAGCTATCCATGCATTTCCCAATTTTCCGATTCTGCTGCTTTGCCCTGGTGGGCTCCGGTCTTTTGGCTCCCGCAACGGTCACCGCTCAGGGCTTCGGTCCGATAATCCGCCCCTACCGCCACCTCGATATGCAGTGGCAGATGCAGGAGCGGCAACTTTACCGGCCGAACGTGCATGTGGTGAGGGCTTCGGGAGAATCACGCAACCTCAAAGCCGGATCGACCCGTACCCTCGAATTTTCCGTGATGCGTGGCTACGTCTCCCGAATCGAGATCCGATCCGGGCAGAGGGTCATCCGGACCCTCCCTCTTTCCGGCCCGGCCCGGAACGGACAGCTCACCTTTACCCTACCGACCGGCCTGCGCGATTTCAAACTTTGGGCCTGGCAGGGGCAGCCCGGCAATCAGAGCGTCCACGGGGAGTCAGTCAAATACACCCTCGAGTGAAACAATACTCAACACCTTAATCCCTCAACTCCTCAATCCCTTCCCACATGGAAATCCGCACCGAAGACTACGAACAACTCGGCAAATTCTACCTTGGCCGTAACTACGACCTCGGGGAAAAAGCCCTCGGCGACGATCTCGTCCTTTATGATTCCAAAGACCTCGTCACTCACGGGGTGGTCCTCGGCATGACGGGTTCCGGCAAGACCGGCCTTTGTATCGCCCTGCTCGAGGAGGCCGCGATGGACAATATTCCCGCCATCGTCATCGATCCCAAAGGCGACATTTCGAATCTGCTCCTTACCTTTCCTGATCTCACCCCTGAAAGCTTCCGGCCCTGGATCAACGAGGACGACGCCGCCAAAAAAGGACTCAGTCCCGACGAGCACGCGGCGAAGACCGCCGAGATGTGGAAGAAAGGCCTCGCTGATTGGGGCCAGTCTCCCGAGCGCATCAAGCAGTTCCGGGACAAGATCGACATGGCCGTTTACACGCCGGGTTCAAATGCGGGTTTGCCGGTTTCCATCCTCAGCTCCCTCGACGTGCCCGACTTCGAGATCCTCGACGATGCCGAGGCTCTCTCCGAGCGCATCGAGTCGACCGTCTCCAGCCTGCTCTCCCTCGTCGGAAACAACGCCGATCCTCTCCGCGATCCCGAGCACATCCTGCTCTCCAACATTTTCAGCTATTCGTGGAAGGCGGGCCACGGCGTCACCCTTGAGGCCCTCGTCCGTCATATCCAGGTGCCGCCCTTTGACAAAATCGGGGTGATGGACCTTGAGACAGTCTGCCCGCAAAAGAGCCGCATGGATCTGGCGATGAAGATGAACAATCTCCTCGCCTCACCCGGGTTTTCCACCTGGCTCGAGGGTGAACCGCTCGACATCAAGCGCATGCTTCACACGCACGAGGGCAAACCGCGCATTTCCATCTTCTCGATTTCCCATCTCGGCGATGCCGAACGCATGTTCTTTGTCGCCCTGCTTCTGAACCAGATGCTCGGCTGGATGCGCGGACAGGGCGGGACAACGAGCCTGCGGGCCCTTCTCTACATGGATGAGATCTACGGCTATCTGCCTCCCTCGGCCATGCCGCCCTCGAAAAAGCCGATGATCACGATGCTGAAGCAGGGGCGCGCCTTCGGCCTTGGCGTCCTCCTCGCGACGCAGAACCCGGTCGACCTTGACTACAAGGCCCTCTCCAACATCGGGACCTGGTGGCTCGGCCGCCTCCAGACCGAGCGTGACAAGGCCCGCGTCCTCGACGGACTCGAGGGGGCCGCGGCAGGCAACAACAGCGGTTTTGACCGGGGCAAGATGGAGCAACTCCTCGCCGGGCTCGGCAACCGCATCTTCCTGATGAACAACGTCAACGACGACGCCCCGTCCGTTTTCCACGTGCGCTGGGTCATGAGCTACCTCACCGGGCCTCTGGCGCGGGGTCAGATCAAGAAGCTGATGGATCCAAGGCGCGCCGAGATCGCCGCCGTCAAGGCAGCCGCCCCGACACCCGCGGCGGATGCCCCAAAGCCGGTTGCACCGAAACCCCTCCGTCCTCGACTGCCGCGCGGGGCGACCGATTTTTTCATCCCGGCCGGTGCCGGCGTTCCCGCTGCGGAAATCAACTACGTGCCCGCCATCATCCGTGTCGGTGAGGTGCGCTACCAGGACGACGCCAAGGGCATATCCGGCAGTGAGGCTGTCGCCACGATCCACTCGATTGATGCGGCGAGCGGGTCAGTAGACTGGTCCAAAGCCCTCGAGCTACCCAACGGGCTGACCGTCAGTCAGCTCGGAAACGAACCTCTCGCCGGGGCCGCCTTTTCCGACCTGCCCCAGTCCCTTCTCGATGAGAAACTATGGTCCAAGCTCGAGAAGGAGTTTGTCGACTGGATCTACGGCAACTACACCTGCACCGTTTTCAAGAGCCCCCTCACCGGCCTGCTTTCCAATCCCGGCGAGGCTGAGGGAGACTTCCGCGCCCGCCTCGTCCATAGCGCCCACGAAGCCCGCGACGCGAAGATTGAGGCCCTGCGCGAGACCTACGAGAAAAAGATCAAAGTGATCGAGGATCGCATGGCGAAGGCGATGGACGTCGTCTCCGATCAGAAGGCCCAGGCCAATAGCGTCAAAGTGGATACCGCCATCCGCATCGGAGGCACGATCCTGAGTGCCATCCTCGGGAAGAGTGTATCTTCAAAGGGACGTGGAGCCATGACTGGTGCCTCGCGCGCCTGGAAGGAGAGCCGCGACGTTGCCCGAGCCGAGGAGAAGGTGGGCGAGTATCAGGCCGATCTTGAGGACCTTGAGAGCGACTGCGAGGAGGAGATTGAAAAGTTGAAAGCCGCGATGGATCCCATGACGGAAAAACTGGAGAAAATCAGCGTCACTCCGCTCAAGAAAAACTGCACCGCCAAAGCCGTCGGCATCGTCTGGATGCCCTACCGGGTCAACCCCCAGCCGCAACTGGGTGCGGCGTGGTGATGGATTCGGGCGCGGATTCTGATGGGGTGAAGTCAACAGGGGCAGGCGCAGCGCTCGACCCGGTTGACTCCCTCCGGCGTCTCGACAAGGAGCACTTCTGGCATCCGTTCACGCAGATGCAGGACTGGGCTGCTTCGGAAGACGATCCGCTCATCATCACCTCGGGCCAGGGGGCGATCCTGACCGACATCGAAGGGAAAGAGTATCTCGACGGAAACAGCTCGATCTGGACCAATATTCACGGGCATCGTCATCCCACGATTGATGCCGCGATCCGCGACCAACTGGATCGTATCGCTCACTGTTCCGCGCTTGGATTCTCCAATGAACCGGCCATTCTCCTGGCGGAAAAATTGACCGGACTCTTTCCGGAGAACACCTTGACACGCGTCTTTTTCTCCGACAACGGATCGACGGCAATCGAGTGTGCCTGCCGCATGGCCGTGCAGTATCGGGACCTCTGCGGGGAAAGTCACCGGAAGCGTTTCGTCGCCTTTGACGGGGCCTATCATGGCGACACCGTGGGGGCGGCCTCGCTCGGAGGAATCGCCACCTTCAACGGTCCCTTTGCGACGATGGGATATCCGGTCTCCCGATTCGCCGAGGTCGAGGCGCTAGAGCAAATGAGCGGGGATGAAGCGGCGGAGGTCAACGCGGTCATCATCGAACCGCTCATTCAGGGCGCGGCCGGGATGAGGCTTTGGCCGGGAGGGATGCTCCGTCGTCTTCGCGAATGGTGTGACCGGCACGGAGCGTTCCTCATTCTCGACGAAGTGATGACAGGATTCGGACGGACCGGGCGAATGTTTGCCTGCGAGCACGAGGAGGTCATCCCCGATTTTCTCTGTCTAGCCAAGGGTCTCACCGGGGGATACATGCCGCTGGCCGCAACAATAACAAACGAGCGGGTGTTTGAGGCCTTTCTCGGACGCTATGAGGAGCTGAAGACTTTCTTCTACGGCCACAGCTACTGTGCCAACCCGCTCGGGTGTGCGGCGGCTCTGGGGAGCTTGCGAGTCTTCGAAGAAGAGAGCGTCCTCGCTTCTCTGCCGGATAAAGTTGCGGCATTCTCCCGGGCCGTAGGTGAGGCGCGTGAGCTTTCGCCTCATTTTGGCGAAGTGCGCCAGCTCGGATTGATTGCGGGACTGGATTTGATCGACAGGGAGACCGGGGGCACCCTGGACTGGAGACGGGAGACAGGAGCAAAGGTCTGTCGCCGCGCCCGGGCCTACGGATTGTTGACCCGCCCGATCCGGGACACCCTTACCCTGATGCCACCCCTTTGTGTCAGCGAAGCGCAGATCCACGATGCGGTGGCGGCTCTGGTGAGGGCTGCCGGGGACGTGCTCGGGAAATAGGCAGAGGGCAAAAAAAAAAGCGGAACAGGGGTGAGCCTGTTCCGCTTTGGAAAATTTCAACTGTGGCGTGGTTCAGTTGCAGCCGCAGCCGCCACTGTTGCAGCATCCGCCGCCTTCGAGATCTTCGGGTTCGGGAAGCCGACCGAGTTCGAGCGCTTTGCCGACCATGCGGGAGACCTGCTGGACGATGCCATTGAGGGTTTCCTCGGCCGCCATGAAGCTGGCGGTAACTGGGTTCCCTTTGAGCGCGGCGAGTTCGGCGTCGTAACCCTCGATGTCGGCGTCGGTGAGTTCACCGGCATGCTGCTTTTGGTGCAAGGTCTCGCCGAGCTTGTTAAAATTGCGATAGGATGCCTGGGCCTCCTTGTCTTTGAAGAACGTGTCGATTTTGGCCACGTTTTCCAGATACTCTCCCGACTGGAGAATGAGGGAACAGAGTTCGCGCGTCTTGTCGAGGATGGCTGAGTTGGGGGAAAGAATTTCCATGTGGAATAAATACGCCGGATTTTCGGGTCCCACAACCCGCGATTCGAGGGGAAGGAACGGGGATTTTCCAGCGGAGGAGTTGACCTCCTCCCGATTCCCCGTCAGCGTAGACGGAAGTAATTCGTATTTTTATGGCACCCCCACCCTGGGCGGAAACGATCCGTCGTCTCTATCTCTCCAATGCCACCAATCAGTTTGTCGTGCACGGCAATGTGCAGGACCGGCTTCTCATCGGTGAGCCCGGGGACGACTCGGCGGTGATGGGGAATCTGATCGAGTATTTCACGAAAGTGCAGTTGCAGCGCTTCGACCTGGTTCTCAGCTACGAACTCGGAGCAGGTCTCCGCGTCGAGTCGGGTGAGGCGTTTTTCAAACAGCTGCGCTTCCCCGATGATCTTCCCAGGGACCCGGCCCAGGCGATCGGCTATCTGGACAAGTTCCTTCGCTATTGCGTCAACCTCCGCCGCCTCGCTCCCGGCTCTCCCGAGGCGGCTCCCATGGCGGGCCGAAACCATCATATCGCGGTCATCATCAAGTCGGCCGAACTCATTTTTCCCGTCTCAAATCAATCGCGCGATTATCAGCTGAACTCGATGGCCTCGGTGGTCCGCGCCTGGTCGCAGGAAAGCTTTTTCCTCGAGCAGAATCTTGCGGTCTTCCTTTTCGCAGAGCATCTCAATGACCTCAATCACCTCCTCACCCGGAATCAGCGGGCGGCTCAGGTGGAGATTCCCATGCCGGGAGAGGAGGCGCTGACGGGGGCCTTTCGCTTTTTTGAACGAACCTATCCCGGGGCACTTTCCAATTTCTCCGGCCGACCCGAATTCCCCGCCACCCGTCTCGCGGGAGCCACCCTCAGTTCAATTGAAGGTCTCCTGAAGCAACGGGAGTACGGGAAGGCCGCCCTGCAGGAAAGCGACCTCTCTGACTTGAAAAAGTCGCTGGTTGAAAAGGATGCGCAGGATCTCATCGAATTCCTCGAGCCGACACGCACGCTCGATGACATCTACGGTCACGAGGAAGTCAAAACCTGGATGCGTCAGGATATCGTGCTCTGGCGACAGGGAGACCTCGGGGCGATGCCGATGGGGTATCTTCTGTGCGGCCCGGTCGGAACGGGAAAGACCTACCTCGTCGAGTGCCTGGCGGGGGAGGCGGGGGTTCCCGTGGTGAAGATGAAAAATTTCCGCGACCGCTGGGTCGGGAGCACGGAGGGAAATCTGGAGAAAATCTTCGGTCTTCTCCACGCCCTCGGGCGTTGCATCGTCTTTATCGACGAGGCGGATCAGGCGCTCGGGAGCCGCGACTCGGGTTCTGGCGATTCCGGTATTTCGGGGCGGGTCTATTCGATGATGGCCAAGGAGATGAGCAATACCGAAAACCGCGGGCGCATCGTCTGGATCCTCGCCTCAAGTCGTCCGGATCTGATCGAAGTCGATCTGAAACGTCCCGGCCGGGTCGACGTGAAGATCCCGCTCTTTCCCGCCCACGAGTCGACTGAAGGTTACCGCCTCATCCGGGCTCTTGGGAAAAAATATCAGATCGATCTCCCGAAGGATTGTCCGCCTGAGCTTCTTCCCTTGATACCCGGAATGATCACCCCCGGCGCCGCCGAATCGATCGCGGTGAAAGTCTACCGCCAGGTCCGCACCGCCGCCGTCACTCCAATCGAGGGGCTGCGCGCCTGCCTTGACGGATATCAGGATCCGGTCCCGAAGGAGATTATGGATTTTCAGATCAGTCTCGCGGTGAATGAGGCGAGCGACCTGAGTTTTGTTCCGGAGGAATTCCGGTCCTATCGCAGTGGGGTAAAGGCGGAAAAGTGAAACCCCTTCCGGATTTCGGGGTTTCCCTATATGCATGAAGTTCGTCGCCCCCTTGCTCATTCTCGGAATCACGACCTTCGTGACGGCGCAGGAGGCGGGTGAGTCGTTTCTTCCGACCGTCATGGCGGAAGCGGATTTCACGGCCTTGAAAGGTCAGTCGCCTTTTCTCCGATCCGTCAATCTGAGCGACTCTCTCATTCTCACCGGCATTGCAATGGTGAACAACGAGCAGGTCGCCACCCTGATGAACAAGGAGACCAAAGAGACCTTTGTTGTCTCCAGTCAGCTCAATTCCCAGGGATGGAAGATGGTCGATTTGAAGTCGGATGAGGATCTCGAAAAGGTGGCGGCCAAAGTCGCGATCGAGGGCGGTGAGGTCGTTACGGTGCGCTATGCGGAATGGCAGTTGAAGCCGGGGGAATCGAAGCCGGGGGCCGGTCCCTCGACCGAATCGGTTCCGGGTGCCGGTGGTGGAGAACGGAGACGTGGATTCGGCCCTCCCGGTGGTCACGGAGGTCCTTCCCCGGAGTTTCGTGAGAAGATGTCGCAACTCAGTGAGGAACAGCGGGAAAAGTTGTTCAATAAGATGAGGGAAATGCGCGAAAAAAACCCCGACATGTCCCGGGAGGACATGGGCAAGGAGATGTCCGGGATGATGGACAAGATGCTGAAAAAACAAAAATGAGCGGGCCGCAAGGCACGCTCATTTCCGGGTTTAACTGGTTGGCGGAAGGCCTGGCTTATTTTTTCTTCGCGACCTTCTTCTTTTTCTTCTCCGAGCCCTTGCGTCCCGGGAAGGTCAATTCGGCGATGCCGGACTTGTCGAGGCCCCCGACGCCGAGCTCGACCATGCGGTCATACTGGGCTTTCGTCGCGTCGTTGAGCGGCAGATTCAGTTTCTGAGCCTTGGCCAATCCTGCGGCGATGCCGGAGTCCTTCGCGGCGTGTTCGGCGGAGAACCAGCAGTCGTGTTCCCGGGCGATCATATCGGCACCATCGGTTTCGAGAACGCGTGAATTCGCACCGGTCTGGGAAAAGACTTCGCAGATCATCGCGAGATCGTGACCCAGCGATTTCGCGAGACCGAGTCCCTCGGCAAGACCTGCCGTGTTGATGTTCATCACCATGTTGACGAGAGCTTTGACCTCGGCCGCCTTGCCGATCTTGCCGATGTGGCGAAGGTTGAGGCTGATGTCTTCGAGAAGCTTTTTGTTCTTTTTGAAGACCGCGTCGTCGGCCCCGATCATGAGGTAAAGTTTGCCGGTGCGGGCGTGGCTGATGCTGCTTGCCATACAGGCTTCGATGCAGGTGGCCTTTTTCTTCTCCGCGGCCTTGGAAACCTCTTTCTGAATTCCGGGGCTCAGGGTGGCGCAGTTGATGAAGGTGCGGCCTTCCGCTCCTTTGAGGAGGCTGTCTCCCTTGCCGAGGAAGATGCTCTTCATCGCAGCATCGTTCGTCACCACGGTGAAAATGATGTCAGCGTTCGCGGTGACGTCGGAGAGTTTCTTAAAGGCAGTGGCTCCGATCTCCTTGGCAAGGTCGGCGGCAACAGCTTCGTTTACATCGAAGACTGCCGTGACATTGTATTTGAGATCGTTGAGGTGGCGGGCCATGTTGGCTCCCATGCGACCGACGCCGACGAATCCGATTCGGGCGGTGGAGGGGCGTTTGACTGCTTTTTTCTGTGCGGGTTTTTTTGTCATGATCACTTCCTGTTGTTTTTGGAGAGTCTCAAACCTGTAACTGTTTTTATTGTCCGCCAAGTGAATTATGAGGATGTCATCGGGCCGCTATCGCGGATTTCAGAGCTTTGTTGATGCCGGTCGGGGGATTCGGACCGTCTTCCGGACGGAGTGGAACTTCCGCATCCATTTCGGAATCTTTGCTTTGATCATTGCCGCGGGATTCGGCTTTGGAATCAGCTTCGGGGAGTGGTTGGCGATCGTGCTGAGCGCCGGGCTGGTCCTGATGGCCGAGGTCTTCAACACCGCCCTCGAATACCTTGCCGATGCGGTCCATCCCGAGTCAGACCGGGGGGTGGGAATGGCAAAAGACGCAGCGGCGGGCGGTGTCCTCATTGCCGCGGTTGCGGCGGCGCTGGTCGGGGCTATCGTCTTCCTTCCGAGATTATGGATGTGGTTGACCAGTTTGTGAGTGTGGCGTGCGAACCGGAATGGCTGCCGGGACTCCTTGCCGTCTTGGGTGAAGGGAGCGTATCGACCGCAGCCGGGGTCCGGAAGGAGTTCGGGACGGATCGCTGGCATGCCTCGGCGATGCCCGACGTGGTCGTTCAGGCAGGATCACGTGACGATGTCGTCGCGACCCTGCGTTATGCCAATGAAAACGGAATTCCCGTCACGACCCGCGGAGCCGGGGTCGGGTATGTCGGAGGCTGTGTTCCGGTCAAAGGCGGGATTCTCCTCTCGGTCATGAGGATGAATCGCATCCTCGAAATCAGTCCTGCCGACGGAATTGCCGTGGTGGAGCCCGGGGTCATTCTCAACGACCTTCAGGAGGCGGTGCGTGAACTCGGCTGGTATTACCCGCCCGATCCGGCAAGTCTCAAGGAGTGCTCGGTCGGAGGCACCATTGCGACCAATGCCGGTGGCCCGCGTTGTGTGAAGTACGGAGTGACGAGGCATTATATTCTCGGGCTCGAAGTCGTCCTGCCCGACGGTCAGGTCCTCGAAACGGGAGGCCGTTGTCACAAGAATAAAACGGGACTCGATCTGATCGGAATGTTTGTCGGATCCGAAGGTCTCCTTGGCGTGGTGACAAAGGCGACGTTGCGTCTCATTCCCCATCCTGAGGCGAGAGCGATGCTTACGGCGACCTTTTCGGACTTCGAAACGGCTGCCGGGGCGGTGCAGGCTATTCTGAACCAGGGGTGGCAGCCCTCGGGTCTCGAGATCACGGACGGGTTTACCCTGAAGGCAGCGCGTGATTACCTCGGGCCGGAAATGCTCCCTGACGGTGATGCGCACCTCATCGTCGAGCTCGACGGACGCCGCGACACCATTCTCCATGACCTCTCAAAGCTCCGCGAACTCGTCGATTCGCTCGGTGCCCTTTCGGTCGTGGAAGCCCGGGACAAGGCCGCCTGCGAAGCGATCTGGCAACTGCGGCGCGAATTTTCCTACTCGCTCCGGGCGACGGGACTGATCAAGTTGAACGAGGACATCGTCGTGCCGCGTTCGAAGCTGGTCGAGCTGGTTCGATTCGCCCGCCAGTTGGAGAAGGACACCGGCATTCCCGTGGCCTGCTTTGGACATGCCGGTGACGGAAACATCCACACCAACCTGATGGTGAAGGATTACGAAACCGATCCGATCGCACGGGAAAAAGCTGATGCCGCGCTCGATGTGCTCTTTACCTGGATCATTGCCAACGACGGTCAGATCACCGGCGAGCATGGCGTCGGTCTCGCCAAGAAGCGCTGGTTCAAAGACGCCGTCGGTCCGGTCTCGGCTGAGGTGCACCGGCGACTCAAGTCCGCACTCGACCCTAACGGAATTCTCAATCCCGGAAAATTCATCGAATAACATGTCAGACGAAAATCCCCATCCTGAATCGGAAGCCAAGTCTTCCGGCGGAAAACCAGCGCCTCTTCTTACTTTCGAAGAATCCCGTGTCCTCGGGTGTCTTCTCGAAAAGGAGGCGACGACACCGGATCAGTATCCGCTCACCTTCAACAGCCTCTATTCCGCCTGCAACCAGTCCAGCAATCGGGAGCCCGTGACCGATTTTGGAACCGACACGGTCGAGGAGGCCATGGAGGGGCTTCGCTACAAGAAGCTTTCCATTTTGGTGCATCAGGCGAGTGCCCGCGTCCCGAAGTGTAAACACACCCTGGAGAATAAATATCCCTATCTGACCAAGGGTCAGCAGGCGCTGCTCTGTGTCCTGCTCCTTCGCGGCCAGCAGACCGTAGGGGAACTGCGTCAGCGCACCGAGCGGATGCATGCCTTCGCCGATATCGAGCGGGTTCAAACCGTGCTCGATGAAATGGCGTCCTATTCTCCCGAGCCTCTCGTGAAACTCATCCCGGCCGGTGGAGGTCGTCGCGCCGCGACCTATGTCCATCTTCTGTGCGGAGATGTCGCACCCATGCCGGTGACCTCCGGGTCTTCGCGGGGTGAGTCCACCGAAGTTCCGGCCTCAAGCTGGCGCGCGGAAATGGAGGAGGAAATCTCCTCTCTCAAAGCGGACGTCCTTGCTCTGAAATCGGAGATCGAAGCGCTCAAATCCAATCTGGGAATATGAGTCTCCCGGGTTTCCGGAATAGCTGAATTCGTCAACCCGATTGACCGCAACGGCATTTCCTGCCACTCTCGGACCATGAATCGACGGACCTTTCTTCGCTCTTCAGTGGCTCTGGCGGCAGTCGTGCCTTCGCACCCCTTTGCCGCTGCCACCGAACGCAAATTCACCCTCGCATTGACCCCCGGGAGCATGGGTGTGACGGTAAAGAGTCAGCGGGAACTCAATGACCTTGCCTTCCGGCACGGGTTTGAATCGGTCGAGCCGCGCGGAGAGGAGTTTGCGTCGATGTCTCCGGATCAGCTCAAGGAGATCCTCGCGGACCGTGTCGAAAAGAAGCTGGCCTGGGCGGCGACGGGATTGCCGGTGGATTTCAGGAAGGATGAGGCTCTTTTCCGCGAGGGGCTGGCCGGTCTGCCCCGCATCGCCGCGGCCTTGCAAAAGGCGGGAGCGACGCGAGTCGGCACCTGGCTCTCACCGGGCCACGCGGAGCTGACCTACCGCGAGAATTTTCAACAACACGCCAACCGCCTTCGTGAAATCGCGAAGGTGCTCGGTGATCACGGTTTGCGTTTCGGTCTTGAATATGTCGGGACGCAATTGCTTCTCGTGGAGAAACGGTATCCCTTCCTGCACACTCTGGCCGAAACCCGAGAACTCATCGGGGAAATCGGGGCGGACAATGTCGGTCTGGTTCTGGACTCATGGCACTGGTGGACGGCGGGCGATACGGTTGAAGACCTTCTCTCTCTCGAAAACAAGGACGTCGTCAGCGTCGATCTGAACGATGCACCGGCCGGACTCGAGAAACGGGACCAACTCGACAATTCCCGCGAACTCCCCGCCGCGACCGGCGTGATCAATGTCGCGCCCTTTGTGGATGCTCTCAGGCAGATCGGCTACGACGGCCCCGTCCGTCCCGAGCCCTTTAACAAAACGCTCAACGAACTCGACAATGAAGCGGCTTGCGCTGCGACCATCTCGGCGATGAGGCGGGCAGTTGAGGCGGCTTGAGTCCAGGCAAAACAAGGAGAACCGGGAGTGGCAAATCCCTCCCGCATTTCCGCCCGCCATCACGATTGACGGGTGGGCGACCAGTACCCACTCTCGCGGGAGATCCATGAAACTCGCCGCCCTTTTTTCTTTTGCCCTCTCCGTCGTTCTCAGCCATGCGGCTGATCCGCAGTTGCATCCCAAAGGCAGTAAGCTTCCCTTCACCCATCAGGGGCCTTTTGTTACGACTGCGGACGGAGGTGTCCTTTGCATCGATTCCAAAAACGCGTTGCGAAGTGTTGACGAAGGGCTCACCTGGGCCGCGTCGCCGCTTTTTACCGATCCGTCGAAGTTCGCGGTCAGCAATGAGCGGGCCCTGCTCCGCACGCGCGAGGGGGTTATCATTTCCGCCTGGATGAACGGAGTCGAGCGCAGGCAGCCCGAGGGATGGAAGTGGGGCGAAAAGGAGGTGAGTTGGAAAGACTTCATCCTCCCGACCTACACCTCGCGAAGCACGGACGACGGGCTTACCTGGGAGACCCCGGTCAAGTTGAGCGAACCCTGGTGTGGCTGCATTCATTCCCTGATCCAGATGAAGAGCGGACGTATCGTTCTCGTCGGTCAGGAGATCATTCCGGAATGGAGGCACGCGACGGTGATGTTTGTATCCGACGATCTGGGGAAGTCGTGGCAGCGGGGCGATGTTCTCGATTACGGAATTGGTGCTCATGACCATGCCGGATCAATTGAGGGCAGCGTCGTTGAGCGGGAGGACGGGTCTCTCTATCTACTTCTTCGCACCGAATCCGGCTTCCTTTGGGAGGCGACATCGAAGGACGGGTTGAAATGGGAGGGGCTCAAGCAGTCATCCATTTCCTCCGTGACCTGCTGTCCGCAGATGGCCCGTCTCGCCGACGGACGGATAGCGCTTCTCTGGAATGCTCCTCCACGCCATGCTCCCACCAACAAGACGAGCCGGGCCGAACTTTCACTCTCTTTCTCAGGAGATGAGGGCGCGACCTGGTCGTCGCCTGTGATTGTTGCGGCGAATTATGAAGGAGGCGGACGGGTTTCCTATCCGTATTTATATGAGCGCTCTCCGGGAGAACTCTGGATCACGACGATGCAGGGTGGCTTGCGCATGAAGGTGAATACGGCCGATCTCAACTCGGGCGTTATCCCTGTTTTCAAAGCGCCGGCCGCCGAGATTCCGAAGGCCGGCGGGATTATCATGTTCGGAGACTCGACCACGGCCGCCCGCCCCGGTGCGGTGAAAAAAGTCTACCCGGAGCGTGTTGAAGAAGCGCTCCAGAGCATCGGCTCGAGCCTGCCGGTTTATAATGCGGGCATCGGTGGCAGCACCACCCGCGATGCGTTGAAGCGGCTTGAGCGCGATGTCCTGCGCCACAAACCGCGGGTCGTCGTGATGCAATTCGGAATCAACGACTCGGCGGTCGATGTGTGGAAGACTCCCCCGGCTACCGAGCCCCGGGTCCCGCTCGCCGAATACCGCGACAACGTGCGCCAGCTTACCGCTTCCGTGCGGAAAAGCGGAGCCGGGGTGATCCTGATGACAACCAATCCGATCCGGTGGACCTCTCTTTTGCGGGATAGATATGGCAAAGCTCCCTACGATCCTGATAGCGAGGAGGGGTTCGATTCCTTAAACCTGGCCGGCTATAACGACGCGCTACGTGAGCTGGCGAAGGAGCTGGAAGTGCCGATCGTCGACGTGCGAACCGCCTACGCCGGATTTGCCGCAGGAAAGGGAACTACCGTGGATGGCCTCCTCCTCGACGGGATGCACCCGAACGATCTCGGGCATGAACTGGTTGCCGAAATGCTTCTGCCGGCGATTCGGAATGTGGTTCGATGAGACCTTTGTTCTCGAACCCGGCGACAGTCAGCCGGAAGGGCTGTCCCTGTTCTACTCCTCCTCAAGCACCGCATACTCTTCGAGGATACTGCGGGAGACATACTGAAGCGCGGCCTCCGAGGTGGCTTCGAGAACAATGGGACAGGCGAATCCGGCATCGAGGGCTTCTTTCCAGCGGGCCGCACAGACGCACCAGCGATCACCGGGCTGCAGTCCGGGGAACCCGTAGAATGGCATGGGAGTGCTGAGGTCGTTCCCGCGTGCCTTGCTGAAGGCCAGGAACTCTTCGTTCACCTCGCAGCAGACCGCGTGACACCCGTGATCCTCGGGACCGACCTGGCACTTGCCGTCACGGTAGAATCCGGTGAGGGGATCCATGCTGCACGGGATAAGTCTGCCGCCGAGCACGTTTCTGTTTTCCTCTGGTTCCATAACGTCAGGAGCATCGGGCGGGATTCGCGTTTTTCCAGATGGAAATACGGGAATCTGACCGTGGGGAATTCTCAGGGGGGATTCACCCGTCTACCGAATTGGTCACGGAAATTCCGGCGCAAACTGGGTTCTTGTTTTTGGACGGCAATCTTTCTATCTTCGCCGCGTGAATACCCGATATAAACACCCCCGGACAGTTCTCTCCCTTCTCGTTGCCCTGGCAGTGACCACGGCAGGAGCGGAAGAGAAACGTGACATCGTCATCTATGGAGGCACCTGCGCCGCCGTCATCGCCGCCGTTCAGGCGAAAAAGATGGGCAAGACCGTGGTCATTGTCAGTCCTGACAAACACCTTGGAGGTCTCTCCAGCGGTGGCCTCGGCTGGACCGACACGGGGAACAAGGCCGTCATCGGCGGGCTTGCACGCGATTTTTACCATCGTGTCTGGAAACAATATCAGAAGCCCGAAAACTGGAAGTGGCAGAAGATGGAGGAATACGGGGGAACAGGGCAGGGCACCCCAGCGATTGACGGAGATCAGAAGACGATGTGGATTTTCGAACCGAGCATCGCCGAGGCGGTCTTCGAGGAGTATGTCAGCGAGTTCGATCTCGAAGTGCACCGCGATGAATGGCTCGACCGGGAGAAGGGCGTCGTGGTCAAGGACGGGGTGATCCAATCCATCACCACCCTGAGCGGGAATACCTATGCCGGAAAGATTTTCTTCGACGCGACCTACGAGGGTGATCTCATCGCCGCGGCGGGAGTGGACTATCATGTCGGACGTGAGGCCAACTCCGTCTATGGAGAAGAGTGGAACGGAGTCCAGGTCGGGGTGCTGCATCACAAACATCACTTCGGTGCTGTCGACAAACCTATCAGTCCCTACGTTGTGCCCGGCGACCCGAAGAGCGGGGTTTTGCCCCGCATCAGCACGGCCGATCCCGGGGTCAAGGGCGAGGGCGATCATCGCGTTCAGGCTTATTGCTTCCGCATGTGCCTGACCAACCACCCGGAGAACCGCATCCCCTTTCCCAAGCCAGAGGGCTACGACCCGAAACAGTATGAGCTCCTCGTCCGAATCTTCGAGGCAGGATGGCGCGAGACCTTCGGAAAGTTTGATCCCATTCCGAATCACAAGACCGACACGAACAATCACGGTCCCTTCAGCACGGACAATATCGGGTTCAATTACGATTATCCCGATGCCAGCTATGAGCGCCGCCGCGAGATCATTCTGGAGCACGTGACCTACCAGCAGGGCTGGCTCTATTTCATCTCCAATGACCCCCGCGTGCCCAAGGACGTGCAGGACGAGATGAAGCAATGGGGATTGCCCAAAGACGAGTTCACCGACAACGGCAACTGGTCGCACCAGCTCTACATTCGTGAGGCCCGCCGCATGATCGGGGCATACGTCATGACCGAGAACGAACTGCGCAAAAAGAAGCCCACCCCTGACTCGGTCGGCATGGGATCCTACACGATCGATTCACACAACGTGCAGCGTTACATCACCCCTGAGGGCTACGTGCAGAACGAGGGTGATATCGGGGTGAGCACCCGCGGTCCCTACGAGATCGCCTACGGATCGCTGGTGCCGAAGAAGGAGCAGTGCACCAACCTGATGGTTCCCGTCTGCGTTTCCAGCACCCACATCGCCTTCGGTTCGATCCGCATGGAGCCGGTCTTCATGATCCTGGCTCAGAGCGCGGCGACCGCTGCAGTCATGGCGATTGATGAGGGCATCGCGGTGCAGGATGTCGCCTACGCGAAGCTGCGCGAAAAGCTTCTCGAAGAAGGTCAGATCCTTCATTTCGACGCACCTGTCGCGGATGAACGCGGTCTTTCCCCCGCAGATCTGCCGGGAATCGTCGTTGATGATGAGTCCGCGAAATTCGAGGGAAACTGGGAGGAGAGCGGCGCGGCCAAGAGCTATGTCGGTTTCGGGTATCGGCACGAGGGCAACACCGCGAAAGGCGCCGCCTCGGTTACTTTTGCCACGACGATAGAAAAAGCCGGACGGTATGCCGTTCGATTCGCCTATCCGCCGAACAACAATCGCGCATCAAAGGTCAAGGTCGGCATCAGCCACCGTGGTGGCGGAGCGGAAGTGATCATCGACCAGCGGAAAGCTCCCTCGCACGATCTTTTCCAGGAGCTCGGGATCTTCGAGTTTGAGGCCGGGGCAACAGCGACCGTCACTCTCAACAACGCCGATACGGAGGGATACGTTGTTGTTGATGCCGTGCAGTGGGTTCCGGCGGAATGAGGAAAGAATCAGAATTGGACGCGCTGGAGCTGACATCGTAGGATTCCAGCGCAGTCCATGATCTACCTCGACAATAACGCGACGACCCGGACGGCGCCCGAAGTGATCGAGGCGATGCTGCCCTGGCTGGGTGATCACTATGGAAATCCCTCGGGCGGCTATCGCTTCGGTAAGGAGGCCCGTCGTGCGGTTGATCAGGCGAGAGAGCAGGTGGCGGCCCTGATCGGAGCGACCCCCGAGGAGATTGTTTTTACGAGTGGCGGGACGGAGTCAAACAACAGCGCGATCCGGTCCGCCCTGGCCCTCAGGCCCGAATCCCGGACTCTCCTCAGCTCCACGGTCGAGCACAGCGCGGTCGAGGAGGTGCTCAAGTTTTACGGGTCAAGAGGCTATGAAGTCAGGCTCAACCCGGTTGATTCCGGAGGCAGACTCGATCTCGAGGAGTGGTCGCGGATCCTGGCTGCGGGAGACCTCGCGTTTGCCAGTCTTATATGGGCAAACAATGAGACGGGAGTCTTCAGCCCGATCCGGGAGGCGGCGGAAATGGCGGCGGCTCACGGGGTTTACTTCCACACCGACGCGGTGCAGGCGGTCGGGAAAAGCCCCGTGGCGGTGAATTCCTTGCCCATCCATGCCCTTTCCCTATCGGCCCATAAGCTGCACGGGCCAAAGGGGATCGGGGCTCTCTATCTCAATCGCCACACCCGCTTTGAGCCGCAGACGCTCGGAGGGGGGCAGGAGAACGAGCGCCGCTCAGGCACGGAAAATGTCCCGGGAATCGTTGGCTTCGGAGTGGCCGCCGAACTCGCCGGTCGGCACTTGAGCGCGATCGAGGCGGTAGTGCGATTGAGGGATGAGTTTGAGAGGGGTATCATCGCCACCCTCCCTGAAGTGGTCGTCAATGGTGATCGCGGGAACCGGCTCGCCAATACCAGTAATCTCTATTTCCCCGGAGTCGATGGAGAGGGGCTCCTGATCCTCCTCGACGAGGCGGGAGTCTGCTGTTCCCCCGGCTCCGCCTGCAGCACCGGGGCGGTTCAACCCAGCCGGATCGTGAAAGCAATGGGGCATTCCGCAGCGAGGGCGAGGAGCAGTGTGCGCTTTTCCTTCTCCCGTTATAATTCCCTCGAAGAAGTCGGGGAAGCGGTCGCGGCCGTGGTCAAGGCGGTGGGAAAACTCCGCGTTGTCATGCCCTCGGGCGGGAGCCGGGTCGTGGGCGGTCCCCGCTGATCCTGCGGATTAGCGTTTGACCATCGCGTCGTTTGCGCGGAACCTACGCGCCTCTAAAACGCAGAGGATAAAAAAGATGGCAGCAAAGATCTATACGGATAAGGACGCGGACCTGGGTGTGCTGAAAGGCAAGACCTGTGCCGTGATTGGGTTCGGCTCACAAGGCCACGCACACGCACTCAACCTCAAGGACAGTGGAGTCAAGGTCATCGTCGGCCTCTACGCCAAGAGCCAGTCGCGTGAGGTAGCGAAAGAATACGGATTCAAAGTCATGGACACCGCCGATGCGGTGAAAGCGGCGGATGTAATCTTCATCGCCACACCGGACACGAAAATCGCGGAGATCTTTAACAGCGACATCCTCCCGAATCTCGCCAAAGGGAAAACGATTCTTTTCAGCCACGGTTTCGCGATCCACTTCAAGACCATCAAGGTTCCTGATTTCGTCAACGTGATCATGGTCGCTCCGAAGGGACCGGGCCACATCGTTCGTCGTCAGTTCGTCGAGGGCAAGGGAGTTCCGTCGCTCATCGCCGTTCATCAGAATCCCGGCAAGGACGCGAAGAAAATCGCCCTCGCCTGGGCCAAGGGGATTGGTGGAACACGTGCCGGTGTCTTCGAAACGACTTTCAAAGAAGAGACTGAGACCGACCTTTTCGGTGAGCAGACCGTTCTCTGCGGAGGCGTCAGCCAGTTGGTGACCGCGGCTTATGAGGTTCTCATCGAGGCCGGCTATCAGCCCGAGATGGCCTACTTCGAGTGTCTCCACGAGCTCAAGCTCACCGTTGACCTTATCAACGAGTCCGGCATTTCCGGAATGCGTTTCTCGATCTCCGAGACCGCTGAATACGGCGACCTCACGACGGGCCCGACGATCATCGACGCTTCCGTCAAGAAGCGCATGAAGACGGCTCTCAAGAACATCCAGAGCGGCAAGTTCGCCAAAGGGTGGATCGCCGAAGCGACCAGCGGTGGCAAAAACTTCAACAAGCTCCGCAAGGAAGGGCAACAGCACCCGATCGAGAAGGTGGGTGCCCGTCTCCGCGGTCTCATGCCCTGGCTGAAGAAGCGCGACATCAAAGGAAGTCAGGCTTCCTACAACTGATGGTGTCTCCCGTTCGCGGGAGAGATTGGTTTTACAAGAGCCGGAGCAGCGATGCTCCGGCTTTTTTGTGCCCGCAGTTCATGGGCCCGGCACTAGGAGTTGCCCGGGCGAAAGCGGTCTGTTGAGATTTCGACGACCTCCGCGTCAACGGTGATCACCTGAGGCTCGCTTTTCCCGCGAACCGGCGCGCCGAGGTCACGTCCCGCCACGGCGATTCGCTCCTTCAGCGATTTTTCGATCCTCCCGCGAATCATCGTGCGAACTGAAGGGACAAGCAGGGCGAAACCAATTGAGTCGGTGAGGAATCCGGGAGTGAGGAGGAGAATCCCGGCAATGAGAATGAGGAGACTCTCGATAATCGCCTCGTGCGGCAACCGCCCCCGGGAGAGGGCATCCTGATAGCGGGCGAAAGCTTTGAGCCCCTGAGACTTGGCCAGGTAGGCACCGAGGAATCCGGTGAACAGGATAATTGCCAGCGTCATCGGAATGCCGATGCGCTGCCCAAGGACGAGGAAAATGAACAGCTCGATGACCGGAATCGAGACAAAGAGGAGAAATAGTCTGGCAAACATAGAGAAGTTCCGCGATTTAGAGTCCCCGGGGGAACGATCTGTTCAACTTTTTCAGGATTAAGTGGACTCTTCCGGAATGTCCCGACAGTGTTTCAGGCGATACCCTCCGTCCACCGGGAGAAGGGTTCCGGTCACATAGTCTGAGTCGGCCGAAGCGAGGTAGGCAGCCGCCTTCCCGATGTCGTCGGGAAGCCCGAGGCGCCCCCAGGGCAGTTTCCTGCCTTCGGCGGCCATGGTTTCGTCGTTGTAGTGGTGGCGTTCGCCGGGGGTGTCTATCCAGCCCGGCTCGATCACATTGACGTTGATGTGGTGTTCGAAGAGTTCCACCGCCATCGTCTGCATCATCGAATTCAGACCGGCTTTTGCCGCGCTGTAGGCAACACAGCGGGCGTTTGGAATGCGGGCGAGGACGCTCGAGATGAAGACTATTTTCCCGGGCTTTCCTTTTTCCACGAGATGCCTGGCGACAAGCTGACCCATGTGGAAGCTGCCGAGGAGAGCGGAGTTCAGAATGCCCTCAAAGTCAGCCGCTTCGTAATCGAGAAAGCTGGCCCGGCGGTTGTAGGCGGGCACACCGACGAGAATATCGACGGTCCCGAAGTGTTGACAGGTCGCACCCACCGCCGCTTCGCACCCTTCCCGGGTGAAGGTATCCGCCTCAATCGTCAGGCAGGGAACTCCGACGGCGCGGATGACCTCAGCGGCTCCAGCCAGTTCCTGACTCCCGGGGCGGTCAACGAGGGCGAGGGAGGCACCCTCTTTGGCGAGTTCCAGGGCACACCCGAGTCCGATTCCCCGGGCTCCGCCGGTCACGATGGCAATTTTGTCCTTCAGTTTCATCTTCGGCGCGACTGTAGCGCAGGGCCGGGGGGGACGGAAGAACTCAATTGCGTCCGTTCTTTGCATCCCGCCTTGACCATCCGGCGAATTTGCCGATTTTGAGCGGTGAATCAGGAACATCTCTCCCGCCTCAAATCCGCCATCCGCGATGTCCATGATTTCCCGAAGCCGGGGATCGTCTTCAAGGATATCACCCCGGTCCTCGGGAGCGGAGAACTCTTCCGGATTGCGATTGATGAATTCATTTCGACCATAGGGGAGACGAAGCCTGACAAAATCGTCGGCATTGACGCGCGCGGGTTCATTTTTGGAGCGGCCATGGCCGATCGGCTGGGAGTCGGATTTGTCCCGGTCCGGAAAAAGGGGAAGCTGCCCTGGGAGACCAACGGTGCCTCCTATTCGCTGGAGTACGGAGAGGCCCACGTTGAAATCCATCGCGACGCCGTCCACGCCGGGGAAAAGGTCGTCCTGGTAGATGATCTCCTCGCTACCGGAGGCACGGCCGGGGCGGCCTTGAAATTGATCCAGGAACTCGGCGGCAAAGTCATCTGTCTGACCTTTCTCATTGAGCTCGCTTTTCTCGAAGGCCGGAAGAATCTCGATCCTTCAGTGCGCACCCAGGCCCTGCTGACGTATTGATTGGCGGTCCGGGACGGAATTCGGCCCGAAAAGTGATGACTTACGAAAGCGATGTTCTGAGAGACTGGTATCTCCTGTTCCATTACGGCTCACCCGCAGAGATTCTGCACGGGGCCGGTTTTGAGACAGGAGGGCTTCCGGCGAGATGCCTGGAGTTCCCGGTAACCACGGTCGAAGCGGCCCAACAGAACTCGCCCATCGGACGGGCGCTCGACCTGGGATGTGCGGTGGGCCGATCCGCGTTCGAACTTTCCCGTTTTGCCGGCGAAGTGATCGGGATCGATTTTTCCGCCAGTTTTATTGAAGCCGCCGAATTGATCCGGAATGAGGGGCAATCGACTTATCGGCGATACGGGGAAATGCACCTGCCTGAGACTCTCGAGGCCCGCCGGCCCGGGGGAATCGACCCGGACCGGGTTTCGTTCGAAGTTGGCGATGCAATGTCCCTGCGGCATGACCTGGGGACTTTTGATCTCGTCCATGCGGCCAATCTTCTTTGCCGACTTCCCGAGCCTGAGCGCCTCCTCGCCCGGCTCCCGGAGCTGTTGAATCAGGGCGGGCGTCTCGTCGTCGCGACCCCGGCGACCTGGATGGACATCTACACTCCGCGAGCAAAGCAGCCGACCGGTCTGACGCTCGACTACCTGCACCAGCATCTCGACGGGAACTTCGAGCTTCTCACCGTCGCCGAGTTACCCTTTCTCATCCGCGAGCATCAGCGGAAGTTCCAACTGAGCACGTCACAGACGAGCGTCTGGGCAAGGCGGTGACTGCCGCCGGTTGCAATGAGGAGCGTGCGTGGTAGAAAGTAGGAACTTGGTCCCGTCCTTCATGTTCCCCATTTTCTACCGTCCGATTCCCGCTCTGTGCAGTCTTTTCATTATGCTGCCGTGCTCGACGGGCTTTTCCCAGACCGGAAGTCCCCTCCAACTTGTCCCGTGGAAGGACGATCTGTTCAAGGTTCCGGCCGTTATCGAGTCACGCCACGAAGGGGACTACCTGATTCTCGATTACCAGTCGGCCAGAGACATTAACGGGAGGGACTCCGTTCCCGAGAAGAAGGCCAATCCGGATCGGGTCTCGACCGAAATTAATTCGCAGCAGACCGACACGAAGGTAAAAACGAAGTCCGGTGACATCCGGCATTTCGCCGTCGGGAGAACTCAGGGTGCCTCCATCATCGTCATTTACTTCCACGGGAAGGGCGGCAACCGGGCGCAAGGAGTCGACGACGGGACATTCGGAGGCAACTTCAATCGCTTGAAGAATCTCGTGGTCCAGAGCGGAGGGCTTTACCTCTCGCCTGATATCACCAACTTTAATGGCAAGAGTGCCAATCAGATCAGCGGACTGCTGCTCCATTATCTGGCCTCATCACCGAACGCCCCGGTCATTCTTGCCTGCGGGTCGGCCGGGGGCAGAATCTGCTATCAGCTGGCGAGGAAGGATGAACTCGTGCCGCATCTCGATGGCATTGTCTTTCTCGGATCCTTTCCCGACGGAGTCTTCACTGACTCCGCCGCGTGGCGGGCCCGTGTCCCGGTCTACATCGGTCACGGAAGCCGGGACTATGTTTCCTATGTTGAAAAGATGGAGGAACTCTATCGCCAGATCCGTGAGAAGAGCCCCGGCTACCCGGTGAAAATGGAGCGCTTCGAGAGCGGGACCCACGGGACCCCGATTCGGATGATCGACTGGCGCAAAACCATCAACTGGCAGCTCTCGGTCCGTTGATTCGCGGCTGATCAATTGACTCTGTGATGCGGCCCGCCATAATAAAGCCTACCGAAACTTGAGATGAAATCAGTCCCCTTTCTCGTCTGCGCGCTCGCGGCATTTGCCATCCTTCAGGGTGTTCCCGCTTACGCCGTCAATGTCGCGGGAAGGGAGATCTCGAAGGAAAACTTCCGCGACATTCAGCGTGATCAGTTTTTCCACCGGACCGACAGCATTTTCAATATGCCCTTTTATCGGAAACATTTCGAAGGGGCGGACGGGAAGAAGTTTGTGCTCCAGTATCTGATTGAGACGGCAAAGATCTACAAGGTCTCGCCCGAGGCCGTCCTGGGAGCCTTCATGGGAGAGCATTCGATGAATCAGCGCACCCAGGCAAAACAGGCCGGGGAAAAGGGAATCAATTTTGTCGGGAAGAAGTTCGGCAGCTCGGGTGAGGCAGTCGTCAACGCGCTTAATGTCACTTTCCTTGGTTCTGCAGGCGCCGCCTCCTTCGGTCCCGGGCAGATCCAGCCTTTTATCGCCGTTGCGATGCAGGACGAGATTAAACGGATTCGCCCCGATGCGGCCGCGGACGAACTCGATAAATACAACTGGAAGGGCGCGATCAACATCATCTGCGCCTACATGAACTACGCGGCGGTCCGATACGAGAAGGAGGGCTTCGACGTCCGGAATGATGCCCCGCTCATTGTGACTCTCTTTAATATCGGAGAACGCAGCAAGAGCTTCGAGAAGCGGGCCGCAGAGACGCGGGTCCTCGTCGATTCCGGCGAAAGGGAAGGGCCATGGCTCAATTATTTCGGATACTGGGTTCAGAAGAACCATAAGATCCTCACTGAGAAGGTCCAATCCGCTTACGAAACCGAGTAAGGGTCGGTCCTCGCGGATGGTCCGCAAAGGGCCCCTGCGGCGAACAAAGAGGCCGTGCGGCCGTAGTTCTGCTGTCGCAGTCGAAGTTCTGCTGTCGCTGCCGAAATTCTGCTGTCGCTGCCGAAGTTCTGCTGGCCGCAGCGGTACTCCAACAACCCTCTCAACGACCAAAAAAAACAGGGTTAGGCCATCGACCTAACCCTGTTCGGGGAAATTGATATTCCGATGAGATCCCTTACATCAGGTTCAGAGCGCGGGCGCGCTTGATCTCACGTGTGATGCGGCGGTGAAGCTTGGCCGAAACACCGGTGGTGCGTCTGGCGTAGATCTTGCCGGAATCGGTGGTGAAGTTCCGGAGGAACTCGGGATTGAGGTAATTTACTTTATCCGGGGGGATATCGAAGCGACGACGCGGCATGCGACGGTTCGATTTGCGTAAATTAATGGCTCTCTGTTCTGTTTTCGGGCCCATGGCGCTTGAATAAAATGTTGGCTCGGAGAAATCGACGGCTGATCAGCGCTTTTCGCGGTGAAGGGTCCGGCGCTTGAGGTAGGGATTGAATTTAACCTTCTCGAGACGCCCCGGGGTGCGAAGGCTCTTTTTGTTACGCGTGGTCACGTAGATAGACGGGCGACCGCCTTCTGCTTTGGCCTCGGTGCATTCAAGAACGATGACGTCTCTGGACATGGGATAAAAATTTTAAAGGGTGTTTCGCGAGGAGGGGGATTGTAAATCACTTCCCCGGAATCTCAACTGATAATTTTTAATCCTCTTCGTCGTCCGATGGCTTGGAGACTTCCTTCTCCTCAAGTCCGAAGAGCGAAGTCACGGGAGCACGGTGGTTTCCGGTGGTCTGCTCCTGATCCAGCTTCTCCTGGTATTCGACGGTGCAACGGGCAAAAGGCATGGCCTCAAGGCGAGCCTGGGGGATGACCTCGCCTGATCCCTGACAAATTCCATACTCTCCGGTATCAATGCGGACGATGGCCTCGTCGATCTCGTAAAGCGCGTTCTGCTCCTGGGAGAGAATGTTCAGCGCAAAGTCGCGATCATAGGCATCACTGCCCGCATCCGCCTGGTGCATTCCGAAGGCGGAGGATTCGGAGCCCTCGTCACCACGGCCCAGCGAGTCGCGAGCGACCCCTGACATCTGATCGACGAGGGTGTCGCGAAGATCGAGGAGTTTCTGACGCTGGGTCTTGAGGAATGCCGGGGAAAGCTTCTTCGCTTTTTCCTTGCTGTGGTTGGTGTTAAGAACCGGACCGGGGTGTGTCAGGTGGGCAAAGACCGGACGGCGTTTGATCGTGAATCGCTTCTTGAGAGGCGTCTTGATCGGTGGTGCAGCCGGGGATTTCGAAGCTGTCTTCGAGCTCTCCGCTTTGGGTGCAGGGGCTTCCTTTTTGGGAGCGGGTTTTTCAACGACGACCGGAGGTTTCGGTTCGGTCTGCTTTTCAGGAGTCGCTTTGGGAGTCGATTTTTTTGGAGTCACAACCTTTTTGGTAACTGGTTTCTTAATGGAAATTGGTTTCTTCGGAACCGGCTGAGCCTTTTTTGCGGGGACCTTCGGGGCCGGTGTCTTTTTCACCGGAGCCTTGGCGACCGGTGCCGTCTTTTTTACGGCTTTCTTTGCAGGAGCCGGCTTAGTCGCGGGCTTTTTGGCAGTTGCCTTCTTCACAGGGGCCGCTTTGGTCGCTGGTTTTTTTGCCGGGGCCTTTTTTGCGACCGCTTTCTTAACCGGCTTAACCGGCGCATTTTTCGCCGGGGGTGCTTTCGCGGCGGCTCCTTTCACGGGAGCGGGTTTCTTCTTCGAGGCAATTGCCTTCTTCGAGACGACTTTCTTCGTAGCAGCTTTCTTGGCCATAAATAGAGGCGACGAACGGATTGTTGACGGAGTTGGCCCGAGGGCCCCGAATGAGAGCGCAATTTGTAAGTCAGAGGGGGGGGACTAGCAAGGAGAATTGACTATTTTAACCACAGGAAATCATTAGTTCTCCCATCGGTTTTAGCCGCTAATCCCGCCTTGCGTGTCAGGCGGTGATCCCCCGGGCTGACCCATTCCGGAAAGTCCGGGTCGCTCGCTGAGTGTCTGCCGCCCCACTGGCCGATACTGGCCGATCCCTGAAAAATCCCGCGGAACCGGATCTGGCGCTACTGCAGCTCGGGGAGCACCTTGGCGACCCGCTCCTTGAGCTCCTTGCCAGGCTTGAATTTCACCACGGCACGGGCCGGAATCGGCACTGCCGCATCGGGCTTATTCGGATTCCGCCCGATTTTTGGTCTGGTTTTGGTGACCTGAAAGGCTCCGAAGTTGCGCAAAACCACATCATCATTGGATGAGAGGCGGGAAGTGACTTCTTCGATAAAACATTGAACAACGTTGAATACCTCCTGCTGAGTTAATCCGGTCTCGTTGCTGATTCGGATCACAAGATCCCGTTTGGTAATGGTGGCCATGGACTTTAAAACTTCTATCTTAGTGCTTGATAATGTGGGAGTAATCAAATATTTGGCAATCTAATCTTTGCTTTTTCGGGCGGGTTTGCACGTGACGATACCGCCCCGATCCGCGCTGCCTCCTTTGGTCTACCATTCAGCCGGTTTCATGCCGAGCGACTCCATTATGTTCAATTAATTGGGATTTTTGCCTGGTTTTGAATGGCGGCAGGTGAATGCTCTTCCCTATTCGGGATGACGGTTGTAGGTCTTTTTCAAACATGGCGGGGAAACCAGATCAAGTAAGTCGGGTATTGCCGGGCGCTTTGGAAACGCGCAGGGCCTTTCAGAGTGCGTTAATGGACTGGTTTCGGGCTGAGGGGCGGGATTACCCCTGGCGAAATAACGCTGATCCCTACGCCGTCTTTGTTTCGGAGGCGATGTTACAGCAGACCCAGATTGCGACGGTGCTGGGGAAGGGATATTTCTCGCGGTGGATGAGGGCCTTCCCGACCTGGGAAGCCCTTGCGGCAGCGGAAGAAACAGAAATTCTCAAAGAATGGGAGGGACTCGGTTATTACAACCGGGCGAGGAATCTTCAGAAAGCGGCAAAGCGGGTGACCGAAGAATTCGGCGGGCGGCTGCCGGAGGACCTTGAGACGATCCTTTCCCTTCCCGGAGTCGGGCGCTACACCGCCGGAGCGGTTCTTAGTTTCGCCTTTAACCGGAGGGCTCCAATCGTTGATGGGAATGTTGTCCGTGTCTTTTCCCGACTGATCTCATACAGCGAGCCGGTGGATACGACCGGAGCAGCCCGCCTTTTCTGGGGGCTGGCCGACGACCTGACTCCCGGTGATGAGCCCCGCATCTACAATTCGGCCATCATGGAACTCGGGCAGCGCATTTGCCTTCGCTCCTCCCCGGAATGTGGAATCTGTCCGGTTCAGGTATGGTGTCTTGCTCATTCTCAGGGAGCTGTAGAGGCAATTCCTCAGAAAAAACGAAGGGCTGAGACCCTCCTTCGCGAGGAGCGGGTTCTCTTTTCGCTCCGTGAGGGCCGGATTTTCCTTTGTCCTGAGACCGGAAGCCGGAGGAAAGGCCTCTGGCGCCTTCCGGAGATCTCCGGGGCAGCCTCGGAAGATCTCGTCGAGGTTCTCCGGTTTGATTACCCAATTACCCGTTATCGAGTCACCCTGATTGTCTTCATCAACGAGGGGGCTTCAAGCTCCTTCGAAAAGGAGATAAGCGAAGGGGGCTGGTTTGCAGCAGGCGAGGGTGAAATGCTCCCTCCGCTGGGGTCGCCCTACCGTAAAGTGCTCAGAATGATGTTGCTTCGCGGGATGATTTGACCTGAAAGGCTAATTTTATGGTGACAAGAAGGGGATAATCAGCTAGTTCAATCATCTTTTTGACACTTTTTTTTAATTGTGACCGATCAGCGAGATTTTGGAGTTGTTTTTGAGAACTCTGATCGCTACTTTGGAATTTCGAAACACGTCGCTAATCCTTTAAATTAACGAACAGACCCATGTGGAAGGTATTGCTAGTCATCGCATCTGTAGTGCTCGCGGGAACCGCGTTCCTTAGCTACAGTAACATGGGGGCCGTCAAACAAAAGATTGCCGAAATGGAGGTCCAGAAGACCACGCTCGAGGAGCGCACGGGTTCACTGGCCAAGACCAACGAGGAGATTGCTCAATTCGAGCAGGCCATTCAGGTTCTCAAAGATGAGACGGCGACACTCGAGACCACCAAGGTTGACCTGGAGACCAAGCTGCTTGAAGCCCAGGCAAACCAGAAGGCTCAGGAAGCGAATCTGGCTACAGCGAAGACGGACCTCGAAAAGGCGAAAATCCTGATTCAGGACGTGGTGGCGGTCGAGGCGATCCAGAAGGAGATGCTTCAGGTCCGGACTCAGAACGAAGAGGCGGAAATCGAACTGACGCAGCTTGAGGGGGCCGTGGCTTCCGCGAAGGTCGAGCGTGATCGTCTTGAGAAAGTTTCAGCCGAGCTTGCCGCACTTAGAGTGGATCAGGAAGCCGGGGTGATTCGCGGAGACTTCCAGTCGCAAATCAAAAAAGCATTCAATCAGTGGGGATTTGTGGTCGTTGCGGGTGGTTACGATCAGGGCGTCGTAAACCGCGCCCAGCTGGATGTCTATCGTCGCGGTCAGCCGATCTGCCGCCTGCTGGTGACATCGGTTGAGTCCGACCAGACAGTGGCGGATATCGTTCCAGGTTCTCTTGCTCCCGGCCAGAAAGTCCAGGTTGGTGACACCGTGGTCAAAACCGTAAGTGTGCAGACTCCTGCCGCGGTGCCTGCTGGAGCTGGCGGAGCGGCTGCTCCTCCTGCGCCAACCGGAACTGCCCCTGTCGATCCGGCTGCGCCGGCAGCGCCTGCTGCCGCTGACCCGTTTGGTGGTGCGGCGATGGACCCGGCCGCCGCGCCCGCCCCTGATCCGTTTGGCGGTGGTGGCATGGCCCCGGCCCCGGCGGCTGCGCCAGATCCTTTTGGCTCACCTGCGCCGGCCCCTGCTCCTGCTCCGGATCCGTTCGGTGCTCCGCCTGCAGGTGCCGCTCCTGCGGGAACGCCCGCACCCGCGCCCGGAACCCCAGCAGCCCCTCCCGCAGGGACAGCCCCCAATCCTTTCCAGTGAAGCTCCAGGCGATTAAACACGAGATTCAATAGTAAGTAAGAATGAAAAAATTTATCATGATCCTCTCCGGTTTCGCCATGCTTGGCGCTGCGGTTGTCGGGGTCCTTAACAAGAATGATCTGGAAGCTGTGAATCGCGAGGTGGCTTCCGTTCGCGATCAGTTGACTGATTTGACAGCAAAACTCGGCGAGGCAGAAGACAAGCGGGATGACGCGGAGGAACGCGAGACTCAGGCCAAGGACTCCCGCAATCAGGCTTCGGCGGCGGTCGAAGGCTTCAACGGGCAGCTGAAGGTCGTTCAACGTTCCCTTGAGGATGTAACCTCCGAGCTGAAAAAGGTCGAAATTGAAAAGAAAGAGATCGATCTCGCCGTTCGCAAGCAATTCCCTGATGGCAACATTAAGTCTGTCGGGGACCTCGAAATGACCCTGACCATGTTGAAGGAATCACTCACCGAGAAGCAGGCAAAGAAAACGGAGCTCAGCGCCGAGCTTGGATCTGCAGCCCAGTTGAAGCAGGTTCAGGTTGATAAAGTCAGGAGTGAAGAGCGTCTTCAAGTCGAGAGGGTTCAGAAGCTGGCTCTCAACAGCCTCGTTGCCACGGTCATCGCGGTGAACAAAGAGTGGGGATTTGTCATGGTTAACGCGGGGCGCCAGCACGGAGTTTCCCCGGATTCCTCCCTTCTGGTCAAACGCGGCAACTCCCGGATCGGGCGGTTGAGAATCGTAAATCTTGAAGACACCGTCGTGGTGGCGGATCTTGTTGACGGCTCACTGGTTCAGGGAATCGAAGTGCAGCCGGGTGACAATGTGATCTTTGAAGGCTCAAACTAGGATTCGGGCCTGGCGAAAATCCAACGCAACGATATATTTCGACATGAACATCTTCCGACTTCTGACTCTGGGAATGGCAGCTTCGGCCTCACTTCTTCTATTTTCTTGCGAGACGGTGAAGAAGGATCCTAAACCCGAGCGGGAGAAGCTCAGTAGCATGCCCCACAATATGCCTGCCTCCTGGGAAGGCCAGGCCGGAATGCCCGGGATGATGAGCGGACAGTATTGAAAATAAGTTAGGCTCTGTCTGCTCCAATCTACCCGCTCTTCGTATGTCTTTAGGAAACGCCATTCTTCCCGAAATGGGATTCGCCTCGGAGTTCGACACCGAGGAGCGCACTCAATTGGGTAACTTCGGTGAGTTTATCTCGCTGGACGACGGCGATATGCTGATCGAGGAGGGGCAGAATCAGGATGGCCTCTTTATGGTGGTATCCGGAACCTTCCACGTGCAGACGGTCGTTACTGGTCGGCCGGTGCTCCTTGGAACAATGAAAGCCGGTGATACGATCGGTGAAGTCAACATGTTCGACCCGGGCAGTGCGAGCGCCAGTGTCGTGAGCAGGTCATTTTCAGAGGTCTGGAAGATAGACCGGGCCAGACTTGAGCAATACCTGGAGGCTCATCCCCGTACGGCAGCCCGTCTCCTTGTCAATGTCGCTACGCAGCTCAGTAAGAGACTTCGTAAAACCAATGAAAAAGTTGCCATGGCCCGAGAAGCCATGCTGGATTCATTCTAATAAGGGTGAATTGTCCGTTAAGACACCGGAATAAAGGCGTCGTATTCTGAGGCGACGGAATCTCTTGTAGAATGTTTGAAGCATTAACACTCCCGCTGCAGGCACCGACCGGTCTGGTTTCCGCCTTCCTTCTGTTTTTCGCCCTCTGCATCGGTCATTCCTTTGCAGACTTTCCTCTCCAGGGAGATTTTCTTTCCAGGGGAAAAAACCGGAACGGGACACCTCCGACCCTTGCTGACGGGAAGGCAAGTCCCCCCAATCTCTGGATCTATCTCATGAGCGCCCATTGCCTCATCCATGCGGGGTTTGTGTGGATTATTTCCGGATACGCCATCTTCGCGATCGCGGAGTTCGTCCTTCACTGGATCATCGATGTGGTCAAGTGCGAAGGGCGTACCTCCTTCGCCACCGATCAGTGGCTGCACATCATCACCAAGGCGGGTTATGTCGCCATCCTTTGGGCCGGACTCATTTGAATGGGGGTGTCCGGGCGGTCCGGGCGGTTCCCGGTAACTTCAGGTGGGGGCAAGACCGGTCTTGAAATCAAGACCGTCGTGAATGAACATTCCCCGATGAAACTATTCCGGCGATACCTGTTGCTGACTGGATTGGCCCTTTTGCCGGTATTCCCGTCCTTCTCAAATGCCCAGGATGCGGCGGGCGAAGGTGATTCCGGGTTTAAAGAAATCGAACTGTTTACCGAAGTTCTTGAAACGATTCGCCAGGGGTATGTGGACGCCGATAAGGTTACCTATGAGAAGCTGATCAACAGCGCCCTTGAGGGCATGCTCGCTGATCTGGATCCGCATTCACAGTTCATGCAGCCAAAGGTCTTTGACCAGTTGAAGCGGCACACGGACAGCACCTATGAAGGAATCGGGGTCACGATTTCGACAAAAAGCGATATTCTCACGATTGTGACGGCTCGGGAGGATGGCCCCGCCGCCCGGGCCGGGGTGCTCCCGGGAGATCAGATCCTGAAGATCAACAATCAACTCACCGAAGACATCGGAATTGCCCAGGCCGTGGAAATGCTGCGCGGGAATCCGGGTGAGTCATTGACGATGACGGTGAGGCGGCCCGCGACACAGAAACTGCATGAGTTCGAGATGAAGCGCGAGGTAATCAAGCAATCGTCGCTCAAGGATGTCATGGTTCTCAGTTCGCGCCTCACGTCTCCCTACCGGATGGGATATGCGCGGATTCTACAGTTCAGCGAACCCACGGCGGAAGAGCTGGCCGATGCACTGGACAAACTGGAACAGGAAGGGATCGATGCCTTTGTGCTGGATATGCGCAACAACCCCGGCGGGCTGCTCGGCAGTGCCATTGATGTGTGTGGTGAATTTGTCAAAGCCGGTACCGTCGTGCTGACCACCGAGGGCAAACCCGGATCTGGTGAAATCAAAGTCTATCGCACCAGCGCGGAGAAAAAGCGGAGAGAGAGGAGTTATCCCCTCGCGATTCTGGTAAACCATTCCTCCGCAAGCGGCGCCGAGGTGGTCGCGGGTGCCCTTCAGGACCTGAAACGCTGCATCGTGGTGGGGGAGACCACCTTCGGAAAAGGATCGGTTCAGTCTATCATTCCGATTGGGGAAGGAAAGGCGATTCGGATGACGACCGCCAAATACTACACGCCAAGTCACCGTACCATCCATGAAAACGGGGTGGTGCCGAATATTGTGGCGACGCTGACTCCATCGCAGGAGCAAAATCTTTCAGAGTGGTTCAGTCGTGACACCTTGTCCCCCGAGGAACAAAAGAAGATTGAGACTTTTGTGGATCCTCAACTGGTGAGAGCCGTGGATGCGATGAAAGGGGCGCTGGTCTACTCCGCGGTCAAACCGGGCGAAGCAACCGAAGCGGGAGCAGGGAAAGCAACTGAGACCAAAGGGAAAGCAGACACCGGGGAGGTCGATGAAAAGGCGGCAAAAAAACCAGCTCCTGAATCGCCGAAGTCCCCATCGTCCGAAGCGCCGAAGCCTGATGCCGCTAAGCCGGCTTCCAGTAACACGGACAAGGCCCCGGAAGGGACGGCAAAAGAGGGTGCCAGGCCCGAGTAGTTGTCCCGATCTACCGGATGATGGGTTCAGGACTCGTTCTCGCCATCGAGACGTCGTGTGATGAAACGGCGGTGGCGGTGGCTGATCTCGATGGTAATCCGTTCATCAGCCGGATCTCGTCGCAGATTGCGCTTCATGCTCCCTATGGAGGAGTCGTCCCCGAACTGGCTTCGAGAAATCATAATGCCGATCTCCGGCCGTTGATCGAGTCGACACTCGCGGACGCGGGCCTGACTCCGGCTGACATCGGCGTGGTTGCCGCGACCTCCGGTCCGGGGCTGGCCAGTTCACTACTGGTGGGAAACACGACCGCCAAGGCCATTGCGGTGGGTCTGGGGTGCCCGTTCTACTCGATAAATCACATGGAGGGTCACCTCCTCTCCCCGTTTATCGGACGCGGCCGGCCAATCGAGAAGCACGTTGCGCTCATCGTGAGCGGAGGTCATACCCTTCTCATCGAATTTTCCGGCATTGGAAAGTACCGTCGTCTCGGCTCAACAAAGGATGACGCGGCGGGGGAGGCCTTCGACAAGGTGGGCAAGATGCTCGACCTTCCCTATCCCGGAGGTCCCGAGATCGCGAAAGTCGCCTCGACGGGTCGGAATGACGCTTTTGATTTTCCCCGCAGTATGATCCAGAGCGGTGATTTTGATTTCAGTTTCAGCGGACTCAAGACCTCGGCGCTGCACGCCATCGAACGGGCCGGGGAATCTCTTGAGGGGAGTGTCCTGGCCGATTTCTGCGCCTCTTTTCAGGAGGCGATTGTTGATGTCCTCGTTTCAAAATTGCTGCAGGCAGCGGAGGCGACCGGTCTAAAGATCGTCACGGTGAGCGGTGGAGTCAGTTGTAATCAAAGGCTTCGGCAGCGAATCGCGGAGGCCTGCGGGAGTAGAGGACTGGATCTGGTGCTGGCCGATCCCGCCTACTCAACCGATAATGCGGCGATGATCGCCTTCGCGGCTGCCGCACGACTGAGGGCGGGAATAAGTTCTTCATCCCTCCATGAGGATATCGATCCCAATCTGAAGCTCGCCTGAGTCAAGCGGCGGATATTAGTGGCGAGGATAGGATTGCGTCCGGGATCACCGCTTGCTAGTATGAGGGAGTTCATTCGACGACGAGGTGAAACCAGTCCGGCCAACCATTGCCTGAGTATGACCCGGCGCCCTGCTGCCGGAAATCCGATCAACGTTCGACAAACCTGTAAAGAAACCCTGAAGACCAGTTATTAATGATGAGCGAAGGAACTAAAAACATAGAGAAGGAAATCCCGCGCCGCCGCTTTGTCGCCGGTGCCGCGACTGTTGGTGCCGCTGCCGCCATGTTGCCCGCAGAATCCTGTGCCCAGGTGGCGGGAAGTGATGCGGTCAAAGTCGGGCTGATTGGTCTGGGCGGACGGGGATCAGGTGCCATTGTTCAGAATCTAACGGCCAATGACAGTGCCCGCCTCGTCGCTGTGGCGGATGCTTTTCAGGACAAATTGGACGGGACGGGGCCTCGTGCCTCGGGTCTTCCCAAAATCCAGGAGCAGCTTGGGAAACTTGGGAAAAACGGCCAGGTTGACCTGCCGAAGAGCCGCCAGTATGCGGGATTTGACGCCTACAAGGGCGTAATCGACGAGTGCGATCTCGTTGTCATTGCTACTCCTCCCGGATTCCGGCCGATTCATTTCGAATACGCCGTGCAGCAGGGAAAACATGTTTTCATGGAAAAGCCTGTTTGTGTGGATGCCTGGGGCTTCAACAAAGTCATTGAGGCAGCCAAGATGGCGGACCAGAAAAACCGCAAAGTGGTCGTCGGACTGCAGCGCCACTATCAGGATGTCTATCTCGAAGCCTTCAAGAAAGTTCACGAGGAAAAGCTCATTGGTGAGATCGTGAGCGGTCAGGTCTGGTGGAACGGAAACCGTCCCTGGATCATCGAACGTCAGCCCGGCTGGACCGAGATGGAGTATCAGATGCGCAACTGGTATCACTTCAACTGGTTGTGCGGCGATCACATCTCCGAGCAGCACGTGCACAACATTGACGTGATGAACTGGTTCGTGAGCGGAGATTCCGTCAACGGAGGAAACCCGGTCGTCGCCCAGGGGATGGGAGGCCGCGCCGGAACCGAGCCGAGGTCAGTGGGAGAGATCTTTGATCACCATTATGTCGAATTCCGCTATGGCCAGCCCGAAGGGGGAGTGGTGCTCAACAGTCAGTGCCGCCATATCAAGGGAACCTGGAGCAAGGTGGCCGAAGAGATTCACGGGACCGAGGGGATTCTCTACCTCGGCGCCGGACGGATCACCGATCTGAAAGGCCAGGTGAAATGGCAGTACCGGGCTCCCCGCTCGGGCGACCCGAACCCCTATCAGGTCGAGCACGATCATCTTTACAAAGCCATCACCGAGGATACCCCTCTCAACAACGCCTACTACGGGGCAAAGAGCTCCTTCACGAGTGCTCTGGGTCGTCTCGCGACTTACAGCGGACAGGAAGTGAAGTGGGACGATGCGGTGAAGTCGAACTTCAGCATCATGCCGAAAGAGTATGACATGAACGCCGAGGCACCGGTAAAACCGGATGCCGACGGCAACTATCAGGTGGCGATTCCAGGAGATTGGAAGCTTCCCTGGGCCTGACCGCCCGGATTTCCGGGTTCCCGCAGGGGAATCCGGTGATTTGACTCCGGTTTTAAAGCGGCTCTTGTGAAAACAAGAGCCGTTTTTCGTGAAACAGAGCCACCCGTAAAAGAAGAAACCGCTCAGCCCGAAGGCTGAGCGGTCTCGAAACACGAAACACAAACAGACAGTTACCGAGAAAGTAACCACCAAATAATACCTGATTGTTAATTAATGTCAATAATTTGGGGATAAAAAATTCATTTATTTCTGCGACTCATCATCATTCGCTCATTTCGATCTTTGGTGTAAATTTGGTGCTCCAAAATCATGACTCGACGGTATCTCATCCAAGTTTCTGCCATCTCACTCGGGGGCATCGCCTTCGTGGGGGCTTTGTTTCAAGTATCCTGCGCGACCAAGCCGGCTGCCCAACCGACCAGTATGGCCGTTCGCTACGGGACGATTACGAATCCAGCCGACCTGAATGTAAAGGTCAGTTTGAGCAACCGGGCCGTCTATATCTTTGAGAAAAACGAACCCCGCTTTGTGGCCGCCGTCTCGATTGGTACCCCGAGCGACCCGACTCCGACCGGTTCTTTCAAGGCCTTCAACAAGATCCCGAACAAGCGATCCAACACCTACGGGTTCTATGTCAAAGGGGAGGAGATCATTCCCGGTAAAGTTTCAGGCAAGCCCGCAGGCTATCGGTATGTGGGTTATCCCATGCCCTGGTGGGTCGAATTCAAATCTGGATACGGGTTCCACGCCGGCGCCGTCTGGCCTACCCCGAGGACACACGGATGCCTTCGTCTTCACCGGACGATCGCAAAGGACTTTTTCACGATGGTCAATGAAGGCACTCCCATCCACATCGCCCAGTCTCTTCCGGAAGATGCGACCATTGGACAAAATGTTCCCCGGCCGACTGACTTCGATCACCCGGATTCTCCCCGCTCTGTCCTCATCACCAATGCACCGTTCGAGTCGACGGATGTGCTTTTCTAAGCGTAATCATCCGTAGCTTATCCTGATGCCTCCTGATCCTGACCGCCAAAGTCGACGCGTGAACGTCCGCACCCCCGAGGTGATGGAGCGGGTCCAGGCCGAGGTGGCGAAGCACTATCAAAGTTCGATTGTGGAAAAAGTGAGGGCGCGGGACGGGGTTCTCACGATAGGGAACACGACCATCCGCCTCGCCCGGCAGTTCGGATTCTGCTATGGCGTGGAGCGGGCGATCGACCTTGCCTACGCTTCGAGGCGCGTCTTCCCGGATAACCGGATCTTTCTAATCGGGGAGATCATTCACAACCCGGAGGTGAACCGTCAGCTGGAGGCAATGAATATCGTCTCGCTTCCGTGGAAGGAGATGGACGGTCAGTATGATGACCTGACCCCCGAGGACGTCGTGATTGTTCCGGCCTTCGGGGCTCCAATTTCGTTTATGGACAAAGTGGAGTCACGGGGATGCCGCACCGTGGACACGACCTGTGGCGACGTGATGAAAGTCTGGAAACGCGTCCGCGGATTTGCCCGAGATGGGGTGACCTCGATTATCCACGGAAAAGCCGATCACGAGGAAACGAGGGCGACGGCCTCCCGCGCTGCCGGAGATGATGGTAAAGGGCACTACCTGATCGTTTTGACTCTCGCCGACGTCGACTACGTTTGTGACTACATTCTGAATGGCGGCGATTCCGAGTCATTTCGAGCCCGCTTTAACGGGGCGATGTCGGAGGGATTCAATCCGGATCGTGATCTCGTGCAGGTAGGCGTGGCGAATCAAACCACGATGTTAAAATCGGAGACCGAGGAGATCCAGCGGCGGATCAGGGAAGTGATCACCCGTCGGGACGGGCATGCCGACAATTTTCTGGTTTTTGACACGATCTGCGGTGCCACTCAGGAGCGGCAGGATGCTCTTTTCGAGCTTCTGAAGCATACCATGAACCTGCTTCTGGTTGTCGGCGGATATAACAGCTCCAACACCACCCACCTTGTCGAGATCGGCGAGAAGGAACTGCCGACCTTCTTTATCCGTAGCGCGGAGTGCATCGTCTCTCTCGAGGAAATTGTGCACTACGACCTCCATCGGAAAGAGGAGATCAGCGCCTACTCGGCTGCGTTCAGCACTGACGAGCACGTCGTGGTGGGAATCACCGCCGGAGCCTCCTGTCCCAGCAACCTCATTGAGGAGGCGATTCTAAAGGTTTTCGAACTTCGCGGAATCGAAGCGTCGGCAGTACACGCGGCCTGACTTCGCCCTAGCGGCGTTTGAAGATCGAGGCGCTGTCGGGGTAGAGTTCGCGAAAAACCGTTTCAAGGAGGTGGCGCACCAGCGTCCGGATTTTCCCTTTGGCGAGACTCCCGGGGTCCGAGGCGATTCCTCCCTTCTTCCAAAGCGCGTGCCAGTCCGCTGACTCGGCGGCCATCGCGGTATCGACGAGTTCCTTCCAGCGGGCCGGGTTGTTGACCGGGTCCCTCCAGGCTCCGCGGCCGCGGCCGAAGTGGGAAACCGCGAGGTAAAGCATGAGAATCGATTTCACCTGGTCGAGGAACTGGGCTTCGCTCCAACGCACCATGTTCTGACCGGTCTGAGTGAGATTATAGCCCCGGGCGAGAGCATAGGTGGTGGCTCCCCCGACGATCATTCCGACGATTGCCCCTCCTCCCAGTGAGAATCCGCCTGTCGCGAGGTCAGCGCACAGTCCTCCGAGAAGGCCTGAGCCCACTCCTCCAAGAACCGCCATGACGGATTCCTCGACATCCCGCTTCACCGCGAGGGCTTCACAGGAGGATCTCGCGAGTCGGGCCGCCGTCTCTCCGGATAGGCCGTTCAGAGTGATGAGACGATTTACCGTTACCGCCGTCTTTTTTGAAAGCCTTTCATACATCCTGCCCTGGATGCGTTCATAAGTGCGATTTCTCTCGTTCCTCTGAACCAGTTCCTTCACCTTCTCAAAGAGACCTCTCTGAGGGAGCGGTTCGGTGTCGCAGAGGGCGAAACTGACGAGCTCTGCGATGGCATCGACCGCCTCGTCGAAGATGCCGAGGTTGCGCGAGATCCACGCTCCGGTCAGATAAGTTGCCGTCTTCTGCTTTTGTCCGCTCACAACAGTGCCGGCTTGGGCGAGAATCTGATGCTCCTGCGTCCAGCAGCGGGTGAAGGCATCGAGTGTTGAGACGTGTTTGACGATGGTGTTCTTCGCGAGGTGAGCCCGCCACTCCGATTCGTTCTGCCGGTCACGCTCTCGATTGGGTTCTCCCGTCTGATTGAGGAAGACAAGGACGGGCTTCCCAATCCACTCAATGATTTCGATCTCGAGATCCACATAGCCGATCGTGGAGGGGGATTGGGAGGCATCGACCAGATAGATCACCACATCGGCATCCGCCTGCATGTTGCGGATCGCCTCCTGGCTGCACCAGAGCGAGCGGTTCAGGCTCCTGTCCCAGACCTGATGGAGAATCCAGCCCACTGGATTTTGACTCGCACGGAGCCGGCCGGCGAGCTTGGCGAGGTTGGAGCCGAAGCCGGGTGTGTCCCAGAGTTTTGCCGAGTAGCCCCCCTCTTCAATCAGGGGATAGGATTCCGGCACGATCGTGACGTGGGCACTGTCAGCCACTTCGCCGACGTCACGCCTCAGGAGTGTCCTTGCCAGAGCTGTCTTTCCCACATTCGTGTGCGAGATGAGGCTGAGGACGATCTCTTTGTCTGACGCGGAAGCGGACATGGCTCAGGAGGAAGAGGAGGACTTTCGTGAACTTGCGTCCGGAAAGATAATAAGACTGACCGCTTCGCCCTGGAAAAGTTTTTTCCACGCGTTCTCGCGTCCTTCACGTCTTTCGTCCGCTTCGGCAAAGGAAGTGGATTTCCGATCAAACGCGGTCGCGTCCAGAAGCACATACCGAAGAGGGTGCGATGCCCGCTCGGACAGGGTCCGGTAGACGGCGAGGTGGGTCTCCACCTCGGGAGTCGATCCGAAATTGAAAAGGAGAAGCAGTTCGCCCTCGCTTTCCAGCATGGGGAAGGAAAAATCCTCCTCGTCCCCGAAAGTGATCGCGGTTTCCCAGGTGACATCGAGAGACTGCCCGAACTGGTCCTCCAGTCGTTTGATGAGGGACCTTTTCCCTCCGGAGTCGGGTTCGAATGCATAGGGAACCACATGCACCCGGTGGGCGGTTCCGGTCGACGTGGCGAGAAGCCGCTCAAAATATCGGTGGGAAATCTCAAGGAAGGGCAGCTTTGCCCCGAGACGAATCGATCGGACGTGCCAGAAAACCGTCAACAAGGCCCGTGGAATCAGCACGAAGAGGCCAATCGTCAGGGCGTACCAGTGAATCCAGCGAGCCGCGTTTTCGCCGGAAATTTCCCCCTTTCCCGCCTGCCAGTGAATTGCATCCAGTTCCGCCAATCCCGGCAGGGTGCCGCCGCTGAGTGAAACGGCCGGCCCGAGAACCAGTTGCAGGAAGGGCCTGAGGTGGGCGCTGTCGGTGAAGAAAGTGCTTTCCCAGACGGCACGATATTCATTTGCGAGGCCCTTAAGGTACATTCCCCCGATCGCTGAAGCGGCAAGGATGAAGGCCGTTGCGTGCAGTGTCGCCTTGACTCGTGCAAAGGTCACCGGGCTGTAGAGACGCTGCCAGCGGTTCTCAAACTGGTAACGGGCTCCGGAGATAAGGGATGCTTTCGTGGTCTCGCCGTTCTCAGCCGGGTTGGTCGGCGCAGAACGCAAATGAAGGAGTCCTCCGAGCCACCCCGTTCTCCCAATTCCCTTGCCTGCGTTCCGGCCGGGGAAAATACCGACTAACTCCCGCAGGTAGACGAGAAGACTCCACAGAATGATACCGAGGAGGGGGAAAGAGAGAATATTGATTCGTTTCTCTGGACCCAGTTCGTTGGTCAGGAATCCGGCGATGGCGGCGACCACGGCGAGAACGAATGTGATGAGCCCGAAGTGCGTCGTAGGATTAGATTCGAGCCAGGGTGACGCATCGGGATGGCGCGTGAGGATCCGCGATATGAGGGATTCCGCGCGGGTGACGAGGAAATGGTCCCTCTCGGACTCATCTCCCCGACGGCTCAGGGGAGCTCCCGCAAGAGTGGCCGCCTCCCGTTTGTCGCCCGCCGTCACGAGGAGTTCTCCTTCGTCGGATTCCTCGATCGCCTGGACCATGAGAACTTTTCGGATGTCGACAGCATTCATCGTGGGCGATCCTGTCCTCAGAGGGAAACGGGTTGGTCAGTGGCGGCGGTGACACGTCCGGGTTCCCGGGTGTAGCAATGGGCCATTCCGATGGCGAGGGCATCCGCCGCATCCGCCTGGGGAGTCTCGGTGAGTCCGAGGAGAGCTCGCATCATGAAGGCGACCTGCTGTTTGGCGGCGCCGCCCTGTCCCACGACGGCCTGTTTGATCCGTCTGGGGGCATATTCGTAGATCTCAAGTCCGTGCTCTGCGGCGGCCAGGATCGCCGCTCCGCGTGCCGCGCCCATGGTGATCGCGGTTTTGTAGCTCTGCACGTAGATGATTCCCTCGACGGCACATACCTCCGGCGAGTGTTCCCGGATGACGTCGAGAATGCCCTCACGGATCGCGACCAGACAGCCCGATTGACGCAGATTGCGGTGGTTCTGGATCACCCCGTACGACAAGGCCCGATACTTCGGCTTGCAGGCCGGAGCGAGGGTTTGTTCAATGACGGCGAAACCGGTGTTCCGCAACGCCGGGTCGATAGCCAGGACACGCACAGGGGAAAGTTACACTGGATTCCGGTGCAGGCACCTTTGTTTCGCAATCCCAATGCAGGATCGGCAATTAATCCTCGTAAATGCGGACGTTGGCGTCGCGCCGCAATTTCAGAAGCCACCCTTCAACATTTTTCTGCTTCTTCTCGATGGTGAGGCGTTGATCCACCTCCTTCTCGAGTTCCTCAAAGCCAGGGGTCGATCCGCCCACCCTTCCATCCACCTTGAGAATGCGCCAGAAAGGACCATCGTCGAGCGGCTGGCTGATCTTGCCGCTCGGAAGACTGTAGGCCATCTGGGTGAGCCCGGCGTTCAAAGTGTCCCGGCCCAGAACTCCAACGTAACCGCCCTTGGAAGCGAAGCTGTCAGCCGAATGTTTTTTCGCCAGTTCCCCGAAATCCGCCCCGCTGTTGAGCTGCGACACGATCCCGTCGACGACCTTCTTCTGGGCCTCGAGGCTGCTGGAATCCGTTTGTTTGGGGATGGACATGATCCTCAATTTGGGCTGTCCCTCCTTGGCGAACTCTCCTTTGATCTCCTCAAACTTGGCCTTCTTCTCCCAAGGGGTATTGGGGATCTTGTCGTCCCCCGAATTCTGGGAACGAAGCGCCTGAATCGCGATCTGATCGCGTTGGATCTCACGGAACTGGGAAATCGTCATCCCCGTTTTCTTCAACTCCTCCATGAATTTATCCTTGTCCCCTTTGAATCGATCCGTCACGAACCGGTTGACTGATTCATCCACGTACTGATCCTTGATCACTCCGCCCCGCTTCTTGAACTCACTGAGGATGAGGTTCCGGTCGATCAAATCATCGAGGGCCCGGCCTTCCATCTGGCGGATTTCCCGCTCCGCTTCGGTGCGGCTGACCATTCCTTTGTTGCCCATGAGCCAGACCTGAACCTGGGTCTGGACCGCCTGATCCACCATCGTTTGAGTGATCGGTTCCCCGTTGACGACCGCTTTGATGCGGTTCAGTTCGACAGGAGCGGATTCCGCGCAGGAGACTACCAGTCCCAGGAGCAATAGGACGGTCGGGAAAATGCGATGAGGAGACGGTTTCAGGATCATCTTTAAAAGGGTGGAAAAGTTCGGGGGCACTTGAAATCGCCTCACAAGTCTAAGACCCAGTCGAGCGCTGACTCAAGCCATTCTTCCTCGTTGTCTCCTATTAAACGCGGAAACTTCCCGTTTATTTGAATGTACTTCCCGTTTTTGGTCAGTTTCAGCTTCTGATCCTGGATCTCCAGGGCCCCGCAGCCTTTGCGGGCGGCGCGGATTTTGATCTCGGTAGCCGTCAGGAGATGTTCTGCTGCCGGAGGAAGATGACCGAAACGGTCCCGCCAGTTCTCCCGCAGTGCACTGAGGTCCTCGACCTGCGACGCCTCCGCCAATTCGCGGTAGGCGGTGATGCGGAGCCGGGCTTCCGGCATGTAGTCGGCGGGAATGAAGGCGGGCAGGCTCCCCGAGGGATCTTTGAGGTAGGCCGCCTCGTTGGTGCAGAGAAAATCGATGTGCAGGGAAAGGTCGATACGATCGGCGGCCGGTTCGCCCTTCAGCTTCGAGACGGACTGCTTCAGCAACTGGCAATAGAGGTCGAAACCGATCGCGGCGATATGCCCGCTTTGCTGCGTTCCGAGGAGGTTTCCCGCCCCCCGGATTTCGAGGTCTCGCATCGCGATTTTGAAACCGGCCCCGAGGGAAGAGTATTGTTTGATCGCGTTGATCCGCTTTCGCGCGTCTCCCACCGTAAGCATGTCGGGCGGCAGCATCAGATAGGCGTAGGCCCGCCGGTCGGCCCGGCCCACCCGGCCTCGAATCTGATAGAGGTCGGCCAGCCCGAAACGATCGGCCCGGTCAATCATGATGGTGTTGGCATTCGGAATATCAACGCCACTTTCAATGATCGTGGTGCAGACGAGGACATCGAATTCGTGCCGAATGAAGCGGCTCATCACGTCCTCCAACTCATCGCTGTCCATCTGCCCGTGACCGACCTCGACCCGCGCTCCGGGAACGAGGGCTTCGATGCGTCGTTTCACCCCCTGGATGGACTTCACCCGATTGTGCAGGAAAAAGACCTGCCCCTGACGGGCGATCTCCTTTTCGATGGCGGAACGGATGATGCGTTCATCGTAGGGGCAGACCGTGGTCGCGACAGGACGCCGGTTCGGCGGCGGGGTGTCGATGATGGACATCTCCCGGACTCCCATCATCGAGAGGTAAAGGGTTCGCGGAATCGGCGTCGCGGAAAGAGTCAGCACATCGACGAAGCGCCACATCTCCTTGAACCGCTCCTTGTGCTGGACTCCGAAGCGCTGCTCCTCATCGACCACGACCAGGCCGAGATTTTTGAACTGCACGTCTTTCGAAATAACCCGGTGGGTTCCGATGACGATGTCGGTGGAACCCGCGATCAGATTGGCCAGGGTGGTGCGCTGCTCCGAATGGGTGCGGTAACGGCTCAGCGTTTCGATGCTGATGGGAAAGTCCGACATCCGTTCCCGGAAGTTCCGGAAATGTTGTTCTGCGAGGACTGTGGTCGGAGCGAGAATGGCGACCTGTTTTCCTGACATGACCGCCTTGAAGGCCGCGCGAATCGCCACCTCGGTTTTCCCGAAACCAACGTCGCCGCAGATGAGCCGGTCCATCGGCTTCGGACTCTCCATGTCGGTTTTGGCGTCCTCGATGGCGCGGAGCTGATCGGGAGTCTCTTTGTAAATGAAGGCGTGTTCGAATTCCCACTGCCACTTGTTGTCCGGAGGATGGGAAAAGCCCCGGTGCGAAGCCCGCTCCGCCTGAACGGAGAGGAGCCGTCCGGCATAATCGAGGATGGAGTTCTCAGCATCCCGCCGGATGCGCGACCAGCGTTTGTCGCCGAGACGGGAAAGCTTCGGGGCATTTTTCCCCGTCCCGATGTAGCGGGAGACAAGATGCGCCTGATCCAGCGGAACAAAGAGCCGGGCCTGTTCGTCGTACTCGATCTCCAGCACCTCCTGGCTGCCGTCACTCGACTCGCGCGTGCGGATGCCGCGGAATTTTCCGATCCCGTAGTCAATATGCACGACGAGGTCTCCGTAGCCGTATTCCCGGAGATCGCTCACCTGCTTGCTGGCCTGCAACTCCCGCGCGATGCGGTAGCGGCGTCGGCCCCGCTGGTTCTGGTAACGTCCGAAGATCTCCGCATCACTCAGGACCGCCAGCTTCGCGTCAGGAATGGTGAACCCCCGGCTCAGCGTGCCAATCATCGGCTTGAGAAATCCGTCGTTCCACGCATTCTCGAAAATCAGTTCGGTGAAGCGCTCCTTTTCACCCTCGGAATGGAAGGCCATCAGCACCGTCCACTTCGCTTTCCTCCAGGCGGCGATCTGGCGGGAGAACTCCTCCCTCCTGGCTTCCTGAAGAATAAAGTCCCCGGCACCAAACTCGCCGAGAGGATTGTCAAAACAGGCCCCGTCAAAGTCCTCGGGACCGGACGCTTCCGCGGTCAACCCGCTGCTGATCCTGACATGGGCGAGCTCGCTGTCGCACTCGACTGCGATGATCAGATCATTCTCCCCCAGGTAATCGGAAATGCGCCCTGACAGCTCCATATTCGCCTCACTCAGGAGAATCTCGCAGGACTCGACCCGACCGATCGAAGTCTGCGTATCAACGTCGAACTCGCGGATGGACTCGACCTCATCGTCGAACAGTTCGATCCGCACCGGATGGACCGCATGCCAGGAAAAAACATCAATGATCCCCCCGCGCAGTGCGAACTGGCCCCGTTGGAAGACCTGCGCCTCCCGCTCATAACCAGCCGTCTCCAGCTTTCCGGCAAAAGACTCCAGAGCCAGTTTGTCTTTTGGTGTGAGGACTTCCGCCTGACGGGAGAGTGAACCCGGGGGAGGGGCCCCCTCGGCGAGCGATTCCGCTGTGAGCACGACCACGGCATCCCCTTTTTCCCGGGTGATCTCGTGAATCTCCTTCAGCACCGCAAGCCGCTCCGCCGCCGAGTCGGGATCAGGAAGCGTCTCTTCAAAGCCGGCCCACTCATACTCGGGAAGGAAAAGGGCCTCGTGCCCCCAGACGCTGATTTCGCCCTGCATTACCTCCTGCGCCTTCACCTGAGGACAGAGGACCCAGACGGCGGAGTCGAGATTTCCCGCCTCGCGCCAGGCCGTAATCGCCGCCGCCACATAGAGTGGTTGCCCCGCTTCCGCCACATGATCGAAGACCGCCGGATTCTCCGGAGTCGCCAGCGGGACGGCCTTCAGGGCAGCCGAGAGCCGGCGGCTCCGTCGCAGGGGCGCAGCCAGCAGGTCAATCGGAGCGGTATTGCTGGAAGGTTTCAAGGAGCGGGAGACTACAGGCAAATGCCTACGCTCGAAACCGGATTTCCAGTTTCCGCAGGGCAGAAAGCAACAATCCTCCCGCTTACGACTCAGGAATGTGAAAAGTCACTTAAGCTTAGCGGAATACCTCGCACATTTTATAATATTTATGATAAAATTGCAGATTTGGGATTTCATTCTTGCAAAAAAAGCGCTTCGCGGGTAAATTCCCAGACGCATGTCAAAGGAGAACACCGCTTTAGCTGAACGTGCCAAGAGGGCCCGCCGTATTGTCAAAAACCCCACCCTTTACAAGGTGTGTCTGGGTTGTGATTCTATCGTGGCCAGCAAGGTCAACATTTGTCCCAATTGCCATGCCTATCGTTATGAGTGTGACGAAGACGCCGTGGTGAACCAGGCCAGGGCACTCTCGACACGCGAGCAAAACTCAGTCGTGGCTGAGGATTTGATCTGATTTTCCGCGAGTGGCAGGATTGCCTGAAGGGGAAGGGATTTCCGAAGAAAACCCTTGCAAATCCTCCTCATCCCATCATCTTGCCGTCCTCGCAGTTCGGCGGTTTCCGCCGCCCTTGTGAACGGGTAGATTCCGGAGCGGTCAAACGGGGCAGACTGTAAATCTGCTGGCTATGCCTTCGAAGGTTCGAATCCTTCTCTGCCCACCACATTCTCCTTCAAGGAGTTGTGGATTTTATTTGAGAGCCGGCCGGGCTCTGAAATGGGCGACCTGCCATTGACCTGCCACTTTTTCGGGCGGTCGATTTTTTCTTCGTAGCGGAAGAATTTTTTCTCGAGAGAAGCTCTCCCCGGGACATTTGCTACTGACTTCGGTCCCGGGAAGAGATTTTTTTCGGTCACTCAGACTGATCTGAGGGTGATTCCCAGTCGCCCGGCTTAGAGACAACGAGGTGAAGATTGGGTAGGATCAATTGGAAGAGACTTAAAATTCCCTTTCTCATCTCTTTGGTCGGATGCTCTTCGTGTAGCGTGTTGAGCCCGGCGACGAGATCGATGAACAACTTCTGGAGTGAAAGTTTTTCCTCGGGCTTTAGCGCAGGCTGATTTCCTATCTCGTCGAGTTTTCGCTGGGCTGTCCCGGAGTCGATGTAACCTTCGACCCAGAGTGAATCGGGGACCTGGCTTCCATCGTGCAGGACGGCGGACTCGGTTTCTCGATCGCCTACCTGACTGGTGGGCTCACGGCTCACCTTTTTGATTCGCGATTTCACCACTTCGGGAAGCATTGCTCGAACCTCTTGGGAGACGACTTCCGCAGTGGGCTGGTTTTCACCTGCGGCTTCGACGGCGTTGATCCAGGCTCTTGATCTCTCTTCCGGCGACTTCAGTCGGAAGAGCGGACGGACCTGGGCCTCGTTGTTCGGAAGTCTGGAAATGTTGCCAATTGGTAACATTTTCTCTTCCAGCTCGGAAACGACTTCCTTTGCTTTGATCAAGCGCGAAGCGTGCTGGCGTGTTAAGCCGTGCTTCTTCTTGAGGAAATCGTCCCAGGTTTCAAACTCGACGCGATAGAGGCGTCGACCTTTGATCTCGGCAAAGGCGCTTCCCACTTCGAGGAAGGTTGTCAGTCCGGCTATGATCGTTTTGTTGAGTGCTGCGTATCTGTTGGCATCGATCTCTGTGGGATCGACAATTGAATTTTTGGTCATGTGATTCTGGGTAGGCTTGAGCCCCAGAAAGAAACCGGCGGAAACCGTGGCGAAGGTGGCGGCACCTAGACACAGCAGACCGTCGGCCTCCCTGAAGGGGCCATTGGCTTTGCTTGTGTCTGGCTTGGCCTGGGCGAATGCCCGTGTCGGCGTCGAGTTGGTTGCCGAAAAAGTGCCAGAATCTATGTTGCCTTGACGTTCCCAATCAAGTCGGGCTAATGACAGCGTCTAATCTGCCTCTGCTTCCAGTGAGTTGCGAAACCGAACTCCGTGGGAAAAGTGCAGGACAACTCCCGCGCTGTCAAATTGCGGTCCAGGTTTTCGGAATCAGGGCGTCCAGCGCGCGACGAGAATCGCTCAATCTCAACTGCCGTGCTCCGCCTTCTGGACAAACTCCCAGAGATCCTGTCCGAGAGCCCTAGCCACGGCGTGGCAGAAATAGAGGGTCGGCCTCCGGTCCCCGTTCTCGACCATGGTGACGCCGCTCCGACTGACTCCGGCCTTCCCGGCAAGCGTCGCCTGGGACCACCCCTTCTCTTGGCGGGCCTGCTTGATCAGGGCGACGACAGCACTGGAAAATTCCTCTGATTGATGGGCGTCCAACAACCCACCATTGGCTTTGACAGGTAGCCAGCGCTACGTCACTATAGTGACCGTGGAAGGTGAAACTTCCTCTGAGATGGATTTCTGCCAAGCATCATGAGTAAGATTAGCATTGACGAAATTGAATCAGCGTTGATCGATGGCGGCGTCACCGATGGTGAGCATACTGTTTTTTACGAGGATGTGAGGTCGGCCAGCGTCACCACGAAACGTCCGCTCCTCTATCGGTTCTATAGTCTTATATGTTGGGGGTTTGTCTTCCTTGGAGGTTGGTCGGTAATAATGTTTTTCGAGGGAGGAACAAATTACGGCATAGGAGATGTTCTTGGTGGAATCTTTGTCGCTGCCCTTTTTGGCTTCGGGATTTGGGTTTTGAGCTTCATTTCGGTCACCTTGGTAAAAACGTCTACTGAACATGGAAACGTCACGCTTAAATTTTGGCAGAAGTTCTTTCGCCTCCAAGACAACGACATTGGCAGGGAAGTCGCACAGATTCTGAACCTCAGGAGACGCCAGCCACATTCTCCAGAAACTAGGGATTTTAAATATTCCCTCGGAGTTTCAGACAAGTTATCCTTCACGATCGAAAATGATGCACTGACGATCTACGATACCGGCGACCATACAATAGCTTCGGTTTCCGACGATCAATCACTCCAGAAACTTCCCCGGAAGATTTTGGCGTTTGTTGACCTAACCAACGTCGTTCGCGTCGAAAGCAAGTTTCGATCCCAACGCAGCACAGGGTGCATTCTCTATCGCAACGCTGTCGTGTTCGAGTTTCGGTCCGGCCAGAAGTCGACTCACTACATCAAGGTCTGGGATTTTTCTCGAAATATTTCGATATACGATTCTATAAGGGAATTTCTAGAAATTAACCAGAGTCCTTGGTTTGGAACCCCTGAAATCTCGAAAGAACTCTACCAAGCGGTTTCCTCCTACCTTCAGTCGCGAGAATCTTCGGATTCTTTACAATCCGTCCCCCCCCAATAGCTAAAAAAGAAGCATCACCCCGGCCCGAAGGCCGGGGTGGCTTCTCTTCCGGTCGGGGGCTTAGGGCTCGACGGGGCGCAGGGTGCGGAGGGCTTTCCTGGCGGTGCGGACCTCGCGTTCGGTCTCGCGTTGTTGCCGTCGGTTCAGTCGGAGGAAGGCGGTGAGCTGCGAAAGCTTCGACCGGGCCGCCTTCAGGGCCGACTGGATCTCGGTGACCGTCTCGGCGGCGGTCGCTAAGGCGGGGGGCGGGATTGCCTCTGACTCGGGTCGGGTCCGCAACTCCCGCTTCCTTGAGGCGGGTTTCCCGGGCATGGGGGTATCATCCGGGAGCGGTCTCGCTGGTTCGGGTCCTGCCGACCCGCGCTGAATCACTTTCCGCGAGGGCGAAAGGTGACCTCCCTCGGGGAAGACGAGGGGCCTCGAGTGCTCGATCCGGACTTCCCCGATCGCCCGAACGGGCATGATGATCATGAGTCCGGTCTCGCCCTGGCACCGGACGGGAGAAAGCTCGTCGATAAACTCGAGGCGGGTCATGCCGCACCGCAGGGCGCGGAGAAAGTAGTCCCGATTCACCAACACGGTGAGGTTCTCTCCCGTCGACTCGGCCTGAGGCAGACGCACCTGCTCGTAGCTGTCTTCCTCGTTCTCCCGGGCGAGAACGCTGACACCCTCTCGATCCAGCCGGATCCCGAGGGGCCGATTTCGGAGGCTGCGACCGGGGAGCCTCTCAACGAGGTGGAGGAGTGGCTCTCGCAGGGTCTCGGGGATGCTGAGCCGGATCTTGACCTCGGCCTCGCGGGGGATGACCTGACTGTAGCTGGGGTAGCTGCCCTCGATCCGTTTTCCGAGCAAACTCCACGATCCCCCGTCGAGCCGGAAGGCTTCAGGGCATTCTTTCTCTCGTGGACCGGGCAGGTAAAGCCGCCACAAGCCGGGTGCCCGGAGGAGCGGGCTGTCCAGCACGGGCAGTGCGGGAAGAATCAGGCCTTCCCTCAATCCGGTGATGGTCAAGGAACGGCTCCGGAATAGATGTCTGCCGTCGGTCCCCACGATACGAACGCCCTCTTTTCCCGAAGGATCGAGGAAGGCGCCTTGGAGGATGGAGCGAGTCGGATCGGTGCTGGAACAAGCCAGAGCCTGCCGCAGAGCCGTGACAGTGAAGGAGTCGAGTTCGATCGGGGTGGACCGGAACTGAGGCGGCTCCGGATAGGTAGAAGCGGCGGGCGCCTTGTTCGGACGGATCGGGATGGGATCTTGGGTCCGGGCTCCGCGGAGTTGGGAGTGGAGACGGTCGAGGGGCACGAGGAAGGCCTCGGTGTTCTCGCTGATGTCGGCGGGGAGGTCGATGCGGAAGAAGGCCTCGCCGTCGGAGGTGGTGAACCGGAGGGTGGTCCGGTTCACCGTCTCGACTTTGAGATGGCGCAGCAGTTCGGGAACCGCCGGGCCTTTCTTCACGACCTTCGCCAGAGCGGCCAGGGCCGGACGGAGCGCGCCGGCGCGGACGACAAGGGAGGGAGTGGGTTTCATTTAGATCAAGGGTGGGTAGATAGTGGTTGGAATGACTAGGGTTAGGAGTTCAGCGATAGCCCTCGTATTGATCCTCCCGGAAGCGCCCTCCCCGGCGACGCTGGTTCCAATGCCGTTGCAGCAAGGCGGCGGCGAGGAGAACGGAGGCGATGGCGAGGACGATGGGCGGGAGCTTGATGACGGCGGCATGGATGTTCTCGACGACAGAGCCCCCGAGGGAGGACCACTCGGCCGCCCCCTCGAGCAGCGCCGTGACTGGCGGCACGAGAAGGACGACGGAGAGGGTGAGGATTACGGCGAGCCAGAGATTGAGCCGCAGCCATTCGCGGAGGAATCCGCTGCGGCTGAGCCAATGTTCGACGGAGAGCAGGGTGAAGCAGATCGCTTCACTGGATCGCTCCGGCCATGATAAGTCACCGAGGTTCGCGACGATCCGGGGACGAGGCACGGGGACCGGGTTCCAATGATCAGGGGTGAGCCATCCGGCGAGGAACTCCCGCCGCCCCTCCTGGGACGACGGGAACTCGACGGAGGCGTGATCCCAATCTTCGGCTTCGAAGTCGGGGTCGGAATCAGGCCTTGGTTGCATGACGTTGACCCCGGGATCCGATGCTGGTGCCGGCGAGGAAGCCGACAAGGGTGAGCACGCTCAGAGCGATAACGGCAAGTTGCCACCGTTCACGGAGGAGGACTTCCCCGGCAGCTTCCTCCTGGGCTTCTTCCCGGAGTTCGCGTTCGGCCTCGAGTCTCTCCTCAAGCAGCTTCACGGGATCGGGCGGGGCGACCGTAATCGCCTCGGGCAGGTTGTCGGCCATGAGATTGCAGCTGGTGGTGGAGACGGCGACCAGGCCGAGCAGGACGAGGGACAGGATGAGTTTTTTCATGGTTATTTTGAGGTTGGTTTAGGGAGGGTTGTTAGGATGGTTTTGGGTTTGAGGTTGATCCCTCGAAACAGGCGAGGCCGGCCCGTCTTGTCGACGGCAGCGGCCTCGTTGACCTGCTCCGGGGAAGGGAGGTTTTTGGGGTTTTCAGTTGATGCCGACGAGCCCGTCGAAGAGCCCGTGCAGGGCCTGACTCCGGGCAACGATGGCGTGGGGATTAAGTCCCTTCTGCGCCTCGGTAAAGGCGTTGAAGAGGCTCCAGGCATTGCGGGGGAGGAACTCGTCGTGGGACGGCTTCCTCCATTCCTGCAAGACCTGCGGGACCTGGATCGGGGTGATGGCCCGGCAATCGATCGCCTTGACGATGAGGTCGTGGGCGGTCGGGTTGCCGAGGGTCCGGGTCCGGTAGGCCTCGATCCGGCGATCCAGTCCCCGGAAACGATCTCCGAGCTGGCCTACCGCTCTCGAGGTGAGATGGCGCAGATCCCGGACGGCATAGCGAGTATGCTTGCGGCTGATCGTCACCTCGCCGGTGAAGGCAAGGTTGTCACAGCAGAGGACATGCGTTCCCGCGACGAGACCGGCGGGGAAGGTCTTGTCATGGCTGTTGCGCAGACCAACGATCCAGTGGTAGTCCGAGACAGTGCGGTCCGGGAAGCTGACCTCGAAGACACCGAAGTAGCGATTGCCCTCATGGCTGAGGGCGTGCGACTCGGCCTCAAGGAGGAAACCGGCACCCTCAAGCTGTTCCTCGACCTCGTGGATGAGGTCTCGGTGAGCGAGAGGATACCAGGTTTCGGTGGAGGACGGGGTGGGCGTCTCGAAGACGACCTCCCGGCTCACGGTGGTGGCACCGCAGTGGAGGAGCATGCCTTTGGTGGCGGCACGACGGGGTGGAGTAAGGAGTGGAGGGGTGATGATCATTGAATAGGGTTGGGTTGGTAATGAGAGAGGGTCAGGTCGGCCGCCCTTTTCGGCGACCGACCCTTCCCGGATGTGGTTGATGTTTGGGTTGGATTTGATGTGGGGTGTCAGTGCCAGGCACGGCACTCGGACTGGTAATCGCAGTAGCTGCAGTGGAGTCCGGGCGAAGGGATGTAATCCTCCGCCTCGACCCCGGCGACATAGCTCTCCATGAGCCGTAGGAGACGCCGCACCTGATCCGGGGAAACCGGAAGCAGGGAGGTCACCACGAGCTTGGGTTGTTTGGTCTTGATGAGGAACTGCAACTCGAAGCCCGATTCTTCCTTCCCCGTCGCCTCCCGGTAGAGGAGGGCGTAGGTGGAGAGCTGGGTTTCGTGAAGAAGGGCGGCCATGCCCTCGTCGGGGGAACGGGCGCTCGTCTTGAAATCGACGATGCACCCCCCTGCCCTGACCAGGTCGATGACGCCCCGCAGCGGAGGCAGTCCGTGGGCATCGAGATCGCGTTCCACGATCACTTCGACGGCCTCGGGCTTTTCCTGAAGCGGGATGGGAGTGTGGGCGAAATAATGCTCCAGCATGCCCCATGCCTTCTCGCGTTGGTCGGACTCGGAGTTCTCCCAGGCTATGTCCTCCTCTTCGGGCTTGTTTTCCCAATAGGAGTCGAAGACCGGCTTGAGGGTGTCCGCATCCGCCGGCTGGCCCCGCCACCGGGCGAGGTTCCATTGCTGGAGGACGTGGTGGATGGCCTTGCCGACAAAGAGGGCCGGGCTGGCTGACGAGGGCAACCTCTCCACATAGCGGAAGAAGAATTTAAGCCGGCATTCCTGCCAGCACTTCAAGCGCGATGCCGAGAGGTAATCGAGCGGCCCCGACTGGGGATCGCTCGGGAGAGCAACGAGTGGCAGCGGGGCGCCTATCATGCCCGACCTCCCTTCCGGGTGGCCGGGGCATGACCGTTGCTTCCGTTGCTGCCATTCCCGGACCGTTTCGGGGAACCGTTGGGGCCGGGATGGCGGGGTGTGCTGTTGACGAGCTCGAGCAGCTCTCCGATGAGACCGGAGGCTTGGAGCTTGTTGAGCAGCTTGACCCCGGCGCCGAAACGGTCGAGGGCGAGCTGTTCGACGGTGTCCCGTTCGAGTTCATGCTCGGTGACCAGCTTCAGGATGAGTTCCTTCTGCTTGTCGGAGCAGGACCAGCGGCCGGTGGCGAGGTGGGTGCCGGAGGAGTTCTCCAGGCGGAGACCGACATTGTCCTTGAGTCCGTATTCGTCTCCGGGGACAAAGCCGACCTGCTGGATTTCGCGATCGACGGAGTCTTGAAGAAGACCGTAGAGCCTCGCGGCTTCGCCCTGCACCTGGCCGAGGTCCGTCAGTTCTGTCTCGACCGAGACACTGAACTGGTGGGAGCTGTAGCCGGGGAGACCGAGTCGTTTGGCGTAGTTGGCGATGAGTTTGACTGCCATGGGGTGTGTTCCTTTCGTTAGGGGATGATTTATCGGTGATCCGGGCACAAAAAAACCCGGCCGATGGGCCGGGCTCTGCGTGAACCGGGGGTTGGTTAGGGTGGTGATCACCGCGAAGGGTGATCCTGATGGGGGTTCTCCCTGATCGAGTTCTGTATCTCGGCCTGCTGCCAGCCGGTGGAACCCGTCAGGGCCGACCGGAGGAGTTCGTCCACGAGACGCGTCATCGGCATGCGCCGCTCACGAGCTTCGTGGTAGAGACAGGAGACCAGAAATCGTTCGATCTCCGGAGAATAGTGCTTGGATCTGGGCATGTTCTACTTGGTTCGAGTGGGTTAATCGAATCGAGGCGGTGGTAGATACCCTCCGACTCATAGAATTATGGCGGTTTTGGGGGTGGATTTTTACTGGGGAGAGGGGCGGGAGGAATCCATCACGGCGGCGGAAAAAAAGTTTTTGAATTATATCAGATTGATGTATCATTTTGATATAATGAAAGACCTTACTCCGAAAGACCTTAAGAGTCGCCGCGCTGCACTGGGACTCAGTCAAACCGGCTTGGCCGGGCAATTGGCACGTTCGCTTCCAACTATTCAGCGGTGGGAAACGGGCAAAACTCCGATCCCGCTTGAAGTCGATGCAGCGCTAAACGCGCTTGAGTTTCTAAACCCGCTCGAGCGCCTGAAAGATGCCGTATTCAGAGCTGAGAACGAAAGCCGCCAAGATGCCGTCCTGGTGCAAATCCCGATCCGGCTTGCACGAGAGTTCCTAAGTTGGGGACCGGATGAGTGGGAGGAGCACCTCGGTGGTTGGATGAGTCGGAAAGAATGCAGAAAGGCCGCAGATGACTGCTTCCGCGAGGGGGAAAAAGCCTTGGAAAGGCTGAAACTTGGTCTCGTGCGGATCACGGTCGCGAAGGACATCAAAGACGACGTGGGTGAGGTGACCATCCTCCGAGGAAGACCGAGGACTGAGTGAAAAACCGGTGAGCAGTCTACTGCGGCGACCAAACGCGCGGTCTGGTGGGAGTTGCGTTTGAGATCAAGGATCGGGGAAGGATTTGATTACGACGCGTCGCGAGCTGTGCCGATGAAAAGCCATCTGAATCGGAAGCAAGACTGATCACAGCGGCAGGTGGGGTAGAGCGCTCCGTCACAATTCCGACGAATTGGAGGACATTTGCCATGCCACAAGGTCGAGATGCACTGGATGGGCCAGATAAGCGAGTTCGCGGGAGCTGACAAGGGCACGGGCTGCAAGCTGATATGCCGTCGAGAAGTCCGGCGTCACCTCCTTGATTGCCGTCCAATCAGGGAGCGGTTGGATTGACCTCCGATGAATGAATTTGGCCGTGTGACTGTCGAGCGGGACCTCCAGCCAAGGCTCCAACCGCCCGAGTCCGTATGCTTCACGGAACTGGTGATTGTAGACGAGATCGCGAAGCCACAAGTTTAGTGCCTTTCGAGCGGAACCCCATTGCAGGCCGTGACTCTTGCCCACCTCGCGAGCAAGCTCTTCGGTGCGATCATCGAGCCAGCGTTTGAAGGCCCTCTCGCTGCGGAGGGCCAGGAGTTCACGCGGACGGATTCCGCCGAGGAATCGATGGACGGCCTTGATCATCCCCTTCCTCCCCTGGTTCCGCAAAGCCGAGGCTCCGACAGACCGCTTTGCCAGGTTGTCTTTCAGAGCGTTCTCGAATTGCGAGTTCATGGGCAAGTAGCGGTGGGGCGAATCGGGCTTGCTTTCGCCAAAACTCAACGGGTCAGCAACGGCAGATGCGACTTGAAATTGCTTGGCGAAGTCAGGAAAGAGGGCTGGCCGGTGGAGGAGATCGAATCGAAGAACACGTAGCACTCGGGGAAACGAGCAAGCACGAAACTGGTGCCATCCACTTGATCTGAAAGGGGATTCTCCGCATCGAGAAGTATTTCTCCCAACTTTCGCTTGTTTGTCGAAAAAACCTCGGGAACAGAGACCTCGATCATCCAGAGTTTCTCCGGCTTCAAAGCGGTGAGGTCTTCGAGCGATTGGGGATTCTCCTTTTCGTGCTCCCAGTCCTCTGCCTTTCCAAGGTATTCGAGGTAACCGTTCACGGTGATTGGGACGCAGCGAAGAATCAAGCGTTGGTCGGTCACGTAGTGGATCAGGCGGTTCACCCAGAGATTCCCCCGACCGGTGTTGAACACAGCCGGCAGCAGCGAATAAAAGTAGTCCGAGGCGACGATCTCCGCCAAGGCTCCGGAATAGGAGTAGCCTTTCGGCAGCAACTCGACCGCGTAGCCGGCGTTCTCGTCCTTTACGAAGGACTGCGGTATGCAGAGATTCGCCCCGAGGTTATCGTCGTGGACGATGAAGCTGCTCGTCCAGGCACGGCTCGGAACGTAGGCGATTTGTGCGCCAACAGTGAAATACATCACGTCGGCATGGGGGCCCCAGGCATCCTCATTAAAGGTGTGCCCGAAACAGGGAATGATGTGTCCCTCAGCCGGGGCGCTCGGACCGCTTAATTTGAAGGCAAGAAGAGAGCCACACCCGGTCTCGATGCCGCTGTAGACGAGTTTCTGGTAAGGGAAATCCCTTTGCAGAGTCGGGTCCGCGAGGTAGTTGAGATCAAAAAAAGGAATCCCGAGGCCGTCCAGCACCTTGGCGATTTTCACCGAATCCAGCCCGTTTGCTGGATTGAAATTCGGATCCCCGCCGCTAGCGAGATCGTTGATTCGCCGATAGGTGAGGTCGGCGTCTCCGAGGTAGGTGGCGCAGAGACTTCGCAGGGCGACCTGCGCACAGGCCTTGTTCAGATTGTTCTGCTGGGCGTAGAGGCATCCTCGCACAGTGAACTCTTTACCTCCGGCGCGAAACGGGAAACGGTAGCCTGCGGGGCAGTAATTGTGCTCATGTGAATTTTGAACGAAAACCGCCTCGAAAACATGCCACCGATCCACCCCGCGGGAGGGAATGAGATCACGCTTCAGAATGGCGTAGCCGAGGCAGTGGTCGTCCCCGAGAGAGGTGATCCTCTCGCTATCGGAGAATGGCTCTTTCCAGAAGGAGATTCGCTTCAGACCGCCCATCCGGTAGTCTGGATTCAGCTCCGTGAGTTCCGTATTCTCATCTTCGACAGCCACAGCGGCTGGAACGTCCTCAATGACTAGTGTGCGGGCGCCGTGACCACGACCGAGCGAAAAGATTCGGCGGATCGGCGCAGTCCCGGCAAAGTGAGCCTCAGTGAAAGCGAAACTGGAAAACGGCCGATCCGTCGCGACGACGTTGATGGCGGTCGCCGGAGCTAGACGCGACATGGTTGAAGACTCTAGGGCTCAGTCCAGCTTCATCGGCTTCGTGTGAGCATTGGCGCGGGCCTTTTCGACCTTTGCTATCAGCTTGGACACGTCGTCGGCACCCACCATAGTGACCTGAACTTTTCGTACGGTGCTTCCGTAGTTCTGAGCGATCTTTTCGGCGAGTGCGGGGCTGGAGTAGCGAACTGCGTTGGTTTCCATTCGGGAGAATTTTCGGATTGCCTTTTTTGGGGCTCCCGGGATTGGGTGTCAAGACTCAAGCGCGGGAATTTAACCCCAAATTTAGGTTTTGCCACACTTTTCCCGCAGATTGGGTCCTTAGGGGCGCCCGCAGTAGTCCGGGTTATCTGCCCGCCACTCATTCTCCCCGCACCACTTTCCATTCCGCACCGGCGAACCATCCGGGCTCCTCTTCGAGGAATCGCGACACGAACGCCATCACCTCATCCCGAGTTAAGGCCCCTCTTTCGGTTGAGAGAATACCTGTCCCTTCAAGGCTCGTTCGGACGAGTTGGAAGCCCTCAGACTCGGCACCGGCGATGATGAACGGCAGGCCGGCTTCGTGGAGAAGTTCGATACTTGAGAGTCTTTCCCCGCCTGGCAGGCTTCTCAGTACTTCTGCAATGGCACCATTCGACAGTCCCATTGAATGATAACTGGAAGCTTCCGGCCCGTTTCCGCTTCTCTTCCGAAGCCAAACATAGTCGGCTGCTCGAAATTTGGGCACGTACTTCTTTCCGATGCTGCGCAACTGTCGCTCCAGCTTCACTCGGTTCTTTTCCAGCCTTGTGCCTTCCTTCCGATGGGCTTTGATTTCGTCATCGATCCTTGCCTGTTCCCGCTTTTTCACTTCGGTCATGCCGCTCATTCTCATAAATTCCCGGCCCAACCCAGCGATACCTGCGGCTTCAGCTGCCATTCCTAGCAGCGCAAACGCGATAGACGGCTCTTCCGGTTCGTGTATAGGGGCAAAGAGTCCCAAGTCTTCGGCAGCTTCGATTAGTTCCCGACTTTCCTGGAAGAGGCCTGCCCAGGCGGAGAGGTGCTGAAGGAATGGGGCGGGGAGATCGAGAGATCGCCATTGGAGAAATAGGGAGATGGTTTCCCTCAATTGCTCTGATAAGGATTTCATCGCCTCGATAACGTCCTCGTCGCGATGAATTTCGTGCTTCAAAATAGGCCAGATGCGTTGCCGGGCTTCCCGATAGATTGATGAAATTTCGGTCATGGGAGAATCATGGACGAAAGATTAGGTTTGGCAGCATAGGCGTCAAGACCAATGCCCAGGATGTTGCCATCTGCACCCATCAGCAACGCCATAACGAAACCTTGCGGCGAAATCGATTCTCCATGAAGCTGCGATAGATGGATGGGAACCCCGGCGACGCGACCGTGACGAAATGGAATTTCGGACTGCTTATGCCGAACGTCATTCTTCGCTCACCTTTCGATTTCGGTGACATCGTTATCGCAGCAGGAGCAGATGAGCGTCTAGAGGCGATTACTCAAGCGAACCCGGCGGCGAAGGCGTTGATGGAGGGATTCGCCCACTGCCTGCCTTCTCCGTTTCGTCCCTCAGTCGTCATTTTCCGGCAGCCCCATCAGTTCAAGGACCTTTGGTCGGCGATGGTGGATGCTCGGAACTGCGTTGCAGTGGCGTGCGCGTGCTTCGGTTGGATCCATTCGATCGGGTGCTTAAATAAGTTTTTCTATCGCGAAACCGACCACTTTGACTTCTTTCCGCGTTGGCCGAACAATGACGGGAAGCACCTGATGTATCAGGGAGCGGCACAGAACTTCATGACATCGAATCTCGATGGCTTTCGAGGTTTCACCCACCCCTACCTCTCGGTCAACTCATTCACCCATGTCGAATGTGACTCCACGCTCCTGAAACTCCTCGTGAAGTCGTGGCATCGGATCCACGTTTCGGGAGATGCGGCGAGGCCCGATCATCAATTGATGCGCGCCCTTTCGGTAGCCTACGAGGCATGCCGGGTTCCCCAAATGATGGAGAACCCGATATACGATCACGGGAAGCATTGCTCATTCTGGGTTTCAGCACTTGAAACACTTGCCGCCCCGGATTCCCGTGATGGCGTGAGAGTTCATCATGTGACCAACCTCATTGCCCGTCGCCGTCTGGATGCCCACGAACTGGCGTACGAAGCAGAAGGAAAGGACCAGAACTTGAACCCGGATGTGCTGGAGCAGCTCTACAAAAAGCTCTATGCTCTCCGCAACGAGTTTCTCCACGGGAATCCGATCACCGAAGCGTTCCTCATTCCTCCGTTCCTTGGCAGTGGAATTCGGCTTCTTGACACTGCTCCGCTCATTTTTCATGCCGCTCTGGAAGCGTACACCTGGGGACTCGAGGGGCGGGAAGAATTCAACGCATGGAACGGTCTCGAAGGAGCCCTAGTTCGCGCCCACTGGTCAGAAGAGAACGAGTTGAAGAGTCGTGGGGAATTGTAAGAGCTACCGGCAACGAAGAGATATAAAGTTCGCAAACTTGGAATGATGAATCAGAAGGTGGCATCAGAGAGTCGACTTCAGAAAAATCTCCTTCCGGTGATAGTCGAGAAAATGCCGCTGGTCGCTGTTGAACCGGCCTGCAAACAAGGGTTCGTCGCAGCGGATTACGGTATCGGGCGGGTGAAGTGCCCGCGCCTCTCTCTTACGTAGGAGATGCCACGTTGAGAGGCTGCCGGAGACAAAAATGATGGAAACGGCAAAGACAATTGCGGCGATGCTGGTCATGAGTGGTGGGCTTCTCCTAAACCAAACCATCAAGAAATCGCGCGAAAGCCTCTGCAATTTCTTCCTGGTTCTTACAATCAACGAACTGGCTCCGAAAAATCGATTCCTGCCAGACAATGCAATTGGTTCCCCAAAAGTGAACGGCGAACATGGGACCGTTATCAGGTTTGCTGAAAGGATAAAATGGACTCATCCCTGGGCCATTCGAGTAGCGAAGACATTGACTTTGCGAAAGCAGAGAGACGTGTCTTCGAGATCCAAAGGCGGATATTCCGGGCATCGAAAGAGGGCAAGCGCGATGAAATGCACAAACATCAGAGACACCTGGTCCGGTCCTTCTCTGCCCGATACCTGGCCGTCCGCCTCGCGGCGGAAAAAGGGAAGGGTAGAGGGACCTCAGGCGTGGACGGCAGGCGCAACCTGTCCGACACCCAAAAACTGGTGCTGGCGAAAGGTCTGAAATTGTCGAAGAAGCCCGACCCGGTTCGCCGGGTGGCCATCCCGAAACCCGGGTCCAATGAGACCCGACCTTTGGGTATCCCTACGATAGCCGACCGCGCCCATCAACACCTAATCAGAATGGCGCTCGAACCCGAATGGGAGGCCCGCTTCTCCGGAAGCATGTATGGCTTCAGGAAAGGGCGGAACTGCCATGACGCCTTGAGCAACATTCGGCTCAGTATCCAGCGGGGCCCGAAATGGGTCCTCGACGGAGACATCGAGAAATTCTTCGACCGGCTCGATCACGAGGCCACCCTGAAGAAGCTCGATACCTTCCCGGAGATGGAGGAATCCATCCGGCGAATTCTCAAGGCAGGAATGATGGAGGGAGAGGTCTTCAATTCGACAGAACTCGGCACCCCCCAAGGAGGGCCCCTGAGCCCCCTCATCGCCAATATTGCCCTTTGCGGAATGGAGGACGACCTCATCGAGGCGTTTCCACCACGGCGGGTGATAAACGGCGAGAAAGTCCGGAAGAGCCCCCGGATCATCATCTACGCAGACGACTTTGTCATACTGCACGAGACCAAAGACGTGATCGACGAATCACGGATATTTATTACCAACTGGCTCGCCCCCATGGGCTTGAGCCTCAGCATGGCAAAAACGAAAGTGTGCCACACGTTGGAACCAGCAGCGGACAGATCGAGAGGCTTCACGTTCCTCGGCTGCGACATCCGGCAACACCGGGTCGGAAAATACAGAAAGAAGCCCTACTTTAAAGGGATTCACACCCATATCGGGCCCAGCAAGGAGGCCCAGAAGCGCATCTATCAGAAATGCGCCGGGGTCATTGAGGCGACCTTCCGAAACAAGAAGCGAAACGCAGAGAGGGCACACCGGGAAGCCGGAGGCGCCCCCACCCCCCAGGAGGTGATCATCTACGGACTCAATCCGATGATCCGGGGCTGGGCGAACTACTTCAGCCCCCACAACAGCAAGCGAGACTTTAGCACGCTGGACCATAAGCTGTTCAAGAAACTCCTACGATGGACCAGACGAAACCACCCGAACACGACCCAGAAATGGCGCGTCGACACGTTCTTTAACGGAGGCAACCCGTGGATATTTATATCCCGGCGGAAAGGATCTTCGCCACCGACGAAGGCTTCGCCAAAAACCGTGCCACCTACGACGTAAACAACCTCTACCGCTACGAGGCCCTCTTCCGCGACGAGCCGGAGGTCGCCCTCGCCCACTTCGCCGACATCCCCTTCCTCAATGGCGGCCTCTTCGAGTGTCTCGATCGTACCGAGGAAGGCACCGACAAAAAACGCTACCTCGACGGCTTCTCCCGCAATGCCAAAAAGCGCCCGCACATCCCCGACCGACTTTTCTTCGACAGCGGCGAAACCGCCGACCTCTCCACTGCCTACGGCGACACCAAACGCAAAGCCGAGCGCGTCACCGGGCTCATCACCATACTGAACCGTTACAAGTTCACCATCGTCGAAAACACCCCCATCGATCAGGAAATTGCCCTCGACCCCGAACTCCTCGGCAAAGTCTTCGAAAACCTCCTCGCCTCCTACAACGAAGAAACCAAGACTACCGCCCGCAAGCAGACAGGCTCCTTCTATACCCCGCGCCCCATCGTGGACTATATGGTGGACGAATCCCTCAAAGCCCACTTCACCCGCTCCCTAGTGGAAAAGGCCTGCATGAAAGAACCCGAGGCCCGCGCCGGCCTCGACCCTCTCTTCGCCTACACCGAGAAGGCGCACACATTCACCCCCACCCAAGTTGCCACTCTAATCGCTGCCATCGACGCCCTGAAAATCCTTGACCCCGCGTGCGGCTCGGGTGCCTTCCCTATGGGCGTCCTCCACAAGCTGGTCTATATCTTGAGCAAGCTCGATCCTGACAACGAACGCTGGAAGCAGACCCAGCTCGCCAAGCTCGACTCCGCCCCCATGCGCGAAGCTCTCGAAGCGGCTTTCTCCGACAACAACGACGACTACGGACGCAAACTCTACCTCATCGAAAACTGCCTCTACGGTGTCGACATCCAGCCCATTGCCATCCAGATCACCAAACTCCGCTTCTTCATCTCCCTAGTCTGCGACCAGAAGACCAATCGGAACAAAAAGGACAACCACGGCATCCGCCCACTGCCGAACCTAGAGACCAAGTTCGTTGCCGCGAACACGCTAATTGGGCTCCCGGAGCTGGATCAAATGGAGCTGGTCGATCCTCGTGTTTACAAGATCGAAGCGGACATCGAAACACTCTATCACAGCCACTTCTCCATCCAGCGCCGCGACCAAAAACTAGCCGTTCAAGGCAAACTAAAAGCTCTCCGCAAGGAAATGGCGGATCTTCTGGCCCAAAGCCTCATGTCGCGGAAGAAGTCGGAACACATCGCCGAATGGGATCCTTTCGATCCGCAATCGTCAGCAGATTTCTTCGACCCGCACTGGATGTTCGGTCGCTCGCTCGCTGACGGCTTCGACATCGTGATCGGCAATCCTCCCTATGTCTTCGCACGTGACAGCGCTGCCAAAGGCATTACCCAAGCCGCCAAAGACTATTATTATGCGAACTACTCTCTGGCCGAGTATCAGGTGAACCTCTACCCGATCTTCATCGAAGCTGGCAGCCGCGCTTTGACCAAGCAAGGCATCCTCTGCTTCATCACTCCCAACAATTGGCTCACCATCAATACCAACCGCAAGCTGCGCCAGTTTGTATTGGCGCAGTCCAAGGTCTCGATTCTTAACTTTTACTCTCGTGTTTTCGCAAGTGCCGACGTGGACGCCGCCATAGTGCTTTTCCACACAGGAACCGCCCATTCCAAAACTGAACGCGTGCAGCTTCTCGAATGGACTACGGGGCCTGAACTAATTGTTGACGCGCCGAAATCGCAGTTCCTGTCACAGCCGGACGCTATCATCAACATCGAAGCCCTCAAGTCGGGTGAAACTGGAGGTTTGATGGCGAAAATTGAGAAAGACACGGTGCCTCTAAACTCGATTGCTGATGTGAAATCGGGCATGAAAGCCTATGAAATCGGGAAAGGAACGCCTCCGCAGACTAGAGAAATGAAAGATGGGCGGGTATCTATCCCGACGCGATCGCACACGCTCTCTTTTACACTATTCAGCACGATCTGACTCTACCGCTCACCGAAGCGCAGCTTCGCAAGATCGTGACCATCGATGACTGTATCTGCGACGTGTTACTCCTCGAATACGCGAAGAGGCGGAAGTTGAAAAAGGTGGTTCAGGTTGTCAAAACGCGTGCGGATAATCTGAAGGGTTTGGACGCGCGGGAACAGGATGCATTCTGGCTCCTGATTTATCAGGTGACTCGTCCCGCAGGGTATCGTCTGACGGCGATTGCGCCCCATTGGGGGGTCCTGCATCAAGGGAATCGAAAGGCACCCCGATTGAGGGTGGAGGAATCACGGGAACAGGAGGGACGGCTTCCGCTTCGGGAACGTCAGCGGGAACATCCAGGTGATACTCTCCGCAGGCCGGGCAGCGCATCTTTCTCGAGCCGTCGGGCATGGTTTTGATATCGCGAGTCCCTCCTCCCGCTGCAACCTGAGAAAACAGGGGGGTAATAAGGGAGTGCCCAGTCGACGGCAGGGCAGGATCGGCTGAAATTGTTTCACTCGTCTGTCCGGATGAGATACCGGAAATGTTGGCCGCGAAAATGACTAACAATATAACAGGAACGAGTGTCCGGCAGTGTGGTGGGAATAAAACGTGATTCGTATAAGTCGTCATGTGTGATGCGTGTCTAATTCAAGAACCCCATCGAAAACCGAAATTCGGCCGCGGATTCGTCGATGTTCCAGAGGGATGACAATGTGGCTCCACCGCGATGACGGAAGCGATCTGCACCGTTGATCTCAGTGCCGCAGTGAGAGCCGTTTTTCATTTGGGTTTGAGAACGACTTTTGTTCCAGCAAGGAGGCGGAGAAAAACGGGAGAAAAGTCCTCCCAGCGGTCCTCGACCGAGGCGATCCCTGTGAGGTAGGTATGGGAGGAGCGACCGTCCGCCTGATGTGAGGCGGCAAAGATAGCGCGCCAGCGTTTGCCGGAAGCAGGCTCGGTAAAGCGCAGATGCACGATGGTGCTGAAGATGAGAATCTCATCCTTTCCGACCGAATTCGCGTCTCTCACGACCTCGCCGCCCGGGCGCGTGAGCATGGGAAAGGTGCTGTCGATTTCGAGTCCGGGCAGCGCTTCGAGCCATTTTCCCAGGGCCTTGGCGACGGCGTCTTCGGCTTTCTGTTGTCCCTTCGGGACGGATTGGACCCGCGCCCAGACCTGCCTGGCGTCGGGATGAGTGGAGGGTGGTGTCGCCTGATAGAGTCCTTTTGCCCCCGTTTCCTCCCAGTCCGAGGGGATCTCGTAGAAGAGTTTGTAGTCAGGGTGCGCTACTTCACGAAAAAGAATCTCTGCCGTACCTGTAGAGGGAGGGGCGGATGGGGTTACAATTGATGGTGTTGAGGTGCGGGTCGGTTTTTTCCGGCTGCCAACCCAATAGAGCAGAGAGAAGATGATCACTCCGAGCGCAAGAATACCAGCGCAGCCTGCGGCTCCGGCGATCCAATAGGGGCGAACGGCCCGGGGCGCAGAAGCCGGTCTATCGGGTGTTGTCGAAGTCACCGCCGGGGTGTTGGTTCGATCCGCCTTCGCGCCGCAAGCGGGACAGAAGTGTGCCCCTTCTTTCAATGGTTCGCCGCACTGGATGCAAAAGCTCATTTCAAGAGGTGATTACCGAAGTTCAAACCCCATCGTGAAGCGCCTCTCCTCCGCGAGAGTGACGACGAGGAGATACTGGCCCTGCGGGAATTTGATATTGGCCAGCGGAAGGTCGAAGGTGATATTTCCGTTGCCTGCCCCTTCGACCGTGGCTTCGAAGGCCTCGGTTCGATTGGTGCCCTGTTCAATCCAGATCTGGACCCTTTCACCGAGCGGGTGATTGATCAATTCAATGTCAGCGCTGAGATCCGCAGCATCGACGGGGATGGGACGGCCGGGATTGATGAGGGAACCGTCGGGCTTTCGTCCTGCCCCGATCGTGATTGTTCCGACGGAGGATACTACATCGGAATTGCCCCCGGACGGGTTGCCGGACGAGTCGGAGTTTCCTCCGGTGAGATCGATCCCGACGATCTTCCATGTCTCATTCTCCTTGACGAGCCTGGCCCTGAAAGAACTCTCCGCCCCCCTGCTGTCGGTGATCGTCCCGCTGAGGTTGGCGACTCCGTTCTCGACGGATCGGTCGCTGAAACTGGAGGAGACGACGTCGCTGAGGACGGGGTAGGACGAGACAAACTGACGGTATTGGTCGAGGGAAGTTGCCGACTGGAACCCGCTCGAAGTGCCGGCATAAGCGGCTTCGATATTACCGTTCTTAAGGAATGTCAGGTGGTTCCGGGTCGCCTCCACGGCCCCGGAACTCGCTGAATAGACCACTCCGAAAATCACAAGTCCGAGAATAATGAAAAGCGCCAGAAGCGATCCGCCGACGATGCCCGCGATGGCGCAGCCGGAGAGTTTTTTCTTTAGTTTGGGAGTGGCTCCGGGAACGACAGAGGATGACGGAATCGTTCTCGTTTGGGGCGCGGCGGCGCCGGCTTCCGGGTGCGGTGCCGAAATCGTTGCCGGCGCGACCGACGAATGTTGTGCTTCATTCGGGTGGCCGCACTCCGGGCAGAACTTGTCTTCAGCCGTGATTTTGGTTCCACAATTCGAGCAGAATGACATGGGGATTTGGAGTTGGAGTTTAAAGACGAAAACGTCGGACTAAAGCGTCGTGTGCTGAGGTGTTGTGGTCTGAAGGGCAAGCTTTCGATAACGCAGAAAAGTCACTGCAGATTGTCCAAGAAGGAGGCCGGCACTGCACCAGACAAGCATGAGACCAACGGAAGGGGGGCGCCCCATGAGGAGTGTGACGCTCTGGTTGAGAGCGAGCATGAGCGCCCACACAAGCAAATACCAGGCGTTTCCCCGGCTGCAAATGTGGCCATTCTCGAGGAGTAGTTCACTGGTCATGGCCCATCCTGATCCGATCAAGCCGCCGAGGAGAAAGGCGGAGAATCCGCTGATTACGGATGAAGATACCGGGGTGAAAGTGGAGACCACGATTGCCGTCAGCAGACCCATTCCCGCCGAGATCGCCAAGGCGAGCGGCTTTACCGCCTTGGCTTTTCGCAAGGTGACGATCATGGTCAGGGCACCGAGCACGAGGAATACGATACCGAGGAGATTCAGCATCGCGAAGAAAGCCCGGGGAGCAGTGAGGAGCAGGATAAGTCCCAATAGGCCTCCTGCGGCCAGGACGGCGGCGAGAATAAGAAGTCGACGATTCATGGTTGGGGGAAACCGGAAACAGTGTCTTCCTTTAAATAGTCTATTCTCCGTCCAATGGCTCGCCCTATCTTGTCTTTGTCCGTGCTGATCTTGGAGGCGCTTCACCGCATTTTTTCGAAATGAACAGTCGCTCTGCGGAATTCGGGGGGGAACTTTGGCTTCGGGCTCCCGGTGCTTTTGCCGGGCAGGAGGGCCGGGGCTTCGTCGTTCGATCAATCGGAGTTCCGCGGTGGAAGCGGAAAAGTTGTCGTCGGCGTGTTTCGTCACCTCTTCCCGCTTCGCAAGTCCACTCAGAGGCAGGGAATAAATATTCAGCCGGATCGGGCCGATGAAACGACATCATCTGCGTAGTCAGATGCGAGGACAGATGATTCATTCCATACCATGAGCGATCTGTCAGATTCCACCTCGTCAACAACCGAACCTCCCCGTTTCTGCTCCGGATGTGGTTCGCCCCTGTTTCCGGACTCGGCCTTTTGTTCCGAATGCGGAGCCCCGGTTTCGGAAGTGGTAAACGATCTCCCGCTTGCCGCGGTGACTGACGCGAAATTTTCACCGACTCCAGTCCGGACCGCGAAAACGCCTTCGACAAAGGTGGTGGCTATTGTTGGCGGAATAGTTTTGCTGCTTCTCCTGGTCGTCGCCGGGAATCTTGTCTACCTACGTTTGACCGGAAATAAGGTTGCCATGGACGATCGGAAATTCCCCGTCACTTTCAGCAATGAGTCCCAAAGTCAGAATTCCACCCCGGCCCAACTGGTATATCTCCACATGATTGGCGAGTTCCGGCGTGGCAGCGGAGACACCCTGATGGCAGGCTCGCCGCAAATCTCCGATCGTCAGGTCGACATCCGCCTGAAGTTCGAGAACACCTGGGAAAACTGGCGTTTTGTGGAAACGGAGAACGACGGCGAGAGAGCGACGGTGGCCGTGGGCCTGGCAGATGCCGGGGCCTACGAATACTATGTCCTGGAAAAGAAGAGGGGTAAGTGGACCATCGCCGGGACACTCGGCAGCGATGGTTTCTAGGTTCCGAAGATCCTAGCGGGCGGCGCGTCCTAGCGGGCGGCGCGCTCGATGCCCTGACCGAGATGGCCAACGTCGCGGCCGAATCCGCGGGCGGTTCCACAGCCTGAGGTGAACACGGAAACAAGAGCAAGGAGTGTGGTGGCGAGCAGAACGACGGCTGACTTTCTAAGGATTAGTTTCATGCCGCCCATCCTGCTTCTTCGTTCGATCTCCCGCCATAGGGAGAAACCCCACCCTTCGGTTTGACGTTCCGTAAGCCTCCCGGACTACAGGGCTTGACCGCCGGCCAGGGGTCCGCTGAATCGGTTGACCCCGGCGCGGAAATCGGTGTTATCTCCTTCCTGGGTCGGCTGGTAGTAGCTGCCGTCGGAGTTTTTCTGATAGTAGGGTTCGGCCGTCGAGTTCCGTCTTGCAGATGCGGCGGTCCCGCCTTTCCTCAGGGGGGCTCTTTCGTTCACGGTCGTGCAGCTGGTCAGGAAGATGAGAACACTCAAGATCAGGAGGGTGACGATGATAAGGAATTTCATGGCTGTCTGGTTTGGTTCTGATGAGAGCGGGTGAAGGTGCTTGCAGGAGTCCCGCCCTCGCGAGGGTCGGGCTCTCTTGGGCGATTTTCGATGGGGTGAAACCCGACCACTTGCCTGTACGTGGATGACGTATCCACGTTTGGGTTTCCATCCCGAAGCAGGCTCACCATAGAACTCAGGAGGTAGGGTTTTTACCCATGGACGCAGGTTCCGCCAGGACCGATGTTTACCCATAGTGCAGATGTTCAAATCCCGTCGGGCATCCCCTGAAATTTACTTCAGAGGCTGGCGCGAATAACCTGTCCGGACTCAGGCAGGAAAAACCAGACAAATCCCCGACACCAAGCTGATGAGCATTATCAAAGTCATTCTCGCCGAAGACCACGTCATTGTCCGGGAAGGGCTCAAGGTTCTCATCGGATTGGAAAAGGACATGGAAGTGATCGCCGAGGCGAGCGACGGACACAAGGCAGTCGAACTGGCGGCGAAGCTCAAACCGGATGTGGTTGTCATGGATATCGCGATGCCTGTCCTGAATGGCCTTGAAGCGACCCGGCAGATTCATCGTCATTCGCCGGACGCCAAAGTCATCATCCTTTCCGCGCATAGTGACGACGCCTATGTCAAACAGGCGCTCGCCTTTGGTGCCTCCGGTTACCTGATCAAACAAATGGCGGCCAACATTCTGGCTCGGGCGATTCGCGAAGTTCACCGCGGAACCCCCTGTTTCAGCCCCTCCATCTTTCGCCGCCTTGTCCACCATCGCAACAAAGCCCGGGCCAACGGTGATCCGCAGCCGAAGCCGGAAGCGTCGCTTCTGAGCCCCCGGGAAATGGAGGTGCTCCAGCTCGTCGCCGAGGGGCACACGAACAAGGATATGGCCGGCCTGATGGGAATCAGCATCAAGACCGTCGAGAAACACCGGCACAAGGTGATGGAGAAGCTCAACATTCATGACATCGCGGGCCTTACCCGGCATGCCATCGAAAACGGAATTATTGAGAGCAGCCTGCAGTCGACCACCAAGCATTGAGCCGGTAGAGGCGAGCCCAGCGCGGTTCCCACCAGCGCGGCAGCCCGGTCACTCACGAACCCGTCACCGGGGCGGGATCACGCACCAATGGAGAATTGCGGGAGTGGAGGCAACCTGATTGGATGAGCGGTAATCAGCCATGAAAACTGCTTCGTTTCTTCTCCTCCCGCTTTTTACTTCTCTTCTTCCCTCGCTGGCGGCGGCCGCAGAGGCTCCCGGCTTTCGGGCAGGGGCATTCGCCGCCGACATCACTCCACAGATCTTCCCGCTGAATATGCCGGGGGGATTCAGCGCCAATCTCGCCGAGAGCGCGCACGATCCGCTCCACGCGCGTGCTCTTGTCCTCGATGATGGAAAGACGACCGTGGCCATGGTCGTAGTCGACAATCTCGGGGTCTCTCCCGAACTCATCGTCGAGGCGAAACAACTCGCCTCTGAGAAGACCGGAATCCCCGTTGAGAAGATGATGATCTCATCGACTCACACCCATAGCGCTCCCGGATCGGGAGGGGGAAAGGAAGGCAGTCCCGAAGCGGCGTATCGTCTCCTCCTCCGCGACGGCATCGTCGCCGCAATCGTGACGGCGTACGAAAAGCGCCGACCCGCAGCCGTCGGAGTCGCGAGCCATCCTCTCCCTGAAGAAGTCTTCAACCGCCGCTGGTATCTGAAGCCCGGGAAGATGACGCCGAATCCTTTCGGGAAAATGGATGAGGTCCGCATGAATCCGGGGACCGACCCGAACACGATTGATCGTCCTGCCGGACCGACCGATCCCGACTTTGTCATTCTCTCAGTGGAGGATGAATCGAAACATCAACTCGCCCTCTACGCCAGCTACGCGCTGCATTATGTCGGGGCGACGCCGGAGAAGCAGGTTTCGGCCGATTACTACGGCGAATTCGCCCGGCTCATTCCGAGCCGCCTTCGTGGCGGTGGCGATCTCGTCGGTATGCTCGCGAATGGAGCGTCTGGCGACATTAACAACATTCCTTTCACGGTGACGCGCCCTCCTCGTGAGACCTTCGAGCAGGTCCGCATCGTCGCCCAAAAGGCCGCCGATGCGGCGTGGTTCGCCCGCCGGGAAATTGGAACCCATCAAAAAGATCCGGCTCTCGGCATGATCGAGCGACAGGTCGAATTGCGCTACCGCCGTCCTTCCGATGAAGAAATCGCTGAAGCGAAAAAGGTTCTCGGAGTGACCGTGAAGGAAGAGATCGACGCGCTTCCCCGTCTCGCCCAGCACTATGCCGCCCGGGTTCTCGCCGCCGCCGAGCGTGCCGAGGAGACGATCACCGTTCCTGTCCAGGCGATCCGGGTCGGGGATCTCGCCATTTGCGGTCTGCCCTTCGAAGTCCTTGTCGAGATCGGCCTCAAGCTCCGCGAGAAAAGCCCTTTTGGCGAGACCATGGTGATCGGACTCGCGAACGGCCGCCACGGGTATCTTCCGAATCCGAAGCAGCATGCCCTCGGCGGTTACGAGACCTGGCTCGGGACGAACACGGTTGAGGTCGACTCGTCGGATATCCTGACAAAACACCTCCTTGAGATGATGGCCGAGCTGAAGGCATTGCAGTGAGGGGGAAAACTCCCCGGCACCGGCGGCTCACATGTCGCAAAGGACTTTGAGGTGTGCGGCAACACTGCGGCCGAGAGCCTGTAGTTCATAGCCGCCTTCGAGCGTGGAAACGAGCCGCCGACCGGAATGGACGGCGGCGACCTGTTTCAACTCCCGGGTGATCCAGGCGTAGTCTTCTTCAACCAGATCAAGATCGGCCATCTCGTCGGCCCGATGGCTGTCGAATCCAGCCGAGACAAAAACGATCTGCGGTCGGAAACGATTCAGGGCAGGCAGGAAAAGCCTCGTCACGGTGTCACGAAAGACACCTGATCCGGACCGGGGCGGCAGGGGCGCGAAGATCATGTGATCATTGCCGGGCCCGGGAATGCTCTCGGGGTAGATACGCTGCTGAAAACTGGAACACAGCATGACGCGAGGATCGTCTTTAAAAATATCCTCAGTTCCGTTTCCGTGGTGGGCATCGAAGTCGATCACCGCGACGCGTTCGAGGCCGTGATGTTCCAGGGCGTGGGCGGCGCCGACGGCGACGTTGTTGAAGAAGCAGAATCCCATCGACTGGTCGCGGCTGGCGTGGTGTCCGGGAGGGCGGACACAGCAGAACGCGTTCCCGGCCTTTCCTGCCATGACGAGGTCGGTCGCCAGGACGAGAGATCCCGCGGCGCGCCCGGCTGCCGCGAGGGTGTGGGGGGTCATCCACGTGTCTTCGTCGATCTGGACGAGGTCTTCGGATGGGGAGATGCTCTCCAGATGATCGAGGAGGGCGTCACTGTGGACCCGGGCGAGTTGCTCCCGGGTGACGGATGGAGCCTCGTAGTGATGCAGGAAAGGGAAGATTCCGAACGCGATGAGCTTGTCCTCGATTGCCTTGAGGCGTGCCGGACATTCCGGGTGGCCTTCACCCATGTCGTGTCGCAGGCAATCAGGATGGCTGAGGTAGGCGGTTTGCATCGGAATGACCGGAACGGGACCATAACTTAACCCAAAAGCCGGCAAGATGGATTCAAAATCACTCCGGGAAATGCGGTGATCGCCGGGGCAGGAATCCGGAAAGTGACGATTTTCATGGCGAAGGATTCCATCCAGCCCTTACTGTGTAGAAGGCATAAGGGAGGACCCGGGCCGAAAATGAGTCAGCACTATCTACGACCGCTTTTCTCGCCAAATTCGGTGGCCGTGATCGGGGCGAGTGATCGTCCTGACTCCGTGGGGGGATTAACGTTCCGCAATCTGCTTGAGGGTGGTTTTGAGCGAAAGTTATACGCGGTCAACCCGGGCCAAAAGACCATCGGGGGACAGCCCTCATATCCTGACATCGAAGCCATCGGCGAACCGGTTGACCTTGCCGTGATCGCAACTCCGGCATCCACCGTGCCGGAGATCATCGATGCCTGCGGAAGGGCCGGGGTTAAGGCCGCAGTGATCCTTTCGGCGGGATTTGGCGAGGCGGGCAAGGAAGGACGCGCGCTTGAACGTCGTGTCCTCGAGATCGCCCGGCATCACGGTATCCGCCTCGTCGGACCGAATTGCCTTGGCGTGATGCGTCCCTCCATCGGACTGAATGCCACCTTCAGCAAAGCCGGTGCTAAGGCGGGCGGTCTGGCTCTGGTTTCCCAGTCGGGCGCACTTTGTACTGCCATTCTTGACTGGGCCCGACCGAACCAGGTGGGATTCTCCAGTGTGATTTCTTTGGGAGTAAGTGCGGATGTCGATTTCGGCGAGATCCTCGATTATCTTGAGTCGGATCCGAAGACCGAGAGCATTCTGCTTTACATTGAAGGCATTCGTCAGGCCCGCCGTTTCATGAGCGCACTTCGCGCTACGGCACGGTCCAAGCCGGTTATCCTCGTCAAGGTGGGCCGGCATGAGGCGGGGTCAAAGGCGGCGATTTCACACACCGGGGCCTTGATCGGAGCGGATGACGTTTTTGACGCCGCCATCCGGCGCTCCGGTGCAGTCAGAGTCTCCAGCATCGTGCAGCTCTTTGCTGCAGCCAAAGCGCTTTCGACACGTTTTCGTCCTACCGGCAATCGTCTTGCCATCGTGACAAATGGCGGAGGTCCCGCCGTCATGGCGAGTGATCGTGCGGCTGACCTCGGTCTCGCCCTCGCCGCCTTGTCAGAGGATACGATGCGTCACCTTGAGGACATCCTGCCGCCGGCCTGGTCGCACGGCAATCCGGTGGACATCCTGGGTGATGCTGATTCAGAAAGATACCGGGAGGCGGTAAGCGCGTGTCTTGAGGATGCCGGGGTCGACGGGGTCCTTGTCATTCTTACTCCTCAGGCGATGACACGGCCCATTGAGGTGACAAGGGCCATCATTAAGGTGGCTGATCAATGTAATAAACCGCTTCTGACCTGCTGGATGGGCGACACCGAGGTGGCCTCGAGCCGGGAGGCATTCGCGCGGACCTCCATTCCCACCTTCCGAACGCCCGAACCTGCCGTGGAGGTCTTCTCCTATATCTCCGCCTACTATCAGAACCAGAAGCTGCTGATGCAGGTTCCCGGGCCGCTTTCGCATCGGGAGGAGCCCGATCTGGAGGGCGCTCGAATGATCATTGAAAATGCCTTGAGCGAACATCGCACGGTGCTGAGCGAGATGGAATCCAAGGCAATCCTCGCGGCTTTCCATATTCCGATCGCCCGATCAATCGTCGCGCATTCCCCTAACGAAGCACTCCTTTTGAGTGAGGAACTCGGCCTGCCCGTGGTCATGAAGATCAACTCTCCCGATATTACTCACAAAACAGAGACCGGCGGGATTCGGCTGAATGTCGGGAGTCCGCAGGCGGTCAGGTCGGCCTATCGGGAGATCATAGAATCAGTTGAATCCAGTCGTCCCGGTGCCCGAATCGACGGCGTGGTGATCGAGCCCATGGTGGTGAAGCCGAACGGTCGTGAGTTGATGATCGGTGTGACGAGTGATCCTGTCTTCGGACCCGTCATCACCTTCGGGGCGGGTGGCATCATGGTGGAGGTGATGGGTGACCGATCGGTGGCCCTTCCACCGTTAAACCGCTATCTGGTTCACAACTTGATTCAGGGCACGCGCGTCGCGCGTCTTCTCGGTCCGTTCCGTCACATGCCCCCGGTCGATCTTGAATCGCTGGAAAGTCTGCTTCTGAGGGTGTCGGAAATGGTCTGCGAACTTCCGCACATTCGCGAGATGGACATCAACCCGGTCATTGTTGATGAAAAAGGCGCAGTTGCGGTGGACGCGAGAATCGTCATTGCCTGCCCGCCGGCTGGCGCGAAACGCTTCGGGCATCTGGCCATTCATCCCTATCCGAGCCATTTGGAAAGTCAGTGGCAGATTGCCGAGGGAATCAATCTAACAATCCGGCCAATGAGGCCCGAGGATGCTGAAATCGAGCAGGCCTTCGTTCGGGGGCTTTCAGAGGAGTCGAAGCACTTCCGATTTTCAGGTGCCCTTCAGGAGCTGACCCCTACGATGCTGGTGCGTTTCACCCAATTCGACTACGACAGGGAAATGGCAATCATCGCCGTGGTTGAGGAGGCGGAGAAAGAGGTCGAAGTGGGTGTGGTGCGTTATGCCATCGATCTCGACGGAACTTCCTGCGAATTCGCTCTTGTGGTGGCGGATGAATGGCAACACAAGGGTATCGGACGGAAACTCATGGAAGTGTTGATGAACGTCGCCCGTGACAAGGGGATGGACATCATGGAAGGCGATGTCCTTGCCAACAATCGTGGCATGCTCGATCTCGTTTCGGGTCTCGGATTCCAGGTCAGGGAAGGGGATGATCCCTGCGTTAAAAAGGTCACGAAACGTCTTTAAGCAATCAACTCGTTCCACACTTCCCCGTGCACATCGGTCAGGCGCACATCGCGTCCGGCGTAGCGGAAAGTGAGCCGTTCGTGATCGATGCCCATGAGATGGAGAACGGTGGCCCAGAGGTCGAAGACGCTCGTTTTCCTATCGACGACATGATAACCGAACTCATCCGTCTCGCCGTAGATCGTGCCGCCCTTCATTCCGCCGCCGGCGAGCCAGATGCTGAAGCCGAAGGGATTGTGATCGCGTCCGTCACTGCCCTGGGAAAAGGGCGTACGACCGAATTCTCCGGCCCAGACGACGAGAGTGTCATCGAGGAGTCCGCGTTGTTTGAGATCCCTGAGCAGCCCGGCGATGGGCTGATCCACTTGCTCGGCCATGTTCCGGTGTCCTTTTTCGAGACCGCCGTGCTGGTCCCAGGGGTTGGCAGCCTGGCCCCCGCCGGGAGTCTGGGGAAGGCAGGTGAGTTCGATGAAACGGACTCCGCGTTCAACGAGGCGTCGCGCGAGAAGGGCCTGATGTCCATAGGCACGGGTCATCGGATTTTTCGCATCGAAGCCGTAGAGCCGCTTTGTCGCCTCCGTCTCACCGCTGAGATCGCAGAGTTCGGGCACGGCGGACTGCATACGGTAGGCGGTCTCGTAGTTGCGGATCGCGGCCTCGACAGGAGCGGGTTGCCGGGTCGCATCGGCGAATTCACGGTCGACCGTGCGGATGAAATCGAGCCGGCTTCGCTGCACCGTGTCGCGTTCCAGTGGGCGAATGTTAGGAATCGGATCCGGCGCATCAACCCGGATGATGGAGGCCTGATGCTGGGCGGGGAGAAAGCCGCTGCTCCATTGGCCAACTCCGCCGTGGGGCGTGTCAGCCTCGCCGCTTTTCAGGACGACGTAGCCGGGCAGGTTGCTGTTCTCGGTGCCGAGTCCGTAGCTGGTCCACGCCCCGACACCGGGGTGTCCGATGAAAGGAAAGCCGGTGTGGAAAAAGAAATTTCCCTGGGCGTGCTCGTTGACCGGACTCGTCATCGACCGCACCACCGCGAGGTCATCGGCACAGTGGGCCCGCAGATGCGGAAAGAGATCGGAGATCGGGATCCCGCTCTTGCCGCCCGGAGCGAAGTCGAAGGGACTGCCGTAGATATTGCCGTTGTTATTGAACTGGGTGCGCTCGACTTTCACCGGCATGGGTTTGCCGTGGAGATCGCGCAACAGTGGCTTGGGATCAAAGCTGTCGAGGTGGGAGACGCCGCCCGACATGTAGCAAAAGATGACCCGCTTCGCGCGCGGCCGGAAGTGCGGGCGCGGGATGCTTTCCGAGGCGCCGGCAAGCAGACCTGACAAAGCCACCATCCCGAAACCGGTTGAGGTCCGGCTCAGCATTTCGCGGCGCGACAAGCGCGCCGCAAGCGGCGCGGTGAAAGGTGTGAAGGTAAAAGGCGAAAGGTCAGGTTCTGGTTTCGATTTCATGAGCGTTCCACTTTTCACTTTTCTACCTTTTACTTTCGCACTTTCATACGTTTCACGCGGGCGAAGCCCGCTCACCTCAGATAGATGAATTCTTTGAGATTGAAAATCGCATGGGCGAGATCCTGCCAGCGTCGTTCTTCGAGGGGCAGATCCGCGCCGCGTTGGCGGAGTCCGGCTTCCTCTGATTCGAGGGCGGCGATGCCGGATTCGAGGGTGGCGGCCTGCTCCCGCTGCGCTTCGGTGAGGAGGCGGGTGATGTCCTCGCGGGTTACCGGCACAGGACCTCCGGTGTAGGCGGCCTGCACTTCGGTGGCGTTGAGTGCACGCGCGTAAAGGCGGGCTTCGTGGATGCGACCGCGGAGCGATTTGTTTCCACTCGCGGCGGTGCCGTGGCGCAGTCCGAAGAGGACCTTGCTTTCGCCTTTCGGATACGATTGCAGATCGGCTTTGCGGATGGGGTCTCCCCAGGGCTGTCCGTTGCGGAACGCGCGGATGGTTCCGTCCTTTGCGTAGGTCAAAACGAGATGGACCGGCGCATTGGCCGCCGCGGTTTCGGCCGGGGCGTTGAAGTCGAGCGTCCGCCGATGGAATTCGCTGCCGGCGAGCCACTCGTGCTTACGCCGCTCGGCAAAGACGATGCTGTCGAAGACTCCTCCGTTTTCCATCTGCACGGTGATGACTCCGCCACCGGCCTGCTTGAGGGTCGCGAGCGTGACGGTGGCTTCGAGGGTTTTTTCGGTGAGGTCAAAGGGGAGCATGCTGCTCGCGGCGAAGCCCTTTTCGTCCACGATGAGGGCGCCCTTTTCAACTCGGGCGGATCCTTCGAGGGAGAGGGGAATTCTGCCAACGAGATCGATGGCGTCCTTTTCGAAGTCCCAGTGAGCCACGGGATCGAGCGTTGCCTTTGGTGCAGCGGTGCCTCTTTCCTTTTCAAAAGCGAGGGCGCGTTCCGCCTCAAGTCTAGCCCGGATCGGAGCGAGGAGGCCTTCGACGGTGGCGCGGTCATTTTCCAACTTAGTGGAGATCGTGGTGAAGCGCTCCATGGCGGCACGGTGTTCGTAGTCGACCGCGGCGAGAAAGTCTTTTGCTCCGGTGAGTTCTGCGGGAGTCGGGGGGCGCGTCAGGGCGCGCTCGAAGAGATGGCGAATGAGGGTTTCATCATCGGCTCCGGGCGGCAGGCTCGATCGCATCATCGAGGACCACTTTTTCGCCTGATCGATGAGGAAGGGATCGTTCAAGAGCGTGAGCGACTGCGCGGGAACATTGGTGACATCGCGCCGCCCCACCGAGGAGGCCGGAACGGGAAAATCAAAGGTCGTGAGGAGCGGTTCGAGATCGTTGCGCTTCACCCGGAGGTAGACGGAGCGACGCGGAGTCCCGCCACCGACGGGCGGTCCGAAGGCGGTGCGGTCGAGCTGGCCGGAGACGGCGAGGAACCCATCGCGGATGGCCTCGGCCTCAAGTCGCCGGAGCGGGTAGGAGGAGAGTAGCGCATTGGCGGGGTCGATCTCTAGGGCCCGCGGCGAGGGGGCTCCGGCTTGCCGCCAGGTTTCCGTAAGAACGAGATCGCGGATGAGAGTCTTCAACGACCAATCCTGCTCGTTGCGGAAGCGGTCGGCGAGAAAGTCGAGCAACGCGGGATGGCTCGGCTGCTCTCCGAGTCGGCCGAGGTTGTCCACCGTTGGGACGATGCCCTCGCCGAAGAGGTGATGCCAGATACGGTTCACGATGACGCGGCTGGTGAAGGGATTTTTCGCATCAACAAGATCGCGGGCAAACTCGAGCCGTCCCGTGCCCTTGGTCGTGTAGGGAGTGCCGTCGAGTTCTTCGAGAAAGCGCCGCGGCACGGGCGGGCCGGGCTGTTTGTGATCGCCGCGGACGAAAAGAGGCTGGTCGATCCCGGGTCGCTCGAAGACTCCCGGGGCGCGGGTGGGAAGGGGAATGTCCGCCTCAAGCTGACGATAGCGGGTCACGAGTGACTGAAGCGATTCGGGCAGCGAGGTGAGAGTGTTAGGGAAGATCCCGGCCTGAAGTGCCTCATTGAGAAAGAGAGCTCCGGCATCGTCGAGAGCGGGAGAAGCGGCACTCCAATCCGCGAGAATTTTTTGCAGGACTTTCGTGTATAGAGCGCAGGCCTCTTCGAAGTTCGCGGGGATGGGATCGTCGGAGCTGCCAAAGAGAGCGGCGAGCGATTCGTGTTCGGGTTTGGCCGGAGCGGGGTCACCCTTTTTAACGAGGACGGCGTCGCGGATCCCGAACCAGGAACGGTCGTCGCTGCTCACCAGAATGGGCGCATCACCGGCGGTGGCGAGTTCGAGATGGAGATTGTCGCCTTTCCAGTAGTTGAGGTCATACTTGATCCATTGCCAGTCGGGACTGCCGAGATCGGTGACGGGGTAGACGGTGCCGCTGCGCGGGTAATGCTGCACGACATAGCGGACCGAGCTGCCTTCGCCGTTCACAAGAAGATGGAGATCGTATTCTCCGTCGAGATCGAAGGGGGAAGAGGCTAGGACGCCGCGGTGTTTCGTCGAGAGAAGGTGCGAGTAGGCTCCGGCCGGGAGGATGCTCTGCACGACGGTCTTGCTGTCGGGTTTTGTGCTTGTTAGGGTGAATTCCCCCGAGGGTGCGGGTTCCGCGCCGGAGAGGCCTTCGCCATACCGGCTCCAGGTCGCGAAATGCGCGGGATCGGAAAGGTCCCATCGTTTTGCGGCGGAGAGTTCTTCTGGCGGGAGCTGCTTCTTCACGGTTTCCCGAAGTTTCGCGATACCCGGAGCATCGCATCCTGCCGGGCGGATTCCGGCGAGGAGGGTGAGAGCGGGACCAAGGTCATTTTTCCCTGAGAGATGTTTCTCCCAGTCGGTGGTGGCTTTCGGCAGGGATGCCGACCAGGCTGCGGCGAGTTGTTGACGGATCGCTGGCTTCAGGGCGGCGAGTTCGTCGCGGTGTTGTTCGAGCACACCGGGGGCATCAACCGCGATGGTCGCAGGCAGGGCCGAGGAGAAGATTCCGAAGAGCGCGTAGTAGTCGGCCTGGCTGATTGCGTCGAATTTGTGGTCGTGGCAGCGCGCACAGGAGACGGTGAGCCCGAGAAAGGCCTTGGTCACGGTGTTGATCTGGTCGTCGGTGAAGCGGACGCGTTCGTCGAGGGCGTCGGTCGGGGCGAAGCCGTGAAAGACCATGCGGAGGTGGCCGAGTCCGAGGGCGCTCTCGTTGATCTTTTTCGCTGCATCAAGCCGGGGTGTTTCGAGGAGGTCTCCGGCGAAGTGCTCAAGGAGAAGCTGGTTGTAGGGCACATCCTCGTTGAGCGCGCGGATGAGGTAGTCGCGATACTGTGAAGCGTGGGGAATGACAGGGTCGCCCTCGCTGCCGTGGGTGTCGGCGTATCGGGTCCAGTCCATCCAGTGCCGGGCCCACTTTTCGCCGAAGGCGGGATCCTTGAGGAGTTGATCGACGAGTAAAGTGGCGGCTTTTTCGGGATCCTGCTGCGAGGCGGCGAGGAACTCGATGGTCTGCTCCGGAGTCGGGGGAAGTCCGATGAGGTTGAAATAAAGGCGACGCACAAGAGTGCGTGGATCGGCCCGTTCGGACGGACTGAGGCCCTCCTTCGCGAGGCGGTCGCGGATGAATCGATCGACCGGATGCGTGACCCCGGCGACTTCGGGAACGTCGGATTTTTTCACGGGCTGAAAGCTCCACCACTGGGCGCGGCGGGCGGAGATGGCTTTCCAGTCGGTGTCTTTTTCAAGTTGTTCAGGCGTGGGCGGAGTGTCGCGTGGATCGGGGGCTCCCATCGCAATCCAGGTGCGGAAATCTTCGACGATCTGCGGCTCGAGTTGCGCGCCAGCTTTGGGCATTTTGAGATCGGGTAATTCGTGCGAGATGGAGCGAAGAAGCAGGCTGTCATCGGGCATACCAAGGTCGATGACGGGTCCCGAGTCGCCGCCTTTTTCCCATCCCGGCCGCGAGTCGAGGAGGAGTCCTCCTTTTGCCTTGGTCGCCTCGGAGTGACATTCGTAGCATTCCTGCGCGAGAATTGGGCGGATGCGCGATTCGAAGAATTCGCGTTGGGTTTCGGTTAGGGGCGCGGCATGCCCGGTCTGGAAGGTCGCCGCAAGCAAGAAGAAGGCAGCCCTGCAAGTGACCCGCAGCGCCTTCTTCTGTAGGGCAAGCGCACCGCTTGCCGGGTGGCTTCCTTTTCTCATTCCCGCAGTTTTCTCTCAATCCGTTCTGCGGACTCGCTGCAAAGTTGCGCCAATCGCAAAAATTCTCCTTCCGGCATTCTCGTGAGAGGAGCCATCACGGTCACCGCTGCGACGGGCTGGCGGTATTCATCGAAAACGGGAGTGGCAATGCAGTGGATACCCTCGATTCCTTCGGCCCGATCAATGGCGTATCCGGAGGCTCGGATCGACTCGAGTTCACGGATGAGATCCTCCCGTCGTGACAGAGTCGTCGGGGTGAACTTTTTCAACTGCCTCCCCTCTCCGCGAAACCAGTTGGCAAGAGCCTGCTCTCCCCAGTGCGCGAGGATCGCCTTGCCCGGTGCACAGGAATAGAGGGGCACCCTCATTCCCACCTCCCCGCAAACTTGAAGGGCCTGCGTCCCCCGGAACTGCTCGAGGACGAGAGCCTTTCCCCCGGCTTCGATGATGAGCTGGACCGTCTCACCCGTCTCGTCGCGGAGTCTCCGGAGTGCCTCGTGGGCACAAAAGACAAGGCTGCGCTCACCAGTGCGCGGCCCGGTAAGATCGAGGAGACGATTTGTCAGGACGTAGGCCTTGTTGTCCTCCCGCTGCGTCGCGTATCCCATGATGACGAGGGTTTTGAGGAGGCGAAAAACGAGATTTTGCGTGAAACCGGATCGTCTCACCGCCTCGGCCACGGTCAGGCCTTCCCCATGGCGTGAGAGCAGGTCAAGCAACACGAGTGTTTTCGCTCCCGTCGGAGAGGGCATCTCATCCATCAAAGACGGATTTTCTAGAAGGGGAGCGAGAGGTTTCATCGTCTTATAAAAGAGGGTAAGCGCAAATAAGACGACTTGTCTCTGGCGTCATCAGGGGTGAATCCCTGACTGACAGGTGGAAAAGAAAAACGCTCCGGCCGGAAGGACGGAGCGAATCACCGGAGCCCGAAGGCAAACCCGACAGCCGGAACCTCAGTTCGGCTGAGTCGAACGAGCTTCAATCGGAACCGTTTTCTCGCGCACTTCCGGGGTGACGCCGGAAATGTTCACCGGTTTCCCGGTTTTCCCGATCGCGATGAGATCCTGCAGAATCCGGACCGTCTCACGCTCGTAGGGGTCGAGCTTGTGGGGGTATTCAAGGAGCTTGTCATCGGGATCGCTGTCTTCGTCGTCACCCCGCGCCATTCCGCTCAACTGTTCCTCCGAGAGATTGTCACGGAGCGTAAGTTTTTCGTCGAGAACATTGTCCTGGGTCAGTTTGTAGATGGTGAAGAGATCCTTCTCCGATTCCCGGATGGCGGTGAATTGGGCGATGCGATCCTTTTTCCTGACCTCACGCTCGGCTTCCGCCTTGGTGGTCTCTTCCTTGCGCTCCTTAAGATTCAGGGAAATCGTATTCTTCTCGATACGCTCCTTCTCCTCGGCAATATCCTTGAGGATGTACTCGAAGTCAGTTCCGGACGCGATGCGCGCTGCGGAAGCCTGCTGAAGCGGCTCGAATGAGATCGGTGTCTCAAAGAAGGGGAGATACTTGCTTGGTTCGATCGGATCGACGACGAGGGCATTGGGAAGGGAGGCTTCTCCGATTTCGGCAATATCCAGCATCGAGGGGAGACGCACTTCGGGCACGACGCCGTGACGCTGGGTCGAGTGACCATTGATTCGATAGAATGTCTGAATGGTAAGCTTCAGGGCGCCCTCCTGACTCGAATCGCCGCTGAAGGGAAGGATCAGTTTCTTCCCGAGGACGGGACGCAGTTGCTGGACGGTTCCTTTACCGAAGGTCGACTCATCTCCAACGATCACGGCACGACCGTAATCCTGAAGGGCGGCGGCAAAGATCTCCGAAGCGGAAGCGCTCGCCCGGTTGATCAGCACGATCATCGGGCCGCTGTAAACGGCCTCGCCATTGCGTGAGAACTTCTGATCGCGGTTGTTTTTCCAGTCGATTGACTGAACGACCGGACCCTTGCGGATGAAGAGTCCCGTCATGTTGATGGCCTCTTCGAGGGAGCCGCCCCCGTTGTCACGAAGATCGACGACGAGGCCGTTGATCCCCTCGATGGAGAGACGGGTGAGGAGTCGACGCACATCAGTCGTCGTGCTGGTCTGGCCACCATCCATGTCCGCGTAAAACGAGGGCAGGGTGATCCAGCCGAGTTTCTCATCGTTTCCAGCCGGATCTTTGGTGATGATGAGGTCGGCGGTGGCGAGGCTGTCCTTGAGATCGATTTTGTCGCGAACGATGTCGACAAACTCGATTTCGTCAGTCTTGCCCACGGGAATGATTTTCAACCGGACCATTGATCCGATCTCTCCGCGGATGAGGTCAACGATGTCGGAGAGTTTCATTTCGACCACATCGACAAATTCACCGTCGGGCCCCTGGGCGACCCCGATGACCCTGTCCTTGACCGTCAATTTGCCCACTTTGAAGGCTGGGCCACCCACGACGAGACCTTCGATCGTGGCGCCGCCCTGGTCCTCATCCTTCTGAAGCATCGCGCCGATCCCGGTGAGGGACTTGTTCATGCCGATGCGGAAATTGTCGTATTGCTGCTGCGAGAAATACTCGGAGTGCGGATCATAAGCCATCGCGATCGACTTGATGAAGATCGAGGCGACGTCCTCGGTGTTGTTCTCCTTGATCCGCTTGAGAATGCGGTCGTAACGGTCCGAGACCTTCTGGTAGATGGACTTCTTCGACTCGGCGTCGTCGGCCTCCTTTTTCGGTTCCTCGCCGGTCTTTTTCCGTTTCTCAGCGTCTTCGACTTTCTTCTTCTCGATCGCCTCGGCAATGAGCTTTTCGCGAATCAGATCGCCCTCGATGAGGTCGCGCCAGAGTTGATCGTGGTCGGTGCCGGACTTGGCCCATTCCGAATCCTTTCTTGAGATCTCAATGGTCCGGTCGGAGTCGTAAGTGAAGGTTCCCTCCACGGCGAGTGTCTTTGCCAGTTCGACGCGGCTGCGGACCCTCTCCTCATAGATGGAAAAAATTTCAAAAGCGGCCGGAATTCCGCCGGCCCGGACCTGGTCGTCGATGAAAAGCTCGAATTTCGCTTTAAACCCGTCCACGTCCTCCTTCGTGAAATAAATGCGGGAGTAGTCGAGGACTTCAAGATAGGACTCCAGAGTCCGCTGGGACATCTTGTCGTTAAAGGGCTCACGAAGGAAATGCTCCTCTTCCAGCATGCCCACAACCCGCAGGGCGAGATCGCCATACTGGGTTTCGTTTTGGGCACTGGCGGAGGGGATGACTCCAGCCGCGACGGCGGCGAGGATTACCGGGAGGAATTTCGCGGGAAACATGAGGCTTGAGGAGGTCTGAGTGGTGACGGAGTCCGTGTTTCTGCCCCGTAGTAGACAGAGCGCAGGATACTACACCGTTTTGGATACGGGGAAAAGCCTTTTGTCAGGCGCGGATAGGCTCCGGAAACACCGGATATATCGTTAGTTTACCTGTCCGTAGGTAAAACCGCTACCGGCTTTGTGGCGAGATCATGGAGTCTTCCCTTCATCCACAAACTCAATCGCCTTTTCCAGCCACTCCGCCGGCGGGGGCTGATGCCCGTGACCGGGGATGACAAAGGTCCGCGCGTGTTTAAAGCCCTCCTTCTGGAAACCGTTCTCAAGAACCCCGAGAGTGTTGGGCAGGTTGAAGTCTTTCTCCCCGGTGATGAGGGCGATGCGGCAGTGCTCCTTCACGAGTGGGAGGAGCCCCTCGTCGGGCAGGTAACTGAGTCCGTAGGTTTTGCCATCGGGCGCGGCAATGTCGGTGTAAAAGTTGACCCCCATGCAACAGATCGTGCCGCTGAACATCTCCCCCCAGGCCACTCCCAGCATGCTCGCGACCCGACTTCCGCCTGAGAAGCCCGAGACATAGACGCGACGACCATCAATGTTCAGATGTTTCCGAACGTTGTGATTCGCGTCAATAGCCAGACGGATCCGGTCGAAGACGTTGCGCGGGTTGCCGGAGTTTTTTGCACCGATGAAGACAAGTTTGTGTTTGGCGAGGACGGGTTCCCACTCCTTTGGAATCTGCGGGGTGTTTCCGGAATGGATCCAGATAAAGAGACCGTGCGGCCGGGATTTTCCGTAGCTGTCCGGAATGAGGATCTCGAACTCCTCCTTCGAGACATCATAGGCTGGCGGCTCCTCCGCCGCCATGAGCCGGTAGCGGACCTGGAGCGGGTCCGAGGACTGGGGTGGTGACTCGGAGAATCGAACGGTCGTCCGAATGCCCGGAGAGACGCCGGCGAGCGGGTCGGTATCCTGTCCCGAGGCGGACAGGGTGGCGGCCAGACCAAGCAAAAGTAGTTCGCCTGATAGCCTGAGGAATCTCTGGTGCGGGATCACGGCCTCAAGACACCTGTTTTCAAAACGAAAGGCAAGTCCTATGCGCGCTCACGCCATCTTCGCCGCTGGACAGACGGGTCGGGAAATGAGATACCGCCGCTATGCAAAAATCGAAATCCCCCGCTTTTCGTCCCGAATCCCTCGTGCCGCTGCTCTCCACCGGCGTCGCCTCTGCGGTCATACTCGCTCTGGTGATGATGAGTTGCGAACGAAGCGAACCTGCCGCCGATAAAGCCCCTGTGGTCGAAACGACGGAGGCACCCGCCACCCCGCCGGCTCCGCCCTCATGGAACGCAGGGCCGGATCCGTTAAAACTGCCGGAGGGTATGCCCGAAATGGGAAATCAGCACGGGGACGTCGCCATCAGTTCGAACGGCGATATCTACATCAGCCTGATGCAGGGCCTGCGCTCGGGCGTTCAGGTCTACTCGGCTGACGGCACCTATCTGCGGAATGTTCCCAATGCACCGGTCGATTTCCACGGCTTTGTCATCGATCAGGGAGCGGACGGAGAGTTCATCTATGGACCGCAATTGACTGCGGGGAAAATCGTCAAGATGACCCTGGCCGGAGAAATCGTGATGACAATTCCCGGTGAATCGATTCCCCAGCAGTTCTGGCAGGTGAATCCCAAGACACAGAAAGCTGCCCTGCGCCTGACGGGATGCACCGTGGCCCGGAATGGCGATATCTTTGTTACGGACGGATACGCCTCGGATTATGTTCACCGCTTTAATGCGAAAGGGGAATACCTCAGCTCCTTCGGCGGAAAGGCGGCTCCCTACAATTTCAAGACCCTGCACAAAATCGCGATCGATAACCGCTTCGACCCGCCAAGACTGGTGGGCACGGACCGCGCCAACAACCGGGCGGTGCATCTTTCCCTCGAAGGTGAACTCATCGGGGAAATCTCGACCGATCTTCTCATGCCTGCGGCAGCAGTAGTCCAGGGCGACTATCTCGCGGTCGGAGAGATCAAGGGCAGGATCACAATTTTCGACAAAGAAAACCAGATCGTCGCGAGACTGGGTGAAAACACGAATCCCGCCGAGGTGGGCACCAACAAAATCGAACCCGCGCAGTGGCGTCCCGGAGTCGTCAATGCCCCGCACGGCGTGGCTTTCAGCCCGCAGGGAGATCTCTTCGTTTCGGAATACAGTGTCCACGGACGGGTCCTGAAATTCTCAAAGGGCACCGGTGCTGTGGCGATGCTCCGTTAGGGAGAGCCGGTGAAACAGGGTTCAATCAGTCGATAAAGAGGGTTGTTTCCGTCGCGAGCAGGCGGAGACTTCCGCGGTGAGAAGTTCCGACATGATCAAACCCTGGTTCCGGCGCGCCCTGCCGTGGGCGCTTTTCGATTGGGCGAATTCGGCCTTCATTACCACGGTGACGGCGGGGTTCCTGCCTCTTTTTAATAAATCCTTCTGGAGCGTGGGGGCCCCGGAGACGGTCAGCACCTTCCGTCTGAGCGTGGCTCACTCGGTCTCGGGGATTATCGTGGCCATTCTTGCCCCGGTGCTTGGTGCCTTTGCCGATCACTGCGGAGCGAGAAAGCGCTTCCTCCTCTTTTTCACCCTTCTCGGGGTTACTATGACGGTGGGGCTCTTTTTTGCCAAGGAGGGCCAATGGGCCTTCGCTCTGGTTCTCTTCGCGGTGGCGAGTATCGGATTCTCCGGCAGCAACATCTTTTACGATTCGCTCATCCTGAATGTGGCCGACAAGGATAAGCTCGATGCCGTTTCGGCGCTCGGCTACGGGATGGGTTACATCGGAGGGGGGCTGCTTTTTACCTTGAACATTTTTGCTGTCACCCGTCCGGAGGTCTTCGGTCTCTCGAGTGCCTCGGAGGCGATCCGCTGGTCCTTTCTCTCGGTCGGGGTGTGGTGGGCGGTCTTTACCGTGCCGCTCATGGTCTACGTTCCCGAAGCCCGCCCCGTGGAGCCATTCGCCGGAGTCCGCAAGACGGTTCGGGCGGGATTTGTGCAATTGCGGGAGACCTTTCACGAAGTCAGGCAGCACAAGACCGCGTTTACTTTTCTCATCGCCTACTGGCTCTACATCGACGGCGTCGACACAGTTATCCGCATGGCTGTGGACTACGGGAGCTCCTTGAACCTGCCCGGCGACAGCCTCATCAAGGCCCTCCTCCTGACTCAATTCATCGGCTTTCCGGCCGCCATTGTTTTCGGACGCATTGGCGAAAAGCTGGGGGCCAAAACCGGCATCCTCATCTGTCTGGTCGTCTATGGGGGAGTCTGTGTCTTCGGGTCCTTCATGGAGACCGTCACCCATTTTTATGCGCTCGCAGTGACGGTGGGTCTCGTTCAGGGAGGGGTTCAATCGCTGAGTCGCTCACTCTTCGCGAGGCTGATCCCGGCCGATAAGGCGGGGGAATTTTTCGGCTTCTACAACATGATGGGTAAATTTGCCGCCATTATCGGACCCATCCTGATGAGCTTTGTCGGCCTCGTCACCGGCAGTCCGCGCCTCGGGATCCTTTCCCTGATTCTCCTTTTCGGGATAGGAGGAATTCTCCTCTGGCGGGTCAAGGTGCCGAACGAAGCTGAGAGTGAAGCGGCCCTTCCCTGAGACTGCGACGGTAAAAGGGGTGCTTCGTGACGCTTTAATCGGGAGTGGCGCGGGGAACGCATCAGCACCATGGTGAAATATCTCCCTTCAAACCCGGGGACGTATCCTATCGATCATGCGCTGGTCTGTCAAAATCGCCAAAATTGCCGGCATCGAAGTCCGGATTCATCTGACCTTTCTCCTTCTCCTAGCCTGGATTGCGATCAGCTATTACCAGACCGGAGGTCGGGACGCGGCGATCGAGGGGGTCGGATTCATTCTCATTATCTTCGGCTGTGTGCTGCTCCATGAGTTCGGGCATGCCATCGCGGCGCGGGCCTTCGGCATTCTCACCCCCGATATCACGCTCCTTCCCATCGGCGGGGTGGCGCGCATTCAGCGTATGCCCGACAAGCCGTGGCAGGAACTGGTCGTCGCGGTCGCCGGGCCCCTCGTGAATGTGGTCATTGCGATCATCCTCTTCATCATTCTCGGATTCCAGATGGACTGGAATCTCGCCACCAACTTAAGCGATCCCGAAGGCTCGATGCTGGCCAAGGTCGCCTCGGTCAACGTCATGCTCGTCGTCTTCAATATGATCCCCGCTTTTCCGATGGATGGCGGACGGGTTCTCCGTTCTCTCCTCGCGATGAAAATGGGCAACGCGAGGGCCACCCAGATCGCGGCGAGAACGGGACAGGCGCTGGCTTTTGTCCTCGGATTCATCGGGCTTTTTGCGAATCCTTTTCTCATCTTCATCGCTCTCTTCGTCTATCTGGGCGCCGCCTCGGAGAATGCGATGGCGCAGATGAAAGACATCTCGACGGGCGTCCGTGTGGGCGACGCGATGGTGACGGAGTGGGTCAGTCTTTCCGAAAGCGACACCATTGATACGGCGATCGAGGCGCTCCTGCGAACCTCACAACAGGAGTTCCCCGTTCTCAATCCTAGTGGAGGTCTCGCCGGCATCCTCACCCGCGATCCGATGATACGGGCTTTGCGCGAAACCGGTCCGGCCACTCCGGTGATCGAGGTGATGCAGACCTGTGCGCGTACCGTCTCTGCGCACGATCCCTTTGAAGACGCCTTCCGCACCATGCAGGAGGAGGGTTGCCCCGCGCTTCCGGTGGTGGATCGAGCGGGACGACTCATCGGCCTCGTCACCACCGAGAACATCGGTGAACTGATGATGGTTCGCGCAATCCTCAAGGACGGGGAACGGCCCTCGTGGCGGAGAAGCCAGAGCTAGTTTGTCGCCGACCTTTTCGGATCACTTCAATTGATGCCCCTTCGTCTCCGGTGCGAACCAGACGATGATCATGCCAACGAGGTAGATGCAGGAGAGCGTCGTAAAGGCGTTGGCCTCGATCTGGAGCTGCATGAGCCGCTTCGCGTCACCTTCAAGCGCGAGCGCTTTGCCTGATCCGAAAAGAGCGAGCAGGTTCACGAACTGGAGCGAGCCGATCGCGGCGATGATGCGTCCGAAGTTGAAGCAGAAACCCTGACCTGTTGCCCGCACCGAGGTGGGGAAGAGTTCCGGGAAATAGAGCGGGAAGAAGCCGTAGAAGGTCGCGGTGAGTCCTCCGAGGAAGAAAGCGGTGACAAAGACCCGCGTCGGGACTTCGGTGCCCTCGAAGGAACTGTTCGTCTGGAAAAAGATGACCGCGGCAATCAGGGCAAAGAGGCAGAGAAGGAAATAGGTGAGGCGTCTTCCGAGCCGGTCTGCGACGAGCGGGGCGAGCACCGAGAAGAGGATCGCTCCCAGGGCGGTGGAGATCACGACGTATTCAATCAGGTTTGCCGCCGTGCCATTGGGCGAAAGGAACGAGGCCCATTTTGCAGCCTGCTGGGTCGAACCCCAGGTACCCATCAGGGCGACCGAGGCAAGGGCCGTGCCGAAAAGCAGATTCCGCATCACCGTGGAGCGTTCATGCGACACCGTCGCACCGTGCACCCGGCCGAGATAGCGGCGGACGGGCAGGAGATATCCCCAGAGCACCACGACCATTCCAATGATCGTGACGGGAAGGGCAACGGCATTGCCGACTTTTGAAAACAAGGCTGGTGACCACAGCGCGATGATGCCGAGCGCCACGATGGCTGCAACGAGCACGCCGAGAAGATCCTTTGTCGCCCAGTGGGTCGTGTTGCCGGAGGCTTTCTCCTCCTCCCACTTGTGAGATTCGGGCACGAAAAGCCGGATGAAAAAGACGATCACGGCGGGGAGAGTTCCGCTGATCGCGAGGAATCGCCAGCCCCGGTTATGGAGGAGGTAATCGGCGGTTCCCTCGCTCATTCCCATCGTCTGCATCCATCCCGCGACCGTCTCAAGGCTGGCGTTGAGATAAAGACTGAGCAAACCGGTGAGGAGGAAGCCGACGTTGGCCGCCGCACCGATCATTCCCGCCACCCAGGCGCGGTTTTTCGAACCCCACACCTCGTTGACCAGAGCCACACCCAGAGCCCACTCGCCGCCCATCCCGAGCGAGGCGATGAAGCGCAGGGCCGCGAACTGCCAGGCCTCCGTCACAAACCCGCAAAGGCCGGTGAAAAGGGCGAAGGTGATGATTGCCATGGCCATCGCCTTGACCCGCCCGAGCTTGTCGCCGAGCCAGCCGAAAAGCACGCCACCGGTGGCTGCTCCGACAAGAAAGACCGCGATAATGATCGTGAACCACTGTCCCTGTTCGGCCGGGGTGGAATTCGGGAGCAGGTCCTGTAGGGCGGGGCGTCCGATCAGGGGAAAGAGTCCCATCTCGAATCCATCGAAGAGCCAGCCAAGGAAAGCGGCGAGGAGAGCAGCGTGAGCGCCGCGGCGGGAAGGAGCTTTGGGAGTCGTCATAAAAGGCTGGGAAGATTGTCGAGGCGGGAGTTTGAACGCGAAACACCCCTTCTGGCGACAGAAAAGATCCACTTTTCCGGGTCTTTTTTGCGTGATGAAGATCAGGTTGCCGGCGGGGCTTCTTCCTTTCCCGTCGCAAGATTGTGTTCGAACCACTCCATGAAGCGGTCGGCGGCGGCACTCGAGTTGAGAATGGGAACTCCTCCGCTGGAGGCGATTCGTTTAGCGGCGGACTCTTCAAAAATGCGGGAAAAGACGGGAACATCCGGTCCGACATGCTTGATAATCTTCACCACTTCCTCGACCTGATGGAGCGAGACGATGATAAAACGCGCCTTGTCGGCACCGGCCCTCAGGAGGACTTTTTCATCCGCCGCATCGCCGCGTATGCAGGTGTGACCCTCTTTGTTGAGTTGCGTGATGATGGCAGGATCCTGATCGACGATGACGACACGCAGTCCGCTGGCGCAGAGAGGCCGGATGACCCATCGACCCGACGAGCCATAACCCAGAATGACGACGTGATCGCTGAGGTTTGAATCCGTCTTCATGAGCCGTCGCAGGGGATGCAGGTCCAGCAGAACCCGCGCAACCACATCAGTGGCGAGAAAAGGGGTCAGGGTCATGGAGATGACGGCGACGAGGGCAATGACGGAAACAGTTTCCTGACTGATGTGCCCGAGCCGCACTCCGTAGACCGCGAGAATGACGGAGAACTCACTGGTCTGCGCGAGGAGAAGTCCGGCAGTGATGGCGCTGCGCGAAGAGAGCCGGCCCTTCCATTCCGCGAGGATGGTAACCACGACCGGAGTCGCGAGAATCACAATCGCGGAGAAGGCGAGCCCCGTGAGCAGAGTTCCCGGATCAGGCAATTCAACCTGCGCTCCGAGGGCACTGAAAAAGACGGCCACAAAAAAGGTGTTGAGGGAACCAAGGGCGCTGCGAGCCTCCCCGCTGACCGGAAACCCGGAGAGGGCAAAGCCGGCGGCAAAACCACCGGCGATAAAGCTGATCTGCATCCAGTGGGAGAATCCGGAAAAGAGAAAGAGGATCGCAAGGGTGCAGAGCAGGATCGTCTCTTCATCGGGAAGATTGCCCTTTCGGATGATCCGGGGGAGGAGGCGCTGACAGATGATCGCGGTTCCGGCCATGACCATGAGGGCGAGGATGCCTGGAAAGAGCTCCGGCATTCCTCCGGGAATGCGCGGCAATAGCACGATGAGCACAATGATGGCAACATCCTGCACAAGAAGCACTCCCAGCACGAGCCGGCCGTAGGTCCGGAGCGACCCCGGTGAACGGTAAATCTGGCGAACCGCGACGAGGGTGGAACTCGTCGACAGTCCGGCTCCGATGTAGAGCGATGCGGCGAACTCAAACCCGATGAGTCGGGCCAGGAGAAATCCCAGGGTACCGGCAGTGAGGAACTGGACGATCCCGATCCAGAGGATCGCGCGGGATTGTCCGGTGAAGCGTGAGGGGTTCAACTCGATTCCGGCGGCAAAGACAAGGAAGGCAAGTCCGATATCGAGCACCTGATTGAGGGCGCTGCGATCCATGCCAACGCCGAGCCGGGTGATCACAAAGCCGAGCACAATCAGCAGCGGAATGGCGGGGAGTCGGAATCGCTGCGCCAGGGCGAACGCAGTCGCCGAGGAAAGGAGGAGAAGGGCAAGGCCGGTCATTTGCGTATCATCCCCCTCCGCAGGAGTTCGGTGTTCTGCAGGTGGATCCCGTCGACCTTGGGCGACATCATGTAGGCCACTTCCATGTCGAGGAGGTTGGTCACCTCGCGCAGATTGACGGCATGGATTGCTGCCGGCACACCCGCAACCCGGCAGCGAAAGGCGAGAAGGTCATTGGTCGACTCGATGTGCATCGTTGAGACGAGGAGCTTTGCCTTTTCCAGACCCGCCTCCCGGAGGACCGCGGGCGATTCCGCATCTCCCTGCACCGTGTCGCAGGGAAGATCACGCAATTTGAAAAGATCCGTGTCGGTGGCCACGACGGTTTCCCCCCGCGCGGTGAGACGACGGGCGAGTTCGCGCCCGAGGGTGTTCATCCCGACGATGATGATATGGCCGGATCGTTTCGCCTGGGAATCGTCTTCCGGTTTAATGGCAGCGGAAAATGCACGAAGCAGATTTCGTTTCATTAGAAACGAGAAGAGGGGATCGCGGGCACCAATGATGAGAGAGGACAGAGTGATCGTGATCATTCCGACGATCCCGAGAAGCGCACCCGTCTCATCCACCGGCAGGCCAGAACTTTTCGCGACGGCCACGAGAATGAAGGAGAACTCACTGATCTGGGTGAGGAGTAGCGCCGTGAAAAAGGCACGCCGGGCGTCAAAGCGAAGGCGGGCCGCGATGATCAGAACAATCAGGAATTTCCCCGCAATCACAAAGGCAGAGAGGATGACTGCTTTTATCCAGACAGAACCCGGCACATCCACCTGCATTCCGACACCCAGGGTGACAAAGAAAATCGCGACGAAGAAATTCATGAGTGGCCGGACCCGCCGTTGCAGGTCGTGACTGTGGGAGAGCTGAGCCAGGCTGACCCCGGCGAGGAAGGCACCGATCTCGTGGGAAAGATGGAAAAAGTGGCCGAGGATGACGACGAGGAAACACCAGGAGAGACTCCAGATGAAAATCGTCTCACGGGAACTGTCCGCCCACGCGAAAGGGCGGGGGAGCAGGTATCGGGAAGACACTAACATCAGCCCCATCAGCACTAGCATTCCACCGAAGGCCTTGGCGACACCCAGGGCGATCGCCCCGGCTCCACCCGATTCACCTCCACCGCCCAGTCCGGTGAGAACCGTCAGGAGAAGAATGACAAAGATGTCCTGCACGAGCAGTATTCCGATGGCTGCCTGGCCGTGACTGGTGGAGGATTCCTCCCTCTCCACCAGCATGGTGACGACGACCACCGTGCTGCTGATCGTCAGGGCCGCGGCGAGGATGGTCGCCGGGAGAGTGTCAAATCCGAGCCCGAGAGAGAGCGCAAACCCGAGAGCGCAGGTGACGAGGATTTGCGCGGTTCCGGTGATCAGGGCGATTCTTCCAACTTCGCGGATCCGGTCCACCGTAAGCTCAAGCCCGACCAGGAAAAGCAGCAACACGATCCCGGAACCGGTGAGCATCTTGAGTGCGTCGGAGTCCTCAAGAATTCCCGTGAGCGGCCCGAGCACCAGCCCCGCGAGAAGGAACGAGACGATCGACGGAATCCTGACACGTTTCCCGAAAAGTGAAAACAATGCGGCGGCAACGATGATCAGACCGAGGTTTTGTAAAAAGGCGGGATCAGTCAACTCGGTCGGAATGGCTTGATTTGAAATACGGGACGCGCAGGCTCGTTCACCGGACGGAAAACAGGGAAAGGCAATTCCGTCCCTTTAATACTGGCGTAAACCCACCAGAAAGAAAGTGGACTTCGCTCATGCTTTCGATACATCCTTTCAGCATCTTCTCATAATCTCCGGGCGTCTCCCCGACTTCAAGCTTGATGCGTGCCATGATTCATTCTCCCTTGTTCCGTTTTCTGTTGTTGGGTTTTTTTATTGTCATCCTCACCTCGAGTGACGCTGCCGATTATCCGATCGCCAAGATTCTTCCCGCACCCGGCCCCGAATACGCCGACGAGGCGCGGGTGTGGCAGGGCATCCCCGGAATCGAGCGGGCCGCGAATGGCCGTTTGTGGGTCACCTGGTACACGGGCGATGTGGGGGAAGGAGCCACGGGGAACTACGCCATGGTCGCGACCGCATCCGATCCCGGCAAACCCTGGTCGAAACCCATGGCCATCGTAGGACCTCCCGGCACCCGGATCGGCGATCCGATCCCCTGGATCGATCCGAAAGGTCGCCTTTGGATCTTCTACCATCAGCTTACCGTGAAAACCGAATCCACGCCCTCGATTCGCGGCACCTTCGCGATCCGAACGGACGATCCCACGGTCGCCACACCGGCCTGGAGTGAACCCTTCCTTGTTGCTTCGGACGGCATTCTCTTCGGCAAGCCTATCATCAGAAACGACGGAGCCTGGGTCGCGCCCTATTTTATCAATGGCAAGCCCGCGTGGAGTGACAAAGTCGCCGGAAAGGAGACGGGTTCCCTCATTTCCACCGACGAGGGGGTGACCTGGACCTGGCTCGGGGGGTGCGCGGTTCCAAAAGATCTTCTCAATTTCTCCGAGGCGACTCTGGCAGAACGCAAAAACGGCGACCTCTGGATGGTGATCCGCACCCTGGCCGGCCTGCGTGAAAGCACTTCCACCGACGGTGGACTGACCTGGTCAGATCCGATCCCCATGCCCGGCTTTGAAACGGGTCCCTCGACCCGCGCCTGCATGAGAAAGCTCCGCTCGGGAGCTTTCCTCCTCGTTTATCACAACGCTCCTGCGAACAAGAACGGTGGATTCGGCCGTGCCCAACTCACTGCCTGGCTATCTGATGACGAAGGCCGGACCTGGCCACACCGGCTTCTGATTGACGGGCGCAGCGGCGTCTCCTATCCCGATGCCACCGAGGCGGCGGATGGACAGATCTTTATCACTCACGATCTCGGTCGCTACAAGGGTGGTGAAAAGGCCATCCTTGTCTCGGCACTGCGCGAGGAGGATATTCGGGCGGGTAAAGTGGTCTCGTCGGACACGAGTCTCAATGTGATCGCCAACCGCGCTCTCGGATACGGTAATCACGCCGAGATCCGCGACGAGGAGGCGATTGCCAGGGGGCTTCCTCCCAAAGAGAAACTCCATCTCTACCTGCTCATCGGTCAGTCAAACATGGCCGGACGCGGGATGATCGAGGGAGCGGAACCGGTTTCAAAATTGCGCCTTCTCAAGTTCTCCCCGCGAGACGCCTGGGCGCCATGTGTCGATCCTCTGCACCTTGACAAACCTGCCATCGTGGGGGTTGGCCTCGGGACCAGTTTCGCCCGGGAAATGGCCGATGCGGATCCCGGGATCACCGTGGGACTGATCCCCTGCGCTGTCGGAGGAACCCCCCTTTCAAGATGGGAAAAGGGGGGTGATCTCTATGAGCAGGCTCTCAAGAGCGCCCGGCTGGCGATGAAGGATGGGACGATCAAAGGTATTCTCTGGCACCAGGGCGAGAGTGATTCAGGGGCGGAGGAGACGGCGAAAAGTTACGCCTCACGCCTCGCCGGAATGGTGGCGGCACTGCGGACCGATCTCGGGGCCGGTGAGCTACCCTTCGTCGCCGGGGAATTGGGTGAGTTTCTCGCGCCGGTGACAAAAGAGGGGACGCCGAGCTTCTGGCCGCTCGTCAATGAGCAGATCGCAAGCCTGCCCGGTCTCGTGTCGAACTGCGCCGTGGTGGATTCGTCAGGACTCGTCCACAAGGGCGATGTGGTGCATTTTGATTCGGCTTCCTTGCGTGAGTTCGGTAGGCGCTATGCGAAGGCGATGGAAGGTTTGCGGAAGCCGGAGTAAATCGGCCTCACGGCGCCTGGCAAGCGCCGCTCCTTGTCAAGGAAGGGGGCTTGCCAAGCCCCCAAAAGCGGCCCGCCAAGAATTCGAGTCCTCTCCATGAAACCTCTCCCTCGCCGCCACTCCCTCATCGCCGAGACGGCGGCGGTCTTGCGTCAGCGACTCGATGAGGGAGAATGGAGTCTCCACCTGCCCGGTGAAATGGAACTGGCCGCTCTCCTCCAGGTGGGCCGGAACACCCTGCGTTCGGCTCTCGCCATAATGGAAGGGGAAGGACGTCTCTTGACCTCGAAAGGAAGTCGCCGCAGGGTCGTGCCTCTTTCCAAAAATGTTCCCGCCGGAAAGCGTGCCGTGCTCCTGATGGCGAAACCGGAACGGGAGTTTCCCCCTTCGACCGCCCAATGGATCGAGGGCACCAGAGCCCGTCTCGAGAGCGAAGGCTGGACCTTCCGTGTCTCGATCGAGCCGGAGATCTATCGGGGAGATCCCGAACTCCGCCTCAAGGCCCTGACAAACACCCTTCCCGGCACCATCTGGATTCTTCATCGTTCGACCCCTGCGATGCAACGCTGGTTTCAGGATAGGGGAGAACGGACCATCCTCGCGGGTTCGCGTCATGAGGGCATGCTGCTCCCTCAGGTCGAGATCGACTATCGTGCTGTCTCGCGTCATGCGGCGGGGCGCTTCCTTTCACGGGGGCATCAACGGCTCGCGATCCTCCGTCCGGAGGGTCTTTTCGCGGGCGATGCTGAATGTGTCGCTGCCTTTCGCGAGGGTGCCGGACGGGCCGATGTGATCGAGTTACGCAGTCGTCCCGGTACCATCGGAGTGATGGAGGCGCTGCGTCCGATCACCCGGCATCTCCATTCGGTGACCGGTCTTTTTGTCCTCCATGCCGATCACTGTGTGACCGCCCTGACATTCCTCCAACAAAAAGGCATTTCCATTCCCGGAGACCTTTCCCTTATCTGCCGCGAGGACGCTCCCTATCTGGAGCTCCTTTGTCCCGAACCGGCCCGCTATCGCCATCGCACGACTACTTTCAGCTCGCGTCTCGCTTCTCTTGTCATGCGCTACGATGATAAAACGGCAGGGAAACGCCGCCCCGCCCTTATCATGCCAAGCGCGATTGATGGCGCAACCCTGGCGGCATCTCCTGTCCTGAAATAGAACAGGTGATTCAGCGTAGTCAGGCGCTTCCCTCCTGCACTACACTGCGCGCAGAATGAAATCCCACCCCATCCGCGGCCTCGTCGCCGCGACCCACACGCCTTTCCATGCGGATGGTTCGCTGAATCTCGCCGTTGTCGAAAAACAGGCCTCCCATCTTCTCTCAACCGGGGTAAGCCGTGCTTTCATCGGAGGCACGACGGGCGAAAGCCATTCGCTGAGCCTGGAAGAACGCCGCGCTCTCACGATCCGTTGGATGGAGGTGACGCGTGGGTCCGATCTGAACGTGATTGTTCATGTCGGGGCCAACTGTCTCTCCGACGTCTGCTCCCTCGCCACCCAGGCGCAGGAGCTCGGAGCTGAGGCCATCAGCGCGCTGACCCCGAGCTACTTCAAGCCTCGCGACGTGAGGTCGCTCGTTGATTGCTGTGTGGAGATTGCCGCGGCCGCGCCTGAGTTGCCGTTTTTCTTTTACGACATCCCCGGCTTCACCGGTGTGTCACTCTCCATGCCTGAGTTCCTCACTCAAGCGCAGGATCGCATTCCCAATCTGGCCGGAATCAAGTTCACCAATCCCGACGGGATGATGTTTCAGCAATGCCTCCACCACAGCGAGGGGGCCTTCAGTATTCTCTGGGGAACGGATGAATGCCTCCTCGCCGGACTTGCCCTTGGAGCGACAGGCGCGGTTGGAAGTTCCTACAATTTCGGTGCGCCGATTTACCACCGTATCATCCGTGCTTTCGAGGCGGGTGATCTTGATACTGCGAGGGAAGAACAAATGCACTCCGTTCGCATGATCGCCCGGATTGCCTCAGTCGGCTACATGGGCGCGGCCAAAGCAGTGATGAAAATGCTCGGGGTCGATGTTGGTCCCGCCCGATTGCCGCATTCCAACCCCGATCCCGACCAGATCAAGGCCCTCCACGCCGATCTCGAGGCAATGGGATTCTTCGACCGGGTGAAGTCATCGATCTAACCCTATCAAAACCACTGTTATCATGCTCTCGCACTCCGATCTCCTCCAACTGAAGCGATGGAACACACCCACGATCTACAACGGTTGGGAGCAGATCACCAAACGTGATCCGGCCGCCGATGCCTTCAATCTGGAAGAGACGCGCGATTACATGCCGCAGATGGGACCGATGGTCGGATACGCGATCACCGTCGTGATCGAGCCCTCTAACAAATCCCACCGCGAAGCCAATCCCGATGCCTGGAACGAATACCGCCGCTACGTCGCCTCGATTGAGGGACCGAAGATCGTCTGTGTGCAGGATCTCGACAAACCGCGTGTGATCGGCTCCTTCTGGGGTGAGGTGAACAGCAACATGCACCGTGCCCTCGGTTGTGTCGGAACGATCGTTGACGGTGCGATCCGTGATGTCGATGAGATGACAAACGCCGGCTTCAAGGCCCTCGCCCGCCGCTTCTGCATCGGTCACGCCCACGTTCATCCGGTGCGCTGGAGCTGCGAGGTTGAGGTCTTTGGCACGACGGTGAAACCCGGTGATCTCATCCACGCGGACAAACACGGATTCATTGTCATTGCCCCGGAGGAACAGGATCAGATTCTCGAAGCCTCGCGCTTCATGGATGCGAACGAATGTGAGACTGTCATTCCCGCAGCCCGCGCCTCAAGCGGTCTGCCCACCGATCAGATTCTCGCCAATCTTGCCGAGGCCGGAGCGCAGTTCGGGCGCAATGCGCGGGCTCGGTTTCAGCGTGAGGGTGAGTGGTGAGGTTGGCCTCATCGAATCCTGACGGTAAGCCGGACTGCTGCTGATAAGAACGTTCGGACGCACAGGTAAGAACCCTGACTCAATGAATTAAGAATGAAGACTAAAATGAAACTCCCTATTCTTGCGCTTTTTTGCGTTTTTTGCGGCCAATCAGTCACCGCCGAACCCTTCCTCGAAAAGCAGGACCTTTTCACCGTGGGTGACAACCCCGCTTTCAAGACCTATCACATCCCCGGCATTGTGGTGACCGCCAAGGGCACCGTCCTCGCCTGGTGTGAAGCACGCCGCGACGGGAGCGACTGGGATGATATCAAGATCCTCCTCCGCCGCAGCACGGATGAGGGCAAAACCTGGAGTCTTCCGCAGAGTATCGTTGATGTGCCTGGACCGAAGCAGAAAAACGCCTTCGCCCTCAAATTAAAGCACACCGATCCTGACACCGTCACCTACAACAATCCCGTCCTCATCGCCGACCGGGACGGGACTGTGCACATGCTCTTCTGTCTCGAATACGAACGCGCCTTCTACCAGCGCAGCGAGGACGACGGGGTCACCTGGAGCACACCGACCGAGATCACCGCCATCTTCGGCGGCTTCAAAAAGGACTACGATTGGAAGGTCCTGGCGACCGGACCGAACCACAGTATCCAGCTTAAAACCGGACGCCTCGTCGTGCCGGTCTGGCTTTCCACCGGCACCGGCGGCAACGCTCATCGCCCCAGTGTCACCGCCACGATCTATAGCGACGACCAAGGCAAGACCTGGCAGACCGGCGAGATCGCCGTGCCCAACACCGATGAGTGGATCAATCCCAACGAAACCGTCGCCGTTGAGTTGAAGGACGGCAGCGTCATGCTCAATGTGCGGAGCGAGTCGAAGGTTCACCGCCGCCTCGTTGTCACCAGTCCTGACGGAGCCACCCACTGGTCAACGCCCCGCTTCGACGAGGCCCTCCTCGAGCCCATCTGCATGGGCGGGATCGTGCGCTACGAGCAAGGCGGGGAAAGCCTTCTCCTCTTCTCCAATCCCCACAATCTCGAAGGTGGTCGCGAGGCCGAACCGGAGCCGGGCAAGAGCCGGTCGAGGAAAAATGTGAGTGTAAAATTGAGCCGCGACGAGGGCCGGACCTGGCCGGTGAACCAGCTCATCGAGGACGGACCGGGCGCCTATTCGGATATGGCGGTGACGCAGTCGGGAACGATCCTGTGTTTTTACGGGGCGGGTGAAAAGCTGAGTTTTGCGGGTTCGGCCTTGCGCCTGGCGCGGTTTAACTTGGAGTGGTTGGTCAACACCGGAACCGAATAGTGCCGAAGAGGGAATCTGAACAGGCAACAGTATCTCGCGTCCTCAGGTGGCCACCTTCATCACCGTTCCCTTTTCAGCCGCTTGGTAAAAAGTGAAGATGGTGCGAAGCACCTGCAGCGCCTCCCGTCCGGTGATGGGAGCCGGGACCTGTCCGAGGCAGGCTTTGACGCAGGTCTGCACCCAGGGGGTGTAGCCTCTTTGTTCGGAGGGGCCGTTATAGGAGATGATGCCGTCCTTGGCTCCGGCATTGGAGTACCATCGCAGCGGCTCCTTTGTCGTTCCGCCGAGATGTTCGGCATACTCGATCCATCCGCCCGAACCCCAGAGGCGGATGTGGGAATGATAACCTTTGTCGAGATAGTAGCCGGAGGTCATTGTTCCGAAAGCTCCATTGTCGAAGCGCATTGTCATGGCAGCGGAGTCCTCGACTTTCAGAGGCTGGCCTCCGACGATGCCGGCGAAGCCGGAAACTTCGGTGATGCGGCGCCCCGTGACGTGGGTGAGAAGGTCAAGCCAGTGGATCCCGAGCCACGTGAGATGCCCGCCACCGGCGCGGGCACGATCAGCGAACCAGCTTTGGTGATAGGATTCACTTTTCAAACGGGTCTGGTCGGCCGCGAAGTGAACCTCGGCTCCGTAGAGGTCTCCGAGGAGACCCTCTCCGATGAGTTGCTTCATGTGTTTCACCGCCGGGATGCCGCGATTGGAGAGGGCAAAAAAGAGGTGGAGTTTCGCCGCCTCGGCCTTTTCAACGAGCCGGGCCATGTCCTCGGCGCGGATGCAGGCGGGCTTCTCGGTGAGAATGTGGCAATCCGCTTCGAGCAGTCGCTCAATGAGAGGGGGCGCGTTGACCGGCTCCAGACTGACGAGGGCCATGTCAGGGTTTGCGATCGCGAGGGTTCGATCAAGATCCTTGAAAACGGCGGAAAGCTTTTCGCCGAGGATCTCGCGGGCACTGGCAAAGGATTCACCGCTCGCGTCGAACACGACCACCTCGGAACATTCCGGGGTGTCACGGAGAGCGGAAAAGTAGGCCTCGAGATGGGCGCCTCCGGACCCGGTGATCACGGCGACAGGGAATGGGGAGTCGGGCATGGTATGTCCGTGTTAGGGTTTTTTCCTGACCAGTTCGGCGAGATAGATGGCGGTGATCGTTTTGCCGTTCCCGTCCTTTTCATGGCTTGAATACCATGAGATGAGCCCGCGTCCGTCGTCGAGCTCTACAAATCCGGGATAGGAATTGTCCCCTCCGCTGGGGAGCTCGGCGAAGGGGGTGAGGACCTCACCTTTGAGCCAGTAGAGGACGGTCTTCGGACCGGCGTCGGTGTTGCGCCTTCCGCCGACGAAGGTGTCGGTGCCCCACCTGGCGAGGAGCGGGCCGCCGATGTATTCCGGTAAGTTCACTCTCGTCTTCTCCCGCCAGGGCGGGGAGGCCCGGATCAGTTCGGCGGGTTCCGAGCCGGCCCGACTCACGGCGAGGAGTGCTCCGTCGTTCTCAAAAAGAAAGGCCGTCTCATCTCCGCGAGCGGGCTGAAAGAGGGAGTGGAATTTCCAGTTCAGTCCGTCGTCGCTCTCGAGCATGGCCGATTCAACGAGGCGGGGTTCCGCTTCCGTCACCTCGCTCTGATCGGTGTAACGGGCCTTCCTCCGGCCGCAGAGGAAGGCCTTGCCATCATGCACTGCGGCGCGCCAGATATAGTGGCCGTAGGTGCCCTCCAGTTGGGTGGGAGCACTCCAGTTTTCGCCGTCCGCGGAATACACCGCGTAACCGAGATGTTTGTTTAAGTCATACTGTTCGCGGGGCAACTCACCCTCGCCGGACCACCAGGTGCCGGTGTAGACAAAGAGCTGTTCCTTGAAGATGAGAAAATGCGGATCACGAACATCGCGGTGTTTGACGGAGAAACGGTGTTCCTCTTTCCATTCCTGCGCGTCCATGCTTGAAAGGATCAGAATCGATGAGGTGGGAAAGACCATGTGGCCGTCCGGGCAGCTTCGAAAGGTGAGCCAGAATTTTCCCTTCCAGCGAATGAGATCGGTGAAGGCGTTGTGTTCGCCGTTGTGAAAGGCCCGGCGCAGATTCGTGACTTCGACATCGGCAGCGGGGAGGGATTCCTGGAGGGGCAGCAGGAGGAAGAGGGCAAGAAATGCGGAGTGGGGGCGGGACATGTTTCCTTTTTACCAGATCACCGAACGGAATCACAACCTCCCGGTATCGAAGAGACTGGCGCAAACCGGTAGGGGTGCCACTTCGCAGGGACTGATCGCCGGTCAAATTTTGCGCAGAAAACAGCAAGATATGCGCGGTGACTTTGGGGGTGTGGCACCAAGGTCAAGTCATGCCAACTCTATCGTGGTCAAACTGATCTCTTTTGAGGAAAACGCATTCAACCGACCCATTGACAAACTGACTCGTTCATATATTTGTGAGCGACTAATTGACCAAACGACCAAGTAATGAAACGCATCACACGACTCCCGTTCACGGCCGCCATGGCTCTCGCCGCTTTCGCGGTTTCCGCTCTTCAGGCAGGGGACTACGACAAGAATCCCAAGTCAGTCATCGAGACTTCCGAAGAGGATCCCTGGGCGAAAGCGATTCGCCCGGTCACGAATCCGACTCTTTTTGACCTCGCGGTGCCCCGGACCCAGTTGCACGGGATCTTCATTTCAAACAGCATGCCCGGTCTGGTGGATATCGCGGGTGGAGGGCAGGTCCCGGTGGGAGGAGACTATCAGGTCTACGCGCTTCAGTTTGAGTATGCGCTGACCGATCGCCTCTCTCTGAACGCGACGAAGGACGGCTACATCGTTTTTGATCCTGCCGCGACCCTGACCGACACCGAAGGATTCGCCAACGTCGCCCTCGGGCCGAAGTATGCCTGGTTGCTCAAGCCCGAGAAGGGACTGGCATCCAACATCCAGTTGCTCTATGAAATCCCGATGGGAAATCGGGACACCTGGCAGGGTGAAGGTGACGGTGTCTTTATCCCCTCCGTTTCGACCCTGAAGATGGCTGGTCGCTTTCAGTTCGCGAATCAGTTCGGCTTTAAACTCCCTGTCGATGGCGGCGCGGAAAGCACGATGTTCTACACCAGTGCCCATGTCAGTTATGAGTTGTGTGACTGGATTCGTCCCCTCGCCGAGATCAGCTGGTTCCGGGTGATGGACCCGGGTGATGGTGCTCAGCGCTTCAACTCCCAGATTGGAGGAGCACTTCCGGGTCTGATCGCGTTCGAGGGTGGAGACCTCGTGAACTGGGGTGCTTCGAATGCGACCCTTAACCGCGACTTTGTCTCCGGTGCCCTCGGGTTCCGCGTGACTCCTCCCGGAAAGCCTTATGATTTCGGTGTGGCCTGGGAAGTGCCCCTGACCGCTGAGCAGTCCGGCCTCATGGAGAGCCGCCTCACTCTCGACATGGTCCTGAAGTTCTGATTTGGAGTCTGTGTTAGTTTGTTTCAGAAAGCACCGGTCGCGAGACCGGTGCTTTTTTGTTTTTTGATTTTGGTTAGCCCAGTCCCGAATGGCACGGTGTTAAGGGGCCTCGTCGTTACCCCTTTTCCTCTGCTCTACATTTCTCTCGCGGAACGCGCGAGCGTTCCATCCCGGAAGATTTGGGAGCCTCAAGGGGAAGCTTCGCAGCTTCCTCTACGTGATTTTCGAAGGAAGCGTAGCGGAACGCGCGAGCGTTCCCCGAATGTCTCTCGCTTGTCGAATAGCTAAAAACCGTGCCATTCAGCCCAGTCCCGGAATCTCCCAGCCTTTGCGATAGGGACGTTTCAAGAACTGATTGGCCTCCTTCACATTGGTAATGGTGAGGTTCTTTGAATCCCATTCGATCATGCTCCCGCTCCGGTAGGCGACATTGCCGAGAAGGACGGTCTCGGTGAGTGGCCCCGCGTAACTGAAGGGAGTCGAGGCCGGTCGCGATTCACGAATCGCACTGACCCACTCCTGATAATGGTTGTGATCGGGAAGATCGGCCCACTGGTAGTCCGCGAACTTCTCCTTTGGAAAGAGCTCCGGCATCTCCGGGAACCCGACAAAGAGGTTGCCCTTTTCTCCGATAAAAAGAAGACCGTTGAGGGAGCCCTTCCAATCGGCCGGCGCCTGAAAGAGATCGCGTGACGGCTGCCGCCCCGCTTCATACCAGTGCACCTTCAGTGTGTCCGTCGTGAGATCGGTTCCGGCGAAGGTGTAGTGAATCTCACACCAGGCGGGTCCCGATTCGGCATGAACGGGAGGGCCCTCGGCAAGGACCGTCGTCGGTGGACCCAGCCGCAACGCGTTCACGACAGGATCCATGATGTGGCATCCCATGTCGCCCGCGACTCCGGTGCCGAAATCCCACCAGCCGCGCCAGTGGAAGGGATGGTAGGTCTTGTCGACCCAGGGACGTTCGGGAGCGGTTCCGAGCCACTGATCCCAGTGTACCGTCGCGGGAGGATTGCCGCCGGGAGCAGGACGGTCGAGCCCCTGTTTCCAGTAGGTGCCGGGTCGATCGGTCCAAGCATGCACCTCGCTGATTTTTCCGATGATTTTATCCTCCTGCAGGGCATGGATCGTTGTCTTGATGCGCTTGGTCGCCCGGTGCTGGATTCCCATCTGGGTGATCACCCCGGTCTCGGCCGCGATTTCGGCGAGGCGGCGCGATTCGTGAATGGTGTGGGTGAGCGGCTTCTGGGTGTAGCAGGGCAACCCAAGTCGCATCGCTGTCGCGGTGACCGGTGCGTGGGTGTGGTCGGGAGTGGTGACCATGACCGCATCAATGCCCTTTTGCTCGAGCAGCTTGCGCCAGTCGGTGTAGCCCTTCGCGGCGGGGAACTGGGTCGTCGCTCTCGCGAGGCGCTCATCATCGATGTCGCAGACCGCCACGATCTCGTTGCCGGGCGCAAGCTCCATCATGTCGCCCCAGCCTTTTCCGCCCACCCCAACGCAGGCGATCGCGACCTTGCGGTTGGGCGAGGCCGAAGAGAGAAAGGCCGGAGCGGTGACGGCTCCGGCAAGGGAGGTCCTGAGAAATGAGCGGCGGGTCGTGGGAGTCATGCCGCCATCGTGGGAGAGGGGCGGGCCGGCGACAAGACCGGTGTGGGTCGGGTTTGCGTGATGCTTCCGGGAGCGGGGCGGTCGGGTTGTAGATTGGACGCAGTGCACCCGGCCCTTGTTACGGAATCGAGAGATTGAAGAAACCGGGAGAGCAGGGGCATCGCGGGTACGGTAATCGGAGAGCGCCTGTCATTTCCGGGATCGCCTGCGGAACCGGGAAAGGAGATCCGTAAAATGGCCGGAAAAAGCTTTTCGGAATCTATCGGGCAATTTACCCTGTTCCGAAACTCTCCGCTGCGTCAGCATGCCCCTGGGCTCCGGTCACGAGGTCTGTTATCGCGACAGTCCCCGATAACAGTTATCGGCGACGGCGGGATAATAAACTGTTCGGTGAAGAAAAATGCGATTTGCGATCTGGCTTTTACCGTTGCTGCTCCCTCTATTTCTTTCTGGCAGCCTCGCAATACTTCAACGGAGCTTCTCTGTTGATCTTGCTGTGCTTGAGGTAAGGGTCACAGCTTGGCTCGGGTCAGGTAACATCGTATTTAGCCAGCAGCCTTTTTACGGACAGTTTCATCTTCGCGAATTCGGCATAGAAGAGATCCCGGAGGAGTTTTCGCCTTCCTCCTCGTTGAGGGCTGTTTTTGGAGATCCAGCTCCATCCACGTCCGCGACAAAAACAGTGATTGGTCGATACCGATCTGTTTCAATTCCGATCAGGATAATTCAAGCTCATACTCTTATCGTATTCTTAGTCGTTTTTTATTCCACAAAGACGAGGTATCGAGTCAGTCACGCCTCTTAATCAAGCTTGAGGCGCCACGCCATCGACACTCCAAAAACGCACCGAACACGACGAGGGTGGCAAGGCTTCGCCTGCCACCTCTTGAACGTTCGCTGAAGGAATTCACTAAGTTGTTATGAGTAAATCGAACCAAGGCCAGATCGTAGCGATGGGTGGAGGTGGCTTCTCAATGGAACCTGAGAACCCGCTCCTGGATGAATTCGTCCTTTCCCTTTGCCCGAAGAAGGTGCCGAGAGTCTGTTTTGTCCCGACGGCAGCAGCGGATTCAGCCGCCTATATAGTCAAATTCTACCGTGCGTTCAGCAATGGAGCAGCAATCCCCGCTGATCTGACACTGTTTGATCCGGGCTCACTTGCTCGAAACCCTTCGCGTTCATCCGACCTGTCTGCGTTCATTGCGGAGCAAGACATCATTTACGTTGGCGGTGGCAACACGGTCAACCTTTTGGCCATGTGGCGTGCACACGGATTGGACCGGATTTTCAGGGAGGCGTGGCTCAACGGAAAGATCTTGTGCGGGCTTAGCGCAGGCATGATTTGCTGGTTTAAAGCCAGCGTAACCGATTCTTTCGGTGGATTGGATCGGCTCGACGATGGTCTTGGACTTATCGACGCATCAGCCTGCCCGCATTATGATGGCGAGCCAGGCAGACGCCCAGCCTACCACCAGTTCATCAAGGATGGGCTTCCCAGTGGTTTCGCCGCTGACGACGGCGCAGCCCTTCATTTTGTCGGGACAGAACTTGTTGAAGTCGTAACATCCAGACCCACCGCTGCGGCATTCCGAGTAGAGAATGCCGAGGGTCGCGTGGTAGAAACTAAGCTTCCAAGTCGTTTCCTTGGATGAACAACCACCCAACCAACGGTACATGCAAACACGGGTCGGCTGGCAACGGCTTCGCCGTCGCCAGCGACCTGACGTTCGACGGAAAAACCGGATGCTTGACGGGCGACGAAAAAGGTATAGAATTTATACCTGAATGGAGTTCGAGTTTGATCCTCAGAAGAGCAAATTGAACAAAGCCAAGCACGGCATTGACTTTGAGCAGGCGCAAGAACTGTGGAATGACCCGGATTGCATCGGATTTCCCGGGCGGTCAGTGGATGAGGACCGTTTCGCCCTCCTTGCCATGCTCAAGGGAAAGTTGTGGGTCGCATTCTATACACATCGGAATGACAAGATACGGATCATATCGACCCGAAGAGCAAGAATAAACGAGAGGAGCCTCTATGAAAGCTAAGGATTTGGATAAGATCTTCGATGACGGGGAAGTCGACATCAACGACTACCTGGATCTCTCGAAAGCGTTCCGGCCCGGCCAGGAACAGAAACGGGTCAATGTGGATTTCCCTGTATGGATGATTGATCGCTTAGACCGCGAGGCTGGCCGTCTTGGCGTGCCCAGGCAATCCCTCATCAAGGTTTGGATTGGAGAGCATCTTGAGCGTGACAAGTCCAAAAAAACCAAAAAGAAGACCAACAAGGCAGGGTAGGCTACGCCTTGTGCGCGCCTACCTTTTGACACTCGAGAACACTTTCTCATGAATGATCATCCCATTGTAATCCTGGTTCGAGGGAAGCTTGCTGACCCTTCCGGCCCGTTCACCCTTATCGTTGAATTGGAGGCTCAGACAGGTCGGGGTGACGACGTGGCCGCCGCCATTGGGCAGACCCGCGTGGTTGAACTCTCGCAATCAGAACCGGGGTGCGTTGCCTATGAAATTGACCGCGACGCCGACTCACCCGACCGCTTCGTTGTGTATGAGCGCTGGCGCGACCTTTCCGCGCTCGAAGCGCATGTCCTAATGCCGCATTTCGCGGCCGCGGGCGAATCGCTGGGCGGGCTACTGGCGGGAGCTCCCGGGGTGCGAGTATTGTTGCCGCTCCAGGGAGCGACAAGCACCTGACCATGGTCGACGGAAAAGGATTTCGCCGTCGCCTGCGACCTAACGTTTCGCCCGCGCCTTGACCGTCTGCCAAAAGTCTATGCGCTTGTCAGGGTATGAGGTTCTCCACCAGGTCCTGAAAGGAGATCCCGACGGGCAGTAACTCATCCAGTTCGATCGCTCTCCTGCGGCGGTCCTCTATCCCCAATTCGTGAGCACCGGCCGAGGCGATAAGCACGAGGTTCCCCGAGGTCGGCACGGTGAAGAGCAGGGTGGAGGGAAAGACACGGCGAATCAGTTCGATATCTCCGGGTGTTTTTTCGTCGGATGACAACAGGTTAAACGCCACCACTCCGCCGGGGGTCAGAGACGCCCTGACCTGCTTCAAAAATTCCTCTGTTTTGAGACGGGCCGTCTTTTCCTGCTGCCCGGACCCGGGAGTTGCCCGGAGAAACGCATCCAGGTAGATGGCGTCGTAGGCGCCGGATTCCCCGCCAAAGAAGTGAAAGGCATCAGCGGTATGGATTCCGGTATTCGGTCCCTCCACCGTTTTGAAATACTCCGCCGCAAGCGCGACCACGACCGGATCGATTTCGACGGCTTCGACCTTCATTTCCGGAAAGGTCCGGTTCAGAAACCGCACCATGCCGCCACCCCCGAGTCCGACGATAAGAACCCGATTCTGCGGATGACACAGCAGGAACGAGGCGAAAAGGCTTCTCGTGTAGGCGAGCTGGTTTTTCCCGGGGTCGGCGAGGTCGAGCGAAGACTGACATTGCTCCTTTCCGTCCTCATCGACAAACAAGAGGCTGCGGACGGTTCCCTTCTCGCGGATGCGGATGTGGGAGTATTCCGAACGTGTTTCGTGGATCACCGGACCAAATCGAAGCGGCACCGATTGGCCGAAAAGCTGAATGGCCGTGTAGACCGTGCTAAAGAGCAAGAGGGTCATTCCCAGGACAAGGCGGAGGTGGTTTCGATTCATTCGGCGGAGTCTGCGGTTTCACCTTCCCGCCTTGAGCATTCCACATCCCGCCGCCACATCGATCCCGCGGCGCTGACGGAAGGTGCAGGGAAATCCGGCGGCCAGAAGAATCTCCTGAAACTGCTCCCCGGTGCCTCCGTCGCTCTCGACGCCGGAATAACCGCCGGTGGGATTGAGGGGGATGAGATTGATGTGCGCATCGATGCCCTCGAGCAGTCCGGCGAGACGGGTGGCGGTCTCTGGTGAGTCATTTTTCCCGGCGATGAGGGTCCACTCGAAAAAGATTCGTTTCCCGGTGATCTTCCCGTATTCCCGACAGGCCTCGATGAGGGATTCAAGAGGCCAGCGCTTTGCCACGGGCACGAGGGCGGCCCGTTCCTCCTGCGTCGATCCGTGCAGACTCACGGCGAGATTGTAGGGCCGGCTTTCCTCCGCCAGGCGCAGGATCGCAGGCACCACCCCGACGGTGCTGATCGCAATCCGGGACGGGCCGATGCTGATGCCTCCGGGGTCGGAGATGGAGCTGAGCGCCAACATGACCGACTCGTAGTTGTGGAGCGGTTCCCCCATGCCCATGAGGACAAGATTGCGGAGTCTCCGTCCCGGTGCGATTTCACTGAGAACCCGTCTTGCATGAAGCACCTGAGCGACGATCTCGCCCGGCCGGAGGTGCCGCACATATCCTCCCTGCCCCGTGGCGCAAAAGACACAACCCATCGCACATCCCGCCTGGGTGCTGACACAAACGGTGTGGCGTCCGGCGTAGCCCATCAGGACTGTCTCGATGGTCTGCCCGTCGCGGAGGCGGAGGAGAAACTTCCGGGTGAGGCCATCGTCACTCCGGATTTCCTCGACGAGTTCCGGTGCCTCGAGAAAATACGCTTTTCCCTCTCCCACCGACCGGTCCACCCATCGGCGGAGGGGCGGAGCAAAGGATTTCAACGAGAGGTCGGAAATCCCCTCGCGATGCAGGGCACCCCAAAGCGCCCTCGCATGACAGGGGTTCACTCCATCCGCGACGAGGATCTCCCGGAGGCCGGCGAGGTCGGGGTCGTGGAGGGATTTCTGTTCGGGTTGATTCACAAGCTAAGGCAACACATTCAGGCCATCTCCACAAAGGGAAAAGACACCAAACAGGGTAAACCCGGAGAACCAACCCTCTCTTTGTCCGCACCGGGCTGACCGGGGCGGGGTTGAATCAGTTCGCCATGAAAAACTTTCCCCGACTTTTCCTCATTGCCATCCTGTTATTCTCCGTCTCCTCCCTGATTGCGCAGACTCCCGAAGCTACTTCGATCGACTGGGACAAAGCAAAACGGCTCTTTCAGCGGGAGCAGCGGGGCGAAGCGCTCACGGCCGAAGAGCAAAGCTATCTGGACACGGCGAAGGAGGCCCGCAAAGGCGGAGGACAGCGCCCCGGCAGCTCCGCCGCCCCCAATCAGCGAAAAGCCCCGGCATCACTCACTCCCCTCTGCGACATGGGAACAGACGACCAGTACGAGGGAGAAGACGGCGGCCTTTATGGAAAAGGAAGCAATGAAGTCCCTCCGGCGCTGAAGGCCGCAGCCGGGGAGGCACTCGCTGAGATCCGTCCTCTCGATGCCGAAGGAAGGCCTTCACAAGACGGCCGTATCGTGCTGGTCTCCATCAGCATGTCGAATGCGACGCAGGAGTTTTCCACTTTCAAGAGTATCGCCGATGCCGACCCTCGAAAATCCAATACGCTCACCATCGTCGATTGTGCCCAGGGAGGCCAGGCGATGGCGGAGTGGGTCCCGGAAAACGGGCGGCCCTGGGAGGAGGCGATGAAGCGCCTGGGCAATGCCGGAGTGAGTCCGGCCCAGGTGCAGGTCGCCTGGATCAAACTCGCGAACAAGATGCCTTCGGGCAGCATGGTTGAACATCTCGAAAAGCTCGAGACGGATACCGTCAAAGTGCTGCAGAATGCCAGATCCCGCTTCCCCAATCTCCGTATTGCCTACCTCGGCAGCCGGATTTGGGCAGGCAACGCGACCGGGGGTCTCAATCCCGAGCCCTACGCCTACGAGAGTGCCTTTGCCGTGCGGCATCTTATTCAGCGCCAGATGAGCGGGGAGGAGTCTCTCGCCACCGGCAACGCTCCGCTGCTCCTCTGGGGTCCCTACCTCTGGTCCCAGGGCGAAAAGGGACGGCAGCTTGACGGATTAAAGTATCTGAAAGAGGACTTCGCTGACGACGGAGTGCATCCGGGCCGGAGCGGCCGTGAAAAGGTTGCCGGCCTGCTCCTCGAGTTCTTCGCTACCGATCCGCTGGCAGCGAGCTGGTTTTCGATTCCGGTTCGGTGAATTATCCGTTACGAAAGATCCCGGTTGCTCAATATTCTTCCTGGAAGTAGCCACGCATTCAGGAACCCCGGGTAGGGAACTCAACTCTCCTGACTCGAAGCACCGGCCGCAACGATCTCTCCGAGCATCTCAGGGACGGTCCAGTTTTCATCGAGGAAGAGACGCCGCATCGTGCCGTCCGGGTTCAGGACAAGGGTCCGCAGGTTATGCTGGATCGTCCCGTTAACGACGCCATAACGCAGTCCAACCCGCGAGGCAATGCGGTCGATCACCTCTCCCTCCGTCGTCGAAAGCAGGCTCCAGGGCATGCCCTCGCGGTGGCCGAATGCGGCTCCCCAGGATTTCATGATTTCAGGGCTGTCGAATTCATGATCAAAACTGATCGTGAGAATGCGATAGCTTTTTGGTGCCTTCGGATCGGCGGCGAGGGCGGCGATCAGGGAGGAAAACTGGCTCATCATGCGCGGGCAGTACTCGGGCACGGGACAGCGCGAGAACACGAAGGTGATCGCCACGGGCATGCCGCGGAAATCCGAGAGCTTTACCGTTTTTCCGTTTTCATCCTGAAAGGTGAAATCAGGAAATTCATCCCCGGCGGAAACAAGCTCGTCGCCCGGTGCCGGCTCCTCCTCCAGGGTGATGGCCCCCTTTTCGCCGGTCACCTTCACTCCCGTCACCCAGGACTCGTGCTCCTCGACATGGTAGTCAAAGATCACGACCATCCCGGGTTCGAGGGTGGCGAACTCGGCCGGATCGAGGGCGCGAAAGGGCATGATCATCCGCGGCATGAAGCCGGGGATCTCCTCGTGGTCGATGATCATCATAGCCGGGTCGTCTCCCATGCGCTGCTGGACGACGCCGCGCACCGGGAAGGTTTGGACGCTCGACTTTTCCGTCTCCGGAGGGCTGCAGGAGGCGAGAAGAAGGGCGACGAGGAAGGTCGGGAGAAAAGGGAAAAATTTCATCGGGGGAGAGACGATCTCAGGAGACCATACGGTGCATTCCTCACGATCGACACCCGCTTTCCCGATTGCGCCGGTATCGCGTGAGGTGATTCCGGCGTATCTTCCGCACCATGGTTGATCTGTTTCAGAAGCGCTTTTCGGGGATTGCCCGCGCCGCCCTGCTTTGCATGCTGCTTTTTCCCCTCGCTTCCTGCGAACGGGAGGCGAAGCGATCGAGCGTCCTCATGGGGAAATTTCGGGAGGTCGGCGAGTTTGCCTTCACCGATCAGCAGTCCCGCCCCGTCAAGGAAACCGATCTCAAGGGCAAGGTCTGGATCGCGAACTTCATTTTCACGAGCTGCGCGGCCGAATGCCTCGTGCTTTCCTCCCGCTTTGCCGAGCTCCAGCGTGTCTTCGCCACGGAGGAGGATCTGGCCTTTGTTTCCTTTTCGGTGGACCCGCAGACCGACACGCCCGAGCGGCTGGGCCAGTTCGCCGATCGCTGGCATGCCGATCCGGAAAAGTGGTTTTTCCTCACGGGAGAGGCGGCCAAAGTTGATGCGCTGGTCAAAAACAGCTTCCTGCTTCCCGTCACCCGCGATCCGATTGAGGCGGGCAAGCTGATGAATGAAAAGTTCATCCACAGCAATCGATTTGCGATTGTCGACCGATCAGGTACTGTTCGCTGCTACGTCGACGGTCTCGAAGCGGAGGCGGTTTCCACGATCTCCCGTATTGTCGTCGAACTCTTGAACGAAACCCCAGACCCAACCACTCCATGAAATTCCGTGCTCTCCTTATTCTCGCTGCGAGCCTTTCCCTCGGCACTTCCGGATTTGCCGACGAGGCTCCCCTCACCTTTCAGGTGAAAGTGCCTGAAATGAAGTGCACCGGCTGCGCCTGGTCCATCACCCAGGAGCTCAAGAAGCTCGACCATGTCTCTGATGTCTACGTCGACGCGAAGACCAAGACCGCGATCATCGCGACCGATTCCGCCGACGCTCCCGGAGAGAAGGCCATCCTCGCCGCCGTGAAGACAGCCGGTTACGAAGGCTCGGGATACACCAAGCTCACCGTGAAATTTTCCGAAGCCAAGGCAGCGATGACCGGCGGGAAAGGCTGAGCGGTTCGATCACTTCAATCGCTGATTAGACGATTAAACCGACAGTCCGTCGATTTCACCCGTGCTAGTCGCGAAGGATTCCTCCTGCAGGCCGAGGCGGTGCAGGGAGCTGAGGTAGAGATTCGGCAGCGGGTAGTTGTCCTTCTGGTCGAAGGCAAGGTGCTGGCCGTGTTTGAACCCGCCCCCGGCAAAAAGCACGGGCATGTTCTTGTTATCGTGGCTGGAGGCGTTGCCGAGATTCGAGGTCAACAGCACCATGGTCTCGTCGAGCATCGCCTCTGACTTTAGGGTGCGGAGGAAATTCGCCCACTCGTTGATGACCCCCTGTTCGACGAGGGTGAGCTGGCGCAGCTTTTCCTCGTCCATGCCGTGATGGCTGAGTCCGTGGTAACTTTCATCAACCCCCTCGATCCCGTTCACGTTGTTTCCAGTGATGTGCAGGGTGACGAAGCGGGTCGAGTCGGTGGCGAGTGCCATATGGACGATATCGAGAAAGATCTTTTCGACGATGACCTCATTGTCCCTCGGAATCTGAGTCGGCTTTTTCAGGGAGACCTTCGGCTTGGCCCGGTGAATCCATTCCTCGTTCGCGACGAGCCGTTTCTCGAGATCGCGGACGCTGGAGAACCAGGCCTCGAGTTTGTCTCGGTCTCCGCTTCCGACTTCGCGCTGGAGGGCTTTGGCCTCGGCACCGACGACATCCATGACGCTGCGTCCCTGGCGGATCAACTCGGCCTGGCGCTCCTGCTCGGCCGGTTTGTCATCGACGAACAGTTTTGTAAAGAGACGCACGGCATCGTTCTCCGCCGGAATCATCGACCCGTTCTCGGTGTAGGAGGGACTCGTCTGGCGACCCGTGTTAAGCACGAGCGAGGGAAAGCGGGTCTCGTGTCCGAGATGTTTCGCCATGAGCTGATCGAGCGAAACGGTGTTGCGCGAGGTGGTGCCGCGCATATTCGGGCAGGCCGAAAATATACTGCCTTCGGCGCTGTGGCCACCGGTGACCCCGGGATGAGAGGATCCGGAAATCACGGTGAAGTCATTGCGGAGGTCACCCAGCGATTTCAGATAGAGCGAGGGCTCATACTCCTTCCCCGCGGTTGCCGGAACCAGATTGGGATTGTGGAGGCCGAGGGAGAGACTCACCCCGACAAAACGTTTTGCCTGACCGGTTTCCGCGACGGCGGCAAGGGCCGGTCGCATCGCATCGAGCAGAGGAAGCCCGAGAGTGATTCCCGCTCCTCTGAGAACGGCGCGTCGGGAAAGGTGCTTTTGAAAAGTAAACGTGGCCATGTGGAAAGATATCGGGGTTACTTGCTCAGAAAAATGGGGCTGGTGACGGCCGCGCGAATGAGGGCGCGGACTCCGTAATCCTCTTCCTCCGCGCCGGAGACGAGGGTATCGAGGAGTTCCTCATCACTGAAACGGGGACGGGCTCCGGTCGCATAGGTCAAAAACTGGGCGGCAAATCCGCGGGCAAGTTCCTGCTCGCGCTTGCGGTAGATTTTTTTCCAGGAACTGACGTCTTCAAAGGCATCTCCCGAACGGGTCTGTCCGGTGGCATCGATTTTGACCCCCTTGCCTCCGCTCCCGTACTTCGAGCGCCAACCCCCGACCGGATCGAAGTTCTCGAGAGCAAACCCGGGAGGATCAATCGTCTTGTGGCAGGAGGCACAGGACTCGGAGTTGCGGTGTTTTTCAAGTTGTTCACGGATCGAAACAGCCCCGCGAATATCGGGCTCGATCGCGGGCACGCCGGGCGGCGGAGGCGGGATGTGGACACCGAGAATTCGCTCGTTCACAAAGACGCCGCGCACGACGGGAGAAGTGTGGGTGCCGTCGGCCGTGACCTTAAGAATGGCTCCCTGGGTAACAAGCCCCCCGCGCACGGTTTTTGAGTCATCGGGAAAGGAGACCTTCTGAAGGCCGCCTCCCGACTTCAGGGGAAGGTCGAGATCGTAGTGACGGGCAAGACGTCCGTTCACATAGACGAAGTCGGAATCGACGAGATGGGTGATGCCACGGTCATTTCTGATCAGGTCGGAGACATAGCCACGTGTCTCCTGAAGGAAGGACTCCTGCAGGACGGGATCGAAGTCCTTGAACTGCCGGGGATCGGGAGAGGTGAAGTCGATCTGCTTCAGCTTCAGCCACTGGTCGGTGAAGCTCCTGACAAAACGCTCCGCTTTCGGATCGGCAAGGAGACGCTCCGTCTCGGCGGCGAGGACTTCGGGCTGCTTCAACTTTCCTTCAGCGGCGAGCTTCATCAATTTCCAGTCAGGCAGGCTCACCCAGAGCGCGTAACTGAGGCGCGAGGCAATCGCAAAATCATCAAGCTCTCCGGGAGCCTCGACAAAGGTGAGGAATCGCGGGGAGCAGAGAATGGCCCGGTAACCGGCCTTGAGCGCGTCAGGGACCGACTCGCCCTCCTTGAGCGCGGCGAGGGCGAGATCACGGTAGGGAGCCAGCGATTCCGGAGTTTGGGGGCGACGAAAGGCAAGCCGGGCGAAGCGGGAAATCATCGCCTCAATCGCGGCGGCCGGATCAGTCTCCCAGGCCTCTCGATTTGTTGGTCCGAACAGATTCTTGCGAACCGTGGCACGATCAGCATTCGGATAAATGCGTTCCATCTCCACGCCCCGGTGAGCGATCCCGGAGTAGCCCTCTTTCGCGAGATTCCGTCCTTTGAAGGAAACGTTTCCTCCGGTGGCTCCGGTCGGGGGGCGCTTCAGGGCCCCGTCGTTGGGTCTCAGTTCGAGTTGGTGGCCTTTTTCGATCCAGGCTTCATAAACGAGATCGCGGGGTTTCGAAGTCGCCTCGACGAGACCAAGCATGAAGAGCAGGGGCGCATTGGAATCGCAGAGGCCGGAGCGCAAGGTACCCCAGACCGCCCCGTCTTTTCCGGGGTTGATCGCCTGCACTTCACGGAGAGTGATGCGATACCACCCGCTTGCCGGAGCCGCCGTCGGGCGCATCCGTCCGAAGAACTGAAGACCGATGGGCCAGGAGATACTTTTGCCGTCACGCAGTTCAGGCCCCCGGTAATTGCCGCCGCCATTTTTTATCAGCTCATCGGGACTCAGGGATTTCTGAAAATTGGTATCCCCTTCGATGGCCCTGCCAAACGCTTCATCCAGGGCGAGGTCGGCCACGTCGAGGTAGCGGGAGAGCTGGTGATAGGATAGCTGCTGTCCGCTTGCGACCGTCTCGAAGCCGTATGACTCGGGATCCTCGGGGAGCAGTCCCGTGAGCGGAATATCGATGCCGAGGAGGTCGTGGAGACTGTGCTCATACTCCACCCGGGTGAGACGGCGGCTGCGGACCCGTCCGTTTTCGGCGATGTCTTTCCGATCGGTTTCGAGGAGAGGTTCCTGAAGCGCGGTGATGAAGGATGCCATCTCCGCCGCCTCGGGTCGGGGTTCTTTCTCCGGGGGCATTTCGCCTGAGTGGACGCGCTCGAGGACGCGCTGCCAGGTGGCAAAGTTGGCCGGATTCCCGGGTTCAAAAGCGAGATCAAGCAGGTTCAGGCCGCCTTTGGTGACATCGGCGTCGTGGCATTCAAGACAGTTCCGGTCGAGGAATGCTGTCACCGACTCCGCCGGTTCCGACGCAGTCAGGAAAGCGGAACCGGGGAGCAGAAAAGCCGCTAGGCCGTAAAAAATTCGACACATGAAAAAGAAGGAAACGTCTCCCGTAGCCTAATCCCGCCCCGGCTCTGACTCAAATACGCAATCAGACGGCCTTTGGCCTCTCGAAAGAGACATCCCGGTGAGTCCCCGTCGTAGCGCGGGCGACTTGTGATCGCGCGAAAAATACAGCAAATTCGGGCGCTTGGATCGTCTGTATTCTTGAACTCTGCCTCGCCATGAAACCTGATCGACGTCCCTGGAATCTCCTTTCAAGAAAGTGGCTCCTTCCGGCCCTCGCCCTTCTTGTCTCTCCGCTGCACGCCGGGCAGCGCCATGCCCTGGTCCTCGGCAACAACGCCTATGCCCACGCGCGGGCTCTCGTCAATCCGGTCAACGACGCCAACGCGATGGCCGCCACGCTGGAGAAACTGGGCTTCGGAGTGACCCTTCGTGTCGATGCCGACCTGAAAACGATGAAGGGCGCCCTGCGCGACTTTATCTCCGCCCTGCCCGCCCAGCCGGATCCAAACACGGTCGCCCTGGTCTATTTCGCGGGACACGGTGTTCAGATCAACGGGAGCAACTATCTGATCCCGGTTGATGCGGAAATGGCGCGCGATTTCGAAGTTCCGGATGAAACGCTTTCGATGGACACCATCATGCAGGGCCTCGAGTCCGCCGGTGCGGGGCTCAATCTGCTTGTACTCGACTGCTGCCGCGACAATCCCTTTTCCCGATCCTGGCGCGGCAGCCGGAGCACTCAGACAGGAGGAGGTCTCGCCATTCCGGGCGGGGCACCCCAGGGCATGTTCATCGCCTTCGCGACCTCACCCGGGGATGTCGCTGATGACGGAGATGGCACCAATAGCCCCTACACGGGGGCGCTCGTCAAACATTTGCCGACTCCGGGAAAACCCTTCGAGGAAGTCTTCAAGGCGGTCGGAGGTGAAGTCGCCACCCGGACCGGTGGTGCCCAGGAGCCCTGGTTCAACAGCAAATTCTACGGGGACTTCCGCTTCGTCGGAGAGGGCGGCTCCGCCCCTGTGCCTCCGCCCGTTACGTCGCGCTCGAACTCTCCGGCGGAGGCCACGAAGGAACGGCCCTGGGTCAACTCCCTCGGCCTCGAGTTTATCCCCGTTCCGGGGACGCCTGGGCTCCTCATGTCCCGAACCGAGACGCGGGTTCGTGATTTCAGAGCATTTGCCAACGAGATCGATTACGTGCAGACCGGGGGCGCTCATCTTTTTTCCGTGAAAGAGAAACCCGAGGGAGGATACACCACCGATTGGATTCACCGTCCCGAGGCCTCCTGGGAAAGGCCCGGTTTTCAACAGAGCGAGGATCATCCCGTCGTCTGCGTCTCGTGGCAGGAGGCGGCCTCCTTTTGCCAGTGGCTTTCTCAAAAGGAAGGCCTCTCCTATCGCCTCCCCAGAGACGGAGAATGGAGCGCCGCCGCCGATCCCAACCTCCCCTACCCCTGGGGACAGGAGTGGCCGCCCCCGGCGGGATCAGGAAATTACTGGGACGTCAATGCGATCAAGGGTCTCCCCGGCGACTGGACTGCTTCCGCTCTCGGCGGCGGAACCTACAACGACGGGGCGGCCCGTACCGCCCGGGTGGCGAGTTACTCCGCCAACCGCCACGGCTTCCATGATCTCGGCGGAAATGTCTGGGAGTGGCTGCAGGATGACTATGTTCCGACCTTGAATACCCCGGCCGCCCGCCTCACGAACCCCATTCTCAACACTCTCTCAGGGGTTTTGAACAAACCCAACAAACCCGCTAAAGTTATCCGCGGAGGTGCCTGGGACAACTTCGCCGAAAACGATCTCCGCTCCGATCTTCGCGACTTCGATGAGATCGACCGCCGCGATGATGACTACGGATTCCGGGTGGTGGTGGAAGTGGGAAGGTAGGGGCAATCGGTTCGGTTATCGTCCGATCCAGAATACCGGGAAGAGACCGATCACAGCTTCCTACTTTCCAACGGGAACGCGCTCGTTGAGCGCGATCAGTTTGAAGACGTCGTTGTCAGCATTGGGGATCGATACTTCTCATTCGATTGACGGACTGAAGTTTGTTCAAGCCAATGCCTTTCCAGCTTTGGCAACCGAGAGTTGGTTTAAACTTCTTCGTAGCCGTCCTATTGTGCGGACGGGCGCAGGAAAGGAGCGCGGACATCTTGTCCTCATCTCCATGGAACCAACGGCTCGCTACCACGTTGCGTGCCCGTCAGCGGGCAGGAGTGCCCGCGCTCCTTTTCGAATGTGCTGAAAACGACTATGGTTTTGTCGAGGTGATTGAAGCCTCAGTTACCAGATCAATCCTCTTCCGGAAGTCGACCGCAAACTCAGTTCGCGGACTCGCTCAAAAGCACTTAGCGCCTTTGCCTTGAGGCCTATCGGAGCACAGAATCCAGAAAAGTGAACCCGACCCAAAAAAAAGGGCGAAGCCTGCGCTTCGCCCTTTCTTCTTTTGTCTGTCGTCAAACCTCACTCCGCCAGCTTGAACACCACCACCTGGCGATCCTGGGCCCGCAGGTATTCGGGCTCATAGTCGGCAAAGCGGGCGTGAGCCTCACCGTGGCCGACCGCGAGGAGGCGTTGCGGGGATACCCCGCGGCTCAGAAGAAAATCGAAGATCGCATTCGACCGGCGCTGGGAGAGAAGCAGGTTGGCATAATCGGAGCCCTCGGCGGAGGCGTGGCCCTCGACCACAAAACGGTGGGCGGCGAGTTCCGGGCTCTGCAGGGCGCTCGCCAGGGAGATGAGATAATCATAGGAGGCGGAGTCGGCCAACTCGGTGCTGCCTTTGAGGAACTTCACCGTATTGGTCGAAAGTTGAGAGCTGGAATCCACCCGGTAGGTCAACTGCCCGGACGGAGCGGCGGCATGGGGAGAATTTCCGTAGCCATTGCCTGTGTATCCGTTGGTCGAGTTCGAGAAACGCTGGGGATCGACTCCCTCGGGAGCAGAGCGGCCATCTTTCACCCGGGTCGAGTAGGGAGGGCTTGAAGGCCCATAACTTCCCTCCGCCGGAGTATTGCCTTTCTTCATGTAGTTCGTCGACGAAGAAAGCGTTCCTTCCGGAGCGGTTGGCCCTCCTTCGGCGGGGGTGCGTCCTTTTTTGATCGTCATGGGAGCACCCGACGAACCGGGTTGATAGCCCTTCGGGAGAGCCTGCGGGGCAATCGTCGTGGTGCGCTCCACGATCAGTCCGGGATTCACGATGGCAGCCGGCCTGGACCCGCTCGGTGAGGATGAAGGCTTCGAGGGTTTGACGTCACTGCGACCCTTTAGCACCGATACCATTTTGCTGACATCAGGCTTCGCCTGCTTGACGACGGGAGTGACGAGGGGCGCTTTGACCTTAAGATTGATTCCGGGTGTCGTCACCTGTGCCCGGCTTTGAAGCGGCAGCAGCAGGAGTGAAAGGATCGGAAGCGCCAGGGACTGTACTGAGAGGGAAGTTGCTTTTTTCATGAGTTTCACGGCGGTAAACGTTCTGCTATTCGGAAATGACGCAGAGAGAGACCCGGTTATGCACGGAGCCCTGTGAATTTTGAGCGCAGCCATCCCCGCTCCCTCAGAGAATGGATCCGTAGAGCGAGTCCTCAGACGATCACTTCGACGTCAGCTCGTAAATCCCGTCCCAGTCAGCGGGCGGATTCTCCACAAAACCGAGGCAACGTTCGGCGAGAAGTCGGGCCGATGTGGCGATCGTGGGAGAGGAGTGGTTTTCCAGATTCGTAAAACCCTCCGCCGCGAGTTTGAATTCACCGGCGACATACTGGTCGAATGCGATGGTATAGAGCCGACAACCCTCCGCCAGTTCTCCGGAACATTCTTCAAAGACAGCATGAAGATCACTGGCACGGGCTTTGCCCTTCACCTGTACACGATCCACGAGAAGATTGGCCGGGGCCTGGCTCAGCGCGGCGATGAATTCCCCGGTCGCGAGGATGGCGGCGGCATAGTTTTTAGTCTGCCCCTCGACCCGTGCGGTGGTGTTGACCGAGTCACCGACGATATTGTAATCGCGATAGGAGCGTGAGCCGACATGACCGACAAGGCCGCGTCCGCTGTGCAGTCCTATTCCGATCTTCAGCCAGGAATCGAGATCGTCAGCACCGGGAGCTTCACGGCGGGACCGCAGGTTGCGGTGAATTTCCAGGGCCGCCCGCAAGGCCCGGTCGGCGGCATCGGCGGCGGGTTCGGGCGCACCCCAGTAGGCAAGGAACTGATCTCCGGCGAAACGGGCCAGACTTCCGTTTTCGCGCAGCGCCGCATCGGTCTCGATCGCAAAAAGCCGGTTCAGCAATTCGAAGACGCGTTCAACCCGCTGCGTTTCACAGAGCGTTGTAAATCCGCGCAAGTCGCTCAGGAGAACCGCGACCGCATTCTCCTGGGGACGGATCATGTCGAGGTTCTTCGTGACCTGTTTGAGCACGGCCGGAGAAAAATAGAACCCGAGCATCGCGTCGCGCTGAGTGCGTTCGCGCTGTTCGAAGGTCCAGCGTCTTCCGACCTCGAGCACCACGGCGGCGCTCCACAGAAATGCCGGACCTATCGTGGCGGGCAGAAGATGGAACCACCACACCGCGAGGCAGCCGGCGGAGAGAATAAGAACGATTCCCGCCAGGGCCACGAGGATCAGCCAGCGCTTGCTCTTCACCATTGAAAAGACGAGTGCCGCGAGAAGAGCTACTAACAGAACCACTAATAGATCCACCCAGAGCGGCATCGGCCGGATCGCAGTCCCCTGCAAAAGATCATTCAGGGCCGTGCCGTGCAGCAGCATCCCGGGCTCCTGATCACCGTGGGTGGTTGGCTTCAAGTCATACTCGGCGTTGTATCCGAAAAAGACGATCGTGTCGTGAAGCAGGGAAATCCCTTCACTCCGCTTTGCCAGGGTCTCAAGCGGCCCGATGGACCAGGCCCGCCCGGCGATGCGTTCCCTCTCATCAAAGCGGGTGTCCCGGTAGGCATGCTGCAGATTCAGAAAAAGACGGGAGTCGTCAGCCGAAGCGGCCACGGCCAGACCATTTTCACCGATGGATTTCCATTCCATCCGCCCCCCCGCGGTTACTTTGGGAGCAAGCGGAGCGGGGCGTGAGGCAGCGAAGGCGGCGAGGGCAAGGGAGGGAATCGTTTCCCCGCCGAACTGGTGGACCATCCGGTACTCCCTCCAGTTTTTCCCGGCCGCGACATTGACCAAGCCCCGGGGAAAACGATCCCCCCCGGCGGCAGGCAGAGAACGTAGCAGATACGATTCCCCGGATTTCACTTCGAGCGAAACCGGGAGTACGACAGTGGTTTGCCCCCTCGCCGTGATCTCCTCAATGGTTTTTGCCAAAAGAGCCTGGTCCTCCTCACGGCCATAGGAATAGATGATATCCACCGCAATCACTTTTACCCCGAGGGATTCAAGAGTCAGCAGAATCGAGGCGATTGTGGCGTATTCCCCGTCGGTCGCAAAGCGGCGGGCGATCTCGTCGTCCATGCTCAGCTCGACAAAGCGAATCGAAGGATCGAGCGAATCCGCAAGACCGAGTTGGGATCGCGCGGCGAGCACCTGATCCAGCCAGAACAGTTCCGGCTTCTCGGCAGAGCCCGGGGAAAAGAGCCGGAAGGCAACCAGAAGAACGAGGATCAGGAGCGGATAAAACCACGACGACTTTACCGGGTCGAAGTTGCCCGACCCGGCGGCACCGGGGCCATCCTGGCGTTGACGACTCACGGGGCGATCGGTGTAGTGATGGGGAAGACGAGCACTCCGGGAGTCGCCAGTCCGAAGGAAATGACACGGGCGTCCTCCCGCCATTGTTCATTCAAAGATTTCAAGCCTCTTCGCACTGCCGCGACGGGACTTTTGGGCTCCTCTGTTGTCCCGGTCAGTAAAGCGCTTTTGCCGCTGCGGGTGACCGCCGCCTTGGAGGCCGGGGCATCGCGAATCGAGTCCGCCAGAGAACTGCCGAACGTCACCCGGTAGTCATCGACCTTCCGCTGTCGCAGGATATTCGAAAGGCGGTTTTTGATCGCGAGGGCATGGAGCATCGCCGTCTCTTTGTCGCCTTGCTTGAGCGATTCACCGAGCCACTCGACATACTCGGCGATGCGGGCCAGAGCCGGATCGTCGTTCAAAAACACCGCCACATAGAGATCCACGGCAGGCCCGGGTTTGTCGTAGGGCCATGTGATCCCCTCAGCCGGAAACCGCAACGGTTCGGAATCCGCCGTCTGGGGGGCGAGGACCGGAGCGAGGTCGAGGTAGGGAAGATCCCGGTCAAAAGCCATCATGAGGAGAGTTGATCCCGCCGGGCCTTTGCCGACGCAAAGCAACTCGCGCTCTTTTCCCGTTTTCTCCGTCGGCGTGTAGGGCAGACAGGCACCCCCCATCGAGGCAAATTCGGTGGAATGGTCCACCACGTAAACGGAGACATGAGCTTCCTCCCCTCGCGATAGAGTGCCGCCCGAGCCGGAGATTGCCACGAGCCCGACAAGGAAAAAGAAAGGTTTCATACTGAATCGAGTGTCTCGCAACGAAGGCGAGGAGTCAAGAGTGCCGTCTGATCGGGCAACCCGCCCTGAACCATCTGACGCATCAGGCCCTCGTATTATGCCCTTCAGAGCACATCCATCCGGCAAATCGGGATTGTTTTTGTTTTGTCCGCGAGGCAAAATCCGGAGATGATGCAGACTTGCTTTTGTTTTCGGGCCGCGCTTCTTGCCCTCCCCGGCGTGCTGCTTGTTCCCCGGATCGAGGCCGATCCGGCTGTGTTCGATGCCCATCTCGCAAAGGATCCCGAGGGGCAAAGCGCTTTCACCTTCGATGTTTCCGACTACGAGGGCGATCTCTCGTCCCTGCCCATCGGCGTTTTCGACTCGGGCATCGGTGGACTCACTGTGCTCGAAGCCATTCTCACCCTCGACACCTTCCACAACGAAAACCTCAAGCCCGGGCCCGACGGTCGTCCCGACTTTGAGAACGAACGTTTTATCTACCTGGGCGACCAGGCCAACATGCCCTATGGCAACTACGCGAAGGCCGGCAAAACCGATTTCCTCCGCGAACTGATCCTGAAAGACACCGTTTTCCTCCTCGGCAATCGCTATCACCAGGATGGAGAAATCCGTTTCGACAAGCCTCCCGTCAAAGCCATCGTCATCGCCTGCAATACAGCGACAGCCTACGGCTTCGAGGATATTCTAGCAGCCGTGAAACGCTGGAAACTTCCGGTCATCGTCGTCGGAGTCGTCGAGGCGGGAGCCCGGGGATTACTGAAGGCGAGCGAGGAGGGAGCGATCGGAGTGTTGGCCACCGTCGGAACCTGTGAAAGCGGTGTCTATCCGAAGACAATCCAGAGCACCCTCGGCCTGGCGGGACGGGGAGTCGCGACGATCACCCAGCAGGGAAGCCCTGACCTCGCCGCCGTGATCGAAGGTGATCCTACGCGCACCGTGACAGTGAAAGAACAGGTCGCTCTCGACGTGCGGCGACTCGTCGAGAATCATCGCTCCTCGCAATCGGGCCGGGAGATCAAACCACTGTCGAAGATCGTGCTCGGCTGCACCCATTTCCCTCTGGTGGAAAAGGAGATCGACGACGCCTTCACCGCCTTGAGCAAGGATCCCGGCCTCGCACCCTTTATCGCGCCCGAGCGTCACTACATCGATCCCGCCGAGTGGACGGCCCGCCAGCTGTTTCAAGAGCTGGCGTCCGCAAAGCTCCGCCGCCGGGACTCCCCCGCCGACACTGAACGCGACCTCTTTTTCCTCTCGGTCGCCAATCCAGCCCCGGACTCAACCGGGTCAGATGGTCGACTCAACCCTGATGGCAGCCTAACAGACGCCTACAAATACGGCAGGGATCCGGGGCAGTTCATCGAGGACACCCTCGTCGCGCCGATGACGCGGACGATACTGCCGGAGGCGGGGAGAAAGCTCGTCTCGGAAAAGCTGCCGGCGGTTTGGACCCGTTTGGGCGAGTGACAGGCCTCACTCCAACCACCGCTCGATAAACCGATAAGACTCCTCCCGCTCAATGGTCGGAAAATCGTGCTCATCATCCGGATACGCGATCCGCATCTTCTCCGGCACGCCGTAAAGCTCATAGATCCGCCGCGCCTGCGGAGCCACCTTCTCGACTCCGCGCCAGTCAAAATTGGCGTCACGCAGCGGCGAGTTTGAAAAGAAGGCGGCCGGAGCAAGTGCGGCAATGAGCTCGTAATAGTCGAATGGGACTTTGTCAGGATCGAGCGCGTAGCGGTCGCGGATGGCTGGAATATAGCGATCGCTCGTCCATCCCTTGAGATCTCCTCCATAGTAGTCATGCAGCGGTGTCCATCCGCAGCTTGAAACGATTACCTTCACGCGACGATCAAAGACGCCGTGGAAGATCGCATTGTGCCCGCCGAGGGAGTGTCCGATCGAGGCGATCTTCTCCGCATCGACCTCCGGTCTCTCGACTAACAGATCCACACAGCGCATATGGTTCCAGATGCCCTTCATCGTCCCCGACTCATAGCGGTCGGCGGCAAAATCGTAGTCCTTGTAATCACCGAAGGAGAGGTAGTCCGGTGCAATAACAACAAAACCACGCTCGGCGAGCTCGCGGGCATAGGCGCGGTTGGGCCGTTCACCCTTGCCATCGACGATGCCTTTTCCCAACGCTCCGGTGGGATGCAGGGCAACAACGCCGGCACGGCGTTCGCCGGGTTTGAGGTCCTTCGGCAGGTAGAGGTAGGCGGGTGTGCGGTCACCCTCCTCAGAGGCGAAGGTTATGGTCTCACGGATGTACTTCCCGGTCTCGATCCGCTCGCCGACCTGAATGTCGAGGTCTGGGAGATTTTCCCTTGAGGGAAGTTTACCGGCGGCTTCTTCAAATCCCGCCACGATGGCGGCGCGTCGTTTCTTCCATTCTTCCAGAGTACCGAGCGCCTGCGGATGCCCCCCATCGTCGGGGTACCAGCCGAGCGACTGATGCGTAGGCTGGATCGGACACTCCTGCGCGGACAAGCCGGGGCAAAGGACACACCCCGCAAGAAGCCATAGAAACATTCGGTAGCAGGAGATTCGTGTCATAATATGTCAGAGAAAATGGGAGGGCGATTGCGGAGAGAGCGAAAGCATAGAGGAAAGTGAATCACCATAGCAATCCAGTCATCGCGTACCCGCAGACCAAATCCCCAGGACCTGCCTCACGAAAGATCGCTATTTCCGGAGGAGGATTGTTCGACTTTCCCGGCCAGAGCTCTGACGAGTCCCTTGTGCGACTCGGTGGGAAGTGATCGCTCGGCTTGCTCAAGGGCGAGCCTGGAGTGGCGAAGGGCGGCGGCGGTGAGTTTTTCGTTTCCGAGGCGAGTGAGCATGGCGAGGCTCTTCTGGATGCGGGCGCCAACTTCGTACATGGCGGAGCCATCACGGCTGATGGAGGTGAGGGAGTCGTCCAGAAGGTCCTCGGGGTCGAGCGGGTAGACTTTGATGTTGGGGTATTTCACTTCGGGCGTTTCACGGCGATGCCTGCACCAGGCTTCCATGAGGCGGACCTGTATGCCGAGGACCGCGATGGCGGTGCCGGGGTCGTTGACCGCGGGCGAAAGGGCGCGGTCGGCGATTTCCGAGAGGATGATCAAACCGAAGCGGGGATCACTCTCGACGCGCCTCGTATCACCAATCACGAAGGCTCTCCGGATGCGGCCCGTGCTTTCATCGTCGAGCTCATCGCGTCCGGAAACAATGGCGAGGGAGTCGTGGGGGCCGAAGAAGGCTCCGGGCCGCTCCAGGACATGGATGGTGGAACCGAGCTCGCGGGCGAGGGAATCGAGATCGGCAATGTCGATGTTTTGAATGTAGCCGACTCTTTCCACCCTGACTTCGGCACCGGTGACGGGCGCACCGGTTGCTTCGGCCGCACCAAGGGTGCCCATGGTGTCCGGAGAGGTAAAGGGGACCCGGCAGGCTTCCTCGACACGCTCGAGGGTGTCTCCCATGCGGCCGAGTGTGGAAACGCGGTCCACCCAGCGCACAAAAGAGATAAGCACCCAGGCAACCATAACGGTGTATCCGGCGAAAAGGAGGACGCGGCCACCGATGCCGTAGTCGACAACACTGATAGCGACAAGAGCAACGATGGCATAGATGAACGCGGCGAGAAAGCTGGTGAGGGAGTTTTGTGTGGCATTATCCCGCATGACGATGCGGGCCGCGCGTGGAGTGGCGGTGGTGGAGACTGCAGAAAAGGCACTGACCATGGCCGCGACGGAGAAGGTGGCGACGGTCAGCATGGTGGAAGCCATGATACCAAGAAGATTAATGAGGATGTCGCGCTTGATGGAGATGAACAAGTCATCGGGAAGGAGGTGCGCCCCGAAGTAGGCGAAGCTGACCCACAGGACGGCGGCGATACCCATGATGGAGGGTTTCACCCAAAGGCGGGAGCGGAGCTCGCTGAGGAGGTATTCGGTTTTGGTCACCTTGTCAGTAGAGCTGAGTGAGGCGGGGGAGGCAAGAGTTTCAGGTGCGGTTCGATACGGCAGGAGGAAAACGCAGTCCTGAGGTAGAATGGCGGGGTAGACAACGCGCCACCGCAACCGCATGTTTCACCGCAGGTCAGGTCGAAGTCATCTACTCCCCCACCGGCTCACGCATCAGGGGATTGGCCATTCTTTCGGGACTGAGCAATTCATCCAGTTCGACCTGGGTCATCCACCCTTTTTCCAGAACAAGTTCATACACTCCCCGGCCCGATTCCAGGGCTTCCTTCGCGATGGAGGCGGACCGTTCATAACCGAAAACGGGATTCAGGGCGGTGACAATCCCGATCGAATTCTTCACGTAGTTCGCGCACTTTTCCCGGTTCGCGGTGATGCCGGAGACACAGCGGTTCGCGAGAACGATGGCCGCGTTCTTCAGGAGCATCATGCTGCTGAGTAGATTGTAGGCAATGATAGGCTCGGCCATGTTCAGCTCGAACTCGCTTGCCTCGGCCGCCATCGAAACGGTGAGGTCCGAGCCGATGATCTGATAGCAGATCTGGTTCACCACCTCGGGCAGCACGGGATTGACCTTGCCCGGCATGATGGATGAACCCGGCTGGAGGGGCGGCAGATTGATCTCATTGAGCCCGCAACGGGGACCCGAGGAGGCCCAGCGCAGGTCGTTGCAGATTTTTGAGAGTTGAATTGCGGTCACCTTCAGGGCGCTGCTCATCACCGCGAAGTCTGCGGCATCCTGAGTCGCCTCGACGAGGTCCTGGGCCAGGGTCACGGGATGACCACTGATCTCCGCGAGCTTAGCGGTGCAGAGTTCGGCATAACCTCGGGGACTGTTCAGGCCGGTACCGATCGCGGTCGCCCCCATATTCACGACGAGGAGATCTTCGGCAGCCCGATTGAGGCGCCGGATCCCGTCCTTGAGCATGGTTGCGTAGGCGGTGAATTCCTGCCCGAGCGTCATCGGAACCGCATCCTGGTTTTCAGTCCGTCCCATTTTGACGACGTCGGAGAATTCTGCGGCCTTCTTCTGGAAAGCTTTTCGAAGAACGCCCAGTGCCGAGGTCGTCTCATGGAGAGCGGAAACGACGGATAGCTTCACCGCCGTCGGGTAAACATCGTTGGTGGACTGCGAACAGTTCACATGATCGTTCGGATGGCAGAACTCATACTCTCCCTTCTGATGTCCGAGGATCTCAAGAGCGAGGTTCGCGATGACCTCATTCGCATTCATGTTCGACGAAGTCCCCGCCCCGCCCTGGACCATATCGACGACAAAATGCTCATGCAATTCGCCCGCCAGAATGCGGTCACAGGCCTGACCGATGACATCGGCGATGGCAGGATCGAGAACCCCAAGCTCGGCATTGGCCACGGCCGCCACCTTCTTCACCTGGGCGAAGGCATTGATGAGATGCTGGAAGTGGGAGAGCCGTATTCCGGAGAAGGGGAAGTTCTCCACCGCCCTCATCGTCTGCACCCCGTAGTAGTGGGCGTTCGAAACCTCACGCTCGCCGAGGGAATCGTGCTCAAAACGGAAGTCGGTGATGACACTGCGATTGCGATCCGAATGCAGGAGCATCTCGGTGGTTTCGCGGAGCCGCAGATTAATACGCCGCGCCGCCCGTCCGACCATCTGGTAATAGATATCCGGTTTCTCCAGCCGGAAGTTCGCAACGCGTTCCTTTGCGATCGCCCAGACTTCAACCTCCTCCAGGGCGAGTCCGGAGACACTATGGGCCAGTTCGTCGATGAAGAGACTCTCCCCGATCGTCGCGCCCTCGGTGAGGCAGGCGATCGTGACATTCCGTCCTGAGAGCCCGCGCTGGAGATTGATTTTCCCCTTTAGAACAATCCCGAAAAAACGCCGCGGGGCTGATTCATGAAAGAGATATTCACCCTTCGCGAAGGATCGCTTTTCACCGAGAGCGGCAAAGCTCTCCAGTTCCGCCGGCGGCATTCCCATGCTCTCCGCGACCCGCTCAATCTGCTCTTTAGTGATCTCCATGCCTCGCATTATACCTGATCAGACGAAGAGGACTGATTTGAAATGAGCGGAATCGCCATTTTTTCGAAGGCTGCGGTTGCGTCGCGGGTGAATCGGGCAAGATTCCCGCCATGGGAAAAACCGGATACGACTATGCCCCCTCTTCCAAAACTCTGCCTCCGGTGGTCGGCCCCGGCGACTTTGTCTTTTCCGTCACCGGACTCGACCACGGGCACATTTTCGGGCAAACGAACGGCCTGCTCGATGCCGGGGGAACCCTGAAATACGTCTACGATCCCGACCCGAAAAAGCTTGATGATTTCCTGACACGATACCCGCAGGCAATTCGCGCCGCCTCCGTCGAGGAGATACTCGAAGATGAGGAAACACTCTGCGTCGCCTCGGCAAATGTCCCCTGCGAGCGCGGTCCGCTCGGGGTGCGCGTCCTGAACGCGGGCAAACACTATTTCACCGACAAGTCTCCCTTCACCACCCTGGGTCAGCTCGCTGACGCAAAGGCGGCCGTCGCCTCCAGCGGGAAACGCTACATGGTTTATTTCAGCGAACGGCTCCACAACGAGTCGTCGATGAAAGCGACCGAGTTGATCCGCAGCGGGGCCATCGGCGAGGTTCTCCAGGTCATCAACCTCGCTCCGCACCGCATGTCGAAGTCGGCACGTCCCGACTGGTTTTTCGAAAAGGAAAAATACGGGGGCATTCTCACCGACATCGGCTCGCACCAGTTCGAGCAGTTCCTCGCCTTCACCGGAGCAACCGACGGTGTCGTGAACTTTGCCCGTGTCGCAAACTTCACCGCTCCGGACAAACCGGGACTGGAAGACTTCGGTGAAGCCTCCCTGACGATGAACACGGGAGCCTCCTGTTACTGCCGCATCGACTGGCTTACCCCCGATGGACTGCGTGTCTGGGGTGATGGACGGGTCTTTGTCGTTGGGACAAAAGGCACCATGGAGATCCGCAAATACATCGCCCTGGCCCGTCAGGAGCCGGGCAACAAGCTCTTTCTCGTCAACGGCGAGGAGGAGCAGGAGATCGACTGCGACGGCTCGACCGGCTTTCCCTTCTTCGGAGAAATGATCCTCGATCTTCTCAACGGGACTGAAAACGCGATGACCCAGGATCACATTTTCAAGGCCGCCGAACTTTCCATGATCGCCCAGGAAATGGCTGACCGTGCAGGCTGAAAACTCCCTCACGGATATCCAACTCCGCGGCCAACCCGGGTCATTGAACCGGGCATCGGTCTACCCTTCAGTGGTTGCAGGGTGGCAATAAATCAGAGGTTCGCTTGAATCGAAATTCTAATTGCCAGAAAAACAAAGATGTGTAAGAGAATGAGCAATGAAAGCGTTGCCCGGTCTGGCTTTATTTCTCTTCCTCATTACCGCTCGTTCGGAAGCGGGCACCTACTCCTTCGACAAGAATGTGGTCGTCGGAAAACAGGCGATCGAAGAGCGTGATCGATACATTGCCGTGTTCGGAGGGTTCTCCTTTTACGATAACTTCGGGACTGAGTTCCAGTTTGTGGCACCGAACGACGGACCTTTCTTTCAGGGGAATATCAACGTGAGCCGCAACCCGGGATGGATCGCCGGGATCGCTCTCGGAACACGGAAAAGCAGGAACTGGCGGTTTGAGACGGAGTTCAGCCACCATCAGTCGTCGGGAGGCAACTTCAGCGCCGTGGTTACGGGGAGCGGAAATTTCAACCTTCAGGGTCCCTTCTCGGGTGATATTGTCACCAATTCCCTGATGATCAACGCGGTGAAGGACTTCGGTTCCGGCAAGCTCCGCCCCTACCTCGGTGCCGGCGCCGGTCTGAGTTGGGTGGATGTCCAACTGTCGAACAATCCGGCATTCAGTCTGCAAGCCGATGACCTCGAGCTCGGGTATCAGGTGTTTGGAGGTCTCAGTTACCACGTCTCCGAGCGGCTCTCGATCTTCGGGGAATATCGGCTGACAGGCCATGGAGACATCGGGCCCGCCTCCTACTCGCTCACGCCTCCGAACTTCCAGAGTCAGATCGATCTGCTCGATCTGGGGATATCCAGCCACGTGATTCTGGGGCTGAGACTTGATTTCTAGGGTAAGTCCACCCGGGAGGGAGTTTTCACCTGATCCACCCGGACGAACCGCCGGGAAGTCGGCGACAAACCCGTAAAGAAACTGCCACCCGCAAGGTTGCGCCATGGCCGATGGGTTGTAGTGTCTCGGCCACCCGCGACGCGGGCAGAGCCAACCGCTTCCCCCAGCCATGTACCGAACCCATCACTGCAACGAACTCCGCAAATCCCACGCCGATACCACGGTCACTCTGGTCGGCTGGGTCAATACGGTTCGGGATCATCATGGCGTCATTTTCATGGACATCCGCGACCGTGAGGGTGTCACCCAATGCGTTTTCCGTTCCGAGGAGAACGCCGCCGCAACCGCGATCAGCCACACCCTTCGCTCTGAAGATGTGGTCCAGGTGACCGGACGAGTCGGCATCCGCCCCGAGATCGAAGGACAGTCGACCGTCAACAAAGCCATCGCCACCGGCGAGATCGAACTGGTCGCGACCGAACTGAAGATCCTCAACAAGTCGGAGGTTCTTCCCTTCCAGCTCGACAAGGAACTCAGCAACGAGGACCTGCGGATGAAACACCGCTACCTCGACCTGCGCCGCCCCCGCATGGCCCGGAACCTCCGCGCCCGTCACACCATCACCAAGGCGGTCCGTGACGGACTCGACGAACTGGGGTTCCTCGAAATCGAGACTCCAATTCTTTCCAAATCGACCCCTGAAGGTGCCCGTGACTTCCTCGTGCCTTCGCGGCTCAACCCGGGCAAGTTCTATGCCCTGCCCCAGGCCCCGCAGCAGTACAAGCAGCTTCTCATGGTCGCCGGTGTGGAGCGTTACTTTCAGATCGCCCGATGCTTCCGCGATGAGGATCTCCGTGCCGACCGTCAACCCGAGTTTACCCAGGTCGACGTTGAGGCCAGCTTCGTGACGCAGGAGGACCTCTACGCCATCATCGAGTCACTTCTCGTTCGCGTTTTCAAGGCGGTTCGCGGAGTTGACGTTCCGACACCCTTTCCGCGCATGACCTATCAGGATGCGATGGATCAATACGGCAGCGACAAACCCGAGCGCCGTATCGGCATGAAGATTGTCGACTTCTCGAAAGACTTCGCCGAATCCGGGTTCAAGGTCTTTTCCTCCACGGTGGCAAAAGGCGGTGTCGTCCGCGCGATCAACGCGAAGGGCTTTGCCTCGGTCACGACCGGGCAGATCAAACGACTCGAGGAGATTGCCAAAGAAGCCGGTGCCGGCGGCCTCGCCTATATCAAGGTCGAAGGCGGCGAGTGGAAGTCCCCCATCGTGAAGTTCTTCGGTGATGCGGAGAAAGCCGCCCTGACCCAACAGCTGGGCATTGAGGAGGGCGACCTCGTCCTTTTCGGCTGCGACCAGTGGGACGTCGTCTGCGACGTGCTCGGACGCCTCCGTCTTGAGGTGGCGACGATGTGCAATCTTTACGAGGACAAAGGAGACATCCTCGACTTCCTCTGGGTCGTCGACTTCCCGCTTCTCGCCTTCGACAAGGAGGAAGGCAAGTGGAACGCAGTGCACCATCCCTTCACCCGGCCCCATCCCGAGGATGTCGCCCTCCTCGACGACGAAGCCAGCTTCGGAAAAATCCGCGGTGCGGCCTACGATGTTGTTCTCAACGGCAGCGAGATCGGCGGCGGCAGTCTCCGGATTCACGAAGGAGATCTTCAGGCGAAAATGTTCCGTGTCCTCGGAGTCAACGACGAGGAGCAGGCGGCGATGTTCGGCCACATTCTCGGAGCATTCCAATACGGGGCGCCCCCACATGGCGGTATCGCCCTTGGTCTTGACCGTCTCGTCATGCTCGCCTGCGGTGAGTCGAGCATCCGTGAGGTCATCGCCTTTCCGAAGAACAACAAGGGGGTCGACCTCATGTCCTCAAGCCCGGCCGAAGTGGACTTCAAGCAACTTCGTGAACTTTACATCAAGTCGGCGATTCAGGAGAAAAAGGACTGAGCGGGATGAACGGGAAACAGCGGATCATTCGCTTTGTCATCCTCCTCCTCGTGATCGGGGTTGCCTACTGGCAGCGTGACCGATTGCCGAAAAGTTCCACGGACTCCGGATCAGAGACACCCCGCGAAAAGGGAACCGCCGTCCTCAAGGAAGGCCCCATTCCCGGGATCAAGGAGACTGAGGAAACGCCGTCGGCACCGCCAAGGGCCGAACAAAAACCGGACGCCAATCCTCCAGCAAAACCGGCGGTCAAGCCGGTAGCCAAACCCACGGCGAAGGCTCCTTCCTCCGGGCCTGAAAAGGTTCGCGGGTATGACAAGTTCACCGACGCCCGCCTTGTTGCCCTGGACGGAAACGACGGCGACAGCTTTATGGTCATGGCAGGCGGCAGGGAGTTCCAACTGCGCCTCTATTTTGTCGACGCCCCCGAGAAATATCTCAGCGACCGGTATGAAGACCAGCGACGCCGGGTCGCCGAGCAGGCGAGGGAAATGGGCGGAATCACCCCGGAACAGGCCGTCGAGATCGGAATCGAGGCGAAGGACTTTATGCGGGAACAACTCAGCGGAAAACCCTTCACCGTTTACACTTACTGGGAGCAGGTCTACGACGGAGATCGCTACTACGGGTTTGTCGAGCTGGCGGACGGAAGCGATCTGGGATCCGGGCTTGTTGAGCAGGGCCTCGCCCGCATCCATACCAAAGGCCCGGGGTCAAAAGAAAAGCCGGTGCCGACCCCGGATGGTGAGTCATTCTTCCAGCATCGCGACAAACTCGAGTCAATCGAGAGGCAGGCTCAGCGCGCCAAGCGCGGTGCGTGGCGGTTTTAGGCCGGTCCAATCACCTGCCCAGATAGACCCAGGGCAACTCTGCCAGTTCGCGAGTTTCATCTCCCCGGCGTTCCCGCACCCAAAGACTCACGGGCTGGCGATTGAAATTGCGTTCATTCACGCCGAAAAGGTTGAGGGTCGAATCCTCAACAAGGAAAGCCGGCTCACCCGACGTCCATCCACTGTTCGAATAAAGAAAGACCCCGTTGATCTCGGTGATTCCGCCGGCGGTCGTTTCAACGAGGGTTCCGGTTTTTTCCGTCTTTAGTCCGAGGATCCATAGCTTGCCTCCGGCATTGCGGCATTTCACGCCGTCCCGCTCACTGTTGAGCTGCCGACACCAGGCACTCTGACCGGGAGCGACGCGGTCGAGGTGTCCGCAGAAATCGTCGAGAAAAAGATCTCCCTTTCCGTACCCTTCGACATCGAAGCCGGTCGTGGAGCTGACGACCAGAGTCCGTTTGCTCTCATGACGAATCCGGATGGAGTGTCCGCCACTCACTCCGCTCATCCGTTCAATGACCACGGTCGGAGCATCGGGGAGATTCTGCGGGTGTTTCCCATCGACCAACTTCCATAAGGGGTCTCCTCCCGCCGTGGCCGCCGCCGCGATGAACTGTCCTTCCAGTCCGATGATACGCTGCACCGGTCCACGAATCTCGACCGTGGACGAAAACAGAAAGTTTGCCCCGGCGGGCAGATAAATGGTTTTGGCTCCGGAGTCGATCGCTTTCTGGAGCGCGGGACTCGCGTCAGCAGCCCCCGAGGCATCGGCCCCGAAGGTGAGCAGGTTGACCCAGTCTTTCGCCGGATCACCCCGGGGAACCTCGGGCGTTTCCTTTACCGGCAAATGCTCGACCACCCCGGCACCGGCAAATGTCCCATCGCCTATCTCACGCCAGAGCGAGCGCACGTTCCTGTGTGAGGTGTCCTCATTCACGATCCCGGGAGGAGCGATGTCTCCCTTGTCGCGGTCTTTGTCATCGTGGTCAATCGCCTGGCGATAGCCGAGAATCTCCACGTTGCGGAGATACATCTGGCGCTGATTGTGAATCCCGGGGGTGTTTCCGTCAGGATTGATCGCGTGGAGATGCCCGTCGAGCAGGGTCACGGTGCCCCAGGAATCCTTTTCGTTATAGATCGATGGCACCCGGTTTTCGCTGATGAGGTCGCGCACAAAAACCATCTGGTGGTAGTTCCACCAGCCGAGACGCCGCTGGTTCCGGAGCAGGACATGTTCGAAGGTAATCGAGTTGACCGGCCACTTCGTGCTGATCCCGACCTCGAATCCATCGACCGTAATGTGTCGGGCAAGGAGCGGTCCGATCTCATCACTGTGCCCGAGATCAAGCCCTATCCTGCCGGATCCATCGAGCGAGCGTATCGTGAGATTACGAATCGATCCCTGATTGCTTGCATTAAATTGCAATCCGATGGCTCCATGATTCCGCGGTCCGATGTCGAGGGTAAGATCCCGCACCGCGTTGCGGAAACGTTGGGCGGGAGTATTTCCGGTCCAGACGACCGCTTTGGGTTTTCCACCATCGGTGAATCCGCCGGTGCTTTCCGGCAGCTTCAAGAGGGTAAGGGCCTCACCCGCACCCTGAAGGATGGTGCGCCTCTGGGCAACACTGCCGTTTTCCCCTGCGGGCCACCTCAGAGTGTCGCGCACGATGAAAACACCCGCGGGCAGATAGACAATACGATTGCCATCCGGAAAAGCATCGAGGGCGGCCTGAATGGCTTTGGTATCATCCCCGTCGTCGTCAGCAATGGCTCCATATTCACGCACATCCACGATGCCTCCGTCCGCAGGAAAAGTAATGGGAAGTTCAGCACCAAAGCAGGCAGCTGAGAGGAGAAACGAGAGGAGTGGGAAGCTGTTTAGCCGGTAGCTGTTTTGCATTTTAGCTCCTGATTGACTTCACTGCGTTCCGTCCTTCTCCGCTACGCTCCGAATCCTGACTCCCTACCTCTTCACCATCGCATCCGTCTCGGCAATCTTGAAACGAGTCGAGACGACCGAGTGCTGCTCCGGACCCGGCGCGTATTTCACGTAGGTTGTGATGACGAGAGTTCCATCAGGAAGCAACTCGACCCCGGGATAACCGCAATCGGTGACCCGCTCGGCGTGGCTGTGAAGAAGCTTGATGCGATAGTCTCCGCATTTGCCCGCCTTGATGTCTTCATAGGTGCCAACCCAGGCGACAAAGTGTCCCCGGGTCGGGCTTTCGGGTGCCATATCGCGGAAGGCGAAAATCCAGCGTCCATCTTCCAGCGGCACCCCGATATGCCGGTCGCCACTCAGACCCCAAGGCGTATCAACCGGAGTGCTCCAGGTTTTTCCCTCGTCCTGAGAGAACATCATCAGGCTACGACCCTTGTGCGTGTTCTCACGCAAGAGACAGCAAAGCTCGTTTCCGTCGGGAGCACGGAAGACAAAAGGTTCACAGGGATTTTTCCCCTCGACCGCCGCAACGAGTGCGGGTTCGCTCCAGGTGAACCCTCCGTCGGCCGTGATCGTCTGGTAGACGGCGAGCGGTGACTTGTCCGCCCCTTCCGGTCCCTTGTGGTAGAGGCCCAGATACCGGCCGTCCTTCAGCTTGACGATACTGCTGAAAGTCATGACACAGGGGAAACCGAGCGGTGGCATTTCCTTCCAGGTTTCTCCCTCGTCCTCGCTCATGATGGAGGGCATCCCCGGACCGCCCCGTTTGCCAAGGGCGGCCGACCAGACCCAGATTCGCGCTTTGCCTTCGGAATCGATCAGACGGTAAATACTGGGACAGTTCTGGTGGGTGGAGTAGCCCGGAGGAAGAGTTTTGTCGAGGCGAGTCCAGGTAAGTCCTCCATCCACACTCTTGGCCATGGGACCTGCCGCACCGCCGTGGTTGATACACCAGACCGCGAAGATCGTTTTCCGGTCCGGCATCAGAAGCGTGGTCGGGTGCCCCTGGTAAATCTCTTTCGAGCCGTAGGCAATGACCACATGACGATCCTTGTCCCCGGAGAGGTCAACGAGCGGGAGATCAGGACCGTCCCCGGCGATGACCTGGAAACCGAGGAAGTAAGTGAGTAAAACAAGAATGCGCTTCATCTCCCGCAGTATAGCGAAAGAGCCCCGCGCGGCGAGTACGCGATTCCTGTTATTGAAAATCGCGACGGTCAGGCCGCTTTTGCCTTGCCGCGACGGCGTCCGGAGCGACGACGACGCGAGGCACCTTCGCCTGCGGCCTTCGGTGTATTGTCCGCCGTATCGATGACTGCCGTGACAGGCTTGTGGTTGCGACTGCGGGAACGGACGCCGGGGCGGGGGCCCGAAGACGGTCGACCGGAAGAGCGCATTGTTCCGGTGATACGGAAATCAACCATCTTGCGGGCCGCGTCAACTTTGGCAATCTCAACCTGGATGGTGTCTCCGAGCCGGATGGTGCGGCGTTTGCCGCGGCCTTCGATGTGTTTGGCGACAGCATCGTGGCGGTAGTGATCATCCTCCAGAAGGGCGAGCGGAACCATACCGCTCATGCCAAGCCCGGCGATGTCGACGAAGAATCCGAAGTCGCGCAGGCTCGTGACTCGGGCAGGATAGCTGACCGGTTTGCCTGAGTGAATCTGATCAAGCAGGTAAGCGTGGAGCTTCACGTCCTTGCTGTCACGTTCGGCGTCGGCCGAGTTTCTTTCGGAAGAGGAAAGATGGTCGGCGACGTCGTGGAGGGGCGTGTTCGGAATATTCTTCGCATCGGCGAAGAGGCTCCGGTGCACGACCAGGTCGGCGTAGCGTCGGATCGGCGAAGTGAAGTGAGCGTATTTCTTCTTCGCGAGTCCGTAATGGCCGAGCGGGTCAACCGTGTAGCGGGCCCGGTTGAGCGATTTGAGAAAACCGATCTTGAGGGCGGCCCCGACGGCAAGTTCGCCCAGATGGCGGAAGAGCTTCTGCACCTCGGCTGGTTTCGTGAGATTTCCGCAGGGAATGGAATGCCCGAGGACCTCTTCGCGATAACCCTTGAGGCGATCAGGATCCGGAGCCTCGTGGGTGCGGTAAATGGCGGCACGCTTCAGCTTCATGAGCCGTCCCGCGACGGCCTCGTTCGCGAGGAGCATGAACTCTTCGATGAGCTGGTGCGAGATATCGTTGTCGTGTTGTTCAATGCGAAGGACTTTTCCTGTCGCATCGAGGCGAATCTTCGTTTCGGGAAAATCGAGGTCGAGCGAGCCGTTTTCGAAGCGGCGCTTGCGAATGGACTGCGCGAGCGCATGGGCCTGGTGGAGCATTTGCCCGATTTCGTCGCCGGGGGCGCGCTCAAGGATGTTGAGAGCATCGGCGTAGGTGAGGCGTTTTTTGGAATGAATCACGGCCGGGTAAAAATCGGTGGAGAGCACCCTGCCATCGGCAGCGAGGAGGAACTCGGCGCACTTCGTGAGTCGGTCGACGTTGGGCTTCAGGGAGCAAAGTTCATTGCTCAGCTCCTCGGGAAGCATGGGAATGACCTGATCGACGAGGTAGGAGGAATTGCCGCGGCGTCTCGCCTCTTCATCGAGAGCGGATCCGGGACGCACGTAATGGGAAACATCGGCGATGTGAACCCAGAGCTTCCAGCGATTCCCGCCTGCTTTTTCCAGACAGATCGCGTCGTCAAAATCGCGGGCGTCATCAGGATCGATCGTGACAACGAGCTGTTTGCGGCAGTCGCGGCGACCCTTGAGATCAGCCGCCGTTACGGAATGTCCAAAACTTCGCGCTTCACGAACGACGTGTTCTGGAAACTCGCGATTGAGACCATACTGACGCAGCACACCGAGCATGTCGATGCCGTCGGCCGAGGGAGCGCCGAGCACCTCGACGATGCGACCTTCAGGATTGGTGTGTCGCGATTCCCACCGGCCCAGCTCGACGACCACTTTGTCGCCGACTTTGGCTTGAAGTGCGGTCGCCTTGGGCGGCAGCACGGAAATATCGTAGGAAAAACGTGGATCATCCGGAGTCACGTGCAGGCCCTTGCCGGAGCGGCGCAGGGTCCCGACAAAGCGGTTGCGGCGGCGTTCGACGATGCGAACCACGCTGCCGGAGAGAGCCTCCGTTTCCGCTTTTGCCTGGCCCCAGAAGCCCTTTTTGGGTTCCTGGTCGCGGAGCACGAGGACTTTGTCATCGTTCAGGGCGGTGCCGGTTTCATTGGCCCGGATGGCGATTTCAGGAATGGAGGGATCCTCCGGGGTAAGGAAACCGCGTCCTGCCTTGGTGATCTGGATGCGCCCGGCAACGACGGACGGTGAATCGACGGACAGATAACGTCCGCCTTTGATGCGAACGGCGAGTCCGCGGCGTTCAAGATCGCGCAGGCTTTGCTGGAGGCGGGTCTGCTCGCGGGGAGCGAGGTCGAGTTGCCCGAGGAGTTCAGTGACGGTGGAGGGCGTGTATCGTTTGTGCCCGAGATGTTTAACTAGAGTGTCTTCCATGGTTTGGAAAAGGATGGGTATTGGGTTGGAGGCGCTCCTTCCCGGCCCGCAGAGCTTGCTTGGCTCCGGGCAGAGTGCGCCGGTCGCGCGGCATCCGGGCCCGAGAAGCGCCCGCAGAAAGCGCGGGGCAGCGAAAGTGGCCGTAATGACGGCCCCCGGAAGGACCGGACGCGAGCAAGAGAAAAGGGCCTGTAGCCCGTTCGCCGGAGCGGCCAGAGGTCGGGGGAATCGTAACAGTCTTCCCGATCCTGTTCCCCTTCCATGGGGAGTGACGGCAGAAGCGTAGTCCCGATACCCCCGATCTGGCAACCGAAAGTTTTCCGGTGACGCGGGAGGCATCACTCCGGACGACTCCCTATCGGCCAACCACTCAACCGTGGATGCGGCGGGCTGCCACCTCGCATCCGAGCGGATAATCACGGAGGAGACGGAGCAAACGACGCATGCTACCGGCGAAGCGTCCGGATGGGTTGGCTTTGTCTGGAACGACACGAGGAGAGCGCTTCCGATCCGATTTGAGGGGGGAGTGAGTGAGTGTTTGAGTATTCATCGCTACCCAAGATCTCGCGGCTTTCCGAATAATACAGATACAGATATTTGAATTGTAATGCAGTACAGTTTAATTTTATCAATCTGTACTGGTTCGTTTCAACGGGATCTGTATCTGGTCTCTTTTCAAGAATGCAGGGACAATCCTTGCAGCCCTTTCCTTTCATGAAATCTGACACCCTTACGGCGGACCCCATCTATCAACGAATCGCCGAGAGGGTCGAGGGCCTCATTGCCGGAGGCACCTTCCGTTCCGGTGACCGCCTGCCTTCGGTGCGCGCGCTGAGCCGGGACTGGCGGGTCAGTGTCACCACTGCCGTGGGTGCCTACAGCCTGCTCGAGGATCGCGGGGTGGTGGAACCACGACCACGCTCGGGTTATTATGTCAGCGCCCGCCGACTTTCCCCCGAACGTTTGCCCCGGGGGAACGAAGTCGAGAGCGATCCCGTCGAAGTGGGTTGCGCTGAAATCACCGAAAAGGTGATGGACGCTTCAGCGACGCCCGGGATCGTTCCGTTCGGGGCAGCCGTACCCGCCGACGAGATATTGCCTTCCGCGAAGTTGGCGGCGCTCTACGGCTCGGTGATTCGCTCGGCCGGTCCATCTGCCCACCAGTATTCGATGCCTCCTGGTCTTCCCGCGCTTCGTTTTGAACTGGCCAAGCGACTCCTTGGTTCGGGGATCGCGGTTTCCCCTGACGATATCATCGCAACTTCGGGCGCGATCGATGCCGTGCTCCTCGCCGTGAAATCAGTTTGCGAGGCAGGTGACGTCGTAGCGGTAGAGTCGCCCACCTACTTCGGTATCCTCAGCATGGTGCGAGAACTGGGACTGAAGGTCGTCGAAATTCCCGTGTTCTCAGACCGTGGTCTCTGTGTCGAAGCCCTCGCCGAAGCCTTCGCCTCCCATCCCGTGAAAGCCTGCATCCTCCAGCCGAACTTCCACAACCCGGTAGGATCGGTGATGCCTGACGCGGAAAAAAGACGCGTTGTGGCCCTGGCCAAACAGCACGGGGTCACCCTGATCGAAGACGATCTCTACGGCGACCTCCACTTTTCTGAAAAACGACCCCTCTCTCTCAAAGCCTTCGACAGCGGCGACACCGTGATCCATTGCGGCTCCTATTCCAAGTCACTCGCCCCGGGGCTCCGCGTCGGTTGGATCGTGCCGGGATCGCGATATCACCGCATCAAGAGCCTCAAATACGCCACCTCTCTCGCGAATGCGACCGCGTCCGAGATGGTCGTGGCAGAGTTCCTAAAATCCGGAGGAGTCGAACGTCACCTGCGTAAAGCGCGGCGTATCTACGCGCGCCAGACCCACGAGATCCGCGAAGCGATCCTGGAGCGTTTTCCGGGAGAAATCCGCGTGACCCGGCCCGAGGGCGGATTCCTCCTCTGGTGTCAGATGCCCGAGGGCTTCGATTCCGAGGCCTTTGCCCTCGCCGCGCTGAAACGCAAGATCAGCGTCGTTCCCGGAACCCTCTTTTCGGCTTCATGCGGACTTCGAAACTGTTTCCGGATCAGTTGCGGATTTCCCCTCGACGACCACTCACGACGGGCCGTTGGAATTTTGGCACGATTGGCGGAAGGGTGAGGATATTCACTCCAATTCCTTTCCTTCCCCCCGTTTCCCTCCAAACCTCACCCACTTTTCAAACTCCACCGCGACGAAAGCAGCGAGCGCCACCGCGGTAACCCGCAGCCACGACTCGATGGTTAGCGGCGTGCTGTCGAAGAGGTGGTTCATGAAAGGGGCGTAGGTGTAGAGCAGCTGGGCGGCGATCATCGTCGCGGCCCCGAGGAAAGCGAAGCGATTCGTCCAGAAGCCGATGCGGAAAACGGAGTGGTTGAGGGAGCGGCAGCAGAAGAGATAGGCCGTCTCGACCGCGACAATGACATTGACCACGGCGGTGCGCGCCCCGGCGAGGGTTTCACCGGCAATACGCCTCTCGTAAAAGAAGAGCCAGTAGGCTCCGCCTATCATGATAAGGGTGACGAGACCGGTCCGCATGAAGAGCGGGAAAGTCAGCAGCGGTTTCGCCGGATTGCGCGGGGGGCGGTTCATGAGATCGTGCTCCTTCGGTTCAAAGACTAGCATCAGGCCCAGTAAGAGCGCCGTGGTCATATTCACCCAGAGCAACTGAACCGGGAGGACCGGCAAAGTGAGTCCAAAGAGGATGGCGAGCAAAATGATGCAGCCCTCACCCAGACTGGTCGGCAGCGTCCAGATGATAAACTTGCGCAAGTTGTCGAATACCCCGCGCCCCTCCTCCACCGCGGCAGCGATGGTGGCAAAATTGTCGTCGATCAGGATCATGTCGGCGGCTCCCTTAGCCACGTCAGTACCGGAGATTCCCATCGCTATACCGATGTCCGACTGCTTCAGGGCGGGAGCGTCGTTCACCCCGTCGCCCGTCATCGCCACGATCTGTCCGCGCGCCTGGAGGGCACGGACGAGACGCAGCTTCTGCTCGGGAGCGACGCGGGCGAAGACCTCGGTGGACAACGCGAGCTCTGGCAGATCCTCATCCGAGACCGCCTCGAGTTCGCGCCCCGTCACGACACGGATGCTGTCTCCGCACTCGTCGGCGAGACCGATCTGGAGAGCGACGGCCCGCGCGGTCACGGCATGATCACCGGTGATCATTTTTACGCGGATGCCGGCGCGGCGGCAGTTTGCCACGGCGTCGACCGCCTCCTTCCGGGGCGGATCAATCATACCCTGCAAACCGAGAAAAGTAAGCCCCTCGCGAACGTGATCGTGCGAGAGTTCGTCGTGGTCGTCTCCGACATGGCGACGGGCCAGAGCGATCACTCGCAACCCCCCGGCGGCGAAGTCCTCGACGACACGATGAATCCCGTCCGGATCGAGCGGCACAAGAGAACCATCGTCAGCGAGGCGGTCCGAACAGCGCTCGAGAAGACGCTCGACTGCTCCGACTTTGTAGATCGTCCTTTGCGATCCGCCTCCGTGGAGGGTGGCGCGGAACATGTGATCAGACTCAAAAGGGATCATGCCGAGCCGGGGTGAGGCTTCGACCATCTCGGCGTGGACCAGCCCCGCCTTCGCCCCGGCCACAAGCAGGGCGGCCTCCGTGGGATCGCCTTGCATGTGTGGTCGACCATCCACGACATCGAGTTCGGATTCATTGCAGAGCACACCCGCACGAAGGCATTCGATGAGTGCCGGGTATTTGTCAGGATCAATGGCAACTCCCCGGCTCAGGATCACGCCTGCGGTGTCATATCCCGATCCGGTAAACCGGAACTCCTCGCCTCCGGTGAAAAGGCGCTGCACCGTCATCTGGTTTTCGGTAAGCGTGCCGGTCTTGTCCGAACAGATCACTGTGGTGCCACCGAGAGTTTCGACGGCCGGGAGTTTTCTAATGATGGCCCGCCGCTTTGCCATGCGACTTACCCCGATGGCAAGGACGATCGTGACAGCGGCGGGAAGTCCCTCGGGAATGGCTCCCACGGCAAGAGCCACGGCGGCCATGAACATGTCGACGGCCTTTTCCCCGCGCGCCACCCCCACAATAAAGCCGAGTGCGGCCAGACCGAGAATAAGCCAAAGGAGGAGGCGGCTGAAGGAGGCGATCTTCCGCGTGAGCGGGGTGGAGAGCTCAACCGTGCCGGCGAGAAGCCCGGCGATGCGTCCGGTTTCGGTTCCGTTTCCGATTTCGATGACAAGCCCTTCGGCCTGTCCCGAGGTGACATGGGTGCCGGCGAAAGCGAGGTTGCGCCGGTCAGCGAGCACAGAATCAGCGTGAATTGGTGAGTAATCTTTGAGAACCGGAACCGATTCCCCGGTGAGAGCCGATTCGTTCACCTGCAGGCTGTTTACCTCAACGAGGCGCAAATCGGCGGGAACAAGGTCACCGCTCTGGAGGAGGACGACATCCCCTGGAACGATTTCGGCGGAAGGGATTCGGCGCTTGTTTCCGTCGCGGCGCACCGTTGCCGCCGTTACGACCATTCGGCTGAGTGCCTCGATTGCCTTTTCCGCCTTCGCCTCCTGAATGAAGCCGATGATCGCATTGACGACGACGACTCCAAAGATCACCGATGAATCGACCCACTCTCCGAGAAACCCGGTGATTACCCCGGCAGCAATCAGAATATAGACAAGAGGCTGGTTGAACTGGAGGAGGAAACGCAGCCATTGGGGCATTCCGCTTTTCGCCGTGACGAGATTTGGACCGTACGCCCTCTGTCGGCGGAGGACCTCGTCCGCCCCCAGTCCGAGTTTCTGATCTGTCCCGAGTCTACCTGCTGCTTCGTCCGCCGCTAACACGTGCCACAAACTCCCGGGGGGGAAGAGATTCGATTCAGACTTCATCAGTTTTCGGGATGTGGCCAGCGTACGGGTTCCGAAAGGAGAATTAAAGGTGGGAGAATAGTAACTTCTTTGCCACTCTCGCAGCACACGCGATTCCGTGGTAGAATTTCCGGCAATGGTTTGGCGCAACTCTTTTCTTTTCCTCCTGTGGACAGGGGCTGCATCGCTGCTTGCCTACGATCCGCCCGTCTCGATGCGCCCGCTTCGCAATGTCGCCGACATCCGGAAGTTGAGCTACGAGGAGTCCCGCCTCGCTCCTCCCGTTTCCCTCCGGGTGACGGTTCTCTCCCACCATCCGGATGGATTCGACGGACAGGACAACTCAGGGGGGCTGTTTTTCGAACTTCCAGCCGGAAAGCTCCCCCATATCGGCGACGAGGTCGAAGTCAGCGGGAATGTCACCGGCGGATTTTACGGACCCTATGTCATCATCGATGAGGCAAAAAGAGCGGGATGGCGGCAGCCGCCGAAACCTCTGAATTTCCGACCTGATTTTGTGCAAACCGGTCTCGGAGACAATCGCTGGGTCGAAATCGAGGGCCTGATGGTCGACGTGACTTTCGGTGAGTCGAAACGCGAGGGGTCGGGGCTGCTTGTAACGGGCCAAAGTGACCTCGTCATCCGTTTCCGCAATGCGCACGATGACTTCGACGTGACCGGACTTGAGCGTATGATCGGCTCCTGGGTGCGCCTTCAGGGGAGCGGAGCCCCGCTCTTTAATGACCAGCGCCAGCGCATCGGCTCGGACATCATCTGTTCCCGCAATCAATTCGTCTCGGTTCTTGAGAAGACTGAACAGTCTGAACCGGTCACCCTTGATGAGATCGGTCGATGGGATTCGCGACGGACGAGGCAGGGACTCGTCGAAACCAGCGGGACCGTGACTCTCGTTGAAGGGCCGTCAAGCCTGGTGGTCCAATCCGGAACGCACGGAGCACGCATCAACACCCTCACCCCGGTCGACGTTTCGGTGGAAGAACCGGTTATCCTCACCGGACTTCCCGAAACCCAGGGTTACTTTGTGGGACTTCGTTACGCGACCCTTTCGCCCTCCGAAACCGGCACCCCTCCGTCCGCCCCCGTCCCGGATGATAACCCGCTCTCACGTGACCATGCCTTTCAGCTGGTCACCTTTTCGGGAAAACTCATCGAAAAGGGCCGTGGCGTTATCAATGTTCAGGTCAATGAAGCCCTCGTACCTGTGAATTCTCCACCCGAGGTAAGTAAGATTCTTCCGCCGGAGGGCAGCATGCTGCGCATTCGCGGGGTGAAACGAGTCGAGGCAAACGAGAGGGGCGAAGTGCGTTCTGTTACCATTGCGATGCGCTCCGCGTCCGATGTTGAAGTCATCGCCGTGCCCTCATGGTGGACTCCCGCCCGCTACCTGACGGCCATTCTCATCCTCGCTTCCGGCGCTCTCCTTTTCCTCACCTGGCTGCTGGAATTGAACAAGCGAGTCAAAAAGCAGACGACCCTGATCAAGGAACAGATTGAGTCGAATGCCACCCTCGAGGAGCGCAACCGCATCGCCCGCGAATTGCACGACACCCTTTCCCAGGGGTTCTCCGGCGTCGGCTATCAGCTTGCCTCAGTCTCAAATCACCTCACCTCGGACCCTGACAAAGCAAGAACAAAACTCGATGCGGCCCGCCAGATGGTCGAGCACAGTCTCGCCGAGGCTCGTGATTCCCTCATCGGTCTGCGCGTCCCGGCCGGAGCGGAATCACTCGATTTCCCCAACGCCACTCTGACGGCGGCAAAATCCAGATGCGAAGAGGCGGATGTGAACTTTGAAGCGGAGCGCAACAATTGGAGCGGCAGCGCCAAGCTTCCCGCCGAGACCGCTTATGCCTGTCATCGTATCGTGCTTGAGGCCGTGACCAATGCCCTGCGGCACAGCGGGGCGTCAAAGATCAGAGTCTCCATGGCGGCAGAAGCGGGGCGAGCCCGCATTGTCGTGGCCGACGACGGGAAGGGATTTTCCACCACCGATCGCGCTCCTGAAGGACACTTCGGCATTCAGGGAATGCGCGAGCGGGCGCAACAACTCGGCGCAACTCTCGCCATCCAGTCGGCTCCCTCCCAGGGCACTTCGGTTGAGTTAAGTTTGAATTTCCAATGAGTAATCCCACCCCCACCCTCTCTGTCATGCTCGTCGATGACCACCTCATCGTGCGACGCGGTCTCGCCAGTCTCATCGGTGATGAACCCGATCTCACCGTAATCGCCGAAGCCAGCAGCGGGGAGGAGGCCATCGCCCTTGCCTCAACGCACCGTCCTGATGTAATTGTGTTAGACCTCCGGCTACGGGACATGAGCGGAATTGACGTCGCCGAGGCGCTGCGCGGCCACAAGATCCTGATGCTTTCCAGCTTCATGCAGGAGGAGGATGTCCGTCGCGTCTTCGACGCCGGGATCTCCGGCTACCTTTCGAAAGACAAAGACAGTGCCGAACTACTCAAGGCGATTCGAGCCGTCGGCGGAGGGAACCGGTATCTCCCGCCGGAGATCTCGCTCCTCCTCGCGAAAAGCGAACACAGCAGTCATCTCACCCCGCGGGAACTGGAGATTCTGAAACTGGTCGCTCAAGGAAAGGCGAACAAGGAGATCGGTGAAATCCTTTCCCTTTCGGAAAACACGGTGAAAAATCATATCAAATCCATCCTTTCAAAACTCAATGCGAAGGACCGCACCCACGCGGTCACCGAGGCTTTGAAGCGCGGTCTTTTTCAGTTGGGACGGGGGAATTGAGACGCCCCTAGAAATTTTGGAGAGGAATCTAAGGTGCCTCTGGAACGCTTGGGGCCCGTCAACAGGGGGAAGGTCCGCTTACCGTGTCCGAAAGGTTTCGCTCTCGATCAGAGCGATGAGGAGGTCGCGGAATCCACCTCCGTCATCCGTGATTCTTTCCACGATCGCTTGGATCTCGACCTGCTCGGCGTAGGAGGGCACACGGCCGGTCCCATAGATCATGAGCTTCTCCGCGAGGCATTCCGAGACGAGATCGATGTTGGCGACGAGCCACTTTTTAAAATCCAGGTAACCCTCGATCCGCGTGCCGTCGGGGAGGACGCCGGACGAGTCGATCGGGACATCGACACCGGGCCAGTTTTCGCGCCAGCGCCCCACGGGATCGAATTTCTCCAGCGCGAAACCGATGGGATCGATGTGGCGATGACAGCTTGCGCAGTCGGCCGCCTTCGTGTGAGCCGCGAGGAGTTCGCGCGGAGTCGTCGTGCCCTGCGTGTCGGGCGTCAGCGCGGGCACGTTCTGCGGCACGGGCGGGGGTGGCATTCCGAGGATGTTCTCGAGCACCCAGACTCCCCGTAGGACGGGCTGGGTATCGACCCCGTTCGCCGTCGCCATCATCGTGCCCGAGAGTCCTAACAAACCACCGTATCGACCGGCCGGATCGATGCGGAGGCGCTCGATCTTCATGTGATCGTTCTGATAGGTGACCGAGGCGCCCGCGAGCGACTTTCCACGGGGGGGATATTCATAGTTCTCCTCGGCGAAGCGCCGCGAGGTGAGGAGAAAATCGGGGGCGATCCAGTCCTTCATGGGACGATTCTCTTCGATCATCTTCGCGAAGAAACGCTCCGCCTCGATCCCGGCGAGTTCGACTTCTTCGGCCGTGAAGTCGAACGAGGCGTCGGGCATGATCTCGGGGAGCAGTCTCGTGTGGAGCCATTGCCCCGTGAAATCCTGAATCATCGGAGCCGACGGACTCGTCGGGATGAGCCGCTCGATCTCGCTCCGCAGGACCGCCGGATCATTCAGTTTCCCCGCGCGCGCCAGCAGGACGAGCTGACTGGTCGGGGGATAGCGGGTCAGAAAGTAGGCGATGCGACTGGCTAGATCGTGCTGATCGAGCGGACCGGGGCTTGTCTCGCGATAGAGGAATCGCGGAGAGATGAGAGCCTGCCGCACGATGAGATGCATCCCCTCGTCGAAGCTGTGGCCGGTGCTCCAGTGCTCCTGCGCCATTTGCACATAGGCGGAGACGGTGGCCTCGTCGACCGGTCGCCGGAAGAGGCGCATCAGGAATCCGCGGGTACCGCGGCGGGCGTAGTCGGCGTCGGATTCACCCTCGTTTCTCGCGGTGAAGCTGTATTCGCGGATGCCGGCGCGGCGTTTGTCCTTAGGTCCATCGACGAGGGCGAAGGGACCCTCTACGCTGAGTCCGTGGATCTCGAGCGCAGGCCCGAACTCGTGATACTCGTAGGCGAAGGTGTCACCAAGATTCCGTGCGGTTCCGTCGTCGCGGGTCATCGCCAGAATCTGACGGGTGCGCTTCGATTCCATCGTCGCTTCGGTTAGATTGAGATCGGGATTGTCGTAGTGGCGGCGATAGATCTCCCATCCGTTACGGCCCCGCAGACTGGTGACGGAGGCCCGGCGATTGGGCGCGGGGAAGAGCATCTCCTGCCAGGCGGCGAGGAAACGTTGGTCTTCGCGGAAGCGGTGCTCGAGCAAGGCGGTCAGAACGGCCGGATCGTGGGTCAGCTCGGCGTTGGCCCATCGGAGCAGCAGGGTCTGGCCTTCGTAGAGTTCGGCATCGAAGGTGAAGGTCCCGGGCGATTCGGAGGTGACCTCGAATTCACCGAGGAGACGGAACGATTTTGTCCCGGAGCGGTCGCTCGCGGCTACTTCGCGCGCCCGGACTTCGAGGGTGAGCGACTTGTCATCCCTGGGACGGAAGGTCGAGGCATCGACGGTGACGCGGTAGGTGCCCGAGGTGGTGATCTCGATCTTGCTCGGCCAGGTGCTGCTGCGCATAATCGAGTCGGTGCTGCCGCAGGCCAGTCGCAGGGCATCCCCGTGGATCGTCGCGGCGGAAAAGCTGAGGACGAGATCCTCCACTCCGGCCTTGCGGACGGTGGATGCGGGTAGCGCCCGCGGCGGAGGGAAAAGCTCGTCGGCGATCTGACCGGCCACTTCCTGATACGCCGCCAGGAGCGGGGGCGAAAGGACGAGGGCCTCGCTCACGGTGTCGAAGCCGTGCTCGCGGTTGTCTTTTGGAAATCCGGCGGGCAATTCGAACTCATCCATGCGGAAAGTCGTCCGTATCGTGTTGCGGTACTCGAGACGGTTGAGGCGGCGGGGAAGGGTCCCGCCGATGGGGGTGTGCTTCCTCAGATTTTCATCGAGAAAGGCGAGGAGGGCTTTTTTATCGTCAGCAGTGGGCTGAGGCTTGTCGGGCGGCGGCATGTGTCCGTGCTCGAGCACCTTGTAGGCCCGATACCATTGGTCGACCGCTGCCGCATCGTCCCACGCGATGGTCACCTGATCGAGATTCACCCCGCCCTTTTCCGAATCGGCGTCATGACATTCCGAGCAGATCCTGTAAAGAATGTCCTGAACCGGTTGAGGCACCGGTTCGGCCCGGGCCGGAAGTTCCGGGAGCACCCATGCCGCAGCGAGGAACGCGAATCGACTTGCAAAACTAAATCCTGACATCACGAGAAAAGTTGATTCAGGTTCCGCGAGGCGTTGGAGAAATTCTCCTGCTCGATCCCGAGACGCTCCATCAGGGTGAGGTAAAGATCGCCGAGCAGGGGAGCGTCGGGCTTTTTCGGGTCGATCGCGAGATGCTGCCCGTGTTTGAATCCGCCGCCCGCGACGAGGGTGGGCAGATTCGCATTGCTGTGACGGCTCGCATCGCCCATCCCCGTCCCTAACAAAATCACCGTGTCGTCGAGGAGTGATTTTCCCTCGGGATTTTTCTTCTCCGAGAGCTGGCGGAGGAATCCGGCGAAACACTCGATGTGGGCGCGCTCGATCGCGACGAGGTCGGCGATCATTTCGGGATCGTTTCCGTGGTGGGAGAGGGCGTGGTAGCCCGCCTTGAGAATCTCACCCTCGATCGCAAAGACCTGCCCGAGACCGTCGAGGAAGAGCGAGAGCACTCGCGTCGAGCCCGAGTCCAGCGCGAGGACCATGAGGTCATACATGATGCTGCCCGCCTCCATCTGGAGATTCGGGGTGATCGGATCGTAGGCGGGGAGCCGGTAATCGGTCCCGGGGACGGGTTCGTCGAGCGTCGCCAACTGACGGTCCATGCGCTTTTCCACGGCGCGGAAGGAGTCGAAAAACTCGTCCAGCTTCTCGCGGTCCCGCTGCGGGAGGGAGGCCTGAAAACGCTTCGCGTCCTCGAGGACGCTGTCGAGTGAGCTCTTTCCGCTCCGGAGCAGGTACTCGGCGCGCTCGCGATCCGCCTTTGAGATAAAGAGCTGCTTGTAGAGCACGCTTGGTCTCATGATCGTAGGCAGACCAACGCCCTGTTTCGTGAAGCTCATCGTCTTCGCCCCCTCGCCGACGCCGGTGGCGAGTTCGATCGAGGCAAAGCGCGAATTTCCTCCGATCTGATCGGCGATCTGCTGGTCGAGCGAATAGCTGCCGGGAGATTTGCCGCTGAGGAAATTGATCCAGGCCTCGTGACCGTTCGGGGCGCGGTGGTCAAGTCCCGAGAAAATCGTGAATTGATCGCGATGGGCGGTGATCGGCGCCAGGGTCCTCGGCATCGTGTAGGCGGCACCGGTCTCCTTCGGAAAAAAGGCGTTCTGGTGCCAACCGAGATAGGCGCCGATCGCGACGAAATTCCGGGCCGTTTTGGGATCGAGGTGCGCTTTTTCTTCCGCGAAGGCCTCGAGTGACGGCAACGCGATCGTCGCCACCGTGCTTCGGAGGAAAAGGCGGCGGTCAATCCGCGATTGGAAAAGTGAGGGAGCTTTGGCTTCCATAGAGAACCATCGCACATGAGGACGGCCCTTTCTATCCGCGCAAGAACGTTTGTCCAGTTTCCGGCCGGTTGTTGTCAGGCAGCCGCCTCTTTTGCCCGCTTCGCCTTCACTTCGCCGACGAGCACGGCACCGTAGGCACGCAGACGTTCGAAGCCGAGGAGGCAAAGCCCTACCGCAAGTAGGGCGATCACGGTGCCTCCGATGCCGAGAGCGGATTGCTCCTGCTGCAGCGTCCACACGAGCTGACCGACACACAGGATCGCCACGAAAAACAGGGTGGGCTTGCGGCCGATGAAATCGACCATGAACGCACCGAGAGGTGCGCCAAAGGCGACGACGGGTGCCGCTGCGAGCCAATTCTCATAGACGCCGGGTTGCACTCCGGTGAAGGCCGCTTTTGTCGCGATGCCGATTAGGGAGGTGAAGGCCATGATCACGACCGAAGTGGGAATCGCGATCTTTAGGTCGGCACGGCAGAGGAGCACCAGCACGGTGTAGAGAACCATGTCGATGCCGACGCCGGTGACAGAAGCCACGGTCGCTCCCGAGAGAAGACCGATCATCAGTCCGACGCGAATGTCCCAGCGTTCGTCGAAGTCGGTCATGCCCTCGTGCGAGGCGATCTCGCCGATACGCCTGAGATGGAGCAGACCGAAACTGCCCCAGACGACCGCAAAAACGAGCTTGATCCAGAGAGACGGAACATAGGGAGCGATCAGAAAAATGCCTAGAGGAGTGCCGATGAGAGATCCGACCATGGTCCCCTTCAACATCGCCCAGGCTAGAGGCTGGCGGCGGGCGAGGATGAAAATGCTGGCACTCGTCATGCCAATCGACTGCACCGCAAAACTGAAATCGCGGCCCAGTTGCGCCGGCAAATCGAAGAGCAGCACGAGGATGGGAAAACCCACTGTGCCTCCACCCATCGGAGTCGATCCGGCGGCATAGCTGCCGAGGGCCATGGCCAGGGCGATCGGCCAGTGGGCCTTTACTTCTTCCCAGCGATCATGACCGAAGACGAGCCATGCCCACACGCTGAAAAAGAGACCGATCCAGAGGAACCAGATCCACAGGTGTTGTTTTCTTTTGGGGGCAATGGACATAAACGGGATGGGTTTGGCGGGTCAAGCCGGAGCTCTGTGGGAATCGGGGACGACCTTTAGATCTTCCTCCGGCTTTTCCTTCCCTACCATCAGCTCGAATATGGGGGAAGCCATTAGAGTCGTAACGACGGCCATGATGACGAGGGTCGCGAAGAGCCCTTCGGAAATGATCCCCCGCTGCAGACCGATGTTGATGATGATCAGCTCCATCAGTCCGCGCGCGTTCATGAGAATGCCGATGCCCATGGACTCTCGTCCGGAGATGCCCGTGGCCCGGGCCGCAAGGGTGCAGGCGGCCCATTTTCCGAGGACGGCGGCCACGAGGACGGCGGCGCACATGCCCCAGAGGAACCAGGTGTTAAGCAGGCCGATCTTGGTGTTGAGGCCCGAGTAGGTGAAGAAGAGGGGCAGAAGGAGCGAGACCGCGAGCGGCTGGATTCGTGCGATGAAGTCCCTGACAAAGACACCTCGCGGCATGGCCGCGCCCATGATGAAAGCCCCGAAGACGGCGTGCAGGCCGATCATGTCGGTAAACCAGGCGCCCAGAGCCATGAGCGCGAGCCCGACGACGAGTCCAGCATCGGAGAGGGTGTCGTCCTTTTCAATAAAGTAGCGGGCCAGTAGGGGCATGAGCGGGCGGATGATCCCGAGAGTCACGATGACGTAGCCGAGAGCGCCTCCGATATTGTAAAGCGATCGTCCGATCTCCCCGTCAAAGCTCGCCAGGACGACGGCGAGGAGGATCCAGGCCATCGCATCATCGAGCGCACCCGCGCCAATTGCCACCGTTCCCATCGTTGTACCGGCGAGGCCTTTGAAATGGATGATGCGCGCCAGCATCGGAAAGGCGGTGATGCACATCGATGCGCCGAGAAAGAGCATCGCCTCGGTCAGCGAGGTCTTTTCCGGGAACAGCTCAGTGTGGTGATAAATGAACCAGGCGAGCCCGCATCCGAGGAGAAAGGGAGTGATCATCCCCGCGAGAGAGACCGCGATGGAGCTTTTCATCCTCTTTTGGACAATATCGAGTCGGAACTCGAGCCCGACAATGAACATGTAGAGCGCCAGCCCCAACTGCGAGGCGGGGTAAAGATAGGATGAGGTGTCGCGTTCCGACTGGGTGGGATCCCACGGGAAAAGCCAGGCCTGCCACTCCGGTGCAACCAGCCCGAAGAGCGAGGGCCCAAGGAGCACGCCGGTGATCATCTCGGCGACCACCTGAGGTTGTCCGAACCGCGCCGCGATCATCCCGACGATCCGACAGGCGAGCAGGATCACGGCGATCTGCAGGAAAAACTGAATGGCTAACTCGAGATTGTTCATGGGCGGAGTCCGTGAAAGAGTAGAAAGTGCCACAATGCACTTGTAACAAAAATAGAGATTTGATATTGATCCTATGCCGAATCGTTATCGATGGACCTCAGACATTTGCGTTATTTCCAGGCCGTGGCCGAGGAGTTGAGCTTCTCGAAGGCGGCGCAGCGTCTCAACATCGCCCAGCCTGCGCTAAGCCGTGCCGTTCAGGAGCTGGAAGAAGAAATGAGCGTGCGGCTCATCGATCGTAACCGTCGCACGATACGGCTCACACCCGGCGGGGAAGTGCTTCTGCGGGAGACGGGTCTGATTTTTGAAAATCTCGACGACACCCTGCGAAAGGTGCGTCGCACCGCCTCGGGGGAGGACGGGGAACTGCGCCTCGGCTACATCGGGCCGCCGACGCGGTCGTTTCTCGGTCCGCTCCTGAAGCAATACCATCAGCGCTACCCGCGTGTCACCATCGTGCTCGAGGAGCGGACCCCTGAGCGGGTTTGGGAAATGGTTTCCAAGGGTCGTCTTTCCGTCGGGCTGACGCGGCCGGTGCTCGCTCATGAGGCGCTCGGTCTTCAGTCGCTTCTTTTGCGCGAAGAAAGACTCTGCGTCGCGGTGCCGGTTGATCATCCTTTTGCGAAACTGCCGGCGATCCGCTGGTCTTCCCTGACCGATGAGGCGGTCGTAATCCTCGCCCGTCGCGAGGGAGCAGGCTCATACGACACCATCCTCGCCGCCTGCGCCAAGGCGGGCTTCTCCCCGCGCATCGCCCACACCCCGAGTGTGATCGGCACGATCCTGCGCTACGTCGAAGCCGGATCGGGAATCGGTATTGTGCCTGAGAGCGTCGCGCCCGAGACCGCCGATGTGAGACTCGTTCCGCTGGAACCGGTCGAAACGATTCCGCTCGTCATGGTCTGGTCACGCGAAGGCGACGACCCTGCCGTGAGCGCTTTTCGCGATATCGTGGTCGAGTGGCTCGAGGGGGAAAAGCGATCTTAATCTCTCTCGACCCGGTTCAGCAGGATCTGGAGCGCTCCGCCCGAGCACCAGATCTCGAGGACGAGAGAGGTCAGGGAGGCACCCATGAGGATGAGGGCGGCGGTGAATGAAATCGTATCGAGAGGAGCCACACCGAACATCACCGCGACCATGGAGGTGACGCAGAGGAGGAGACTGACTGCCCCTAGGAGTTGCATCCAGCGGATCAGCTTGAGCCGTTTTCTCAGGTTTTCAATTTGCTCGCGGAGAGATTCATCCTGCAACTCGAGCCAGTCCCGATGGAGATGGCGGATGAGCGCGGCGAGGTGAAGAAAGCGATTCGTGTAGGAAAGGAAGAGCAGGCTGACTGCGGGAAAGAGCAGGGCGGGGGTTGAGATCTCGAGGGGCGTCATGGGAGTTCAGAAGTCGAAGTTTTTTTCAATGTTCCGCCATTCAGTATCTTCGCCCTCAGCCCGCCTTTCCCGGCGAGGGCCTTGAGCGCTCCTTTGCCGAAGGCTTCCTCCATCCAGAGGCAGGGTTTGGCTTCTTCGGTTCCAAGAAAACGCACGCCCTGGATCTCGAACTCCTGCCCGATGAGCGCGTTGAGATCCTGTCCCTCGACGATGACATTGCGGCGGTAGACTTCGGGGCCCTTGTCAAAAACCGCGAAGTCATCACAAAGTCGCCGATGGGTTTCGATCTCGAAAAAGGTGATCTGACCTTTATAGTCCGGTTTGTGGTCGAAGTAGCGGTCGCCCCGGATCCCGCCGCCGGCGACACATTCAATTGTTTCCGCCTCGATGACGGGAGAGTCTCCCGACGGTCCACCGAAATGGCCGACATAAATGTGGGCCGGAGAAATGAAGAGATGCAGAATTCTCACGCGGCACGCTAGACCCGAATATCCATGCTGGCAATTCACTCAGGCGTGGATAGGGTCCGGCAGATTTTTTCATTCCAGCCCCCCGATTGACATGGCCAAAGCACCCCAGAACGCAATTTCCCCGACCCGGGAAGAGAATTTCCCCGAGTGGTATCAGCAGGTCGTCCGCGCTGCGGATCTTGCCGAGAACTCGGAAGTGCGCGGCTGCATGGTCATCAAGCCCTGGGGCTATGGCGTCTGGGAGCAGATCCAGCAGCAGCTCGACGTCATCTTCAAGGACACCGGCCACAAGAACGCGTATTTCCCGCTCCTCATCCCGGTAAGCTACCTCGAGAAAGAGGCGACTCACGTTGAGGGCTTCGCGACCGAGTGCGCCGTCGTGACCCACCATCGCCTCGAACTGCAGGACGGCAAAATGGTCCCGGCCGGAAAACTCACCGAACCTTTCGTGATCCGTCCGACCTCAGAGACCATTATTGGCGCCGCCTTTGCCCGCTGGGTCCAAAGCTACCGGGACCTGCCCCTGCTCATCAATCAGTGGGCCAATGTGATGCGATGGGAAATGCGCCCGCGCCTCTTCCTCCGCACCGCCGAGTTTCTCTGGCAGGAGGGTCATACCGCCCATGAGACAGCCGAAGAGGCTATGGCGGAGACGAGGCAGATGCACGAAGTCTACGAGCGCTTCCTCACCGATCACCTCGCCGTCCCCGTCATCGCCGGGGAGAAAACCGAGGCCGAACGATTCCCCGGAGCGCTCAACACCTTCACGGTCGAGGCGATGGTGCAGGATCGGAAGGCGATCCAGGCAGGCACCTCGCATTTCCTCGGACAGAACTTTTCAAAAGCCGCAGGGATCGAATTCGAGGGCCGCGAAGGCAAGCGAGAGTTCGCCTGGACGACGAGCTGGGGAGTCAGCACCCGCCTCATCGGCACGCTCCTGATGGCCCACTCCGACGATGACGGCTTTATCCTGCCCCCGCGTGTCGCACCGACGCAGATTGTCATTCTCCCGGTCATGCCCAAGCCGGAGCATGAGGGCCCCATCCTCGAGGCCTGTCAGAAACTCGCCAAAGAATTGAAAGGGCAGTCCTTCCACGGTCGCCCCGTGACGGTCGAGATCGACAAACGCGACCTCGGTGGAGGCGTCAAAAACTGGGAGTGGATCAAGAAAGGTGTGCCAATTCGTATCGAGATCGGGCCGAGAGATCTTGAGAGCGGATCCGTGGCGCTCACCCGCCGCGACCAGACTCCAAAAGATAAACAGTTTCTTCCCAGTGCCGAAGCGGTCTCCGGTATCGTGGAAATTTTGCAATCAATTCAGGATACGCTCCTCTCCCGCGCCCTCGCTTTCCGGAGGGACTACACGGTCGAGATCACCTCGATGGACGACTTCCGCAAATTCTTCACTCCATCGAATGCCGATCAGCCGGAAACGCACGGAGGATTCGCCCTCGTTCACTGGGCCGGAACAACAGAGGACGAAGAAGCCCTGAAGCAGGAAATGAAGGTGACGGTTCGCTGCATTCCGAACGACAAGGACCTCCGCGGAGGAAAGGGAACCTGCATCCTCACTGGAAAGCCGGCGGAAGGCCGGGTCATTTTTGCGAAGAGCTATTGAGCAAGATCACAGGGACTCATGGAACCTCCGATCTGCGCGCTATGTCATCGGGATCAGAGAGACCACGAGAATCTCGAATTTGACCTCGTCCGATTCCGGAACTTCGAGTCCATTGACCATCCCGGGCACCCGGACGGACTCCTGTGGTTTTGTCAGGATCATCTTGACGGGGCGAGGAGGCTCGATAGCCGGACCTCCGGGGAAGCGCTCCGGCTGATGCGTGCCGACGAGCAACGCCCCCGCTGGCTTCGGGTCCTGCGGCGGGCCTTCGGTCGCTGACTGACTATGCTCCGAGAAAAAGCATCTCGTCGGCCATCCGATTGAGCGCGCGCCTTGTCTCGGAGAAACAATCACCGAGGCGACGGTAGATATCGCGCACGGCAAATTCCTCGGCGAGAGGATGCCTCCCCGCCAGGAGGAAGGCACTGCGGGCGACTCCTTCATAATAATTGAGCCCCGGAGCGCCGCGCCTTTCAGCCCTGCGCTCAAGAAAGCGGGGAAAGAGCCCGGTCAGCACAAGGAAACGATTGCCGCACTGCACCTCGAGAAAAAAACGCTCGGTGGGACTGGCCTCGTTCATCTTTTCGATAATGTCGACATGGTAGGTGAAATCCGCGTCGGGCATCTTTCCCGAACTTCCCGGACAGAGCGAGCTTCCGGTGTTTTCGGCCAGGGTGGCGGCAACATAATCGGCGATCTCGACATCATCGATTCCGGCGTCCTTCAGGCTCCGCCTCACGATCGTATAAAAATAGAGTTCCGGAGAAATGGCGAGTGGAGAGGGCAGCTCCAGCACGGCGCGCAAAAGGCGATCATGGTCCAGAATGGCGTTAAGCGACCCCGGTTCGCTGAAGAGTTCGGTGAGAAACCGCTCCCCTCCCTTGTCTTGTCCCGCGAGCGCGGCAACGATGAATTCAAAATCCCGCGGCTGAAGCCGCTCCCGGCAACTGGTCGGCACTGGAATCATATGATTTTGAGTGGTTTCGACTCCTCCAGCAAAAAACCTGAATGATGAAGAAATCTTAACTATTTATCAAGCACTTCCTGCGCCATCAGCAGCCCGAAAATTCGGACACGCACTGGAACGAAGGGCTCTTTGAATTGGACGGGTGATTGGTACGGCCTATTCCAATGGCGGGACCAACTCATTCCGACCGGTTCGGAGCGGAAGGCGTAACTTCCCCGGTTCGCATGTCAGAAAAAATAGCCATCATTGGAGCCGGCCTTTCCGGACTTGCCGCCGCCTTCAAGTTGAAGGAGTTCGGGAAGGAGGTTTGCGTGTTTGAGAAGAGCAAAGGGCTCTCCGGACGGGCCGCTTCGCGAACCAGGAAGGGGTGTCGCTACGATTACGGCGCGAATTATTTTACGGTGGAAAGCAACGAGGTAGCGCATCTGCTTTTTCAGACACTTCCAACGGAAGGGCTTTGTCGCATCGTGGGGGGCATTCACCCTTTTGACCTGACCGGCAAAATATCGGCGGGGGAACCCCAAAGAAATTCCGCCGCCAGATGGACCTACCGGGAAGGCATCAGCACGATAGGCAAACGGATGGTCGAAACCGGAGGCCTCAAGGTGATGACTGAAACCCGTATCTCCCGATTGAAGCGAACACGCGGAAAATGGCAGCTGGAAACAGAGGGTGGAGCTGCATTCGACGATTTCGATGCCGTGCTTATCACGACCCCGGGACCGCAGACGATCGATTTGCTCGAAGCGAGCGATCTTGACCGCACGGTCTGCGATCCAACCGTGAACGAACTAAAGCGGGCGGAATTTGTCTGCCAGTTCACGGTCATTTTGAATTTCCCCGGTCCCATTCCCCTTCCAGGCGATGGCTATGCCCTGATCAATTCGGATCGCCTCCATGATATTGCATGGATCAGTCACGAAAATCGGAAGCCGGGGCATGTGCCGGAGGGTGAATCCCTCTTTATCGTGCAAATGTCGCCCGCGTGGAGTCATCACCATTTCAATAGACCGGTCGACGAGGTGATCGCCATGGCACTTACAAGAACCGCCGACCTACTGGGAATCAACCTGCCTCCGCCCAACTGGGCCGACGTTCAGCGTTGGCGTTACGCCCATCCAGTCTCTGCGGCGGATCAATGCAGCCTCAAGCCGGTTTCCGCCTTTCGACTCTTTTTTGCCGGTGATACGTTCGTCGGCAAAGGAAGAGTTCCGGCAGTGATCGAGTCGGGCATGGCCGCCGCAAGTCAGATAATCGCGCATTTCCGGGAGTAGCCGTTTCCCGGACCGCAGAAAGGGATAACGAAGTGACGGCAGGATTGAAACCACGTCTTTCGGTTGGCTCGAAGGAATCCCCGAAGAAAAGCGATCCAACAGGGCCCCGTGAAAGGATCAGGATTAAATGCCCGGGTCAGGGAGCTACAGGCAGATCAGCGGAAATTTCGTCCTCTTTTTCGGAGGACTCCGAGGCCAGAGCATCATTCGACGACTTCATCGTGTTTTGCGCGAGGCGATCATAGATGAGCTTCATTCCCTGATTCACGAGGCGATTTCTGGTTGCTCCCGCTTTGGTGGCAAACCTGCATTTTCTCAACGTCTCGGGGTCGGGATAGAGTGTCTTCTCGGCTAAAATTTCAGTGCTTAGGTATGCATGCGCGGCTTTATTGGCTGAAGCACACCAGAGATCATTTGAATTCCTGCCGGCCACATCGCCACGGCAAATGAAGTCAATGAATCGATGAGCGCCTACCGAATTGGGCGATTCGCGCGCGATGGCAAAACTATCAAGCCACAGAGCTGCTCCCTCGTTTGGAATAAAATACGAGATATGTTCATTTTCTTCGGCCAGGACGGCGGCATCGCTGCTGTAGGTCATGCCCATCCAACATTCGCCGGAAAGGAGCTTCTCCCTGATGTTGATGATGTCGTCGAAGCGGGCCTCGTTTTTGTTCACGTGGTCGAGAAGCAAGTCCAACGCTTTCCCCAACTCGTCGGGGTCTTCGGAATTGATATCAAAGCCAAGAGAAAGGAGGGCCGCGGCATAGGAATCAAAGGTGTCATCCAGGATCAACACTTTTCCCTTGTACTTTTGGTCCATGAGGGAAGCCCATGACTGCTCGGGCTCCTGAATCAAGTCACTTCGGTAGGCGATAAGGGTGGTACCCCACATATACGGCACCGAGAATTCATTTCCCGGGTCGGACATCAGATTCAAATACATCGAATCCAGATTCGCGAAATTCGTGATTAGATCGGGCTGCACTCGCTGCAGCAACTGGAGCTCTATCAGATCTGCCAAACCCGCCCCATCGCAAACGAGCACATCAATTCCACCGGGCCTTGACTGGAGAAGGCTGCGCATCTCTTCAAGATTCTCAAAATAGACGAACTCGACCTTGATCCCGGTTTCCTGCTCGAATTCTGCAACGACCTCAGGACTGAAATACTCTTCCCATGTAAGAACGATCACCTTTTCCTGTTCCTCCACAAGCCGGAGGGACTCCGCTACTGAAGCGGCGGTCTGCATGTCGTCGTTGCAGCCGGTAACCAGGCACACGGCAGCAAAAATCGAAAAAATTCTCGATAGCTTGACAGCGTTGGATCTCCAAAAGGATTCGGTTCCTACCATATGGTAATTATAGAACCTGCTAATAATTATTCAAGCAGCAAATTTACCTTCTTCCGAATTTTATATTTAATCTTACTTCGACTTCCCTTCTGATACAGATTTTTCAGCAAAACGCTTCAGCGGGCTGAATTTCCAATAACCATTTCTTAAAACTGAAACAAACCCTTGATTTTTTTTGCAATTTTGCGGATTATATCGAGGAATGGTACAGACTTCGGAAATGCAGCCGACGCCCCCCGACTTTTATGGTCGAAGCAATTGGCGCGCGTTGTTCGCGTTGCTAAAAGATTACGCCTTGATTCTGGGCATCATCGCCGCCAGTGAGCAAATCGGGGGCGGGATTGTTTACATCTTCGCCGTCTGGTTGATCGGAATGATACAACTCGGATTGGGAGAAACGCTGACGCACGAAGCCAGCCACTTCAATCTGTTCAAGACCCGCCGCTTCAATCAGTGGAGTGAATTCCTCTGCTGCTATCCTTTCGGCTTCACCTTGAATGACTACCGTCGCGAGCATTCCCAGCATCACCGGCTCCTCAATACAAATCGCGAACAACTCCATCTGGACTACGGGAATCACGGCCTCCTTGATGAAAATCGCAATATGGTCTGGCTCTGGTTCTTCAAACCGATTCTCGGCTATGCGGGGGTTGCTTACATCAGATCTCTGATTCAACTCGCCACTTTCAAATCCGCTCAGAAGATTGTCCTTTTCTGGGTAGCCCTACTGGGAATCAGCGCATGGAACGGCTGGCTGGACCTCCTCTGCCTTTACTGGATTGTTCCCCTGGTTTGGAGTTACGCCTCGTTCTTCTACTGGTCTGAAATTGAGGACCACTTCAATACCACGACGGGCACTCGAACCAACATCAGTTGGACCAATTGGCTGACCCACAACAACGGGTACCATGCGATTCACCACCGGTACCCGCGAATCCCCTGGTACCGCCTCAAGCAAGCTCATTTCGCTCTCGGCGACAATCCCACGGACATATCGCGAGGGTTTTTCGACACGTTTCGCCAGATCTCATCGAGAAACTCTCCCCAAATCCCGAGGCCAGCCTCAATTTCCATGCCCATCCCCTCATGAGATCCAAAGTATACGTCGGCGAAGCCTCAGTAGGCAGAGGCTTACTAGCCCGATATCCTATCGAACCCCGGGAGACCATCCTTTTTATCACCGGTCCGGTAGTCTCCTTCGCAGAGTCACTCTCCCTTCCAGATGAGGGTGAAAACACTGTCCAGATTGGACAGGATGCCTACGTGGATCCTCTTTTTCCCGGCCGTTTCTTGAACCATTCCTGCGAGCCAAACGCTGGCCTGATTGATGAAACCTGCCTGATCGCGCTTCGTCAGATCAAGCCCGGTGAAGAGATACGTTACGATTACTCAACGGCGCTACTCGAGCGATTTTGGAGCCTCGAATGCCATTGCGGCGCGAAGGAATGCCGCGGGTCGGTGGGAGACTTTGATCAATTACCGAAAAAAACGCAACAGAACTATCTGCGGCTCGGCATCGTCCAGAGCTTTATTGTTGATGCAATCAATGCGCAGGAGGGCAACTTGAGTATCGCGCCTTTGCCGTCATCCCGGGTGCTTCATCTGCATTCAAAGGCCGGTTGACGGAATCTTCCCGGCTCTGACTCTCTTGTTCAGGAGCCGTCAACCCACAAGGATCCCCCCGGGTTACCCGTGCTCCTCACACAGGGGAGCTGCGGCCTCAGGCAGCAGTCTCGCGCTATGCCACGCGGTAGAGCAGGAGTAGCGACGTAATGGCAAGCCCCACTCCTACCCATTCCAGCGGCTTCAGGGATTCGTTGAAAAAGAAGGTGCCAACGATTGCCAGCGATAGCACCACCGTAAGACTGTAGATGACGCCAATGTAGGCGAGCTTTAGATGAGGCATCACGAGCACCCAGGCGAAGGTACAAAGAATGGTCATCACCAGGGCGATGAGAAAATTCCGATTGAGAAACGGGGTTGCGGATGAACTGGCGACCTTCAGGAAATAGTCGGATACGGCAACCGTCAGAGCGAGAACAACGGTAACAATAATCGCGATGGAAGAAGATCTCATATTACTTCAGGTTACTTTTTGAGGATAATTGACCAATGGGAGATTGGCCAGAGATATCGCCCTATGGACGCTTTCACGCTCGATGTCCCGGGTTACACGGGGAGAAATGCTGACATCGGGGATCGGGTTAAACAATATTGACCCATCCCCTTGCGGGTGAAGCCCTCTCCCTGTCGGGCTGAACCCCGCATGCCCATAGAATGAGGTGCCAGGTGAGATTAAAACGGTCTCGCGCAGTCCGTTCGATAATTCCGCGCCCCCTCTTGCCGATGGTTGCTGCTCTGATTCGGATTCTTTGAGATCCACTTGTTTTGGCCTGGCGTGGACACGTTCCCTGGCGGGAACCATTTCCTGTATTTCAGATCAATTTTCATTCAGAACATTTTCTCAAACATTTAAAAATAAGATCACGTATGAGCCAATCTATGGATTTTTTTAAAATGTTTACCTTGTATTATCACTAATTATATCGAAATTATGGTAATTTTAGTATTTACTCCGATGTGTTTGCTTGAAAATTCTTTTCGCTCTTGCCGGGGGCTGATCATTCTAGCCATGGCCGTGGTATTGACGCAATTCGGTTGCCGGGATGCGAATACAACTTCGGCCTCTTCCCCTGCGGATCAAATTTCCGACTCTGATTCAGGCGTGGAGCCCCTGACGGTCCTCGCTTATGAGAACTGTTTCTTTTCCGGAATCATCAACGAATTCGAAAAGGAGTTCAGCATCCCGGTGGAGTTGGTGACATTTTCGGATCGCGACGAAATGGAGGAACTGCTGCGCTCCAGACCGGCAGACTTCGATCTACTGGTCGCCGGCGGAGGAGTGGTTGCGGACTTGATCGGTCTTCAGGACCTCCAGCCGATTCAAAGAGAAAAGATTCCGCAGTTCCGCAATCTGGACGAACAGTTCCTTGGCCTGAAATTCGATCCTGAGAACCGCTTCTCGATTCCCTATACGTGGGGAACAACTCTTATCGCCTACCGTAAGGACAAAATTGAAGATCCCGAAAAAAGCTGGAAGTCCCTCTGGGATGAGCGCTTCCGGGGACGGGTTCTAATGGTGGACGCTGGCTTTGATGTTTATGCGGCAGCGCTCCTCGCCTCCGATCATGATATCAACTCTCAGGATCCGAACCACATTGAGAAGGCTACCAGCCTCCTTGTTGATCAGGTTAAGAATCTCAACGCCCGTTTCGTCGATATCCTCGAGGTGCGGGATGAGTTGCTATCGGGGGAGTGTTGGATCGGGATGACCAATAGCAGCGAAGCGGCGTTGCTTGCTGACGAAGAGGAAACGATCGATTACTTCATTCCTGAAGAGGGCGCGCCGCTATGGGTGGACAGCTTTGTCATTCCGCGTGAATCGACCAACAGTGAAACGGCGCACCTGTTTCTCGACTTTCTTTGCCGGGCGGAGGTCGCTGCAGTGAATTCCAACGAACTCTTGTGTGCTTCAGCGAACCGGGAATCAGTCCCCTTTCTGAACAGGGAGACTCTTGAAAACAAAACACTTTATCTCCATGCCGATGTTTTCGCCCGTTGCCGCTCTGAAGCGCAGGCAAGTCCGGAGCGGCAGGTCCTCGTAAGCACAGGGCTCAAGCAAGTGTTCGATCAAGTGCGGGAAGACGCGGAGAAACCGAAACTTTCCCTGCTCCTGTGGGAGGAGTATCTGGCACCTGAGGCGGCGGCGGCGTTTGAAGCCGCAACAGGTGCACGAATTATCCTGACCGAAGTCGAGAACTCGGAGCAGCTTAAACAGGAACTGGCCTCAAAACCTTCCGCATTTGACATCGTGATAGCCGACGAGGTCACCTTGAAGGAGTTGATCAACCTTCGCCTACTTCGGGAGCTCAACTGTAAGGAACTCTCCGGGATGACGATCCTGAAGGATCCAATCATCACTTCACCGGCAGACCCGTACAATCGTTATTCAGTGCCCTATCTTTGGGGTTTGACCGTTCTCGCGGGCCGGTCTGACGTTCTGAAGGGAATTGAACCAAGTTGGAACCTCCTCTGGCGTGATGATTTGAGAATCGCCCTTCTCGACGAGCCCTCTGATATTATGTGGATGGCCCTGCTGGCCCTTGGGCACAATCCAGCGACCGCGACCGCTGAACAGGTCGATGAGGCGGCCATGAGGCTGGCGGCCCGATTCCCCGACTTTTCCGCTTCGATGACGGATCTGCTTTCCGGGCTTGATGCTCTGGAAGCGAACGAGGTGGACCTTGTCGTCAGCTACAATGGAGATGCCATTGTCCGCACCGCCGGAAAGGATGGACTTGAAGTCATTGTTCCGAAAGAAGGCTCACCTCTCTGGCTGGACAGCTTTGCCATTTCACGTGACGCCAGAAATCCACTCCTCGCTCATCAGTTTATCAAGTTCATGAGCAATCCGGAAACCTCGGCGATGACTGCCAATTCCCTTCACTATGCCAGCCCGAATCCGGAAGCGCTCGCAAAGGTGGACCCTACTCTCCTTGCCAACCCGACTCTCTATCCGGCCGATGAGATGATGAGGAAATGTAATTTCGTCAAATTTCCCCCGGAGATCGAGAAGTATGCGAGCCAATCCATCCTGCGCCTCATCACCGAGAGCCGGTCCAGAACAGCAGTTACAACCGCCGCTCACGCTGATGATTCATCCTCCACCCGAACCACCCCGGGAACATTTTTTACCGAGGATTAGAACCCCCACTTCCGCGATCCCGGCCTCTGGTCCCGGATCTCGATAAATGAAAACCATCCGCAGCCGACTGCTATCCTCCATGGTGCTCACGGGCCTTGTGCCCCTGATCATCGTGATGGTTCCGTTGGCCACGGTCTTAAACCGCAACCTGAAGGAGCAGGAGGAGAAAAAGCTCTCTGAAACCGCCCGTCAGCTTGGACGTCTCATCGCAGAAGTCACGGACAGAACAGCGCGTGAACTAAGCTCCCTCCAGTCGAACCCTCTCCTCTCCGATCCCTCCGGAAACATCGAGACGAAGATCACAGAGATGCATCGCCTCGTGGAAATTTTCGAGGTCTATTCCGATATCAGTCTCTATGATGACGAGGGATTCCTCCTCGGCTCAACCTCGGAGGATCATCCCTCCTACCGGGAGTATAGCGACTGGTTCCGTGGCGCACTCAAGGGTAACGTGACCCTTTCGCATCCTCAGCGCATCATTGGAAAGGAAGGCCTCTATCTCACGGTTTTTCTCCCGATAAAATCATCACAGGACGAAGGCGATGGCGAGACCCGGCAGGTCATCAAGGCAAGTCTCTCTTTTGCCCGCATTATCAGCATCATCGAGGACGGACGCATCGGTGGCGACAACTCAATCTACATGCTGGATGCCCTTGGCAACACACTTTCAGGGGGCGATCCCACCAGGCTGATGGAGAAGTTTGACCCTGATATACCCGCGAAAATCTGGCTTGAACACAGAATCGGCACCTACGAGGTGCCAGGCGGCGATTCCTTCCTCTACGCAAGTGAAATCCTGCCGACTTCGGTCACAAACCTGGACTCTCCCTGGATCATTCTCGCATTGAAGCCAATGGATAAAGTAACCGCCGTCGTCCGACAGGCTTATCTCGCCCTCGTTGCCGCCGCTGTTTGTATGATTCTTGTCGCCGGAACTCTTGGTGCATTTCTTTCGAAGGTTATCTCCCGTCCTCTTGAGAATATCGGAGAGGTTGCACGCAAGGTCGCAACGGGAGATCTTCGGGTGCGGGCCGATGAAGTTGAGGGATCTGCCGAGACACAATACCTTGCGACTCTGTTTAACCGGATGATCGCCGAGCTCGCCGAACACAGGGAACGTCTTGAGAAGCTGGTCGAATCACGCACCGAAAGCCTCAACATCAGCCAGTCGGAACTTGAGCGAGCCGGCGCGCGTCTTCAAGCAGCCATTGAGAGCACCAACAACGGATTCCTCGTGGAGGATCTCAAGGGTAATGTCGCGGTGGTGAACGACCTCTTCCTCAGTCTTCTCGGCATCGATCACTCCGCTTCGTCTCCCGGAAAGGCCAGCGAGATTCTTGCCGCCTTCTCAAGGCCGGGTGGAATCGGTCCGGAAACCGAACAGGAATGGCTGGCAAGAAGAGGAGCCGGTGAGCGCATCGACTGCGAAGTCACTCTCTCCCAACCCGAGCGGAAAGTTCTCCACGTCTATTCCGCGCCCGTCAAAGACAGCCGGGGCAATCTGGTCGGCCGGGTTTGGAATACTCAGGATCTGACCGCGCAGCGGCAATTGGAAGAGGGCTTGCGCCAATCACAGAAGATGGAAGCGGTTGGTCAGCTGGCCGGAGGGATTGCCCATGACTTCAACAACCTCCTCGCAGGAATCCTCGGCAACCTGGCGCTGGTCCAGATGGATCTCGGGACAGCGATGAGCAATGAGGGGCGGGAAAGCCTTACCCATGCGGTCAGAGCCGGCGAGCGTGCCGCTGAACTCGTCAGACAACTGCTTGGATTCTCACGCCGCAGCCGAATGGATCTCAAGCCCTGCGACGCCAACGTCGTCCTTACCGAAGTGAGGGATATTCTCGCCGCCACGGTCGACCGTCGCATCAGCATCGATGTCGACCTGGAGAAATCGCCCTGGCGGGTCATGGCAGATGTCGGCATGTTGGGGCAGGTAATTATGAACATGTCCGTGAACGCCAAGGACGCCATGCCGAAGGGTGGACATTTGACGCTTCGCTCCGGAAACCGGACGTTAAGTAGCAGTGACCTCCGGGCCCATCCCGAAGTTCTTCCGGGAGATTTTATCTGTCTCACCGTGGAAGACGAGGGTGAGGGCATTCCACCCGAAGTTCAGGCAAAAATCTTCGAGCCTTTCTTTACCACCAAAGAGCCCGGGAAGGGAACCGGTTTGGGACTCGCCACTTCTTTCGGAATCGTCAAACAGCTGGGCGGCTGGATTGACTTCCAGTCGACTCTGGGCAAGGGCACCCGATTTGATATCTTTCTTCCGCGAAATGCCGCAGCCGAGGCCGGGGTGACGCCGTCTCTCCTCGCAACGCCGGCCGAACACACTCTCGCCCACTCCCGCCAGGGGGAAACGATTCTTCTGGTTGACGACGAAGCCCTCGTCCGCCGCATCGGTCGAACCCTCCTCTCAAAACTTGGTTACGAAATTGTTGAGGCGCAGGACGGTCTCGAAGCCCTTGAAATTCTCCGGACCCGGGGCGAATCCATCAGCCTCGTCCTTCTCGACCTCACCATGCCGAATCTCACCGGCAAAGAGACCTTCGCCCGCATCAGGGAGTTTCTTCCGGACCTGCCCGTCCTTATTTGCAGTGGATACCTCGTCGACCTGAACGAGTTCACCCGCGAATGCGGCTCGTGCCCGGACGGCTTTGTGCAAAAGCCCTATAGCTTCGAGGACATGGCCTCGATCGTGCGAAAGACACTCGACAGTCAGAGCCACGCGGCCTGAGCGGGTAGCAATCCAACAGGGGCAGGTGACGATCCAGTCAGGGTTCGGCCAGCCTGCCACGACCGAATTGTAAGCAAACGGTAGTTAAATGCGTCATCAATCCTGCGGGAAAAGACGCAGATTTCGCATTGATTCAAAACCGAAGCCCCTACACATTCGCCGGATGGAAAACGTGATCATCATCGGAACCGGTTGTGCCGGCTGGACTGCCGCCATCTACACAGGGCGAGCCAACCTGAAGCCGCTTGTCATTTCCGGAGAACAGCCCGGCGGCCAGCTTACCACCACCACCGAGGTGGAGAACTTTCCCGGCTTTCCCGAGGGTGTCATGGGTCCTGAATTGATGATGCGTATGCAGCAGCAGGCTGAGAAGTTCGGTACCCGGGTCGAATACGATCTCGTTTCCAGAATCGCCAAACAGGAGGACGGTTCCATCCTCGTAAAAACCAATGGAGGCACGGAACACCGCGCCCATACCGTGATCATCGCGACCGGAGCGAGCCCGCGTTACCTCGGCCTTCCCGGTGAAATGGGTATGGTTGGACGCGGGGTCACCTCGTGCGCCACCTGTGACGGAGCCTTTTATCCCGATGTTCCGGTGGCAGTAATCGGTGGAGGTGATTCAGCCTGTGAGGAGGCCACTTTCCTGACCCGCTTTGCGAGCAAGGTCTATCTCGTTCACCGCCGTGAAGAGCTCCGTGCCTCGAAGATCATGGCTGATCGGGCCCTCGCCAATCCGAAGGTTGAACCGGTCTGGAATTCCGAAGTGAAGGAATACCTCACTGACGAACAGGGCGATGTCCGTGCCATTCTCGTCCACAACCGGGTCACCGGGGAGGACTCCGAAGTCGCCGTGAAGTGTGTCTTCGTGGCAATCGGACACGATCCCAACACCGCTTTCCTTGCCGGTTCCGGGGTCTCCCTTGATGAGGACGGCTACGTTGTGCAGGATGGGCACTCGACCCATTCGAATATTGCCGGCATTTTCTCGGCCGGTGATGTCTCCGACCACGTTTACCGCCAGGCCATCACAGCGGCAGGGAACGGATGCCAGGCGGCCCTGGACGCGGAGCGGTACATAGCCGCTCTGGAGGGGTAGTTGTCAGAATCCCCTTGCTTTTCGGTCTTCCGTCGTCAGACTCACCGGGTTGTGAAGACATTCTTCGCCAGGACACTCGTATTCATTGCCTGCCTCCATCTCATGGGCGGGCACTGGCTTGCGTTGCAGGGGGTCGCCTGGGTGACAATGCTGGTGGACAACTCGCAGGAAAGCTCGCTCGTCGATGCAGTCAGTAAAACCTTTGACGGACAGCATCCCTGTCCCCTTTGTAAAGCCGTCGCCACGGGTCAGAGCGAGGAACGCGAGCAGAAGGAGACTCTGTTAGATCCTTCCGCCAAACTGGTCGCGGTGCTCGTCACTGAAACTCCGGCGATGAGATTCTCTTCGGGAGAACCTCGCTATTTTTTCCTCATCACAACACTCCGTTCTGTGGATGAGACCGTGCCGTCGGCTCCCCCTTGGGTAAGCTGATTGCTTGTGAGTTCCGTCTCAGGAATGTGATCTCCCACGGTCATCACCGTGGTCGATTCTGATCTCGAATCGTACCTGACTTACTGTCAGTTGCTCTTTTCTCTCGTTGAAAACGAGCCGGTTCACCTGATTTCGGACCCGGGAAACGCGCACCGTCGTGTCCCTTCCTCAAACCTATTTTGAACATTCCATTTCTCACTTACATGAAACATCATTTTTTCCGATTCCTACCCGGAGCCGCCCGACGCGGATTTCCGGTGGCGCTCCTTGCGCTGACCCATCTACCGCTTATCGCCCAGGACAACGCGTCCTCAACCGCCACGCTACCACCTGCCGTCGTTAGCGGTGAAGTCCGCAAGCCGGCTCCTCCGCAAGCCCGCCGGGCTCCCGCTCCCCAACCCGTTCCGGACCCGCCGCTTGTCATCGACGACGCCGCCCCGGAGGTTGTTTCCCTGACCGTGCCAAATGTCGAAGAGGCGAGGGAGAAGCTCAAACTTCAACCCGGTGGCGTCGCCGTGATCAATGCGGAAGACTATAAACGGGGTCGCGCGACCACCTTGAAGGACGCCCTTGATTATGCGCCCGGCGTGTTCATTCAGCCTCGCTTCGGATCCGAAGAGTCCCGCATCTCCATTCGTGGATCCGGGATTCAGCGGACCTTCCACGGTCGCGGGATCAAATTGATGCAGGACGGAGTCCCGCTCAACCTCGCCGACGGTGGCTTCGACTTCCAGGCCATCGAACCGCTCGCCGCGCAGTACATCGAGATCTATCGGGGAGCGAATGCTCTTGAATATGGCTCGACCACGCTGGGTGGAGCCATCAATTTCGTTTCGCACACCGGTCATACGGCTGATCCGCTGCAGGTGCGTGCCGAATACGGAAGCTTCAATTCGATCCGGGGCCAGATCAGTTCGGGCATCGTCTCGGGGGACCAGGACGCCTACGTGAGTTTCTCCCATTCCTCAACGGATGGGTTCCGGGACCATTCGGAACAGAGCAACCAGCGCTTCTTTGGAAATTTCGGCTGGCAGGTGAACCCGGGACTGGAAACCCGCACTTACATCACCTACGCAAAAACCGATTCGGAGCTACCTGGTAACCTCACCAAAGCCCAGATGCTGGCGAATCCACGTCAGGCCAATGCGGCCAATCTGGCGGGAGTTCAGAAGCGGGATTTCGAGCTCTTTCGTGTCGCGAACAAAACGACCTGGGAGAGTGGGGAGAATACCCTCACCCTGGGCAGCTTCTGGTCATACAAGGACCTTTTTCACCCGATTTTCCAAGTGCTCGATCAAGTCACCAACGACTTCGGCGTCGATCTACGATATGAGAATTCAGCAGACCTTTTTGGAAGGGAGAACCATTTTGTTCTGGGATTTGCTCCGACCTACGGCACCACCAATGATGATCGATTCCTGAATGTCGCCGGGAGCCCGGGCGCACGAACTTCGGGGAACGATCTGACTGCGCTGAATGCGGATCTCTACACACAGAATCGCCACTACTTCCTCCCTGATGTGGCCCTCGTGACCGGTGCTCAATTCAGTTATGCTGAGCGGAGTCTTCGCGAGCAGTTCCTCGTCGGGCCAAACAACAGCGACACCCGGGACTGGAACTCCTTTTCCCCGAAGGCGGGATTACTTTGGGAGGTCGACCCGGAGACCCAGGTCTTCACCAATGTCAGCCGCAGCTTCGAGCCGCCTTCGTTTGGTGAGTTGGTTAATGCCCTCAATGGAGCGGCGGGCCTGATCCCCCTGGAAGCCCAGACCGCCACCACCTTTGAAATCGGAACACGGAGACAGGGCGAGAAGGTCTCGTGGGATATTGCCTACTACTATTCACAGATCGAAGACGAACTGCTCCAGTACTTCATCAACCCGCCGGGAACGTCCGTCACCGTAAACGCTGACAACACCATTCATCAGGGTATCGAAGCCGCCATGGACATTGAACTGGCTTCAGGGATTTTTACCGGAAAAAGCGGGGCAGTGCATTCCGCCTCCGCCAAGTCTCCTGTCGCGAAGGCTCCCCTCGAACCGTGGGAGGACAGGCTGATTTTCCGCCAGAATTATCTCTGGAGCGACTTCCGCTTCGATAACGATGCCACCTTCGGAAACAACCGTCTTCCCGGCATGCCGGAGCACTACTATCGGGCTGAGTTTGTTTACGAACACCCCAGCGGAGTTTATGCGGGACCCAATGTCGAATGGGTGCCGGATTCCTACAGCGTCGATTCGGCGGCGACCCTTTTCTCCGATCCCTACGCACTCCTCGGCTTCAAGGTCGGGTACCGCAGCGAGCGCGGATTCTCGATGTATGTCGAGGCAAAGAACCTGACCGACAAGATCTACTCCGCCACGACGAACGTCGTGCAGAACGCCGCCGGAGGCGGCGCGCACTTCCTGCCGGGAGACGGGCGCGGGGTCTACGCCGGCTTTGAGTGGAAGTGGTAAGCCCGAAGCACTGCTTGATAACACAGCGCGGCAGGGAGAGAGCGAAGAAACGTTCACTGCCTGCCGCGTTTTTCCGACAAATCTGATCAACTCATGAATACACGACTCGTACGCAAACTTCACCGCTGGATCGGCTTGATCTTCAGCATTTCCGTCCTGATGGCCTCAGGAAGTGGTGTCATTCACAATGTGATGACCCGAACCCAGGCTCCGCCCCCTTCAGCCCGCCCTTCCGGAGGAGGGATGGACGTAAACGCGATCACCGTGTCTGTTTCCGAAGCGGTGGCAAAACTGGGCACAGAGAACCCCGAAGTGCAGGCGGTCAATCTTCGCGGCATCGGCGGCCGGCCCTGGTATCAGATCTATACCAAATCCTCACCCGTTCCGCACTATGTCAGCGCGGTCGACGGCAGGCTCGATCCCTCCCGAGACGAAGCTTACGCCGCTGAGATCGCCAAACACTTCCTCGGCGGAAAGGAGCTCTCAAAAACTGATTTCCTCACGGCTTTCAATTCGGAATACCTTAACATTTTCCGCATCCTCCCCGTCTACCGCTTCGATGCGGGCGATGACCTGGAGACACGCGTCTATGTTTCGACCACGACCGGAAGTGTCACCCGCCATACGGACCGGAAGCGGCAATTTGAAGCCCGGATCTTCACGAACTTTCACAAGCTGGGGTTCATCCCGAACAAGGACCTGCGCGATCTTGCCCTAACCGTGCTGACGACGGGAACCTTTCTCGTCGCCTGCCTGGGGATCGCCTTGTTCTTTGCCACCCGCCCCAAAAAGCGGTGAGGTATCGCCATCCATCCGGACAAATAGAGAAAATTCGTTCAGCCGGAAAGGCTTGCGGCGCTCCTCGAATCGCGGTATCCTTGCGCCCTCACGATGGAAAGGGCCATGATCAAAGGGTTAATCACGGGCGGGATGGTGTTTTCGATGCTGATTACCGGGCTCAAGGCCCAGTTTCACAACCCGAAGACTCAGACCAGTCCTGCCAGCGTGAACCCTCAAGCGGTCATGCCTCAAATGGCGAATCCCGCCAACCCGCAGCAGGTCCCGATGGGAACGGATGCCGGACGAAACTACAGCGGAGCGAACATGATCCTGCCCGAAGCCCAGCGTCAGGGCCTCAGCCAGTACAATGTCCATCTCGGGCAAATGGCAGGCAAGCCGGTCGACATCTGGGGACGGGCGATCCATCATTCCAATGGAACCTACACTGAGTCCCGTCAGGACGTTCAGACCAATACTCTTGAGCAGATCACCAAGAGCAAGAACGGAACCCGGTTGCAGCGACGGATGATCATCCTCAACGCCCAGGGCAGTCCCTCCGAGGTCATGATCTACGACGGCAGAGATCAGTTCAAATACCGCGGTATTCAAGTCTACGACGCCCTGGGTCGTTTCGCCGAGGAACAGATCTACGATACCGCCGGCACTCTGATTCGACGGAAGGTTCAGGAATACAACGCTCAGGGTCAGCTGCTTCCTCTGCGGAGTTGGGACTATGTCGCGAATGTTCCGGAAGATTTGAAGCTGGTCATCACCCAGGAAGAAGAACAGCCCGAAGCCCCGAAGCAAGAGCCTAAAAAGGAGCGCGGCGGATTATTCAGCGGTGGCGCGCGATCTCAGACACCCCCGATAGCGGCGACACAGGCACCCGCCGTTCAAGGCAGCCCCGCGCCAGAGGCAGGCTCGTCTGGAGAACAACGGAAGGGTGTCAAACTCGGACGTCTCTTTGGCGGGAAAAAGACGGAATAGGTCACAGCGTTTCCCGATGGTGAAGTCCGTAACTCCGTTTCAATCTCTCCTTCTGCTCCTCCTGGGAGGAATGGCGATCGCGGGATGGCTCTATGGGATTCATTGGAAGCGTGTCGCCGCAGGCGATCTCTTTTCCAGCGACGAAAAGATGATGATCCGTCTGCAGGATCAGATCCAGACGCTGACCGGGGAGAACGAAGCCCTTCATCACCGCATCCGATCACTGACAGGCGAACCCGAACCTGAGGTTGCGCCTGCGGCGGAGATTACTCCTGCACCCGTGCTCCCGGAACGGCCCCAAAAAGTCGAGACGCACTGAGAGTCTGCCCGCCTCAGAATTTCGTCTCAGTGTATCCTTCGACTGAAGGCTGAAACAAAGCCTGGGTCAGCGGCACGTTTGTCGCCACCTGGCGGAAGACGGTGTTGACGGAGGAGCCGTCCTCCAGTTCGATCTCAAAGCCGAGGAGCCTGAAGTGTTTGGCATCAACAACAAAGGTGAAGGTCTGCACCCCTCGCCCGGCGTCGCCGAGTGGACGGGCGATAATGCGGCGGGTATTGGCGTCAGGGCGCGTCTCGAGGACACGGTATTTCTGCTGAAACTCGGCGAGGGTGCGGGGAAATCCGTTCGCCATCGCTGCCATGCCCGGAGCACCGCCTGAATCGGCGGGACGGATCTCATACTTCTTCATGGGGGTCCGGATGATGAGAATATTCTTCCCGACATTCACCACGATGGTCTGAGCCGGCTCGCCCGTCTGCCACCGAAACCGGTGGGTCGAATAGTCGAGCCAAAGGGTGCCGTCCTGCCGCACCGGGATCTTTACGGCGCGCATCGTCCGGGTCTGGGTGAAGTCGATCTTGAGGGATCCGATCCCGGTATTCGTGGCGAGCCATCGTTCCACAACAGACATGTCCGGTGCACTCGACTGCGCCGACGCCGTGACCGGATAACAAAGACCGAGGATGCCTATGACGGGTATCAAGCGGAGTCGAGAAATCATGATTAGTTAAGATATCTTAAATAATCAGAATTGTCAGGCAAAAAGCCGGGGCTTCCTGAGAATTCCGCCACGGACTCAAGCCGGCAGTCGATTCAGCCACCGATACCAGTGCGGCAGCAGCCAGATCGCCACCACCATATTCGCGAGGATACCGACAGCACAGACAAGACCAAGGCTGGCAAGACCCTCGGACGAGCCTGTGGCGAAAGAGCCGAAACCGATCGCGGTGGATCCCCCGCAGAAGAGGAGTGCCTTGCCGATTCCGGCGCGTGCGGACACGATGTCTCCCCCATTGCGCTTTAGTGTCAGGAGCATGTGGATGCCGTAGTCAATCCCCGTGCCGAAGATAAGGGGGAGGCCGCAAACGTTGAATGAGTTCCAGCTCATCGGAGTCCAGGTCGTGGCGAGAAGCAGGATGCCGGTGGAAAAGAAGAGTGCGAAGAGATTCAGCAGAACATCCCGCCACGAGCGAAAAACAACCACAAGCATCAGGACAAGAATGCCCAGCATCGGCAGGAAAACGCGGACGACATCTCCCCGGATGCGTTCATTCAGGGCCGTACCCAGAGAGCCGAGGCTGGCCACGACCGTGTTTTCATCACAGATCGCCGAGACCCATTCGCGATTGAGCGGATTGGTCGGCTTTACCGCCCCGAGAGCGGCATAGGTCCCGTCGCGTGTGGCAAAAAGCCGATCAACCGACCAGGACGCTAGTTTTCCTTCAGGTTTCGCATATTCCTCCGAGTCGAGTTGCGCGAGGTAGTGCTCCCAGGCCGTAAAGACCGATTCGGTCAGCTTCGTGCCCTCGACCGAAAATCCCGCAAGGCCAATCTCACCAAGGAGACGCTCCTTTTCGCCAAGCCAGCGCTGCACCGTTTCCGCGTTCGCTGCCTGACGCGCTGGTTCGGGGATAAAGATCTCGGGGAGAAGCGACTCGGAGACCAGCCCGGATTCCTTCGCCTTCGCGATACGGTTACCGGCATCATTGAGGTATTCGTGCAGTTCGGGAAGGCTGGACGCTGTCACCACCATCGGAACAACACCCTCCCGTCCCTTTAACTCATGCTGCAGAGCCTGCCATGCCACCATCGAGGGACTCTCGCGGATGAGGAAGGGTTGGAAGTTCACCTCCAGTGCCGGCATCTCTTTGAGGAAAATGGAAGCCATGGCAATGGCCGGGACAACCCATGCCGTAACCAGAGCTCCCTGCCGTCCCCAGGCACGGATCACCGGAAGAGCGACGGCTGGTTTACTCTTCGTGTCCCGCACGAACTGCACCGCGATGGGCGCAAAACCGTAGAGCATCACCAGCGCTCCCACCGCGATACCGATGGCGACGAGATTGCCCATCTCGGAAAGTCCGGGGAGGGAACTGAGATTCAGCGAAAGGAAGACCGATGCGGTTGTTGCCGCCGCCCAGAGGATCCCGGGGCCAACCGAGCGCCTCAGCGATTCCACATCTTCGCCCGAGTTGTAGGCCTCGCGATAAAGGACGATGCCATAGTCCACCGCCAACCCCATGAGAATGGCGGCAAACCCGGCGCTCATCACACTGAGATCGCCAAAGAGAACTCCTCCGATCAGGATTGTGATTGAGAGGACCACGAGCATGCCCGAGATCAGCCAGGCGAGTGGTTTTGTCTGCCGGTGCATCCACCAGAAGAGTGCTGCAATGAGGACCATCGTGGAAAAGACCGAGAGCGTCATGTCGAACTCCATCCGCGTCCCCACCTCGGCCATGAAGGCCGGAGTTCCAGTCAGTCCGACCGTGACCGAGTTGCCGCCTCCGTGACCGCCCTCCCATTCCGCCTCCCATTCATCGACGACCGCACGCATCTTCTTCAACCATTTCGCCGCGTCGCGATAATCAGAGAAATCGACGCCCATTCCCTCGACATACATCACGTGAAAAGTTCCGTCTCCCGAGCTCATCGGATCAGGACTTGAGGCACTCTCACCAAGCAATCCACCAAGACGCGAGATCCCGAGCGGGTCATAACTTTTCACGACGACATTCTGGTCGAAGAATCCGCCTTGGATCGCCTCCATCGCCGAGGCGATCTCTTCTTTCGAACGCCCTTCTGCAAACCTGTCACCCAGCGTCGGCAGGACACCCTCCGGCGCATTCAGCCAGAGCCAGGCGAGGAGTCCTCCGCCTTCGGTCACCAGTTCGGTGAGGGTGAGTTCACGAAAAGTCGCCGAAACAAGTCCGGGCTCCACGACGAGACGCTTAGCGAGAGATTCCATTGCCTCCTCTGCCTCAATGGATTCGGCCGCTTTCATCGTCACGATGAGCTGGCCATCACGGCTGAAGAACCGGTTGAGCCGATCCATCCCCTGCACTTCCGGAAGGTCCGGTGGCAGCATCTCGTAGAGCACTGCATTAAACTGAACCCGCAAAATGCAAAACGCCGCGATCGCCCCGAAAAAGGTGATGATGAGGATGGGCGGAATGCGGGTCATGGATAGGCTCCGTCACTAAAGACGGGAAGTGCCGCAGGGAAAGGAAAAAGAGGGTTGGGTCGATGACTTGACCCCATCTTGAGAATCGAGTTAACCCGGCGCAGTTCGAGGTGATGCCGATTCACAGACCTCAAACCACCACCCGCATCCGGTCCCAGGCCAGCCTCACCATCTCCGGCAACGTCGGCTCGAGTGTGCGGTAATCGACGCGACACGAAAAGTGCGTCAGCCAGGTTTTCCCCACGCCGAGTTCCTCCGCAAGGTCAACGGCTTCACCGGTGGAGAGGTGGCTCCAGTGGGTCTCCGGCTGGAGACCGTCGAGGATAAGCAAATCAATTCCGGCGATGAGTTGTTTACTCTCCTCGCGCAGGGTCTTGGCATCGGGGATGTAGGCAAAGAGTCGCTCCCCTTCTCTTGAAAAAAGAAAACCTATCGTCTCTACCTTGCCGTGATCGACGGGTAGCGGGGTCACCTCAAGATCACCCACGGTGAAGGGTCCCCGAATAACGTGGGCGGCGGTCTTCAGGTATCCCCGGTAGCGATTTTCTCCGTCGAAAACGTAGGTGAAGGCGGCGTGGAGCCTCTCGAGACATTCCGAGGTCGCATGGATCGCGATTTCCTCATCCTCGTGCACGGTAAAACGACGCAAGTCGTCGAAGCCCATAATGTGGTCGCTGTGGGCGTGGGTATAGAGCACGGCATCGAGGTGGCGGATTCCTTCGCGCAGACATTGCTGGCGGAAATCGGGCCCGGTGTCGACGACGAGGCTGACCTCGGGCGTTTGCACATGAATGGAGGACCGGAGGCGCTTGTTTTTAGGATCGCCAGAGGTGCAGACCGCGCAGTCACAGCCGATCACGGGAACCCCGATCGAGGTTCCGGTGCCGAGGAAGGTGATTTCCGTTCTTGTCTCCATTGCAAGCCGAAGCGGTCTGGACCATACTCCAATCCGTCGCCCTCTCACCTAATGCTCTCGGTTTTAAAAATCAAGAACCTCGCCCTCGTGGATGATCTTACCTGGGAACTCGGCTCAGGCCTGATCGGGGTCACCGGCCAAACCGGTGCAGGTAAATCGATGATCGTGGGCGCGCTCAAACTCATCCTCGGCGAGCGGGCCAATCACGACCTCATCCGCACCGGAGAAAGCCTCTGCTCGGTCGAGGCGATCTTTGAACTCTCGTCCAATCTCGACCTCGTCAATACCCTCCTCGAGAACAGCGGCCTCGAACCTTGTGAGGGCAACTCTCTCGTCGTGAAGCGGCTCTTCGGAAGCGGCAACAAGCAGTTTGTGAATTGTTCGCCCTGCACCCTCTCAGTGCTGAAGTCCCTCGGCGGTTTCCTTGTCGATCTCCACGGACCGCACGAGCACCAGTCCCTGCTCTCGCAGGACAGACAACTGGCCATGCTCGATGCCTACGCCCACGCCGGCCCCGAACGTCAGGCCTACCGGCAGGCTTTTGCCAACTGGACCAAAGCCAGGGGAGAACTGGACGATTTCCGCAGCATGCGCCAGGTCAGTGATCAGGAGATCGAGCTCCTGCGATTCCAGGTAGAAGAGATTTCCGCTGCGTCCCTGAACCCCTCCGAAGCAGCCGATCTGGAACAACGTTACCGTCAGTCACAGAACAGTACCCGCCTCGTCGAGAATGCGAACCAGGCGGTTGACCTGCTCAGCGCCGCTTCCGCCAACCTGATGAACGCGCAGCGTTGTATCCGGGAACTGGAACGGTTTGACCCCTCCATTGCCGAAAGGATTTCCGGCTTCGATTCCGCCCGTGTTGAAATCGAGGAACTGGAAGGCAGTCTGCGGGAATACACCGAGGAACTGGAGATCGACCCGGCAGAGCTCGTCCTCGTTGAACGGCGCATCGACGAGATTGAAACTCTGAAACGGAAATACGGTCAAACCGTCGAAGACGTGATCGCCTACGAGGCACGCGCGCGCCAGAGGCTCGAATCGGTCGACAGCCGCGAGAGCGAACTCCTCCGCCTCACCGCCGCCATTGAAGAGACCGCCGCCCTCGTCAACAAGTCGGGCAAAACTCTCTCAACGAAACGTAAAAAGGCCGCCCCTGCCCTCGCGAAGGAAATCGCCTCCCATCTCAAGGATCTGGGATTCAATCAATCGAGTTTCGAAATCGAAATCACTTCTCTTCCTGAGCCCGGATCGAAAGGCCTCGAGGGCATCGACTTTTTGTTCGGACCGAATCCCGGTGAACCGCTCAAACCTCTCCGCGTCATCGCCTCGAGCGGAGAGATGTCGCGTGTCATGCTCGCGGTGAAAAGCGCCCTCGCTGATCAGGATCAGATTCCCCTGATGGTTTTCGACGAGATCGACGCCAACGTCGGCGGCGAAATCGCCGGAGCGGTCGGACGAAAAATGGCCTTTCTCGGAGACCGTCATCAGGTGGTGGCGATCACCCACATGCCCCAGGTTGCGGCGCTTGCCCACCGGCATTTCCTTGTCACCAAGGAAGTCGAGAACGCGATGACCAATTCTCGTCTCGTGGCGGTGGAGGGTCAGGAACGTGTCAACGAGCTCGCCCGCATGCTCGGCGGCGTCAGCCCGGAAACGCTGGCGCTGGCCGGGAAGATGATGTCGGCGGGTTAAAGCCCCTGCGACACGATGATGGGTCCTTCGCGCTTCGGAACTCCTCCGGAGCGCTCCACACTGATGGCGAAGGCGACCGGGTTTCGCACCGCTACCACCGGGGAAAAGGGCACCCGCACTTTGCCTTCCGCATCGATATCGAAGGCCCCGGCACTGATGGGCTCGGCATTATTCTCATCCACGATCCAGAGCTGATAAGACTGCCCTGTCTGATTCGGAGGAAGCTGGGAAAGATCCAGCACTCCCTCCTGTCGGCTCTGGCTCCACGCCAGCGTGGCGACATAGGCCTGCTCCAATTCGGAACGCAGTGAGGCAATTCGAATCTCCGCGAGATCGTTTGCCGATCGGGCAAGGGTGAGGTCTTCCTCCAACGCCGCGATACGGGCGATGAGACCATCGCGCTCTGCCGTGACAGCAGCCACTTGTGCCCGCGAGACCCGCTCACTTATATTGTTTCGAATCCAGAGGCTCCATCCGACCGCAGCAAACAGTGCCATTGCCGCCGCCACTGCGAAACCCGGCCAGGCCCTCTGAACACGCCGATTACGGCGGCCGGCCGGAAGCAACTCCAGGTTCGGCGAGACCGCCGCAAGAACCTGCCCGCGCAGTGCCGATGGCGGAGACAGAAGCGGAAGTTCTCCCACCGTGGATCCGAGCGCATCGGATATTGAGCCAACAAGGCGGACGAGGTCGGGGTCCCGACGCATTTCGCCGGCAAAGGCACTCTCCTCGGCCGGGCTCATCTCCCCGAGCACATAGCGGATCGCCGATTCCTCCCTCAACGTCTCTTTCTCCTCCGGGTTCATGACGGACCTCCTTCCATTTGGCGGCGCAGCGAGCCGATCGCCAGACGAATGCGGGATTTAACGGTTCCAAGTGGTTCCTGAAGCCGGTCTGCGATTTCCTGATGGGTGAAGCCCTCGTAGAAGGCAAGCTCCAGAGCGCGCTTCTGCTCGATCGGCAGCCCGTTTACCATACTCCCGATCAACTCGCTTCTTTCACGATCCTGCAATGCCTCATCGGGTCGAGTGGCGGAACCACCCTCTCCGGCAGCGCATTCCCCTGAGTCCAATCCCGCGGGCAGTCGCCTCGTGTCATGGCGCAGACGGTTGATTGCTTTGCGGCGCAGAATCATGACCATCCAGGTAAATACCTTGCCCAAACCGGCATCGTAGCGGCCTGCGTCCTTCCATACCGAGAGGAAAGTGTCCTGAACGACTTCTGCAGCCGCTTCGGACGAGTTGAGCATGCGGTAGGCCATCGAATAGAGCTGGCTCGAGTAGTTGTCGTAGAGCGAGGCGAAAGCGGCCTGGTCTCCTGAAGAGATGGCTCTGAGCAAGGCCTGCGATACCACCTCCTGTTCGTCGTCCATCTTACTCGTTTCCCGCCCTGGTGATCGGGGAAAGATAGAGTGAGAGGAAATATCCGCAATCTTGAACTGGAAACCGGTCGCCATTGGCACAGGGAAAAAAGGAGGGGGCACCTGAAAGTGCCCCCTCCCCGCCTTTGCAGGACTTTCGTTACAGTGCCCCGTCGGGAACTCTGTCTCTGATTATGGGAGGAGGACTTTATCGATCACGTGGATCACTCCGTTGGATTGGAGCACATCATAGGTGGAGATGCTCGCGGTGCCGCCTTTGGCATCGGTGATCACGACATTGTTGGCTCCATTCATCGTGAGGGTGAGTTTGTCTCCAGCCAGGGTTTCCACCTCGGCTTTGCCGCCGCCATCCTTGATCGCCGCCATCACTGCAGCCGCGTCAAGCTTCCCGGCAACAACATGGTAGGTGAGGACTTTCGCGAGAGTGTCTTTATTCTCTTCTTTCAACAACGTTTCGACGGTTCCCTCGGGAAGGGCCGTGAAGGCGTTGTTGGTCGGGGCAAAGACGGTGAAAGGACCGTCACCCATCAGAGCATCGACCAGCCCGGCGGCTTTCACCGCGGCGACCAGGGTCGTGTGGTCTTTGGAGTTCAGCGCGTTTTCAACGATGTTCTTCGTGGGAAGCATCGGAGCGCCGCCGACCATGACGTCGGCCTGGAGACAGACCACACCCATGGTGAAGGAGGCGGTCAGGATAAGGAGAGAAGAGGTCTTCATAGGATTCTTTATTTTGGTGTTATTTGATAGGCAGGCGCGGGAACGGAGTGTTCCAACGCTCTGTTGCCCCTTGATTCACCGCGATAGAGAATCCGGATCACTAAAACGTGATTATTTTCCGGAATTCAGCAATCAGACCCGGAATCACCCGGCCTCTTATGCCGATTTGCGGATGGCCTGAAGCACCATATTCACCTTTGCCCGCCCGCGGAACTCGTTCTTATCGATCGTGTAGGCGATATCCCAAGGCCCCTTGGGGAGCTCAAGTCCGGCCGCGTTGAAGAAAATTCCCTCATGCTCGAGACCATCCTGCACGAACGCGAATTTTAGGTGGCGTTCCTTGATGAGCCGCGGCGCTCCCGCCACCTGAACGCCGGTCGACATAAAAAGCGGCTGCGGGTTCGCCTGCCCGAAGGGACGCAGCAACTCATAGCTGTCGAGAAGCTCGAGAGTCAGATCGGAAAACCGCACCTCCATGTCGATGGCCAGCTTCGGAACAAGGGTATCATGATCAGCCTGCTCGGTGACACTGCGGATCAAGGCCTCACGAAAAGCATCCAGGTTCTCCTCACGCACGCTCACTCCGGCCGCCATTTCATGCCCGCCACCCGATTCAATCAGATTGCGGCAGGAATCGAGCGCCTGCACCAGTGAGATGCCCGGGACACTTCGACCGCTCCCTTTCCCGAGACCATTCTCATCAATCCCGACAACAAAGGTGGGCCGATGATACTGCTTGGAGATTCTTGAAGCGACAATGCCGACGACGCCGGGATGCCACCCTCTCGATCCAACGACGATGGCATGAGTGCGCATTGAGGGTTCGAGATCGTGAATGATGCGCTCGGCTTCCTCGCGGGTCGCCAGCTCCAGTTCCTGTCTCTCGCGGTTCTGCTGGTCGAGCGCGGCAGCGAGTGCCCGGGCTTCGACAGGATCCTGACAAAGCAACAAGTTCAGTGAGGCGACCGCCGTATCCAGACGCCCCGAGGCGTTGAGCCGCGGCCCCAGCTTGAACCCCACATCATGAGTGCGGGTCGGACTGGTCACCCCGGCAACCGACTTCAGGGCAACGAGCCCGGGATGAATGGTGCGGTCGAGCTGGGCGAGTCCGCGGCGGGCGAAGAGTCGGTTTTCCCCCTCCAGTGGAACGATATCGGCGATAGTCCCGAGTGCGACGATGTCGAGATAACTCTTCAGATCGAAGTCGGTGAGCGGCCGCGTCTTCATGAGCGCGTGGGCAATTTTAAAGACAACCCCTGCGGTGCAGAGATAGTGGAATTCGTCACCGAGCTTCGGATTTACGAGGGCAACACAGTCCGCCACCCCGTCGGGGGAGGGCTCGTGGTGATCCAGAATAATGAGGTCGATTCCCTTCTCCCTGAGAAGACGTGCCTCATCCCGGGAGTTCGTTCCACAATCGGCCGCAATGAGGAGGTCGGGCGGATCACCCTCGAAGCTGTTCTCGATGCCTTTGACGCTCAGCCCGTATCCCTCTTCCAGCCGCGTGGGCAGAAAGGGCCTCGGTTCGAGCCCAAGCGCCCGCAGGATGGCGCAGAGCAGGGTGATCGAACTGACCCCGTCGACATCGTAGTCCCCGTATAGGACGACCGATTCCTTTGCATCCACCGCCTCCAGAATACGCTGCACCGCCGCCGCCACCCCGGGAAGAGAGAAGGGGTCCCTGAGGTCTTTCAGCCTGGGGTGGAAAAACTGCTCGAGCCGTTCCTGACTTTCAAAGCCCCGCTGCAGCGCGAGGGACACGACCACAGGGGCAAGACCGAGTGCATTCGCGTAGTGGCGAACGAGGTCGGGGTCAGGAGGCGGAGTTACCTCCCATCTAAGTCTTGCGGGCATCGGTGCACCTTAGAGAGATCAACCCCCGTGTAAAGGCAACCATGTAAACACCTCCCACTTATCTGCTGCGCCCCCCCTACCGCAGGAGCCCGATCGACTCACTCCTTCAGAAACTGATATTTGTAGGTCTCGATCGACATTTCGAGTGCCTTGATCTCCCGCTCGAGCGCAGCAAGTTGCTCCTCCCTCATGTTATAGAGTGTGTCCTTGCGGTCCCGTGATCGCATCCCAGACTCGTAAAGTTTTGATTTACGTCGCAGTTCCTCAATGGAGGCAAGACGTCTTGCAATGTACGGATCAAGCTTGCCCGGTTCCTCCTGCTCCGAGAGAAGCATGACAAACAGCCTGTCTTTAAAGCAGAGCGATCGAATCGGAATATCATAGCGGGATCCATCTGACACCCGGTCTATCGTTAACTTCTCCTTCGACTTTCCCTGGATCAACACTTCCAACTCCTTTCCTTCGGAGTTTGTGAGTATCCTGCTGACCGGAAACACTGGCCTGGAATAATTCATGGTAAAATAAGCGGCAGCGCAAAGAATCACCAGAAGAACGACATATACGGCAAATGTTTTCATGTGGGACGCGTCAAAATATAATTGCAGACCATGGAGAGTTTGGCCATCTAGAAAATCGTGGAGAAGGACCTATGATGTGGCGGGAACGTGATCCAAATCGGGAATAGTCCGCTGCAGCCCCCCCTCAACTGGCCATGATCACGGGCTATCCGACGTTCTGGCACGCCCTTCCGCTGGCAGCTTCGAAAAACTGCGCTACATTCGCGGCCTTCATGCTGGCAGTTGATCGAGTATCCATCCAATACGGGTCCCGGAATTTATTCCGGGACCTCTCCTTCACCGTGCGCGCGAAAGAGCGCTGGTCTCTCGCCGGTCCGAACGGTGCGGGCAAATCGACCCTGATGAAAATCATCGCCGGGATCGAGAAAGCCGACACCGGCGGCATCATTAAGGCGAAGCAAACCACCGTCGGTTATCTGCCGCAGGAGGGAGTCTCGCACAAAGGATGCACCGTGATGGAGGAGGTCGAAAAGGCCTTCGACGACGTGCGTCAGCTCCAGATCGCGCTGAAGGAAGTCGAGGACGATCTCGAGAAAGCTGATCCCACGAGCGACGAATACGGTGATCTTCTCGAGGTCTTCGGCGACCTCCAGCTCCGTCTCGACCACCACGATTTGAGCAAGATGAAACCGCGCATCGCCACCGTGCTGAGCGGTCTCGGCTTTGCCAAGAAGGATTTCGAGCGGCAGACCGGCGAGTTCAGCGGCGGCTGGCAGATGCGCATCGCCATGGCGAAGCTGCTCCTCCAGGAGCCCTCCGTCCTTCTCCTCGACGAACCGACGAATCACCTCGACATCGAGACGGTCCAGTGGCTCGAGCAGTGGCTACGCAACTACGACGGGGCCATCATCCTGATCTCGCATGACCGGAGCATGCTCGACAACCTCACTAACCGCACCCTCGCCTTCGAGAACGGCGGGGTGCAGCAGTACTCGGGCAACTACTCTTTCTACCTCTCCGAGCGCGTCGCCCGCCGCGAACAGGCCGAGCGTGCCTTCAAGAATCAGGCCCGCGAGATCGACAAGGCGGAGAAACTCATCAACCGTTTCCGCGCCAAGGCCTCCAAGGCAAAGATGGTCCAATCGCGTATCAAGGCCCTCGCGAAAGTCGAGCGCATCGAGATCGAGCAGGACGCCGCCACCGTCGACTTCCGCTTTCCCCAGCCCGAGCGCAGTGGACAGACCGTGCTCAAGGTCGAGAAAGTCTGCCGCTATTACGGGGAAAACAAGGTCATCGACAATTTCGACTTTGCGATCGAGCGCGGCGACAAGATCGCCATTGTCGGGGTCAACGGCGCCGGCAAGTCGACCTTCTCGCGGCTCATCGCCCGGATTGAGCAGCCCACCTCAGGCACGATCACCGAGGGACACAAGGTCGGGATCGCCTACTTCTCCCAGACCCACGCAGACGAGCTCGATCCCACCAAGACCGTCCTCGGCACCCTTGAGGGCAGCGTCACCGGCGGCGCGACCGGCAATCTCCGCAGCCTCCTCGGCGCCTTCCTCTTCCGCGGGGACGATGTCTTCAAGTCCGTCAGTGTTTTGTCAGGCGGAGAACGCGGACGTCTTGCCCTCGCCCGCATGCTCCTCCAGCCGGCGAATTTCCTCATCCTTGACGAACCGACGAACCACCTCGATCTCCATTCGCAGGAGGTCCTCCAGCGCGCCCTCGGCGACTATACCGGTGCCTTCGCGATCGTCTCCCACAACCGGTCCTTTCTCGATCCGATCGTCACCAAGGTCCTCGAGTTCATTCCGAACGAAGCCCCGAAACTCTATTACGGCAACGTCAGCGACTACCTCGAAAAAAAGCGGGCCGACATGGATGCTGCCGCGGTGAAAGCACTCCCGTCGAGCCCTCTCCCGTCCGGTAAGTCCGTCGGAAAAGCAGCCGGTAAGACAAGTGCTCCGATAGCGACGGACTCCGCTGCAAATCGCAAAGAGCAGCGGCGTCTCGAAGCCAAGGCGAGAGAAGAGCGGGCCGCCAGGTTGAAACCGTTGAAGACCGAGTTCTCCGTTCTTGAAGCCGATATCGCGAAGCTCGAAGCGGAGAAGGAGCAACTGAACGCCAAACTCGCCGATCCGGAGTTTTTCAAAAACGGGGATGATTCCGCCTCCGCCATGAAACGCTTTTCCGAAGTCGAGTCCATTCTTGAGACCCGCTATTCGAAGTGGGGGGAGCTGAGCGAAAAGATCGAGGATCTCGACGAGGGCAAGTGAGCCTTAGGGCCCGGGCAAGGCGGGGCACAAGCTCGTTTCAAAAATCACCCCTGGAGAGCCGGAATCAACGGGGCGCTTCGTTAGTCACCGCGGAAGGCTTTGCTGAAGGCTCACCCGGAACCGACGGCAGCTTTGACGGAGCACTCTCCTTGTTCTCCCCAGCCGCAGGCGGCGTGTTCGTGGATTGCGGCTTCAGGAGTTTTGCCGTGCCGTCCCGGAACTCCTTCAGACGAGTGGTGTATTCCTCGTTATCCGGCTCAAGGGCGACGGCTTTCTCGAGGTACTCAATGGCCCGGTCTTTCTCGCCAAGCTGATAATAGGTCTGACCAATGTGATCGAGGATCACAGGATCAATTTCCTCAATGAGCCCTTCGGCGCGGAGCAGTTCATCCCGGGCGGCCTCATAATTGCCCTTTTTGAAATGGAACCAGCCCAGGCTATCGGCAATCGCTCCGCTTTCAGGATCGAGATCGACCGCCGCTTTGATCAACTCACCGGCCTCTTCGATTTTCATGTCGTTCTCAAGCCACATGTAACCAAGATAATTGTAGACCGTGGCGCTGAACTTCTGGCTCTCCTCATCGGGTTCGTTCTTTGCGATGAGCTCGATCGTTTTCCGGAACAGTTCCTCCGCTTCTTTCAGGTTTCCGGACTGCTCATGAGCGGCCGCATAGCGGAAGTAGAATCCCTCATTAAGCAGCTGGGGTTGCGCATCTCGAGCGAGTTCTATCGTCGCCTTGAACTGCTTGATCGCTTCATCCCAATTCTCGGTCTTGGCGAGGGAAAAGGTAAGGAGAAACGGAAAGTCGGGAGATTCGGGAAAAAGGTAGGCCGCGTCCTTGAGAAACTCGACCGCGACCTCATTCTCATCGGACTCGATCATCATGCGACCAAGGGCTCCGTACTCCGTGGCAGTTCCCTTGGTAATGGAAAGGGCCGTCTGCAGAAAGGGGATCGCCTCCTTGAAACGTTCCGACTGCATGTAGATCCCCGCAATCTGCTTATGGATGGCGGCGTTCTGCGGGTCGATTTCGACAATCTCTTTGAGAGTCTCAATCACTTTCTCCTCGTCCCCCTTCGCACCATAGACCCGGGCAAGTTTCTCGCGCAGATCAAGACGATCCGGCTGGGTGGAGATGATTCCCGCATAGGCGGCAATGGCGCGATCAAACTGGCCGGTGGCATGGTAGTAGTCCCCCACCTGCTCGATGACGGCGACGTCCCCTTTGGCGAATTGCAGAGCCTTCGCGAAGATCCCGTTCACCAGATCCGCATCAGACACTTCTCCTCCCTCCCGAGGAGGCCAAACCCTCGCGGCGAGGCGTCCGAGACGGAGCCAGTAGACGGAGTCGTCGTTGCTCCTTTGCGCCGCTTCGGCCACGGTTTTGCGGGCATCATCGCGCCGGTCGCTTGAGAGGTAGAGCTTCACGAGATGCTCATAGACGGCCGGTTCGTCCGGAAACTTGTCCACTGCTTCTTCGATCACCGAAAAAGCACGCTGCTTTCCCTGCGGATCATTGCTTTGATACGTCGCAAGAAACTCCGAAAGCGAAATGTGGGCATAGGGCTGATTCGGATTCAGCTTGAGACTCTCTTCCAGCAGTTTCAACGCTTCCTCCTGCTGACCGGATCTCGCCAGCAAGTAAGCAGTTTTCCTCGCGAGAAAAAACTGATCAGGCTGGTTCTCCAGAACCTTGGTGTAGGCCTCCACTGCCTCCCCCGGCTTTCCCTGGGATTCGAAACTGCGACCCTGTGCGTAGTGCGCCAGCGCCAGACTCTTTCGTTTCGCCGCCTCTGAAAGAACAAGGTCCTCATCGGGTTCGAAAAACTGATTCACATATACCTGGGCATAGTCGTCTATTGCTCTCCCTTCATCCGCTAAACCGGAAGAAACGATTAACAACCCGGAAATGATAAGCCCGTACGCAACAATGCAGCGGTGAATCAACGTTTCCGGACCACCTGGCTGCACTGCTTTCATTTTGCCAAGATCAACGATCAGCTCTTGTAACGCAAACGCTTCTTGTGGCGATTAGCCTTCATGCGTTTCCGTCGCTTGTGCTTGTTGATTTTGGTTTTCCTTTTCTTTTTAAGGGATCCCATAATCAAAAATTCTGTTTTGTTTGGCCGGCGCAAACCCCTGTTCGAACCGGCGGGTCGCGAGTATCGGTCACTCGATGACTTTATTCAAGGGGTATTCGATGATTCCTTCCGCCCCCAGTTCTTTTAGGCGGGGGATCAGCTCCCGCACCTGAAGCTCTGTCAGGACGACTTCCAATGCCACCCAACCCTCCTGAGCCAGTCGGGAAATGGTCGGTTTCCTGAGCGAGGGCAGGAGCGCGATCACGGAATCGAGCGCGGAATCCTGAAGATTCAGCTTCAAACCGACCATATCACGGGCCATCAGGGCGCCCTTCAGGAGCACTGCAATCCTCTCAATCTTCGACCGCTTCCAGGGATCCTCCCAGGAATCCTTCTTTGAAATAAACTGAGGATAGCTTTCCATCAGGACGTCAACGATCCGGAGATTGTTCGCCCGCAGGGACGAGCCGGTCTCGGTGATATCGACAATGGCGTCGACCAGTTCCGGGACTTTCACTTCAGTCGCGCCCCAGCTGAATTCGACCTCGGCTTTGACTCCGTGTTTTTCGAGATATTTTTCGACCAGTCCCGTGGCTTCCGCCGCGATCCGCTTTCCTTCGAGGTCATAAACCGTTTTGATGGGCGAGTCATTCGGGACGACGAGGACCCATCGGGTCGGATTGGAGGTGGCCCGGCTGTATTGAAGATCACAGACCACGTGAACGTCGGCACCATTCTCAGCGACCCAGTCTTTCCCGGTGATCCCGCAATCAAGAAATCCATGATCGACGTAGCGGCCGATCTCCTGCGCCCGGATCAGGCGAATTTGGAGCTCGGGATCGTCGATGGTCGGCCGGTAGGAACGGTCTGCCCCGTGGATGTGGTAACCGGCCTTTTCAAAGAGATCCATCGTTGGCTCGAAAAGGCTGCCCTTCGGCAGGCCGATCTTGAGGATGTTGTCTGTGTTTTCCGCCATGGTTCGGCCTACATTGCCGCGAAATGGGCGTCTGTCATGTCTGTTTTTCGGCGACTCCGTTTCCAATGACCGCTTGATTAGGGACTCAAATGCGCCAAGTATTGCGCGAAACGGAACCGAAAATACCTATGAGCCTCAACCACGAAGTCCTTGCCCAAGCCGCAAATGAAGCCCGCGGACTCGCCATCGACGCCGTCCACGCCTGTAATTCCGGCCACCTCGGTCTCCCTCTGGGGGCGGCCGAAATCGGAGCCGTCCTTTTTGGAAGCGATCTGCGCTATCATCCCGACTACCCGAAATGGCTGAACCGGGACCGCTTCATTCTCTCGGCCGGTCACGGGAGCATGTTTCTTTATGGCTGGCTTCACCTTTCCGGCTACAGACTTTCCCTGGAGGAGGTTAAGAACTTTCGCCAGCTTCACAGCAAGACCCCGGGTCACCCCGAGTTCGATGAAACCGAGGGCGTCGAGGCCACTACCGGCCCGCTCGGTCAGGGAGTCGGCAATGCGGTCGGTTACGCCATGTCCGCGAAAATGGCGGCGGCTAAGTACAACACCCCGGAACATACGGTTTTCGACCAGACCATTTTCTGTCTCGCCGGAGACGGCTGTCTTCAGGAGGGAGTTGCCTCGGAGGCCATCGCCTTCGCGGGACATGTCGGACTTGATAACCTCGTCCTGATTTATGATTCAAACGATGTCACCCTCGACGCGATGGCGAAGGTGACCCAGAGCTATGATGCCTGCAAACGTTTCGCGGCCTTCGGCTGGGACACGGTTCAGGTGGACGGCCACGACCTCGAAGCCGTTCACGCGGCCATCCTCGCGGCGAAGCAGAATCGAAACGGCAGGCCGAAGCTCATCGAGGCAAAAACACTGATTGGCAAAGGGATCCCTCAGGTTCAGGGCACGGCGGGCGGACACGGAGAAGGCGGCGCGAAGTTCTCCGACGAGGCTCGCAAGGGACTGGGTCTGCCGGAAGAACATTTCTTCATCTCCAAAGCGACGAAAGAATACTTTGCAGGCCATAAAGCGGAGCTTGCCAAGGCCTACCTAGCGTGGGAGGCAACCTTCAACGCCTGGAAGACGGCCAATCCACAACTGGCGAAACAACTTGATGACAGCGTTTCCGGGCGACTTCCCGAAAACCTCCTCGATCTCATTCCCGAGTTCGCCGCAGACTACAAGAACGCCACCCGCGCCGCCGGTGCTGATGTTATTCAGGCGGTCGCCGCAGCCGTACCCTCATTGATCACGGGAAGTGCCGACCTTTTCGGATCGACCAAAAACTATATCAAGGGCGGAGGCGACTTCAGCCGTGAGAATCCGGCCGGCCGCAATGTGTGGTATGGCATTCGCGAACATGGCATGGGCGCGATCTGCAACGGAGTGGCCTACGATGGCCTCTTCCGCACCACCGGGGCGACCTTTGCGGTGTTTGCCGATTACCTCCGACCCTCCATCCGCATCGCCGGCCTCGCGAAACTTCCCGTGGGCTACATTCTTACCCACGACTCCGTCGGAGTCGGTGAAGACGGCCCCACCCACCAGCCCGTTGAAACCGTGAGCGGTCTTCGTGTGATCCCCAATGTGGATGTCATCCGACCGGCCGATCCTGAGGAGACCGCCGGTGCCTTTGCCGCGATGATGGAAAGAAAAGACGGCCCGACCGCTCTTTTCCTGACGCGCCAGAACGTCACCACATTGAACAGCATCCCCGTGAAAACACGGCGTGAAGGAGTTTTCCGGGGCGGATACATCGCGAAAAAGGAAACGGGAGCGCTCACGACCATTCTTCTCGGCACGGGAAGTGAACTCCAGCACGCGATGGAAGCGGCGGAACAACTTGGAGACGGCGTTCGCGTGGTCTCGATGCCCTGCCTTGAGCGTTTTGACCGGCAGCCGTCCGACTATCGCGAATCTGTCCTTCCGGCGTCCTGCACTAAGAGAGTGGCCATCGAAGCCGGCGTGAGCGGGCTCTGGTGGAAGTATGTCGGCAGCAACGGTGCCGTGGTTGCGATTGATCGTTTCGGCATCAGCGCTCCCGGGGATACCGTGATGAGCGAGCTCGGAATGAGTTCTTCGAATCTGGTCAAGGTGGTGAAGAGCCTTGGTTAACCTTTGGTCAGATCCCTCTTTCCTGCAAACCACGAAGCCCTGACCCCCTGCCTGTTGTCGATCTCGAATCCGGCTAGGGCTTGATGTCAGGGGCACAAAAAAAGCCCGGGTTTCCCCGGGCTTTTACTTGATTCATTCTGCCGCCGCAGATCAGGAAAACAGGTCCATGATAGGCTTGCCTTCGCTGACGATCCCCTTGGTTGCGGGGTCGACGGTGTGACCGGCGACAAGGAAGGGACGTCCTGAAGGGGCGTAAACCACCTTGTTCAGGTCCAGTCCCATCGCGTGGGCGATGGTCGCGTTGAAGTCTTTGGGTTCGACCGGATTCTCGGCAACCGCCATCCCCTTGGCGTCGGAGCTTCCATAGACCTGTCCACCGCTGATACCACCACCGGCAAACATGGTCGAGAAGACTCTCGGGTGGTGATCACGTCCCCCGTTGGCATTGATAACCGGGGTCCGCCCAAATTCAGTTCCGACTGCGATAATGGTTTTCTCAAAGAGACCTTCCGCCTTGAGATCGTCGATCAGCGAGCCAAGAGCCTTATCGAGATCTCCGCCGGTGCCCTGAATGGCATTCCAGAGGTCGTTGTGCATATCCCAACCGCCGGAAACCACTTCGACGAAGCGAACTCCGGAACTGACGAGACGCTTGGCGAGCATTGCTCCCTTTCCGACGCGTGTATTGCCGTAGCGCTGCACCTTCTCGTCGTACTTCTCTTCGAGAGTCAGGTCAAAGGTGGCGAGGTCCTCGCTCTTCATCAGCTTCAGGGTCTCCTCATAGAACTGAGTGTAGGCCTTAACTTCGTCCGTCTGGAATTTGCGGCGGAACGATTCGTCAAAGGTGTTCATGAGGTCGAGGCGCTTCTCAAAGAGGTCCTCGACGCCTTTGTAGGGAGCCGAATTCTGAACGCCCTTATCCGGGTCACCAATCGGGAGCGGCGAAAGCGCCGGGCCGAAGAAACCGGCCCCGGGGTGTTCACCACCGCCGCCGATGACAACGGAGTCCGGAAGAGTGTCATGCTTCTTACCCAGGAGCGTTTGCGCCCAGGGACCCAGCGAAGGGTGAATGATGGTCGCACGGGGTTCGTAGCTGGTGCGCATCCAGTAGGCACCACCACGGTGATCACCCGTCTTCTGGGTCATTGAGCGGACCACCGCGATGTCGCTGAATCGCTTGGCGAGTTCGGGCATGAACTCGGCGAGTTCAACCCCGGCAACCCCTGTCGGGATTCCTTTGGTCTTTCCGCCGGTTTCAGTACCCGGCTTCGGGTCAAAGGTTTCCATGTGGGTCATGCCACCGGCCATGTAAAAGAAGATACAATGTTCCGCTTTTCCGGCTCCGGCGGCGCGAAGCTTGTTGCCCGCTCCGATCGGGAGGATGCTGACGCCAAGGGCGGCTTTAGCCGCACTGGCAACAAATCGGCGACGGCTCAGCTGGTCGAGGTTCTTTAGTTGATCTTTCATGATTTTAAATAGGGTAATGGTTCGAGTTCGAAATGGGGGAGAGGAAGGCGATTACTGGATGAAGAGAAACTCCCTGGTGTTGACGAGCGCCCAGATAACATTGCCGATCGCCTGAGCCTCGGTTTGTAGTTTCTCCGCTTCGCTCATGTCTCTTTCCGTTTTAGCTCTCATGCCGGACTGGGCGGTGGTTTTCTCCTGAGAGGTCGGGTAACGACCCAGCACACTCAGGAAGATCTTGTCGACATTGTCGCGCTTTGACCCTTTGCCGTAGGCGATCTCCTTGATGAGATAAGCATCCGGGCTGGTGAGGATCTTGTTGGTAATCTCTCCGTTGAGCAGATTCATCACCTGAGGAGCAGAACCGGTCGTGAACTGGTTTTCAATCAGTTGCCGATCCGATTGCCCGAAGGTCCGGAGGAAGTGGTCCGCGGGCATCGGCTGACGCAGTTCCGAAGCGCGGAACATCTGCACCCCGTCGACCATGTCGTCGCGGGAGACAACTTCACCGCTGTACTTCTGAAGCTGGCTGACGTTCCGCCAATCGGTCTTCCACTTCTCGATATCATCAGCCGTCTTGAGCGTGACGGGGTCCACTGCCATCACCACTTTATACTGCTCCCAACCGCGCCGGATCACTGACTCGGGATCCGGGGTCGTGAGGGCGACGAGGGAGTCCCAGATCTGTTCGGCGCTCATCCGGCGAAGGACCGGCCCGGGGAAATGGTAGGTTCCTTTGTCAATCTGAGTCAGACTCGGAGAAAGCGTCTCCGCTTCGCGCTGATATGTCTGTGTATTGTAAACCACTCTGAAGAAGTCCTTCACACTGAAGTTGAAGTCCTTCATCATTTCTTCAAGGAAGGTAAGGAGTTCGTAGTTCTGGGCCTGACCGTCAAGGTGACCCGGAATGTTGTAGACCGGCTCAATTTGCGCCAAACCAAAAGCAATCTTCCAAAGTCTGTTCACCGTGTTGACGGTAAAACGAGGGTTCCCCGGGGAAACCACCCAGTTGGCAAAGGCCTCGCGGGGAGTCTCGAACTTCGTCAGGTCCATCTTGTCGCCAAAGTATGTTCCGGGAGCCACCTTTGCCTCGGGTTCCCCGTCGTCATATTTGTAGTCATGGGGGAGCTTCACCGCGTTGGCTTTGGTATCAACGACCTGCGTATTGTGAGTTCCCAGCCACTGGCTGAGGTTCTGGTCTTCGTTCTGGTTCGGGCGGAGCTTGCCCGCGTCTTTGAGAACTTTGTTCATGCGGGCAAGTTCGGTCCGATAGTCGCCGCCACCCATCATCATCGAATCACCCCCGCGGGCTCTGGTCTCGGTTTCTCCCATGAACGCGGCCATCTTGTAAAAGTCCATCTGATAGACCTCCTCGAAGGGGTGGTCATGGCACTGCGCACAGGTGATCTCCGTCCCCATGAAAATGGTGAAAGTATTGGAAAGGTTGCAGAGGCGCATGCCCTGGTCGGCGACAAGGTAGCCGGCAGCAGGATCCTCCCAGAGCTTGCCTTTCGCGGTAAGAAGCTCTTTCACAAGCACATCAAAGGGCTTGTCCTCGCGGATGCTCTGCTTGATATACTCCATGTAGGGATCGACCTTAAGGTCACCGTTGCCCATCATGGTCACCCCCTCACGAACGCGGAGAAGGTCGGCGTAGTAGTTGTACATTCTCATGACATAACCCTCGGACTCGAGGAGCTTATCAATGAGGAGCGCCCGCTTGTTCGGCGCTCTGTCGTCAAGGAAAGCAACCGCCTCGTCGTAAGTCGGAATGCGGCCCACCGCATCGAGGTAAACGCGGCGGAGAAACTGGTTGTCGTTCGTCAATTCGTTCGGAATGCACATCTGCATTTCCTTTTCGATCTCCTCTTTGCGTTTGACCTTTTCGTCATTGGTCAAATCCGTCTTCTGAGGCAGGGCGGCCAGCTCTTCGCGCAGGCCGTAATAGCTCTCCTTCAACTTATTGAGAACAAGCTTGTCGATCTCGGCGGCCAGCGCGAGTGGATCGGTCGGCAGATTCCCTTTCACAAAAAGCCGGTCAGCCTCGCTCAACTTCGCGACGGGATAGTCGATCACCGATCCGTCCTCCATTTTCAGCTTTACCATGGCGCTGGCTCCGGCGCCGGAACTGCCGGAAAATTCAGCCTTAAGGGTCTTCCCGTCGGCTGAGGTCCAGGTCCGCATCTCAGCGCGAGCCGATGACACAGTCAGGGCAAGCCCTCCGAAGAAGGCGATCAGTAGGGTGGTTAATTTTCGGGTTGTCATGAATTCGACGTAATTTCGGGATGGTTGGCTTTAACGGTATATCGGAAAAAGGGGGAGTTGTGACAAAAACTGCTCGAAAAATATAAAGAAATCGCTCGTGCGATGGAAGCTTATTCGGCCAAAGTCTGAATCGTCGCCGTGGATGCCGCTTCGCGGAAGACATTCAGGTCGTCGATCCACCCCTGGAAACCCTGCGACTGAGTACCTCCAAGCTTGAGGCTACCCACCGGACCGGTTAGGACGCTGCCGGACTGAAAATCGCTCAGGACCTCCGGTTTCCCGTCGACAAAAAGATGGATCTGGGAGGCAAGGTCACTCTTGGAAGTGGCGATGTATCGATAGGCGACATGGTGCCAATTCCCATCGGCAATATCCGAACTACCAACCACATAGGAGTCTCCGCAATCAAGACGAAACGCCCCCCTCTCTCCTCGATTGGCTCCAAAATTAGCAGACACCCTCCAGAAGCGGCTCGATCCGCCGTAATGCATGATCTCCTCATGAATATTGCGCCCAACCTTCGGAGGGATTTTCAACCAGAAGCTGATCGTATGGGGCTCATCGAGTTGGAAATCGCTTGAAAGGGCAACATCGAGCGTTTCTCCCGCCTGAAAAACAAGCCCGCCACCCTTTCGCCCCGGTCCTCTGCGGGGAGAGTGATCCAGTTCACCGCTGCCTATCATCGGAACATCAAAGAGTTTGTTTCTCCCCGAATCTTCGAGAATCGCCCCGACGGATTCATCGAAATGGAAACACAGGTCCGGTTGGGAAACCCTGGGTTTCCCCAACTGTAGTTTGAAATGATCCCCCTCATAGGAAACCGGCCGCAACTCTGTCCGGGTGCGGCTGTCCGCACGGATCGCAAGCCCCTCGTAGACGCGGATGGGGACGGAGTTTCCGCTGGCTCGACTGACTTCCACCTCCCCTTGCATCACGTGAAGTTCCGAGTTGCCCTCTCCGTCGACGATGATCCCGAAGCGCGTGCCGATATCCACCGCATTAAACCGCGGAGTGTTCACGGTGAATCCCGAAGCAGCCGGAGGCACTTCCGCGGTAATCCGTCCTGATTTCAGGAAAACACGATTTCCCGATTCAATACTCAACTCCGCCGGCCCCTCAATGATCGCGGTAGCCCCGGAGTTAAAAGAGAGGTAGACCGAACCCGACTCGAGCCTGAGAAGACCGGTCCTGAGCCACCCGTCTTGATGAATCGGCCCGGGACCCGCCACTGACCAAACCGGATTGACGGCCCGCTCGATTCTTGCCGCAAAACCGATGATCGAACTGACCTCTTTTTTAACTTCGGCTCGATCCGGAGCCTCCCGGAAAACAATGCCCTGGAGCAGAAGAAGAAGCGCAATGGAAGCCGCCGCCGAGATGACCCCCGTCTTGATGAGATCCGCCCAGCGGACCGGCTGCAGCCCCCCGCGCTCTTCAACAATCTCGAGAAGGACCGACTTCGTAAAGACCCTCTGGTCTCCGGCGCCTTCGGATCGAAGCCGGGCGATCACACCCCGGTCGAATTCGGCCTGGCGCTCTTCCGCTCCGGGACCAAGGAGTTCCCTGAGAACCGAGTCCATTTGCATCTGCGTCACAAAACTTTCGCGCAGAGCCGCATCATTCCGCAGTACATGCTCCACTTCCCTCCTCGACTTTTCGTCGAGTTCACCAGCCATATAAGATTCGAGATACTCCGATTGCACAGCGTTCAGACCACCTCCGGTGAAGCGTTAATTTTGTTCTCGATACACTGTCGCAGGGCCGTCCGGACCCGGCAAAGGGAGGTCCTGACCCATGACTCACTCTGCCCGAAAGCATCGGCAATCTCGCGGGAGGACTCGGAACGGACATACTTGTGATCGAGCAGCTTTCGCTGCTGCTCCGGCAGTCTCGCGAGACATTCTTCGAGAAAGATGATTGCTTTGCCTTCCGGAGACAAATCGCCTCGCCCGGCCTGCTGAACAAGATGATGCTCGAGGAATTTGTCCCGGTTTTTCGCCAGTCTTTGGTGCCGGAGCGTCTCCCTGCGGATGAGGTTAAAGGCAATCGCGCGCAGCCACTTCCCGAAATCGGTGCCGGCCTTGAAGTCCATGATATGCCGGTACGAAAAGACGAAGGTCTCGTGGGCAATCTCGTCGATGAGATGCGGCACGGGCAGTTTCATCGCCACGAAGGCCCGCAAATGGGAACTGTGAAACTCAAGAAGCCGCTCAAACGCCTGCAGATCGCCCTTCTGCACCCGCGAGACAAGGTCCTCTTCTGATTCCACTTCCTTCACACAGGATTATAACCCGCAGAGACCTCTTTGTGACAGGAACTTTTCTCACGTTCCACGGGGGACGAACCCCGGAAATCCCGGGAGGCGCTTAGACGGAGTCGCCAATCAAATTCAGTTGGAAACGGAGCGCGGAACGATCCCGACAAAATTCCGCACCGTTTTGATCGGCTCCACCTCGATCGTCTCACCCGGCTGACCCCGGTCGAAGAAAAGACCGGATGAAGAGCCCCCGTCAAGGTTGAGGGCCCGGAACACCTTCCGGGACGGCGAGAAGGCCGGATCCGCAAGAATCACCCCCAATTCGGCGAGGGTGAACGGGTCGGAGAGAGCTAGAGCAAACCATTTCCCTCCATCGTGAAGCACAAAAGTCCGGCGGCGCGAATTTTCCGGGGAAAGCCCCCGCACCGTGACCCCCTGGTCCACCAGAAAAGGCCCGGACTGGATGAGGTCGGTTGCCTTGTACTTTGAAGCACTGTATTCCGAGCGGCGCAGCAGATACGGGTTCACGTTTCCGCTCGAAAGAAGGACTCCGCTGAGCAGGGCTCCCTCTCCGAACTTACCCTCCACTTTTCCCGCCGCGATCATCAGTCCGGAGGGTGAAGAATCCGGGTGAAAAAAGCCCCCGTTGCATCCCGCAACACATCCGCTGCTCCTCATAGCCGCATCCAACCCGGGGTGGAGAGGTTTCTCAATCGATTGATTATCAATCACCTTGAAAGTGAAGTCGGCGGCATTGAACCAGACGAGATCGATCCGTCTCGTCGAGAAAAACCCAGTCTCCCCCGTCTTGGAAATCACCTTCTTCTGGCTGATCAAAGGCGAATCGGGCGGCTGGGCGGGAGATTGATCTTCGATCTTCCAGTCACTGAAACCCGTTGAGGAGAAACCAATTGAGAGAAAAATCGCCACCAGAACGGATCGGAGGCAAGTATCGCGGCTTTTTCGGGGGTTCACGCAGTTGAGGAGTAGGGAGTGAAAGCAGATACCCTCACATCCTACTCCATCTTTCACCGGACGTCTATTTCGCTGCAATCGCCATGACGGTTTGGAAGTGGGGCGAATCGGGCTCGCGATCCACCACCGAAACTTCGATCTCACGGAATCCGGCGCTCTTCAGAAACCGCGAAATGTCCAGTTCCGAGAACCCGAGCCAATGATCGGCGTAAAGTTCCCGGGCGTCCTCGAACTGGTGCTTCAACAGGTCGAGAATGATGATACGTCCTCCCGGTTTCAGGATGCGATGGGCGGCCGCGATGGCCACAGCCGGGTGCTCGGCGTGATGAAGAGCCTGACTGAAGAAGGCGAGATCGACCGAGTCATCGTCGATGGGCGGGTTCTCAATTTCCCCGAGCCGGTATTCCAGGTTGGCATACCCGTTCTCACGGGCGACCCCGGAGCCGAACTCGACCATTTTCTCCGAGTTATCCACCGCGATCACTTTCTCCGCCCGCTGGGCCAGCAGTTGGGAAAAAGTCCCTTCGCCCGCTCCGAGGTCGGCGATCACCATCGGCGGCATCAGCTTCAGAAGAGTCTCTGCCAGAGCTTTCCACGAACGCCCGGGGCAATAGGTTCTCCCGAACTTTCCTGCGAGGGCATCAAAATAGGCACGAGCCTTGTCCCGTCTTTTGGCCAGAACCAGCTCCAGGGCTCCCGCATCATCGGCCGTTTCGGGAATTTCAGCGGCGGCAAGCTCCAATGTCTGAAGCAACGACGGATCGAGCGGATCCGAATCGCTGCCGAAGGTGTAGATGATATTCTTCCCGGAACGACGGTCGGTGACCAGTTTCGCCTGCCTGAGTTGCGACAGCTGTGAGGAAATGCGCGACTGCCCCATCCCGAGGATGTCCTGCAATTCGACCACGGAGAGTTCCTCACGCTTGAGGAGACAAAGAATCCGGAGCCGGGTCGGGTCGGCGATCAGGCGCAGCGATTTAAGAATTGACGACATGATCGGTGGGTTTATTCTATCAACGAATCAAGATTTGTAAATACGACATGGCAAACTCCTATATTTTCTCGTCCGAATCCGTCACTGAAGGTCACCCCGACAAAGTGTGCGACACCATCTCCGACTCCATCGTGGACGCCTGCTTTGAGCAGGATCCCAAGTCCCGCGTTGCTTGCGAGACCATGGTGAAAGACAACATCGTCGTCCTCGGCGGTGAGATCACGACCTCGTCGAAGTTCGATTACCGTGAAGTGGTCAAGGCCGCCATCACCGAGATCGGTTACACCAACGACGACTGCAAGTTCAACGCTGCGAACTTCTTCTTCCTGAACGCCCTCGGCCAGCAATCCCCCGACATCGCCCAGGGCGTTGACGCCGCTGCCGCCGATGGCAAGGAAACCGCCGAGCAGGGCGCCGGTGACCAGGGCATCATGTTTGGTTACGCCGTCAACGAGACCCCCTCCCTGATGCCCGCGCCGATCCTCTATTCACACCAGCTCGGCGAAGCGATCACGAAGCTCCGCAAGAGCGGCAAGCACACCTGGCTGCGCCCCGACTCCAAGACCCAGGTCTCGATGGAATACGTAGACGGCAAGCCGACCCGCGTCACCGCCGTGGTCGTCTCGACCCAGCACGCCGCCAGCATCGGCACCGCCGAGATCCGCGAGATCCTCAAGAAGGAGCTGATCCAGGCGGTCATTCCGGGCGAGCTTCTCACTGAAAAAACCGAGTATCACATCAATCCGACCGGTCTTTTCATCATTGGTGGTCCCGAGGGTGACTGCGGTCTCACCGGACGCAAGATCATCGTCGACACCTACGG
>DDSV01000057.1 GCA_002344215.1 Akkermansiaceae bacterium UBA2381
AGGCAACGGCTTCGCCGTCGCCTGCGACCTGACGTTCGGCTAAGAAATTTACACCACAAAATGAGTGAGCAAGAATTGACCCCCAAGCTTGCGGAAGCGAAGCTTCAATTCAACAGAATCGAAGTTTCCTATAAGGTGAGGAAGACTGTGGCCGCGCAAAGCGGGAATAGATGTGCTTTTCCTGGTTGCGAGCAAGAGTTGATGCTCGACGGCGAAGCGTTTATTGGGGAACTGGCATCGATTGAAGCTATTCACGGAGCGGGCCCACGTTTCAATAAGGATTCTAATCCCTCCAAGCTGGCTTCATCAGAGAATTTCCTACTACTCTGCCCCAATCACCACCGAATCATCGATCAGCTGCCTGAGCGATACACCGCAGAGTGGCTAAGGGAAGCTAGAGAGGCCCATCTCGACAGAGTTAGGGAAGCGCTCAGTCAGGGCGTTCCCCAGCCCAAAATCAAACTTGCGCCGCAAGTTGAGGTTTCACTGCAAGAGGCCGTGGGTATTTGGAATGCCTTCAAAGAAAACGCATCTGAGGAATTTTGGCAGGAACTTTTTGAGCAGTGCCCAATGTTAATCGCTCAGCTATTCCCTCGAAGTGCTTTTCAGATTGGCAGCAAATCTTATGTTGGCGGAAAGTCCTTGGATAACGCGGGCGGGAATTTGGTTGATTTCGTCTATGCCAGCAAGACAACGAATAATGTGGTTCTGGTTGAGATAAAAACGCCAAAGACAAAACTGCTCGGCAAACGCTACCGCAACAATGCTTATTCTCTGAGCGAGGACCTAACCGGGAGTATCGTTCAGATTCTGAACTACAAGGACAGCATGATTAAGGAATACTACTCCCTATCAAACGGCCAGACCCCGTTTAGCGCATTCCTGCCAAAGTGTGTCGTTATTGCTGGTTCGGTCGAATCAGAGATGGATACTGCTACCAAATTGAAATCGTTTGAACTTTTCAGGAATGAAGGGTCCGGAGTTGATCTGGTTTCTTTCGATGAGCTATTCGACAAAGTTCAGAGCATCCTCGACATCACCACAAGCAAACCGCCGAACTCGACGGCGCATACAACGGATTCGCCGTCGTCTGGCCTTTAACGTTCGGTCAAAAATTATGGCAGCCCTTCGTTCGATAGCTGATGCGGTTAAGTCAGAGATCGAACCGCTCTTGCGAGATCTTGGTTTCATCGGAGAATATCCGCATTACCGCCGGAACCGTGATGGGCGCGCCGATCTTATCAGCTTCCAAACCAATAAGAATGGCGGTTCCTTTATTGTCGAGATCGCACAAACATCTGGTGAGGGAGTCACTCCATTTTGGTCTGAGGATTTCATCCCATTCGATCAGTTGAATGTTTGGCATCTTGACCCTCACCGCGACAAGCGGAAGCGCATTCTCGCTGGACCTTTCGGGGTACTGGGCTGGTTTCACTACGATCGGATCTGGCAGAGAATTTTTCTCAAGAACCACGAGCGTCTACGATTAGCTGCAAGAGGCGCAATGGGAAAAATTCCGAAAATTCAGGCGCAATTCGACAAATGGCACCGAATCCCGAACTGACCGAACAAGCCGGCGATGGCGAGCCCGATCCCGTTTCGAGTTGATTGACTTCCCTGATTCGAATCCTTATCCTCCCATCGAGGCTGCGCTCCCGGATCCGGCTCGCCATGCCTCTAACGTTGGGCCAGGAAAATGAAGACCCGATTTGCAAGAATGATGTTCCTTCTCGCATCGGTCGGGATTCTTGCGATCATCTTTCTGCTCCGTCGCCCGAACCCGGACGAGCCACTGTTCTGGTGTCTGATCGTTCCTGCCGTTGCAGCAAATATCGGATACAGGATTCCCTCGAAGCGGGAGAACCGCGGATATCAGGAGCGATCGGACAACTGGATCGAGGAGGCCAAGTAAGCCTTCATCTCATCGCCCTTTACCACGAGGATTCTGCCGCGGGAGGGGAGGCTGTTGCGATGGGGACCTGATTTTTCCCAGGGTCGAAGTCGGCGGAGTGTATCCGACAACGGAACGGCTAGGGAGTCGCTGCCTTCGCCCACTCTCGAGAAGTCATCCGCATGACTCCGATTTAAGGCGCTCGGCTGTTTCTTCTGCCAATGGACACTTGGCGTTGTCCTCGGACCGACTGCGAGAACGCCTCTTTGATGCGTTCCCGCACGAAACAGCGAGGGGCCGAATTGAGCCCGGTGAGAAGTCAAAGGGTTCAATTCCTATTGCTGTAGCTCATCGCTTTTAGTAAAACCGACAGAGATTTCAATTTCGAGAAATGCTACGACAGATAATTTCCGATATCCTGCCTAAATACAAATATTGGGCATTCATCAGTTACAGTCGCTCTGACGAGCGGGCCGCAAAAAAGCTCCACCGCTTCATCGAGACCTTCCGCCTTCCGGTCAAGCTGGTGAAATCCCATCCCCTTCCCACTGGTGAATTGACACCGCAACGCTTTCATCCATGCTTTTTGGACAAAGCTGATATTCCTGCAGGAGAATCACTGCCTGCCGAGTTGAGCAGGGCACTCGCCTCATCCAGACATCTCATTGTTATCTGCTCTCCCTTCAGTGCCCGCAGCGTTTGGGTGGAGCTCGAGATTAGTGAGTTTAAGAGGATTCACGGACCAACGGGAGCGTTGCGAACCCACGCCTTCATCATTGATGGAAGTCCGGTCCCGACGGCGCAAAACTGTGCGTTCACCCCTTCGTTGCGGCTTCAAAACCCCCAGGCTTTGAATGCGATGAAGGATGGCGAAGGATGGCGGATCGCTTGCCTCAAACTTATTGCCAAAATGCTGGAGTTGCCACCCGATGAAATCATTCAACGGGACCAGGAACGTAGGTTGAGGGCGCGGTTGCTTTGGACTGCGGCGAGCGCGGCGATAGCAATATCAATGGGCGCGCTCGCCCTTACAGCGATCATGGCACGTTCACAGGCGAGAACTGCTCTCAGCAAAAGCCAAATCTCCTTGTCTTCCGAGTATTTCCGCTGGGGCCAACAGTTGGTTCAAAACAGAGACTACCACGACGGGCTTCCCTTCCTTGCTGCGGCGTTGCGAGCTGACCCGGGGAACAAGGATGCAGGAATATTCATTCAAAACATTGTAACGCATGAAAACTTGGCCCGCCCCCTTTCACCGGAAGTTCTCCCGTGGACGGGATCGAGCACAATCGTCCAGGCCTGTTTTGATCGTTCCAGCGAAACCATGGCAGTCGTCGATGAGACCGGGACGATCTGGATCTGGAATTACAAAGCGCAGGGAGATCCGAGGCTGGTGATATTGCCAGAGAATCCACGGCTCGAAGGGATTACCTTCGCGCAAGATCCTACCCGCTTGGTAGGACATGGTGGTGGTAAAGTTTTCCTCATCGACCTCGCTGATACCAACCGAATTCAGATCCTTCCGGTCACGGAGGGATCAGGGCGCATCTTTCTTTCCGAATTCTTTGATGATGATCGCATCATCGCGGTGGCTCATTCCAAGGGTCTGGAGTGGTTCAACTCATCAACCGGCGCACGCATCGGCTCTTTCCCGACAACATTTCCTCATGGATTCGCCCGCAGTGGGGACGGACGTAGAATCGCTTTTCTTCACGATGAATCGACCGATTCGACCAAAAGAGAGAGTGCCATTCTTGTCTCCGACTTCAAGAATCACGTTCAAATCGAACCAGCGCCCGACATCATAACGGATCTCGCCTTTCTTGATGAAGAGGGATCACAGCTTGTAAGCCTGGGGTATACCCGTCCAGCCATCAGCTCGATGTTTTCCGCGGTAAATACGCTGAACTCTGAAGCGCCGAGTTTCCGGCATTTCCTGCAACTTTGGGACACAAGGTCTGGAGAAAGGGTTGATTCGCCTTTTACCACTCCCGACTGGACTCGCCCACTACAGATCGGTATTGGAGCGACCTTCGAGAAAACGTTCTCGACGCTCAACCACGAATATACAGGAAGCAGCCTGGCTTCCAGTCCGGATGGCGCAGTTCTTCTCACCGCATGGAAGAATTCCTGCCAAGGAATTCTCCCCTTGAATTCAAGGGGATGGTTGACTCTGGCATGGGGTGACGATCCGCCGGATAATATTAGTGAGGCTTCCTTTGATCGCTACGGTTCGAGGCTGATGTTGCGCTCCGGTGATCAGGTTCGTCTCTGGTCCGCAAACAATTGGCAGTGCGCTCACCAGGGTTTCCGGATGACCGAGGTTGATGAAGGTGTCGTGTTTTCCCCCGATCTAAATCTCGCGGTAACCATTGGGAGCGGGCGCGTATGGGATCTCCAGAATACCCGTTCCGTTCCCCTTTACCTGTCGAAACCAGATTTTTCGAACGTGATTGCAAATTGCCGCAACCTGGTCTTCAGGTCGGGAACAGCCTCCACAATATCGGACCCGCAACTAGATCTTGAGTTCGCCAATTGGGATTGCCTAACCGGGAAGTTGTCGAATGAGCAATGGGCTGGAGCGTCTCTGCTGGAAATGGAGAAGAAAGACCCTGAAATTGCAAACCATATCGCCTCCCAGAGAGGTCCATCCGCTATCGCTAATGAGGTGCTTCGCCCCGGTGCGTTGATTGCAGCGAATTCGGATCGAGAGATCGGACTCTTTCTTAAGGCCGATGAAATTTCGATACGCAGACTTGGCTCGTTCGTACCTATTGTTGATTCGCCAGCTCCTAGAGGAACAAAAATGGCCACCTTCTCACCGGATGGCAAGATGGTGGCCCTGGCATGGAGCGATGATACGGTAACCATTTACAAGACAGCTGACCTTTCGATCAGCCTTACTCTTGATGAGCCCCTCCCAAAGCACGAAATTTTTGGGAATGAAATCGATGCTCTGGAGTTCAGTTCTGATGGAAGGCTTCTTCTCGTTGGTGCGAGTTCCCGCGCAGCGGCGTGGAATTTGGAAGAGAAACGCATCGCCTTTTCCACGAATCCGACCAACACATCTGGAATAGCGTCTTCTGAGGATTTCGTACCCCCTATTTTCGCCTGCGGCGGCGAGGCCATGCTTCAACCGGGAGTCAATTTTGCGTTTGCTGACTTTGCAGATGGAAAGACGGTCGAGTTTCAGTCCATTGGCGGAACTCTGGTCTGCATGAAGGTCAGCTCTGACGGCGAATTGGTCGCACTTGGCAACGATACCGGCACCGTTCTTGTTCATGAAGTCCGCTCCGGACTAAGAGTCGCCGGCCCGTTTGCTACACGGGGGTCAGTAAACGACCTCTTGTTCCTTGATGGAAATCAATCGATAGCGACACTCAGCGGTGAAGCCGGTTCTGTGGACTACTGGAGTGTCGAGAGAGGGGGATGGCTGGGTTCGCTGGGTTCATATCCCCGCACGAATCGCCTCGCCGCGGATCCGGAGAATCGACTGCTGGCGGTCTGGGGTGCGCGCCTGCTTGATGAGTCGGCGGTGAGACTTATTCGTTTACCTTTTGGTCAGTTCCCGGATTCGGATGCCTTGCTGATTGCCGAGCGCGCTGAAAAAGCTGCCGGAAGGGTTCTGACGAGTGATGGAAAGGCTACCGACATACCGATTGACGAGTTTTCATCCTTAGCTAGTGACGATCTCCTCGGCGTCTACGATCCAAGTCCACCCATTCAAGAGTTCGTAAGCTGGAGCATGGCAGACATCAATACACGTCCTGTGGCCCCAGGTATGAAGTTGGGATTTGATGAATGGCTGAAAATGGCTGATCTACAGGCCAAAGGTGCTTCTGACGGTTCTAGCGGTAGCCTTATTGAGGATCTAATAGCAGCGTTTCCAACGCGGCCCAACATTCTCGCACATATGATTCCGGTCTGGATGGCGGCCGAGGGAAGTTCACCTGCTGGAACTATCGCAGCAAAGCGCGGAAACCACCTTCTTTCCTTGTTTCGAAAAGAGAAGGATAGACTAAGTGATGCCTCGGTGGAGGCGCTCGATTTTGCCGAGTACATCCGCTCCAGAAAGAATCCCGAACCAGCCCGTTCGGCTCTTGAGTCGGAAACGACAAAGGTCAGTCCGCCCTCGGGTCCAGAGAGAGAAAGTGAATCAAATTCCCCGACCTTAACGCCCCCATTAGAATCGTTTCCGACTCCGCCCGGTTGGAAACAATTCAGCAATACCAAGGACGCTCTGCCCGAGGATATGAAACCGAAGTTTGTGGGTTTTACATTTAATTACCCGGAAAAATTTGAAGTCATCCCCGATGACGCCAACTTCATCAAGATCGAGGAAAGTATTACCGATCCGGTACAGGGTAGTTTTACCGTCGAAAATTTTGCAGTGGGCAACATGTTTGCCAATCCCGAGACTATTCCCGGCATGGACCAGGAGGTGGTCTACCCTATGTTGCTTGAGCAGTTCAACGCACGACTCGAAGAGAACTTCCCAAACTATAAGAAGGTCGGCGAAGCCCCGGAGGAGGTAGCAGGCCTTCAAGGACGAGCCCTCCTTTTCGAGGCTGAGTTCGAAGGCACCGAAAAGGGCGACATCATTTTCTATGGCAAGGCTCTGCTCCTCCGCCAAAAGGGAAAAGAACGAGGAATAGCGATTATCATGATGGCAACATCGCTCGATCCCGACGTCAAGAGTGCCGAGGACGTCGGTGTGAAAGGCGATCTTGGCGAGATTTTGAGAAGCTTCCGGATTACCGGTGAGTAATCGGATCTCGAGACACTTCAGAAGGCGGGGAACGACGGTTCCTCCCGCTTTTTCGAAGCGAAGGCGTGGACAAATTCCACTGATAACATTATGACGTTCCGACCCTGGGAAGATTTTCAGGATACCGCGAGATCTTACGACTTCCGAATTTGCTCATCCGGCGGCCGAATTCAAGGTCGAGCGCCTAGGTCACTGGATACTCCGACGATCTTACTTCCTCACCAACTCAAAGTCCGCCCGCGCCACGACAAAGGGCAAGCGGCGGCTGTCGGCGAGGTTACTTGCCTGATCCTCCGGGCTCAATTCATCCCATGGGCGGAGCAGAGGGTGGATTTTGGCGATGGGATCTTTTTTGGGCCCGTAGCGGAAACCCTGCGCTTTCCGGTCCAGACACCAGCGCTGGTGCTCGTGCTCAGCGAGCCGGGAAACTTCCTCCTCCGTTAAATCAATCAGCGTAACCGGCTTGTCTGAACTTGGGATCATCGAGAGTCCGGCGGCACGCAACCTCTCAGGCAATCCCTTGGCCGCCGTTCGATTGGAAACTCTGTTCGACTCATTGAGTCGCTCCCACCGCACAAGAGCCGAATCTTCGGCGAGTGCCTCGATCTTCTCCCGGCGTTCGGCGAGGTAGGCCGCATGAAACGCACGCGCGAGGACCTCCTCATCCCCGTTGAGAAAAAGCTCGAGCATTCCGGTGACATCGCCGAGACCGACAGCACAGCAGGTGCAATGTCGGGATGTCCTCGACTCCCCTTCCTCTTGAAAGGAATTGTCCCTAAAAAGACTCGAAAAGCCCGCGCTTTCAGCCATGCGGATAAATACGGGAACGTTCGCTCCACTCTCTTCGAGGCGCAGTGCCGCTAAGGTGGCCAGTTCATCATCGTTGAAGCAAACGAAGGCGGCATCCAGGCCGTCGGTGGGTACTTCCTTCGCCACACGCACATCGGCGTCGATAAAGCGCAGGGATACCCCCTCCAGCAACGGCTCCATCTTTGAACGAATCGCAGCTTCCTTGCCGCATGCCCTCATCTCCGCAAGGGTGATCAACAGATCCCCGACAGGCGAAGTTTCCGCCCGCTCAGCCCTAAGGATCGCCCATTCCCGGAGAATTCGATTCAACAGAGCCATGCCGAATTTGCCTATACCGAGAAGAAGCAGCTTCCGCGTTTCACCGGGCCCGGGCAGATTCTCAAACACCCCGGAACGATCCAGCATAACCCGCGCTCCCGTCTGCAGAATGTTCACCACTTCGAGACTGATTTTAGTCTGGCCCGCGAAAGGATCTCTCTGCTTGAGCGCCTGCTGGAGCGCAGGATCACTGACATGCACGATGCATCTAAGTTTTTTGAACCGGTCGCCCCGGGAGGCGCACAGTTCTTTGGCAATCGAGGCCGTTTCGAGATTCGCCGAGTCATTGCCCGAAGTAGCAATCAGTTCCGCAGCCGAGCGAACACAGGCACGCCGTAGCTGATTCTTGTCATCCGACCGAGCCGTGATGATCAACGCGCCCAGCCGACGGCACTCCCCCAGATCGGGGTTTCCCATATCCGGTTCGATCACGACGACGTGCCGATGCTTTTGCAGAAGCTCTTTAACCAGGAGCGAACCCTTCTCTCCCAATCCGCCCACGATGATGTGCCGCCCCACTACCCGCAACCAGAGACGGGATATTTGAAATGAAAATGATGTCAGGATCGCATTTAAGAGGGCAAAGGCTGCGGCTACCGGAGCGAGAAAACGCGCGATCTCAAGCGACCATGGCAGCGGACCTTTTACACTTCCCGACTCGATGGTAAAGAGTTGCCCCGTGAAATAAGCTTTGTCGAGCCAGGAGACGGTCGAGTCGGGATGAAATACGGTGTAGTACCGGTGAAAGCCGAGTAGCCCGGTCACGTAGACAGTGGCGACAAATCCACCGACGAATATCCAGGACCAGGGCAGGCGACGAAGGTTCATGTTAGAGTTGGAATCGACAATTAGAACGCACCAACCCCTGATGGTAGCGGGAAGAACCGGGAAGTGAAGAAAAAATGGATTTGAGGGTGCGAACGACAGCGGGAGCCGACTCACCTGCGCCTGGAGTCGATGCACCGCCACCCTTCAGGCATGAAGCCTAAAACCCTGTGCTCCTCGACGGTCTGGAAACTCTGAGCTCCCGCGAGGGCAAAACCTCACGCCAAGCTTCGGTAACCTAACTCATGGCGGGGAACGATGCACACTACTGGCACCGCTCACATCCCTCATCAAGGGAGCAGGCTTCAGGCTGTCGTTGACCGAGATCTTCGCTGAAATCATCGTCCTCAAATGGGACGGCCTTTGAGACAGCTTCGTTGGGGGAGAGATCAGACGGAGCCGTTGACGCCGAGCTGCCGAAGGGATTTTGAGTAGAGTGGTTGTTCATCGTAACATGATGATAGAGAACGGTCACAGTTGGTCAAGAAAACTAAATAATTTACCTGAGTAAAGTTACGGAAATGGTCCAACCTCAACTGATTTCAGAGAATCTTATCCCCAGCCCCGCCCGCCGAACCACCGCCGGGTAGTTCCGCACCGCGCTGCGGTCCTTCTCCTTCTCGACCTCGGATAAATCCTCATAGGGAACGAGGCTCGGATGCAGTCTGGCCTCGTCGTCCCGCTGAAGCCCGTATTGCCAACCCAACGCAATTTTGTCGGCCATCCATCCCTCGTGATCGGCGATAGCGGCAGCTTCGATGTTCTTTTCGAGGACCGCCCGCGTCTCCTCTTCCGACGGCACGTCTCCCGGACCGAATTCCGTAACCTCGGGTGACACGATTTTTAACCCGGCTTTTTCCAGGATACCCGGGATGCGCCGGGCTGCGGCCAAATTGGCGCTCTGAAAATCAGGAGGCAGATCGGCATAGGGCACGTCGTACTTAATTGTCCATCCCTCCCGCTTCGACTGGGCGCGGTAGTGCTCGTGGATGGCCGGTGCCAATGTGGCGATTAGAGAATTGAATTCAGAATCCGACATGGGAGAAGAGAGAAGCTAGAGCAAGGATCAACCGGAGACTCGCTCGACAAGGTTCCGCAGATCCCTCAGGGAAGCAACCCGATTGGAGGCCGGCACTTTCTCCGATGAATCGGTAATCAACTTAAGGGACGCAAACTTCGGCGCGAAGTTGTCGCGAGGCGGTTCCCCAATCCTCATAATCAGTCTTGCCACTGATATGAAAGTTCCCTAGCCTCCTTCGAACCCGACAAGACGTTCCTCTATGAGCACTCAAGCCGAATCTTCTCTGATCTATGAGGGTAAGCGGGGGGTCTCCCCTCGTGCCGTCATCCGGAACCTTTCCGACGGAAAGATCCTGATTCTCCGCCGACCGGGGAACTGCACCCATTTTCCGGGTGAGTGGGAGTTCCCCGGCGGGAAGCCCGACGCGGGTGAATCATTTTCCGAGACCTTGATTCGCGAAATCCGTGAAGAGACCGGGTTGACGGTGACCCCCGGGCCAGTCGTCGGTTATGCCGAGGGCCAGGTCGGAGACGTGTGTGTTCTCTACGTGTTTGTCGAAGCGGAAACCGATTCGACCAGATTGACATTGAGTAAGGAAAATGACCGCCACCGCTGGGTTGATTTGGCGGAACTGGCCCGCCTCGGCTCGATGAATGAGCCGGAGAAAGCTAAAGTAAAAGCCAAAGCGGCAAGCAAAAATGCCCAACTCGTCAAGCACTTCAGGCCATTCTCCGTGGACTATGCGCGGCGTTATGGCTTCACCCCCGTCCAGAAGGCAAATAAGGACACCATTCCCAAAAGCGATCCCTATGCGGTCGACGAAACCTTGCTGGCCAACTTGAAGGTCTGGATCGCTTCCTTCAAGAAGGTGCGCCTCCAATACGAGGCATTAGGCCTCGTTCTGCATGGTCTTTTGAAGGCGGATCTGGGTCCGCTCTGCCCAATGGCGGTGATTGGCGGCCGGACGAAAGGCGTCGCCAGCTTTGCCCGCAAGATTCTGAGCAAGAACAAATATCAGGATCCCCTCGTCGAGATGACCGACCTCTACGGTCTCCGTATCATCACCCAGATTGATGCCGAGGTGGAGGCGGTGCGGCTCTTTATCCGAAGCCACCCCGATCTCTTTGTCATCGACGAGAAGAACAGCGAAGACAAACTCTCACGCCTGCGCAGCGGTGAATTTGGCTACCGCTCCGTTCACTTCGTTTTAAGCCTCACGGCGAATGCGATTCCGGAAAAATTACGCCATCAAAGACTTCATGAGCTGAAAGTGGAGATTCAAATCCGCACTCAACTGCAGCATGCCTGGGCGGATATCGGTCACGACCGCCTCTACAAGGGAGCCTTCAAACCTCCAGGACGGTTCGAACGCGAGTCCGCCCGCATCGCCGCGCTGCTTGAAAGTGCTGACGAAGCCTTTTCGCGGCTCGTCGACGGCCTCGATGAATACGAATGCCACTTCGGTTCCTACCTCGACACGAACGGAATCAGGAAACAGATTTCGATCCAGAATGCGATTCTCCTTTATGATCAGGACAATGGTTCCGAGGTCTTGCGGCTCGCCCGTCTCCACCTTGCCCTCGACACCGCTGACGATCGCAAGGCAGCGGAAGAGGCCGTGTGCGGTTTTCCGGAAGAGAAGCGGACTCCGGACCTATGGTGTGCTCTGGGAGATTCCCTGCGTCAATGGAAAGCCGGTCCCACTTCGTCCCGGATGAAAAGAGCCCGTCAGGCCTACGAAAGAGCATTACTTCTTGAGCCGAACCATAAGGACGCCATGCTCGGTCTGGCGGAAGCTTCGGCCACTGACCGCGACAAGCTCACGGCATTCGATGCAGCCTGTCGCGCCAATCCTGACGATCCGGAAACTCTGTCCGGCTACATCCGACAGAAAATCAAAGTGGATCACGATGTCAGCTTCCTCCCCCTGCTCCGACCAAGCCTGCTCGCTTCCATCGAACAGTGCCGGAAGCAGATCGAGGTGAAAGTGGATATCCCTTGGGCCTACTACCGCATGGCGGGATTCCAACTGCTCCTTGGGGGGTCGGCAGTCTGGGACGCCTACGAGGCCCTGGCCCGTGCCATCCGATGCGATTCAAAAAATGTTTCCTTGATGACCGCTGCGCTCGACGCCGTCACCGACTTGCTCATCGCCCAACCCGGACTCGAAGCAGCGAGAGCGGTCAAGCGCATCCTGCTTGCGGCCATCCGCATCAAATGCCCGGACTGTCCGGCGTCGGTGGAACTGGATACGCTTCGCTCTTCTGAAAAATCCATCATTGGTCCGGTCGTCATCATTGCGGGTGGATGCGACCCTGCGGTTGAGGAACACATGGCCGGGTATCAATACCTGCTTGAGGAAGCCCTCAAGGGTTTTCGCGGAACCGTCATTTCGGGCGGCACGGAACAAGGAATCGCCGGACTAGTCGGCGGTATCGGCGCAAGAGCAAAAGTGGGAGAACCGGGCTTCACCGGCATCCACACCATCGGCTACCTGCCCTCCCACCTCCCCACCGATAACACCGCCTCACAGGATCGGCGCTATCATGAGCACCGGCGCAGTCGCGACACCAAGCGCTTTTCGGTGATGGAGCCACTCCAAAACTGGATCGACCTTCTGGCGTCAGGGATCGACCCGGCCCAGGTCCATGTCATCGGAATCAATGGCGGAGAAATCGCGGGATTCGAATATCGCCTCGCCTGGGCGCTTGGTGCCAAAGTTGCTCTGGTGCGCGACAGCGGTCGGGTCGCCGACTCCTTCGAAATCGGCATTCGCGACGGAGACTACGAAGGTATGTATGTCGTCCCGCACGATCCCATGAGTGTGCAGGCGTTCATTCACAATCATCATGAATCCTCAGGCATACTCCCGACCGGAGCGAGGGAGCGTCTCGCCCGCTATGCCCACGCCCTCTTTCTTGAGGAGAACCGCCACAAACACACCGACCCCGCGATGCAGTCGTGGGAGAATCTGCGGAAGGATCTTCAGGACTCGAACCTCAATCAGGTGGACCAGATGGTGCGCCATCTGCAGTCCCACGGATTCCGCATTGTTCCCCTCGCGCTAGATTCCCCGATTTTTTCCTTTGGGCCGAATGACGACGGACTCGTCGAGAAGATGGCCGAAGCCGAGCATGGTCGATGGAACGTCGAACGCATCGGGAACGGCTGGCGCTTTGGAGCGACCCGGGATCAGGAGAGAAAGATCCACCCAAGTATCGTCTCTTGGAAAAATCTCGATGAGAAATCCAAGCAGTGGGACCGCAACGTCATCCGCCGCTACCCTGCCATGCTCGCCGAGGCGGGGTTGGGGATTGTACGGGAAAAAGTGGTTAGCAAGGTTCGTTGAACCGATTCGCCCGACACATCACTTACCGGCCCCGCGTCATGACAGGCCCCGACCGCACCGTCCGCGTCTTCATCAGCAGCACGTTTCGCGACATGCATGCGGAGCGGGATCATCTTGTCACCGTCGTCTTTCCGGAACTGCGCGAGCGCTGCGAGCAGCTGGGGCTGGAGTTCTTCGACGTGGACCTGCGCTGGGGCGTGCCGGAGAAGGGCGTGGACGGCGAGACGGCGAATTCCTGGGAATACTGCCGCCAGTGGATAGACCGGGTGCAGCCCTTTTTCGTCTGCCTCCTCGGTCAACGCTACGGCTGGGTGCCGGAACCGGAAAAACTCAAAGACGAGTCCGACCGCACCCGGCAGGAGCACGACCCGCGCTCCATCACCGACATGGAGGTGCGCTACGCCGTGCTGGAGGAGTCGGAACGGAAAAGGCTGAGCTACTTCTACCTGCGCACCCCTACCGTGCCGCGTCCGTCGGCGGATGCGCCGAGAGAGCAATGGGAACTCTACGGCGACTTCGTGGATGGCGAGATACTGGAGAACGGCTTCGTGGAGGATCCGTCCGCGGCAAACAAGCTCACCCGTTTGAAGAAAGCCGTGACGGAATGTGGCCGCCCCGCACGGGCCTACTATTGCCAATGGCAGGGCGACCATTTCAGCGGCATGGATGCCTTTGGCCGGGCCGTGTTCGAAGACCTCTGGTCCGCCATCCTGCGCGATCCGCGTTATGTGACGAAAGCCGCCTGGCAGGAGGTGCTCGGAGTCAATCCCGACAATTCTCCGTTTTACAAGCAGACGGAGATCCCCATGGAACCGGCGCTTTGGAAAAAGCTGGTCGAGGCCGCCAAACCGCCACTGAAGAACCCTCTCGAAGCCGAGCGCGAGCAGATGGCGACCTTCGCCGCGAGCCGTCTGCGCTGGTTCCGGGGGCGAACGAATGAGTTGAAGGAACTCATCGACTTTATCTCCGATCCCGCCGATGACCAAAGCTCGCGCCTCGCCGTCCTCGCCGCCGTCCCCGGCCAGGGCAAGTCCGCGCTGATGGCGAAACTGGCTTCCGAGCTTTCGTCGCCGAAAAAAAGTATAGAAGGCACAAAAGCTTTTGCGTCTTTTGCGCCTCTCTGCGGCCAATCCCTCTTCCTCATCACCCACTTCGTCGGAGCGACCGAGCAATCCTCCACCGCCTACGCCCTCGTCAAACGCCTCAACAACGAACTCGACGCCAGCGGTATTGTCTTCCCGGAGCGCCCCACCCCTGAAGGTCAGCCGAGGGAAGAATCCAAGCTCGATTTTAACAGCCTCTGCCAACGCCTCTACGAACGCCTCGGCAACTACGATGGCTCCCAGCGCATCGTCATCCTCCTTGATGCCCTCAATCAGCTCAGCGATGGCCACGAACTAGGCTGGCTCCCTTACCGCCTCGGCCCCGGCGTGCGCCTTGTTGTCAGTTGCATCAAGGAATCGGTCGGAATTTCGCTCGGAGTTCCGCCTTCAGGCGGTCATCCGGACCGCGTGAACGCGGAACTCCGAACTCCCGCCCAAAAAGTCCTCACCGCCCTCAAGTCCCGCCATCCGCAGCCCAAGATCATCCCGCTCGGCGAACTCAGGGAGCAGGACGTACGCTCCATCGTCACCAGCCACTTCGAGGAATACTGTAAGCAGCTCGATCCCGAACACATCGACGCCATCTGCGACGCGAAGCGCCTGCCGCAGGCGCGCAATCCTCTCTACCTGCTGGTGATGCTGTCGGAGTTGCGCTCGCTCGGTGGCAACGACATGAACAAGGTCGTGCCGGAGCTGATCGCTGGCATGGCGACAAAGTTTCCCGACACCGTCAGCCTCTTTGCCTGGGTCCTCCAGCGCATGGAGGACGCCGAGGGCTTCGGGCGGGAGGCGGTGGAGGCATGGTGCCGCTACCTCGCTCTCGGCCGGGTCGGCATGGCGAGTCGTGAACTCGCGGATCTCCTTGAACGCAAGTTCCAATCCGACGAGGCCGCGCTTACTGCCCAGCGTATCGAGCGCGGCCTGAGGCGCTATCTGCAGCGGCGTGGCGAAATGCTGGACTTTTTCCACGGGCAGTTGCGACAGGCGGTGATGGGGATGTATGGAGGGGAGAAAGTGATTTGTGGGGCGCATATTGAGATTGCGGAGTATTTCTCCGACACTGCCAATCCCAATGGCGAAGGACCGTGGAGTGTTGAGGAACGCCACGCCTTGAGCGAGCTGCCCCATCACCAGATCCAAGCTGGGGTCGAAACCTGGTCGAAACTTATCGAAACTCTTGAAGCTCTCTTCTTTCTAGAGGCCAAAGTCGCAGCGGGTATGGCTTTTGAATTGATTAGGGATTTCGCTGTCACGCTGACTGTTCTACCGCATGATGCCGGGCGGGACAGACTGCGATTACTGGAAGAGGCACTTCGCCGGGACATCTACTTCATAGCCCGCCATGCGAAGGATTTCCCGCAGGGATTGTTTCAATGCTTGTGGAATTCTGGATGGTGGTACGACTGTGCAGAAGCCAACTGCCACTTTGAAGATCCGAAGAATGGATGGAAATCTCCACCATCATGGAAAAATGACAATCCTGCGAACAGTCTCAGCGCCCTATTGGAAAAATGGAGGAGCGAACGAGAGTCAGCCCATCCAGGCTTCCTTTGGCTTCGGGCGCTACGCCCGCCCTCCGTAAGCCTCGGTTCAGGACAGTTGGCCGTGCTGCAAGGACATGATGGATATGTCACAAGCGTGGCGTTTTCGCCAAATAACCTCTTTTTGCTCAGCGGATCATACGACAAAAGCCTGCGGTTGTGGGACGCGAACAGCGGAGAATGTCTCGCCGTGCTCGACGGGCATGAGGAGGGAATCAACAGCGTGGCGTTCTCCCCGGATGGAAGCCGCCTGATCAGTGGTTCCGGCAGTTCTAATAGTACGGACAATACACTGCGACTCTGGAACGTAGTTGGTGGGGAGTGCCTCCTCGTGCTGCGGGGCCATGAAGATTATGTCTCAAGCGTGGGGTTTTCGCCGGATGGTAAACGCCTCCTAAGCGGGTCTAAAGATAAGACAATACGAATTTGGAACACAACCACTGGCGAATGCCTCTCCATAATTCAAGGGCATGAAAATTGGGTTACCACGGCTAAATTCTCACCGGACGGACGCCGACTGCTAAGTGGCTCCAAGGATAAAACGCTTCGTTTGTGGGACTCTAATAACGGTCGATGCCTCTCCGTGATGGAAGGGCATGGAGAAATGGTCACTAGCGTGGCGTTCTCACCGGACGGCGGCCGCATCGTCAGTGGATCGGGCGACAAAACGTTAAGATTGTGGGATTGCGCAAGCGGAGAATGTATCGCCGAAATGGAGGGTCATGATGGCGTTGTCAACAGTGTAGTGTTCTCGGCGGATGGGCAACTCGTGCTTAGTGGGTCGTGGGACAACACGCTTCGGCTATGGAATGCAAGCAACGGAGAATGCCTTGCCGTGTTTTTAGGGCATGACTGGCATGTCATCAGCGTCGCGTTCTCCGTAGACAACCGCCGCCTGCTTAGTGGGTCGACCGATATGACACTAAGGCTTTGGGATGCGCAAAGCAGAGAATCCTTTGCTGTTCTGGAAGGGCATAAGAGGCATATCAATAGCGTGGCATTCTCACCAGACGGAACTCGCATTCTAAGTGGGTCAGATGACAAAACATTGAGGCTGTGGGACGCAGGCAGCGGAGAATGCCTCGCCGTGCTAGAAGGAAATGAAGAAGGCATCAGCGTAGTGACGTTCTCTCCAGACGGATGCGCCGTACTTAGCAGGTCCGGAGACGGTACGTTGCGCCTGTGGAATGCGATTAGCAAGGAATACGTCGCCGCGATGCGTGGGCACAAGGATCATGTCTGGAGTGTGGAGTTTTCGCCGGATGGCAGCCGTCTGCTCAGCGGTTCGATGGATAAGACGCTAAGACTTTGGGACACAAGCAACGGGGAATGCCTAGCCGTAATGCGAGGGCATGAAGGTGATGTCCTTACGGTAGCCTTCTCACAAGATGGTCGCCGCCTCCTTAGCGGGTCTAATGACGGAACGCTCCGGCTCTGGGAAACGAGCAGCGGGGAATGTCTCTCTGTGATGCGAGGGCATCTTAGTGTAAATAGTATCGCGTTCTCGCCGGATGATCGCTACCTTCTTAGCGGGGGATGGTGGGACAAGACACTTCGGCAGTGGGACGCAGTCAGCGGAGAATGCCTCGCCGTGCTAGAAGGGCACCAAGAAGGTATCGACAGAGTAGCGTTCTCGATGGACGGTCGTCACTTGCTCAGTGCGGACAACCTTAACACGCTCGTTTGGGATGCACAGAGCGGGAAATGCAAGGAAACTCTTCAAGGATGGGAACACTGCTCTGCATTTGCTGCAGGAGCATCGGCCGTCCAGTGGCTTACTCTGATTTTGAATGGTGAAACAATCATCCAGTCAGCTTCAGGCAGACCACTCACTGCCCGTTTCCCTTCTAGGCTTCATCCATCCCCAGTTTCTGATGGAAGATGCTGGGCTGGATCGAACAGTAACCACTTAGTGATCGTGAAGTTGGAAGGAGGGGCATAACTTCTGAAGGAGGCTTCTAATCACGACATCATCTCATCAACGACTTCCCTGCACCTACTCGCATTTGACGCAATTACATCGGACAACTCCGCATCAATTTCTCATGCTTCCTACTCCAAAAGACTTTTTCAAACCCAACTTCTGGAAAAGTTTTTATGCAACTCCCTGCTCATTTTTTACCTCTGCAAAAGCCCATTTCGCAGCAAAGCCTTCGTAGCCTCCCCCGACCATGTCGCGCATCGTTTCCGAGATCCCGGTCCTCTCGAGCCGGGCTCTTTGAAACACGAAAGGCAAACGATGATCAGCGACACCCTCCACGAAACGATGACCGGCCTGATCCGGCGGCACTACGAACGGGCCGGGGAGGATCTCTCGGCGCGGCTCCTCGCCCTGGGCGATCCGAGAGTCGATCTCGACTCCGTGATCGAGGGGCTCTGCACCCACCAACTCCACGCGGGCATCGTGCAGGATGATCTCCACACGCTGGAGCGATTCCAGATCGCTTCGCCTGCGGATCCCGCGCGTGTCTTCTACGCGGACTATAATCCCGCCCGGGCGCGGCGGCATCTTGGGGCGGGGCCGGACCGTGGCCCCTCCCGGCTGGGCGCAGGTCCACGGCGGCTGCTACCTGTGTCCCGAGAACATCCTCTGGCAGCAGCGTTTCTGCCAGTTCCCGGCACTCGTCCCGCTGCCCTCGGGCGACTTCTTCGCCTGGGCCAATCCCTTCCCTCTCGGACACTTCCACGTCACCCTCGCCGCCGAGGCTCATGTGCCGCAGACGTGGATGCGAGCGGATCGCGAGGAGTCGCTCGATTCGCTGCGCCGCCGCCTCGTTGATCTGGTCCAACTCGCGGATCGTCTGCCTCGTTATTTGGTTTTCGAAAACGGTACCGGCGCGGGCGCGACCCTGCCCTTGCACCACCACTTTCAAGCCCTGAGAAAATGGCCCGGGCTGGTTCGTTATCCCATTGAGGAAGCGGCGCGGCGGCAGGAGGAAGCTGACAGGGTCGAGTCGGGGACCCAACCCTATGTAATCCGCGACTATCCCGTGGTCGCGCTCTTCTGGTGCGGCACGGCGGAGGAGATCACGGCAAACCTCGAGATCGCCCTGTCGGATTGTCTCGGTCGCTTCGACAGCGAGAACGACTGGCGGCATCTCACGACCAACTTCATCGCCGCCCGTGAATCGCGGACCGACAAACGGCTGCGACTTTTCCTCATTTCGCGCAACGCCCACATCACACGCGCGACCGGTCTCACGGGGGCCGTCGCCAGCCTCGAACTGGCGGGCGAACTTGTCTTCGCCCAGGAGCAGGATCGCGACCGCATCGCCGCCGGTCAGGTGAGTTATGCCAGCGTGTGGGAAACGCTCGCCTCGGCGCAGGACGCGGGGTCACGGGGTCACGGGGTCACGGGGTCACGGGGTCACGGGGTCACGGGGGCACGGGGTCACGGGG
>DDSV01000056.1 GCA_002344215.1 Akkermansiaceae bacterium UBA2381
GACCCACCCGATGCACCTGCACGGTATGTGGAGCGAACTGGAATCGCCGGACGGCCGCTTTCAGGCGCGGCGCCACACCATTCCGGTACAGCCCGCGCAGCGCCTGAGCTTCCTGGTCACCGCCGACGCCCTCGGGCGCTGGGCCTGGCACTGCCACCTCCTGTTCCACATGGATGCGGGCATGTTCCGCGAAGTGGTGGTGACATGAGCGCGTCAATCAGAACGGAGAACAGCATGCCGCGATTCAAAACGCTAGCCGTAATCGTCGCCATGTTGGGTGCCGCCAACGCCTGGGCGCAGGACGGGCACGCCGGACATCACGGAGCCGCTCCCGCCGCTTCCGACACTCCTGCCGCGACGCAGACCATGCCGATGCAGGGGATGAGCCACGAGCAGCACCAGGGGCACGACGCCTCGCCGCCTGTCGCCGGGAAGGAGCCGATGAAGGCGACATCCCCTGCAAGTACCGCCGGCGATATGGCGGGCATGGACCACGGTGACATGCAAATGCAGGGTGGCAGCGCCCCGGCCGACGCACGCGACCCGAACGCCTATTCGGACGGCTTCACCCTGGGCGAGGGCGAGTACGCGCTTCCCGGCCCGCGGCAACTGCGGCTGGCCGATGAGCACGTCTTCGGCGCCGTACTCTTCGACCGACTGGAGCGCGCCTACGGCCGTGACGGTGATGCCACTTCCTACGAGGGGCAGGCGTGGCTCGGTACGACCTACAATCGTCTGGTCATCAAGGCCGAAGGCGACTACGCCGACAGCCGGCTCGAGGACGCGCGCACCGAAGTGCTGTGGGGGCACGCCATCGCCAGCTACTGGGATTCGCAGTTCGGCGTGCGTTTCGATTCGGGAGAAGGCCCCGATCGGACATGGGCCGCTTTCGGTGTGCAGGGGCTCGCTCCCTACTGGTTCGAGATGGACGCCACCGCCTACCTTGGCGAGCAGGGACGCACGGCGCTGCGCCTGAGCGCCGAGTACGAATTGTTGCTGAGCCAGCGCGTGGTACTGCAGCCGCGTATCGAGGCCAACCTCTACGGCAAATCCGACGAAGCGCGCGGTATTGGCAGCGGTCTCTCGGACGCCGTTGCCGGCCTGCGCCTGCGCTATGAGATCTCCCGTCAGTTCGCGCCCTACGTCGGCGTCGAATGGGCCGGGAAGTTCGGTCAGACGGCCGACATTGCTCGCGCCGAGGGGGCGCCAAGAAATGAAACCCTGTGGGTTGCCGGGGTGCGCTTCTGGTTCTGAGCGTCAACGAGCGATTTACAGCGAAATATCCCGACAACAGTGATTGACCCCAAGAAAAAAGGATTCAAGCATGAACAAGCTACTCACTCTTCTCCTGCTGAGCGTAGTGCCTGCGCTGGCCGTGGCCGCCGGCGATCATCATGCGGGCGGCCACGCAACGCACATGCACGACGTGGCCGACATGCCTGGTGACCAGCACGCCTCGGCCTCCGGCCAGGCGGGTGACCCGGCCAAGGTCACGCGCACCATCCAGATGACCCTTGATGACTCGATGCGCTTCGTTCCCGACAAGATCACCGTCAAGGCAGGCGAGACGGTCCGTTTCTTCGTGAAGAACCAGGGCAAGCTGGCGCACGAACTGGTGCTGGGCTCGATGGCGGAGCTCAAGGAACACGCCGAGATGATGCGCAAGATGCCCGATATGCAGCACGCCGAGGCCAACATGATCACTCTCAAGCCAGGACAGCGTGGCGGTTTGGTGTGGCAGTTCGGAGAGGCCGGGACGGTGGATTTTGCCTGTCTCATCCCGGGTCATCTTGAGGCCGGCATGGTCGGCAAGGTGGCTGTAACCAACAACTAGACGCGAACAGGATCAGCTGCGCAGACCACCACCAGGTCGCTTGCTCAATGTCCCAGGGTGCAAACCTCACAGCCAGCAAACGAAGTAGCTTGATTTTTCTCGTACTGCAAAAGCGGCCCCCGTAGGAGCCGCTGGTTAGTGGGCAGAGTTAGCCGTCTGGCTAGGCGCCTCTGTGGTCTTGTTTGAGCAGAGGCGCGAGCCGACCGACCTCATCGCCGTGCATGATCAGCTTTTGGCCGTCCTTGGTTTCCATCACGACGCCCTGTTCCATGCGCGTGGCGCGCCCGAGCTTGTCTTCCATGGCCATCTTGCCGCCCTTGAAGATGTACAGCGTCGAACCATCCTTCATTGCGATCGTCTGCTCGGCTTGCGCGCGGGCAGCATTGTCGGCGATAGCAGACGCGGCGATGGCGCTCAGTGCGGCAGCCATCAATAGTTTTTTCAGCATTTTCGTTCTCCTGGAGTTGATTGAAGTCGTATTGCGAAGTCTTCGTTCGGCACCCTGGTGGGCTTCGAGCCGAACGAATGGTTTTTGCCTCGTTTACGGGAGGCTCCCGTGTCAGCCACCGCTATAGGCAGCGCCTTCATTTACGTAGACCGTCACGTCCTGAGTACCCGGGAGGATCTTCGAAAGCGGAAATGGCCGGCTTCCGAGGGTGTCGAATGTCCAGGTGACGCTCTTGCCGTTGGCGTCGATGCGCACGGTCTCCATACGCGCGACGTTGAGGGCTTGGGTGCCGTTGTCGACCTGCAACGTGCGCGCAGCGACCCCGGGCGAAGCGTAGCCGTAGGCAGCCATCTGATTGCTTGTCGGCTGACCTTTGGATTCCTGAACATGCGTGAGCCAGTGCTCAATTTGAGTTTCGGAGTAATCCTGGTGAGCAAAGGCCGTTGTTGCGGCGGTGACGCTCAGGGCGGCGATCAGGGAAAATTTCGCCAATTTGTTTTTCATGGTGTTCTCCGTGTGACATGGGTTGGATCACGCCGGACACCTCTTGTCCGACGCTGATGCCATCTTACGAGCGCCATGCCAACAGTCCGCTGACCGGGGAATGACATTCCGCTCATGCGTTTGTCACCCTGTCGACAACACGCTGCAGCGGTCATGACGGGTCTCGGTGTACGGTCAGTTCTGGGTCGCTCAAGTTGCCGGTGTTCGGTTCGTCAGGGTGGGTGAGTTGCGACTTCCGGGAGATGGCGCCGGCTCAGGGGAGCCAAGCGATCCGGCACTCGATCATGCGATAGGGCAGTGCATACCGATGCCTCATGCTTTATCGATGCCAACGACGCTGGGGGCGATCAGAGTTTGCCGGCGGACACATGGAGAGAAAGTATGGCTTTCGTTCGAACGTCACCGGATCATCGATTCCCCTGGTACGTCAGGCTCTTCTTCTGGAACCAGCGGCGGCGCTACGGTTCGGTGCTCGAGCCAGCAAGGCTGTGGGGCCGTACGCCCAGGGTATTTGCCGCCCTGGCCACGCTCTATGGCGCGCTCGACCGTCGGGCATCGCCGCTGAAGCCCGCTTTGCGATCTCTGGTGACCGTGCGGGTGTCGCAGATCAACTGGTGCAAGTTCTGCGTGGACATCAATTCGGCGACCGTGCTGAAGCGCGGTGTGGATCCGGCGAAACTTGCCGAGCTCTCTTTGTTCGAGGACAGCACGAAGTTTTCCGAGGAGGAGAAAGCGGCGCTCGCGTATGCAGAAGCGATGACGTGGACTGAACGACAGACCACACCGGAGCACTTCGCACGCCTACGCGCACACTTCGACGACGATGCCATCATCGAGCTGACGGCGCTGGTGGCGTTCCAGAATATGTCCAGCAAGTTCAATGCGGCACTTGGCGTTGAACCGCAGGGATTTTGCCCGACGGATGCGAAGGTGACAAATTCTGGGGATGTCTCGGGCGCTCGATAAACGCTGGGTTCTAAAGCCGCAGGAACGCACGCCATCGGAGAGCTGCAAGTCATCCGGTGGCGGTTTCCCTTTGCGTCTGATACCATACCCCCCTATGCTATGGTTTAGGGTTGGAGTATGAGTCATACCGTCCGTGAAAAATCCAAGCTGTTGGGCCGGGTGCGACGTATCCGGGGCCAGGTCGAGGCTTTGGAGCGTGCGCTCGATGCCGAGAAAGGCTGTGCCGAAGTCCTGCATCAAATCGCGGCGGTGCGCGGAGCCATCAATGGGCTGATGGCCGAGGTGCTCGAAGAGCATGTCCGCACGCACATTGCCGACCCTGAGATCGGCAGCGATGCCGAACGAACGCAAGGCGCCGATGAGTTGATCGACGTTCTGCGCACCTACCTGAAGTGAGAGCCACCATGCACACCGAGAGCCTGTCCAACTGGAAACACGAGCACATCTTTGATACCGGCAACGAGGCCGCCGAGCGCAGCACGCGGGTGGTGATGTGGATCACCGCCGCGATGATGGTGGTCGAGATTGCTGCGGGCTGGTGGTTCAACTCGATGGCCCTGCTGGCTGACGGCTGGCACATGAGTTCACACGCCGTTGCGATTGGCCTTTCCGCGACGGCATATGCCACAGCCCGGCGTTACGCCAAAGACCCGCGTTTTGCCTTCGGCACCTGGAAGATCGAGATTCTGAGCGGCTTTGCCAGTGCCATTTTCCTGCTCGGCGTGGCGGTGATGATGGTGGTGGGTTCAGTGGAGCGGATCGTTTCGCCACAACCCATCCAGTACAAGGAAGCGATTGTGATTGCCATCCTCGGACTGGTGGTAAATGTCGTCTGCGCAATGATTCTCGGCAAGGCTCAGCATCACGATCATGGTCATTCGCATGGACACGATCACGGCCATGACCACCACGGTCACCATCACGACCTCAACCTGAAATCGGCGTATCTGCACGTCATCGCCGACGCGGCCACCTCGGTGCTGGCCATCGTGGCTCTGTTTGGTGGCTGGGTGTACGGCTGGTCATGGCTGGACCCGCTCATGGGCATTGTCGGCGCCGTACTGGTCGCAGTCTGGGCAAAGGGGCTGATCGCCGCCACGGGCAAGGTGCTGCTGGACCGGGAGATGGATCATCCGGTGGTCGATGAGATTCGGGAAGTGGTGGAAATGAGGGCCAATGCGGGTGACGCCCGAATCACCGACCTGCACGTCTGGCGCGTGGGCAAGAAGGTCTATTCGTGCGCGTTGACGGTAGTAACTCACGATGCAACGCTGACCCCAGGCGTTGTCCGTGAGCGCTTGTCAGTCCACGAAGAAATCGTTCATTCGACCATCGAGATTCATCACTGTCCCGACGCCTCAGGCAGCCAGCGTCCTGGGGTCGCGCAGATATAGCCTCAGGCGCCGAGGCAGGAGCGTAGCGTGCTTTGTTTCCGTGTTCTGACGACCCCATTCTGCCAGCCAGATTCGTGATGCGTCTCCCGAGTAGACGCGTGCCAAATGCATTTCGAAGTCTCGTGGCGCGCCGGGGATGATCGTTGTGATGGCGACGCGCAGCCGTCCGTGCCAAAGAGCCATCGTGTCCTCCAGCTCACCAGGCCGGCGCCTCCCGGAAGATCACTTCAACGGTCGCGGCGCCTGGGCGAGTTTCTCCTCGATTTTGGCGAGGGGTATAGCGCCGGGGACGCGCTCGCCATCGGCAAAGAAGATCGTCGGCGTGCCGCTGANNGCCATCGAGCATCCACTCGTTCCACGCTTTGGCCTTGTCGGTGGAACACCAGATCCGGTTGGACTTTTCGAGCGAATCGGGCGAGAGGATCGGATAGAGAAACGTGTAGATGGTGACGTTGTCCAGCTTGGCGATTTCCTTCGCCAACCGCTTGCAGTAGCCGCAGTTCGGATCCTCGAAGGTCACGAAAACGCGTTGACCATCGCCGCGCACCTGCTTGACTGCCAGTTCCAGGGGCAAGTCCGCGAACTTTATCGCGCTAAGCTTCTGTATCCGTTCGGAGGTCACGTTCTTCATTGTCTTGCCGTCGATCAGCGAGCCGACGAGCAGTACCGACACTTTCTCATCGGTGTAGACGACCTGGCCATTGACGTAGACTTCGTAGAGATCGAGATAGGGCGTCCGGGTGACACTGGTAACGACGGCTCCCAGTTTCTCTTCAACCGCTTTCTTCACGGTGGCTTCGTCGGCCAGGGCAGCCTGGCTGAGTGCGGCGGCCACAGCGAGTGACAGAAATTGTCTGTACATATGTTTTCTCCTGCTCGGCTCGAATGGCGTTTCAGAAAGCGCCGATCTGGTCGCGGTGGTCGAAACGCGCTTATGCAACGGTGTGGACGGAGGGCTTCGCCACCCTTGCCCCCGGCGGATCGACCTCTGGCCTCAGTTGGCCATCTTTCCGGCCGGCACACAGATAGATCGCGCCAAAATAGTATTCCTTGTAGTCGACTGGCTTCAAATATCGCCGAATGGACTCCCACGGGTGGCGATCCGCCAGATCCAGGCTCACACCAAACGGCTTGTTCAACCACACCGCCAATTTCACCAGCCATCGCGGCCAACTCGCGGGTTCTTTCATGTCCAACACCGCCATGGTCCCGCCCGGTCGCAGGGCACGGCTTGCCCTCTTGATGACCTGCTCGTACTCGGACACCAAGGTAATGGCGAACGTGGAATAGACAGCGGAGACGTCGGCGGGAAATTGCCAATGAGCGAAGTCCGCCTGCAAGAGTTTCACATTCGTCCAGCGCTCTCGCGAAATACGCTCCCTGGCCACATCCAGCATGGCGTCGGTGAGGTCCACACCGATGATCTTCCCGGCGGGACCGATTGCCTGCTGCACATACTCGAAATTGAGACCCGTCCCACAGCCAAGTTCGACAACCTGATCGCCGGGGCAAAGGCCCAGCGCCGCTATGGTTTCCTGCCGGTAGCGTTGCATGTCGAAGCCAAACAGCCGATAGATTCGGATTGACCAGTCGTATCGCTTCGCGCGCCGACGATACAGATCCCGAGTTTCAAGCTTGCTGAGACTCATGGCGTCTTTCAGGAAACTGTTTGCCGGCGCAGCTAGCGATCACGGGGCATCAGCGCACGTAGCGCCCTGGGTCGCGTTCGAACTCGGCCTGGCACAGTGGGCAACAGAGCAGGTATTCGTCGCCTTCATAGACGACGGTAATGTGCGCCTTGTTGCGATTGATGTGCTTACCGCAGACAGGGTCGCGGTCGTCGCGCTTTCTCGGTGTCGCTTTGGTGTGGTCCTTGTTCATCATCTTCTCCTTGGTTTGCGTTAAAAAATCACTGTAATGGCGGTGACCCAGAGCTTGATCTGGGGACGTGTGGCTGGCTGCATGGCACGACCGCCGGCGGCATTTGTCGGAGGCCCTGTCGGATTTAGTCGCGCCCTCATGGGTCAAGCGGCGCTCGGTTGCCGACGCCTCACGCCGTTGCTGTTCGGCGGAGGGGCTTTGTCATCGACAGCACGAACGGTGATGCCCAGGGCCGAACGCCGCTGCGCCCAGGGCAGCAGCAGGCGCCGAAGGCGCGCCGGTCGATAGAGCCAGCGCAGAAATCTGGAGGAGTCTCCGGTCCACGCCTGCACACGCAGCAGCCAACGGTAACCATGACTGCCGAGGTGCTCGTAGATTGCGCGATTCACCCAGGCCGTCTCGATCTGGCGTTTCATCTGTTGCTGCCAGGACGCTTCGTAGTCGGTTTCTTCGAGCAGGCATTGCGCTGCCATGACGCCCGACTGAATTGCGTAGCGCATGCCGAAGCCAGCGAGCGCATCCTGGAAGCCCGCTTGTTCGCCCGCTATGGCGTGCTGACCGCGGTGCGCGGTCGTCGGCACGAAAAAGTTACCAACGCCGCCATGGAAACGCGAATTCCGCATGTCGAAATCAAGCAGACGACGGAAGCGCTCAACGGTACGCTCGACGTAAGTCCGCCGCCGGGAAAAATTCTTGAACATGCAGGTCTTGATCGTGCCACGCCCTCCCATCACCAGCAGATAGGCGTACCCCGCCGGCGCGAGTGCGTCGTCGAGGATGATCCAGAACCCGTCTTCCTGGTGGGTCTCGAAGTGGTAACCGACAGCAATGGCACTGGCCGAGCGGGGACCCAAGGCAAAGATTCCCGGGCCTTCCAGCCGCTCCCTGCGGCTTCCGAAGCGCACGTCGACTCCGAGAGCGAGGGCCTGATCGAGCAATGCCCGGTCGAGGCTGCCGCGGCCCGGGCCGCGTTCAACCAGGTAGCAGAGCGGCGTCGAAGAGCGCAAGGGGTAGCGGCGATCCCAGGCGTCAAAGCCGATGCCCTGCGCGCACGGCGCCCGGTCGAAGTCCAGAGTAAGGCCCAGGTCGCGCAGAACATCGAGCACGTCGCGCGTACCCGACCAGTTTTCGAGTCCCTGGAGATCACGCCGGAAGCGATGGCCGACCTCGGGCTGGGCTTCATGCACAACGACACGCCTGCCGCCGCGAGCGAGCGTGATCGCGGCGGCGAGACCACTTGGCCCCGCGCCGACGACTTCGACCGGGGCGTACATGGAATGCGCGGAAGGCACGTGAGCAGGTTCAACAAGGGAAATCATGGTCGACCGTTGCGCTCAACAATGCCCGCGCCTGTGTTGCGGCGCCGCCGGCGTTGCCACCGGGGTGATCGGGAACTGCTCGGGCGAGGCCTCGAACTGGTCCCGATTGGCGCGCGACTCGAAATAGACGGGCGCACCGCGATAGACCGAAGCAATGGCGCTATGCGGGTCCACCGGCCGGCCGCTCACCGGGTCGGCAGCTTGCGACGGTGGCGTACCTGTGGCTCCATCACCCTGCGCACCAACGCGACCACTATGACTTCCTGCCCCGTGCCGATGACCGCTGCCGCCATGCCCGCCACCACAGCCCATACCAAAGCGGCGCATGAGCAACAGCAAGCCGATACCGAAGGCGATTCCTAGCCAGTTCTGACTCAGCCATTCCATACGTTTCTCCTGTTTTCGTTGATGTGCTATCGCATCGCTCAGATACGCACGCTGCGCAGTCGTAAGGCGTTGGTGATCACCGAGATCGACGACAGGCTCATTGCCGCCGCGGCAAAGATGGGCGATACCAGAATGCCCAGGAATGGATACAGGACGCCGGCCGCCACCGGTACGCCGGCAGCGTTGTAGGCCAGGGCGAAGAACAGGTTCTGCTTGATGTTCCGCAGGGTGGCGCGGGCGAGCTTGCGCGCCCGCACGATGCCCATCAGGTCGCCGCCCAGCAGGGTGATGCCTGCGCTTTCCATCGCAACATCGGCCCCGGTGCCCATGGCGATGCCGACATCGGCGGCGGCGAGCGCGGGCGCGTCATTGATCCCATCGCCGGCCATGGCGACGATTTCCCCGGCGTCATGGAGACGGCGGACCTCAGTGATCTTTCCGGCAGGAGTCACGCCCGCCTTGAACTCGTCGAGTCCGAGCTGTTTTGCGACTGCCGAGGCGGTGCGCTCGTGATCTCCCGTGAGCATGATGACCTTCACTCCGAGATCATGCAGGCTCTTGAGAGCTTCCAGCGTAGTGGTCTTGATAGGGTCGGAGACGGTGAGCAACCCTTTTGCCTCACCATCGATCGCCAGGAAAAGCGCCGTTTCGCCAAGGGCCTGCCGCTCCGAGGCCTGAAGCTCCAGCGCTTCGGTGCCGGACACTCCTTTCTCACGCAGGAAGTCGGCTTTACCGATGAGAAGCTCACGCCCGTCGACCCGACCGGAGACACCACCACCCGTGCTCGAGGCAAAATCCTCCACCGGAAGCAGGGACAAGTTCGCTGCCGTGGCCGCCTTGACCACCGCCGAGGCGAGAGGGTGTTCGCTCGACTGCTCGAGGGAAGCGGCAAGGAGGAGGAGCCGCTCCGGGCTTTCATCGGCGACGGGAATCGCGAGGGAAAAATGCGGTTGGCCCTCGGTGAGAGTGCCTGTTTTATCGACGAGCAGAGTCGTGACCCTCTCAAGACGTTCAAGAGCCGCGGCATCTTTAAGAAGGATGCCCTCGCGAGCGCCGCGCCCCACCCCGACCATGATGGACATCGGCGTGGCGAGACCGAGGGCACAAGGGCAGGCGATGATGAGAACCGCCACCGCATTGACGATGGCGAAAGCCAGCACGGGTTCCGGTCCAAGCCACCACCAGAGCGCGAAAGTGATCACGGCAACCGCGAGCACGGCAGGCACAAAAAACGAGGCCACTTTATCCGCCAGTCCCTGGATCGGAGCGCGGCTCCGCTGCGCCTGTGCCACCATTTCAACAATCTGCGCGAGGAGCGTCTCGTCGCCGACGTGCTCCGCTTGCATGACAAATCCGCCAGTTCCATTGACCGTGCCGCCCGAGACATGATCACCGGGGGACTTAGCCACAGGCATGGACTCGCCCGTAAGCATGGACTCATCGATCGGGGAGGTGCCCTCGACGATGATCCCGTCGACCGGAATCTTGTCCCCCGGCCTCACGCGCAGTCGATCACCGACGGCGACTTCGGCGAGCGGCACTTCCTCGTCGCCGGTGGTAGTGACCCGACGCGCCGTGGGTGGAGCAAGATCGAGAAGCGCCCGGATCGCGCTGCCGGTCCGACCGCGCGCGCGCGCCTCAAGCCACTGCCCGACGATGACGAGGACGATGATGACTGCCGCCGCCTCAAAGTAGAGCGCTACTCCACCATGCGTGCGCATCGAGTCGGGAAAAAGGGCGGGGAAGAAAAAAGCGACGAGGCTGTAGAGGTAGGCGGCCCCCACCCCGATGCTGATCAGCGTCCACATGTTCCAGTGGCCACTGCGGAGTGAAACCCAGCCACGACGGAAAAAAGGAGCGCCGGCCCACAGCACCACGGGGGTGCTGAGGAGCGCCTGGATCCACCGCGAGACTTCGCCATTGATCCAGTGGTCGTGGCCAATCCCTGGAACGAGGTGCGCCATCGCGAGGACAAAGACCGGCAATGTCAGGAGACCGGCAATCCAAAGACGACGACGCAGTTCATGCTCCTCGCCGTTTTCGTCATCCTCCGCGCCGGCAGTGAGAACAGGCTCCAGTGCCATCCCGCACTTCGGACAGTCGCCCGGAAGGTCCTGCACCACTTCCGGATGCATGGGGCAGGTGTAGCGGGAGATTGCCCCGGCTTTCCAGGAAGGATTGCGGTCGAGCGTCATCCCGCACTTCGGGCAGTCGGCGGGTTTGTCGGACTCCACGCCGGGACACATGGGGCAGAAATACTTTGCTCCGGAGGGTGGCTTTACGGTTTCGGCGGAAACGTGGTCATGGGAGTGACCGCAACAGGCCTTCTTGACCGGCTCGGGCTCGGGTTCGGGATGCTGGCAGCAATTACTCATGGCGGTGTTCTCCGACAGAGCCTAGGCCAGAAATGCAGTCCTTTCCATGGGGTAATACCAGAGGAAACTAATACGAGAGGAACCTGTCCCTTTCCATCCGGGAAACGCCCCCATTCATCGATTCTCAAGAACTCCCGCAGCCACCCGCAAATGCCCTTCCCTCTTCGAAGAATCCATTTTCTCCCAGGTCTTCGCCATCATGCTGAGACGATACTGGCCTTTGAAAAAATCGAGGTGCCGGTCAATGAAGCTCCAGAAGAGTCCGTCCCAGATCTCACCCCATTTTCCAGTGCGGTAATCAGACATTTTCCTGAGATAGTTTGAACCGGAGAAATAGGGCTTTGTCGTGAAGATTCCTCCGTCGGCGAACTGGCTCATGCCATAGACATTGGGGACCATTACCCAGTCATAGGCATCAATGAAGAGCTCCATAAACCAGTCGTTGACCTGCTTCGGCGAGAACTGACAAAGGAGCATGAAATTCCCCAGCACCATGAGCCGCTCGATGTGATGCGCGTAGCCGCTATCGAGGACCCGTGATATGACCAGATCAATGGGAGCCACCCCGGTCTCCGCTGTCCAGAAACTTTGCGGCATGTCGCGTTCGTGATTAAAGAAATTCCGGTTCCGCATCTCGACGCCATGGCGTTCGTACATCTGAAACATGAACTCCCGCCATCCGATGATCTGCCTCAGGAATCCCTCCAGCGAGGCCAGCGGCACGGAGTTGGACGCGGCAAATGCCAGAGTCCGGTCAACGACCTGCTGCGGGGTGAGCAGGCCGATGTTCAGCGAGGGAGTGAGGACACTGTGGAAAAGGATGGCCTCACGCTCGGAGAGCGCATCCTCCCAGGGACCGAATCCCGCGAGACGCCACTCAAGAAAATGGTCGAGCCAGGCCGACGCATCCTCGTGGGTGACCGGATAGGAAAAGGGTTCCGCCCTGCCCGGATAATCCGAAAACCGCTCTGCGACATAGACCGCCGCGTCGGTCACTTCTCGACGACGCGGTGCCACCGGATCAGCGGGCACCTCAAGCCCCTTCTTCGGCATCCCTTTCCGGTTCTCCTCATCGAAGCTCCAGCGTCCGCCGACCGGCTTTCCACTTTCATCGACGAGGATGCCCATGCGGCGACGTTGCGCCTCGTAAAAGGCGGCCATGGACGGCTTTTTTCGTGAAGCAAAATGAGTCTCCGCCCAGTCCAGCGGAGTCAGGAACATCGGTGTTCCGGTGAATGTCAGGTCGACACCCTCACATTCTCCAAATCGACGGAGCCGCTTCTCGAGCAGAAAATCGACCGGATGAGCCGTGACAATGACGTCAAACCGATGCTCTTTTCGCAGCTTTGTTAGGACACTCCCAATAGTCGCCTCTCGATCATACCCGATGTAGTGCACCTCATACCCCCCCTCCGTCAGACGTGTGGCATAAGCCTTCATCGAGGCACGGTGAAGCAGGATCTTCTGCCGGTGGAACCGCCCCGGTGAGGCAAACGGATCTCCGAAGAAAAGGGTGTCCTCGATCAGATAAACCGGACGCCGCTTCGCGAGAGCGGGATGAGAGGCGAAAAGCTGATGGGGAAACACCAGTGTGATCTCGCGGGACATCAATCAGAGGAGCTTCAGCGTCGAAATACCGCCGTCGATTTTCATGACCTGACCGGTCATGAACCCGGAACCGGGGCCAAGGAGAAAAGCCGCCGCCCCCGCCACCTCGGCAGCATCGCCGATCCGCTTGAGAGGATGACGCTCTGCCGACGCCTTTCTCTTTTCCTCGCTGCCTAACAAACCCGCCGCAAGTGGAGTGTCGGTGAGAGAGAGGGCCAGACAGTTGACCCGGATCACCGGCGCGAATTCCGCCGCGAGCGTGCGGGAAAGTCCCTCAATGGCACCTTTGGCCGAGGCAATCCCCGCGTGATAGGGAAGCCCGGTTCCGACCGCAACGGTGGAGAAGAGGACAATGGAGCCGGCTCCCGATTTCTTCAGAGCGGGATAGGCGAGTCGAATGGCCCGGACCGCCCCGAGAAAATTGACTTCGAGCTCTGACTGAAAGTCGTCATCGGTGAGCCGCTGAAATGGCTTGAGCTGAATCGTTCCCGGACAGTAAACGAACCCGTCGAGCGTTTCAGGGAGTGTCAGGGACGCGTTCCGGTCAGTGACATCATAACTTTGCCACGAGACTCCCGGCAGATCGGCGATCCCGCCCTGCGTCCGTGAGGCGGCCGTGACATGATCTCCCCGGGCCGAGAGAAGCCTGACAATCTCCAGTCCCACCCCCGAACTGCCTCCAATCACGAGCACGTTTTGATTCATTGCCGCAGATTACGGCAGAGAAGGAAGTTCGGAGGCAGGAGGAAACCCTACCTTTACCCCGCTGCAAGCCCGGCCAGCTTTCTCGCGTAGGCGAGGGTATCGATCCCGTCGACGGTCTTGTCGCGCCGGATCGCCTTGATTCTCGGGAAGCGCATCGCGAGCCCGGAATCGTGGCGTTTACTGGGATTGATCGAGTCAAAAGCGATCTCGAGCACAATCTCCGGCTCGACGAGATGAATCCCGCGGCTCTTCTCAATGGTACGGCTTCTGAAAATCTCCGTCAGTTCCTCGATCTCCAGATCCGTCAGTCCGGAATAAGCCTTTCCGATGACACGCAGCGCGCCACTCTCCTCATCACGGACGGCGAAGGTGTAGTCGCTGAGGACATGAGCCCGCTTGCCGTGTCCCTGCTGCGCTTTCACGACAACGACGTCGAGGGTTGGCATCGCCTTCTTGAGCTTCAGCCACTGCTTTCCTCTCCTCCCCGGCGTGTAAAGGCTGTCGGGGGCTTTCGCGATGAGGCCCTCATTGTCACGACGGCGCGACGCGTTGAACGCCTCCTCGACCTCTGCCTCCGTCACGGCGCGGAACACGTCGCAAGGGCTGATCCCGGACGGAAAGGCGATCCTATCGAGCATCGCCCGCCGCTCCGAAAGAGGGCGGTTCAGCCATCCTTCTCCATCCAGGCCAAGGAGATCGAAGGCAATAAAGCGCACCGGGACCGCTTCGCCGAAAAAGAGATCCCCCTGATCTATCCGGGTGTCCCGGCGTCCGAGACGCTTCTGGAGATCAAAAAAGGTGAGCCTTTTTCCCTCGGCGTAGGCAATGATCTCTCCGTCGAGAATGACGTCACGATCGAGGTGCCTTGCCGCAGTGATGAGCTCGGGAAACTCCCCTTGCAGGGGGCGAAGGTCGCGGGAATAAAGGCCCACCTCATCGCCCCGCCGGTGAAGCTGGGCGCGAATGCCATCGAACTTGTCCTCGAGCCAGATAGCCTGCCCCTCCCCTCCAAGACGGGACACGATGTCGGCCGCCGATTCCTCCGGGCTGGCCAGCATCACCTTCACCGGGACAAACCAAACTGCCCCGGCCGAGGCGAGTTCACCCTTTTTTGCCAGCAAGGCCGTTTCGCCCGCATCTCCGAGGAGCATGTGAGCCTCGCGCACCTCATCAGGATCCTGACCGAAAGCCAGGGCGATCGCCTCCTCGAGGAGACCTTCTTTCAAGCCGATGCGGAGATCTCCGGTGAGGATTCCGACAAGAAGCGAAGCCTCGCCATGGTGAAATCCTGACAACGCCTCGCGCAGGAGTCGCACTTTACCTCCCTGGCTTTTCTCGAGGGCGGTAGCCCGGAAGATCGCGTCCACCTCAGCGAGGGTATGCGGCCTCGGGTTGGTCCTGCCGCGAAGCACCAGCCAGGTCGTCCTCGCCGCATCCGCCTGGCTGGCCGAAATCTGACGGTATTGCGCGAGGGTGAGTCCGCTGACCTCCAGAATAGCCTGACGAAGGAGAGCCCAACCGACGCTGGTGGCCCGAATCCCGCCTTTTCGCGGGAGCGGTTTCGCGCAAAGAAAACGCACGGCCATTTCAAGGCGATCCGCTTCGAGTTCCTTGAGGTAGGCGGCGAGAATCTCACGCTTGCGCAACTTACCCGTCACCGAAGCGATCGCTTCACAGACGGAGGTGAACCCGCCAAACTCCGAAGACGGCCGCTCCTCCTCGTCCGATTCTGAAAGACCCCGCCCTTCGCCCGGCTCCGGTGATCTCTCCCACTCCAGTTCACGCTGAGTCTCTCCCGCGAGTGGCCAGGCCTCGATGCCGCGACCGCGAAGGTCGGAGGCGAACTCGGCACAATAGCCGTGGATCGTGTAGACGCGGCGCGGTTTGACCTCGTCGACAAAGGCAAGGAGGTCGTCGTATCCGGCGTGGTCCGAGAGCGGAAAAACCTCATCACACTGGTAGCGATACTTTGCGCCCGCATCCATGCCCCACCCGCTGATTATGGCGAGCCGGACGGATTTCCGCAAACGCCGCAGCGCGAGACTGCGTCCGGCGTTGGGAGGCACGATCACGACGTGACCAGCGGGATCCCGATCCTTCGGTGCAAAGATCTCGCAAGGGGGGAGTTGGTATCCGAGTCCGGAGACGACCTCATTCATTTTCGCGACCGACTCATGCAGCTGAAACTTCAGTTCCGGAGACATCTCATGAAGCGACAGGAGAATCTCCTGCGCCTTGCCGAGCGAGTAGGCCATGAACACCGGGATCTCACCGTCCTCAACGGCCTCGGAGGCAAATTTTGCCATTCCCGCGATCACTCCGGATGAAGGGGGAAATCGGAACTTCGGAAGACCGAAGGTGGTCTCCATGATGAGTGTATCAGCGTGGCGCGGCGAATTGGGTTCGGCTCCCGGGGCCGGCCGGGTTTTGAAATCGCCGCTGTGGAGAAGAGACGCCCCGTCCCTGCTTCGCTCGATGAAAAGCATGGCCGAGCCGGGAATATGACCGGCGGGGAGCAACTCAACCTGAAATTCTCCTTCCAGACAAATCCGCTCTCCGAAGTCGAGGCTGAGAAATTCAGCTTTTGCGGCAGACCCGAAGCGCGCTTCGATCAATCGCCTCGTCGGTGTCGAGCAGAGAATTCGGCGATGCGGGGCGAAGTGATCGGCGTGCGCGTGGGAGATAAAGGCAAAGTCGCGGGAGCGATGAGGATCGAGCCAGAGGTTGAGATCGGGAAGAAGTGCCTCCCCCGCCTCCACCCGGATCTCGATTTCGTTTTCCCCATTTCCCATGTCTGCCATTCGCTGATGGTTACGCCGCCCATCGGGACAGTTGCTCCCTGAATCAGGGCTTTTCAAGCGGCCTCACTTTTACGATGATGGCAGCATGATCCCCCGACTGGCCCCCGCTCTTCTCTTCGCGACCGCCCTCTGCCCACTTCTCTCCTCCGTAAATGCCGCGGATCACCCCAACATTGTCTGGATCGTTTCCGAGGACAATTCGAAGCACTACCTGAAACTTTTCGACGAGAATGGAGCCGCCGCTCCGAACATCGAAGCGCTTGCCGCACACGGCATCACTTTCACGCGCGCCTTCTCCAATGCCCCGGTCTGCTCGGTCGCCCGCACCACGCTTGCGACCGGAGCGTATGCACCGCGGCTCGGGACCCAATTTCACCGCCGCGCGAAGCCGGTCACCCTTCCCGCCGACCTGCGACCATTCAGCGCCACCCTGCGCGATGCGGGCTACTACACGACAAACAACTCCAAGGAGGACTACAACTTCGTCAAAGGCCCCGGTGTCTGGGACGACTCGTCAAAGACGGCTGACTGGCGCAACCGCCCCGATCCGGCACAGCCATTTTTCCATATGCAGAGTCATGCCGAGTCTCACGAGAGCAGCCTGCATTTCGACGTGAAAATCCTTGAATCCGAAAAGACCGTCCACGATCCGGCGAAGGTGACACTGCCTCCCTACTTTCCGGACACTCCGCTCTTCCGCTACACCTTCGCCCGCTACCTTGACCGCATGCAGGCGATCGACGGAATTGTCGGTGACACGGTCGCCCGACTGCAAGAGGATGGCCTGCTCGAGGATACCTTTGTCTTTTACTTCGGTGACCACGGCGGAGTTCTTCCCCGGAGCAAGGGCTACTTATACGAGAGCGGCCTCAATGTCCCGCTGGTGGTTCGCATCCCCGAGAAGTGGAAGCATCTCGTTGATTTCAAACCCGGCTCGACCACGGGAGGATTTGTCAGTTTCATCGATTTTGCCCCCACCGTCCTCAAACTCGCCGGAGTCGAAATCCCCGCGTCCATGGACGGAGTTCCCTTTCTCGGCGAAGGCACGACCAGCGCGGAACTTGTCGCCCGTGACAGCGCCCTCGCTTACGCGGACCGCTTTGACGAAAAGATTGATCTCGTCCGTTCGCTCCGCATCGGTGACTGGAAATACATCCGCAACTATCAACCCTATCAGCCCGACGGGCTTCAGAACAACTATCGCTACCACCAGGCGGCCTATCGGGAGTGGAGGGAACTCTACAATGAGGGAAAACTGGGGTCCGATCAGCGACAGTTCTTCGAGGCAAAAACCCCGGAGATGCTTTTCGACCTGAGCAGCGATCCTCACGAAGTTAGAAACCTGGCCTACGATCCTGCCCATCAGGGAACTTTACTCTCCCTGCGCGCAGGCCTGAAGGAGCGCCTCAAGGCGCTGCCTGACCTCGGCTTTATTCCCGAGAGTCTGCTCTATGACGAAGCCACGGCGAATCCCGTGGCCTACGGCAAGGAACATGCCGATGAGATCGCCCGTCTCATCGATACGGCGGATCTGATGCTGAAGCCTTTCGGAGACAGTGAAGGAGCCCTGAAAACCGCCCTCGCCTCAGATGATCCGAAGATCCGGACCTGGGCGCTCATAGTCTGCTCCGCCTTCGGAAACGAAGCGAGCGAACTGACAGATCTCGCCCGACCTCTCCTCAAGGATGAGAATTCCCTCGTCCGTCTTCGCGCCGCGGAGTTCCTCGGTCTGATCGGGGAGACCGATCCGAGGATTACGATCATCGACGTGGTCAACCACACCAACCATCCGGTGGAGCAACTCATTGCCCTCCAATCGGCCGCCCTCTTTCACGAACATTCACCGCTCGCCTTTCCCTTCGAGGCATCGGCCTTTACCTCCATCAGCGAAGAGGGAGAGGCGGGGAGGCGGATCGATTATTTCAAAGGTGATTGGCTGGGGAAGGAAGCGGCCAAAAAGAAAAACGCGAAGCAGGGTAAGCCTTGATCCTGACATTATCCTTTCTCCGAATGAAACCCTTGCTCCTCATTCCGGTTCTCTCCCTGCTATTCGCGACAGCCATCACTTCCGGGATCTCACAAATCGCGGAAACCAGGGCACCCTTGAAAACGCGCGCGCTGCTTTCCGCCGGAGGAAAGCCGCTGAAGATTGTCTGCTTTGGCGACAGCGTCACCGGTCTCTATTACCATACGGGAGGACGCCGGGCCTATCCGGAGCTGCTTGCCGAGGCCCTTCGCGACGCGCACCCCGACACCAGTGTGACGGTCATCAATTCCGGAAGAAGCGGCCACACGACAGCCAACGGGCTGGGACGCATCGTCAGTGACGTACTCACCCACCGCCCCCATCTCGTCACGATCATGTTCGGACTCAACGACGTGGCCAAACTTCCCATCGGAGCCTTCCGGGAGAATCTCATCGATATCGTGTCCAAATGCAGGGGGATTGGTGCCGAGGTGATCCTTTGCACCCCGAACGCGGTCCTCACGACCACGGAACGACCAGTGGAAAAAGTCGTTGCCTATGCAGAGGTGATTCGCTCCGTTGCCCGCGAACTGCAGATACCTCTCTGCGATACCTTTGCTTCGCTCAATGCCCTCCGTCTAAGCGATCCCGAAGCCTGGCGGCTCTCGATGAGCGATGAGATCCATCCGAATCTCCGCGGTCATCGACGCATCGCCGAAGCACTGGCCGGCACGATCACCGGAAAAGAGATCACCTCCCCTGACACATCGCCGATCCCGGATCCGCTCGCCATGACCCTGACAAAACTACAGAAGGGACTACCGGTAAAGGTTCTTGCGATGCCACCGTTCGACGCCTCAATTGCCGGGATCCTGGAAAAAACTCATCCCGGTGCCAGCATCATGACGATCCCCTGGCCGGTCGAAAACCTGACCCGTTATCAGCTCAAAAAAGATGCCTCCCACCGGGTCCGGCCGCTTGTTCCCGACCTCGTCATCATTGCAATCCCGCGCAGTGCGAAGGCGGAAGATAGCGAGGAGTTCATTAACACACAGATGTGGATTGCGAGCAACAGTCTCAGCCGGGGCAAGCGGGAATGGGACGCCCTGGTCGTTCACCCCGATGTATTCGATCCAAATGACGAAGACGCCGACGAGGCCGACGACAATCTCATTCGTGCGATCGTTCCCGCCCAGGATCTTCCCTTGCTCGACCGCGCCTCCGGCGATGACCGGGAGGCGTCAGCGATTCTATCGGCATGGATTCTGGACGTCGGAAAAGCAGCGAACTGAATCAGGTGAAGCTGAATCAGTCCGGCGACTCCCCGGTCTCGTCCCGGTAGCTCGACACCACCAGGTTGCTGAGGTAGCGGTCCGGGTCTTCAACCGCCTCCGCCGTGACCGGGAAATTCTTTTGCCCGGTATTCTTCCGGATGAGTTGCAGGCCGAATTGAAAGTCGCGAAACTTTTCCTCACACAACTGCAGCGCGCTTTGTCCCCGCTCAGCGGAAAGTGCGGCGACCCGCGAGACGGCCTCGCTGTCAAAGGTGAGACGGACCCCGTGCTCTTCTTCGAACCTTCTCCGGAAAGCGGTGATCTCACTGATCACCTTGGAATCCCCCACCACCTCGGCCCCGGCGAGGAGCGAGGCCAGGGTCGAAACCGGGTCATCGACCAGGTCCGTGCCGATGGTCAGTTCGGTAATGGAGGTCCCGGGCAACTCGAATTTGAAATGACGGAGAAGCCTTTCAGCCACGGTCATGAGTCCCCTCGCCCCCGTCTTCTCCAGCGAGGCGGACGCGGCGATTTTGTGAAGGGCCTCGTCGGTGAACATCGCCTGAATTCCATAGGCTTCGAACTCGCGCTCGTACTGGCGAATGAGACTGCCTTCGGAGTTCTTCATGATATTGAAGAGGTCCCCGGCGTCGAGATGATCGCAGACAACACGCACCGGGAGACGTCCGATGAATTCGGCCTCAAATCCGAAGTCGATGAAGTCCTGGGTTCCGGGTTCGTTACCCCCGGGTCCCGCCTCCGCAGCTCCCTGCGCCTCGGCGGCAAAGCCGATCGGTCCCCGGCGCAGACGCCGTTCGATGATTTTCTCAAGGCCCGAAAAGGCTCCGCTCACGATAAAAAGGATGTGACGGGTATTGATCGTTTCCCGGGCATTTTTCCCTCCCCCCCGGCTCATCTCGAGCATGGCCTGCATCTGGGATTGCATGTCCTGCGGATTACGGACGGGGACCTCGGTCTCCTCCATCAGCTTCAGAAGGGTGGTCTGGACCCCGCGACCGCTCACATCACGACCACCGGTGTTTCCGGCTGAGGCGATCTTGTCGATCTCATCGATGTAAATGATCCCGTACTGGGCGAGTTCCACATCGCCGTCCGCCTTGCGCACAAGTTCCCTGACAAGATCATCAACATCCCCGCCAACGTAGCCGGTTTCGGAAAACTTCGTAGCATCGGCTTTGACGAAGGGCACCCCGATGAGATCAGCGATGTGTTTCACGAGGTAGGTCTTTCCCACCCCGGTAGGCCCGACAATAATCACATTCTGTTTGGCGTACTCGATCCGCTTCGCCGCTTCGGGGTCTGTTTTCTCGAGACGTCTCAGATACTTGGCGTGATTGTAGTGGTCGCAGACCGCGATGGAGACGGCCTTTTTCGCCTCATCCTGACGGATCACATAGCGATCGAGGTGGGCCTTGATCTGGCGGGGGAGAAGATCGAACTCAAAAATTTTCGCAACCTGTCCCTCCCTGAGATCGTGGCTCTCTCCAGTCGCTTCCGGGTTCTGGGAAAAAGGATTCATCCCCTCCGCCATCGTCGAAAAGGAAACATTTTCTCCGAAACTCGACTTGAGAAAATCGGAGAGTTTCCTCGAAATTTCCTCGGGGTCCGGAAACCCCGTTTTTCCGTCATCGTCTTTTCCTGCCATACGAAAGGTTACGCTCGAATCGACGGGGGGCGATTACAACAATTGCGGTCTTTTGCACCCCCTGACGACCTATCGAATCCCCTGAATGAGATCCCAGCCTTTGCTGAATTCAGGATCGATACCCGCGAGTTCTTTGGCGCGTGACTCGACTGTCGTCGCCCGCCCGATCACGAGACCGAAGGAGACCAGCTTTTTCCAGTCGGCCGCAGTCCCGGGCGAAACCGGTGGAAAGGTTCGCACCGCCGCTTCGAGAAGCCAGTCGGGAGCGAAGGCATCCATGGCAACCTCATTCGGTCCGAAGCCGAGGTCCAGAACCAGGCTGGTCGCGGAGGCCGAGGTGATCGCCGCATCAAGAGGCACTCCCTCGCGACGGCGGACCAGGCCTTCGTATCGGGTGGCATTCAGGGCTCCGACAAGCGCTTCTCTGAATTGGCCGGCGCTTTCGAAGACACGAATCATCTCGTCGCGACGCTCCCGTGCTTTCACCGTCGTCAGTTCCAGAGCCTGAAGCGCCGTCACCGCCTCGGTGAAGCGGAAGGAGCCCGCCGGAACCTGCTGGGAGAGAACCAGCGCTTTGAGCTGTGCGATTTCCCTGTCTGCGACCGGATCAATTACAGGAGGGGTGAGAGGAGGAATTGCCTGGGTATTCTTCGGCTGGGACGGTTCCGGCGGAACTGGAGCAACAACCGGTTTGACCGCACTCTTCGCCGCAAGATCGGCCGCCATCCTGCGGATCTCCGCGATCCGCTTGAGGCGATCGTTCACCCGTACAGGAGCGGCTCCGGCCGTGGCGAGAGAGGCGATCGCGCTCTTCAAGGTTTTCTCCTGCTCTGCGAGCAAGGGCGCTGCCCCGGCAGCCGAGGGTCTGGGAAGCGCCTGCAGGATCTTGAAATCATTGAGAAAGGGATCCACCCGGGTTTTGAGCCCTCCGATCCACTCGTAGGCGGAGGGCGGCTGACTGGCGGCGAAGGCGGTGAAAAACTTCACCCCTGACTCGAATTCACCGGCCTGCCAGTTCTTCAGCCCCGCAGTGAAAAGCCCGAGCGACTCGATGGAATCAGCCGCAAATTTCACTTCGTCCTCCAGCAGCGGCAATGGGTCCGACAATCCGGATGAGGCCTTCTTGAGAAAAACAATCGCTTCCTCGGCTCCATCCTCTTCCGGCCCGGGAGTGATCTCCATCACCCGCGAAAAGGCCTTCCGGGAGGGCGCTTCCTCTCCTAACATCAGATGAATCGTTCCCCGAAGAAAATGGCTCCAGAGCTGGATCGAGGCCGGGACTGACTCCCTTGCGATCAGTTCATCGAAGGCCTTGCCGGCCTCTTGAAACTTGCCGCTGGTGAAAAGCCCCCGGGCGTTCAGGAACTGCTCGGAGAGGGTGTTTTCCCCCACGCTGATGACCCGCTCCGTATTCTCGGTCACGAGCCCAAGATCACCTTCCTCTCCTTCGCTCGATTCCTTGTGATTCAGGAAAAGGCCGGTTGCGATGGCGGCGGCAACGAGAACCCCTCCTCCGGCAATGAACAAGCCCTTCCGGCTCTTACCCGTCCGCCGCCTTCCGCCCGGCACGATGCCAAAAAGACGCTTCTGTATTTCCTCGATCTGCAGGAGAACCTCTTCGTAGGACTGAGGCCGGGCCGCCGGATCGTAGGCCATCATCTTTTCGACCAGCTTGATCGTGAGCTTTGAGAGGCCGGGAGCAAAAGACTTCAGGTCCACCACGGACTTTTTGATTTCCTTCAACTCCTCCATCGAGGCGGTGTTCGCGTCAAAGGGCGCCCGACCCGCCAGAGCATGGAACAAAGTCGCCCCGAGGCTGTAGATGTCGCCGAGAAAGGTGTCAGGTTGCCCATCGAGCTTCTCCGGAGGGACATAAAAGGGAGTTGCCCAAAGGTCCTCCGATTCGTCCTCTCCCCCCTGCTGCACCGCCAGACCGAAATCGACCAGCTTGGTGGTCCCGTCAGCGCAGACAAGCATATTCCCCGGTTTGATATCGCGGTGAATCAGTTCCTCGCTATAGGCCGCCATTAGCCCTCTCGTGACGTCATTCGCGATCGAGAGAACCTCGGACTCGGAAAGCGCCCCCTTGTTGTGGATCAGTTGCTCCAGACTGATCGCGTTCACCACCTCCATGGCGATGAAAAAGTAGCCGTGGTCCTTGCCCACCGTGAACACCTTGACCACGTTGGGATGGACAATAGAGGCGGTCAGCTTCGCCTCCCTTTCGAACATGGCGGTCAGGGCACTGTCATCGCTGAGAGACTGGTGCAGAATCTTCAGGGCCACTTCGCGCCCCAGATTCATGTCGATGGCGCGAAAAACCTGGCTCATCCCCCCCTCGCCGAGCAGGCCGACGATCTGGTACTGCCCCATCGTGGTGCGGGCGCGGACATAGGCGGAACAATGCGGACACTCGATCTTCGCGAAGGGCGACACCGCCGACACATCGATCGGTTTTCCGCACTCGGGACAGAGATAAACAAATGGTTCCTTTTCCTCGCTCACTTCCATGTAATCACCACCTCGACACTGAATTATCGAGGACGCGTCAGTGTAACGAGAGACACGGAGAGGTCCAGACAATAAACCGGCATTCCTTCGAGCCCCTTGATAATCATCATAAGCGCTTCGAGGGGGTTGCCTCCCGCTCTTCCTGACACTAGACTGGGTTGTTCATGGGAAAATCTCCAAATACTGTCGCCATCGGCAATCTCCGCCTCGGGGGAGAACGTCCGGTTTTCATCCTCGGCCCCTGCGTCATTGAATCGGAGGCTTTCATCCGTGAGATCGGACCTGCCATCCGGGATATCGCCCGCGACGCCGGAGTCGATTTCATCTTTAAAGCCAGTTACGACAAAGCGAACCGCAGCTCCATCAAATCCTTCCGCGGGACCGGTTGCGAGGCGGGATGCCGTCTCCTCGCGGAAGTCGGTGCGGAACTCGGGGTCCCCGTGACCACCGACGTTCACACCGCCGAGGAGATCATTATTGCCGCCGATTTCATCGACGTCCTTCAGATTCCCGCCTTCCTCTGCCGCCAGACCGACCTGATCGAGACCGCCGCGAAGACCGGAAGGGTCGTAAATGTGAAAAAAGGCCAATTTCTCGCTCCCTGGGACGTTAAGAATATAGCGGACAAGCTCGACGCTTTCGGCTGTGAAAATTATTTCTTTACCGAGCGGGGAACCAGCTTCGGCTACAACAACCTCGTCGCCGACATGAGATCGATCCCCTGGATGCAAGAAGATGGACTGCGCGTGGTCTTCGATGCCACCCATTCCGTGCAGCGTCCCGGCGGTGAGGGCACCTCAAGCGGCGGCGATGGACGACTCGCTCCGGTGCTGGCCCGCTCCGCGGTAGCCGCAGGATGCGACGGAGTCTTCATGGAAACCCATCCCGATCCGTCCAAAGCCCTCAGCGATGGTCCGAACCAGGTCCCGCTCGACCGCCTCGGCGGCGTTCTAACCCAGTTGCGCGAAATTTATACCCTGGTTCGTCGAACCACCGCATGACCCGATCTTTCCCTATCGGCGGCCCTCTCGTCCTGAGCCTCATTTTGGCTCTCCTCCCGGTTGCCCCGGCCTCAAGGGCTGATGAGGCCGCCAGCGCGGGAACCGTCAGCGCCGAAGGCAAGGCAGGGGAAATGCTGAAGACCGCGCTCCCCCCGGAGATTGCCTCCCTCTTCCCGATAGGTCGCGAGTTCAAAGGACTCTCCATCCCGACCTACAGCAGTGACGATCAAATCAAGGCGGTGATGCGGGCCGACCTGGTCATCCGGGTGGACGAGCAATTTATTGACTTCCTGAACCTCACCGTTCACGTCTACAATTCACGGGGTGAACCGGAGACGACCATAACCATGCCCGAAGCCGCTTACGATATTCTCATTGGCGAACTCGCCAGTAAAACGGCTTCCCGGATTGAACAACCCCGGTTCACCGTGACCGGAGACAAAATGATCTTCGAAACCCGCTCTCAGATCAGCCGCCTCGTTGGAAACGTGAAACTGGTCATTCCGGATGTAGGCGAACTGGCCCCCGACATGGGAGCCATCTCTGGAAAACGTGACGCAAAAACTTCAAAGTAAGGACTCTTTTATCCCTTCGTTCTCATGAACCTGATGATTCATCCCACCGCCATTTCCGCCAGTGCCGCGATCGCCATCCTCATTGCCTCCGGCCACATTCCGGCAATGGCACAAGAGGGGGCAGCGACCGCCACCACCGAAGAGCAGGCTCGCTCGATCATGTCCGATCCGCGCCTAAAGAACATGCTCCGCACCGTGAAAGAGGAATCGACCGAGGCGCTCACCCAGCTCGAGGAGGATCCGGATGCAGCCGTGGACCGGGCCACCCGGCTCTTCCAGGAAAGCAAGGACAAGGTCGATCCCGAAAAGTTAAAAACAGCCGCGGCTAAACTTCAGGAAGAGGGTGTCGTGGACAAGGCGGTCACCGCCGTATCGAGCGTGATGCCGACTGCGACGAGCGCCATTGCCGATCGAGGCTTATCCACTGACGCTCCCGCCGTGAACGTTCCCGCTACCCGGCCGGCTCCCGGGATCTCCGGAGGGGTTCCCACTCCGCTCGCCATGCCGATGACTCCCGGTGAGGTTCCCGCCGTAGAGGCACCCGCGGTGTCAAAGAATCACACCCCGGCGACCGACACCGTGGTGCAGAGCCAGGACGTGGCCGCCATTCCCGGGGCCGCACCCACCACTCCGATGATCCCGGACTCTCCGGGTCTGAAACCGGACAGCATCCCCGCGCCTGCGCCTCTGAAGAAAAAGTATGAACCGTCCAGTGGCGGAGGCTTCAACCCGACCGGCGCGGACCGCATGGAGATTCTTTCGAAGGAATCCATCATGGACAACGCCAAGGGGATTCTCCTTTTTACCGGAAATGTGCTCGTTACCCATCCCGAATTTCAAATCAAGTGCGACAAGATTGAGATCGAGCTTGCGGAAGGAGTCGGAATGGACAGCGCCAAGAATAAATCCAAGGAATCGGGTCCGCCGATCAAAAGAGCCACGGCTTCCGGTGGAATGGTCGAAATCAAACGCACCACCGTCGAAGAAGGGGTGAAGAAGACCCAGATCGCGATTGCCCGCAGCCTGAACTACAACGCCGTCACCCGGGACATCACGCTTTCCGGTGGGCCTCCCTACATTCAGGACGGCGACCGCTTTATCAAAACCAACTCCGAGGACGCTCAGATCATCATGCGCGGCAACGGAAAATATGAAATTACCGGAAGCAACAGTCGCAACCAGATCGTCATTCCCGTGCCCAAGAGTGAAGGCGGGAAAGGGGGCTCAGGGTTGGGCGGTGGAATCGGAGATGCCCTCGGCGGTGGATTCTGAACACTGAACCCCACCGATTCTGGTAATCGTCCGCACTTCCGACTTCAAGCATGAGCTACACCGACGAAAGGGATGAAATCGCCGAGTTTTTCGGCGCCAAACCCGCGCGGCAGAAATCCGGCTATTCCGAGGATCTCGACGCGCCTCCTTCCGATGCCGAACTACCTTCTCCCCTGAGGGTCAAGAAGCCCTTTAAACTGGTGCCTCCCGACGATATCCAGCCGCATCCGCTGGAACTCCCTCCCACCCGAAAACCCACCACCGGGCCACCCCTTCCCGCCCCGGAGCCGGAGATCGAAGACGAGGAGATCCTCGTAAACTACCCGTCGTCAGTTCCTGACCTTCCCACCCTCGAATTTACCGCCCCCGTGNNCCCGTGAGGGAGCGCGCGATATCCCGACCCGCCACGAGAATCCCCGCAGAACGAACCGAAGCCCCCGCCGCACGGATTCAGAGCCCCCCACCCGAACCTCAAAAGACGGCGAGTCCTTCTATTCCTCCCGTCAGATCGGATCGAAAGCTTCCACCCGATCAGATCGAGGTCAGGAGGGAGCCTGCTATCACTCCGACCGCTCCCTCACCCGGGAGACCCGCGCCCGGTCCGGAGGCTTCCTCCACAGCCCGTCGCCAGTTTGTCAGCGAGGAGCCTTCGTCCGCAAGCACCCGGGCCGCGGTTTTATTGGAGACCCGGGGACTCGTCAAAATCTACGACGGCCGTTCCGTCGTCAACGGGGTGGACATCCACGTCAAGTCAGGGGAAATCGTTGGCCTGCTCGGCCCCAATGGAGCAGGCAAGACGACCAGTTTCTACATGATCGTCGGACTTGTCCCCCCCAATGGCGGACAGGTGATGTTCAATGGAACGGATGTGACCGCGATGCCCATGTATCTGCGTGCCCGACTTGGGATGGGGTATCTTCCGCAGGAGGAATCAATATTCCGCCGACTCACCGTCGAGGAGAATCTGATGGCGGTCGTGGAAACACTCAATCTTCCCCGAAAGGAGGCCGTGGGACGCGTTCAGGAGCTTCTCGAGCGCTTCAGCATCACCCACATCCGCAAGAACCTCGCCCTGACCTGCTCGGGAGGCGAAAAACGACGGCTCACGATCGCCCGGTCCCTTGTCACCAAGCCCAGTCTGCTGATGCTCGACGAGCCCTTCTCGGGAGTCGATCCCATCGCGGTGAACGAAATTCAGAATATTGTCAGTGACTTGCGCAAGTCAGGGCTTTCCATCCTCATCACCGACCACAACG
>DDSV01000038.1 GCA_002344215.1 Akkermansiaceae bacterium UBA2381
TAGTAAGTTCCTGAATGGTCATGGAATAGGAAATGAGGGGGATTCTGCGGTAAATTGTTTCAACTTGTTATTGGCATGAAAGCACCCAGAGTGTGACTCCCCCGTTCGCCGGAATCGAGATTTTTCGATTCTGATTTCATGAAATATGAAAATTTTTTGTATTTATTGAAATTGACCTTCTCGGCGTAACTGGCTAATTTATTTCATGTTTCTTAATCAATTTCGGCGTAATCGCACCCTGGTTTCGACGGGGTTCGAATCCAGGCAACCTGCATGAGAACCGGAGTTGAACTAATTTTAGCGACCAAGCGCTTTGCCGAAGACAATCCTGCCCGCAGCTGGTGGTGTATCATTTCGACATTGATGCTTCTGACTGCCTTATGGGCAGGAACGCTGGCGGATGTCCATATTATCGTGAAAATCGGGTGCAGTATTGGCTGCGGATTGCTGATTTTGCGCCTCTTCGTTATTTTCCATGATCAGCAACACCATGCGATCCTGCCGAGATCAAGAGCGGCGGAGATGCTAATGAGGTTTGTAGGAATCCTGATTCTGAGCCCCAGTAGTATCTGGCGCAGCTCACACAATCATCACCACAATCACAACTCGAAGCTTCTGGGATCGAACATCGGATCCTTTCCCGTGATGACGAAGGAGGAGTTTCTGAAGTCTTCGACCAAAGTAAGGCGCGTCTACCTTTTTGCCCGCCACCCGCTGACGATCCTGTTCGCCTATTTCTTCATGTTCATGTTCGCAATGTGTCTTCTTCCCTTTCTGAGAAATCGGCGGAAGCATGTGGATGGTCTCATTGCCCTGCTGGTCCATCTTGGACTCGGGACCCTGTTGGTCACCTTTGCCGGCTGGCAGGGCCTCCTGCTTACGTTGGTCATCCCCAGTTTCATCTCTTCCGCGATGGGGGCCTATTTGTTCTACGCCCAGCACAATTTTCCGTCCGTGACCTTTGCTGACAGTGAGGGCTGGACCTATGAGACGGCGGCAATGGAGTCATCCAGCTGTTTAAAAACCGGACCTTTCATGGGGTGGGTGACAGCAAACATCGGCTACCACCACATTCACCATCTCAACGCGCGTATTCCCTTTTACCGCCTGCCGGAGGTGTATCGGGAGATCCCTGAGCTTCAGACTCCCAAAACGACGTCGCTTCACCCTGCTGAGATTCTTCGCTGTCTCCGGCTCAAGGTCTGGGATGTTGAAAGCAACCGGATGGTCGGACTGGGATCCTTCTGATTCGACGGAGTTCGGGAAGACGGTCGGTAACTGCTCGCCTCAGGAGCAGGATTGGAAGGTGTCTCCCCCGGCGCCGGCATCCTGGAGCAGAAGCCGAAGGGGGGAATTGAACCCCCGACCCACGCATTACGAATGCGTTCAAGTTCTTTGGTAGTCAACGGGTTACGATGGATTGGGGAAATTTTCACGTCACTGCGTGGTCCTGCACGGTAATTCACAGGTTGAAACTGCTCAAAATCTGCTCACTGAGGGCCCCCCTGGGGGCGGAGTTGTTTCCAACCCCCTAACGATTACTGCGCCGCCTATTCTCAAGGAACTCGCCCTTCAAGCGGAATGCCGCGTCATCGATCGCCCCGAAGACAACGCGGCCGATGACTTCCTGATCCCCCATCCACCTCCGCCCCCGACGCAGTGTGCGGTTCTCCATCATGGTCAGCTACCCATCGTAGAGACCTCGACCGGTCTACATTCTTGATTTCCATATCCAAAATGATTTCTGTATCCGGGGCGATAGGTGATAATCCGTCCCAGCCACTTTCGTGAACGACATCGCGAAGTCGGCGCTCTCGTCCCTCGCACCAAATTTCTTCGCGGACCGCAGTTTTGTTGTAACTCGTTCACTGTCAATGTTCTAGTGGGACATGCAAGCGGTACGCCCCAAGAACGGTGTTTTGTATGTGATTGATCCACAAGCACTTGCAGAATCCCTAGGACCTGCACTGCAGGTCCTAGAGGCCATTTTAGGACCTGCAAGAGCCCTATCTTGGAGCACTTACGCCCTCTGCCCAGCTCCTGAGTGGGATGTGTATGTGGTGATCCACGCTCGAGTACGCGCCGTAGCACGCCAGCTTGTTCCACTGCTGTGCCTCGTTCAGCAGGGGGACTGCGAGGTTTTCAACGAGGGAGTGTTGCTGTTGCGGACCTCCATCGCGGCTTCCCCGTAGGCTTGCAGGAGGTCATTGAATTGTGTCAGATCCATAATCGTCTCGGCCCGGGGCGGTGGTCGGTGTGTGGGCTTGAAAAAAAAAGCAGGCGCTCTTGCGCCTCGCACCAAATTTCTTCGCGGACCCTAGTTTTGTTGTAACTCGTTGGTGATCAACGCCCTATTGTGATACGCTAGCTACATGCCCCAAGAACGGTGTTTTGTAATCCGTTGATGGTCATGCACTCGCAAAAGTCCCGTGATACGCAGTGAGTATCACGGGGGCCATTCTGTGATACGCAAAGCCCCTATCTTGGAGCACTTACACCCTCTGCCCAGCTCCTGAGTGGGATGGGAGCGATGCCGCCAGCGCTGCTGTAGGCTCCGTAGCACGGCCGCACGTTGCGTTGCTCCGTGAGATTGGTCTTGGGGAGCAGAGGTGTCTCTCCGTCCGATGCTTCCACTACAGCCCCTATGGCAGGTTTCGCCCACGCCGTCTCCATTCTGGAGGAATCGCGGGCTATCAGGTGTGCTTGACCAAATTGCTGAGAATGTCTCAGTAATTGACAGTTTCTCTTGCCAACCCCTCGGGATTCTGGTTCCTACACGGTAGGATGACTCGACCGAAGCTCACCGGGCGGCAGATTATGGACTGGCGTCAGGGGATCGGCAAGCCGCGAAGGTGGCTCGCCGAGCAGCTTGGTGTCAGTGCGAAGACCGTCGAGAGCTGGACGGCGGGGTACGGGGGCAGGACGGCCACTGGCAGTTTGCCAACGAAATGGACGCTTTCCGGGCTTGAGACAGATTGCACATGTTCATCGCGGGGTTCAGTTAATTGCGAACCGCAGCGCTGCATGATCCGAGATCGGGGACTTGGACTTCTCCCCAGCGAGGAACCGGTCACCGATGCGGGTGAGGTAATCGACCTCGGTGGCCACGACGCTGGGAGTGTGGAGGACGTGGTCGATCTTGTAGCCCTTCCCGGAGTGAGCGAGGTAGCTCCAGTCGCCCTTGGGATTCGGGACTTGATAGCCCGAAACGATCGGGAAAGAGGACGGAAGATCCCGCCCCCTGCTTCGCATTCACGAAGGGATCAAAGTTGATGTCCCCGGCAAAGACTGGGACATGAAGGATTTCTCGGTTCCCGGTGGCTGCGGTAGGGCGAGGTTTAGGGCCGGACTGGTTTCATAGGGTGGAACCCCGCTGGTGTCCGCCCCGCTACCGCTGCAACAAGCTCTCCCCATCTCTTGTTTCACGGATGTCCGGCATTCCGAGACGTTTGGCTGCATCGACTCACTGAAGAAGGCGATGCGGCACGGAGTGAGGCGTTAGGATTCGCGGCCCGCTTCTGCTCCGCGAAAGCGGCACTCGACAGGGCCTGATACGGGAGAAAGCTTCCGGTTGTCTGGTGAAGGCGATTTGCTCCGCCTTTGGTCATCGTGTGACAACGATCCTACTAACTATGAATCTTCGCCTTTTCTTCACCACCCTCACCTTCGGTTACGCCCTTTGGGCTGCAAACGCGATGCGAGGGGCGGATGAGGGTGAGGCCGGGGTCGCTGAGATCACCGTTACCGCCCACATCAGTGAACTGCGTTTTGACACGGAAAAGTTCACTGTCAAGGCGGGACAAAAAGTGAAGCTGACGCTGGTGAATCCGGCGGATAGCATCAACCTTCAGCCGCACAATTTGCTCATTATCGAACCTGGAAAGTTGGAGGAAATCGGCGCGGCCGCCAATGCCGAATTGGCCGACCCTGCCTTTCTCTCCGATCGTCATGCTGTTCCCAGTTCAAATTACGTCCTTTACCACACCAAGCTCCTGCTTCCCGGTGAATCGGAGACCCTTGAGTTTGTCGCGCCGAATTTTGCCGGTGACTATCCTTTCCTCTGTTCCTATCCCGGGCATTGGTCGGTCATGCACGGCATTATGGTTGTAGAAAATTGAAATAGGCAGGGGATAAACGCCTAGCTCAATACTGTCGATACCTGTCGGGAATAGAAGCGAACTGAGCGCATTCCCGGCTTAACCTAAAGATCCTCCGGCCGTTGAACTGGTGTGGTCGGAGGTCGCATGGACCTCTCCTGGGAGAAAGTTCGGTTCCATCAAGCGATTGGATTAAGGAAGATGTTAGAATCCAGGCGGCCAGCATCAAGTAGGCTTGCTGAAGAGAGAAGCTGCAGGAAAACGGCAGCTTCTTGTTGGTCATTTGGAGGGGACGTCCCGCCAAAAGAAACCCCACCCCCTCGGATCAGGTGGTGTTTTCGAAACGACCGACATTTCACATTGCGATAACCGGATGCCTCTGCTTCGCTTTGGTCAAAACCTGATAACTCCATGAAGACCCGCCTGTTCCCTCTGATGGCCCTTTGGCTTTTCCCCTCGATGTGGAGCACGTCTATGGGAGGAGATTACTCCGGCAAGTCTCTCGTCCTGAATGATTCGATTCCCGCGCTGGTGGATCCCACCGTCGATATCCGACTCCGCTATGAATACGGGGATCAGGAGGGACTCGACCCATCCAATGCGGCGACGATGAGAAACCGGATCGGGCTGCTTACGCGCGACTTCGGAGGTTTTCAGGCCTTCGCCGAATACGAGGGAACTCTCGCTGTCGACCGCGATGCCTACAATCCCGGGAATGGCAATGGACCGGTGACCCGCACTGTGATCGCCGATCCGGAATCGCACGAGTTGAATCAGGCTTGGGTGTCCTACACCGATCCTTCGAGAATCTGGTCTCTCAAGACGGGACGTCAAGGGGTGAATCTCGACGATCAGCGTTCTATCGGCACGGTCGGGTGGCGGCAGAACATGCAGACGCTCGATGCGGCGGCGGTGACATGGACTCCAAACGATGACCTTCGTGTCTATTACGGCTACGTTTGGCAGGTAAACCGTATCTTCGGGTCGGAGGCGGTGGCACCCCCATCGACCGACTTCCAAGGGGAGTCCCATCTAATCAACACCCAATACAAGGGCCTGTCCTTCGGCACGCTGACGGCATACGCCTACCTCCTCGACCTCCACAATGACGGCGGGGACGCGAACAGCTGCAACAGCTACGGGCTCAGTCTCGCGGGTGATTTCGTGGGCGATTCCAAATACCTCCTCGAATACGCTCACCAAACTGATGGGGCGGAAAGTCCCCTCGACTATTCCGCGAACTACGCTCGGGCTGATCTCTCGAGTGAACTCCTCCCAGGGGTGAACGGTTCCGTGGGGTACGAATACCTCGGTTCGGACAATGGAGTCGGTTACAAGTTCCCGCTCGCCACCCTCCACAAGTTCAACGGTTACGCGGATCGTTTCGTGAACACACCGGCGGAAGGGCTAAGCGATCTCTACGCCACGGTCGGCACGACGATCGCGGAAGGAGTCAAGCTGGCCCTGACCTACCACAACTTCTGGGACGATGGACTTGATCTTTCCTTCGGGAATGAGGTCGACCTGGTCGTCTCGAAGGCGATCACCGAGCACGTCACGATTCTTGCAAAGGGCGCTGTTTTTGAAGGGGACAACGGCCAACCCGACCTTACCAGGGCTGTGATCGAGGTGGATATCGTTTACTGAGTCGATTCGACGTGATCGTCGGACGGTCTTAGTTAGATGCGGCTTCGATATCCACCTCGGCAAAGTTCGCCGGCGAAACGACCGTGATGGAGTTGCCCTCGGTGAGAATCCACCCCCGTTCCCTGAACTTGGTCAGGGTTCGGGAAAGGGTCTCGGGCACGGTTCCGATCTCGGCGGCGAGGAGATATTTGCGAGGCGGAATGGCGACGACGGCGGGACCATCTTCATCCGAGCATCGCGCAAGGAGCCATTCGCGCAACCGCTCTGAGACGGTGCGGTGCTGCAGGCTTCCGAGTTTGTCGACGAGGGATCGAAGATGGCGGCTCATTGAGGCGAGCAGGCGCATGGCAATTTCAGGCCGGGAAGCGATCATGTTGCTGAGGTCAGAACGGCGCACAAGAAGTAGTGTCGCGGTCGATTCGATACGCGCGCTTACGGGGCTTGGGCCTGCGTCGGCGAGAAAGAGTTCACCAAAAGATTCTCCTTCGCGAAAAACACGAATCACGGTTTCCCTCCCTTCTTCGTCGAGGCGATGCACATTCACGGCTCCCTTGCCGACGACAAAAAATCCGGCGGGCGAATCGCCAGCGTGGAAGAGGTAGGTCCGTTTCGGGACACTGCGGATTTCCGAACAAAGCGAGATGTTGCGGAGATCGACATCGCCCAGCTCGCTGAAGAGCCGCGTCGCACGAAGAATGCCGAGAATTCTTAGGTTCTCGGCTTGGCTTGAGGCAGGGGGTGGTTTGAACATAAAACAAATTCGATAAAACCGCTCTTTCTTGATCCAAGTCAAGGAGATCCACAATTCCTTGGATAAGTTGTCACAAGAATGCAGGATTTTTCCCTGCCGCGTCAATACACCCGCTTGTCCCATGCTCTCGAAATTTCAAGCCCGAGCCTTCTTCCTCGGCGGCACTGTCGTTTTTGCAGGGATCTTCCTGATCCTCACCTTCGACACCCACCGCAAGATCCCCGCTCAGACGAACTCGGAAATGATCACCCCCCAGGTCGCCGCCGGGAAAAAACTCTGGGAGCAAAACAACTGCATGGGTTGCCACACACTTTTCGGCGAGGGAGCTTACTACGCACCTGAGCTGACGAAGGTGGTCGACCGACGGGGAAAGGACTGGATCAAGATCTTCATCAAGGATCCTGCCGCGATGTTCCCCGGGCAACGGAAGATGGTGAAATACGACTTCACCGACCAGCAGATCGATGAACTCATCGCCTTCCTTGAGTGGTGCGGCAGGGTTGATCTCAATGGGTTCCCGGCAGATCCCCCGCTGAAGAAGCTGATGCAGCCAGCCGCCGGTGCGACGGCGGGCGCAGGTGCGAGCGGGGAACTGCCCGCCACGGTCGCGGCCGCGGTTCCTCTGCCGGTCATGTTTGAGCAGAAATCCTGCACCGGCTGCCATCGCATTCTCGGCAAAGGAATGCCGGGGGTGATGCTGCCGAACGCCGTCACCGGTGAAGTCGTCGCGGCCCCGGCGCTCGATCTGGTTTTTCAGAGGAAGACGCGCGAGGAACTGATCGCCTGGATCAGTGACCCGCAGAAGGTGAAGCCCGGTTCCCCCATGCCCAATCTCGTCCCGGCGCTGGTCTCTCCACAGGAGGTCGAGCAGATGGTCGATTTCCTTCTTGACCTCAAGGCCCACGTCACCCCGGCCAACTGAACCCGGACCACGAAACTCCCTTCACGACCTTTCTCCCAAACCGCTTCCTATGAAATTCAAAACGCAAAAGATCGCCTATTGGTTCTTCGCCGCCGCGATGCTGCTGCTCGTCCTCCAGATCGTCTACGGCTTCATCATGGGCTTCGCCCGCATTGGCATGGACGGTCTTCACGAGTGGATTCCTTTCAATACCGCCCGAGCCACCCACACGAATCTGCTCATCTTCTGGCTTCTCCTCGGTTTCATGGGGAGTGCCTACTTCATCATCCCCGAGGAGGCCGACCGCGAACTGATGTGGCCGAAGCTCGCCTGGATCCAGCTCGGTTCATTCGTGCTAGTCGGTGTCGTCGCCCTGGTCGGCTATCACGTAAACTGGTGGGAGGGTCGCAAGTTTCTTGAGATCCCGAGGCCGCTTGACTATCTCGTCGTTGTCAACGTGCTCGTATTCCTCGCGAATATCGGGATGACGGTGTGGAACGGGAAGCGCTACACGACGACTTCGATCGTCCTCTACTTCGGACTCCTTGCCGCCGCCCTGCTCTACCTGCCGGGCATGATCGATTTCGACAACCAGACTCTTGACTCTTTCTACCGCTGGTGGGTCGTTCATCTCTGGGTCGAGGGAGTGTGGGAGCTGATCATGGGGGCGCTGCTCTGCTATCTGTTGATCAAGCTGACGGGGGTCGACCGCGAGTTGGTGGAGAAGTGGCTCTACATCATCGTCGGACTCACCTTTCTCTCCGGAATCCTCGGGACCGGGCACCACTACTATTATATCGGGGCTCCGCGCTACTGGCTAATGGTCGGCGGCATCTTCTCGGCCCTCGAACCGCTCGCCTTCCTGGGGATGGCCATCTATGCGCTCGCCATGGCAAAGAAGGGCGGGCGCAGGCATCCTAACAAAGCCGCACTCAACTGGACTCTCGGCAGCGCCATCATGTCCTTCGTCGGGGCCGGATTCCTCGGCTTTGCCCACACCCTGCCACAGGTGAACATGTGGACGCATGGCACCCTCGTGACGGCGATGCACGGGCACCTCGCCTTTTGGGGAGCCTACGCGATGATCGTCCTTGCGATGATCGCCTACGCCCTTCCGGTGATGACGGGGCGGAAGCTTTGGGACAACGCTGCCTCGGGTTTCGCCTTCTGGCTCAGCAACATCGGCATGGTCGGGATGACAGGGGCCCTCGCCGTCGCCGGGATCACCCAGGTGAACCTCGAGCGTCGCATGGGACTGGACTTCCTCACCGTGCAGAAGGAGATCGAGGTGCATTTCATCGGCATGCTCCTCGCCGCCTGCCTCTTCCTTGTCGGGATCCTCTGTTTCCTCTGGAACTTCTGGCGCTTCGGTCTGCCCTCGGATGAGGCGGTGCACTCTGACGTCCGCGCGGCCGAGGAGGACGTTTCCACCCCGGAACCTGCACGGGCGTCGTGACCGAGAAAGAGATCTTCTACCTTGAGACGGGCCGCGAGTCGGAACTCTTTGCGGAGACTTGGCGTGCCCGCCTGCCGCTTTTGCTCAAGGGTCCGACGGGCTGTGGAAAAACCCGCTTCGTCGAGCACATGGCGGCAAAGCTCGGCCGACCGCTCGTCACCGTGGCCTGCAACGAGGACACCTCCGCGACGGATCTGTTGGGGCGGCACCTTCTCGTCGGGGGAGAGACGGTCTGGTGCGATGGTCCCGTAACCCGTGCGGTCCGTGAGGGGGCGATCCTCTACCTCGACGAGATCGCCGAGGCGAGGGCCGACGCAATCGTTGTGATCCATCCGTTGACGGACTACCGGAGGGAGCTTTTCCTCGACCGCACCGGGGAGACCCTCGAGGCACCGGCTGATTTCATGCTCGTGATCAGCTACAATCCCGGCTACCAGCGGAGCATGCGGGAGCTGAAGGCCTCGACACGGCAGCGATTTGTCGGTTACACCTTCGGCTATCCCGCCGAGGAGGTCGAGATTCGCATCCTCTGTGGCGAGACCGGGATCGATGTGGCCATTGCCACCAAACTGGTCTCGATCGCGCGCAAGGTTCGCCATCTCACCGAGCTTTCCCTGATCGAGTCGGTATCAACCCGTCTCCTCGTCGACGCGGCGAAGCTGATTGGTCGGGGTCTGCCCCCGCGTTTCGCTGCCGCTGCCGCCATCGCCGAACCGCTCACTGATGACCCGGACGCGCTGAAGGCAATCCGGCAGATCATCGACCTGACCCTCTGAAAGACCCGACCCGACTCTCTTCACTCTCTGCACCATGAGCTCCATCCTCGAGTGGGAGGAAAACCTCTTTCTGGGAATCAAGGCGCTCTATCGCCGTCTCGTCGTAAGTCCGCGTGAGCGTAATCTCGCGGCGGTGCGTGCCCCGCTCGAGCCTCTGCGACAGGAGTTGTTTCTCCTCGCCCGCATGGTCGCGGGGCGATCCGTCGCGATCGTCGAGACCTCGCAGGCCGTTCTCTGCGACGATGAACACCTTTTCCTTCCTTCAGGATTCGATGCGGCGTCTACAGTTGAGGAAAACGAGGAACTGTTCCGGATCAAGACTCTCCTCGGCGCCCTCGCCATAAGGAGTGGCGGACTCTCGCGACCTGAAATCTCGCTGAAGCAACTTCCCAGTGCGTGGGCGGCGGAGTTTCCCGGTCTCCGCGAACGGATCGAGCGGCTCGAGGAGTCCCTCGCCGATCGGGATATTTGGGCATTGTTAGGGGAATCCTCCTGCCGAAGCATTGATGAAGCGGTGATTCAATCGGCGCGGTCCGGAGAGTTGGAGGCTGAATCTGCGGAAGAGGAGATTACCGAGATCGAAGGGGAAGGGCGGGCGGGAGTGGAGGCTATTGAAGATCCAGGGGAACAGCCTATGGAGGCGGAAATGCCTATCCATACCTTCGAAAAAGCGGAGACGCTTGAGGAATCCAGCGGGCTTGACCGGAAGACCGACGAGGAGGATGAACTGGAGGATCATGAGGAGGCTCTCCGCTCGCTCGAGATGACGCAGGTGATGCGCAGCCGCGAACGCCCCCGCTCGATCTACCGGGCCGATCTCGTGATCGAGGGGCTCCACCTCGAGGTGGGCGGGGAAGCTCCGTCCGAGGGAGTCGCCTACCCGGAATGGGATTTCAAGCAGCGTCGGCACCGGGAAGACTGGTGTTTTGTCCGCCAGACCTTGGCACGGGAGTCGGATGTGGCATGGGCGACCGAGACGTCTCGGAAACATCGCTCCGTGATCCTCGACCTGAGAAAAAAGCTGGCCTCGCTCGCGACACGCGTGGAACGGAAACGGAGCCAGCCCCATGGCGAGGATCTCGACCTCGACGCGGTGGTCCGTGCGCTCGTCGACAGCCGTGCCGGCCAGGCACCCGACGAGCGGCTCTACGTCGAACGGCGACGGAAACGGCATGATGTCTCGGCGCTGATTCTCATGGATCTCAGCTTTTCGACGGATTCGTGGATCGACGACGCTCGGGTCCTCGATACAATGCGCGAGACGATCTATTGTGCGGGAGAGGTTCTCGACGAATTCATCGGGGACTTCGCCGTCGCCGGATTCAGCTCGAACACGCGGAGGCAGTGTGAGTTTCATCTCATCAAGGATTTCCGGGAGGACTGGGCGGGATCACGGGCGAGGCTGGGTTCGCTCGTTGCGAGGGGATACACCCGCATTGGTCCGTCCCTGCGCCACGCCCAGGAGTTGCTCGTCGGCGAATCCGGGGAGCGAAAGATCGTTTTCCTCCTCACCGACGGGCGACCCTGCGACTACGACCGATACGAGGGCGAATACGGGATTCGCGACGTGCGCAAGGCGATCGAGACGGGGGCGCGGCATGGCATCATGACCCACGCTTTCGCCATCGAGAAACGTGCCCGCGAGCAGTTTCCGCGAATGTTCAAGCGCCAGCACTTCGATGTTGTTCCCTCGCCGAGAGCGTTCGTTGAAGGACTCTGCGGGGCCTTTGCCCGCCTGCGGCTCGAGACGTGAAGGGTTTGTTCAGGCTTTCAGGACGGCGTCGAACTCGGTGTCGGTGAAGGCGCGCAACGATTCTGTGCGTACGAACCCGAGGGAGGCGAGCTCGGCGAGGAGATGGAGAATGCGATCCTCGCTTTCGGCTTTCAAGACAAGGACGCCGTCGTGGCTGCCGATAGTCCAGTATTGACCTTCGACGGTGACTCCGGACTTGGTGGCTAACGCGTCGAAGGCGTGGGCGCGCGAAGTAGATTCCTTGATCTGGGAGGATCCTTTTTCGGTAAAGCTGAGCAGGGCGATGTAGCGTGACATGATGGTATGGTTGGGATGTTGGTGGAGGCAGAGGGAAATCGATCAGGAGCTTGGCTCGGCGACAGCGCGATAGGCGGCGTAGCGTGCCTTTTGCTCCGGCGTCAGGTTCCCGGGATCGGCGCGCGGGTCCGGAATGTGGTTGATCTTGCTGTGAATCACGTTGGCCATGTCCGCTGCGCAGTTCTTGATGTGTTCGGCATGTTCTCCTGCGAAGAGGTCGTCGACTGTGGAGCGGAAGAGCTCAAGCCAGCGGTCGAACTGGGGGCGCCCCATCGCGGTCAGGGGAACGAGCTTGGCATGGGCCGCGAGAGGATTGCCGGTGTAGCCGCCGCTGCGGAAGAGAACGGTTTCCCAGAAGGCGTACATTTTTGGAAGGTGGCTGGACCAGTCGATTGCTGCCACTTCGTCGAAGATGAATCCAAGCCGGTCGTCGACGCGGACACGCTCGTAGAACGCGTTGACGAGCCGCTCGATTTCAGCGCGGCCCTCGAGGTCGGGGAGGGGATCGGTCATGGAGTGAGAAGTTTGCGCAGCGCCGCCACGGTCGGTGTGATGTCGGCACCGAGGGACTCTTCACGGTGCACGACTTTGCCCTCGGCATCGAGGACGGCGATGAGATTGGAGTGGGCGAAGAACTCCTGCACCTCTTGAAATTTGAACCTCAGAGCCACGGCCATTTCCCGGACGGTCGCATCCGGAGCAGTGAGCAAGGACCAACGCGACGGATCCATCTTCAGTTCAGCCATCTTTTTCGACATGGCCTCGGGGGTGTCGTGCTTCGGGTCGATGGAAAAGAAGGAGAATCCGATCTCATCGGCTTCGGGACCAAGTGCCTTCTCGATCCGTTGCATGTCCGAAAAGATCCTCGGGCACGCGTACTCGCAGCGAGTGAATCCCATCGTGATGACGCGAGGTTTACCGCGGAGTTGGGCGAGGGTGATGGACTCTCCGTTCTGTGTTTGCCAAGATCCCGGCAGGTCGTAGATGGTGGTGAAAGACCCCGAAGGCGTGGACCCGCTTTGGGGATCGGTGGATTGCGCCCCGCGGAAGCCGAGGCTATTCACGCAGTAGGTGCCTTCTAGGCTTGAGCGGAATGCGTAGCGCATGAAGGCTGCATAATTGCTCACGTCCGAGGCGAGCAGTGACGCCCCTCCGCAGAAGAGCTTCCGCTCGAGCGAATTGTCGCCTCGGGAATCGCCGACAACCATGGACGAGTTGAAATCCTGCACCCACTCCCAAACGATCGCGTGCAGGCCACGTATTCCGTGAACATTCGGATCGGCCTTCGCAGCGGACGGGAGGTTGCCGCTGGAAGGCTTCGAATACCACTCAAGGAGCTTCTTTAGGAATTCCTGGTCCTTGCTCGCGTCGGGCTTGGTCGCATCGGCGAGGGCGACGAACTCCCATTCGTCCTGCGTCGGGAGCCGCTTTCCTAGCGACTCACAGAAAGCCTTTGCCGCGAACCAAGAGACGTTGGTCGCCGGTGCTCCGAGAACCGCTTCGTCGCCTGGATCGAGGTCTCCGCGCCAGTGCGAAAGATATTTCACATCGGCCTGGCTTCGCTCGATCCGGGAACGCTGCCACTCGGGATGTACCGTAACGAACGCGAGAAAATCGCGGTTCGTGACGAGTCTTTCATCAATGAAAAAGGGGAGGACTTCGCGGGGCTCCGACTCCTTCGAGTAAAGAGGTTTGTAGCTTCCTCCGCCGATCGGGATCATGCCGGCCGGTGCGCGATTCAACTCCTCCCCCCACACCGGGATGATGGCGGCGAAGATAGCGAGCCAGAGCAAGGACCGGCCACAAGAAGAGTTTTCGAGGAATTTCATTGAGATGTCGAATCGGCTGAAGGGAGGATCACTTGTTTGCCCCTGCTGGTGCGGGCGCGGCGGCAGGCGCTGGTCCGGCAGGTGCTGGCGTTGCAGGTGCTGGTGTTGCAGGTGCTGGTGTTGCAGGTGCTGGTGTTGCAGGCGCTGGTCCGGCAGGTGCTGGCGTTGCAGGTGCTGGTGTTGCAGGTGCTGGTGTTGCAGGTGCTGGTGTTGCAGGTGCTGGCGTTGCAGGTGCTGGCGTTGCGGGTGTGGCGGCAGGTGCAGGACCATGGTCATCAACAACGGCCGGAGCCGGAACAGTGGCCCGGACTTGCTTGACCATATCCGGGACGACTTCGGTGCCGTTGTTTCCCCAACTGCTGTAGACGTAAGTGAGCACGTTGGCGACCTGCTCGTCGTTGAGGCCGAGTTGGGGCATGATGCTATTGAAGACCTGGCCGTTCACCGTGACCTGCCCGGAAAGGCCGTGGATCACCGTGGCGATAGCGCGGTTCGTGTCGGCATTCAGGTAGTCGGCCGCAGCGAGTGGAGGAAAAGCCATCGGAATGCCCTGGCCCTCGGCCTGGTGGCATGCCATGCAGATCTGGGTGTAGACCATCTTGCCGCGCTCGATGCGCTCGGTCTTGTTGGCCGCGGGAGGTTGCTGGGTGGATTGCTGCGGAATGTTCTGGATCGCCCCGCCCTCAAGCATGTAGATGCGGTCATCCTGTTTGCCTGAATAGGTGAGAAGATTCTCGTCGCCCGCGACTTTGATCATGCCGACGGCACCCTTGTTGAAGGCTCGGAAGATGGAATGATCGACGAGAATGTAAGTTCCTGGGACCTCGAGGCCAAACTCGACGATAGAAGATCCGCCTGCAGGGATGATAGTTGTCTGGACCTGATGCTGGTTCGGGCGGACCCCGCCTTCAGTGTAAACATTGTCGAAGATTTCGCCAATGATGTGGAAGGATGAGATGAGGTTCGGTCCGCCGTTGCCAACGAAAAGACGTACCTTCTCGCCGACCTTCGCGTTGACCGCGTTGTCGCCCGCCATGGCCCCGACAGATCCGTTGAAGACGACGTAGTCGGGATTTTCCTCAAGGGCTTTCTCCATTGAGAAGGGTTGGAGGCCCGCTTCGCCATGGGGTCCTTTGGTGTAGAATTCCGACTGCATTACGTAGAATTCCTTATCGACCTTCGGAAGACCGCCGATTGGCTCGACAAGGATCAGTCCGTACATCCCGTTCGCCACATGCATGCCGACGGGGGCGGTGGCGCAGTGATAGACGTAAAGACCGGGGTTGAGGGCCTTGAAAGAGAAAATCGAAACGTGTCCGGGAGTGGTGAAAGAGGCCGCCGCGCCGCCGCCTGGCCCGGTCACCGCGTGCAGGTCGATGTTGTGCGGCATCTTGCTGTTCGGATGGTTCATGAGATGGAACTCGACCTCGTCGTTTTGCCGGATCCGCATGAACTTGCCCGGAACGCTGCCACCGAAAGTCCAGAAGGTGTAATCGACCCCGTCAGCCATGCGCTTCACGACCTCGACGACCTCAAGCTTCATCGTCACTTTGGTGGGATGGTCTCGCGTGATCGGCGGGGGTACGTTCGGTGCATCCGTCAGGATCGCATCCTCCTGGCCCGAGACGGGCTTGTCAGGTTGCTGGGTCGGGTTAGCGAAGAACGACGGAGTCACCGAGAGGGACGGCGCAAGGCTGGCGGGCGCCGGCGTCGCGATGATTTCGGAGACTTCCTTGACGAGTCCTTCCTGCGACATCTTTTCGTTCGGACTGAGTTCGCGATTACCGCACTGGACGAGGAAGGCGGTGGCGAAGATGGGGAGAGCGATGCGGAGCGTTCGAATCATTTCAGAGCGATGGTTTTTGGATGGTTTTTTGGAAAGGATGGGGAAACCCGTCGGATTTAAGGGTAAAGCAAAATGCCGCGAATCACCTTGATCTGGGTCAAGGAATCCGTCGAGCGGCAGCCGAAGGGTTCGGGCGGAGAGAGGGTTCAGATTCCGCTTTGGAAGTTTCGTAGAACTCCCCGATGTCGCCTCGCGCTCCGGCCGCGTTGAAGGCGATGGCACCGCGGGGATGGATATTGTAAAGGCCGGTGAGCAGGTAGGGCAGATCGAACCCCCATTTCAGCTCGGTGCGCATCGGTTCGATGACCTCATCGACGCACCGCAGGACGGGAGGCATCCGATAATCCGAGTCGCCGAGGAAGCCGAGGAGGAGTTCCATGGGGCAGTTGCCGGCACCGCGCCCGAGTCCGCCCATCGTCGCGTCGAGCCAGGTCGCCCCGGCGGCATAGGCCTCGATCGTGTTGGCGAACGCGAGCTGCAGGTTGTTGTGGGCGTGGATGCCCACGCGAATTCCCGTGGCGGACAGCTCGGCGAGATACTTCTCCACCAGCCTCCGGGTCTCGGTCATGTAGAGCGCCCCGTAGCTGTCGACGACGTAAACGGCGTCGGCCTCGGATGCAGCGAGGAGGGGAAGCGCCGCATCGAGTTGAGATTCGCTCAGGGTCGTCACGGCCATGAGATTGAGAGTGGTTTCATAGCCCTTGTCGCGGGCGTCCTTTACCATATTGAGGGCGATCGGGATCTGGTGAAAGTAACAAGCGACACGGACGAGGTCGATGATGCTCTCCCTCCGCTGCGGGATGTCCTCGCGAAAATCACACTTTTCGGCGTCAGCCATGACGGAGAGTTTTGGGCCCGGCCCCCTATCCCCGACGATGCGCCGGATGTCTTCCTCAAGGCAGTATTTCCAGCAGCCATTCTGTCCACTGGCGATGTCATGGCGCGAGGCGCGGTACCCGATCTCCATATAGTCGATCCCGGCTGCCGCGCAGGCGGTGTGGACTGCCGAAACGACGCGGTCCTCGAAGTGGTGTCCGTTCATCAGTCCTCCGTCGCGGATGGTGCAGTCGAGCACGTGGATCGCAGGAGGTTCCGGCGAAGTCGCGCCCGTGGGAGCGGGATGTTCGTAGAGCAGTCCGTTGTCGTTGATCGATTTCACGGGAGTGGGGCCGATGGCCGGTGCGGGGTGGGACGGTAGAAGGTTCTGCTGAAAGGGGGAAGTCATTCGAAGCCGAATTTTTTCATCTTCGGAGAGATCACAACGCGGCAGTAGCCGAAGTTCGGATTGTTGCGGTAAAAGTCCTGATGGTTCGCTTCGGCGAGCCAGAAGGTGGCCGCCTCGCGGATCTCGGTGACCACGGGATTGGAAAGCTTGCCCGACTCGACGAGAGCGCGCTTTGACAGCTCGGCCCGGTTCTTCTGATCGGGATTGTGGGTAAAGATGACGGACCGATACTGTGGTCCTCTGTCCTCTCCCTGACGATCGAGGGTCGTCGGGTCGTGGACCTGCCAGAAGACATCGAGAAGCTCGTCGTAAGTGATTTTATCAGGATCGAAGCTCACCTGGATGACCTCGACATGTCCGGTGTTTTTCTGGCATACCTGCTCGTAGGTGGGATTCTCAACACTGCCGCCCATGTATCCCGACTTCACATCGAGGACTCCCTCAAGTCGTTCCATGACTGCCTCGGTACACCAGAAGCATCCGCCTCCGAAGGTGGCGATGGCAGGCGAGTCATTGCCCGGGGTCTCTGCCGGGGCGGCGTCGGATTCCGTCTGTTGGGCATCGGAAACTTCCGTTTTCTCTCTGCATGAGGAGAGCGATAGCAGCGCGGCGAAGGCGAGCAGGGAAAGAGGGGAGAGTGATAGTCGTGTCAGTGTCATCGATTGGAAAAGGGGTAAGAAAGGAAATTTTAAGGCGCGGGTTTCTCGGGCGGAGTGCGCACGTCGATCAGCAGTGCATCGGCGGGAACGAGATGGCGATAGATGAAGGCCTGCATCATGTCCTCGGCGGGCACCGCTTCGATGACGACGGTCTTGCCCTCGATCTCCGCGGTGCCCTCGACGAGAAGAGGAACCGGTTGTCCCGAGTAGTTGTAGGGCACCGCGATGGAAACGTCGACCTTTTCCGCGCCCTCCGCTACGGGGCCACCCTTGAGCTCGAATCCTTCCGGCGCGTCTTTGAGACGTAGATGAATGAGGCCGGTGAAACCGTCGATGCGCAGGGCGTGGACCGTGAGTCTCGCGGTGGCACCGGGTTTTGCGTTGAGCGTAGCGGGAGTGGCGCGGAGGGCAAAATTCGGAATGGCTTGGGCGATCCGTAGCCGGTAGGCGTGTGCATAGCCATAGCGGTTCTGGGTGTCGGCGACTCGAACAAAACAACGCCCATTATCAGGCAGGGTCACAGTGATGCGGGCATCGGCATGATGGGTGGTAAGACCGGCGGTCGGGTTTTCGTAATCGTCGTTATAAGCAATCATCTCGCCGTCGTCGTTGTAGACGGTGAGGTTCGCGTCGAGCGGCGAGCCGAGACGACGGGCGAAGACCTCGAAGCTCATGGGTTTGTTCCCCGAGCCTTCGATACGAAAGAAATCGACGTCTCCAGGGAGCAAGATCGTGCCGTTGACGAGAGCGGGGATTTCCACCGGGTTTGCCATTCCGAGCCGGTTGTTGTCTTCCCGCTCGGCGTCCTCGGGAAGGGACTCGACGTGAAAGTCGATCGCATTGGAGCTGCCTCCCGGCCCTGTCGCGGTCAGTTCGACGATGCCCGTCTGCTGGGGCACGGGATATCGGGGGAAGTGCTGTTCGCTCAAGTTGGCACCGTGGAAAGTGAGATCGACTTCTGACCCTGATTGACCGCCCAGCGGGGTGATCGCGGTGAGGAAGGGAAGCTCGCCCAGGTTGACCCGGTAGACGAAATCCTCGCGTCCCCGGTAAATGGAGTCGCGGATGCGCAGGTGGTATTCCCCTTCATGCGAGATTTTGTAGAAGATGACGGGATCGGGATCGAAACGGTAATCGTCGGCAAAAGCCAGCTCTCGCCCTCTTGAGTCGTGAAGAGAGACGACGGTCTGGAACCATCCAGGCACCGCATCGGCAAGATAGGGGATAAGGTTGCGTGCCTGCAGTGAGACAACGAGTTTTTCTCCCTCCTTTGCTTGGAAGATGAACTCATCCACCTCTCCCGGGAGGATGCGCCCGTTCAGAGTGACAGGGAGGGAAATGGAGGTATCTCCGCCCTCCCTCGACCTGGCCGCATTCGGCTTGGTGACGAGACCGACGAACTGGAGGAGATCGAAGCGGTGAGGATCGGGTTCATTAATCTCGGGGTGATGACCAACAACGAAGCGCATCGGGTTGCTCAAACCCGATGCAGTCTGGAGACGCCAGTGATGGATACCGGGTTCCGCAGTTTCTGCTATGGTCACACGCACGCGCACGCTCTCGCCGATCTGGGTGTTGATCTGCTGCTTGGGATCGTTGCGGCGACGTTCGTATTCGCTCATGAGCCGGAGTTTCTTCTCATCAAGTTCGGCTCCGGCGAGCAGTTGCCGGATCTCGGGGAGAAGGTCGGGAGTTCCAGTGGCTCCGCTCTCCTTCAACTTCGCGAACTCGGGTTGGAGTTCGCGGAACTTGTCCCGGTAGTCGTCGATGACCTGAGCGGACGGAATTTTGTCGTGTTCGAGGATCTCCGCGCTGATCCCTTCGCCCGAGACGACCACCCCGATGGGATCATCGAGGTTTTGGCCCCCTACGCTCACTTCGAAAGTGGCCCCGGCCTGTCCTCCGGCGGGATAGACGAATCCGATGCGGGGAGGCGCTGCGAACGCGCTGATCGCGGTCATGACTGTAGTTCCCGCGAGAAGGAAAGGAAGTGGATTGCGTAGGTTCATGACTCTTCGGGGGGGATTCAAACGAGTTCGGTGAGAAGCCCCGCCGTGGGGACTCCCTCGGATTTGTCCGGAACGACCATGGTCGGCGTTCCCTGCGGATGCGGCAGCGGGGCATTGGCGGGGATGCCGAGCTGTCCGTAGATGCTTCCGATGACATCGGCGGGATAGACGGGACGCTCCGCGACTTCTTCACCCTTCGCATCGGAGGCTCCGACGACGTGCCCGCCCTGGAAGCCGCCGCCGGCGAGAAGGGAGGAGAAGACCTTGCCATAGTGGTGGCGACCGCCGTTCCAGGGCGATTCATTCGCGACCTTGGGTGTTCGTCCGAATTCACCGGTGCACCAGACGACAGTGCTGTCGAGGAGGCCCTTTCCCTCGAGATCGGAGAGAAGAGCGGCGAGACCCTTGTCTAGCTCGGGCAGCTTCCGGTTCATGATCTGAAAATGCTGTTTGTGGGTGTCCCATCCCTGGTAGTTGATCGTGATGAAGGGAACTCCCTTCTCGACGAGGCGACGTGCCATGAGGCAGGACTGGCCGAAGGTGGATCGACCATAGAGGTCACGGAGTTCGTCCTTTTCCTGGCTGAGATCGAAGAGCTTTCCTGCGTCGCCGAGGATGAGTTCGTAGGCCTGGGTCTCGGAATCGACCACCGTCTTGATCGTCGCGTTTCCGGGCAGGGCACCGCCCAGGGTGTTGAGCCGGCCGAGGAGGTTGCGGCGTTCCTTCTGATGATCCTCGGTGATCCCGGGGGCGACGATTCCCTCCACCGCGAAGACCTTCGCATTCGGATCTCCGCCGGTCGCAAAAGGCTTGTAGCGAGGACCGAGGAAACCGGCCTCGGAGAAACGCCCCTGGGGTTGTGTCAGGACGACGTAGGGCGGGATGAGTCCGGTGTAGCCGGCGTCGTAACCCTTGAAATAAGAAACCACCGCCCCGAGCCCGGGAAAGACGTCGCGTTCCGAGGTCCGGCCGGTCTGGACGAGATAGGCAGCCGTCTCGTGTCCGTTGTTCCCGTGCGTCATGCTGCGGATGAGCGAATATTTGTCGGCCTGTTTCGCGAGTTCGGGGAGAAGCTGTCCGATGCGGATGCCGCTGACGTTCGTCTCGATGGGAGTATCAAGGGCACCGGAGTAGTCGCGTCCGGCTTCGGGCTTGGGGTCGAAGGTATCGATGTGGCAGGGTCCGCCCCAGAGCCAGATCTGGATGACGGACTTGGCCTTGCCCGCGCTCGTGGGCAGGGCCTGGTTCGCGCGAACCGCGAAAGGCTCGCAGAGGAGAAGGCCGGCCGAGCCATAGACGGCCCGACGCATTGCCTCACGTCGCGAGAGAGGAGCGCCGCCGAGGGATTCTGCAACCCGGACGAGATCCCGGGCAAGAATGGGGGAGGAAGCAGGAATCGGCGTGTTCATGGCAGTTGGTGGGTTGGATAGGGAAGCGACGTGGGAATATGAGGTCCTCAATGGTTATAAAAAAACTCGGGCTGATTGATCAGGCTCCAGACGAGATCGGCGGCGAGAGCCCGACCCGACGCGGTGCCGGCATCGGCGTAGGACTGAAGCGTCGCGATCTCCCCTGCCGTGGGGAAGCGAGAGAGGATCGTCAGGTAGGCTTTCTCGGCGAGTGTGGGGGGATCACCTTCGGCGGCCTTCGAGACGAGCGGGCACCCCTCGATTTTTTTCTGGATGTGGCTGGAGTTGAGAAGGTGGAGTCGCTGCGCGGCATTGGTCTCAAGGTTTCGTTCGAATTGGTAACCGGTGTCACGGGGTGGACGACCGTAGAGTTCGAGAAACGAACTCGTGATGCTGCCGTCGGGCAGGGCGATGCCGCGGACATCGTCGGGGATGAAAGTGAATGGCTCGGGGATCGGGCTGCTGTAGGATTCCTTCGTCCCGGTAATCTGGTTGAGCGCATCGATGAGCACTTCCGCCTCAAGCCGTCGCATCGGGTAGTGGGCGAAGTTCGTGACCGCCTCCGGCGTGTCCTGAGCCGGGATCGAAGAGAGGGCGAAGGTCCGCGAGTTCAAGATGGTCCGCATGAGGCTCTTCATGTCGCAGCGCGAGGCGATGAATTCCTGCTCGAGAAAGGCGAGCAGTTCCGGGTTTGTCGGCGGATTGTCTTCGCGGAAATCGTCGGGTTCGTTCACGATCCCGCGGCCCATGAGCCAGGTCCAGACGCGGTTGGCGGCGCAGCGGCTGAAAGACGGATTTTCCGGTCGCAGTAGCCAGCTCGCAAAGACGACTCGTGGATCGCTCTTGCCGGGATCGAGTTTGACGGGTGTTCCATCGGGGAAAATCGCATTCTTGGAAAGGCCGTCCTTGTCGGCGGTGGGGTCGAAGTAGACGATCTCCTCCTTCCACTCGGCTGTCGGCTTGAAGGCGACGTTGGCGAAGAATCCTGACATCGCGTCGAGCTTCTTCCCGGGCCACTTCTCGGCGCGTTCGCCCATAAAGGTCAGCGCGACCGTGGCGGCCATGCCGCGCGGCGTGCGATCCTGCATCGCCCGGTAGAAGTTCACCTGCCCTTCCCGGAAGTTACTGCCGCTCCCCACGAGTAACTCTTGGGCGAACTGGTGGAAGGGTTTGTTGTCACGGACGCTCGCATGAATCCACTGGTGGTAGATCTGCACCGCGTTCGGCCAGAGCTTGATGGGAAACTCGGCCTTCACCCGCAGAACATCAGCCCACTTCATCGCCCAATAGTCGGCGTACTCGGGACGCGAGAGGAGGCGCTCGATGAGGATGACGCGTTTGCTCTCATCCTTTGAGGCCAGGAAATCCCGCGCCTCGTCCTCCCGTGGCAGGGTTCCGATCGTGACGAGATAGGCGCGTCGTAAGAAGACCGCGTCGGAGCAACTGTTCGCCGGCTTCAGCCCCAGTTTGTCGAGGTGCGCGAAGACAATCCGATCGAGTTGGTCGCTGGGATTCTCCGAAGTTTCGGAAGGCCGCACGATCGGGCCGGATTCAAAGATCGGATGAACCTCGGCTTCCGCCTTCAAGGAGAAGCCGGTCACGGCAACCAGGAGAGGAAGAAGACGTGCGAGGTTCATGACGGATCAGTGGTCGGAAGGTTTGTGAGCCCGGTGGGGAAGCGCGGAAAAGGCGACGCCCTCGATCTCGACGAGGAGATCGGGACGGCAGACGTCGGCTTGCGCGTAGATGGCAGGGATCCGGCCGAGGCGACGTTCGCAGACGGCGCGGCAGGCCTCGAAATCCTTGGCATATTTGACGTAGACTCGGACCTTCGCTAGATCAGCAAGGGTTGCCCCGGCATCGGACCAGCCCTGGCGCGCGAAGTTCTCTGGAGCGATGAGTTTTTCAATGTTGTCCAAAGTCTGTTCGGTCTGTTTCTCCACGTCGCCCGGATACATGGTTTCGGCGTTGACGATGCTCGCGGTGCCGGAGACCCAGGTGGTGAGGTGGTTCCCGATGCGCATGGCCATGGCGCGCGAGAATTTTGGACTCTTCCGCGAATACTCCTTCGGATAATCGAAGGCGGAGGTTTGCTGGGGGTTCTCAAGCGAGAGGATACTCACATCCTTCCGATCCGTTTGCACCGCGAGGCAGGTGGTGATCAGTCCGTGCTCGAGAGTTCCGATTCCCGTGCTCGCCGGATAGATGGCATGGCCGTGTTCCGCGGCGGCGAGAGGATTGCTCCCGAAATCATATTGCTCAAAAAAGTCGGTCCGGGCCCGGTTCAGCTCGCGGTAGCGTTCCGTCCCATCGTCCTCTTCCTCGGTGATGTTGCCCTGGTAAAGCCAGACGCGCGCCACATCGGTGAAGGAGGCGTGAACCGCCGAGAGAACCTTGCCGAGGGCGGCGAAGGCTTCCGACGACTGTTCGTAAGCGTTGCGATTGCCGAGGTTGAGTGAACCAGCCGAAGCGTGGATCCAGCGGATCCCGTCGTGTTCAACGGTAACTAGATGGGGGCCATGATAACCGACGCTGACGGTACGAGTACTGATCGCCCAAGCCTCGATCGCGATGGCGACACCGCCGCAGGGAGGCTGCACGACAAAGAGGGTCAGCGGCATCTCTTCTCCGTAGTATGCCTCGAAGAGTTGCCGGGCGGCGGGAGCGTCGTTTGCGTCGGCGAGGAAGACGGTCTGAACGGTCACCGTCATCGGGTCCGTTTGCTGTCGCAAAATGGCCCGGATTGTCGAAATCGCCTCCCAGGCCTGTTCCCGAAAACTGCCGCCACATTCCGGTGTCACCATCATGGCAACTCGATGCAACCCATCGTAGCCGACCGTGGTGTGATGCTGTAGTCCAAGGAGACACGGCGGGAGGTCGCGTATCGCTCCATGATCGCGACTCCCGGAATCCAGATGCGAACAATTCTGGCAGTCGGGTGCCCCGCAGCCATCCTCCAAGAGTTGTCGGTCGGGAGCCATGCGGTAGCAGACCGGGTGCTGGGTGGGGTCGGAATGAAATGCCGGGGACTCAGTGGGATTGGCGCTCATAACTAAATTCAGATTAGGGATTTTGTGGATTAATACAAGAAAAAAAGACCTGTATATCTTTTATTGCGCGATTTACATCAAAATATGCGGAATGCGGGGTCGGTGAATGTTGGTCGGTGAGCGGTTTCAGGCCAAAACGAGAGTGATGACGAGGATGCCGCCAAAGACACTGGCCAAAGCGAAAGTCCAGACGACAGCGGCGTTTCGAAGCTCCATGAACTGCCGGGCGACGAGAAACCCTTTTGCTGAGGCGACTGCGAGAATCGTGAACGGAACAGACCGATGTTCGCCGAGGACAAACCCGAGGGTGGTCAACGCGATGAGAAGGATCCAGATGATGAGGTTGCGACGTGTCACAACAGGTAGAGGATTGGGAAGAGCAAAAGCCAGATGAGATCGCAGAGATGCCAGAAGATGCCGCCGGCCTCGACATCCTGGAAACGGTCTTGCCCGAAGCGCCCCCGTTTCAGTTGGCGGGCGAGGTAGGCAAGAATCAACACCGCCACGAGCACGTGAATGAAATGGAAACCGGTCAGGGCGAAGTAGAGGGTGAAGAACGCGTCGTCTCCGAAGGTGGCTCCGTGTTGGATTTTCTCGGTGTATTCGATGCTCTTGAGAAGCAGGAAGGCGAGCCCGGTGATGATGGCACCGACCATCCAACGGATCGCAAGAGGAGAGCGGTCCCGGCGGAGTTCCTCAAGACAGCAAGCCATGAACCAGCCACCTGTCAGGAGGATGAGCGTGTTGGCAAAGGCGAGCGGTTGATTGAGAAGGTCGCGTCCTTGCGCAAACAGAGCGGGTTCCGCGCCACGCTGGTAGAGAAACACTCCGAGTCCTGTACCGAAGGTGATGATTTCAAGGAAGACGATGATCCAGACCAGCACTCCACCTGGCGGCTCGAACCGGCTCCAATCTTCGGATGGTAAAGTGGGGGTGGATGAGGAGGTGGAATCGGTCATGTCTGGAAAAATCCGGCTTGTCGGTAACCATGTCAGGGAGCGAGGGTGATTTCGGCAATCCGTTTCGCAGCAAATCCGTCGGTCAGCAATCCCTCCTGATAGAGTTGGTCGATCTGCTTCATCCGCCCGGCGATCTGATTCTCGGTAAATTTTGGTGCGGCGGCTTTGGTCGCGGCGAGCGTTTTCGGATCGGGCGGTGGCAGGGGCCGACCCGCTGGAGCCTTGGCGTTCGGATCCACCACGAGGAGACGAAAATTGGCGGCCGGGACGAGGTGACGCCAGAGGAATGCCTGCATCCGGTCCTCCGATGAGATCGCACGGCGCTGAACCGCTTGGCCCGCTAGGGTTGCGGTGCCGACGAATTCCAGGTCGAACGATTTTCCGAAGGCGGCGGGTTCAGTCTTGATGGCCAGTTTGGCACTCGTTTTCCCTGGTGCGATCGTGACCGGGGCGCAAACCAATCCGGGCGGGGGATCTTTTAAGGCGACCGTGACCGGTCCGGCGTATCCATCACGACGCGCCACGTGCACGGTAACAGAGGCGTTCGACTTTTCCCGTATCGTCGCGCTAGAGGGGGAGACCCGCAATTCGAAGTCCGGCTGGGCGGTGGAAAGGCGAAGCCGGTAGGTGTATTCGCTCCCGCCCGATCTCACCGTGTCGCCGAGGTGGACGCGATAGGCTCCGTCCTTCGGCATCGTGAAGAGGGCATAGGAATCCGCGTGATGAGTGTTCGCTCCCGCTGCGAGATCCTCATAGTCGTCATTGAGAGCGAGGAGAATGCCGTCGGGTCCCGCGATCTTAATCACTGAGTCGAGAGGCGAGTCGAGCCGACGGGCGGTGACCTCCACGGCGACGGACTGTTTGGTCTTGCCTTCGAAGACAAAGACATCCCAATCGTTCGATCTTCCGATGCGACCGTTGATGATTACCGGCAGGTTCACTTTCTGCGGCGCGGTGTCGGGGTCGTTGGGTTCCCTCTCGGCCATCTCGGGGAGCGAGTCGAGAACGAAGGGCAGCGGGTTCGAGATCCGTCCGCCTTGTTTTACCGAGATCGAGTGAAGACCGGGACCGGCCTTTGCGGGAGGATAACGAATTTCCGCTCCCTTGAGATTCCAGCCCTCGACTTTGACGGAGTGCGCCGCCCCGGCAGTTCCTCCGAGGGGAAAGATCCCCGTCAGGTAGGGCAATTCGCCGATTGTCATGCGGTAGATGAAATCTTCTCGTCCTCGGTGAATCGCGTCGGAGATGATGGCCACGTATTCGCCGTCGGCGGGAACTTCGAAAAGAATAACCGGATCCGGCTTGAAACGAAAATCATCCTGATAGGCGATCTCGCGGCCCTTGGCGTCATGAAGCGCCAGGACGGGTTGGAACCATCCCGGAACCGCGTCGGCGATGAAGGGAATGAGTTCGCGTGCGAGGGCGGAGATCACGATTCGCTGTCCCTTGCGCGCCTGAAAGCGATAGCGGTTGACCTCGCCCGAGGCGATCTGTCCGTTTACCGTGCATGGTGGCGTGACGCGGCATTCGACTTCTTCCTCGGGTCGTTTGCGGAGGGAAAGCTCCTCCTTGCCGAGCACCTGGAAGGGCGCGGTGAGCATGGGTTTGCGGGTCGATTCGGGCAGTTGTCCGACGTGGAAGGCGAGCGGATTGGTAATGCCTGCGGGAGTGACGAGCCGGATTTCCCTTCGCCCCGGAGCTGCATCTGCGGCGATTGCGATCTCAAGAAAGACGAGATCGGCAAGGGCCGCGCTGGCGGGACGGTTGGAATATTCCTCGATTCGCTTTTCGATACGCGCCATCAGTTTCGTCGTCGCCGCGTCGGGAGTTTTGTTGGCGTCTTTCAATTCCTTGAGTTGGTCCCGCAGCAGGGTGATCTCCTGAGGCCCGATGCGCTTGAAAGTCTCAACGACCCGGGCGGTGACACCCTGACCGGACACTTCGATACCCGTCACCGGGGCGAGTCCCTGTCCACCCGCCTTGAGTGCGAAGGTGGTGCCCTGTTGTCCCCCGGCCGGATAGACAAAGCCGGTGTAGGGTCGCGCCTGACCCTGTGCCGAATAGGGCACGATTGCTAACAAAAGCACCAAGAGAGCGCGGAAAGGGGAGTTCATGAGTTCGTCTGGTTAGGGATGATGTCAGGAAAACTGTCGGGGAAGGCGCCTCACATGATCTCGGTAAGCAGGCCGCCGGACTCCTCCTTCTTCGTTTCCGTGGGCAGGACGCGGGCCTCCAATCCCATGGGATGGGGCAGGGAAGCGTGGCCGTCGATCCCGGCGAGCTGGTAGATGCTGCCGAGGAGATCGACGGGGTAGACGGGCCTCTCCGCGACCTCTTCGGCCTTCGCGTCGGAGGCACCCACAACGTGCCCACCCTTGAACCCGCCTCCGGCCACCAGCACGGAGAAGACCTTGCCGTGGTGGTTGCGTCCGCCATTCCAGGGTGGTTGCCAATCGATCTTGGGCCCGCGTCCGAACTCGCCGCAGCACCAGACGAGGGTGGTTTCGAGCATCCCGCGGTCATTCAGGTCGGCGAGGAGAGCGGCGAGTCCCTGGTCGAGTTCCGGGGCCTGTTTGCCCATGGTCTGGAAGTGGTTGCTGTGCGTGTCCCAGCCGCCGGGATAGTTGATGACGATGTAGGGCACGCCCGCCTCGACCATTCGCCGAGCCGCGAGACAATCCTGCCCGAAGGTGTGGCGTCCGTAGCGGTCGCGGAGCTCGGGTTTCTCCTTCGTGAGGTCGAAGACTTCCCGCCCCTTCCCGAGGATCATCTCGTAAGCCTCCGTCCGGGCGGCTTCCGATGCCTCGATGATGGGGGTGTTGCCGACCGATTTGCGTAGCGTGTCGAGATTTTTCAGCAGGTCACGCCGAGCGGTCTGACGAGCGTCGTTGATGTTGCGGGAGACGATCCCCTCCACCTCAAATCGCGCCGCGTTCGGGTCTCCGCCGGTGGCGAAAGGCTTGAGTTTCGCGCCGAGGAATCCTTCCTCCGAAAAGCGACCCTGTGGTTTTGTCAGGACGACGTAGGGTGGCAGGCTCCCCCGGTATTCCTTCTCCTTCATGTGGGCGAAGACGGCACCGACGCTCGGGTAGGCGAGCCGATCCCCGGGCGCGTGAGCCGTCTGCACGAGGTAAGCCGCCGTCTCATGGCCGTTGTTGCCGTGCGTCATGCTGCGGATGAGGGAATACTTGTCCGCCTGCTTGGCGAGATTCGGAAACCATTCGCTCAACTGGATGCCCGGAACGTTGCTGGAGAGGAATTTCTTCATCGGCCCGTTGTAGTCGTATCCCGCGTCCGGCTTTGGATCCCACGTGTCGGAGTGGGACATCCCGCCCCATAGGAAGATCTGGATCACCGAGGTGGCCCGGGCGTCGGGTTTAGGCTTTGCTGGCACAGCGGGAGTGGCAGGCGGTTTCGGAGTCGATGCGGTGGCGGGAGCAGCCCCGGCGGCGAAGGCGTTTCCGCCGAGGAGTCCGGCCGTGCCGAAGAGCCCGATTTGGAGGGCGCCGCGGCGATCAATGGTACGCGTTAGGCTCATGCAAAGCTGGTGCGGATCGAGCGGCAGTGACTCGAGGAGGGAATCAGGATCATTCATGGCATCGACGGTTCGTGTGAAGGAGTCCGTTCAGTGGCGGAAGAGAAATTCGTGTGTGTTGAGGAGCGCCCAGGCGAGGTCGTTCCAGTGCTCGGGACGGGCGGTTTTGCCGGGCTTTTCCTCCGCTCCGATCCCGCAATAGGCGCGGGCCGCTGCAAGTTCCTCGCGGGCGGGATGCCGGGAAAGGATCGTGAGATAGAGCGCCGTGATTGTTTCGTTCGCCGGTCGCTTCGCCGCGACGATGGCCTTGATCCCGGGGCCGCGTTCCAGCTTATCCTGAACGTGGCTCGAATTGAGGAGGTGCAGCCATTGTTCCGCCACGACCAGGTTGGTCCGTTCGTCCTCGGTCCCGGTGGCCCGCGCGGAGCGACCGAAAAGCGAGAGGAAGGAACTCGTGATGCTGCCGTCGCCGATGGAGACCGCGGGTTGTCCCTGCGGGATGTAGGTGAAGGGTTCGGGAATCGGGCTGGTGTAGAGCTCCGTAGTTCCCGTGATCCGGTTGATCGAGTCGATCAGCACCTCTGCCTCGAGCCTGCGCATCGGGTAGGCGGCAAACAGGGCTTCGGTTCCTTTCTTCGAGGACTTTGGCAGGGAGGAGAACTGATAGGTCTCGGAGTTGAGGATGAGGCGGTAGAGATGCTTCAGGTCGTAGTTCGCGCCAACCAACTCCTTCTCGAGGTAGGCGAGCAATTCGGGATGGGAGGGAGGATTGTCATCGCGCAGGTCGTCCGCTTCGTGGACGAGGCCGCGTCCCATCAACCACGCCCAAGTCCGGTTGGCGATGTTGCGGGTGAACCAGGGATTCTTCGGGGAAATCAGCCAGTCGGCAAAGACCTCGCGCGGATCTTGGCCGTCGCGGAGAGTGACCTTCGTTCCGTCGGGAAAGATCGCCTGTTGCGGGTAGGTCGCCGGCGCTCCTTCGGGCGTTGCCGCACCCTCGATCACGAGCGGTTTCCCGATCTCTTCAATGGACGCGCGACCCGGTGCGGCGTTGCCCGCCAGGGAGTGGGTTCCGGCCGGATCCCAGAAGACGTATTCTTCCTTCCATTCACTGGTGGGTTTATAACCGATCTGGGCAAAGAAGGATGACATTCCAGCAAGCTTCTCTTTCGGCCATCCCTCGGTGCGGACGCCCATGAAGGTGAGGGCCACGGTCGAAGCGATGCCCTCGGGAGTGCGGCTCGGCATCGCCCGGTAGAAGTTGACCGGACCGACCCGGAAATTGCTGCCGCTCGCGGTCAGCATTTCGCGGACGAACTGGTCGTAGGGTTTGTTTTCCGCGAGGGAGGCGACGACCCAGCGGTGATAGAGCTGGGCCGCGTTGGGCCAGAGATTGATGGGGAACTCCGCCTTGATGCGGAGGAGATCTCCCCACTTCATGCCCCAGTAGACCGCGAACTCATCGCTGGCGAGGAGCCGGTCAACGAGGCGTTTGCGTTTGGTGGCCGTGTCAGGATCGTCGATGAAAGCCTTGGCCTCCGCCGCCGAGGGCAGTACGCCGATGACGTCGAGGTAGGCGCGACGTACAAAGACGGCGTCCGAACAGAGCGCCGGCCGCACCCCGAGAGGCTTCAGGCGGGCCATCACGAGCTGGTCGATGCGACATTCCATCTTCAAGGCAGCCGGACTCTCGAAGAGGCTCGCCGGGGTGGGGGAACTCGTGGCTACCGTCGCTCCCTTGGCCGGAGCCGGTTTTACTTCCGGTTTCGGTGCGGGAGGCACCGGTTTGGCAGGAACTGGATTCGCCTTCGTCGTCACCGTTGCGGTGCCCTTTTCCGGAGGAATGGCCTTCGGAGCGGGCACGGCGAGCGGATTCACTTTGGCCGGGACGGGAGCCGGGTTAGGCGATGGGACTGCGGGACTCTTTACCGTCTCGGCGGCGTGCGACAGGCCCCACAACAGCACGCCGGAGAGGCAGATGAGGAGACGGCGGATGAACTTGCGAAGGGCGAGGCGAGCGGAATACGTGGGCGGGAAAAAACCGCCGAGCCGGACTCTGGGCCGTCCGGACGAGATGGGATCCGGTTTCATGAGAAACTACCCTACGGGTCGTTTTCCGCAGCGCAAGCAAAAAACGAATAAACAATCTTTAATTCTTGATAAGACGCTTTTTTGCATCCAGATTCTCCGTGTCATGAAACATACACTCCTTGTATCACCATCCGGCACACCGCTTGCCGGGCGCACTGTCGGCGAATTAGTCGCCGAACGACCGGGACGTTCCCGGGTATTCCAGGTCTTCGGCATCGACTTTTGTTGCCAGGGGGGCACCACCCTCGCCGAGGCTTGCCGGAGGCGGTCCATTTCGCTGGAGACGGTGATCGAGCAACTCGAGGCTGAGGCGAGCGAGCCGTCCGAGAGCGGGACGAATCCCGCGAAGCTTCCTCCGGCCGAGTTGGCCGACTACATCGTCACCCGTTATCACGCCTCTCTCCGTTCGGAACTGCCGCGCCTGCAGGCGATGGCGCAACGTGTCGCCAAGGTACACGGCAGTCACACTCCCTCCCTCCTCCAGGTCTACGAGGTTTTCAACGCCCTCTACCTCGAGCTCGACGGCCACATGATCAAAGAAGAGCAGATCCTCTTTCCCGCGATCCGCGTGATGGCTGCGGGAGGTGCCGCGATTTCACTCGACGGTCCCATCGCCTGCATGCTGCGCGAGCATGAGGACGCCGGTGCCGACCTCGCCCGACTCCGCAAGCTCACGCGGGACTACGACCCGCCCGCCGACGCGTGCAACACCTACCGGGCCCTCTTCGCCGGTCTCGCCGAGCTTGAGGAGGACCTTCACCGACACATCCACCTCGAGAATCAGGTGCTCTTTCCCGCCGCCGAAGCACTTGCCGCAGGCCGGGATTGAGTGTATCGCACCCACTGAAACATGTTCGTCTACGGAAAGACCGCCTCAAACGCCATTGCCGTGATGAGCTACCTTGCTGGCCGTCCCGGCGAGGTAGCGGGTTCGTCGGAAATCGCGGAAGCGAGAAAGATTTCACATGCCCTCACCGCGAAGCTTCTCACCCAGCTCTCTGCGGCAGGCTTGGTACGGGGGCAGCCGGGTCCCGGCGGCGGCTACCAGTTGGCAAAGGATCCTGCCGAGATCAACCTGCTCGGTATCGTCTCGCTTTTCGAACAGACCGAAGCTCCCTCGCTCTGTCCTTTCGGCCAAGGCTGGTGTGGCAACGGCGATCCCTGCCCTTTGCACGAATCGCTCCTTTCGCTACAGGAACGCAGCCGTGCTTTCCTTGAAAACACGCGGCTCTCGGTGTTTGTGCCCGAGCTTGTCGAGGTCGAGTAGGGATTCATTTTACCCCCCGGTTCCTATCCCCGCTCTCGCCTTGTGCCTGGTTGCCGGGTAGGCTGAGCGTTGGCTGGTGCAGACGCGCTCCTGCTATCCTCCCTGCCTATTGCTCCACTCTGACCCTACGTGAGGGCCATCCTTATCACGATTCGTTTCTTTCCCGATGAAAATCCCAAGGTTCCGTAATTCTCTCGCGATTCTTGCAGTCCTTGGCGCGGCTGGCTTTGCGATCTATCACTTTAAGATTGCCCGGAAAGCGGTGGTTTCGCACACCGTTGAAAAGGGTGACCTCGCGATGGAGGTAATGGGCACGGGGACTCTGGAAGCCAGGATAAAGACGACCATCAGCGCCCGCATTCAGGAACGTCTCGTTGAAGTGCTGGTCGATCAGGGCGATTCGGTGGAGGCGGGTCAGTTGCTCGCGCGACTCGACGACGCGGAATCGAAGCAGCAGGTGGCCATCGCCGAGGCCACCCTCGCGACGGCGAAACAAACCCTTGAGCGCGTTCGTGCGGATCTCGCGAGATCGGAGGCGGTGCTCGCCCAGGCAAAACTCGACTACGGACGGAAGACGGGATTGGTCGTCACCAAGTCCGTCGCCCAGTCTGATGTGGACAAAGCCGCCGAATCCCTGCGTATCGCCGAAGCGGATCTGAGCCGCTCTCATGCGACCATCGCCGAGGCGACGGCCCAGGTCGGGGTTGCGGAAAAGACGCTCCTTCTCCGCGAGGAGTTACTCGGCTTCACCGAACTTCACAGCCCCTACGACGGTCTCGTGATCCGTCGGGACCGCGATCCGGGCGACGTCCTCGTGCCGGGAGCATCCCTGATGCAGGTCATCTCCCTCGACGAGCTATGGGTCAGTGCCTGGGTCGATGAGACCAGCATGACGGCACTCACAAGCGACCAAAACGCCCGCATCGTCTTTCGCTCCGATCCCAACCGCGATTATCCCGGAAAGGTCTCCCGACTCGGGCGTGAGATGGACCGCGAGACGCGGGAGTTCCTCGTCGATGTGCGGGTGACCGAGCTGCCACCCAACTGGGCGATCGGGCAGCGCGCGGAAGTCTTCATCGAGACGGGGCACACCAAAGACGCCGTTCTCCTACCGCCGGAATTTCTCGGATGGAGGGACGGGCATGCGGGTGTCTTCGTCAATGAAGCCGGCCGGGCTCGCTGGCGTGACCTTTCTCCCGGAGCGCGGGGGAGGGATTTTCTTGCGATCGCAGAGGGGCTGCAAGGCGGAGAAGAGGTCCTGCGACTACCGAACCCTGGAAGTACCTCCCTGCGCGAGGGGCAGCGCATCGTCAAACAGCCATGAACCTCGCCATCCGCGACATCCGACACAACGCGGGACGTTTCGCCTTCACCACGGTGGGGATCGGAATGCTCCTCATGATCGTGATGGGCATGGGCGGCATCTATCGCGGTCTCATCCACGAGGCCACCCTGCTGGTGGATCGCGTCGGCGCCGATCTCTGGATCGTGCAGGGACGGACACGAGGTCCCTTCGCGGAGATCTCGCGAATTCCCGGCAATCTCGAAGATCGCGCCCGCGCCGTCCCCGGCGTGGCGGAGGCGCGTCGCTTCGTCTCCCACACGATCCAGCGCGAGCGCGAGGGACGTCCGCTGCGGATGGTCGTCCAGGGATTGTCCTGGCCAGAGGATCGCGGAGACTGGGTTCCTCTCGTCTCAGGCCGCTCGCTGACGCAGGGACATTACGAAATGATCGCCGACGACTCGCTCGATCTTCCCCTCGGCACGAAGATCGTTCTCGGAAAAAATGACTACGAGGTCGTCGGACTCACCCGCGGCATGGTCGGAACGGGCGGCGACGGATTGGCCTTTTTCACCGTCAGCGACGCCATGGCGATCCAGTTCGATCAACCCGGCGAGGCCATCCGTCTGGAGCGGGCCGCACGTCGCGCCCGGGTCGAGGCGGTCGATATCGGAAGGCAACAGCCCCTCTTCCTGGATCGCGCCGTAGGACTTTCGAGCGGCATTCCGGCCTTCGCGAAATCCCAGGTCAGTGCCGTGCTCGTCTCGCTGGCTCCCGGAGCGGACCTGGAAGTGGTGCGCCGCACCCTCGAGACCTGGCCGGACATCACCGTCTACTCGACCGAGGAACAGAAGAACCTGCTGCTCTCCGGGATGGTGGACAAGGCGCGGCGGCAACTCGGTCTCTTCCGCGCCCTCCTTATCGTCATTTCGACCATCATCATCGCGCTCATCGTCTACACGCTCACCCTCGACAAGGTGCGGGACATCGCGCTGCTCAAACTGATCGGGGCGCGCAATCCTGTCATCATCGGCCTGATCCTGCAGCAGGCTTTGCTCATGGGCCTCGCCGGCTACGCGCTCGCCTGGTGGGGCGGACAGTATGCCTTTCCTCGTTTTCCGAGGCTCGTTTTGATCTCCTCCTCCGATCTCGTCAGCCTCGCCGTGATTGTCGTCGTCATCTCCATCCTCGCCAGCTTTCTCGGAATCTGGAAGGCGATGCGCATCGAGCCGAACACCGTTCTCGCCGCATGAGCACCGCTCCCGCCATCGTGGTCGAACATCTCCGCAAGGTCTACGGCAGTGGCCGCACCGAGGTCGTCGCAATCAGCGACGCCAGCCTCGAGATCGCCCGCGGCGAGATTGTCGGAATGCTTGGTCCAAGCGGCTCGGGAAAGTCGACCATTCTCACCGCGATGGCCCTGATCAATCCGCCGACGAGCGGCCGCGTCACCATCAATGGAGAACTCGCACTCGAGGGACCGCACGCCCTGGTCGATCTGCGTGCCTTCCGTCGCAAACACCTTGGCTTCGTTTTCCAAAAAGCGAACCTCATTCCCTTCCTCACCGCCCTCGAGAATGTGCAAATCGCCCTTGAGGTGAATGACCTCGCACCCCGGGCCGCCCGGAAACGGGCTCTGGAACTGCTCGGTTATCTCGGTGTCGAGGCACGCGCGAAGAACCTCCCCACTGCACTCTCCGGCGGCGAACAGCAGCGCGTCGCCGTTGCCCGCGCCCTCGCCAACGAGCCCACCCTCATCCTCGCCGACGAACCCACCGCCGCACTCGACAGCACCCTGGGACGGCAGGTGATGGAGTTGTTCGCCCGGATCGCCCACGAGCGGCAGGCCGGCGTCCTCGTCGTCACCCACGACCACCGCACCCTTGACGTTTTCGACCGCATCCTCGATGTCGAGGACGGCATGATTCAGGAGCGGAAGGTTCACCGTGACTCACCGGCCGGTCGCTGATCGTTGGGCTATCTCTTTGGTGGAGCAGCGGGAGTGCCGTTGCCACATTCAAAGAAAAGGCCCACGCTCAGTCCTCCTCGTCCCGCTTCACGAAACGCTTCCGGTGCCACAGGAGCCAGAGCAGTGCGAGAATGCCCCAGGTCCAACTGGCGTAAATGTGATGGGAAACCATCGTCGAGGGAATCCAGGCGGGCGTCGCCCGGGTCGTGGCCGCGAGGACACCGAGGAACACGAGGAAGCGCACCCATTTCGATTTCACGAAGAAGCCCTCGAGGTCGCCGCTGTGCCCGAAGAGCACGCGTGAGCCGACGATCAGCATCAGCATGCCGAATCCGCCGATGTAGAGCAGGTGTTCGATGGAGATGTGCTGAACATAATGGAACGGGGCGAGCACAATACCCAGCCAGCCGACCGCCAGGGCCCAGAACAGGCCCGTCGTCAGAGAGCCGCCTTGGCGCGGTTTCCAGGTCACTTCGAGGAGCAGGTATCCCGCAGCCAGGACCGCGCGCAGTCCGTAACCGAGTGCGACCTGTCCGAAGGCTTCGATGAAAAAACTGGCTACGAGCATCACGGCGGCCACCAGGGCACGGATGAGTTTCGTCCGGGTCTGAGCAACGGTCTTTGGGTCGCCGAAATCGCCACCGAGCATGCGTGGAAAGACGAAGGAGCCGATGCCGAGCACCGGTGGCAGGAGCAGGCCCTGATAGAGCAGCAGATTCGCGAGGCGATAGAGCGGGAGGTCCCGCAAACTCACTCCGGAGAGGTGTAGGACCGTGCCGGCGAGACCGCAGACAAGGCCCGTGAGGGCGAGGAGCATCTGCGGCGGCGGCGCTTCCTTGCGGAACTTCACCACCCGGATGACGAGGCAGAGCAAGAGCGAGAGAAGGAGCGCCACAAAAAAGGCGTCACCCCAGGCGAGTTGCTGCCGCAGATGGCAGATCGAACTGAACTGGTGCAGCGCGAAGAGCCAGAGCAACTCCGCCGGCGTCAGTTTCGGTGCGGTGGCCATGCGCGGTCCGGCCGTGCCGAGAAATCCAACGACAAAAGCTCCGCCGAAGGCCTCGATCATGAGGCGTGCGTGGACGAGATTCGGAAAGAAGCTCAGGTGCTGTCCGTAAAAGAGCGGCCACAGGGAAACGCCGATGAGGCTCCATACCGCGCCGCTGGCGAAGAAGACTCGATACGGCTCCGCCGCGAGCCAGTAGAGGCCGTCTTTGCGCGGCCCCCTGGCCTTGTGTTTCTTGTGTTTGCAGGCAGGGAAACTCATGGGGGAAGGTGAGGGGCGGATCGTTCGATACTCCCGCCTCACGCCACCGCAAGGGCGTTCTGCCGTTCCCCTTCGCGCAGATAACATCCCGGATCGGAACCCCAGAGATCACCCCCGTTCGCAAAGGCGGCCCGGGTGCGGAAGCCGCCACCGCAAATGCCGAACCATTGACAGTCGGCGCAAGGGCCGCTAAGGCGTGACTGTCGATCCTCCGGGGAAAGCCGTCCGATCGAGCGGATCGAGTTTAGCATCGGTGCCGATTCCGGATTGGCTCCCTCCCAGATCTCGGAGAAGGGCATGCGCTTCACGTTGCCGAGGGTCACACTCTGCCAGAACTGGTCGGGGTGGACATTGCCTTGCGTATCGATGTTCCCGATGCCCCGGCCCGAGCTGTTCGCCCCGCCCCCGTTCCATGCGAGAAGGCGGCGCGCTTCCGCGAGATTGGGGTGATTTTCCCGCTCCATACGCACCAGCAAATAGGCACCATCCGCCGGCTGTGTCACCGTGAGCAGTTCCCGGTCAATGCCCTGCGCATGCCATTGCTCGACCCGGGTGATGAGCGTGTCGATGGCTCCCCGGGCTTCGTCGGCTCCGAGGACCTGCAACTCGCTCCCGCGCCCCGCCGGGACGAGGTGGTAAAAGCAGACCCGCTGGATCTCCTGTTCTTCGATAAAGTCGAGGATGCGGTCGATGTTCTCGACATTGTGCCTCGTCAGGGTGAGGCGCAGGCCGGTCTTCTGTCCCACTTCGTGGCAGTTCTTGAATCCCCGGACAGCGGCATCGAAGGCTCCCTCCTTGCGGCGGAACTCATCGTGGATCCGCCCGATCCCGTCGAGGGAAATGCCCACGTAGGCGACCTCTGCGGCTTTTAGAAGGGCGGCTTTTTCCTCGGTGATGAGGGTGCCGTTCGTCGAGATCGTCAGCTTCAGCCCGGCCTGCGAGGCCTTGTCGACGAGATCGAAGAAACGGGAATGGATCATCGGCTCTCCGCCCGAGAGGAGCAAGGACGGCACTCCGTATGCGGCGAGATCCGCCACGACCGTTTCCATCTCTTTCCAGGTCAGCTCGCCCGGATAGCGGGCCGCGTTTGAGTCCGAGTAGCAGTGAACACAGCGGAGGTTGCAGGTGCGGGTGATGTTCCAGACAGTGATCGGCTTGCGGGTATCGGCGGTCCGATGGGCGTCGGACCCGTGGCCGTAGCGGAGACCGTCGGCGGGTTGGGCTGCGCCCGTCCAGAGTTTGGTGAGATTGATCATAGGATTGGAGATGAAAAAATGGGTTGGTTAGTGATTGGTCAGGCCGTCATCCCGCGAGGACGGGTTCGTAGAGGCAGGCGGGATCGGCCGCAAAGGGATCGCCGGTGATACCGTAGGCCCGGGCGCGTGAGCCGCCGCAGACGCTCCGGAACTCGCATCTCCCGCACTTGCCGCCGAGCGCGTCATTGTCCCGCAGCGAAACGAAGAGAGGATGCTGCCGGTAGATTTCGGCGGGATGGGTGGACCTGACATTGCCACAAACAATGGGCAGAAATCCACTCGGTGACACCTCGCCGGTGTGAGAGATGAACATCACGCCGCGGCCGTCCCGGATTCCCGGGGGTGAACTGAGACCCGGTCTCGACCGCGAGGCACCGCCGCCGCGTTGTTGGATGAGGACACGGCGGAAGTGGTGACCCTCCGTCGTCTTCACTGCGAAGGGAGCGTTCCCGACGAGCCCCGCCATGTCTTCGAAGATTCGCTCGATATCCGCTGCCTCGGGCAGGGATTCCAGACCCGCCCGACCGGTCGGGACGAGGAGGAAGACGCTCCACATCGCCGGCTTGAGGACAAACATGAGCCTTTTGAAGGCCTCGTATTCTTCGACGTTGCCACGGGTGAGGGTCGTGTTGATCTGGAGGCTCAGACCCGCCGCGTGCGCGCGCTTCACCGCCTCGATGGTCCGGTCGTAGGTGCCGGGAACTCCGCGGAAGGCATCGTGGGTCTCCCGGGTGGCTCCGTCGAGACTGAGCGACATGCGCTGCACCCCGGCCTCCTTGAGTTGGGCAAAGTCGGCCCGGAGGAGTCGGGGTGTTGCCGAGGGACTCAGTCCGACGTGAAGGCCGGCATCACTGGCGTGGCGAACCAGATCGATCGCGTCCCGTCGCATCAGGGGGTCGCCCCCGGTGAGGATGAGCATCGGGGGCATCCAATCGGCGAGCTGTCCGATCAGCCGCTGCGCCTCGGCCGCATCCAGTTCCTCCGGGTCCCGACGCGGTTGGGCCTCGGCCCGACAGTGCAGGCAGGCCAGAGCACAGGCGCGGGTGATTTCCCAGAAGACAAGAAAGGGACGGTCGTCGAAATCATAACCTTCCGCCGTGGGAGTACCGATCGGGCGGGTAACAGGGTGGGGATGCATGCTGAGGTAATTAAAGAATAAATACTCCTGATTTACTCTGCATGGATTGTTCTCGTCTGTGCACGTGTTGCTCTCGGTGCCGCAAATACCACCTCCTTCCAAAGATGTTCATCACCGAGAAGGACGCCCCCCTCTGTGGTGCGAAAAGTGAGCGATGAGCTGCGAAAGTGAATCCGCAAAGACCGACTCCTCAGGAGCCAGTGCACCACCAGCTTCGATGCACTTGCTCGGGTTTCTGAGGTTCATGGTGATCCTCGTGAACGATCTCGCCACCGTCGGCGGCATCGCGTCGGACTCGGAGATGCGCTACGTCCCGCCTGCCTGTGTCGCAGCGCTGCGGAAGGACCGCCGGACGACTGCGACACAGGGGGCCTTGGGGCGTGGCGACGGTTACTTCAGCACGCTGAGGTCCGCGCCAAAGTTGATGTGATAGGGGGCGCCGTCGATGACGAGGGCGGGCACGGACTTGACTCCGGCGGCCTCGGCTTCGGCGACGCGGCCCTTGGCGGTGCCGAGGTGGACGATCTCGACATCGAAGCGGCTCGTGTCGAGCGCGGCGGCGACGTTTTGCTCGGCGGCGACGCAGACAGGGCAGCCGGCGTGATAGAATGTGGCTTTGGTTTTCATATTGATGTGTATTGGTTTTGGTTTAGCAATCCTTCATCGGACTGCGGACGGAGCTTGCGGGTGTTTCTCAAAGGGGAAAAGAGGGTACTATTGCGTGGGTGGGCACCGTTTTGTGCCTGCTCGCCACAGCACGGCTGAGATGATACAAACGCGAATGAAACCAAAACGAGCCCCCACGAAGAAAACCCAACACTTGCCGCTCACGGAACGCACGGCCTACCGTCGTCTGGAGGATGTGGTGGGCTGCAAATGGTCGGCAGCGGTGCTTGCGGCCATTGGTCGTGACGTGACACGGCCCGGGCAGCTTGAGCGTTTCATTCCCGGCATTTCGACGAAGATTCTCAATGAGCGTCTGCGCAAGCTGGTGGACTACCGCCTCATCACGCGCACAGAGATCGCAGGCAAGGTGCCGCGCACGGAGTACGCGCTGACGGCCACCGGCATGAAGCTCAACGCCATCATCGAGAGCATCCGCGATCTGGATGAAGAACACGACGCGGGCACTGAACCATGAGCACACTCACTATCATCGGGCTCCAGACTGGCCTGCCGCGCACGCTGGGGACACCGGGGGCTGCTGAGCCGATGGATCGCGAATGGACGACGGGGTTCTTCAAAGAACCGGTGGCTGGTGTGCGGCAGGTCAGGGCACTGGGGATCGAGGGCGATGGCCAGGCTGATCTCGTGAACCACGGCGGGCCGGACAAGGCGATCAATGTGTATCCGTCCGAGCATTATGCGGCATGGACGGAGGAGTTGGGCCTCACGCTGCAAGCGGGTGCGTTCGGAGAAAACTTCACCACCACCGGCATGACAGAGCGCGAGGTGTGCGTGGGTGATGTGTTTCAATGCGGGGAGCTGTGCCTGCAAGTCTCCCAACCCCGCCAACCCTGCTGGAAACTGGCCCGCCGCTGGCGCATCAAGGATCTGGCTGCGCGGGTGGAGCGCACAGGCCGCACGGGCTGGTATTTCCGCATGTTGAACGGCGGCCCCGTGCAGGCGGGCATGGTCCTGACCCTGGTGAAGCGGCCCGCCCCGCAGTGGACCATCGCCACCGCCAACGAGATCATGCATCACCGCAAAGAGGATGCTGAGGCGGCACTCGCTCTTGCTGGTTGCCCTGGCCTATCCGCGAGCTGGCAGCGGAGTCTGACCCGCCGCGCCTTCGGCGAGGCAGGGGACACCAGCGCGCGGCTGATGGGGCCGTAAATGAACTTCAGCCAAGCTATGAACCCCGGTTTCATCATTCTCACCGCCATCATCGAAAGCATCCGTGATTGGGATGAAGAACACGGCACGGATCAATAGTTCCCTCCATATCACCGTGAAACCTCTTCTCGCTCTCCTTTGTCTCAGCATCACGCATCTCCAAGCGCAGGAGTTTGACCGCTACGGCGGCTCCACGGCGATCAAAGGAAGAGCCACGGGCTGGTTTCACATTGAGGAGGTGAAGGGGCGCTGGTTCTTCATCACGCCGGAGGGGCATGGCTACATCCCCGTCGGCGTGAATCACGTCGGCACCTACTTCAATGGTGGAGCGCAGAAGCTGCGCCCCACGGAGCATGACTTTGTCAAAGAACGGCACGCTGGCAGCCTGACGGCGGCTGCCTCACATGTGGAGAAGCTGGTGCGCGCCTGGGGCTTTAACTACGCGGGCTATGATGCACCGTCGCAGTTACAGGAGACCATGCCTTTCTCCGTTGCATTCAAGCAGACGCAGACCTCGGGCGTGACCGTCTTCGGCCCGCCGCAGTATGTGGATGTGTTTGCACCGGAGTTCGCGGCGGACTTGGACAAACGCGTCGCGGAGTCTTGCGGGAAGCTGAGGGAGAACCGCTTTCTCCTCGGCTACTACCTCATCGACCTGCCGCGCTGGGGAGACTGGTCCTATCTGGACAACGAGGAAAAGAAGCAGGGCGTGAGCTGGCTTTCCTTCTTCCGCAGTCTTCCGCCCGGCTCGCCCGGCAAGCTGGCGTATGACAAGGCCACCCAAGGCGCTGCGGACCTCAAAGCCGCTGAACTCGCCTTCACCGCCGAGATCGCGGACCAGTCCTACCGCCTCACCGCCGAGGCCTTCCGCCGACATGATCCGAACCATCTTGTGCTCGGCGAGCGGTTCGCCGGATCACGCCTCTTCATGCCAGTGGTGGAGAGATCGGCGAAATACTTCCCCATCGTCGCCATCCAGCTTGAGGGGGATTTTGACGCTGCAACGTATCGTGACATCCATCAGCGCACGGGCAGGCCCATCATCAATGCGGATCATGTAGCCAACTTCCTCACACCCACCACGCAGCGGGTGCTGGGCGAGGCTTTGAAAGACGAAGCCGAGGCCGCTGCGCTCTACGCCCGCTATCTCCGCGCCGCCTTCACGGAGCCGTATTTCATCGGCTACAACCGCTGCCAGCTCGCCTCCCGCATCTTTCAGGACGGCCCGCCCGCAGGGTGGAAGCAAGGCATCCTCGATCCTGCGGGCGAACCCTATCCGCTGCTGCTGAAGAGCATCACCACGACCAATCGCGAGGTGCTGGAGCGTTTGTATCAACCCTCGAAATAAGCCATTCCATGAAACCCCTCCTTCACCTCCTCGCCATCGCAGCATTCGCCTGCGGCACGTTCGTCTCTGCCGCTGACCATCAGCCACAACTCAAGATCGCCGAGCCGTGGTCGCCGCATCCGAAGACGACGCCGGTCACCAGCAAGGAAGGCGATGCGTTTGCGGTGGAGGCCAATGGCACGAGCATGAGCACCGGGGGCTGGCATTGGAGCTATGAGGGCATCGTGCCGGGGCAGACGTATGAGTTGTCCGTGGATGCCACGCATGACGGCCTGAGCGCGCCGCGTGATGAACTGCGCTGCATCGCCATTTGGGGCAAGGCGGAGGCAAACAAAGAAAGGTTCGTGGCGATCTGGGACTTTCTCATGCCAGAAATGACAGGCGCGAAGGCTATGCGCTTCACGCGCAAGCTCGTGGCACCGGAGGGAGCGCATCAGCTCGTCATCCGCTCGACGTTGCGCTGGACTGCGGAGGGCAAGGCCGTGTGGCAGCAGCCCAAAGTCAGCATCGCCCAGACACCGCTGGTGGCGCGTGCGCCGGTGAAGGTGAGCGTGGTGACGGGAAGGCAATCGCAGCGCACGGGGCTGAAGTTCAAGAGCATCCAGGACAACATCGACTTCTACGGCAAGCTCATCGAGAAGGCCTGCGAGCGGGATCATCCGCAGCTCGTCGTGCTGCCGGAGGTGGCGCTGCAATTTGGCATCGGAGGCGATGCACTCGATACTGCCGTGCCCGCGCCAGGGCCGGAGACGGATGCCTTTGCCGCCATCGCGAAGAAGCACCGGGTGCGCATCGCCCTCGGCATGTATGAGCGCAATGGCGATGCGGTGCATAACAGCGTGGTGCTCATCAGCCCAGGTGGCATCATCGAAGGCCGCTATCGCAAGGTGCATCTCGCCGGGGGTGGTGAGGATTGCTCCGGCATTCTACCCGGCGATGGTTTTCCCGTTTTCGAGACGGATGTGGCACGCATCGGCTGCAATATCTGCATGGACAGCTCGGTGGCGGAGTCCTCGCGCATGGTTGGGCTCAATGGCGCTGATCTGCTCCTCATGCCAATCATGGGCGACCACCGCGCCGACCGCTGGACACTGGGGCCGCCGAACTTCAACGAAGACCGCTGGCGCGTGATCATGCGCGCCCACGCCATCGACAATCAGCTCAGCATGGTGGTGGCGCGGAACAGCACGGTGGGCAGTTGCATCATCAGCCCCAAAGGCGACCTGCTCGCCTGGAACGACGGCGACCAGGAGTTCATCTCCGCCCTCGTGCCGCTGGATGAGGACCACCGCATCTGGCAGGGCGGCAGCTTCCGCGACATGAACTGGATGCAACGCCGCCCCGAGCTTTACACGCCGGAGACGGATGTGAAGAATCTTGGGAACTCGAAGTGAACAATGTCTATGAAACGCCTTATCACACTCCTTGGCGCAGGTTGCCTTTCTGCGCTCCCTACACTCGCTGCGGCGGAACCGAAAACGGACGATCCCTACCACTTGCAGCCGTCGCCGAATTCCACTCAGGACACGGCGGGCGAGCCGTTCACTGACAAATTCTCGCCCCAGGCAGCCGCCGCGTATCTCGACTCACGGGCGCATCTGGTGGAGAAAAACTGTTTCGCATGCCACTCGACGTTCACCTACTTGCCGGGCCGCAGCGTGATTGATCCGCTGGCAGCCGGCGCGATGGAAACGCGAGTGTTGCTGGAGCGTTTCACCGCGAAGTGTCTCGATAAAACGCAGTTGCCGCAGGTGAAGACCTCTCATGTAAATCAAGTGCGCATCCTCGCGGCGTTGGAACTCGCGCGACACGACGCTGTCACCACGGGCAGGCTCCAACCGCTCACCCGGCAGGCTCTCGATCACATCTGGACGCTCCAGCTCGCCGACGGCAGTGTGAAGTGGATACACGTCGGCGAGGCGCCGCAGGCGGTGGATGACTACTGGCCGGTGGGGATGATCGCGCTGGGCGTGGGAAGAGCACCGGAGAATTACGCGCAGACGGACATGGCGAAAGCTGGCCTCGAAAAATTGCGCGGATGGCTGCGCGCGCATCCGCCGAAGAACTCACACGAGCGCGGCCTCACGCTCATCGCGCAGTCCGCCATTGGCGGGCTGCTCAGTGACGAGGAGAGGCGTCAGCACATCGAGAAACTGTTTGCCTCACAGCATGAAGACGGCGGCTGGAGTCTCGCCGGGCTGGCCCCGTGGCAGCGACCTGACAAGCAGCCGCTTGATGTGGTTCACAGCGATGGCTACGGCACCGCTTTCACGGCCTATGTGCTCGCCCTCAGCGGCATCGCTCCTTCCGAGCCGCGGCTGCATCGTGCCATCGAATGGTTGAAGAAAAACCAGCGGCGCAGCGGCGGATGGTTCACCCCATCGCCCTTCAAGCGCGACAAGATCATCAGCAATACCGCCACCTCCTTCGCCGTGCAGGCGCTCGCCTTGTGTGGCGAGATCCAACCCCGCACTGTCAGCGCTGAGGAGTTCGCGGTGGCTCACGCTGCTGCCGAAAAATCCGTGCCGCCCAATGTCTATCTCGCAACCGATCCAGACCGATGAAGATGCCATTCCTCTGCCTAACCACGCTGATGGCGCTTGCACTCACCGCAAGCGCTGAGGACTCCTTGCCCAAGACCTTGATGACGCAGCGCGGCAAGCTGCTGGTCAGCGAGGATTTTGCCAAACCGCTGACACCGTTCACGGGCGTGCCGGTGGGATTCGCCAGTGGCTTCAATGGCTGGCGCTACAACATCAAGCCAAAGGCCGGCAAGTGGGAGCAGCTCGACGGCGTCTTCAAAGGCGTCGAGCTGGTGGAGAGCCACCATCCCGCCACCGCGTCCTACGGCATTCAATACAAAGACGCCATCATCCAATGTGAGGTGAGGCTAGACAACGTGCCCGCCGATGGCCGCCCGCATCGCACGGTGTTTGTGAACGTCACGGACGCGAAGGACTATGTGTTCCAGTTGAGCGTCGGCACTGGCGGCGTCTTCCTCACGCCATTCGATGCGGCGCGGATCAATCCAGCGAGCAAGCAGCGCGAACGTGGCATCTCTGCGAAAGCGCTGCTGCCCGTGAAGCTCGATGTCTGGCATACGCTCGTGATCGAGATCAAGGGCGACGAAGCCGTGGGCACACTCGATGGCAGGAGCATCACCGTCTCGAATCCCCTCATCGGAGCCGACAAACACAGCGTCATGATCGGCGCGGGAATGCAGGGCAGCTTCCGCAACTTCCGGGTCTGGGAGGCCTTGCCGAATCCTGAGTGGCCGAAGAACAAGCAGACGCTCGTGGCGGCGAACAAGCCCACGCTTCAAGATTTCTTCAAAGCCGATAAACTCGGCGAACTCGATACAACCATCGGCAAGGCCGTCTCCGATGGCATGATCGTCGGTGCCTCGCTCTGGGTGGAACGCGAGGGCGAGTCGTATCACAAGGCCTTCGGCAATCGTGCGCTCAAACCTGCTGTCGAGCCGATGACGGAGGACACGATCTTTGACATGGCCTCCGTGACGAAGGTTGTCGCTACGGCAACGGCGGCGATGCTGTGCGTGGAGCGTGGTTTGATCGGCGTGGATGATCTCGTCTCAAAGCACCTGCCTGAGTTCACCGGCGAAGGGCGCGAGAAGATCACCCTCCGGCATCTGCTGCTGCACACTTCTGGTTTGCAGGTGAATTTGAATGGAACGAAGCAACCCTACAGCCACACACCGGGGGAAGCCTTCGCGCAGGCGTGTCGCGAGAAACCATTGTTCGAGCCAGGCAGCGCTTTTTCATACAGCAGCGTGGGCACCATGGTCCTGGGCATGGTGATCGAGCGTGCGACGGGCAGAAAGATCGACGAGTTCTGCACCGCCGAAATCTTTCGCCCGCTGAAGATGAACGACACGCAGTTCCGCCCCTCCGGCGAAACACTGAAACGAGTCGCGCCCTCAAGCGCGCCGCAGCGTGGACTCGTGGATGATACGGTGGCGCGTGAGATGGGCGGAGTGGCGGGTCATGCCTCGCTTTTCACCACCACGGGCGATCTCGCCCGCTTCGCCCGCATGATGCTCAATGGTGGCGAACTCGACGGCGTGCGCTTGCTGAAACCCGAGACGATCCATCTCATGACCAGCGTGCAGAGCCCGCCTGAGTTGCGCAACTTCAGCGCTGGAAACCTGCTCGTGCGTCGTGGCCTCGGATGGGACATCGACACGCCTTACCGCGCCGCACCGGATGCGCCCACGCTGAGCACACGGCATCGTGGTGCATGGTTCCCCATCGGCGGCTACGGACACACCGGCTGGACCGGGCAGATGCTGTGGATTGATCCGTTCTCGAAGACCTTCGTCATCTTCCTCTGCAATCGCTACGTCCCTGATACCAAAGACACACGGCCAGCCGTGTATCAAATGCACCACCGCATCTCCACGCTCGCCGCCGAGGCGGTGAAGGGGTTTGATTTCAAGAACGTGACCGGTGCTCTGCCTGAACGATGAACCCGCGCATCACCAGCATCGACGCCCTGCGAGGGCTGGTGATGTTCATCATGATTTTCGTCAATGACCTCGCCTCCGCGGGGGCCATCGTGCCGAACTGGATGATGCATTACGAGCTGCGGCACCCGGACGCCAACGGCATGACCTTTGTGGATCTCGTGTTGCCGGCGTTCCTGTTCATCGTCGGCATGTCCATTCCATTCGCGCTTGGCTCGCGACTCGACAAGGGAGAGCGAACTTGGAAGACGATACTCCATGTCCTACAGCGAACGGCATCGCTCTTGTTCATCGGCGTGCTGATGGTGAATGGAGAACCCGATGCCGCGAAGCTCGGCTGGTCGCCTGCGCTGTGGCAGGTGTTGATGTTTGGATCAGCCATCCTTGCATTCGGTTCACTCAAGTGGATGCGGCTGATCGGACTGATGGCGCTGTTGTGGCTCAGCTACATTTGGGTCAATGCGCAGGGTGAGAAGATACTGATGCTCTCACCCTTCCATCTACGTTCGCAGTGGTGGGGCATCCTTGGGCTCATCGGCTGGGACTACCTGGTCGGGGCCACCGTGTTCCTTCTGTTCAAGGGAAACCGCACCGCACTGCTCGGCAGCATGGTGTTACTGCTTGGCCTGTTTGCCGCAGATCATGCCGGGGTGTTCGACGGCTGCTGGCTGACGAAGGTCGTCGGCATTGGTGACACCCTTGGTGCCCAGGGAGCCATCACCGTCGGCGGCGTGCTGCTTGCCTCCATCCTCAGGGCACCGGAACTGGACGGCACCGTTGCGCGGGTTCGGTTTGCCCTGCTTTTCATCGGAGCCACCGCGGCAGGTGCCTTGCTGCTGCACGCTGCCTACGGGATCAACAAGAATGCTGCCACACCAAGCTACGCTCTCTGGGGCTGCGCCGTGACCGCCGCGCTGTGGCTCGCTCTCTATCTCATCACTGATGTGCGTCGTATTGCTGTTGTCGGCAAGCCGTTGTCTATCGCGGGGCAGAATGTCCTGCTCGCCTTTTTCTTGTCTGAAGCCATGCCGTTCTTGCTCGAAGTCCTCCATCTTGAGAAATGGTATCACGCCCTCAGCCAAATCAATCTCTCCTTCGCCATACTGCGTTCAACAGCCTGCGGTATCGCTGTTCTGGGAGTGACTGCCGGCTTGAATAGACTAGGTTTTCGTCTGCGATTTTGACGCATCCATTGAGCGTTTGACGATCCCCGAGTCTGCTCCCGGCGATGAAATCGGTCCACTCCCGATACCGGATCTCACAAGCCCAAGCCCCGCAGGGTCTCGACGATGGCTTCGATCTGCTCTTCGCGTTTTTTGTGGGGGCGGCCGAATCGGGCGGAGAGGGCGGCGGGGTCGGGTCCGGTTTCGGGGAGGAGCGTTCGGATCAGGGCGACCTGGGCAGGGAGTTTGTCGGGCCAGGTGAGAGCCACGGAGACGGGCCTGACGGCACCGATGATCTCCGCCGAGGGGAGATCGATCTCGGACTGCTCTTCGACGGGGGCGCTCGTGGCAGTGGCGGGGCATTGGTATTCGGGCCGCAGCCAGCGGATCTGGCCGCGCTTTTCCTCGGCGGCGCGCTCGTGATTGAGGGCGACGAGGCGGGCGAGGATTTCCTCTTCGAAGGCTTCGCGGCACGAGGGATCCGGGAGACCGGCCCAGATCGTGAGGAGGTTCCCCCAGCCGTAGGCCTGGAGGACGGCTTGGTCGATCTCGTCGTGGATCTGGCGGAGGAGGGTGACGAGGCCGTCGTCGTGGATCTGCTTTTCCTTGGCGTTGAGGGCCGCGCCGGAGCGGAGTTTTTCGAGGACGTTGTAGATCCCGGTGAGGGTGAGTCCGGGATGGAGCGCCTGCTGCCGCTTGCGGTGGGCGTCGAGCCGCTCGCCCAGGTCGCGCAAGCGCTCCTTCAAGGGGCCTTCTTCGAGGGCGGGGAAGGGGAAGGTTTCGAAGCAGTCATTGTGATTGTAAGTTGGATCGTTTCCAACTCCTAGCCACCCCCCTGCACGTGTTGAAAAGATCGTATGAGGCGTGGAAGAAAGAACGCTCAGGTGGAATGGATCCGGTGAGGCAATCACTACGATTTTACTCTCAGCATGCACTGCGGAATCTAGAAACTGGAAAATCCTAAATTTTGCTGTTCTTGTCGTTGCAATAAATCTTTGAAGGCCCGCTGTTGCGTTTCTCAGCTCCTGTCCGGAGCGTCGGAATAGCCACCATTTGGAAGCTGTCCTTGCCTCACGATTCGACGTCCGTTCCGGTTCGACGTTTACCAATATATGATTATAGAGCTCAGGAAAGCCAGAAGCCTGTTCGTGAGATAATCCGTGGAAATCGATCACGTAACGATCACATTTCCCGAGGGTAAGATCTTTTCCGTTCTGGTAGGGATGAAGTACAAGTCCTAGACGAGGATTTGAAGCCAAAAGGCCTTTTGCGGTTTCATCGTTGATGAGAAATCCTTGGCTACCAAGTTCAAATCCCTTTACCGCCACGCCAATGTTTGATTGAAGCTTTTCGATAGAGAGCAAATCCGCCCCCACCTGCAAATTCGCCGCTATCACCCCGCTGCGACCCAACAGGGTCACCTCGTTCTCTCCACCCTCCTGGGTCACTTCGTTGACGACCTTTTCCAGCAGTCCTTCCTTCTTCCCGCTGGCCGCGACGGTCATGGCGATGCGCACGGCCGCACCATCCGCCGAATCGACCCAGGGGTGATCGGGGATCGCGTAACTCAAATGCAAAGGCCGTTTCGCATCGGCGAGGAAGGGCTCGAGGACACGACGGTTGAAGGTCTGGTGGATGGAATTTGTGGTGATGAAACCGAAGCGTTTCACCTTGCCCTTGGCGACGAGTTCGGCGGCCTTGGCCCACCAGTTCATGACGAAGTCGGCGGACTCGGGCACGCTGCCTTTCCACGCCCGCCGGAGGGCCTCGGTGTAGCCGTCGCCGAGAGCCTCGCGCATCCGCGAGGCACCAATAAACGGCGGATTACCCACGATGTAATCGGCCTCGGGCCATTCGGCACATTTGGGATTCACGTAGTCGTAGACGACGATGCGGGCGCTCTCATCAGGCACTTCCTTGCCGGTGACGGGATGGGTCTTGGTGCTGTGGCCGTCCCAGATCTCGACGACGGCTCCGGTCCCGGGATCGCGGCGCGGGATCTTTTCGTCGTAGGCGAGGACGGCGTCGCGGTTCTCGATCGGTTTGTCCTTGGGCAGGAGCGGTCGGTCGTTCGTGTCGGCCTTGCCGGTGGTGCGACGGTGCCATTGGAAGTAGCCGATCCAGAGGACGAGCTCGGCGATGCGGGCAGCCTGGGAGCTGAGCTCGATACCGAGAAACTGGCTCGGACGCACCTTGTGTCCCTCCATCTCGAGGGTCGCGTCGCCACCGAGGGCGGTGAGCACTTCGAGGACTTCGGCCTCGAGCCGCTTCAAAAGTTCGAGGGTGACGTAAAGGAAATTCGCGGTGCCGCAGGCGGGATCGAGGACGCGGATTTTGCAGAGGCGCTGGTGGTAGTCGGTGACGAGAGCGAGGGCCTCGGTGTCTTTCTTTTTGGCCTCGCCCCGCCGCTTCGCGGCGGCGGCCCCGGTCTTTTTCGCGGCGTCGTTCTTGCCCTCGGCGAGGAGGGCTTTGGCTCTGGCATCGTCGCGGTCGGACTCTTCGTCGATGGTGTCGGCCTCGCGGTGGAGGCTGGCGGCGGCGATGCGCACGGCGTCCCATTCCTCGCGCAGGGGATCGATGATGGTGGGTCGCACGAGTCGCTCGACGTAGGCGCGGGGCGTGTAGTGGGCGCCGAGCTGGTGGCGTGCGCGCGGATCGAGGGCCCGGGTGACGAGGGTGCCGAAGATGGAGGGCTCGACCGCCGACCAGTCGCTCTCGGCGGCATCGCCGAGCATGGCGAGCTGGGCTTTGGAAAGCGGCAGGGCGGTGGGTTCCTTTTCGAAAAGCCCGCCATTGAACCAGGCGATCTCGCGGAAGAGCAGGCTCGAGTAGGCGGTGCCGGTCGCCATTTCCTTCCAAAGCTGGCCGATGAGGACGGGAAATCCCTGGGGCGATCCGTCGAGTTTCCTCAAGAGACCGGCAAAAGCATCCTCGGGGAGCAGGCCGACGTCCTCGGCGAACATGGTGAAGAGGCAGCGCTGGAGGAATCCGGCGATGACGTGGGGATCGTGCCCGTCGCTCTCGAGCGACTTGGCGAGGCGGGCGAGACGGTCGGCGATGTCGCGGGTGACCTCGGCGGCTTTTTTCGAAGGATCGAGCGAATGGGGATCGGTCCAGACGAGGCGGAGGCGCTCGCGTATCTCGGGACGCCGCAGGTCGGCCAGGGAGATGCGATAGTGGCGCGGATCGGGGAAACGCTCGTAGTGGCCGCCGGTGCCGGTGAACTCGGCAAAGAGGTCAATGCTGTGGCCGACGTCGCAGACGACGAGGAAGGGCGGACGTCCCTCGCTCGCGGGCAGCGACGTGATGTAGGCGCGGGCCTGGTGGAAAGCACGCTCCAGCGCCCGGTCAAAGGCGGCGCTGCCGCGGCGTCCGTGCCCGGCTTTGGCGGCGGGTTTGTCAGGGCCCAGTTTGTGTGGATCGGGATCGACGGTCGGGTCCGAGGCGCCCTGTTTGGTCTCGAGAACGAAGTGTCCGGCCTTGTAGAGATCAATGAAGCCGGTCGTGCTCGTGCCGTCGGGCTGTTTGCGGATGACGGCGCGTTCGAAGACGTAGCGGTTTTTCTCCGGATCGGGCGAGGTCGGCTCGGGCCGGGGCACCTCGAGCAGGTCGCAGAGTTCGGAAAGGAACAGGGCGTAGTTCGCCCGCTCGGCGGCACCGGAATTTTCCCAGCGGGAGATGAAGTGGTCGATCGGGGTGGTCACAAGAAGGGAGAGTAAAAGGGGTGAAGGTGAAAAGTAAAAGGTAAAAGGAGAAGGCGGTGGATGGTCGAGAGAACCGAGTCGGAAAGGTTCAGAGACTGTGATCCACTCGGTGGGGAGTTTGGGATACACCGCGATGCGGATTGGACGCGAACCTAGAGATCCTGACGGAACTCCACAAGCAATTCGACGGTCTTGGTCAGACCCCGCACCATCAGGATTTCGAGGTCACGCAGCGCTGCCGGATAGAGGACGCAGGCGTCGAGCAGGACGATCGGGGCGCCCATCCGTCAATACCCCAGGTTGAGTCGTTGCCCCTCGGCGGCGAGTTCGTCCAGCACGCGTTTCCTTTCCTCCTTCTCCCGCTCTCGGTAGGCGACCACGTCGCCGCGAAGGGCGCGACGGTGAGTGCCGACCCGTCGGCAGGGGATGGCCCCTCATCGAACAACTTGGATGCGAAGGGGCGGGAGACTCCGAGGATCGTCGCGGCCTGCCAATGCAACGGCGACGGTCACCGTTGGATAGACATTGGACTGAAGGGCGGGGCGCGTTACATTGTCCTCGTCATGATACGGGAATTTTTTGACTTTTTGTCGTTCATCGCGCTGCTGGTGCCCTGGGTTCTGATCATCATGTCCTTCTTCATGTAGGACCCGAAGACACCTCGGGCGAAGGTCGACGCCAGCTGGGGGGGCTGCCCCGGGTCTCATTATGCACTGCGAAGTGGCTTCGATTCTGGTGGCAGCTAAAGAAAACCCGCCCCGTATCATGGCGGCGAGTTTTCCCGAACCGGACCTCCTTCACGCATTCGGGAGTGTCGGTCGCAGCGGACTGAACATGGGGCGGTAAGGGCAGGCTTTCCCCCGTGGGGAGGGCTCTGAAGGCGCGGAAAACGCTACAAACACGAGCGCACCGAATCCAATTCAACCACAACAAACGCCGCGCGTAACACGCCTGAAATCCCTTATTTTTTCGGGGGCAAAAAAAATCCCGCAGATTTTCTCTCAGCAGGCCTACCTATTCCGCTCGCCACAAAATTCCTAACCCGCTGTTTAACAGCGAGTTACTGTGCACCGCATGCAAAATCCGGGGCTCCGAAGAAAATCAGCATGCAACTGATTAGCAACCAGTTACTACAATTTTCGGCACCTCAATCTGAGAATCTGGA
>DDSV01000037.1 GCA_002344215.1 Akkermansiaceae bacterium UBA2381
AGGAAGGATTGCGTCGTCTCGGCTTGTCCTTTGTCGTGCTGGCGTTTTTGATCACCTCACCAAAGATTGCTGCTCAGGGGCATCCTGAGGAGGCGGAGGTTCGCGGCAGTGTCGTAGAATTATGGGCAACGGTTGCTGAGAGCTCCCCATGTGTCACGCTGCATTGGAGCCCGAGTTACCATCCGTCCACCGGGATCACCGTCTATCGCCGGATTTCAGGCGAGTCAAACTGGGGAAGCGGCGCTTCCCTGTTACCATCGGCGCTTTCGTATACCGATATGACGGCGATGGCGAATACGCTCTACGAGTATCGAGTCGTTCGCACCCAGAGCAGTGCGGGCAATCCGGTCGCTGAAGGCCATCTGTGGTCAGGCGTAAACGTGCCCGTCGTCGAGGATCGCGGGCGGGTGATTCTCGTCGTCGATGACACCATGAGCAGCCCGCTCGCCGTCGAGCTTGATCGCCTCATTGCGGATCTCATCGGAGACGGGTGGGCGGTGGTGAGGACCGATGTCTCGCGGACAGGCTCTCCTCAGCAAGTGTGGGATGCGATTCATGGTTGGTACAGCGTCGAACCGCTTAAGACGCGGGCGGTCTTTCTTCTCGGAAGAGTTCCGGTCCCATATTCCGGTGATGTTTGCCCCGATGGGCATGACGAGGCTCCGCCCGAGGCTCACCACCGCGGTGCCTGGCCGACGGATGTGTTCTATGGCGATATGAATGGAGTCTGGACCGACACATCCGTCTCGCATGCTCTCGCCAACGTTGACGGGGCACGCCATCATAACCTCCCCGATGATGGGAAATTTGACCAATCGCTGATCACCGGTGAGCATCTGCCTGAACTTGTTGTCGGTCGGGTGGATCTTTCGAATCTGGGAGGCATTGCCAACGGAGTCTCTGAGACAGAATTGTTGCGCCGATACCTTGATCGCCACCACGCCTTTCGCCACCGACTCGCTCCTTTTGGCACCCTGGGGGAGCGGGCCATGATAGATGACAACTTCGGAAATGCCTTTGATCTTGGATTCGCCGCAAGCGGTTGGGCTTCGGGGATTTCCCTCTTCGGAAATGCAAACACAAGCGCCCAGGACTGGGTGCCGACCTTGTCGGGAAACGACTACCTCCTGGCCTATGGCTGCGGGAGCGGGGCTCCTAGCGGCGCAAGCGGAGTTTCGACCATCGCGAATTTTCGAGACACTCCTTGCCGGGCGGTCTTCAATCTTCTCTTTGGCAGCTTCTTTGGCGATTGGGACTGGACGGACAATTACCTGCGAGCTCCGCTCGTGGGGAGAGAGGATTCGCACGGGCTCGTTAGTCTCTGGTCAAGCAATCCGAGGTGGCAATTGTTCCCCCTCGCCGCAGGGGGCACTCTCGCCGACGCCTATCAACACCTCATCCGCGAGGTAAATCAGCCGCTAGGTCCTTTTCCTCCCGCGGAGGCATCGTGGACAAATCCAGATCAGATTCATGTGGCGATCATGGGGGATCCGGTTCTACGCTCTCATCCGGCCAAGCCAGTCACGGATCTGATCGCTTCCGTCAATGGCGATCAGGTGACCCTTACATGGACCAATCCGGTTGGCGAATCGCACCCCCTTGGCTGCCACGTCTATCGTTCGGATTCGTGGAAGGGGATTTTCGAGCGAGTCGGAAGCAGGACCTTCTCCGGGGCGACGAGTTTCGTTGATACCGTTCCCTCGGAAGGTGACTGGCACTACCTCGTCAGGTTCATCAAGCTCCAGTCCACCGCGTCCGCCTCCTATGAGAATCCTGCTCAGGGAACGGCTGTCCATGCCAACGTGCCAGCCTTTGGCTATGCTCTTTGGGCGGCAGGCCTCTTTGAAGATTCCCCCACCGCTGATTCGAATGGAGACGGTGTACCGAATCTTCTCGCCTACGCCGTCGGAGCACAAAATGGGGAGGCTCGCGCGGTGATGGACGTGCCGCGGGCCAATGGCGACCGGAGTTTTATCGTGCCGCAATCGAGCCGTAGCGACATAAGATACCAAATTGAACTCAGTCCTGACCTTGAGACATGGTTTTCAGTGGCAATTAGACCGATCGGAGGGACCTGGGCGCTAAACGGTGCCTCCGGCTATCCGAATCAGGGAAATGTGACTTTATCTGGCGGAAGCACCAAGATCTTCTCGGACAGCACACTGGCGGAACGGTGCTTTTGGAGAGTGAGGGTGAGTTTGTAGGTCGAAAGCCGCCTATTGACGGTATGGCGGGAGGGGGACACTTTGATTCAGTATACCTAACTGCTTCCCTGCGGAAGCGGAGATTCTCTTTCACCTATCTGGTCTCTCCCTCTTCCGGTGGCAGGCGGGGAGGTTCCCCCAGCTCAATCCCGGGTTTCGGCGGTGGTGTTGTCGCCTCCACTTTACTGGGAACCGGCTCGTCGGTGGTCTCCTGCTTCCCGCATCCCGCTAATCCAAAAGGGAGAAGTAGCGGAGCGAAACGGATTATCCAGAGTATGCGAAGGATCATGGGAGAAGGGTGATTTTATGCCGGATGAAGAGCATCTCCTTGCCCGTTGTATCAACGCTGAAGGAATGTTGGGCACCGGTGCCGGTGTCGGCGATCGAGGTCCAGTTCACCAGGTTCTCCGAACATTCGGCACCGTAGGTGATGCCAGTGGTGGGTGCCGATTCGGCGTAACTGAGAATGAAATCCGTTCCAGAGAGAACGGGTTGTGGCAGTGTTGCGTTGGAGTTCGCCATCGTCGGGTTGAGCCCGAAGGCATACTCAACCCCGTTCGCGACGCCGTCCTGGTCTTGATCGTCAGTAAATCCACCCGTTACTTCCGGATAGAGGGTCGCGATCCAGTCAGCGTAGTCAGGGGGTGCCTGAGCGGTCACCGTTTTAAAGTTACCATAGCCAAACCAACGTGTTCCAACATTGGGACGTATCCTCAGGTAATACGTCACTCCGTTCACCAGCGCAGCACCCGCAGTTGTAGCATTGAGATCAAACGTGCTTGAGTTACCTGACAGTGACGTCGTGGTGGTATTCACGAGCTCGGTTGCATTGGTGACCGTCACATCATCGATAAAAAAGCCGTGGTTTGCAGTGACTCCCTGTACAACGGATCCGCCATTGCTCTTCATCGTGAACCGTACCCGGATGACCTGTCCCGCATAGGCAGCGAGACTATGACTGCGGCTGATCCAGTTGGGATCCCAGTTGGCGCTGCTGAGCCCCACTCCATTGCGGCTGGATATCGTAGTCCAAGTGGAGCCGTTGTCGGTCGACACCTGTGCCTCCAGCGTGGTGGTGGTGGTGCTAAACCGGGCGCGATCATAGTACTGCAACTGGCTAGCGGGTCCCGGGATGATGTCGCGCGTCACAATGAAACTTTGATCAGAAAAAACACCCGACGAAAATGTGAGTTGAAAGGCCTTGCTGCCAGTGCGCTTCAGAGCCGACTGGCGGAGGGAATATCCTGCCGATATGTCCTCCGAGATCTCCGGCACTGGTGAATCCTCTGCTCCCTCCGTCCATGCCCCGGTGCTCCCGGAGGCGACTTCGAGTTCATACGAATCGGCCTGGTCAATGCTATTGAATGAGTAATTTTGACCACTGGTGGGAGGCGTACTGGTCCCCGTGATAGTTACAGACTCGCCCAGAATGTCCGGGTTAAAAAGCGTCACCGTGTAGCTCTTTGTTGTGGGACCTCCCCCCGCGATGCCCGAAACCGTTACCACGTATGGCAAGTCGGAGGAGACAGACGATGGCAACCCCGAAGGAGCCCAAACGATTGTATTGTCGCCATAGCCGTTGTCTGTGCGGGAAATCACGGTCAGTGGCACTGGTGATCCGTTTTGTGTCATTGTCACGGTAGCCGACGCGAAGTTTGCCCCCGGATAGGAAAGGGACCAACGCGCTGGGGAGAGGGAGGCCGGAACAAAACCCTGATTCGGCCAACATAGGAAGGTGGGTGCCGGAGCGGGTTTGAAACTACCAAGCACCCAGAGGGCATTTGCAGAATTATAGGGAACGTTAAAGGGAATATCTCCTGTGCCCATCACTTGGGCACGGGTGTAAAGGATCCAGCGCCGGTGCCCGACAACGATGTTGTTGGCGCCGTCATCACGCATGTAGGCATCGACGGATCCGGGACCAAAGGTTCCCCAGGCAAGATTCGATGCTCCGGCTGCCTCGTATCCGTCCGTGGTGAAGCAACTCCAGGTGTTCGGCGGGGTATGGGAGAGAGCGTTGTTGGCAGACATCATCAAGGCCGCGGCCTGGTCTTTCGCTGAATACGTTGCATTAAAGGTGATGTCCCCCGGAAGCCCCACCAGCGCACGGTAGAAATTCACCCGCCGCCGCACGTCATTCTTGAAAATGGCCGACGTGGTGCCCGGAGTGCAAAATGCCACGGCACCCGTCCACATGTTGTTACCCTCGTAATCCCAGGACGCATGGTATATGCATTGATAGAACGCGAGCACGTCACGCCGATCTGTCGAATCGACCGAAAGGCCATCGACTGCTTGAGGGCTCACCGTTCCCGGAAGCCAGGCCCTCGCCTCCGGGAGGATCAAGAAAACCATCAAAACGGACAATTTCAGCAGAGAAACTGCCGGGATGATGCGGGTTCCCATGTTGTTTTATTTTACAGTCTAATGGCCACCCATGTCAATGACCGACAGGGACTCGCCTTTTCAGCTCATGAGCGCCGCTTGAAAACCTCAAAATGGAGAATCCAAAAATTTTCGTCTGTGGATGATGCGGCTGAGGCCGGATCGGAAAGAGGATGAACCCGACCATAAGGGCTGCGGACTTTTTTGCGGTCTGGCTGCCATAGTCGTCCGTCGTGGAGCCAACTCCACCTCTTCGTCGCGCGTTGCTGGATCACCAAACGACTCGCAGGTTTTGAATCCGGTTTTTTAAGCAGGCTCCTGAAAATAGAGCACCGAGTTGGGAAAACTGCTTCATGGACTCGCATCGATCCTGTTGCCTCGTCGGGAATTCTGCAGGGATTTAGAGCAAATCCCTGCAAATTTTGCTTTCCTCGTCTCTGGTTATGCGGCAACTCTCAAGAATAGCCTTTTTAATCCCAAAGAAAAAAGCTGAACAATCCAGAAGAAAAAGGGTAAAATGACGAAGTTGAATGGGCGTTTCGAGGGATTTTCGAAATCCGTCGTTCCACACTTCACGTTTTTTAATACTCCGAATTGAGAACTGTGATGTTTTTTGGCCTTTGACCCATAGATTCCTATGAACATGCGATTTGCCGCAAAAGTGATCGTCGCCTCGCTCCTTTCCGGAGTTGGACCTGCATCTGCCCAGATTTCGGTCACCACCGATCCGGTCGGATATGTCGAGGTGAATCTCGCGGCAAATGCCTACACGTTCATCGGTCTCCCGCTCTACACGACGGTGGCATTCAAGGGGGCAGTGACTGGAGTCTCCGCAAGCACCCTGTCCTTCGAAGGAAGTCCCTTCGACTCTTTGTCATTTGGTTCCGCTACGATTGGCGCGGAACAAGTGCCTCAGTATTTCATCGAGGTCACATCCGGCAGCGATGTGGGTGCGATGATTCCCATTCTATCAAACACCGCCAATACGGTCGCCCTTACGGAGGATGTTTCCTCCTTCATCGCGGTGAGCGACACCATCACCATAAGGCCCCTCCACACCCTTGATTCTTTGTTTCCGAATGGAGCTCCGCTCCGCGTAGGAGTCTCGGTCGCTGCCGCAGACGAGGTGTTGATTTTCGACGCCAGCCAGCAAGCGACCGTTTCCTATTTTTACTCATCGACGCACTCACAATGGCGCCGAGGCACAACCCCTAACGGAAGCCGCTCGATCCTGCCCAACCAGAGTATCTATATCAATCACAAGGCGGCCGCGACAAAATTGGTCATCTCCGGCACCGTGAAACTGGGGACAACGGGTATTGATGTTTTGACCGGTTACAATCTGATCCCGAATCCGTTCCCCTTTGCTTACCCACTGAGTCTTTCCGATCTTTACACCGGCAGCGTCACGACAGGGCTAAAGGGAGGCGTTTCAGTAGCTGCGGCGGATCTGGTGACGATTTACAGCGGTAGCAGTGTCCCGAAGACCTACTATTTTCACACCCCATCGAGTCAATGGCGCACCGGAACGACGCCATCCGACAACGCGATGATTCCGGTTGGAGGGGCTCTGATGATTCACCGGAAGAGCCCATCGCCTCCATTTACCTGGGTTAAATCTCAGCCGTTCTGATCTCTGCGGATTCTTCATCAAAGGAGAGGGCTTGCTGACCGAATCAGGTGATTCGACGGCGACTGACCGTTGCCTGGAACATTTCACGCCTGTAACCCTCGAAGACAAGGCGCAGAAAATCGAGGCCGCTGCGTGCCATCGTTTCGACCTTAGTCCGTCACCTTGCCTCCGGTAACCATCTAAATGGCAGGGAGTTTTGATCCTGTTAATGATCTTGAAGAGAAGGTCTTATTAACCAGGCAGAACCCTTTCAACCGCAGTTTATTTGGAAAATTGAGTGGAGTCTCATCGCTGAGATTTGCGCAATCTCACTCCTCTCACTTGCCAAAGCGGTGATGATCGGATTCTATGCCTCCAGACATGAATCCGCTTCGCGTTTCTTTACCGCTGATTGGGCTAATTTTCATCGCCGGTCTAGCACGCGGAGCTTCCGATCCGTATCACGCGTGGATCGTGTCTCACTGGGGGAATCTTGTTGTCTCTGAGGAAGCCAACCGCGCGACTATCTGGGGTGAACAGGCCGATCCGGATGGTGATGGGATTCCGAACCTTCTCGAGTACACTACCGGGATCGATCCGAAGGTGTGGAACCCGGTTTCCGATGCATGGGTTTTCTTCGTTCCTTCCCAGGGTGCCCCATCGGCGCGGTTTCCTGAAATCTCCGCGAGGATCCGGATGAACGATCCCGATCTGCGGGTCATTGCCCAGGCGAGTAGCGGGTTGGACTATTGGACCCCGGAGGGCAACGTTGATTTTTCCCAGCCCCAGCCTCCCAATCCGGCGGTCGTTGAGATTCCAACCGACGATGTGTCCGGGGCGTTCCGGCGCGTTCGCTACGTCGATGTACAATCGATGGAGGGCCGTGACCGTTCGTTTTTGCGACTGATGGTGGTGCGAAAATTCGAAGTGGTCACGGGCTCGGCAGTTGATCCATTCTTTTTCACCGGTGGCGAGACCGTACAATCCGGCACCGTGGCACGCTCGAACTCCGTCGTTGTTAGTGGTTTCGGTGGTACGGTTGAAGTGTCGATTCCAACAGGGGTGCGATTTTATCGGAACGGAATTCTTCAGAATCCTCCGCCCGGCCCGACACCGCCGCCGAACCCGCTGGGAGGCCCGGTTACCTCAACCGAAGTACCGGTGACTGTGCAAGTCGGCGATGTGATTTGGTTGGAGGCAGACGCACCCGCGACTTCGGGACTTCTTAGCCAGCACACCCTGACTATCGGCGGGGTATCGTCGACCTGGTCCTTCCGGTCGGGAACGGTTCCTTCAATTCCCGACCATGGAGGCACGGATTCGGGCTATACCCCGGTCGAAACCGGCGTGTCCGATACAGGCGCGGCGCAGGCGAATATTCCCATCGTGGTGTCCCCCGGTACTGCGGGTATGCAGCCCAAACTGTCCATCGGCTACTCCAGCCAGGGCGGGAACGGACCGCTGGGGGTTGGGTTCTCACTAAGTGGACTTAGCGGGATCAGCCGGGTCGGTCGAACGTTGACACAAGATGGAGTCCGGGGCGGGGTGAACCTGGATGCGAATGATCGATTTGCGCTCGATGGACAGCGCCTGATTGCCATTAGCGGGTTGGACGGGGCCGATGGAACGGAGTACCGGCTTGAGTTCGATCCATCTTCGCGGATTCGCAGTTACAACACACAGGGATCGGGACCGGAAAGATGGGTAGTCGAGACGAAGGCCGGGTTGAAGATGGACTTTGGTTTGTACTCGAACTCTCGGGTTACCGCCAGTGGAAATGCCAATGTCCTTTCATGGGCGCTGACGCGAATCACGGATACATCAGGAAACTTCATCACCTTCACCTATGACTCAGATGGTCGACTTCGGGGCGAGTTGCTGCTCGCCGAGGTTGCATATACGGCCAATACAAATGCCGGCCTGGTTGCGAATCAAAAGGTCGTGCTTGACTACGAGGATCGGCCCGATCCCCGGACAAGCTATTTCAACGGCCTGACGATTCATTCGTTGAAACGCCTCAAGAGCATCGAGTCACTTGTCGGCAACTCGTTGATGCGTCGCTATGAGATGGTTTATCGCCTCTCGCAACTCAGCCAAGCCACTCTGCTGGCCCAAGTTCGCGAGATCGCGCCGGATGGAGCGGTGCACACCACTGATATCGATTGGATGGATGGACCGTTGCCGACATTCACGGCAGTTCGCCGAGACTATCCTCATCATTCATCCGTTTGGCATTACCTTTACACCGAAGTCGGCGACTTCAACGGCGACGGCAAGAGCGACATGTTCAGCCAGGGAGACGACGGGAACTTGACTGTCTTCCTAAGACGGGACAATGAAGCGGATTTCGATATTGTAAGGCACACACCGGCGAACGGTTTCCGTCGCGATTTGATGTGGCTGGGGGACTTCAATGGTGACGGCCTCACGGATGTCTTGACACGACCGAGCGGTTCCACTCGTATTGTCACCTATTTCTCAAGCGGGAACGGACAGTTTACACCTCACGCGTTCGATCAGGCAGTTGCATGGGACACCGGTCAACTCACACTCGGAGATTTCAATGGAGACGCGCGGACCGATTTCGTCACGGGTATCGGAACGAGCCAATTGAGAACGTTCCTTTCGAATGGAGACGGCACTTTCACGAGTGTCGCCGAGAACGTGACCTGGGGTTGGAACGGCTCGACTTTGCTTACGGGCGACTTTGACGGAGACGGTTTGACTGACTTTCTTTCCCACAGCTCTCCGGTGAACGGCCAGTATGCGTGGAACGTGATGGAGTCGGATGGTGACGGCACCTTCACTGAACGAAAGCACTTCTACCCGCAAAGTGTCGGTAACGGATATCCGCCGATCGCGGGCGATTTCAACGGAGACGGCATCATGGATATAGCCTCCGCTAATGGACAGCTTATTACGGTGTTCCTCTTCAAGGGCGATGGAGGAGTCACCACGATCGTCACCGACGTCGGGATATCGGGATTCGGTTGGCGAGGAGATGCGGTGGGTGCCTTCAACTCCGACAGAATGACCGACATCCTCTCATGGATCAACTACTCGGGGCAGCGCGACATTCTTCGTTTTATTTCGGTTGGAGACGGACGTTTTGAGGTGCAGCGAGAAACTAACTCAGTGGCTTGGGATCCCGCCAATACGGTCTGGGTGGGAGACTTCGACGGCGACGGCAAAGCTGATGTCGTTTCGTCCTATTACCAATTCACCCATTTCACCTCGGCGAGCGCCGCCGAGGACCTGGTCTCCCGCGTCACCAATGGCCACGGCGGAGAGACCTCCTTCGCCTACAAACCAATGACCGACAACTCGGTCTACACGCGTGGCACAGGAATGACCTACCCTTGCGTCGATTTCCAGGCTTCAATGTATGTGGTCTCTTCCATGACCGCACGCAACGGCATTGATGGAGATGCTTTCACCGGAGTTGGCGCAACTCATCTTGGAACCAACACTGTTAATTACCGCTACGTCGGTGCGTGGTCTTGTCTCGATGGGAGAGGCTTCATGGGGTTCAACGGTGTCGAGGCAACAGACGCGACGTCGGGCATCATCACGTGGACTGAATATGAGACGGACCCGCTCAAAGCAGGTCGGGCCAAGTCGACCCGGCAGGACCTCGTCAATCCTCCCCCCGGAGGCAGTGGTCTGATCAGCGACGTGGTGACGAATTGGATAAAGAGTGAAACGACCCATCCAACGGGTCTGAAGACTCACTTCGTCACCGAGGGTGCGACGTTCACTCGAAGCTTCGAGGTGAATCGATCCGGATCGAACCCAATCCGGGTCGTGACCCGTTATGGCCCCGGACCGGGCGGAACGATGACTTACGACGCTTATGGCAACCTCCTCGGATTATCGACCTCCACGACTGACGGATCTCAGACCTTTATTGAGACAGTTTCAAATACCTATTCTGACATAATCAACTCTTCGAAATGGCTTCTCGGCCGTCTCGCCACGAGCAAGGTCACCAAATTCGGCCCGGATCCGGTGGGAGGTGGAAACATCTCCCTCACTCGCGAATCCTCCTTCGCCTACCACCCGACGACCGGCCTGCTCACCCAGGAGGTCGAGGAACCGGCCCGCACCATCCAGCGGAAACAGAAAGACTACACCCACGACGCTTTCGGCAACATCCTCACGAGCACGATTTCGGTGCAGGGCGAAGAATCACGCACGACCTCGACGACTTACACCTCCGACGGCCGCTTCGTTGCGACGACGACCAACGCCCTCGGTCACAGCGAGTCAAAGACCTACGACCCCGTTCTCGGCAACGTCCTCACCCAGACCGGGCCAAACGGCCTCACCACCTCGTGGCAGTATGACGCAATCGGGCGTCCCATCCGCGAGACACGTCCCGACGGCACGGTCACGCGTTCGTTCTATCGCCGGGTCACCGGAGGCACAGTCGGGGCGCCTCCCAGAGCCGTTCACTATGTGCGGGCGCAATCCTCCGGCGGCGCACCGAAAACGGTTTGGTATGATTTACTGGACCGCGAAATCCGGACAGATGGAGTCGGTTTCGACGGGCGCACCGTTTCGGCCCATCAGGTCTACAATGCCCGTGGAGAGGTGACTTACGCGTCGCAGCCCTATTTCGCCGGCGACACACCGCTCTACTCGACGACCCAATACGACGCCGTTGGTCGTCCCGTTCTTACGAACGATCCCGGCAACCGCATCGCCCGGACGTCTTATGATGGACTCACCACGATGGTCGAGCGGAACTACGATCCGAACAATCCGAGTCTCTTCCAGAAAGCCGTCACCGTTGTCAACGTGATGGGGTGGACCGTCTCCTCGAGCCAATACCTGAACAGCGCCGCCAAGACTGTCTCGAAACGCTACGATCCTTATGGGAACCTCCGGTTTGTCACCGATCCAGCCGGGAACACCACCGAGATCCGCTACACCGCCCGCGGCAACAAGAGTTACCTGAGTGAGCCGAACAGCGGCGTCACTACCTACGCCTACAATGGCTTCGATGAGTTGAAATCGCAGACCAACTCCGCCGTTCAAACGGTCACCCTCACTTACGACAAACTGGGGCGTGTTCTCACTCGAACCGAGCCCGAGGGCGTGACCCAGTTTTTCTACGACACCGCCCCGATGGGCAAGGGGCAGCTCGCCCGCGAGTTAATGGATGGCTTCGAGCGCCGCCACTTCTATGATAGATACGGTCGCCCTGCTTCCTCCGTGGAATACCACGGCTCGCGCGGTTTTGCCGTCAGTCGGGGTTACGACATGGTCGGGCGGCCTGACAGCCTCACGTATCCGACCGGCTTCTCGACGCGTCAGGTCTACACGACCAATGGCCATCTCTGCGAAGTGCGGAACGGATCCGACAACACCGCCTATTGGAAGGCCCTCGTCGTGAACGTGCGAGGTCAGGTTGAGCATGAGACGCTCGGCAATGGCATTGAGACCAACCGCACCTTTGAGACTGCCACCGGTCTGATCCAATCCATCCAGTCCGGGATCTCCGACTTCGGAGCGGGGCGCGATTTGCAGGACCTCTCCTTCACCTTCGACCTCATCGGGAATCTCCGCGAGCGCCGCGATACCCGCTTCTCCGCACCTTTCTCAGAAAGCTTCACTTACGACACACTTAACCGGCTCAAGACGGTCGATACCTCGGGTGGTGTCGCGGTCATCGCCGGATACAACGACATCGGGAATCTCACGAGTCGCAGCGACATCGGTGCCTTTGCCTACAGCGGCGCACGGCCCCACGCCCTCACTTCCGTCAACGGCGGCAACTTCAACAAGGTCTGCGAATACGACGCCAAGGGGAACCGCACCCAGGACGGGGGCACCATCCTCGCCTACAGCTCCTACAACAAGCCTGTCACGATTCAGAAGGACGACGACACCCTCTCCTTCGCCTACGGTCCTGACCGCAATCTCTACCGTCAGGTCATCGTCGCCGATGCCGCCGCTACCCCCAGCATGCGTGATTACATCGGCGGCCTCTATGAGCGTGAGACCCTCGCGAACGGCGACGTACGTCACGTCCACTACATCGCGGGAGGCAACGGTGTCGTCGCCATCCACACCGACGAGCGTAGCAACTTCGGCCAGGAAAGCGAGCGCACCCGCTACGTCCACAAAGATCACCTCGGTTCCGTCGATGTCATCACCGACAGCGCTGGCCACGAGGTCGAGCGCCAGAGTTACGACGCCTGGGGCCGCCGCCGCACCGTGACGCACAGCGGGGGGAACTGGACCGTGACCTATCCGGTGAATCCCGGTAGCAACGAGACGAGGCGCGGGTTCACCGGGCACGAGATGCTCGATCTGGTGGGGCTGGTCCACATGGGCGGGCGGGTCTATGATCCCATCTCGGCGCGGTTCCTGAGTCCCGATCCTTTTGTGCAGGCGCCGGATAATTTGCAGAATTTGAACCGCTACAGCTACGTGCTGAACAATCCGTTGAGTTACACGGATCCGAGTGGGTTTTTCTTTAAGGCACTATCTAAGTTTTTCAAGAAGATAACTCCGATTGGATGGTTCATGTCTACTAAAACATGGAATCAGTTCTTCTCTGCGTCGATAGGAATTGGCCTTACCATTTTGACGGCGGGGTGGGGCGCGCCTATTGCCGCGGCAATCGGAGGATTTGGCTCCGCCTTCAGCGGCACCCTATTGGCGGGCGGATCGGTCGGAGATGCACTTAGAGCCGGGTTAAAAGCAGGCGCAATTAGCGCTGCATCGGCAGGCATTTTGAATAAAGCAGCCGGACAATTCGGATTATCAGGGAAGGACCTAGCAAACGCAACTGGCCGCGAATTCGCCGAAAAGCTTGCGTTAAAAACTGCGATACACGGAGCCGTGGGTGGCACTGCGGAAACCCTTGGGGGAGGAAAGTTTTTGCACGGTTTTATGTCTTCGGCTGCCGCCGCTGCTTCTTCACCGATCATTTATGGCCAGACTCATGACCTCCCACTGGGAGACGCGATCGGAACTGCTGCGGCAGCCACAGTGGGCGGCACGGCTTCGAAAATCGGAGGCGGGAAATTTGCCAATGGTGCCATTTCTGGCGCAATCGGATATTTGTTTAATGCACTGAGTGGCGAGAACTCGGCGGAAAGCACTTCGGATAAGGTGAAATCAGAGTATGAAAAGATGGCGGAAAGCCATGCTGAGGGATCGCTCATTGAGGCGGGCGCATATGGTAGTATTGCCCTTATTCGAAATCTGCGTTTTGGTCTGAGTTTTGCACTTGAGCAGGCTGCCTTCGGAATCCAGCGCGGCCTAGTTGGATTCTTTGGTGCAGCTGGAACCGCATTTACCGTGATCTCATATCCTACCTCTACGACTAGAGATGACGGCTATTTCTCTCCGCCTGATTATGAAAGTATCAAGAAGTGGGAAAGCTCGGGATATAAGCAAGGTATAAAATTACGAAAGTAGCATATGGACGCTGTGGCGTGTTACTGCGATCTTTTATGCAGATCAATAGCACCGTAGCGGTTGGGGCCGGTTCTGAAATCGTGAAATTGGCGCGGGTGGCTCGTCGATTGTCTCATTGCCGCCTCCGCCCTCCCTATAGCCGTGTTCATATCAGCTGAATCCTTTTCAAACTCTTCCACCACATTCTCGCAATACTCCGTCCAAGCCAGATTCCGGTAGCCGTCTCCCTCGACATGAGGATTCTCGCGAATCCGCCAACCATCCAAGGGCTCGGGCAGGCTCACATTGGACCCGATCACGAGGACCGCCCCTTCCGGCAGATGATCTGCCTGAATCTCCCGGAGGAGATCGTCGAGCGGCTTTCGCAGTCCGCCGAAACGTTCGTGCAAGCGCTGCATCCGCTCCGGCCGGGTGCCCGGCGAAACGATCAGACAACGATCGGCCGCCTGAAGCTGAAGTCCGTTGAGGCGGTCGATGTCCTCGCCGGACACGGCCACGGTGCCGTCGATCTCATCGGGAAATTCGCGGATGGGGTCGGTCCTAGAATCTTGAATTGGGCGCGGGCGGCTCATCGATTAATCCCATCGCCACCTCAGCCCGCTGCATTGCCTCGCCCAGATCCCCTGGTTTTCTTTCAAACTCATCCGCAACCCTCTCGCAATACTCCGTCCAAGCCAGATTCCGGTAGCCCGTTCCTTCTACACGGGGACAATCACGAATCTTCCAACAATCCAATGGTTCGGGTAGCTGAATGTTTGAGCCAATCGTCAAGACTGCGCCCTCCGGCAAATGATCTGCTTGAACCTCCCGCAAGTGATCGGCGACTGGTTTGCGCATGTCTCCGAAACGATGGTGCAATTGTGCGACCCGCTCTTTCGGGGTGTCTGGCGTAAAAATCAGACGACGGTCAGCCCCCTGAATCTGAAGCGCGTTGATCCGGTCAATGTCCGCACTCGACGCGGCAACGGTTCCACCGCATTCCACCAGGATATTGTAGACGTCCGGGTCATAGAAGAGCAGGCAACATCTCGGCCCGAGTGGGAGGATCAGTTGGAACCCGGCTCGGCTGAAGCCTGCGAAAGAGCGCACCGAATCCGGGCGGTCCAGAAAAGGGTTTAGGGCTGCCGCAGGGTGATCGCTCGTCACAAACTGTTCCGTTACTCCCTCCTCAGGAACGATAAAGACATGGTCGAGTGAGATCATCTCCATTAACGGATAGACGAGTCCATGTCTGAGGAGCATCGAACTGGCTCCCTCAAAATCGATCATTGTGTGGTTCCATCCTCCGGAAGGCTCACTCAGTCGGCCTTGATTGATCTGGCTTTTCACAAATTGATCTACGATCCAGGTAGGGCACAATTTTGCGATTTCAGCAGCCTTCCGAGTGCGGAAGAAGAGAATCAACATGAGCAGGCGAATTCCGAGTAACTCGTCTTTTTCAATTTTTCTCGTGGCGGCGATCTTCCGAAGCATCGGCGCTGTCGTCTTCTCCACGTCTCCCAGCCAGGCATCGGTATCGTCGTGGTGACCGTAGAAATAGCTCCCCTGACAGTGCGACTTCATCGAATCGGGGCCGATGAAGCGGTAAGGATCGAGCGCCGCAACTCCGATCCGGTCATCGGCATCTGCAAACAAACGCAGGTAGTGCCGGGGCACGTAATGCTGGCGCTTGTTCTTCGGCTTTCGCTTCATCCGTGGTAATCCGAATACTGCTCCCGTTTCCAGTCGAGGTAAACCGAGACCTGCATGCTGGCGCCGTCGAGGAACGCCGCCAAGTCCTGGATACCCTCGCGGAACCGATCCAGCGAGAGGTAATCGCTTCCCAGATCGTGAGGTTTGCCGTCCCGATCCCGGGGATACCGAAACACGGTCGAGGTGGCGTCGATGCCGTGCAACTCGAGAATAAGCCGTTCGGCATCGTCGAGGACCTCATTCGTTGCTGCCGGATTGTGTTGCTCCACCTCCTCCAGCAGCGCTCTCGCGTCCTTCCAGAGCCGGTCGAGACGATGCTCCAGCGCCAGACTGGCCTCGATGTCGAGGAGGTTCCGACTGTCCTGGATGATCTCCTTCAATTTCAGTTCCACGAAGTGCCGGTAGAGAAAGACAATCGGATAAACGAGGAAGTCCTTCGTCCCGACCCCATTCCCGATTTGCTCGAGCAGTCGGTCCGCCGCCTCGCGGTAGCCCTCAGCGTAAATGCACCACTCCTTCGAAGACTTCGGAACCCAGGCAATGAACTCACAGTCCCCGTCGTCGCCGAACAGTCGAGACGTGGGTTTCGGCCAGGGGAGGTCCGAAGCGGAGAAACTGAGGTCGAGGTCGCTCATCGTTGTTCTGTGCCGGTGGTTGGCGGAGACTTCAGATCCCCGGAGCCTTAACCAAGCATCCGTTTCAGTCCGGGGCCCTTAGGTTCGAGTTGGTGGAACAGGCCGTTGCTCCCGATCAAAGGGTCGATTAGACCTCTTGCTTCAAGGTCCATGACGATGACTTCAAGGAGTTCCGATGAGATTCCCGCCAGAAACTCAAAATCCGGTCGCTCCCGGCATCCACGATTCACGATGGACGACACCACTTCGAGAACCTTTCGATTGTATTCCGGTATGGTCGCCTGGGCAAACTGGACCAACGCGTATTTGGTCAGAAGGAGGTGCTTGAATTCATGCTCGCCAGTCGAGGGATTGAAATCGCGGACGCAATTCCGATGATCAAGCAAGTGCTGGCGCTCGATCATTTCAAGAGACTCGGCCACCTCCTGATCGGAGATTCTGAGGTCAGTGAACTGGGTTGCCACCTTGGAGAGATCAACACCACGCCGACCCTTTGCCAAACAGTGATTCCCCAGGACTGAAAATACAAGATGATCCGTTTTCGTGAGCCCTGGCAGAAACCCCGTCACGGATCGGACCGCCTGCGCCGGAGGAGGCCCAAGCGGTGGGCGCTCAGATCCGCCATAGATGACGTTTACGATCCGTTGAAACTCTGATTCATAATCATCGATGTCATGAATCTTCTCCCAACGCAGGTGGTTCAAGGCAGTTGGCACCTCGCAGTCATCGAGCACCACTGGTATGATGCGGCAGGTGCGGTTGATTCGCTGAACCACTCCGGATTCGAGTTCTTCCCTCACCCACGGCTTCTCGACGCTGTTTCGTGAGAGAACAATCACGAAAACGTCGGCGTTCCGGATGCCTTGCTCGAAGATCTTGTCGACGATGCTGTCACCAGGCTGAATTTCCCATTGGTCATACCAGGCGTCGATGCCGCTCTCGCGAAGCTTCCTCGCGAAGGACTCAACGAAACGTCCCTTGTCTTCGGATGCGTGGCTGATGAAGGCTTTTTTCGGATCGGGCATAAAAACGGATAGTCCGTCCTCACACCGCCCGCAACTGAGTGGAGATCTGATACCTAAAGAAAACCCGCCCCGTAAAGTGGAGGCGAGTTTTCACGGACCGGACCTCCTTCACGCATTCGGGAGCGTCGGTCGATGCGGGTTTGTTTCGGACGGATTCGCTTTTTGGTGTTGTCGGGGGTGAGTATGAGAACCCTTGACCTGCTCGTGCAGGATGCGGTGGCGAACAGCTTCGGCTGGGTAGTATTCACCGTCCTCGATCTCGCCCGCCTCGTATCGGCGGAATGCCTCGGCGGCGAGGGGAAGGGCGTCAGCAACCTCTTCGGGCCAGACTTCGACATCGTCGGGATGGAGGGCAGCTTCGAGCCAGAAGAAGCTCCACCAGGCGAGAAGGAGATCCCGCTTCTCAAGGCCCGCCAATGCGGCGGAATCAAGAGTGCGGACTGCTTCGAAACGCCGAATGGCATCGGCATGATCCTTGGGGATGAGGTCGGGATGCCGGGACTCGTCGTTGTCATCTGCGTGCATCATGGGTTGGTGTGTTAGGGTTTGTCGGAGGGTTCAGCCGAGATCTAGGTAGCAGCCTCTTCGTGAGGGCGTCTCCGTCGCCGACGCATGCCGAGCCCGGCCCTTCGCCCAATGACGCAGGCGCTCGATGGACTCGCTCATGGTCGTGGCCAGAGGGACGGATTCGCTCAGCAATTCACCCAGGTCGAGTTCGGTGGGCTCGCGGTTTCCGACAAAACCCCGGTGCAGGGCCTCGACGAAGGCGGCTTCGATCTCGGCTCCGGTGTGGAGCTCACTGGCGCGGGCAAGGACGACGGTGTCGAAGGCGGTCTTGTCACGACCATACTTCTCGATGACGAGATCCCAGATCGCGGTGCGCTCCCGTGTGTCGGGCAAGTCCACGAACCAGAGCTCGTCCCAGCGCCCCTTGCGGAGCATCTCGGGCGGGAGCTTGCTGACATCGTTGGCGGTGGCGACATCGAAGACCGGAGCGGTCTTGTCCTGAAGCCAGTTCAGCATCGTGCCGAAAACCCGGGCGCTGGTGCCTCCGTCGGTGGAACCACCGGAGGCACCGACACCGCCGAAGCCTTTCTCGATCTCGTCGATCCACAACACGCAGGGGCTGAAGGCCTCGGCGGTCTGGATCACGGAACGGACGTTGGCCTCAGACTGCCCGACGAGGCCGCCGAAGAGACGGCCGGCATCGAGCTTGAGCAAGGGCACGCCCAAGACGCTGGCAGTGGCTTTCGCAGTGAGTGACTTGCCGGTGCCGGGAACACCCAGCACGAGCATGCCCTTTGGAATGGCCAGACCTTAGTCGCGGGCACGCTGGGTGATGGCCTCGCCGCGCTGGATGAGCCAGGTCTTGAGAGCTTCCAGTCCTCCGATGGAGTCGAGTGACTCCGTCGTTTCGATGACTTCCAGCAAACCACCGCTCTTGAGAGCACGGGCCTTTTCCCGTGTGACGAGCTTCGGCTGAACGGAGCCGGTCTCGACGATGGACAAGGCGAAGGCATTTTCGGCTTCGATGGTGGTGAGACCACCGGCGGCACGGAGGATGGCTTCGCGGATCTCTGGGGGTGGAGTGCCGATTCCGGCAGACGTCAGGAGCTGGTCGAGGACCATCCCCAGGATGTCGGGACCGCGCAGGGCTAGATCGAGACGGGCGATTTCACGCTCCAGCTCTGCGGGCAGTGTTTTCCAAACACCTAGGAGAAGGAGCACCTACCCGGCGGATTTGGCGTGGTGCACGGTGTCGCGCAGCTTGCGGACGAGGAGCGGGTCGCGGTCCTCCAGCAGGGTGCCGAAGTCGCGCAGGAGCACGAGGCAGTCGCTTTCGATGGATTCGACCTGCTCAAGAGCGGCGAGCGGATCGGGACAATCACGGACCGTCCCGCTGGTGGTGTCGATGAAGCCAGTGGTGAGGCTCCAGGCATGGAGAGGACGTCCGAGGGCTTCGGCGGCAGCCTTGACCTTGGCCTCGGTACGGACCTCTTCGGAGGTGTACAAAAATGGCCGGCGTAACCGGCCCTCGCATATCGGGTAAGTTGATCTTTCATGGTTTCACTGGTTGAAGGTTTCTCGCTCCCAGCGGAGGCAGGTTTCACGGGAGGGGTCCGTGAAGACCCGGCTCCCGTTGTAGTCGAAGACCTCCCACTGCTGGGTCGTGTCGTTGAATTCGATCTCAGAGGAGCGGACGACTTCGAGGGTGCCGATCTCGCGGAGATCGATGCGCTCGGTGTAAAGTCCGGCTCCGGTGCCGTCGGGCTGGAAGTGCAGCGTGTCGGGGATGTCGGTGATCATGTTTTTTGGTTTTGTCGGTTATCGTTGGGGTTCTGGTGATGATTGGGCTGGCGGTGGTAGTAGTCGCGGGAGCGCTGCTTGCGACCGACGGAACCGAGAGCGGTTTCGAGGAAGCGGGTGGCCTCTTCACAACTGCTCCCGGTGTAGCCGACGGCATCCAGGGTGATGGCGCCCTCGGGGCTGATCCAGACGTCGATGCGTTCTTTCGAGTTCATGGCAGAATGGGATCAAGCGGCGAGGGTGAGTTTGATGGAGCCGTCGACCTCCTGACGCCGGGCGACGCGGAGGCGCTTCTTGGCGGCCTCGCGCATCGTCTTTTGGACGCCGTAGAGCTGGAGAAGACGGCCATAGTGCGAGCCGACCTCGCGCTCGACGTGACCGTTCCACCAATCGGTGGACAGCTCGTAGGGCTCGGTGGGTGAGGGCCGGTTGCCGGCGATGTCGTAGGGACCTTTGAGGCGGACGACGAGTTCGCCCTGGCGGGTGCTTTTGGCGAAGCCGCGGGCATCGGTGTTCCGGATCAGCTCGACGCCTAGTTCGGCGCAGGCGGCTTCGAGGGTGTCGACGTCGCGGATCTGGGTGAGGATGGTGGTGAAGTGGGACATGGTGGTGTTCTTGGTTTTTGGGTTCTTGGTTTTTCGTTTCGGATTGGGAACAAGGGGCATCCTGCCTTCTTGCTCTGGAAAGGGGAGGGTAGGGTAAGCGGACTGCCCGGTTAATCAGAACTTGATTTTCTGATAATCAGAACTTTATTTTCTCTAAATGGCGGAACTGGATCACAACATCGTCCATGAATCCCTAACCCTTCTCGGCGAGCTTCTCGCGGAACGAAGGGAGCGGCCCCTTCATCTCGTGGTCTCAGGCGGCTCTGCCTTGCTCGCTGCCGAGATTATTTCCCGGACCACGCATGACGTCGATGTGATCGCGATGCGGGGCGAGGTGGACGGCGACATCATCGATGCCCACCCGCTCCCCGAGTTTCTTAAGGAATGTGCCCGCGAAGTCGCCGAGGAGAAGCGTCTAGGCCCGAACTGGCTGAATGCCGCCACTGCCCTGCTGATGATAGACCTCCGTCGCTTTCCGACCGACTTCCTCGCCGATCTGGTCGAGCGCTCCTACGGGGATTGGCTGCGGGTGAGTTTCATCGGAAGGTCCGGCCAGATCTATCTGAAATTTTATGCCGCTGTGGGCCGAAGTGAAGCCCGTGACCTCTCGGACCTTCTCGCCTTGGCTCCCGATGCCGAGGAGGCGGAACGAACCGCCCGTTGGCTCATTAAGGAAGAGTTGATTCCCCTGGGACAACTTCCCCGGCTCCTCGACCTGTTGCGGAATCTCGATCATCATGACCTCGTTCCACGAATTGAAACGCTCGCTGAGTGACGCACTCACCCAATTCCTCTGGGATCAATGGGTCTCGATCGGGGTGGCCGGCGCCACCCGCTCCCGTCCCGTGCCCTTCGTCGTCGATCCCGAGGCCCTTATTCTCGCCACGACCCGGTTCGGATTGGGTGATGCCCGCCTCTTCGGCGAGATGCTCGACTGGCTCGCGATGAACGGCAGGCTCCTCGGAGCCCAGAGGCTCAAATCGTTGCATCGCGGTTCGGGACTGGGGGATGTGCGGTTGCTCCGCGCGATGGGCCTTCACTTGGCGGAACACGGTCCCGGCAGTCCGACGAAGCTTCTTTCCTTTGTGGCGGCCGACTCCCCCTCACCCCGCCTCTTCGAGTGGTTCGGGGAATCCGCTTTCGAATTGCGCGGACAGAGTCTCCGACCGGATCCGGTTGAACCCGAGGCCTTCCTCTTCAAAATGCGGTCCTTCTTCGGGATCAACGCCCGAGCCGAGGCCTTTACCTGGCTGCTTCTAGCGGGACGACCCGGGCACCCGGCACAAGTTGCACGGGAAACGGGCTGGGGTGCCAAGACTCTACAGGTCGTGTTGAACGAAATGGCCGAGTCGGGACTCGTCTCCGTCACCGAGGCGGAGCGGGAGAAACGATTCCGGATCCATCTTGAGGACTGGAAGTTTCTCCTGCCAAAAGGCCGTCGTCCAGTCTGGTGGAGCCAGGCACCCTTTTATGAGGCCTGCTCCGGGATCGTGCAACTACTCGATGAACTGGATAAGGGGCCATCCTCCACTGATGCGGCGAAGGCGGTGAAAATCCGGGGACATCTTCCCCGGGTCATGAAGGGCTTTGTCCTCGCGAAACAATCGGGCCGATTTCAGAACCTCGTCTCCCTTCGGGGCGCTGAGCAGGTCGAAGCCCTGAACCTCGAAACGCTTCGGCTCATCGACGAGATCAAGGACCGGGAGGGACTTCTTCGCCAATGAGAGGGGCTTCGGCGGTGAAATCGAAAGTCATAGGGCGATCGGGAGACTGAACAGGGTAGGGGATGGGACCCGACTCTGCTGCGTGGTCATTGGGGTGTTTGTCAGGACTTCTCAACCGGCGATCTGGAGCTTCCACCGGCCCATCTGGCCAAAACGCTCGACGAGGGCGCGGGCATCCTGACTGGCCAGTTCGCGGGCCTGGTCGCGGGCCTGGTCGCGGGCCTGGTCGCGGAGCTGGCTGAGACCGGTCTCGAGACTGCGGGTCGCGGTGAGGTTGTTACGGTAGTCCTCGGAGCAGCGGGTGAGCAGTTCGCTGCGGGCGCGGTCGAGCTGACGTTCCATCTCAACATCCCCGGCGAAGTTGAGCGACTTGAAATCGTCGATGAATTTCACGAGCCGGTTGAGTGTCTTCTGGTGGACACCGTCCGTTTTGCCGGTGCGCATCGATGACAACATTTCGTCGCAGAGCTGGGCGGTCTGGTGGCGCAGCTCGGTGATGCATTCCCCGACAAAGCCCTCCACGCCGGAGCGGATCTGGCGGGCGGTAGATTCAGCGGCCTCACGGCGGGCGAGTCGCACCTCCTGTTGCTCGGCGAAACTGACCAGCTCCGTGCCGAGGGACTTGGGCACGGCGATCTGGAAAAGATGCACCTCGAAGGCGAAGCGATCGGCGAGCTTTTCACGGGCAGGAAAGGACTCGGCGATCTGCGCATAGAGGCAGGACGCTTCGTCACGGGATGTGGCTAGGTGCCGGATGGCGATTTCCCATTCGTTGAGGGCTTCTGGCACGAGCCGGGGCCGCTCGATGCAATCCGGAGCGATGACGCGCACCGGCATGACGATCATGAGATCACCACCCCGGCAGAATTGCACCGGACTCATTCCGTCGATGAGACTCACCTGACTCTGACCAAAGGCCGCTTGCCTTGATGAGATAGTCGCGATCAAGGTAGATGGTCACATCGGGCCCCTTCATCTCGCAGCGGTCCACGGGATGGAGGATCCAAGGATCGTCGTTTTCGGAACGGGCAAGCAAACCGAAGCGGCCCTTCTCGAAGTGTAATCCGATCGGACGGTTGGCGAGCTGTTTACCGGGGAGCCGGGGCAACAATCGGCGCGCCCTCGAGCCGAGGGCGGCTCCGCCGACGAGGGCAAAACCGCGGAGGACGATGAAGAGCGCGGCAATGGCCTGCCAGAAGGCGGCCCGGTCGGCGGAGGTTTTGCCGCCGGTGACGGTGGCCTTGAGATCCGTGAACTGGGCTTCGAGGGATTCGTAGGCCTTCTCGCAGGAGGACTTTTTTTCGCCGAAAGGCAGCCAGGTGTCGCGTTTGCCGCAACTCGCATTGCCGAGGAGGAGCACGCCAATGAGCACGCCAAGGAGCAGGGTGATGAGGGTTCGTTTTAGGTGGAACGTTTCCGGCAGAGGGCGAGGTGGTCACACCAGGAGCAGTGCTGTCCGGGGGAAGGAACCCAGGCCTCACGGGCAATGCCTTCGAGGTAGTCGTCGATGAGGAAGAACAGCTCGCTCTCCATCGCCGCCGACATCCGACCGTAGGCGGAGATGATCACCTTGGGCTGTTTGGTTTTGACGAGGTGATGCAGCTCGAAACCCGTTTCCCGTTCTCCCGTGGCACTGCGGTAAAGCAAGGCGTAACAGGCGAGCTGGGTGGCGTGCTGATGTTCCGCCATGCCTTCACTGGGACAGCGAGCTGACGACTTGTATTCAATGATCCGTCCGGGCGGCCGCACCAGGCCGATGATGCCGTATACCGGAGGGATGCCGTCGCCGAGACTGCACTCGACCTCCACCTCGACACCCTCGGGACGTTCGTCCAAGGCGACGGGGCATTGGGCGAAATAGGTCTCGAGCATGAACCAAGCCTGTTCGCGGGCGATGACTTCGTCCTCTGGCTTTTTCCACAGGCGCAGGACCTCGTGAATCTGTAGACCGATGAAGAGTGCTGGGGCCGTGGGCACGACGAGGTGCTCGACGTAACGCTAGAAGAACTGCCTTCGGCAACTCTGCCAGCACTTCAGGCGCGAGGCACTGAGGTAGCGGAGCAGGTCCAGTTCGGACGACACGCCCGTCCCCGGATCGGGGAGCAGGCGGATCGCGGTAGGTGAGGCGGGTGTAGAAGCGCCGACGGCGGCAGTCATGCGGCACCTCCGTTCCGATGGGCGGAGGCTTGGCCATTTACGCCATTGCCACCGTTGATCTGATGGATCCCCTCCGCCTCGCCGAGCAGGTCGGTGATGAACCCGCTCGCGCTGAGCTTGTTCAGCTGCCGTGACGGACGCTGGAAAAGCCGTAGGGCGCGCTCGTCGAGATCATTTTCCGAGAGCTGAAGCTCACGGGACAAATCAGTGAGGAGTCGGCGCTGCTTGTCGGAGCATTGCCACGCCCCGTTGCCGTTGACCGGAGCGGTGTTGCGGCGAGGGGCGAAGCCATTGCCGTTTGAATGACCGTTGTGGCCATTGCTCCGGTGGTGACCGTTATTGCCATTGCTGTTGGTAGCGGGAAAGGATCGCTGGGTTTCGCCATATCCTTCGGCGAGGACAAAGCCCGTCTGCTGGATCTCGCGATCAACGGCCTGCTGAAGCAGTTGGTAGAGCCGCGCGACCTCGCCGAGAACACGGTCGAGGTCGGTGAGTTCGGTCTGAATGCTGACCGAGAATTGGTGTGAGGAGAAGCCCGGAAGACCGAGCTTTTTGCTGTAGTCAGTGGTTACGATAAGGGCCATGAGTTTCGTGGTTGGTGGTTTGGTTGGAGTCGATCTCCCCGCAGTTGTGCTGGGGGAGGGTGGAGTTCAGCTCGGGCCACTCGCTCGCCAAAGTCTCCCATCCCGGAGTGCCATGGAGGCATTTGCGGAGGAGACAGTACATGAGGCGTGTCATCGGCGGGCGACGACGTTTGGCTTCGTGGAAGAGTGCGGCGATGAGGGCAAGCGAGATGACCGGCTGGTAGCAGGTAGCGTTTGCCATCAAGGATCTATGCCGCGGGAAGGGGGGGTATTGCGGGAGGAAAGGTTGCTATCCTAATCATAAAAATACTCCAAACCGTATTTGAGTCGAAAAGACGTCATCACACACCGAAAAACCGAATTGGATCTACTTCAGACTTTAAACAAAAGTTAAAACTGGAATCGTAGATAGATAGGCTTCGCCTTAGGGGTTAACAAAAAAACATTGCAGTTGATAGAAGAGATTCGTAATATCAACTGACTGCGCTTTGACCATCACTTGGGGAAACCTATTCTACCATCAAACATCGGAATTTGAGCAGAGACTCGATTTATATCAGAATTTCACGATTTGAATACTGGTGATATTCTGTCTGTGTTCCAAAACCAACAACCAATATGGCAAAGAAACCTAATCTCGAACCAAAGCTGGAAGCGATATTTGCTGCTCTCGAAGATTCGCGCTACGAATGGCGTACCGTGAGCGGTGTCGCCTCTGATACGCAACTCTCCCGAGAAGATGTTTTGGAGGGGTTGATTGAGCTCATCGACTCAAACGTTGTAATCCGCTCAGAAGTGCCTTCTGAGAAGGGGGACGAACTGTTTACCACCCGGGATCATTACAGGAAATTTTCGTCAATCACTAACCGCATTTCGGCCTCCCTTCGCAATCGAGCTTCCTGATATGAACTACTCAACTGTTATTATTTCCGCTGGCGGAAGTCTTGCAATTACCCTTCTAAACCTTGCGGAGGCTCTGAATCTCCCCAAGGAACGTCGCCCCGATTTTCGTGATTGGGGATATTGGGCTCAGGGTATCATCTACATTTTACTTGGCGCTTTTGTTGCATACGTTTACCAGGCATCTGATTACGAGATTAAGCCTGTTCTTGCGCTTCAAGTTGGTGCGTCCGCGCCTCTCATCTTGAGGGCGGCTGCAAGCGCCATCCCGCGCGAGATTCAACCCCCAAAAGCGCCGCTGGGTGCGTAATCTCTCGTCGCTTAAGAACCTGCAGAGAAACGGCACCTTGAGCTGATCGCGGGGAGTGTCTGCAAGATTTCGCCCTCCCGCAGCTGGCCTCTGGTAGTTCTTTTCATTCTTTCGATTCTCATTCTATAAACGAGGGACTTGAACCTCTTTTGGTTTCAGCCCATGATGGGCGTACACAAGCCGCAGCTGGATAACCGCTGGGGCTCTCTTGTTTCATCCATGTTTTTCTCTATGTTCAACATTCATCCTGCTATCGACGCGCAGAGCGGTGCCAGTAGTGCCAGCGCTTAGGCGGCAGAAGTATAACCTCGACATGATGAACCGAATTGTAATCTCAACTAATCAGATTCGACGGAATGAGGGCCTCCCTCGCAAGGGGTTCGAAAGAGCAAGTCTCTGTGGGTTTGTGGCAGGTGTTTGTCTCGTTTCTGGTTGCGCACTGCCACGTTCCGCCGTGTTGCTGTTTCGGGAGCACGAACCGGCCCGGATCAAGGTCTCGGAACCCCCACCTTTTTGGCAGGGGCGACTGATCCGTTCACGCGCGGAAAACGAGGCCAACGCGGCTGGGGGCGAGGTCAATCACCGTCATCTGATTGCCCATCAGCACGAAGGGATGTCTGATGCCACCGAACAGGCCGTGCGACCGCTTGGAATCCGGGAAGTTACCGCAGACCGCGGTCACGTTCATGTTGTTAAAAGTGTTTCGACTGAACCGGCTTACTCGGCTCCCACCGAAGCGATGCCCCCGTCATTCGGCCTACGAGCGGTGATCTTGCAAAGATCCATTTTATCTCGCACACCGTCGGGATTGATTGTGGGGTATGTTGGAAGCGAACTGCCCCCAGGGTGGCATTGGTGCGACGGTGAGAACAGCACGCCAGACCTTCGGGAGCGCTACATCCAGCTCAATGGCGACCTCGGACCGAGGGGCTCGCCCGACCATGCGCACGACGCGTCGCATGGGCACACGTGGGCAACGGCTGAGAATGGCGACCAACCGGCCTATTTTGGCGACCCCGCTCCCGGAGAGCGGCCCGTTCAGGTCGCCCAGCGGGTTCACAGGCATTCACCGGGAGCCGAGTCCGTTTCCAAAGGCCAAACCGATCGCGTTCCCAATCTGCCTCCGGCCTTCGGGGTGCGGTTCATCATGGTCTCCACCGAGGGCACTAAAATTCCCAGTGGAGCAATCCTGCCCTACGTCGGGGCACGGGCACCACAGGGCTGGCGTTCCATCAGCACCCGGTTTGGCAAGGACGCAGTCGGCAGATTGCTGCACGGCAGCTGGCTGGCGACGACCGAGCCCCGCCTCTCGGGCACACTGCTGCATTCCCATCAGTTCCGATCAGTGCACGAATTCCCTCTCGATCCAGTGAGCGGTAACGGAGGCACCGATCTGGCAGGTAACGGCCCCAATGTCCCGACGGCCGACCATCGTCATCGCGTGCGCGTTGAAACTGAGACTGAAACCGGTCCCGATGAGTCGTGGCCACCCTTTGTGGAATTACTTATTATCATCAAATCCTAAACCGCTCTTCATGCCATGTCCCACCGACACATCTCCTTTCAGTCCGAATTTGGCATCAACCTTCACGAGCAGGGCCTTAACCGCTTGAGTGCAGGTCTACGCGCTACGAAGCCTCACCTGTTTGCTTTTCGCACCGAGATCCCGATCATTCAGCCTTCCGATGGTAATCCCGGACACACTCTCACGCTCTATGCGGTGCTCGACGAACCATTGGCGTTCAACCTCTACCCAGTGGTGGGAAATCCGGAAATCCTGAAGGACGCTTTTTTTGTCTCCGCCAACCTCCTCTTCACGCTTACCGATAGCCAAATCGGCAGCGTCACGCGCATTCGCATACGGACGGAAAGCGCTGCTGGGATCACGCGCCTCGGCTCCCAGCTCTCGGTTGTAATTCTCGAGAAAGCAGACGGGGGGCCGTGGTTCGACATTACCAGTCTGGAAGGCGAGCACCCTGCTTTGCTCACTAATAGCGCCGAAGCGGACCTGAGCGCACTCGCGCCCGGTGACGAGGAAACGGCACGCAGCTTCCGTGCAATCATGAACTATCTGATCACGTTGTTCCTCAAGGAAGGCCTCATGCGCACCGTGCGCGAGTTCCCGCTCCCGCCCCTCGGTGACCTGATCGATGCCGGTCCGCTCGGCATGCTGCCCGGCCGCGATATCTACATTCGCAACGACGCCGTATATCTCACGATGGGTAACGAGTTGCTGGGGGATGGTGCTTTTCCCGGTGCTGCCGCCCAAAACGACCTCACCATCGGCGTAGCCGAGAGCGGTCTACAGCGGATCCTCGACCTAATGAGCCCGATGCCCGTTCCAATCGACGTTGGCGACGACAACACCACTCTACGCCTTCGATCGAGCGATTTTCGGGTCAGCAAAATTAAGGCGGACTTGAGGCCCGGACACGACAAGCTCCTCGGGTTCGTGTCTTTCGGAGGCACGCTTGGGCTGCGATTGCAGTTCACGGCATTCGGCCGCTGGGTGCGCACGCCCTACCTGCCGCTGCCGATCGATGCCTCGTTGAGTCATTTCGGCGGACTGATTCTGCCCTACCTCACCAAAGTCAACGACGGGAAAACGGTCGAGCTGCGGATGCGGCCGGACACAAAGTTCTTCGAAGCCTGGTATGTGTTCGTCGTTACCAATTACCGGGGTCTGTTCAGAGACTTGATTCGGCGGCTGGTCGACTCGGTCAAAGACAACCTGGTCTACAAGGTCTTCAAGAAGGTCCCCATCCTCGGCTGGATCCTCGACAAGGTGATCGACATCACCGGCGATATACTCGCTTGGGCTCTAGGCGGCGTGCTCGACGTGTTCATGTCGAGCTTCTTGACTCTAATTATCAACACGATAGGTCGCGTAGTGCTCCAGCTCATGGACCGTCCTAGCTTCAAGGTGTTTTCGATCGAGCAGAGCAGCGTTAAGGAAATGACCGGCCTGACCATCACCGGCGGGGAGCTTCGGCAGGTGGACGATGGCAGAGGCGGCGAGCTGCAGGTCGGAATTTCCTTAGCCGACGGGTTCTTTCCGTCACCTCCTCCTCCGCTTCCGACCCCGCCCGTTCCGGAGCCCACGCCCATCCCGGAACTTCCCTCTCCGAATCTTCCGACCTTACCTGAGTTTCCCGCTTCGGATTTCGAGCCGCCGTTTGCGATGGACCCGCCGCGATTTCCTTCGGTGATGGAACGTTTCTCGCTCAAATTGCAAGGTGGCATGGCTTCCTTGCAGGGGCGCATCGAGGTGCAGTATGAGATAGGAGACGAAAAATTCCGCATTGTCAAAACAACGTATCTGGATCAATCTATGCACCCTACGAGCCGAGTAATCGGCGAGTATCAGATCACGGGCGAACCCCTCACAATTGAATACCAGCACGGCATAGGAGAGGATAGCACCTCCCATGTGCGCCAGTCCGTTCGATTCGGCCCGCCTGGGCATGCAGCAGTGTCCCATGTCGCAGCCGAAGGATTGTCGTTTGATACCGACATAGAAGTGATGGATACGGCACGCATGGAAGCCGACGAGCTTTGGTTGTTTCGATTGGCCCACAGCTCGGTTTCGGCACCCGTAAATGGCCGGTTTGGGCGCCTTGAACTCGCAGATCCCTTGAGTTTTCGAAACTGGGCTCGGATGGTGCCAGTGGAAGTTAGCGTCACGGAAACCGTGTGGGTCGACGGTACGGTGATACTCAACGTTCTGTCGTCCGATATTGACGGTAAGATCGTTGCCAGAATTTCACCGGCTGAGGGACTTCTAGACGCAGAGATAGAAACACCCAACGGAAAAGTCGTGATTAAGAGGCAAATCTAAACATGGGAGCAATTGACCAGGCGTCGAATCGGGTTCCCTCGACTGACTGAGCGTTAGCCGAGTCAGCCACGGTTCTCACACCACCGGACCTACGGGGCCGTATCAGGCGGTTCTGACCAGACCCAGGCGCAAGGAACGGAATGAAATGACATCTCGCCAGGTGTTCGATTTGGTTTTCTCGAGCCGGCGAGCCGCCACTCGTCTCCGAGCTCTCCGCCGCCCCGCACATGGGCGACGACTTTGATGCCGCCCATTTCCATCTAGACGGCATCTGCTTTCATCAGGTCCCAGAGAAGGAGCTGCCCAAGGAGGTGAAGGTCTGGAAACAGTCAAGAAATGCGGCATTGGCCTAAAACTGATTTTAATATTGGAGCGACTCCACCTCAAGATCGCCAGTGCCGTGAGCCGGAAAGTAAGGCAGCATCGAGAAAAGGATGAAAAGACCAAGCCGAAGAAGGAACAGGCATGGGTAAGAGGATGGGGAAAATTCTAAACTCCGGAACCCCGGAAGGATTATATGCGGAATTCGGGCTATTACAGACTCCGGACAAATGCAGGCGTCGCATCTTGAACTGAATCGATAGCTTGAATCGACAGGGGCTGGCAACCCGTTGATTTCCAGAGAAATAGAATATAACTCAAAGTCGAGTAAAACTCCCAAGGCGGGGGGCCGTCATCAATCACTGACTGACGGCTGATGCTGAAACTGGCGTTCCGGGGATGTGCCGATCTGCCTGGGCATCGTGTGGCAGGAACAAATTCGGACGGCAGTCCATAAATGGGTGGCCCAACCAAGTAGCTAGATTCGTTGAGGGGCACGCCTCCAAAAAAAAGCATTCCCCCGCCGTTGATTTCCTTCTTACGGCCGACGCACTGATGATCATCTGCAGTCTGGAACGATCAGTGTGCGCAGATGGGGTGTTCACCCCATCTGGAACCGAGGATGGGCGATTGACGTGATCTTCTGAGGGGCACTAAGGTTGGTGTCATCCTGAAAGACCGTTGAAATGACGGTAATGTTAGGCATCACCGGAGCGCGGAAAGCGCTCCACCAAGACGGTCATATAGCGCGAAGGAGAGAAATCATGAAAGGGTTTGTAAAGGATATCGAAAGCATTGCGGTGAAGAACGAGGAGTTCCGCAGGGTGCTTTACACGGCGCAGCATTGCCAACTTGTGGTCATGGCCTTGAAGCCGGGGGAAGAGATCGGGGCCGAGGTTCATACTCTGGATCAATTCTTTCGCGTGGAGGAAGGATCCGGTGAAGCGATTCTTGACGGAGTAGGAACGGCGATCCATGCCGGTTTTGCGGTCATCGTGCCCGCCGGGGCGAATCATAACATCATCAATACGGGCGGTTCTCCGCTCAAGCTCTACACAATCTACTCGCCGCCCAATCACCGGGACGGGGTCGTCCACCACACCCGCGAGGAGGCTGAGGGTGACAACGAAAAGTTTGACGGCAAGACGACTGAGTGACTCTCCGGCACCGTCCGACCTTTTGAACCTGGGCTCACCGGAACCGGAAGGTTGAGAAGCGATATCCTTCCGCTTCGACAGTTTGTTTCGATGCTCCCGGGATGATCGAAGGCCCCTGGCCTCAGTCCGGCGCGTCAAGGCGGAAAGGGAGTTTAGCGGACCTAATCCGTGCCGATTTGTGGGAAAATAGTAAGGCGTCCTTTTCCGGGGTTTCGAATGGCGCTTCGGACCAAAGCGCTTACGCTACGTAAAGATCCCCTTTTCCCATGCTTTATCAGTCAGCCGGCCCGGAAGAATCACCTCCTAAGGGTCCTGATTCTCAACCTGATACCAATTCGGTGAGGTGGCGGGGCTTTTTGCGCCCGAGGTCCCGTGCGTGGTGGGTGGCGGGTGCCTACGCCGTTTTTGCGCTGCTCTGGATCTACTTCTCCGACAGGGCGCTCGAGACGCTCATCCCGGATCCTGAGAAGTTGCTTAAGGTCAGTGTGTATAAGGGCTTCGGATTCGTGATGGTGACTTCTGTCCTTTTGCTATTGGTGGTCAGAAGCGCTTTCGGCAGGATTGAAGATGACTACGAGTTACTCAAGGCCCATGAAGTCGAAATTAAACGCCTCACTCGTCTCTACGCGGCATTAAGCCAGATCAATCAGGCGATCGTCTGGACGGGTTCGAGAGATGAACTTTTTTCCAAGGTTTGCAGGATACTTCTAGATTTTGGCGGGTTCCGGATTGCCTGGATTGGATGGCACGATCTGGAGACCCGGCGTCTTGTTCCGGTCGCAATCGAGGGAGATGGATCGGATTATATTGAGAGTTTCCGGATTTTCACCGATGAAAGGCCCGAGGGCAGGGGACTCTCGGGAATGGCGTTCAAAGAAGGACGGCATTTTGTCTGCAACGACCTGCTTCATCATTCGGCTCCCTTACCCGGGCGTGATGAGGCGGAACTTCTGGGGCTGTGTGCTTCGGCCGCATTTCCGATCCGGTTGAAAGGCGAGGTTTTTGGAACTCTCAGCGTCTATTCTGACTCCGCCGGCTTTTTCCAGGATAAAGAGGTTGATCTGCTCGTCGAGGCGGCGGTCGATATCTCCTTTGCGCTCGACAATTTTGCCCGAGAAGAAGAGCGGGAAGCGGCCCGTGTGTTCGCGGAGAATGAGCGCCGATTCTCAGACACGATGATCGAGAGTATGCCGGGCATACTCTATTTCTATGATGAAAGTGGCCGGTTTCTGCGATGGAACCGGAACTTTGAAACGGTCTCCGGGTATTCAGCAGACGAAATCGCAACGATGGTGCCTCTGGAGTTTTTCGGGGAGGACGACCGGCCTTTGGTTGAAGCGCGCATTGCCGATGTCTTCAAAGAGGGTGAGTCCACCATCGAGGCTTCGATTCGTTCGAAAAACGGAACCTCAACTTTATATTATCTGACGGGTCGCCGGGTTGAGTTTGACGGGCGGACCTGCCTTGTCGGTGCGGGAATCGATATCTCTGAGCGTAGGAAGGCGGAGATCGCTTTGAGTCAGAGTGAGCAGCGCTACCGCACCACTGTTCACAGTATTCTCGAGGGGTGTCAGATCATCGGGTTTGACTGGACCTATCTGTATCTCAATGCGGCAGCTGAGGTTCACAATCGCCGACCCAATGCTGAGCTCATGGGGAATCGTATGCCGGAAATGTGGCCCGGGATTGAAAAGACTCATCCCTTTCATCTCATCCGTAATTGCCTGGAGGACCGCGTAGCCGCCCAGGATGAGGTGGAGTTCACCTTTCCCGATGGTGTTACGGGCTGGTTTGATCTTCGAGTGCAGCCGGTTCCTGAAGGTGCCTTTGTGCTCTCCATTGACATCACGGAACGCCATCGAGCCGAGATGGCGCTTCGGGAACTTAATGAAAATCTTGAAATGCGGGTCACTGAGAGGACCAATGAGCTGCAGTCGGCACTGATCAGGGCGGAGGCGGCGGATCGTTTGAAGTCGGCGTTCCTCACGACGATGTCTCACGAGTTGAGAACACCGCTGAATTCCATCATTGGCTTTACCGGAATCATCCTGAAGGGGCTGGCCGGACCTCTTACCGCGGAGCAGACAAAACAGCTTGGAATGGTCAAGAGGAGCGCCCACCATCTCCTCGAGCTGATTAACGATGTTCTCGACCTCTCAAAGGTGGAGGCCGGGCAGCTCGACATTTTTCCGGAACCTTTTGACGTGATTGAATCAATTCAACGGGTGGTGGAGACGGTGAAGCCCCTTGCGGAGAAGAAAGGTCTCGCTCTTGGCCTTCGGGGAACCGATAATGCCACGGAGATTGTCAGTGACCGGAGGCGAGTTGAGCAGATTATGCTCAACCTGCTCAACAACGCGATCAAGTTTACGGAGTCGGGTGAGATCGTCCTTTTCACTGATTTCACCGAAACCGGTGAGCTTAGGATCTCGGTGAAGGACTCCGGTATCGGAATCAAGGAGGATGATATGAAAACCTTATTTCAGCCCTTCCGCCAGATCGACAGCGGTCTAACCCGCCAGCATGAGGGGACCGGGCTTGGGCTTGCGATCTGCCGTCGTCTTGCCGGGTTGCTGGGTGGCGAAATCTCTGCTGAAAGCACCTGGGGTGAGGGTAGCGTCTTCACTCTCGTTCTTCCACTCAAACCCTCCGCAGAAACATGAGTCGAACGGTCCTGTTAATCGAAGACAACGAACAGAATCGCTACCTGGTCAGCTACCTGCTTGAACAAGAGGGGCACACGGTGGTGATGGCGGAGAACGGGTCTCAAGGCATTGAGGAGGCGTTGAGAATCCTCCCGGACCTGATTCTTCTCGATATACAGCTTCCTCGAATGGACGGGTATGCCGTGGCGCGCGCCATCAGAGAACTCGAGCCACTCCGATCCGTGCCCATTGTTGCGGTCACTTCCTACGCCCTGACAGGTGACCGGGAGAAATCACTCGAAGCGGGTTGCAACGGCTATCTTGAAAAGCCGATAAATCCGGAAACGTTTGTCGCTGAGATCGAACGATTTTTCTCCTAATCTATTCTTGTAAAGCTCCTCATGAATCGTGTTCTCATTGTCGATGATAAAGAGGAGAATCTTTACTATCTCAGGGCACTGCTGAGCGGGCACGGATGGGAGGTCGATTCAGCGCATCACGGGGCGGAGGCTCTAGTCATGGCGCGTCGATCACGACCCGATCTCGTGGTTTCTGATCTTCTCATGCCGGTGATGGACGGATACACCCTGCTTCGTCACTGGAAGCTTGATGCATCACTCAAGCGTGTTCCGTTTGTCGTCTATACGGCAACTTACACCGAGGCGGAGGATGAACGACTTGCCATCAGTCTCGGAGCCGACTGTTTCATTTTGAAGCCTTCGGATCCCGATGATTTTCTTTCCCGTCTGGAGAGAGTGATGTCGAACTCTGAAGAGTCCGATAGTCATGAAGTCCGAAAACCGATTGACGATGAGACTGAGCTTCTCCGGGTATATAGCGAGACCCTGATTCGAAAGCTTGAAGAAAAGAGCCTCCAACTCGAACTGACAAATCGGGCTCTTCAGGATGATGTCACCCGAAGCCGCGAGATGGAATCTTCGCTGCGCGCAAGCCAGATGATGATGGCGACGGCACAAAGGATTGCTCACTTCGGGAGCTGGGCGCTCGAGTTGGAAGGGGCGGACGAGGTAGATTCCAATCGATTGATCTGGTCGGACGAAATGTACCGAATCGCCGGCTACGAACCGGGAACCTTCGAAGTGAGCAGCGAGAAATTTTTCGATCTTGTTCCTCCCGATGACCGCCCTCGCATTCGGGAGGCGGTCGCGTTCTCAATCCGGGAAAGAAGACCCTATTCCATCATACATCGTATGGTTCGACCGAACGGGGAGGTGAGGATCGTTCAGGAAACGGCCGAAGTCTTCGTCGACGATTCGACGGGACGGGCTGTGAAAATGGTCGGCACGGCTCACGATATTACGGAGAGACATGAAGCCGCTGAAGCACTCGCAAAGAGTGAGCGTGAACAGCGGGCACTGGCTCATGAGCTGGAGATTGAGCGATCGCGTCTCCTCGCTGCTCAGGAGGTGGCAAAGCTGGGAAGTTGGGAAACTGATATCGTCAGTCTCGCGGTAAACTGGTCGAGAGAAACCTACCGGATTTTCGAGAGGGCTCCCGGCGAGTTCAGACCGAGTCATCTGAATTTTATTCAGCTCGTGCATCCTGATGATCGCCAGGAGGTGGAAGCCTCCTTCATGGCTTCTTTGGGCCGGAGTGAGGTCAATGAACTCCAGCATCGAATTGTAACCCCGGATGGCCGCGTCAAATATGTGGTCGAGCGATGGCAGGTTTTTCATGACAAGAGCGGCACTCCGGTGCGTGCGCTGGGAACCTGTCGTGATATTACGGAGCGGGTGATCGCGGACCGTGATCTTCGGCATACGTCCACTTTGCTCCAGGCGGTCGTTGAGGGAACCACCGACGCCGTTTTTGTTAAAGACAGGCAGGGCCGTTACATGCTTTTCAATCGGGCGGCTTCGGAGTTCGTGGGGCGCAGCATTGCCGAAGTACTCGGAAAAGATGACCGGGCGATCTTCGGTCCCGAGGATGCCCGGGTCATCATCGAGGGAGACCGCAAGGTGATGGAGACAGGAGAGACGTTCACGGCAGAGGAGGTTCTCACGGCGGCGGGGGTCACCCGAACTTATTCGGCGATTAAAGCACCCTTCCGTGATGCTCGCGGGAACATCATCGGAACGATCGGTGTCTCCAGAGACATTACGGAGAGCAAGTTAACTGAAACCGCGCTTCGTGACTCGATTGGCGAGATCAGTGCACTAGGGGCTGCTCTTGATGAGCACGCCATCGTTTCCCGCACTGACGCGAGCGGGAGAATCACGTATGTGAATGACAAATTCTGTGCGGTCTCCGGTTACTCGCGAGATGAATTGATTGGACAGGATCACCGCCTTATCAATTCCGGCTACCATCCGAAGGAGTTTTTCGTGAACTTGTGGGCGAGAATCACCTCCGGAAAAGTCTGGCAGGGAGAACTCCGAAATCGTGCAAAAGATGGATCCTACTACTGGGTTGATACGACGATTGTTCCCTTCTGCGACAAATCGGGGAGTCCCTACCAATATATCTCGATTCGGACAGATGTGACGAAACGTAAACAGACCGAAGTATCGCTTAGGGAGAGCGAGAGTCGATTCCGCAGGACTGCATCGCAGTTATCAAATGTCCTCGACTATTCGCTCGATGTGATCTGCTCAATTGATGAAGAGGGGTGTTTCGTTCAGATAAACGCCGCCTGCGAAACCGTTTGGGGATATGGAGTTGAGGAACTCCTTGGAAAAAAATACATCGAAAAGGTGGTTCCCGAAGACCGGGCCCTGACAGGGGAGACCGCTGCCGCTATCATGGATGGCCATTCAACACGGTCCTTTGAGAATCGCTATCAGCGGAAGGACGGTAGTATTGCCTTCATGCAGTGGGCGGCGCACTGGTCCGGGGCTGAACGGATTCTGTTCTGCGTGGCCCGCGACATCACGGAGAAAAAATCGCTCGAATCACAGTTCCTGCGGGCTCAGCGTATGGAAAGTATCGGGACGCTTGCCGGGGGAATAGCTCACGACCTCAACAACGTTCTCGCGCCCATCATGATGTCGATCGATCTTCTGAAGATGGATGATAACGACCCGTTACGCGCTGAGATCCTCTCGACCATCGAAGTCAGTGCGAAGCGAGGGGCTGACATGGTGCAGCAGGTGCTCTCCTTCGCCCGGGGAGTCGAGGGTCGGCAGCTTGAGGTGCAGATGACCCACCTGCTTAAAGAGATTCAGAAGATCTCAAATGAGACCTTTCTCAAGAGTATTCACGTTAAGGTAAACATTGAGCGGGATATCTGGGTGGTAGAGGGCGATCCCACACAACTCCATCAGGTGATGCTGAACCTAAGTGTGAACGCGCGCGATGCGATGCCGGAGGGAGGGACCCTGACGCTTTCGGCAAAGAATCTCATGCTCGACGAACAGTATTCCAGCATGAATCTGGAGTCCCGTCCCGGACCACATGTGGTCGTTGAGGTTGAGGACACCGGTTCGGGGATGCCGCCTGAAGTGATCGATCGCATCTTCGAGCCCTTCTACACAACCAAGGAGCTCGGCAAGGGGACCGGGCTTGGGCTTTCCACCACCCTGGCGATCATCAAGAGCCATGGTGGTTTTGTGCGCGTCTACAGTGAGGTTGGGAAAGGAACGACCTTCCGGATTTATCTTCCGGCAAAGTTGAAGAACACAGCGGCCCTCGTTGAGAGGGTGAAGAGTCCACTACCCGTTGGCCATGGCGAATTGATTCTTGTGGTGGACGATGAAGCGGCCATTCGTGAGATAACCCGGCAAACTCTCGAGACTTCCGGATATCGGGTTTTGCTCGCAAGTGACGGAGCTGAGGCCATTGCGACTTACGCGATGAGGAGCGACGAAATCGCCGCAGTCCTGACTGATATGATGATGCCTACGATGGACGGGTCCACCGCGATCCACGCGATCACCCGGATCAACCCGTCCGCCATCGTACTCGCGGCCAGCGGATTGAGCACCCTGGGAATGGAAGCCAAGGCGGTGAATGCGGGGGTGAAATACTTCATCCCCAAGCCCTATACTGCGGAAACGCTTCTCCGGACCTTAGCGCGGGCGCTCTCGACATCTGATGGAGATGCAGAGGCGTCCTAAGACAAAATATCCCGGGACCTTCCCGGATTAACTTAGGAGGAGAGGACCGCGTGATCTGTGTGATGCTCATCAAACTCCGCATCGGGATAACCGGGGGCGAGACGATGAGTTGACGACGAAGTCATGTCTCCGGACAATCTCTCCTCAATCGCGTCGAGATGAAAGAAGAAGGTCGTTCCCGTTCCCGGAACAGAGTCGACCTGGATCACGCCCCCGTGACGTCTGATCATCTTCCGCACAGTGGCTAGACCGACTCCGGATCCTTCAAACTCACTTTCGCGGTGGAGTCGCTTGAAAGGTTGGAAGATCGTTTCAGCCTGCTTCATATCAAAGCCGGTTCCATTGTCCCGCACGTAGAAAAATTGTCTTTCATTGTGCGTGACCGCGCCAATCGAGATGATGGCTGTTTCCCGGCGAGCGGTGAATTTAAAAGCGTTGTCGAGCAGGTTTTGCATTGTCGTGCGGACCACGGTGGGATCACCGGTGAGTTCAAGGCCCGGTTCGATCTCAACCTGTATTCTCCGGCTCTGATGAAGACATTCAAAGGTGGCTGCCAATTCGGTTGCGAGTGAAGTGAGGTCAATTCTCCTAGGGTGGAACGCAGCGTTTGAGCAACCCGCGAGTTTCAGGATGTCCTCAATGAGGGATTGCATCCGGACGGCGGATTCTGAGATCCTGGCGAGATATTCGTTCGCCCCCTTGCTCAACTCATCTCCGTGTTCCTCGATGAGAAATCCAGCGAGTGCCTCGACATGACGGGCGGGGGATCGCAGGTCATGGGAGACCGTGTAGGAGAATGTTCGAAGTTCTTCGTTCGCTTCCGCAAGTCTTGCGGTTCTGACGGCCACCGCCTTCTCGAGTCCGGCGTTCATTTCACGAATTTCAGCTTCGCTCTTCTTTAATGATTCGGCACTGTTTTCGGCTATCCGGGTAGCCTTTTCCTGTTTCGCTCTCAAGTCGGAAAGAATCATCATTCCAAGCAGGGTGATGGCAATGCCGGAGAGGGCGATGAAGAGTGACGAGAGTCGCATCCTGCGGTTCTCAAATGAGGCAAGGCTGAATGTCTCAACTCTCCAGAAGCGCCCCCCGAGCTGAAGATCTGACGCTGACTGGAAGGTGGGGGCTGGATTTGATTGTGAGGAGGTGAATACCGGTGGAGTTCCAGGAAAAGCGTTTTCATCAACTAGACGGAGGCCAATATGCCTTTCCGATCCGATGAAGATATTTTCAATCAGTTCAGCCACTTCGAATGGCGCGAAAACAAATCCCTGTATTGCCATACGGCGGTGGGCAACGGTGGAGATGTCAACGCCCTTCTCAAAAAGAGGCAGACAAAAGATGAATGCCGGCTTACCCGGTCCGTAGCTCCCGGGGTCAATGGTAATTGAGCATTTGCCGGTCTCGATTGATTTTATGGTTGCCTCCCCGCGGGACAGAGTCGAGGCGAAATCTTGTCCGCACTTCAGGTCCCCGCCATTGGCAGTTAGATTCTCAAAAAGGATTACAGGGGCGTAGTTTTTCTCCGGAACGGCTGCCCCGGATTCGGATGAATCCGAAGGGATTTGTGCCTCAGATTTTCTATCGGATGAGGTTTCAACCCTCGCATATCCTATTCCCTGAAGCCCCGGGAGATCGGTCTTCAGATCCATTCCACGAAGAAAATCACTCCATTGCTCATCGGTGACATCTCCCGAAGCCTTTAAAAATGCGCCGCCCGTTTCCACCAGCCTGACACCGCTGTCGAGGCGGGCTTTCAACAAGCGATGGATATTGCCGGTATCGGAGCTGAACCTGGTTTCGAGAGTCTCTCGTTGAGCCTGATAAAGAGCTGAAGCCGCGAAGGTGGTGATGAGCAACCCGATTAGTGCAAATGACAGGGAGGCCGGATTGAGGACAGACGTAAGACGGCGACTGCCGAAGATTGAGTCCTCGTCACGGGGGACGCCGCCTTTATTGTTGTCGATCTTCATCAGGCGATTGCCGGATTTAGACTCGTGCCCTTCAGGCAGTGAGATAGACGCCACTCTCCCTGATGGCCTTTCTCAAAGTGTCGCGGGTGATGGGCTTCGGCAGGATGACATCAACCCCCTCAAGCGCGCTGCAACTGGCGATCAGGCTATCCCCCGAGCCGGTGGCGAGAATGAATTTTATCCCGTCTCCACGTTTCCGGACCTTTCGGGCCAGTTCCTCACCATTCAACTCCCGCATCGCTCTGTCCGAGATCATCAGATCAAAGGGTTCGTTTCGGAGCATTTCAAGTGCGTCGAATCCATTCGATGCGGTCTTGACGAAGTGATTGTCCCCCTCGAGGCAGGCGGCGAGACTCTGGGTTATCAGTTTTTCGTCATCGACGACCATGATTCTGAGTGACTTCGAATCCGGCATATTTTCGATCTCCGGATAGGGAAGGGCGGTGTCGATATCGTGAATTGAGAGGCGGAGGGTGACCTTTGTTCCAACGCCTTCGCGGGATTCAACTCTCATCACACCACCGTACCTTTCAATCAGGGCGTTAACCCAGGCGAGGCCGCCTCCTCCCGAGAGTTCACGATCCGTGCTGAAGTAGGGCTCAAGACAGTTTCGGAGAACTTCCTCCGGCATGCCGATTCCAGTATCCTCGATTTCGACCACGACTGCGCGGGTGATCCGGTAGGAGTTGATCCTGAGTTCACCACCCCCGGGCATTGATTCGGTTGCCCGCAGAATCAGGCTTGTAATGGCGTCACGAAATTGGGAATCGTCTCCGGTGACCGGTGGATTCTCCCTGAGGTTGGTGGAGATAACAACTCGCGGTTCGCGAGAACTTCTCGCGGCTTCCATTTGAGCGGTGAAGAGATCGACGCTCTCGGCGATCGTCTCATTGATATTGACCGGCGCTCCCTTCGTGTCGCGCGGGTGAACATCGCTGAAGTAGGATAGACTGCGCACTGTGGAAATCGCATCATTGACTGCCTCGCGAATGAGTCCGAATTCATCGGTGGTCCCTGAGCCGCCACATTCTTCAAGTTGTTCGACAAGACCTGAAATTCGGCAGAGAGCGTTGTTGAGTTCGTGGGTGATGCCTGCGGCCATTCTTCCAAGGCCCTTCAGTCTTCCGGAGCGAACGAGTTCGTCCTGAGTGCGAACCAGCGTCTCAACGGTGGCTTCGAGTTCTGCGTTTTTGCGGCGGAGCGCGTCGTCCGCGTCCCGTTTTGCCTGACGGATCCGTGCTTCCCTGATCTCTCTTTTGATCGCAGGGAGAAGCCGGGTCATCTTGTGTTTCGGAACGAAGTCGGCCACTCCGCTTCGCATTAGTTCGATGGCGACTTCTTCGCCCCCAATTGCCCCGGTTACAATAATGAAGGGAAGATCGTGCCCTCGTTCATCCCGTACCTCCAGAGCGCCTCGCGAGGAGAACTCAGGCATATCATGATCACACAGAATGACGTCGAAGACATGGGCGCTCAGAGCCAGCTCCATCTCCGCCCGGGTTTGGGCTCGAACAACTTTGAATTTGTTTGCCTCCCTCTCCAGCATCTTGGCGATAATAAGCGCATCATTGTCGGAGTCCTCGATCAGGAGGACCCTCAATTGATCGAAAAGGATTTGGTTCTCTTCCATAGAGGTTTCGGTGTCTGCTAAAAGATGTAAAACCAAAACAACTATAAATACCATAATTTACAACCAGTTTCTTTTCCTGTTCACCCGGACTTGCTGAGTGGCGTGAAATGTGTGTCAGATCGGCACCCCGATTTTCAGAACCCGGTGGCTGAAGGGGGCGCACAAGAGGTTCTTTCCTGAAAGCGAATGTCGAACTAAAGCCCGGCTGGAGAAAGATTGCCCCTGGGGTTGATCTACTTTTCGTTTCCAGTCTCGTTGATAACTCTGAACAGCGTCTTGAGGAGGATCTCTGCGGTGTAGGGTTTCGGGATAAAGTTCGAAACACCGAGGTTGGCTGCTTTGGCATCCATCGCGTCTGAATTGAGTCCGCTGGCAGCAACGATGCGAACATCAGGGTCAATCTTCACGAGGACTTGAATAGTTGAGGGGCCATCCATCACGGGCATCATCATATCAGTCAGGACGAGGTCGATCCGGTGCCTCTCTTTCGCATAAATTGCAACAGCCTCCGCTCCATCACTTGCCGGAATCACCCGGTAGCCGAACGTTTCGAGTGTCTGTCGGGTGATGTCCCTGACGACGGCTTCATCTTCGACAAGAAGGATAGTCTCCCCTTTTCCTCGCAAATACTCAAGCTCTCCGGCTGGTTCGACGGATTCAGATACCCGGTCGGATGCGGGAAAATGCAACAGAAACCGTGTTCCACGTCCCGGCTCGCTAAATGCCTGCATGTGACCTCCATGGCTCTTCACGATAGCAAGAGATGTCGAGAGACCGAGTCCGGTTCCCTTGCCAATGTCTTTGGTCGTAAAGAATGGTTCGAAAATGCGATCCAGCACCTCTTTGCTCATTCCTGTTCCGGTGTCATCAACGCGCAAAGCCACGTAGCGACCTGCTTTGATCCCCTCGTTTGCGTCGACGTAAGTCTCTTCTATTTCCCGATTTTCGACGGCGAAACTGAGGGCTCCGCCCTGTGGCATGGAATCTCTCGCATTGACCGCAAGATTCAAAAGAACCTGATGCAGTTGGGTGGAATCACCGAGTATCGTCCACAATGGCTCCTCCCGTTCGAAACTAACAACGATATTCGGGGGGAAAGTGTCACGGACGATCTTAATCACCTCCTCAACCAAGAGGCTCAGATTGGTTCCTGACAACTGTCCTTCAACGCCGCGTCCGAACGCCAGCACCTGCTTTACCATATCAGCGCCCCGTTTTGCGCTGGAGTCGATTGCGGAGAGCAGTTGCAACCGTCCCGGATCGGTTTCTTTTGCCTTCAACAGTTCGATCGACATCAGAATCGGGGTCAGTACGTTGTTGAGATCATGTGCGATTCCGCCAGCCAGCGTGCCGAGGCTTTCCAGTCTCTGGGTCCGGAGGAATTGACGCTCCAGTTCCCTCCGATCCGTCAGGTCAGTATTGATCGCGAGGATGGACTTCGGGTTACCTTCAGCGTCCCGCATGAGGGTCCAGCTTCCTTCCACGGTCTTGCTCCTCCCTTCTTTATCGAATTGTTCTATCTCGCCGCTCCAGTCCCCCTTTTCGAGAACTGTGCTGGTAGCCTCCTCAAATTGCTCCGTTGAATCGTAGAGAAGCTCTGCAATAGAGCAGCCTATTGCTTCAGCAGCCGTCCAGCCATAGAGCCGCTCGGCACCTCTATTCCAGAAAAGGATAGTATGGTCCAGATCACGAACCAGAATGGCGTCCTTTGCCTTTTCAAGCAGGGTGGCCTGTTCAAGGAGTTGGGCTTCCGCCTGCCTGGCCTTTGTGAGATCGGTCATCCCGCCCAGCATGCGAACAGGTTCACCGTGCGAATTTCTCATCACCCGCCCCCGATCATGGACATGGATGTAATGTCCCTCTGTGTGGCGAAATCGGTACTCTCCTTCCCAGTAGTCACCGCCCGATTCTATCGTGGCGAACAGTGCCTGTGTCGTGCTCTCAAAATCGTCCGGGTGAATGCACTCGGACCAGGATTTCAAGGCCTTTTCTCCGGCGGGACTGGATCGACCGAAGAGGGCTTCGTAACCCTCGTTCCAAACGAGTTCGTCATCCTGAATGTTCCACTCCCAGACGGCATCGTTTGTCGCCAGAGAAAGGTAGCGGAGCCTTTCTTCGCTCTCGCGAAGTCGTTCCTCGGTGAGCTTGCGTTCAGTAATGTCCAGAACGGTTCCGACGAGGATGTCGCCGTCTTCGCCAAACGAGGACCTCAGTTCCCCGATTCCATGTACCCACCGGACCTCTCCATCCGATCTGACAATTCGATGATCCAGTTCGAACCGTCCTCCGCCGGCGATCGTGCTTGTTGCGACGGCCTCAAGCTGGAGCTGATCCTCCGGGTAAATGGTGGCGAGGTAGTCTTCATAGGACGGTTCGGCCTTTCCAGGGTCAAAACCAAAAATGCTCAGGGTTTCCCGGGACCAATGAAGTTGTCCGGTCCCGATATTCATTTCCCAGGTTCCAAGGCATGCGATCTTTTGTGACCTGGCCAGGCGCTCTTCGCTCTGCTTGAGGGCGACTTTAGTCTGCTGACGCGAAAAATGGGAAAGGAGCATCTCGGCGATGGAATCCAGCATCTCCCGTTCTTCCGGGTGAAACGGATCCTCTTCGGAATCTCCAAGGTGAACTGCGGTGAGACGCCCGGAAACACCACCGGTATCCTCGAAACTCGAAGAGAACATCCAGTCGGAATCACGAAAAGAACCGCTGACATGTGAATGAGAACCGTAGGTGAGTCGCACGGCGATCATTTCCGGATTCCGGAAAGCGTCGTGGAGGTTCGCCGCCGTCTTCTCCAAAAGAACGGCAGGATCAATATCACCTTCCCGAAGCAGACGGGAGGTCTCGTGCAAGGCGCGAAGTTCCTTGAGGCGATTCCTGAGATGGACAACCACTCTTTGATGTTCAAGTTCCAAACTTTTGCGATCCGTGATATCGCGTTCCACGGAAACAAAATGAGTGAGTTGTCCGTGTTCATTTGTGACCGGGACAATTTCCAGTTCCAGCCAGAAAGGCTCACCGGATTTCGTATAATTTATCAACTCCTCGCGGCTGGAAGTGCAGGACTCCATTGCGGTGCGGATCCTGTCGAGGGCATCCCGTTGTGTCGCCGGCCCCTGTAGAAAGCGAGGGGATCGTCCTATCACCTCCTCCCGGGAGTACCCGGTGCGGTTAACAAATGCGTCGTTGGCGTAGATGATGGGTGGCCCCGGTTCATTGATTGAATTTGCCTCGGTGATCAGGACAATGTCATTCAAGCGGGAAATACATGTCCAAAGGACGCGAAGTTGCTCTTCGCTACGGCGCTCCCCGGTAATATCGCGGATCAAAAGAGTGATTCCCTCAGGTGAAAGCGAAGACTCAACCTGGAGAAGGGTTCCGGTCCGGTGGAAGTGAAATTCGATCCTGCCGGCACTGCCATCCTCTTTCGTACGACGCAGGAATTCGACCATCTCTCCCTCCTCAGGAACTTCGAATGCCTTGCGGAAAACCCGCCCGATTGCATTTTCAGCCGAAGTTTCGAAGAGCGCCGCGGCTCTCCGGTTCATATGGGTGACACGGAAATCCGCGTCGAGGGTGATGATCCCATCCCGAATACTTTCAAGAGTATTGTGAAAATGTCGCTGCGAGAGGCGCAGATCAAGAGAGGCCATCGCGTGATCCGCGAGCCCGAGGAGAGTCCCGGCCTGGCCTGGTGTCAGTGAACGTGATTCCACGTCGAGGATACAAAGCATGCCCACTCTAATTCCATCGGATGTCTTGAGCGGAGCGCCGGCAAAAAATCGAATAGTAGAACCATCCGGGAATTTTCCATGATGATTGAACCGAGGATCCTCCGAAAAATCGTCGACCATCACTACGCCATCCTGTCGATCCACGGCCTCGTAGCAGGCGGAAAAATCCAGTGGTAGATCCTCACTTCTCCGCAAAACCGAAGAATTCGTCCAGATTCGATCGCAATCAATCAAAGAGAAAAAAGTGATCGGTGCTTCACAGATCGTTGCGGCGAGGCTGGCGAAAATTTCTAATTGTTTTTCAAATTCAGTTTCGAGATTCTCATAGCGGCGAAGGGCGGGCTCGCGTGAATTTTTCTGGTCGGTCATTCGATAAAGGGACGGAAGAAAGAAGCCCGCTTCGGTTTCAACTCTACCTCATCCTCGATCGACTGTATGATCAAGCTTCACGATACTCCGCGTAGCGCCAGGCGCTACAATCGGGTGCTGAGAGGTTTACAAGGTTAAGATAGTATTGTCCTTGATGTGAAAAATTGTTAAAGCTTTCCGCATGCCTGCACCAGTTTTTCACCTTCACGCATTTTAATTCAATGCTTGAAGAAGAAGGTTATCTTAGGCATCAACTCATCTCCCCCGTTCTCACAGTTCTTGGTTACGCCGAGATTCTTCTTGAGGATCTCAATACCTCTATCACCCCGACGGCGGGGGAGCATTTGTGCAAAATTATTGAGGTCGGTAATCGGATGCACCGGCAACTGAACGAACGTATCGCTGCGACTTCGGGGAGAGAATCGAAGTTGATGTTGAGTCTTCTGAGGCGCTGCCGGGATACATTTCTCGAAATTGCGGACCGTTGTGACAGAATCCACCAGGAGTCTTCATTGGATGAATCCGGGCAAAGTAACAGGGATCTTCAGCGCATTTACGCCGCGAGTGAGCAGTTTCTTGTCTTCGTGAATGAATATCTTCTTTCCGACGGAAGTGCCGAAATTTATTCCAACTCTCCGCGCACCCAGCGTTCGATTCGCGCGATATTTGAGCAAAGTGAAAGAGTGCGATTGAAGCAGGGTTCCCCTGTTTCGCGCTCTCCTTCCCGGAGGAAACTGACCGGTCGTATACTGGTCGTGGATGATTCTGAGGTGAACCGAGACATCATGATGCGGCGACTGACGTCGGCGGGTCACGAGGTGACCTGTGCCGTAAACGGTAAAGAAGGTCTTATGTTTTGCAGGGAGGGTGGCTTTGATCTGGTACTTCTTGACCTCGTGATGCCCGAACTGCGGGGGGACGAAATGCTGACGGTGATGAAATCTGATGCCGAACTTCGTGATGTTCCTGTGATAATGGTATCCGCTTCCCACCAAATTGAAGAGGTGGTGACCTGCCTTGAACTCGGAGCTGAGGATTATCTTTCGAAGCCTTGTAGTCCGGTTCTTCTGCAGGTGAGAGTTCAGGGAGTGCTCGAACGCAAACGCCTTCATGACCAGGAGTTGGTGATGTTGAGCGAGTTGAGAATGGCGCGTGAGAAGTCAGATGCATTACTTTTCAATATTCTTCCCGGACGAATCGCGGAGCGACTGAAGATGGGGGAAAACCCGCTCTTTGATGAGGCGAAGGAAGCGACAGTGCTCTTCGCCGATTTGGTCGGGTTCTCCGGTCTGTTCAAGGTGCGGACCGCCGGGGAAATAGTGAGCTTTCTTGATGAGATATTTTCGTTTTTTGATGACCTTGCCGGAGAACGCGGACTGGAGAAGATCAAGACAATCGGTGACGCCTACATGGTCGTGGGAGGAGTTCCTGATCCCCTTCCGGATCATATGGCATCCGTTGCGGATCTGGCCCTCGCGATGCAAGCTGGAATGGCGAATTTCTCGGGCCTTTCAAAACATCCCGTTCAATTGCGAATCGGCATCGACTCGGGTCCGGTGATGGCCGGAGTGATCGGGCGAAATAAATTCGCCTACGATGTCTGGGGCGATCCTGTAAATATGGCTAGTCGCATGGAATCACTGGGCCAGCCGGGGAGGATACAGGTGAGCGAGCAGGTCTACGAACACCTTCGCGATCTCTATCCATTTCAGCGACGCGGCCCCATCGAGGTCAAGGGAAAGGGCATGGTGTCGACCTGGTGGTTGGATTGTGAGTGATCTGTGCCGGGGTAATACCCATGAGAGGTGAGCGGTTCGACCGCAAAGACCGGGAATCGCGAGGGGGATTCTTCTGATCTCGGAGGGAAAAGGGTCGGGCCAACCGGGTTCCTTAGCCGCGAAGGCTGCGCCGGACTTATGCCGATGCGTTATAGGTCTGATTCCAAAATGGAATTTTCCCTACTCTGAGAGACGGCTGATGTTCGTCTTATGCCTGAGTACGATACGCTCATAATTGGTGGAGGTCCCGCTGGATCCAGTGCGGCGGCGATCCTCGCGGAGTTCGGACATCGAGTTCTCGTCGTGGAGCGCGAGAAGTTTCCCCGATATCATATCGGCGAGTCGCTGATTCCCTTTACCTTTTACCCTCTTGAGAGGCTCGGCCTGATACCCCGGATGCGGGCTTCAAACTTCATGAAGAAGTATAGCGTGTCGTTTGTCTCTCAAAGTGGTCGTCAATCGGTACCGTTCTACTTTCATACCCGTTACGATGCCGATTCGGTGGCCCAGACCTGGCAGGTCCTGCGTTCGGAGTTCGATTTGATGCTGCTGAACCATGCTCGTGATCTGGGTGCGGAAGTCCGCGAGGAAACCCGTGTGGAACGGCTCATTCATGAACAGGGACGGGTTGCCGGGGCAGTCGTAACAACACCCGCGGGCGGGACGGCGGAGATCAGGGCGCGAATCACGATTGATTGCACCGGGAAGGAAGCGTTCACCTCGAACAAGGAAGGCTGGCGGGTAAAGGATCCCTGCCTCAACAAGGTCGCGGTGTGGACCTATTACGAGGGGTCGATGCGTGAACCCGGGATCGACGAGGGGGCAACCACTGTGGCCTTCGTTGAGGAGAAGGGATGGTTCTGGCACATTCCCCAGCACAACAACAGGGTAAGTGTCGGTGTGGTGGCCGATGGCAAATATCTGACCCGCGACGGGGTACGCGACCCGAAAGAGATCTTCGACCGGGAGGTCCGACAGAACAAATGGATCGAAGATCACCTGGCCGCCGGTGAGCAAGTGGGAGACTACTTCGTGACGAGCGAGTATTCCAGGTACTCCCGTCATAGTTGCGCGCCCGGACTTCTCCTGGCGGGCGATGCCTTCGCTTTCCTCGATCCCGTCTTCAGCAGCGGGGTGATGCTTGCTCTGAAGTCCGGCGTGATGGCAGGCGAGGAAGTGCATCGCGGTCTTATGAAGAACGATCTCTCGCCGGCCCACTTTGCTGAGTATGCCGAGACCATGCGAGAGGGTTTGGAGAACATGCGTCGGCTCGTTTACGCGTTCTACGACCCCGATTTTTCCTTCAAGGACGTGATTGAGAAGTATCCCGGTTCCGTCGGGCCGATGACCGATTGCCTCTCGGGCGACGTCAACAAGGACTTTAGCGAACTGTGGAGCCAGATCAGCGAATTTGTTCCTCTGCCCGAATCACTTCCTTACGGCTTGCCGCTGGAGGCGTGGGCGAATAAGCAGGTTTGCGGAGCCGGGTGACACTGATCAACATCACGGACTTAAAGGCCCTGCGCAGAAAGTAAGAGATCTCTTCTGCAGCGCTTCTGAGGCAGGATCTCATTCGATTTCATTGCCTCGTGCGGGGATTGCGCGGGACACGGCCAGTCCGGTCAGCACGGTAATCAGACTACCGAATAGACTGAACCAGATGAAGGAGACCAATTGCGCGGGGACTTCCGTGGTGAACACTCCATTTTGATAGAGGTAGATACCAAGGAGCAAGGTGAATCCGGCGAGGCACCCGATGAGGGCACCGCGAGAGTCGGCGCGGCGGGTGAACATGCCGAGGAAAAACAATCCGAGGAGCGGTCCTCCGATCAATCCGATCACTGTGTTGACCGACTCAACGAGGTTGCCCCGCATCAGGGATACGGCAAAAGCCAGGGCCATCACAATAATACCGTAGATGACCGTCACGAGGCGGGCGTTTCCGACCTGTTGAGCGGTGCTGCGTTCCGGTGCATTCGAAAGCCTTTGTTTGAAATCGACCACCGTGGCTGAGGCGAGTGAGTTCAGCCCCGCTGAAATTGTCGACATGCTGGCCGCGTAAATGGCGGCGATCAGCAATCCGGGCAGCCCTCGCGGCAGTTCAGTGACAACAAAGTAGGGCAGAATCTGATCCTCCTTGGCGATGAGACCACCGGCGATGGGATCTCCGTGCACCTTGTAAAAGGCATAGAGAACGAGGCCGGTGCCGTAGAACAACACAAGAACGGGAAGAACAAACCAGAGTTTGATCCACAGGGAACGCTGCGCCTCCTTCAGACTACCCGCAGTGAGATAGCGCTGGACCGAGACCTGGTCAGTGGACATTTGCACCAGGTGCAGGAAGGCCGCCGCCAGCAGCAGCGACCAGAAATTGATGCGTTCTGAAATGCTGAAGGTGAAGCTGATATCCATGCGCCCGTCGAGGACGGCAGTCTCCCAAACCCCTCCCAACCCTCCGGGTATTTTGCCGACGGCAACCCAAACAATAAGAAACTGTCCCCCAAACAGCACGATCAACTGAAGGACGTCGGTCCAGATGACCGCCCTCATTCCGCCCAGCGCCGTGTAGAGGGTGGTGAGGGTGCCTGAGGCGAGAATCGTGATCCAGAGGGGAAGCCCGGTGACTTTTTCAAGGGCAAGAGCCGGGGCATAGGTCGCCGCTGCCAGCCATAGTGAAACGCGGAAGATGAACAGCCCCGAGGCAAGGAGCCGGACCGGGAGGGAGAAGCGTTCTTCGAGAAACTGATAGGCGGTGAAGTAACGCGACTGGAAAAATTTCGGCAGAATCCAGAGGGTCGTAACGGGAGTGGCGATAAAAAAGGCGAGGACCGCATAACCAAAGCCGAATCCATTTTTATACACGTCCGCCGGTCCGGCCAGGTAGCTGATTCCCGAAAACAGGGCGGCAAGGATGGACATGGCCACCAGTCCGCTGTGCATTCCCCGCCCGGCGAGGAAGTAATCGCTCAGTGATTTCGGGCTCCGGGCAGAGAGCAGTCCCACCGTAACCGAGGCCGCCAGATAACCGCCGAAGATCGCATAGTCGAGCCATGTAAAATGAGCCATGGGGCCATGCTATGGAAAAGCCGACCCACTTGACAATGGCTTGTTTCAGGCCGCCTCAAGGGGCGATTTTCTTTGAAGAGAATTCTCCTCTGTGACAGGTGAGCGTCCAGCCCCCGCGCGCGGGAAACCGGGTGGCGTCACACCATGGGGAGGAGCTTGCTCAGGATCAGTACGACAACAAGACCGAACGTTGAATTCGCGGTGAGCTGGACGGTCCAGGTTCGCAGGGTCTCCTTCTCAGTCATGCCGGAGAGCTTCGACACCGCCCAGAAGCCGCTGTCGTTCATCCATGAGCAGAACATGGCTCCAAAGCCGATGCTCATGAAAAGGTAAACCGGATGGCAGCCGAGCGCTCCTCCCACGACCATGGGTGCCATGATGGAGGAGGCGGTGAGCATGGCGACGGTGGCTGAGCCCTGGGCGACGCGGACGACTACGGCGACGATCCAGCCGAGGAGGATAAGATTGATGTTATACCCCTGGGCGAGGACTTTGACCGCGTCGCCGACTCCTGCGCTGCGAAGGGCAAGGCCGAAGGCTCCGCCGGCGCTGGTGATGAGGATGATCATGCCGGCAGTCTCGAGGGGCGGACCGACCATCTCCTCGAGCTTTCCGAGGCCGAGCTTCGCCTGGCGGGCGAGGACGACGAGGGCGATGAAGGCACCGATGAAAAGGGCGATGTTTTTATTGCCGAGGAAGTCGATCCAATTGCGCACGGCGACAAAGCCCTCATTCCCGCCGAAGAGACCGACGAATCCGCTTTCCCATCCCGTGCCGTCAGCCGGGCCTTTTCCGGCAAGCTCGAAGATGGTGGTGAGGCTGATGAGGAGGATGGGGAGGACGACGGGAGTGATGCTCCAGAAAAAGGAGGGCAGCTCGCTTTCGGGCCGGTCTCCGATTCCTTTTAGCTTCTCCAGCGAGACGGCACCGGACCCGCGCACAGGCACCTGGACGCGCTTGTTGAGCCAATGGCTGAAAACGAATCCGCAGACTGCGACGATCGCCCCGACGACCATGCCCCAGATGAGGGATTCACCCACGCTGATTCCGAGGTCATCAACGACGGCGACGGGCCCCGGGTGGGGCACGGTCATCGAATGGGTCACGGTGCCGGCGACGCAGATGGCGAGGATGTAGAGCACGTAGTCCTTCCCGGTGCGTATCGCGAGAGTCATCGCGAGCGGGACCATGAGCATGAACATGGTGTCGAAGAAAATGGGCGCACTGAGGATGAAGGTGCTCGCGAGGAGCGCCCATCCCGCGCGCTTTTCTCCAAAAAAGGCGAGGAAGCGCCGTACCACTTTGTCGGCACCGCCGCTCTGCATCAGGGCCATGCCGATGAGTGCGGCGAGGGCGATGGAGATGGCGATGTCGCGTGCCGTGTCGCCGAGGCCCTTCGAGACCATTTCGATCGTCCCGGCCATGCCGGAAAAAGTCTTGGTCGATCCGTCCTTCTGCACGATCTCCCACGTGTCCTTGCCTGTCATCAGCCCGGCGATGAGGGCGGCAATGAGGAGAGCGACGAAGGCATGGAGGCGGAGCTTGCCGATGCCGACGATGATGAAGGTGACGCTAACGGCGAGAATAACGAAGGGCCAGTAGGGGGATGACATGAACCGCAGATGCTGGAGGGAGACGGCCCGGGAGTCCAGCGAAAAAATGGGGAGATGAATTGCCGGACGGATTTACCGGCGGCGTGCCTTTGTCCGCCCTTTTCGCCCCCCGCCCAGATTCGCCGTCATCGCAATGACAGCGGGATGGGTGAAGCGTCGTTCGGCGGTGATGGCGTAGAATTGGCACTCGATCTCGCTGGTTCTCCCGAGGATGCTGAATCCATAGCGATGGACTGCCTCCGCGGCGACGACGGAGGGGACGGCAATGAATCCGGTTGCGTCAGTGGCGGCGATCTTGGCGAGAGCTGCATCTTCAAACTCGGCCTTAGGGCGGGGTTCAATTCCGGTAGCGCGGAACCAGCGTTCGAGTTCGCGACGCAGGGTGCAGTTCTGGGTCGGAAGCAGGGCGGGGGCACCATCGAGATTCCGGGGAAATTTGCCCTTCAGCTTCCGTGCCAGTTCAGGCATCGCACAAAACGTAATATCGGAGGTGGTGAGGATCTCGTTAAAGACCTTGCCCGCGACGCCGGGCGAGGCAGGTTCGTCCGCGAGCACGACATCAAGACGATGAGTGTTGAGTTGGGAAACGAGGTCGGCCAATTTGCCCTCGTGACAGATGAGTTGCACGGGGGGATCGTGTTCGAGGACAGGGCGAAGGAGGTCGTGACTCATCAGTTTGGGAAAGGAGTCGACGATCCCGACATGAAGGCGAAGGGCGCGAGCGCCGTAGCCGTGTTTTGCCGCCCGAAGTATTTCCCCGCCGAGAGTGAAAATCTCCTCGGCATATCCGTAGATGTGCCGGCCGAATTCGGTGAGAGCCAGGGTCCTCCCGCTGGGGCGGAAAAGATCTTCACCAAGCGCCTCCTCGAGGGTCTTGATCTGTGCGCAGATGGATGACTGGGAGACCTTCAACGCTTCCGCCGCCTGTCGCAGATTGCCCTCTCTCGCTACGGCCCAAAAGTAGCGGAGATGATGATAGTTGAGAAATTCGTTATCGTTCAAAGCTTCGGTAAAATGGAAGAGTTCGATCGTAAATTCGTAATATTCAAACAAAATTACCGACCGAACGTGGCCCCGTCGTCGAGATCGACCTCACCTCAAACACCAATCATCACGTCCTCTATGTCTGACACTCTATGGCTCTGGGTAGGCTTTAATGTTTTTGTCCTTCTCATGCTCGCGCTCGATCTTGGTGTCTTCCACCGGAAGGCACACATCGTTTCATTCAGGGAGTCGATTGCCTGGACGGTGGTATGGATTTCTCTGGCGATGATTTTCAATCTCGGGATCGCCCACTATATGGGAAACGACAAGGGCCTTGAGTTCTTCACCGGATACGTGATCGAAAAGTCCCTCAGCGTGGATAATATCTTCGTCTTTGCGTTGCTCTTCGGTTACTTCCGTGTGCCGACGATGTATCAGCACAAGGTTCTTTTCTGGGGGATTCTCGGTGCTCTGATCATGCGCGCGACCATGATCGCTCTCGGGGCAAAGCTGATCACTGAGTTCGCCTGGATTATTTATGTCTTCGGTGCCTTCCTCATCTTCACCGGGATCAAGATGATCGTGAAAAACGAGACCGAAATCCACCCCGAGCAGAATTTTCTGGTCAGGTGGTTTAAACGCATCGTTCCGGTGACCGACGACTATCGCGGCTCCCGCTTCTTTGTTCGTGAGAATGGCATCATCATGGCGACGCCGTTGTTTGTGGTGCTTCTCCTCGTTGAATTCACCGACCTGATCTTTGCCGTCGATTCAATCCCGGCGATTTTCGCGGTGACGAAAGATCCCTTCATTGTGTACACTTCGAATGTGTTTGCGATCCTCGGACTCCGTTCACTCTACTTTGCGCTCGCCGGAGTGATGGATAAGTTCCATTTTCTCAAGATCGGTCTTGGAGTTGTCCTTACCTTTGTCGGAATCAAGATGCTTCTCGCCCATTCTCCCTGGAAGATCGACACCCACCTGTCCCTCGCCGTCATCGTATCGGTGCTGGCGGCTTCAGTCGTGGCTTCGTTGGTCTGGCCGAAGAAAACGGCAGAGGCAATTGCCGGGTCGTCAGTTGAAGGAGAAGGAGGAGGTCGAATAAATTGAATGCGCTCACCGACAATCTGATTTCCCCCGTCGTCCTGTGTTTTGTTCTGGGCATCGCGGCGCGTTGGATTAAAAGCGATCTCGCGGTCCCGGAGCCCCTCTATCAGGGGCTATCGATTTATCTTCTCCTCGCGATCGGGCTTAAGGGCGGGTCTGCCCTAGCCGTGACGCCCGGAGGTGATCTTATCCTTCCTGGTGCGGTTACTCTGGCGCTCGGGATCATCACCCCGGTGTCGGCCTTTTTCCTGATGCGGCGCTGCGGTCGACTCGGGGTCGAGGATGCGGCGGCGGTGGCGGCTCACTACGGGTCGGTTTCGGTTGTCACTTTTCTTGCGGCAGTGGAGGCCGTGAAGAGGACGGGGGTGGAGTTGGAGGGATTTTTGCCCGCCCTTGTAGCAGTTCTTGAGGTACCCGGAATCATCGTTGCACTGCTCTTTGCCAACCAGGCGGGTACCGGGAAGGGGAGTTGGAAAAAGGCGCTGCATGAGGTCGTGACCGGAAAAAGTATTGTGCTCTTGCTGGGCGGCCTTCTTATCGGGTGGGCATGCGGCCCCCAAAAACTTGAGGATGTGCAGCCCTTTTTTGCGACCGCCTTCAAGGGTGCTCTCTGCATCTTCATGATCGAACTGGGTCTCGCTGCGGGGAAACGCCTCCGCGATGCGGGGCGCGCGGGACTTCGGCTTTTAATCCTGGGCTGCATCATCCCGGTCCTGCACGGTGTCCTGGGAGTTTCTGCCGGTCTCCTCGCCGGCCTTTCTCCCGGCGGAGCGGCCGTCCTGGGAGCGATGGCAGGCAGTGCTTCGTATATTGCCGCGCCGGCAGCGGTCCGCGTTGCTCTGCCGGGCGCAAATCCCGCCTATTACCTGACGCTTGCCCTGGGGATCACTTTTCCCTTCAATCTTGCTTTCGGAATCCCTCTCTTCCAAACTCTTGCCAACCACTTCTCCCTATGGCTCTGAGAATTCCCCTTCGCAAAGTCACGATCATTGCCGAGCGTGTCCTGCGCGACGATCTCATCACGCTGATCAAGGAGAGGGGTGCCTCGGGCTGGACCCTAACCATGGTGGAGGGTGAAGGTTCCCGCGGTATCCGCGCCTCGGAGTGGGAGGGGCGGAATATTCAGATCGACACTCTCGTTTCGTCCGAGGTGGCAGAGACGATCATGGATGAGGTAGGGAGGCGCTATTTTAAAGACTGGTCGGTGATCGTTTACGTCGCTGATGTCGAGGTGCTGAGGAAAGACAAATACATCGGCTAGGTTGTTCAGCCCGGTTTTCCCGCCTCAATGAGTTGCCGCGTGACGATTTACCGGCAAACGAGCTGGAGGTTCTTGCAGAGCCAGGTTCCGGCTGAATGTTAAATCGGGGTGATCTCGATGGCGTGCTCGTTCTCATCAAGAGCAAGCTCGTCCTCATGTCGCTTTAATGCTTCCGGAGTATAGATGCGGGCGCGGATGTCCTCAAAGAGGGCATAAACACAGGGGACGAGAAGCAGAGTGTTGAACAGGTTGATGAGTCCGCCAAAGGCGAGGCTCACGGCCATCGGGATTAGAAATTTCGCCTGGACGCTGGTCTCCGTAATCATCGGAAGAAGACCGATGAAACTGGTGATCGACGTGAGGAAGATCGGGGTGAACCGTGCGCGACCTCCTTTGAGGACGGCTTCGTGCACGGTATGGCCCTCTCTCCGGTAACGATTCATGAATTCGACAAGAACCAGGCTTTCGTTGATCACGACCCCTGCAAGGGCAATGACTCCGATGATGCTCATGACGCTGAAATTCATTCCGAAGAGGAGGTGCCCGATGACTGCACCGATCATACCGAAGGGAATCACAGACATGACGATCAACGGCTGAACGTAGCTGCGCAGGGGCAACGCCAGGACCATGAAGATTCCAACGAGGGCGAGCACAAAGCCTTTCGAAAGATCGGAAACGCTTTCCCTCTGGTCTTTTTGCTCACCCTGAAAATCCCACATCACTGAGGGAAACTTCTGAACCATCTTCGGAAAGACTTCGAGCTTCATCCACTCGACTACCTCATTGGCATTGGCATTCGGGTTGGTCCGATCGATGTCGGCCGTAACGTTGATGGAACGAAAGCGGTTTGCCCTTCGGATCGCGGCATAGCCACGTCCTTCCTCGGCAATGACCACCTCGCTGAAGGGAATCTCTTCACCGCTGTCAGTTCGAATCCGCATATCGGAAAGGTTCTGCAGGCTTCGACGCTCTTCATAGGGGTAGCGAACGTAAACCCGGACTTCGTCCCGTCCGCGCTGGAGACGTTGAACCTCCTCTCCATAGAATGCCTGCCGGACCTGCCTGGCGACGGTATCAAGGCGCAGGCCGAGGGCCTCACCTTCACTGGCGATGGCCAGCTTAACCTCCCGTTTGCCATCCAGATTGCTATCGCCGATGTCGATGACGCCTTCTTTGGTGGCGAGTTCAGCTTTAATGAATTCGGCGGCCGCGTCGAGTTCGTCGATGTTAGGGCCGGTCAGTTCAAGATCGACCGCATTGCCTCCGGCCGAAGTTTGAAGCTGGAACGAGAGTTCAACGGCACCCGGGATGGGGCCCACCCGGCGGCGCCAGTCGGCGATGATGGCGTCGGCAAGGAGATCGGGGCGATTGCGTGAGTCGGCTCCCTGCAATTCGACGGTGACTTCACCGACGTTGACACCTTTCGGCGCCCCCATGCTCAGGCCCGGTGTATAAGGCTGTGAACCGACACTCGCCAGCAGGTGTTTAATAATGGGCCGACCCTCCTCGTCGCTGACCTCTTTCTGAATGGCCAGTGCCGACTCCTCGATCTTCCGGACGGCGGCTTCGGTTGTTTCGACCGGGACTCCGTTCGGCAGGGTTAATTTGGCACTGATGAGTTCTGCTTCGACTCTCGGGAAGAATTCGAATTTGACGAGACGCCCGCTCGCAAGCATCCCCAAAACGATGAGGAGAACGGCGGCGAACCCGGCGACGGTGGCATGACGCCAGAGGATCAATTTTTCGAGAAGGGGACCGTAGACGGATTTCACAAACCGTTCAAGTGAGCCGGCGATCTTCTGCTGGAACCGCAGAAAACGGTTCGGGTGATTTGGATCGACCGGCTTCAGGTGGGCGAGGTGGGAAGGCAGAATGAGGTTTGTCTCAATCAGTGAGACGATCAGTACCGGGATGACGATCCATGGAATTTGCCGCCAGATGTTTCCGCTTACCCCCTCCACGGCGAACATCGGCATGAAGGCGATCATGGTCGTAAAGACCCCGAAAGCCGCGACACTCATCACCTCCCAGGTTCCGCGTGGCGCGGCGAGGTGGGCGGGCTCACCCCGCTCGATTCGTTCGTTAACCCGTTCGCCGACGACGATGGCATCATCGGTCACGATTCCCAGCACTAGAATGAAGGCAAAAAGGGAGATCATGTTGATCGAAATGTCGCCGTAGGGGAGTGCGATAAGTGCTCCGGCGAAGGCGATGGGAATCCCGAGGGCGACATGGAAGGCGAGTGCGGGACGGAGGAAGAGGGCCAGGGCGATATAGACGAGAATGAATCCCTGGAATCCATCTCCGAGGAGCAGCTTGATGCGGCCTGCGAGGAGAACCGACTCATCGTTCCAGATTTCAAGATCCACTCCCTTGGGCACGTGGGCGGATTTTTCCGCAACAAACTCCCGGACCAGTCCTGCGACCCGGAGAGTATCCTCGCCCCCGGTTCGGAAGATATTCAGCACGATCGCGGGATGCCCGTCGTATCGGGAGTAAAGATCCTCCTCTTTGAATCCGTCGATGACCTTCGCAATATCCGAAAGCTTGACCACGCTTCCGTCCGGTCTCGTCAGGACGGTTATACTCTCGATTTCCGGGGCTTCGTAGCGGCGGTTTTGAGCACGAATAAGAATCTCACCCGCGCTGGTTCGTACCGAGCCGCCGGGCAGGTCGATCGAAGTGGCCCGAACCGCATCAGCCACCTGTTCAAAGGTGAGGCCATACTCCTTCAGGGTGTTTTCAGACACTTCGATCGAGATCTCGTGATCACGCACTCCGGTGAGCTCGATCTGGGTGATGCGGGCCTCTCCGAGGACGGCATTGACGACACCTCCCTTGATTTTTTCCCAGGCGGTTTCCGGGGCTTTTCCGCGGAAGGCGAGGAGATCGTCACGAACGTCCTCCGCGAGTGCCCGGAGGGTCCGCTCATCCGTGTCTGCGGTGACGGCCAGACTCATCACCTGGTTTTTGATGAGAACGTCGGCGATGATCGGCTTCTCGACACTTTCAGCAAAGTTCTGAATCGCATCGACCCGGCTCTTCACATCGTTCAGGACCTTGCGGACGTCCTTTCCCGTTGTTACTTCCACCGTAACAAAACCCATTCCCTCCGAACTGTTGGAGGTGAGGCGTTCGATGCCGTCGAGATCCTGAACGGCCTCCTCAATAGGCACGCAGACTCCCTTTTCCACTTCCTCCGGCGTTGCGTTGGGATAGACCGTCTGGACGGTGATAAAGTTCGACGCGATCTCAGGGAAGATCTCCTTTTTGAGCTTGATCCACGTGTAAACGCCGCCAAGAAAAAGGGCGAACATCAGGAAGTTCGCCGCGACCCGGTTGCGCGCCCAGAAGAAGATGATGCCTTTCATGGTGCTGCGGGGGCTCCGATGACCTCCTTGCCGTCGCGACTGACGACTTTGACTTCCATCCCTTCAATCACTGCCGTGAGGGCGGTGACGCAAAGTTGTTCGCCGTCTTCGATCCCCTCGGAGACGATGACGTCGTCCTTCTCCGTGCGCAACACTTTCACGGGACGGGTCGTTACCGAACTTTCTTTGCTGACCACCACAACGCGATCACTTTTCGCGAAGGCCCGGCGGGGGACGCGGACGACTTGCGGGATCACCCGGCCGGTAATACTTGTCAGGACAAACTGCCCCGGAAGCAGGTCGGTGGAGACATTTCCGTCGATCCGGGCGACAACGATGATGGATCTGCTCTCCCGCTGGATTTCTCCTTCAGTCCGGTCAATGACTGCGGGCCATTCCCGACCCTCGCCACCGGTCTCGCGGAGGGTGATTTTCTGGCCCAGCGGATCGAAAAAAGCCGCATCCTGGCGGGGAACCGGGAGTCGGACCTCCAGAGTTTCGGTGGCATAATACTCCGCGAGCGGAGTGCCTTTTCCCACATGAGTTCCCAGATCGACCAGCTTCCTGCGAACGCGGCCATCGTAAGGGGCGCGGAGCCTGGTTCGCTCGAGATCCCGGTTTGCCTTATCAAGTGAGGCTTGCGCCGCGTTGACTCGTGTGGTTGCAGCAGCAAGGTGGGGGACACGGAGAGCGAGGTCTCCGGGGCTTTGGCCGGGGCGGGCGATGCGATCCCAGTCCCGTTCCGCCTGGGTGGAACGCATTTCCTCCTCGGCCAGCTTGAGTTTTGCTTCAGCGAGTGACGCTTCAGCCTGGGCGACGGCAGCCAGGTAGTCGGAGGGATCAATCTCAAGAAGGACGTCACCCTCCTTGAAATTACCCCCGGTTTCGAATTCGGGTGAAACGGCGATGACAGTGCCTTCAACTTCGGCGGCTGCCTGGGTGATGGTGACCGGTTCCACGGTCCCCTGTGCAGCAATGGCCACATTCAAATCAAGTCTGCGCGCGGTGACCGTTTCAACTTCCTGAAAAGGTCGTGGCGGGTTTGAGGGGAGGGGTGTGCTTTTCAGTTTCGCCAGGATCACGAAAAAGATTATCCCTGCGAGAAAAATGGCAGAGGCGATTAAGAGACGGAATTTCCGGGTCATGTGACAGATCTGAAATGGGTCAGGTGAGGGAGAAACCTCGGATAGTATACGACGCCGGGTCCATTGGTGCGACGGATGGCACGGCAATTCCAGCAAAGATTCCGCACCCTTGCTATGCTCGCTCCCGAGGGCTGATCTGACAACCCCCGGAGATGGTTTTGTTTCCATGAACTGTCATTCCCGCTTGCGGTTGTGACAGGGTTTCCTTGAAAATGCCCTGATCCTCATGAGGACTGTGGCCCTCTCCTCGGAGAGGGATTCCGGGCTGTCCCGCACCTTCCATTGGAATACCTGCGAAGAACGGCTAAGATTGGCGCCCCCTGATAATGAGAAAAGAACGCAATAAGACGGTTCGGGACGATGTGCCTGCGGAACCGGGCACTTTCAGCTTTGAACGCTTCTACCTTGAGAACCGTCGCCTGCTGATCTGGATCATCCTTGGTGCCGTTCTCTGGCTTCTACGCTCGTTTTTCAGTGTCATTTTTCTGACGTTTGTATTCGCTTTCATCGCTTCTCCGATTTCCGAATTTTTTGTCAAACGCCTTCGAATGCACCGGCGGGCTGCCATCTGTGCCTCTTTTGGCACCTTGGTCGCACTACTGTCTTCGGTGTCTGTCTTCATCGCGCCGCAAGTGGCGCGGGAGGCCATGAATCTGGTGGGGAATCTTCCAAAAACCGAGGAACGCCTCCTGGAGTTGCGCGGAGACATCATCGCCCGATACCCGACGATTGAACCGATTCTGATGAATTATCTTCGGAGCACGATACCGGATGATCTTCTTGCCGACCTGACCGTGAAGATGGATAAAGATCCGCGCACCGCGCCGAATGCGGAAGCCCCCTCCGAAGAGCGGGCTGACAATTTGGTTCCGGTGGCGCCTCCGTTGGCCCTCCCGAATGATCTTGGACCGCTAGAGAGGGAGATGCTGCGAGCCGCCCGCGAGGATGAAGCTGTCATTCATCTCTTCTTGAATTATCAGATTGAGAAATTGACCAATGCCGCGCCGAGAATGATCCGGGCGATGTGGGCGGCTTCGGCGACCATTCTTCTCGCGCTGCTTTTCAGTTTCCTCATCTCCCTCGACACGCTCCGGCTCGGAGAGGAGATTCGAAATCTGCGCAACTCGCGGCTACGCCACTTCTATGAGGAGACCGCTCTTCCCGTCGTGCGCTTCGGTTACGTGGTCGGGAGAACGATTCAGGCTCAGGCCATGATTGCCGTTGTGAACACGATTCTGACTTTTATCGGGTTGAACGTTCTGGGTGTGCCGTCGTTGGCGGTGCTCTCAATGATCGTGTTTCTGTGCAGTTTCATTCCCGTGCTGGGAGTGTTCATTTCAACGATTCCCATCGTGCTTGTTGCGATCAATTCGGGTGGGCTGAACTCGGCGGTTCTGGTGGTGCTCATGGTGATTGTGGTCCATGCGCTCGAAGCCTACGTTCTGAATCCGATGATCTATGGCAAACACCTCAAGATCAATCCGGTCTTTGTTCTTATCATTCTGTTCATCGGACATCATGCCTTCGGAGTCTGGGGTATGCTGCTCGGAGTGCCCGTGGCGCACTATTTCATCCATGATGTCTTCGGCGTGCCGATCTGGAGCGACCGTCGTCTAGCGAGGAAAAGCCCCGCCGTTGCTGTCGCAGTTGAGGGTGATAACCCGTCGGGTGGTGTGTCGGAGGATGCAGAACTGGTGGAGAAGTAAGGAATGATCACAACAGGTGCACGCGGCGATTCCTGGAAGCCGCTTCCAATTCCCACCTGTAGAATATTTTGCACTTTATGAATCTTGAGATTTTCCTAACCCTTCTGGTCATCGTCTTGACGCTCGTTGCGTTTATCCGCGAATGGGCGGCTCCGGATGTGCTGGCGCTCTCCATTCTCTGCCTTGTCGTCGCGCTTGGTCTCGTGGATCCGGGCAAAATGACCGAGGTATTCAAAAATGAGGCGCCGTTGACCATCGCCGCGCTGTTCGTCATCGGGGGGGCGCTGGAGGCATCGGGGGCGGTTGATCACATCGGTCGTATTTTGAAGAACCGCCTCTCCGGTAATGTTCGCTGGGCCATCCTCGCGTTCAGCGTGGTTGCAGCGTTCTTCAGCGCGTGGATGAACAACACCGCGATTGTCGCCATTCTGCTTCCGGTGACGCTCGGTTTTGCGCGGTCGAAAGAGATTGCCGCCTCGCGTCTTCTCATGCCGCTTTCTTACGCGTCAATCCTTGGCGGTTGTTGCACGCTCATCGGCACCTCGACGAATCTACTGGTGAGCGGTTCGCTGCGTGATCTGAAGCTTGAACCCCTTTCAATGTTCGAACTCGCACCCCTTGGAATTCCTTTGGCGATCGCCGGGATCCTGTATCTGACGGTTTTCGGACCGCGAATTATTCCTGCCCGGACCTCGATCACCGGTACGCTCGAGATCGATCAGCGAACCACGCCGCTATATCACCTTCTCATTGGCGGCAGTTCACCGCTGGTGGGGAAACGGCTCGCTGAAACGGAATTGTTGAATCGCGACGGGGGGATTCACCTCCTTGAGATTCGCCGCAACGGTGCCCGCTTGATGCTTCCCCTATCCGCGATAACCGTGGAGAAAAATGACCGATATCTGGTGGCACTACAGCGCAGACGCGGCAATGGAGCACGGGCCGATGTGCTGTTCGCCGGTTTCGGCGCTGAAGTTCTGTCGACGCTCGATGGTATTGTGTCCGACCTGGTTGTCCGGGAGGAATCTTCCTTGATCGGGCTAACGCTGGCCAACTCGGATTTTCGCCAGAGATACAATAGTGTGGTGCTCGCGGTGCACCGCAATGGAGCGAATGTCACCCGGAGCATTGCCGAGTTGCCGCTTGAAGCGGGGGATACCCTGCTGGTCATCACCCCGAGGAATAACCTTGAGGCGCTCGAAGCGACGCGGGATTTCGTGATGACAGACGCGCCTGACGAGCCGTCTCCGAAGGAAGTTCTTCATCACAGGCACAGGCATGTCATTCTTGCCTGGTCTGCCCTCGTGGGAGTGGTTCTCACGGCAACGCTTTCGGATGTTTTCCACCGCTTCAATCCGGCGATTCCCGTCATTCCGATTCACTATGCGGCACTGGTGGGAGCGCTCGCTCTTCTCTGGCTGAAGGTAGTGACTCCGCGCGAAGCATACGCCAGCATCGACTGGCAGGTTCTTCTGATGCTCTATGGACTTTTGGGTCTCGGGATGGCGATGCAAAACACAGGGACAGCAGACTGGCTCGCCCGGAATCTCGTCGACATTGCGGAGCAGGCAGTCTCACGCGAACACCTTCCGCTGGTACTGCTCTGGCTGATCTTCCTGCTCACCCTTCTTCTGACCGAGGTGCTTTCGAACAACGCCACTGCCGTAATGATGATCCCCATTGTCGTGATCCTTGCCGGTGAACTCGGAGTAAACTCGCGTCCGTTCATCATGGCCGTCACCGTCGCTGCCTCGACCGCCTTTGCTCTGCCGATGGGCTATCAGACACACATGATGATTTATGGACCGGGCGGATACCGGTTCACTGACTTTCTGCGGGTGGGCATCCCCTTGAATCTGATCTGCTGGGTGACCTCCTGCCTTCTGATTCCCATGATCTGGCCGTTCTGAGCTTGACAATCGCGGGCCCACCGGCGATTTGATGCGCAGTGTCTGTATTGATTTTACCCGCTTTGTCGGGCCTCACCCTACCGGAACTCCATGCCATTTTCCGATAAAGTAATCGTAAGAGCGATGATGTTTTTCTGCATCGTTGCCTTCACTGCTTTTGACGGCTGGAATTCCAGTAAGGAAAAGAACTTTCTTAACTGGGGCGAGACATCGCCCGATGGTGTCCTTTCGGCGTTGAATGATGATGTTCTGGTCTCTGATAGGCCCGAGAAAGCAACGCCGACGCCCTCAAAGACCTCAGAGTTGCCAGCGGCTCTTCCTTCTACCTGCAAACGGTTCGCTGAGGTTCCTCAACAGCTTCCTCCCCATCGATCACCCTGGGGAGTGAATCGCAAGAGACCGCCGCCGTTCCACGGCATTGCTTGATTTGGCGATTTCGCCCGGGCGGTTTTGTTTCGTGTTTCTGCGGAGAGTTTTTCTTCCGGCATCATCGCTGCCCTCATCGACCTCAGGGCCGTTTCAGCAACTGCTGAAAACGGGTCAGTGATCGGGGTGGATACAAAGCGCTGCATTCAGCCACCTTGAATTCTTAATTCAATCAGGTGCCTGAACTTCAGGTTGGGGTCCGTTGCGAAGCTCTCGGCGGCTCTTCCCTACACTTGGTTTTCGTGGGCCTGGCTTCGGGGAATCTCCTCCATTGGAGCGCATCCAGAGGGCCCCGATTTAGACCTCCCGATTTCGAATTTACGTTTCTGACACTACCAAAAAACTTACTAACACAAATACTATGAACTTTAGTTGCCCCTCATGTAACATGCAGTTGAAAGTCGAGCCCGAGTTTGTCGGGAGATACGTTCGCTGCCCCGGCTGCAATACCAAAATGCAGGTGCCTGCTGAGACAGGGGAGGACTCGGGTCTGGAGAAGCACCCGGCTCCGCGTCTGAATATCCCCGCCCCGAGCGGCGTGTCTCGAAGTTCCTCGACCGCATCGCAGGAATTCCAGTCAGCTTCGTCAAAGCCGGAGTTTGGCTCCCGCGGAGGTTGGACAGAAACCGATCCGAGCAACGCAAACATCTTCATGTCCCTTGGACTAGGGGCCGGTGCCACGGTTCTCTTTCTCCTCTTCCTTCTGGCGTTTTCTCCCCCTGAGGGAACCTCATCATCCGAATATTCCTTCATGCAGTATCTGTCCACGGTTTGGACGGGTCACCTGGCGGTCAATGGACTCAATACCCTCTTCTTCTTCTGGGCCATTGCCATTCTTGCCCTCAAGTTGTTGAAGCTGAAGCATCAGCGTGAAGCGATGTTGCTTGATGTGGTTCCTTACCAACTTGGTAATCAGATTAACGCGGAGAATGTCGGCGTGTTTATTGATCACCTTTACCGGCTGCCTTCACGGTTGCGTGACAGCCTGATGGTGAATCGGATTCGGAAAGCGCTGGAGCTGTTCGAGATAAAGCAGAACACCGGTGATGTCGTACATCTGATGTCGGCACAGTCGGATATCGATGCCGGGCGGATTGCCTCAAGTTTCACTGCAGTGAAAGCATTCCTCTGGGCGATTCCGATCATGGGATTCATCGGTACGGTTCTGGGACTTTCCCATGCGCTCCTCAGTCTGAGTTTTGACAACCTCGAGGATGTTAAGGCGATCATCGGGGTGCTCAAGGGGGTTATCAGCGGACTTGGGAGTGCATTTGATGCGACCCTGGTGGGGCTTGTTTTTGCGATGCTGGTGAACTTCCCGATGAACGGATTGTTCAAAGCCGAGGATGAAAATCTCAACGATATTGACTCGTTCTGTAACGAAGTCCTGATTCCCCGTCTCCACGACGGTAGTGGTGTTGCCGGAGGCGATCAGGAGGCCATGATGAATCATCTCGTTCACGCCGTAGCGTCAGCGCAGAATGACTTCCTTGTCGATCTGAACACGCTTTCCGGAACAATGCTCCAGTATGCCGAGAATCTGGAGAACAGGTCGATTGAGCACCAGCATCGGGTGAGTGAGGAGTTTTCAACAGCGATCGACCGGATGCGTGAAGACATGACTCTGGCCGTCGCCAATTCCGTGAAGAACACCACCGACCATACCCGGGCACTCGCCGAGGGCATTGGCGGATTAAATAAGGTTCTGACGGATCTTGGTGAGAAACAGGTAGTGATCAATCAAACCGTCAGGAAAGGCTGGTTCAGCCGCAGTTGAGTTAATCCGGAATTCCACACCCGAATACACTAACACTATGGCTAAACCCAGACATTTCGGAAACGAGGAGATGCTGATGGTGCCCTTTCTGGACATCCTCTGCTCTCTGATTGGCGTTCTTGTTCTCATCATCGTTTTCCTTGCCGTTTCCCAAACCACTCAGACTGAGGGCCGCACGGAGGAAGAGGTGAATCGCGCGATCAAACACAGGCAACTCTCCCAGCGCCAGCAGCGTGAGGCCGCATTGGAATCGGAGGTAAAGCCGCTCCTCGTGAAACTGGCCAGTCTCGAAGAAGAGGCCGATGCGAAAGAGCAGCAGGCGGCGCGACTCCGGAAGATCGTATCACAGGCGGAGGATTCGAAAGTGCTGAGCCAGAATCTGCTGAAATCTCTTGATAACCTGCTTCTGGAGATCACCGGCTACGAAACACAGACGACTGAAGTCAAAAAATCTATTGCCGAACTGATGGCAGAGATCAAGAAGCGCGACCTTGTCGCTAAGACGCCCGGGCCGGTGCTGGTGCAACCCGCTGGTGTCGGCACCGAGCCTGATTCGAAAGTCTTTTTTGTTGAAGCATCGGGTGGAAAGATCGTCCTCTACTGGAGTAAAACGGAAATGACTCAGGTGAGTTCGGCTCCGGAGGTCATTATCGCTGATACCTCCTATGAGGCTTTCCTTAAGAAAGTGAAGGAGCAGCCGAAAGCCAAAATTGTTTTCCTTGTTCGTGATGACGGTCTCGGATCGTACAACAACGCGGCGGGTTGGGCTCAGCAGACTCATGCTTTTGAGCCGGCCCAGGTCGCAAAACTTCCTATTCCGGGAAGAGGGCGGATTGATCTCGGAATGTTCGACTCACTGCTTGGAACGATTCCGGTTCCTGAAGGAACACCCCTGCTCCCGATCTCCACTCCAACCCTGTGAAGAGCCATGGCAAAACGCAGACATACCGAAGAGTTTGAAATTCCTTTTGTGGCTCTGATGGACACGATGACAAATGTCGTCGGCGTTCTCATTATCGTCCTCGTGCTGGTCGGAATCAGTGTCGCCAGTGCGGTTAAGAAAATTCTTTCCGACCTGCCCCCGGTGACCCAGGAACAGTTGGAACAGCTGGAGGAAATCATGTCAAAAAAGATGCCGGTGCCCGAACTTGAGAAAGTGCAGGAGCAGATCGTGGCCCTTGAGGAGAAGATCCGAAAGGGAACCGAGGATGTTACCTCTTTGGACCGTTCTGCCGAGGGACTTTCCCTGGCTGATATTCCGGACCTCGAAAAGCAGATCGAGGAGAAGAAGAAGGACCGTGACCTGAAAAAGTCCGGTATTGAGACTCTCCTTGCCGAACTGGACAAGCTCAAAGCTACCCTGGATCAAACTCCGATTGTTGCCCCGGCGGCGGGGACCGTGGTAAGACTTCCAAATCCCAAGCCTTATCCGGAGAAGCCAAACGAGACTCGGATTCTCGTTGCCAAAGAAGGGGTTATCTTCCTGAATGAGAAGCAGTTCATGGGAGCCATTCTCAGTGAGCTTGAGCGAACACGGTCGCAGTTTGCCTATAAGACTCCGGATCCGGCTCCTTTCCTGCCCCTGTTGCAGAAGATCTTCAGCTCCAAAGAGGAAATCCAGATCGCCTGGCAGGGGATCTCCCCGCTTGCCGCAAAGTTCCAGATGGATGTTCTTGCGAAGACATGGAAGGCACTGGCGGAAGGTGGTCTTCAGCCCAGTGCGGCAATGCTGGAGACACTTGGTAACATCTCTCTCGTGGTGCGCAAGCCGATGCCTGATGTGGCTTCCGCTGTCCTTGCGGCCACAAAGTCTGATTACACTCTCTGGGTTGCGATGGATACGTCGACGGATCCCCTAAAGCCCACGATCAAAGTGGTTCCGGACGGGAATAAAGTAGCTTTTCATTGGGGGGGAAAGGTCGATGAAGTAAGTGCGGATCAGCGCGGTATTCTCCGCTACTTCAAGGAACTGGGAGACTCCGATAGCTTCAAGGATGCCTCCAAGAGCAGGATTATCTATGATCCCTATCGTCTCGTGGAGTTCCTGAAATCCCCGGGCGTCGTTGGATCAGTGCCTAAGACATTTGCCATGGATGCGATTGTCAAGCCGGGATCAACCGCTGTTCAAATCGCGCTGACTCCGAGATCCGGTGAGACCGTTGAAAAAATGAAACAACCCGGCTCCCAATTCATCAGGGTGTTGCGTGAAATCAAGGACGACCCGAACGGGGTGGCTCTTTTCCAGGTGGTTCCCGACGCGATTGCGACCTATCTCGGTGCGAGGGAGCTCGCCGATGGAGTGGGGGTTCCGGCGACATGGGATTTCCTCGGCAATCTGAATGTCCTCATCAATGTTCCGGGATTCGAAGTTCAGCGATTTACCGAAGCTGCTCCCGCGAGGCCTGCAACAGCAACGCTCATCGCACCACCCAAGCGCACGCTTGACTAGCGCATTGTGAATTCAGCCGATCCGGGAATAAGCAGGTCAACCATCGGGTTCTTCGGGTGGATCTTTTCCGCATAAGCCGGGAAGATCCACCTTCCGAGGTGAGGGAATGCACGCTCCTCAATCATGAATACGTTCATCGGAATTGATGAAGATCCAGCAGATCGCACCAAGAAAGTAGGCGACGGCGAAACACCCGATATTGGCATTCCAGTTATTGTTGGTGGCGGCCAATATAAAAGGCACGACCATGGGCGCGAGCGCGCCTCCGGCATTGCCCATCATGTTCATGCTGCCGGAAAGCGCACCGGTGTGATGTCCGCCCACTTCCATGCAGGCGCCCCACGCACCCGGCATGGCGAGGTCGTTTGCGAATGAGGCCAGTCCGATACACAGAATGGCGGCGACGGGGGAATGAAACTGCATCGAGATGACGAGCATGATGCCCGCGATGCCCATTCCAAAGACCCCCAGGAAGCGGCGGGTCCTGGCGGAACTCCCAAACCAGCGGTCCAGGGATCCTGAACACATACCCGCTGCCAGCGAACCGAGTCCGCCGAAGGAAAGCGGGACACAGGCAAGCAGTGCCCGTTGAAGATCGCCGAGGTCCGGGAATTGCTCTTTGAGGAAGGTCGGGAACCAGGTGATATAGAAATACCACGCATAGGACATGAAAAAATACTGTGCCCATAGCATCCAGACAGTTCGCGAAGCGAGCAACCTGGCCCAGGGCATTTTGTGATCACCGGTATGGGCGGTATCTCCGATCTCCGCGAGTTCTGCCGTGTTGACCGCCGGATGATCCCGGGGATAGTCGCGAAACCAGCGGAAAAAGGTGATCGCCCAAACGACTCCCAGCAACCCGAAAATGAGGAAGACCCACCGGTAGTGAAGGCCCAGTCCTTCCATTTTGGTATCACCGCTGGCCAGCATCCAGCCGACCAGCAGGGGAGTGAAGGCACCTCCCCACCGGGCGCTGAGCCAGAGGATCCCCTGCGCTTTGACTCGTTCGATGGCGGGGAACCAATGCGTGAACGCCTTTGTGATGTTCGGGAAACAACCGGCCTCTCCCATTCCAAAGAAGAAGCGACAGACTACCAGCGAGACAAGATTCCACGCCCATCCAGTCGCCACGGTAAAGAAAGACCACATCGTCACCACCCGCATCAGCACCCGACGCGGCCCGATGCGATCTCCCAGCCAGCCTCCGGGAATCTCAAAGAGGGCGTAGGCCCAGCCGAAGGCGGTAAAGGCATAACCCATCTGGATTTTTGTTAATCCCAGCTCCTCCTGTATCGCCGGGGCGGCCTGGGAAATACAAACCCGGTCCACATAGGTGATGATCGCCAGGGTCACGGCGAAAAAGAGGACGACACGACGGGCACGCGAGGCAATGGAAGAGTCCATGGGGGATGAAAAAGTATATTTACCTGGCGGAGGCCTGTCGGGGGATTTTCCGGGTTGTCAGGCCGAAGTTAGGGCGAGCCTATAGGGAGACCGTCTGGTTTGGCAAGCCCCCTGCAGCTTTTTGAAAGCCAGCCAAGACCGGGGCTCTCGTGTCATTCACCCATTTTTCCAGAGGAAGCTCCATTTGCGGGTTGCCGGAAAGGCGCTTTTGTTAGCCAGACGATGCGTCCTGGTCCTGCATGAAAAATTCCCCCTCCTTCGGAGATGTCGATTCGGCCAGTGATGAGCCCGGGGTCGAGCCTTCGGCAGCGCTCAAGCTTGAGATAACAGAACACCGGCGGAGGCTTCGAGAGAATGAAGACCTCATTCGAGATATCGTTTTGGACAATGGAAAAGAGATCGTGGCCGCGCGGACGGCACTCTTTACCTCTGTGATTGCGGACTGGGCGGCGGAACAACGGACGGCTCTGGGGTATCCGCATCCCTTTGCCGTCGGTGCCGTGGGAGGGACCGGTCGGGGTGAGGTGACGCCCTGTTCTGATCTGGACATTGTCTTTCTCTTTGAACTCCCCGTCGAAGAGGAGGCCACTCACGCCTTTGTTCTTGAATTGCAGCGCCAAACCCTTCACACGAGCTGCTTTCGGGAACGATTCGGATTTTCCTTTGTTGCGATGCCTTACGGTCTCCAGGATGCCGTAGGATTGCAGGACAAAGATCTCAACGCCTTCATTGATCTCGATCCGGTTTATGATCCGGATGGTCTCGTTACGGTCTTCCGGAATCGCATCCGCGAGACCTACGACCCTTTCGAGCATTTTCTTCATGTGCGCAGACTCTGGTTGCACCAATGGGAACGAGCCGGGGCGATGGCGGAGCGAATCGATCATTTCGACATCAAGAATGACGGCCTTCGACTTTTTCTGGCCGGGGTCTGGACTCAGGCGGGGAAGCGATTTTCCCACAGCCATCAGATTTACCGGCAGTTGGCGGAGAGCGACCCCCGCGATCTCGACGCCTACCACTTCCTGTTGCGGCTGCGATGCTGGATTCATCTGCAGCGAAAACCCGGAGGGGTTCCGACGGCATTGGGAAATCACGTTGAGGACGTGATGACCTATCAGGATTTTGCCTCTTTGGGCGGGTGGCTCGGCGAGGAGGCGACGGATCAGGAGCGTCTCGAGTTTGCCGATCAGGTCAGGTCGCGTCTTCTTTCCGCTCGTCGTCGCATCGCCGCTTTCGCCCGCGGGGTCATCGAGGGGGAACTGCGGACCGGGCGTCGCATTTCACCCGGGCATCCGGTGGCTCTCGGGGCGGGAGGACTCTTTCACGCCGAACCGGAAACCTGCGTGACAAACGGAGATCGAAGCCGGGCCGCGCTGTCATTGCTTCTGATGGCTCAACGGTATGAACTGCCGATTGATCCGTCCGAATTGCAAACGACCTTCCTTGATGCCGGTGACTGGCTTGAGCCGGTGCCGGAAGTGGCCGCCCTTTTTCTGGAACCACGCGGCAGTCTCGCCGCGACCTTTGATTTTCTTTCGCGAATTCCCGGGGCCGAGGAAAGACTTTTTCCGGGCTACGGAAAATTCGAGTCGTCATTTGACGAACGTGTCAGGACAGAGCGGCATGTCCTGCGTGGTCCACTGGAGCGTGAAAAGATGCGGGCCCTTGAGGCGGATCGGAAAGAGGGGCAACGTCTCCTGGCCGCAGCCCGTGAGCCTGAAAAACTAACCGACGTCGCCTATGCGATTCGTGTCGAGGTGGAGGCGGCTCTGCTCACGGATTCGCAACTCGCGGCGGTTAAACTGGCTCTCAAAACAAAGCGACTCCCGGTGACTCCGGATGATCTTGCCGCCCGCAACGATCCCAGGCGGACACTGGAGGATCGTTTTTCAAGCGGGTTTTCGGCGATATCATTGGAGGAATATTATGCGAAGTGTTTCCCCGGTGCCGGCTTCGCCGATGAAATCCTTGATCTGGCTCGATTCCTCGTGGAGAACCGCCGAACCTTCCTCGAGATTGTCACCACCGGACTGATCGACGAGCGGGTGGTAAGCGATCTCTTGCGACGGTGCGGCGGTGATCTGGACCGTCTGCGGGCGCTCTACGTGTTCACCCACGCCGATCACCATGCCTGGAAGTCTCCCGCGACCAATCCCACCCAGTTTTTCAACATTCGTGAGCTCTATGCGAAGGCGAGGATGCCGGTGGGCCGGAGATTTGACCCGGCGGCCTTGCTTGAGAGCGGGGGATATGCAGATGACGAGTCGCTGGAGATTTTGAGTGACTTCGGCCGGGATTTTTTCGAAGGCATCTATCGCCATTATGCGGTTCGTTTCGGCGGTTACCTGCTCCGGCTCACTCGTGAGGACAACGACGCGAGGCCGCGAGTAACGACGATTGTTGAAGGAAAAGTCAAGATTCTCGGGGTGGCAGCGAAGGATAACCGGGGTCTTGCCGCCTCGATCATCGGTGCTCTCTGGAAGCATGGAGTGGGTCTCCAGCAGGCTCATTTGTTTTCTGCGATGAACCACGGCCTGGCGCTTGATTTTTTTCATCTGGCACCGATCCCGGAAAACGGGGAAACTTCAGGCGCACCGGCCGGTCCCGAGTTGAACCGCCTGGTTGAAACGGCCATCGCCGAGCGTCTTCATCTCTCCGATCTGGACGAGGAGGCGCTGCCGGATGTAGCCCGGCAGGTGACTCTCACCGAGTGGAGGCCGGGTCTGTATCGACTTCATGCCGGAACGACGGAAGACATTGGTGCCCTCGCCTACCTGCTCTGTCTCAAGGCCGGCCGCCGTTTTGATGCCAACATTCACGGTCTCGCCGCCGATACGGGGCGCGATGGTGCCTGGGTCTCCGTCTACCTGAATCTGCCGAAGACGCTGGCTCTCGAAGATGCCCGGGTGATTGCGGAAAGCTGGGGGTAGGGGAGCCCGGGCCTTCCGTCCTATTCGAGTAAAGTTCCGGAGAACGGGGCGGCTTCTCTGATGATCAGCTTGAGAGGAGGGGACGAAAAATTTTCAGATGTTGGCTCCGTCCGCGCACCTCCACCTCCGCGACCGATTCAAATCGGAGTTCGCTTACGTTGGAGCATTCGGTGACGACAGCCTCGCTGACGAGGATGTCGATTCCCCCATGCTTGCGGGTCATACTCTGCAGGCGGCTCGCCACATTGACCGTGTCACCGATGGCAGTGAACTCGCGACGGTGGGGGGCTCCAACATTGCCGACGACGGCCTGTCCGGCATGAATGCCGATACCCATCCCAATCGGAGGCTCGCCACGTTCAGCCCGCTTGCGGTTGATCTCAGCGAGGCTGTCAACCATGTCGAGGGCGCAGCGCACTGATCTCTCGGCGTGGTCGCATTGAGGGACCGGGGCATTGAAATAGGCAAGCAATCCGTCGCCGAGGTATTTGTCGAGGGTGCCTCCATATCGGAAGATGGTATCGACCATTCCCCCGTGAAAATCGTTGAGCAGTTTCACAACGTCCCGCGCCTCCATCGATTCACTCATCGTGGTGAATTCACGAATGTCGCAGAACATGACGGACAACTCGCAGGCTTCCCCTTCGCCCAGATCATCACGGGTTTCGATAACCTCTGCCACTCCCGGAGAGAAATAAAGCGCGAGACGGTCCCGGCGAGCCTGCTTTTCCGCCGATTCTAGAACGAGGCTCGACTGGCGGCGCGAGAGCGAGCTTGCCGTCCATGCGGTCAGCAACAGAATAATGGGAGCGGAGATGAAAGAGATGGCGAGTAGTCCAACTTCGCGGGCAAGGACCCAGTAAAAGACCGTGCCGATGATCGCGCAGATAAAGGTGTGGCGGGTCCGCATGCTGAAAGTGGAGAGCATGACGAGAAACAGAAAAATGGAGAGGGAGAAGACCGCAGTCGTGGAATCGGCATCCTCGTATCCCAGCCTCAGCCACTGGATCAGAGTGGCTGAAGGCATATCGAGCAGAGGAACGGCAAATCGGCTCGCGTTGAGAAGGCCGGAGTATCGTCGGGAGCCTGCCCATAAAAGACCCGCTGCCACCCAGTAGAGAAAAATGAGCCAGCCGGTCTCGCGGAAGCTGTCGAGCCTGAGAGCAATCGTACCGTAAAGAAACAAAAGCACCATCGCCGAAGCGAGGGCGAACCGGATGAGGTTCATAAAATGAGCACTCTCCATCCGCGATTGATCGAGGTAACTCATGGTTTTCGACGGAGAATGACCGGATGAATGGTTGGGCTTCACGGAGACTGATTCTATGGAAGGGTGAGCAGATAATCAACGTGATTGGACCGGGCCGCTACGTTTGGCTTTGTCGTTTTAAAACCAGGACGAGGTCGGCGTAGCTGTCGTCGAGCGCCCGGCTTTCATCGGGATCGTGCCGGAAGTCATGGCAGGCGGTAAGTTTCAGTGCCGGCACCTTCCGGATGAGTCGCCGCAACTGTGAGGCGGTGTAGGAGCGAACTTCCCAGAGGGTTTCCTGACGGTGAATTTCGCCATCCGGAAGGGTCACTTTCATTCGCGAACGCATTGCTTCGGATCTGAGCTGCGGATCGGCCGGCCAGGTTCGAGTATTGCAAACGACTTCAATTCCATCTCGCGATGCCACCCACCTTTCGTGGGTGGGACGGCGGTTGGCGGGGTCGGTTAGGTGCAGCCCGAGAATGAAGAGTCCCCCGGGTTTAAGGACCTCCGATACCCGATGCAGACAGGCGAGCGCATCCTCCTCGGAACGAAGGTACTTGAAGGTGCTTACGAGGCAGTGGGCAAGGTCGAAGCGGCGATTACCCGGAACCCGGAATGACTCCATGCGGTCCTCCCAAAGGTGGACACTTCCGCTTGTGGAACCGATGCGGTCGCGGGCGAAACTGAGCATGTTGGGATTCAGATCGAAGCCTGAGGTTTTCCAACCCCTAAGAGCCAGTTCTTTCAGAAGTCGTCCGCTCCCGCAAGCGAGTTCGAGGACGGAGTGATTTCGCGAGGAGGCGATTCCGTGGCGACGGTGCATCTCCTCGAGAAAATCGGCCTCGGCTCCGGTGTCTTCATCGAAGATGATGTCGTAGTAGAGCGGAGTGTCGTACCAATCGCGGATGACGGTGGGAGGCATCGGTTCATGATAGAGCGGCCGGAAGGACTGTCGAATGGAAACAGGAGTCTCTTGGGCGGCGAACTCAAGTGATCGCGTCTTTGACCGGAGACGTAAGCTATTCTAAAATCCAGCTATGAAATGGTCGATCTCCCTCACGCTTGCGGTCAGTGTTATCATTGCTGCGATGGTCGCGGTTACCTTTTTAACCGCCGATGAAAAGCCCCCGAAGGAAATCGTAAAACCGAAAGAGACTGCCATGGAAGTTCTAAAAGAGACCCCCGAGCCGCCGAAGACAAGCGTGGAGAAAACCGACGAGGAGTGGAAGAAAACGCTGACTCCCGAGCAGTATCGCATTCTCCGGGAGGCGGGCACCGAAAGGGCGGATGGCGAGGTTTATAAGGAATTCAAAGAGCAGGGGGCCGGGACCTATTACTGTGCCGGTTGCAACGCGGAACTGTTTACGTCAAACGAGAAGTTCGATTCGCACTGTGGCTGGCCCTCATTCTACGACCCGGCGAAGGCGAAGAACGTTAAATTTAACGTCGACTTCCACCTTGGTTATGCCCGGACGGAAGTCTTGTGCAAAATCTGCAACGGTCATCTTGGGCACGTCTTCGAAGGAGAGGGCTTCGATACCCCGACTGACAAGCGGTACTGCATCAACGGAACCGTTTTGAAGTTCGTTCCCGCCGCCGCGTCCGATACCCAGGAAAAGACGGAGGCTAAGGAGTCGGCAAAGCCGAAGGCTGAGTAACCTTTCGTTCAAGTCCGGTTCCGTCAGGAGGTGGCTCGTCCTCATCGGGAGTCGCTACTATGTCGGATTTGCGTCCACCCGGAGCTTGGTGTGCTGACTTTACTTGTGTCAGTTTGACTCAGTGGGAGATTTTGTCATCTCTGAGTCGGGACTTTTTGGCTCACTTTGTCGCGCTATGTTTTGATTTTTAGTTTCATAAAAGCTTGGAAAGAAACGAGTTGTGGTGTTTCCCGTTTTTCTGGCATGGGGTTTGCAGTAGTTGGGGCAGGCGTTAAACGAGACGCTAAAACCTAACCCAAACTCCAAACATGAAACTGATTCGTTACACCCATCCAAGCTACCCTTACTCTCACCGCAAGTCCCGGATGAGCCCGGCTCCGGGTGCCTTCGGTCCGCTCCTTCGAGCCGCGATTGGCGGAGAATCGAACGAGCTTTCACGTCCCGGGTATACGTCGGGAATCGAGTGGTTCGAAGATGGATCGAACTATTATGCCCGTATCGAAGTTCCCGGATTCAAGCGCGATCAGATCCGTCTCGACGCGGAGGGAGGGCTGATCAGACTTGCCTGTGAAGCGGCCGGGTCGAATCAAACTCCAGGCTACGGACCCCGGCGACTGGAGCAGGTGCTGCGTCACCCTGAAGGTTTGCGCCTCGACGGAATCGAAGCCCGGCTGGCGGATGGAATTCTTCATCTCACTCTTCCCAAAGAGGAGGTGTGCAAACCGGTAAGCATTACGATTCACTAATCAATCACCCTCATTATTTTAGAACCCGAACCAGTGAAATACCATGAGTGAAAATATTGAATCCTGTTGTCATAACAATGAATGCAAGGGGGCTACGGCAATCGAGGCTCCTTCCCTTCCGGTCTATCGTCCTCTCTATTCTTCGCGGTACGATCAGGATGCCTGGCAGGTTGCAGTGACACTCCCCGGAGTGAAAAAGGAAAATGTGTCGGTCACCGTCGAGAATGACATCCTTGAAGTGCTGGCCACCCGGAATCTCGCCACTCCGGAAGAGTGGATGCCACTGGGGAGCTATTTCCCGGAAAGAACCTATCGTCTCAGGCTCGATGTCGGCCCTGAAGTTGACGAGAAACAAATTTCCGGAGCGCTTGAAGACGGAATTCTAAATCTCCGTCTCCCCCTGCGGGATGAGGTCAAGCCACGCACGATCGAGATCAAGTGATCATCAAACCGGGGTGCTGACAGGCGAATCCCCGATCAATCGAGCCGGCGGTTCCGGGCTTTCGGGACAGCCGGCTTTTCGATTTTCCGCGGTGCCGGATTGAATATCAACGATTGTGAGTCGGAGTGGTATTGGTTAAAGTGTTCCCGTGGAGAGTGGTGTGAAAAGAATTAGAGAGGGATGCCGTTGGACCGGAAGGCTTGCGATGATGGCGGGTCTCTGCGGGAATCTGTTCCTGTCGGCACAGGAACAGATTCCCGCAGGAGAGCCGGGAGGCGGGCAGTCTGAGAGCCGATCCACGGTTGGCCCGATTCCGGCATCGGAATGGGGAGAGGACTTTCAAGTCAAGGTGGTCGGGGAACCTCCTGTTACCCGCGTGATGTTCTCATCGTTCGTCGGGGAAGTCAGGAATGATCTTCGCAATCTCCTTTTCAAGATGCGCCCCGGTCGACCAAGTCAGTCATCGGCTTGGACGATCCCTATCCAGGTGGAACTGTGGGGGGACATGCAGGACGTCCATAAGGGTGAATACCTCCTCACGAAGGTACAGTTGCGGCCGGACAACCGTTTTATCATCAAACTGGCGGTGAAACTTCACGATGGATTTCGGGACGATGAGTTCCGCCGCGAGGTGATTCGAGTCCTTCTCATCGAGCATGTTCTCGAGCCTTACAGTAAGGATCCGGGTTCATTTGCTCTCGACGCGGTGAAGGTCCCGGATTGGCTCGTGCACGGATTCGATCAACTGATCGAACATCGCAGGAGCGGCAGCCCGAGTTCATTCTATCGGGGATTTCTTGCGAGCGGACAGATGCTCAAACCGCAGGAAATATTCTCTCTCGCGGATGCCGGGAAGCTCGATCCGGTGAGTCTCGCGGTCTTCCGCGCTTCGTCGTCCGCGATGGTCGAGGCATTGTTGAGTCAGGCTGATGGTGATATCGGAATAAAGAGTATTCTCGCCGATCTCGGCGGGACCAGCCCGCTGGCAATTGAAGTGCTCCTGCGGCAGCATTTTCCTGCTTTTCGTGAAATGGATCAGGGGCTCGACAAGTGGTGGGCGTTGGAAGTCGCCGCCCTGGGACAGCAACAGATTCTTGAGTTCCTAAACAGGGAGGAGACAGAGCAGTTTCTGACGGATGCGGTTACCGTCCGGATTGACGGTGATCAGGGGGAAGGGGCGGCGACCGGTGTTGCCAAGCGTGGATTTCTTGATTTTCTAAAACCGAAGAAGGCGGAGGCTCCACCCATGCCCGAGGGATCGTTCAATGCCAGCCTCGATCAATACGCTCTCTTTCTGGAACATCCTGAGGGATTGGATGAACTTGGAGATTGTCTGGACCGGCTCCAAAAACTCAAGCGAATCGGACATCCGCTGTATCGCCCGGTTTATCCGGTCTATGAATCGATCATACAGAAACTGATGAAAGGCCAGACCCGCGGGATTGACGTGGAGATTGCCAATATTGAAGAAATGAGGTCAAAGGTGCGTGATACGCTGATTCACACTGAAGACTACCTGAACTTTTATGAAGCGACGAAAGCACCGCAACGCAGCGTCGAGTTCGATGACTACATCCGGATACGCAAGTCGCTTGAGAGACGGAAGGCACCGGGGAGAACAGATCACATCACGCGATATCTAGACTCGCTTGAGAGGGAGTTCAGGTGATGATATTGCCCTGGTTGCAGATGCGGGAGAGGGACGATTGCCTTAAATAGCGGTGGAGTCATTTCCGGGAACTGATTGTTTCTCGTGAAACTGCTTCCGCCAGTAGTCGAGTCGTTCAGCGACGCGCTGCTCCATCCCGTTGGTGGTGGGTTCATAGTAGACCCGCCCCTCAGGGAGATATGACTGCGGTACGAAACCTTCCTCAAAATCGTGGCCGTAGAGGTAGGTGGCCTCTTCTCCGGTAAAGGCACCGCTTTCCCCGCCAATCTTTTTGCGGCTTCGGGTGCGCAGGTGCGGTGGTACCGCCAGGGTGCGGCCCTCGGCGACATCTTTCATGGCTGCATTGATGCCGGCATAGGCGCGATTGCTCTTTGGCGCCGTGGCAATGTAAACGGCGGCGTGAGCCAGCGGGATGCGGGCCTCAGGCATTCCGATGAACTCGACCGCCTGCTGCGCGGCAACGGCGACCTTGAGAGCATTCGAGTCGGCCATCCCCACGTCCTCGCTGGCGGCAATGACGATTCGTCTCGCGATGAAGCGGATGTCCTCACCCGCATAGAGCATTTTAGCGAGCCAGTAGAGCGCCGCGTCCGGATCGCATCCCCTCATCGATTTGATAAATGCGCTGATCGTGTCGTGGTGACCGTCACCATCCGCATCGTAGACGACGCTTTTGCGCTGGATCGAGTCTTCCGCCACGGCGAGGTCGATGACAATCTCACCGCTCGTCTCGTCAGGCTCCGTCGTCAGCACAGCAAGTTCGAACGAAGTCAGCAACTTTCTCGCGTCCCCGTCGCACATGGTCACGAGAAAGCGGGCGGCATCCTCGTGAACAATGAGCGGCTTCTTTCCGAAACCTCGCTCCTGATCGTCGACAGCGGCTGAGAGAAGTGCGGCCAGATCGTCCGGGGTGAGCGGCTCAAGTTGGAAGACCTGGCTACGGGAGACGAGGGGGCTGTTGATGTAAAAATAAGGATTATGCGTCGTTGCCCCGATGAAGCGGACGGTTCCCCGTTCAATGTGGGGCAGGAGCACATCCTGTTGTGATTTGTTGAAGCGGTGGATCTCGTCCACAAAGAGAGTCGTCACCTCGTTACGGGTGCGCTGAAACTGTCTGGCTGCCTCAACTGCCCGACGGATCTCGGCCACATTGCTTTCGACTCCCGAAAGGTTGATGAAGCGGGATTGGGTGCGGCGGGCAATGAGTTCAGCGAGGCTGGTTTTTCCAACCCCGGGGGGGCCGTAGAAAATCAAGGAGGTGAAACGGTCCGCTTCGATCGCCCGGCGGAGGAGGCGCCCCTCACCGAGAATGTGGCCTTGTCCTACATATTCACTCAGGTCACGGGGGCGCATTCTTGCGGCCAGCGGCATGGTCGGATCGAGACGCAGATCCGGGCCGTTCAGACCTGCTGCTGACTCAGAGGCAAATCCGGGCCCGGCTTCCGGGGCCTCGGTGAATAGGTCGTCGTCCATTTGAGCAGAGTTGGTACGCTATCCCGATCCAAGCTTATGCAATGGATATTTCTATTCCCGCGGACACTTGCTGGAAGAGGGGCTTCGGGTCTCCCCTCCATAGGAAAGTAAGAGTCGGAAAC
>DDSV01000014.1 GCA_002344215.1 Akkermansiaceae bacterium UBA2381
GCTCGCCGCCGCCGATGTCGGCATTGCGATGGGGACAGGCACCGACATCGCGATGCAGAGTGCCGGGGTGACGCTCGTGAAGGGGGATCTCCGCGCCATCGCCAAGGCGATTCATCTGAGCCGGGCGACCCTGCGAAACATCCGCCAGAATCTTGCCTTCGCCTTTCTCTACAATGCGCTCGGTATTCCGATTGCGGCCGGTCTGCTTTATCCTTTTTTCGGGTTACTCCTCAGCCCCATGGTGGCCGGAGCCGCGATGAGCCTGAGTTCGGTCTCCGTGATTTCCAATGCGCTCAGGTTGGGGCGGGTGAAATTGTAAGTGGGATGTTTCAGGTTTCAGGTTTGACTTCACTCCGTTTTGGACGGTTGACTTCACTTCGTTCCGTCTATCTCCGCTACGCTTCGATTCGCTTGCCCTCCGGGCACCCATCTCGATTTTCTCGATTGTCTGTTTTCGCTGCGCTCCGGCTCAGGTTTCGCTTTTCCCCGCCATGATCTCTCTTTTCAGAACCCTCAGCACTGTGCTCGCTGCGTCGTTCGCGCTTGCGTCTTTTTTCTATTCGAGCGCACGTGCCGCTGACCCTGACATCGGTACCATCACCCCCGATCTCGTCATCCCTCCGGTGACATCGGAGGTTCCTGCCGCCGGGAAGAGGGTGTTTTATCGCATGCCGGGAGACCCTGAATCAGTTCCTGAAATGGTGCTCTATCTGCCGAGCGACTGGTCGCCGGAGAAACGATACCCGGTTCTCGTTGAGTATGCCGGAAACGGAAACTACAAGAATGGCTTTGGAGACGTCAGCACCGGTCGACCGGAGGGTAGCCAGCTTGGCTACGGACTTTCCGGAGGAGTGGGATACCTCTGGGTTTGTTTGCCCTTTCTGAATGACCCGGGCGATGAACTTGCCGTCACCTGGTGGGGGGATCCTCCCCGGCATCAAGCTGATTCGACGGTGGCGTTCGCGAAGCGGGCCGTTCCGGAGATTTGCCGGCTCTTCTCGGGTGATCCCAAGCGGGTGATCCTCTGCGGATTTTCGCGGGGGGCGCTTGCCTGCAATGCGATCGGTCTGTTTGATGACGAAGTCGCGACACTTTGGCGAGGCTTTTTCTGTTACAGCCACTACGACGGGGTAAGAGAGCAGTGGCCCTATGCCGGGGCGAATCGGAAGTCGGCCAGGTTGAGGCTCCTTCGCCTCGGCGGACGACCTCAGTTCATCTGTCAGGAGAATTCGGTGGATGCAACGAAGCAGTATCTCCAGGACACCGGGGTGGCGGGGGACTTCACCTTCCACGTCACCGGTTTCAGGAACCACAATGACGGGTGGACCCTCCGGCCCTCACCGGCGCGTGAGGCGGCGAGAGCCTGGTTGCAGAGAGTCAGCCAGGGTGCTGCGTCCGGGCGTTGATTCCAAACTACCCTCCGGCTGAGGGCCCGGAGAGATAGGTTTCGAGACGGTTCCGGGGCTTTTAGTAGGGTGACCTTGAGTGCCCGCCGGGGTAGGATTCACGAGAGCGGCCCTGGCCGTATCCCGAGGGTGAGTTCCCGCGGTAGTAACCCTCGCGTGAATCCCTGCCACTCTCGTGGCGGCCATCGGAGTAGCTACGATTGCCGTATTGATAGGTGGTGGTAGTGGAAGTCCGGGGCCGGGTTTGGTAGGTCCCGTATCCGGAGCTTCCGCTGGAGCGCGGGCTGCGGGGCTGATACGCGCTTGATGACGAGTGCTGGCGGTAGTTACCTCCGTAGAGATATTGACCGTTGTGGAAGTAGCGGGTGGTATAGGCCCTGCCTCCGTAGGAATAGCGACCGCTTTCGTAACGTCCGCCCGCATAATATCGGTTGTTATAGTAGTAGGCGTTCCCCGAATAGTTCGGAGGGAGGGTGGCGTAGGTGACGTAGCCGCCTCCGCCTCCGGCATAGCCGTCGGAGACACAGGAACTGAGAACTGACGCCGCCACCAGGGGCAGGGCGATCAGAGCAAGGTAGTGAATAGGTGTTTTCATGGCTTGAGAGATAAGTCGGGAGGGAGGGCTTCTCTATGGGGTCATTCCCCCAGAAGGGGCCGGACACATCAGATCGTTCTTCCGCAGTTCACGAATGGAGCGCGAGTCCACCCCGGGGTGCCGGAGCAACCTGGACAGTGGTGCGGGGGAGAGTGAGGGAGAGACGACCTTCACTCCAGTTCACCTGCCTGATCCATTCCGCCGTGACCGCGATCCTGGATCCTAGCCACCAGTAGCGGGGCTCGACGATAAGGAAGCGGATTTTCCAGGTCTCGTCGTCGATGATGAAGTCTTTGATTTCGCCGATACTGCCGTCGGCGGCGTGGAGTTCGTGGCCGGTCACTTCGTGGACTCCGTGCACGTTGACGGGCCCGGGGTTCCGGCCTTCGCTGGCGGGAAATGAAGTCGGCTCAGTCACCTGATCCCGGGTCGTGGGAGTTCTCCACGAAAGAAGCCCGCCACGGTAGAAGGGGATCGGTCTGCCGTCAGGGCGGCGATGGTGGCCTTGTCCCCCGCCGGTCTTCCGTATCAGGGTCGCGGGAGAGGGAGCATCGTTGATTTGTTGGTTGCTCAGGCGGGTCTTGAGGGATCTTTCGGAATCGATCCGGCCGGTCAGGGACTCGGTGGGAATAAGAACCTGCCGGCCATTGAGCCACTTTCCGGTATCGGCGGCCAGGTAGCGTATCGTCCAGTCGTCGTCGAAATAGAGTTCGCGCAGGGGACCGATCCCGCCCTCGGGATTTTTCAGCGTGTATTCCCTCAGGGTTGTGGTGTTCATCAGCATGGCAGTAATGGTGCGAAGTTTTCCCGTTCCTCCAGCATGCCCTTCGCGGGTGCGGAAACGAACGGGAATCAACCTGCCTCCACGCGGATGAATCCTCGATAGGGGGTTACCCTACTGAGGGTGAAACGTCAGGGCGCCGTCAGAAGAACATCTTCGGGGGATTCGGTGAGAACGAGACCCCTGAACTGGAACTCCTGCGGCTTCTCGTTCTTGTGTAACTGCAAACCGATGGGGGAGGCCCGGAGCATCGAGGCGTCATCGGTGAAATCAAAGATGAGTACCCCGTTGTTCACAAAACGGATGCGGTTTTCGATCACAAGAATCTCGATCCGGTTCCAGTCGCCAATTTTCTCCGAGGTGGTCTTCAATGTTCCCTTGTGCCCCGGGGGAACGAGGCGGTTGCGGCGATAGGCGTCCCAGATCCCCCAGTCGTGACTGAACATCAGGAGGGGGCCCTTGAATCCAAAGGCGTTTCCTCCCGTGTCTTCGAAGCGTTCGCCGAGAGCGGCGACGGCGGAGTGCATGGTTGAGTGCTCCGCTGAAACTGTCTGCTTCACTTCAAAGAGAAGACGAAAGTTTCGATAGGATTTTTCGGTGAAGAGATAGGTGCTGGAGGGGACAGGCCCCGTGTTTCGGCCGGTGATGACTCCGTCGCCGGCGCTCCAGAATTCAGGAGCGCCCTGCCAGCCTTTGAGGTTCTGGCCGTTGAAGAGAAACTGCGGGACTTCTTTTTCTGGAAGGGAGGTGGCGAGCCGGGCGATGTCCAGCGGCAGCCCCACCTTTGTCTGGGGGCGCTGATGTCCGACGTGGGTGATCCAGGCATCGTGCAGGATCATCTGACGGGCATGGACTTTGGTGTATAGGGCAGGGTCGAGGGAGTCTATTTTCTCCGGATCTCTTCCGAGCCCGGCCAGGAGGCCCTTCGCGAGGATGCGGTGCCCTTCGTCATTCATGTGCACCCCGTCGGTTGAGAGAGTGAAGGCCGGATTGGTTTTTCGCTGTGCCTCGACATAGGCGAGGAGAGGGGTGCGGGTGTCGATGACTCCGTCGACCCGATCTCCCTGGGCGAGGATCCACTCCGCATAGCGGGCGAGGACTTCGGTATCGTAGTGCTCGTAGATTTCAACCCAACCGAACTTTTCCGCGTCGGCCTTGCGCAGTTGGTTTTTGCTTCGCAGGGGTTCCGGATCAAAGGGGGGAGGGGTGAGCAGGATGAGCGGAGCACCGGTCGCTTTCACCTTTTCGATGAGGGTGTTGATCCCGGCCTGATATTTCGCAAAACGATCCTCACTGAACGGATGATAAATTCCGTCGTTCATCCCGTAGCAGGCAAAGACGAGGTCCGGATGAACCTTTTCGAGGGCCCGGTCGAGTCGCTCGTGCACGTTGGGGCGGGGGAAGGGGTGGTCCGGCTCCGACAGGCCGGTGACCCCTTCGCTCGGGAGACCGAGGTTGATGAGTTCAAAGGACTCAGGAGAAACTCCTTCTGCGAGAAGGACGGCCTCAACCATGGAAACGTAATAGCCCGCATGGGTGATGGAGTCGCCGAGGAAAAGGATCCGGCCCTCCAGCGGCCGCGGATTACCGGAGGCTGGCATCTGGAAAACGGCAAGCGCGGTTAGCGTGGCAATGATCGCAGGAGTCGGGCATTTGAAATGGCATAAGCTCATAGCCCTCATCGTTTCCTGTTCGGTCGATGATGAAAAGCAAAATTCATTTTTGCAGGATCACTGATTCGTGTCCTGACTTTCCCGCCAATCGTCCCTGTGCCGGACGTGCCCTCGAATCGATGAGTGACGCAGATTTTGCTTGGAATATTTCCAGACCGTGTGCACTCTTGTCGCACTATGGGTTTCGCAATTGGAGTTATATTCGGCGGGGTCGCCTGGTTCATCGTTCGCTGTGTCCTGACCGGTTTTTTTACCGTCGAGCAGAATGAACGTGCGGTCATTACCACTCTTGGCCGGGCACAGCGGATCAAGGGTAAGACGACCCTCGATCTTCCCATCGCCGATCATCTGAGCGACGATCACAAGAGCCGCTACTCCTACCCTCAGATGCGTGTCATCGGTCCTGGCGGGCCTTATGTGAAAATGCCCTGGCAGAAAGTCCACAAGGTCAGTATCGCAATCGAGACCGCCAGCATCGCTTACGATCCCGAGGACGCCACCGTCAACCAGAACTGGACCGTGCTCGAGGCGGTTTCCAAGGATCAACTCAACATCGGGGTGACCGGCCAGCTTCGCTTCAAGGTCTCGGAACGCAATCTCTACGCCTACCTCTTCGGCGTGAAGAATCCGGTGGCCCACATCATGGGCTACTTCGTTTCCATCCTGCGCGAGCGCATCGCCAACTTCCAGGCGAAGCACGACGACGGGGTCAGCCTTGACAAGATCGACGACGCCATCATGGACGGCGACACTCCCCAGCTTGAAGGAGTGTCCATCAACGACCTGCGCAAGAATCTGAACGAGCTGAACGAGCAGATGAATACCGAATGTCTCAGTTCCGCCGCCCGCTACGGCATTGAACTGGATGCCTCGCTCATCACCGGGATCGATCCACCGACCGACATCGACTCGGCCCTAGCCGCGATCAACACGGCGCATAACGAAGTCTCCGCCGACATCAGTCTGGCCCAGGCCGAGGCCGATCAGAAAATCGAGCAGTCCAAGCGCGCCGTCGAGATCCAGACGATGCGCGTCCAGGCCGAGGTTGAGCCGCTCCTGCGGGTTGCCGGTGAGTTGAAAGCGCTTAAGCAGAACGGCGGACCCGCCACCCTGCAGGCCTACCTTCGCAACGTGAAACTCCAGCTCTTCCGCCGCGCCCGCCGCGTCATTTCCGACAATCCCTCCCTTTCCGCATGAACTTTCTCACCGCCGCCTCCCTGACCTTTTTCGGTCTACTCATCGGGCTTCCCATCCTTCTCGGGATCCTCAAATATCTCTGCTGGTTCACCACGGTGAACGAGTGCCGTTGCAAAGTCTTTGTTCTTTTCGGCAAGGTCATCGGGGTCATTGATGAACCCGGGCTGCACATCACTCCCTTTTCCATCGGGCCCGGAGTCCTTCTCGTGCCCTTCTTTGGTAAGGTCCATACTCTCGACCTCCGCCTCGACCAGCGTTACCTGCGCAGTCGGCCTGTGAACTCGGAGGAGGGAACGCCGGTCGGTCTCGGCGTCTGGTACGAGATGCGGGTCAGCGATCCGGTCGCCTATCTTTTCGAAAACACCGATCCGGAGGGTTCTCTCCAGGCCAACGTGACCAACACCACCGTGCGCAGCCTGAGCAACATGCCGCTCGACAACATGATGCGCAACCGCCACCAGATGAGCCGCGAGGTGCGGGCCGAGGTGTCGCCGAAGTCGGAGAGCTGGGGATACTCCCTCGGCTCGGTCTACATCCGCAAAGTCCATTTCCGCGACGCGGCGATGATCCACCAGATCGAGCAGAAGGTCGTGAACCGGCTCCGTCAGGTCACCTCCGCGATCCGTCAGGCCGGGGACAACCAGGTCGACATCATCAAATCCCGCGCCGAGCGAGAGGCCTCGATCGAGTTCGCCAAAGCCAACGCCGTAAGACCCCGTCTCGTCGGTGAAGCGCTCCGGACCGTCGGGGAGGACAAGGAGGTCATCGACACCCTTTTCAGTGTCCTCGAAACCCAGGAGATACTTTCCGGAAACGCCGAGGTCATCATAATGCCGAGTGGCTCCGGATTCCTGCCCGCCCTCGAGGCGGAAAGGGATGTGCCGAGAACTCCGCCGGCGATCGGGGGATAAGTTCGAGTGGTGCCTTTTCAGGCGGATTAAACTTCAATGCTGAGGTTATATGAATGCAGCATCAGGTGGCAAGGTCGGGTGATTAAGGCAAGATCCGGAAGCGGCGAGGAAATTTTGGGAATAGTGTCCGGCCTCACACGCTCAACCTACCGGCATTTTTAACCAGTCGATGCCCGCGTGAGCGCGCCGCAGGGGTTGTTGGTGATTGATCGCAGCCAACAAAGGAGAGAAAAATCAATGTCACTGCTGAAACAAATTGCACTAAAGGCAACGGGTAACTGGGTCGTTCAAGAGCTGCTGGCTGTGAATGCCCGAACCTCTCAATACCTGATGGGTATCGGATCCGGCGGCAATGTGAGGTTTAGTGGGGAGAAGGGGATCTTTCGTCTGCTGAAGCAAAAGGTGCGACCGCCGTACTGCATCTTTGATGTTGGCTCAAACCATGGTCAATTTCTCAAACTGACACTGGAGAGTGTCGGCAAAGTCGATTTCAAAGTTCACTGTTTTGAGCCCGGTCATGAGACATTTAAAATTCTTGTCGAGTCGGCCAAAGACGATTCACGTGTCAAATTAAACAATATCGGCCTGGGTAAAGAGAAGGGTGAAGTGTTGCTCTATTGTGAGAGTTTCGGTTCAGGACTGGCATCTCTAACGCAGAGAAAGTTGGACCATTTAAATATTGATTTCAGCAAATCAGAAACGATCGAGATCGACACGATTGACAACTACTGCCTGGAGAATTCGATCGGACATATCCATTTGCTAAAGATTGATATTGAAGGGCATGAGCTTGATGCTCTCCTGGGTGCAAGGGGGATGTTTGCCAGCAAATCTGTAGACATCGTTACCTTTGAGTTTGGTGGTTGCAATATTGACACACGAACGTTTTTTCAGGATTTCTGGCGATTCTTTAAGGAGGTGGATTTTGCCCTCTTCAGAGTCACTCCGTCGGGCTATTTGCACCCCCTTAAGTCATATAAGGAGATTTTCGAACAATTCAGGACGATCAATTTTCTAGCTTTGGCGAATCGCTAAGGAGCCAGCTGCAGAAGGCGTGCAGCAACGCTGCTATTGGTCGCCAAAAGAGTTTCCTGTCACTCGACAACCTGCCCCGTTAGGCGCTCATTTGCGAGGTCCACCCGGGAAGCACGGTGACCCGACGGTCACTTGAATGACATCGATGAAGAGTAAGAAAACAGAAAAACAATTATTGCCGGAAAAAGGGGAGGAGTTGCTCAACCTCTTGAAAGCTCGCTTTGAGAAAAACGGGAGCCGTCATCCGGGGCTCGAATGGGCGCCAGTCGAAGCGAGACTGAGAAAGCATCCCGCCGGGCTATGGTCGCTCCATGAAATGGAAAAGACCGGAGGAGAGCCGGATGTTGTCGGTCGGGAGAATGGAACAGGGGAATACCTCTTTGTCGATTGCTCGCCGGAGACTCCGAAAGGTCGCACCCGCGTCTGTTACGACCGTGAAGGGCTCGACTCCCGGAAGGAGCATAAACCGGAAGACAGTGCGATGGATATGGCTGCGGCCATGGGAATCGAGCTACTCACGGAGGAACAGTATCGGGGATTGCAAGAACTTGGAGAATTCGATACCAAGACCTCAAGTTGGGTTAAAACCCCGGGGGAAATTCGGAATCTAGGCGGGGCCCTCTTCGGAGATCGGCGTTTCGGGCATGTCTTTATCTACCACAACGGAGCCCAGTCTTATTATGGTGTCCGGGGATTCCGGGGGATGCTGCGGGTCTGAAATTTTTCGCTTTCTTAGAGACCATCAATTCCTGCGAGTAGCGGTGCGTTTGGCAAGATCGATTTGATCCAGAACGGTGCCATCAAGGCTTTTCAATTCCGCCCTCATCACCGGTGCATCGGACCGCAGGGTCAGTAACAGATAGTTGTCCACCCGGGCGTGAAAGCGGGAATTTCGATCCTGATAGAGATCCCCATCCCCTTTGAGGCAGGTGTTAAAATAGGGAAGGCCTCCCTCCAACTCCGCCCGCTCCGCAAAATAGCCGAAGCCGGTCACGAGGGCGCTTCCTTTGCGGAAGTGTTCGTGCCAGGCACCCTTCGTGGCACCGGCCAGAGCCGATTGCCGTTCATTCATCAGCGTCACGACAAAACCCGCTTTGACCCGGGCCATCGTTTCTGAGTACCAGAGGAATTGGGGTGAATCGGTCTGCCAGGCATGGCAGGTCTGCCAGGTCGTGCCGTGGTCGGCGATGTGATTAAGATCGAGAGCGATAAGCGAGAGGTCGAAACGTGGGATTTCGAAACGCCACTTCCATTCGTCACCGGGAAGGGCGAAGAATTCGCGAAAGACCGACGCCTCGATGTCATAGACGGGCTGGTCCGGCGGCTCCGGGCCGCGGGGGGCGATCTCGCGGTCGTGGTTGCCAAGGATGGGAAGAAAGGGAAAAGACCGGAAAATCTCAGGATGTGCATCGATCAGAGCGGCGAAGGCCTTCGATCCCTCCCGTCCCGGTTGACGCAGGCTCGGCACGTTGTCTCCGGCCGTAAGGAGGAGATGCGGATCGTCCCGGAGGATGGCGCTGAAATCACGTCCCGGGGCGAAGCCCCAGTCACCGATGATGACGAGGCGCAACTCGTCCTCCGGGTATCGTTTTACCTGATGAATGGCGGAGACATTTTCGCCTTCCCCGGCCCGGTAGTGAAGTTTGCCGGTGCCATGTCCGAAGGGGATCGCTACCTGATGCCGGGTCGCCTTTCCGGGAAGGGAGATACGTTTTCCGAGTTCCGGTCCGTCACCGAACTCAACGACTGCCAAAGAGGGATGTTCGGTTTCCCAGTTGATGACGATCTCCGATGGATCCTGCGACGCATGGGTGAGCCAGATTCTTTCGACGGGCGCGGCGAGGAGAAGGGTCGGAAGAAAGGCCGGGGCGATCCGGGAAAGGTAGTGGAGCATTGGTCGTTTTTGAGGAGTGGGGGCGGTGTGAGAGTGCCACCCCCACCCTGCGCCGGATCAACGGCTCCCGCAAGACCGCGCCGCCCGCCCGGCGTGATCACGTGGCACCTGTCTCTCCGATCCCGGACGAACCCAGACAGACACCCGGGCGGGATCCTTTGCGGGAATCTGCGATGAGCGACTTGACTCAGCGACCGCGCTAGACCGTGCGGGTGTAGATTTTGGTCTGCCCGTTGGAGTAAGTCGCCTTGTAGGTGATGGTCGTGATCCGCTTGCTGTAGGTGTGTCCGTTGCGACTGCGCACCAGTTGGTAGTGGGTTCGGCGACCGATCTCCCGGGTGTAAAGCAGCCTCACCGGGGCTTGATAGCGTGAGGAGGGATGGCCGTAGGAGGGGCCGTGGTGACTTCCTGACCACCCGGAGTTGCCACCGTGGCTGCTGTGGCCGCCTGACCAGCCCGAACTGCCGCCATGGCTGTTGCCGCCACCTGACCACCCCGAACTGCCACCGTGGCTGCCATGGCTGTCGTAGTCTCCATGTCTGGATTGTGCTTCAGCCGTCGGAGTCAGATAACAAACGGCTGCGACGGAAGCCAATGTCAGGGAGAGGAAGGAGGAGGGGAGTTTCATGAGCTTTATCCGGTATTCGGATTGGTTTTTTTGTTCTTGGTGTGTCCGGGGGATTCCCCCCGGAGAGGTAGGACGTTTTAGAAATCATGAGGATTCATCTTTTTAATGTTTTTTGAATTTCAAGCCCGATACTGCGGTTCCAAGTCGCCGGTTCCCATGAGGAACTGAATTCGCGCCGCGTTCCGGGCTTGTCCCTTGTTGGCGGCTCTTATCGGGGCGGCCCGACTTGACAATCCGGTCTCCGTCTCCATTTTCCGTTCCGAACTTTTCAAACCCCTTTCCCAATCGATATCATCATGACAACATCAACTGCTCCGGAAAAACGTGAGTTCCAGGCTGAGGTCAGTCAGGTCCTCGACATCGTTATCAACTCCCTGTATACCGACAAGGAGATCTTCATTCGTGAACTGGTCTCGAATGCCTCGGACGCTCTTGAGAAACTGCGGCACACCCAGCTCACCGAGAGTGCCATCCACCAACCCGAGCTTCCTCTGGAAGTGCGCCTCTCCGCCGACGAGGAGGCGGGCACCCTGACGATCACCGATCACGGTCTCGGTATGACCCGCGAAGAGCTTCACGAGAACATCGGCACGATCGCCCATTCCGGGTCCAAGGCTTTCGTGCGTTCGCTCGAGGAATCGGCCCGAAAGGAAAGCGCCCTCATCGGACAATTCGGGGTGGGATTTTATTCCGCGTTCATGGTTGCTGATGAGGTCAAGGTCTACAGCCGATCCTGGCGTCCCGAGGCGGAGAGCCTTATCTGGACGAGCGACGGGAAGAGCGGATACGAGATCGAGGAATCGCCGGAGGAACTTGAGCGCGGCTGCCGCATCGTCCTGAAGCTGCGCGAGGAGTGCGCCGACTTTGCGAAGATTGACCGGGTCCGCGGGATCCTGGAAAACTACTCCAGCTTCGTTCCGTTCCCCGTCATGATTGGCGAAGACCGGGTCAACAAGGTCGAGGCGATCTGGCGGAAGAAGAAGACGGATATCTCCGACGAGGAATACAACGAGTTCTACAAATTTTCCGCAAAGGCCTACGATGAGCCGCGCTACCGCATGCATTTCAGTGCGGATTCGCCAATCGAGCTGAACGCGCTGCTCTACGTCCCGACGGAAAACACGGAGCTCTGGGGCATGGGCCAGATGGAGCCGGGCGTGTCCCTCTATTGCAAGAACATTCTCATCGACGACAAACCCGAGGGTCTGCTCCCCGAATGGCTGCGTTTCCTCCGCGGGGTCATCGACAGTGCCGACATTCCTCTCAACATCAGCCGCGAGTCGATGCAGGACAGCACCCTCGTGCGCAAACTGAACCGGGTCGTGACGAAACGTTTCCTCAAATTTCTCGACGGCGAGGCCAAGGACAATGCCGACAAGTTCCGGGAGTTTTACGCCAAGTTCGGCCGTTTTCTAAAAGAGGGGGTTGTCGTCGACTTCGAACATCGCGAAGGACTCGCCAAGTTGCTGCGCTTTGAAAGTTCGATGACGGATCCCGGCACCCTGACAGGCTTCGAAGACTACCTGACGCGGGCCAAAGACGGTCAGGAGAAAATCTATTTCCTGACCGGAGCGGACCGCGCCTCGGTCGAGGCCGGGCCGTACCTGGAGGCGCTGAAGTCCCGCGGGCTTGAGGTGATCTATTTCCTCGACACGATCGATGAGTATCTGCTCCAGCACTTGAGAGAGTTCAGCGGGAAAGACCTCGTCTCGGCGGCAAGCTCGGAGCTCGAACTGGAGGACGATGACAGCATTGTGCTTGAGGGCGAAGCCCTCGGGGAGGAGGAAATGACCGCCCTGTGCGAATTTCTCAATTCCCAACTCAGCGAGCGGGTCGAGAAGGTGGCTCCTGGAAAGCGCCTCGTGTCCAGTCCGGCGGCGGTCCTCACCCCTGCCCACGGGATGAGCGCGCAAATGCGTCAGATGATGCAGGCGATGAATCCGGGTGCCCCGCTTCCCCCGATGAAGGTGGAGCTGGAAATCAATCCCCGCCATGCCCTGATCCACGCGCTCGCCGGAGCGCGGGAGAAAAACCCCGAGCTTGCCGGGATCGTGGCCGCCCAGTTGCTCGACAATGCCCTGCTTGGAGCCGGAATGCTGGAGGACCGGGTCAGCCTGATCAGCCGGGGATTCCGTCTCATGGAGGAGGCTCTGAAGGCAAACTAAAAAAATCTGAAACTATTTTCCCTGCCGGACGTTCAATAATCGGGAAGCGTATTTCCCGATCAAATCAAAAGACATTAAATCAAGATGAAAAAATTCCTCGTAGTGGCGACCACCCTCGTGGCCGGATTGGCAATTGGCCTCGTGCAGGCTGAAGAAGGCAAAGAAAAAGGCAAGGGCAAAGGAGGCACTCCCGAAGAGCGCGCCGCTGCCATGATCAAAACCCTGGATAAGGACATGAACGGCACTATTTCCAAAGAGGAGTTCCTCGCCGGCCCCATGGCAGCCAAGGCCAAGGAAAAGGGGGGTGACCCGGAGAAGATGTTCGCCGGACGCGACAAGAACAAGGACGGGCAGCTCGATCTGGCCGAACTCTCCGTCGTGCCGAAGCCCAAGGGCAAACCTGGCGAAGGAAAACCGAAGTCCGAGTAATAGGTCCGGTTTCTTCTGAAATTTCAAAACCCGTTGCAGTGAACCTGCGACGGGTTTTTTGTTGGGCCGGAAGCTATGTTTCGGTTTCCGAACACCGCCGGTCGGATACCGAATGGGTTTAAAACGTCCACTCCGCACCGAGAATAAAATTTCGCTCCGGTCCGTTGATCCCCGAACCGTGGACACGATAGATCTCGTCAGTGACATTCTCAAGGGCGGCCGTAAGAGTCAGTCCCTTGTTCAATTCCCATCCTCCCCGTAGGGTTCCGATGAGGTATCCGGGAGTGCCGCCCGGAGGGATGCGTTCGGTATCGAGGAGATCGCGTGCGGGCAGCTTATCCTGTTTATCTGCCCCGTATGCGAGCAGCTCCACCCAAACATCGCCATCAGTATTCTCCCAACGGATGCCCGCCTCGGCGGTGAATGGCATAAGTCGGCTCATTGGTTCGCGTATGCCGCTGGTCTCAAGATCGCCATCCTGCCACGACATCCAACCGAAGAGGGTTAACTGTCCGGTAAGATCCTGTTCAATCTCCAATTCAACGCCGCGGACATGGCCGTCTCCTCCGTTAATCTTGGTGACTTCATTTGCGCCATCGATGATACGTCCAGTTCGGGTCCCGACAATGAGACCTTCAATGTCTGTATAAAACCAGGCTGCGGAGGCCCGGGTTTTCTCGTTCCCTCGACGGATCCCGATCTCGAAGGAGGTGAACTCCTCCGGATCGAGGCCGGGTGAGGGAGTTTCGATCTCGCCGGATCGGGCGAGGTCAAGGCGGGAAAGGTCGGATAGATTCGGTGCGCGAAACCCCTCTGAGACTCCGCCGAAGAGGGCTACCCGCCCCTCGTCGTCGAGCTTCTGCACGAATCGCGCGCTCGCGACAGAGCTCGTCCACTCGTCGGCGAGAGAAAAGGGATCGCCAGTGACAGGATCCTCGCCGCGTCCGATTACTGCCCTGGCTAGAGTGGCGCGGGCACCGAGCCAGACGTCAAGATGGTCGTTGATCGTCAGTTGGTCCTGCAGAAAGACATCGGCGAGTTCGTAGGTTGAATCGTCGGGTACCGGCCCCTGTATCGAACTGTTGTTATAAGTGCCGTTGGCTCTGTAATTGTCCCTGAAGGAATCGACATAATCAATGTAGTAGCTGGCCCCGTAGGTGAGATAACCGAGATGGGTGTCAGAGGAGAATTGGGCAAGCGCTCCGTACGTATCGACATCGAATCCGCTGATGTTGATTCTTCCGTCGCCGATGGCACGGACTCGATATTGCTCCTCGGACTGACGCTGGTGGCTGATGCTAAAGAGGTAGTGATCGATCACCCCGCCGGGATTTCCCTCAAGTTGGAGGTAGGTGAGAAGGCGGTCCTGTTCAAGGGAACGGCGCTGATCCGTGCCAATTGTAGTGCCGCGATAGGGAATTCCGTAGATCGTGCTGTGGGTTCGCCAGGCATCGTCCTGATGGACCTGCTGATGGAGGAAGGTAAGCCGGGTGTCAGGGCTTAGAAAAAACTCGGCCTTCGCATCGAAGTCCCACTCATCGTAGCCCGAGTTTCGGTTTACCCCCTGTCCCGCAGTGCGGAGATCGCCGTAATCCTTGCCGGTGAATCCGAAAAGAAATCCGTATTGATCCGCCTCGGAGACAGAGCCTTCGAACCGCCCGGTATAGCTTTGCTCGGCCGAGGAAATACGCCCATAAGTGCGTCCCCCGACGAGTGAACCGGAATCGGCATAAAGAGGACGCGAGGTGAGGACGTTCAGGGTGCCCCCGATTGCATCGCTGCCATAGAGGACTGAACCCTGTCCCTTAACCAATTCAATCGAGCGGACTGAGTAGGGATCAATTGTGTTCCAATACTGATTGGGGCCGTCTCGGAAGGCGGAGTTGTTCAGCCTTACCCCATCAATCAGGGCGAGATTTCGGTAGCCGGTGAACCCGCGAATGAAGGGCGAACCCTGACCATGCGCGGTTTTTTGAACCATCACCGAGGGCGTTTCGTTGAGCAATTCCGGCAGACTCCGGCCGAGACGTTCGAGAATGTCATTGTCGCTTAGTGTCGCGACTGAGTAGGGAGCAATGGTAACAGGAACCACATTGCGGGTCGGGGTCACGACAAGGGGGACATCGAGGTCGCTCTCCGCGTCGCTTAAAAAGACCCGGGGGGCCGGAGTCGGCGCTACCCCGGTGATTACCACGGGATCGAGGGTGCTCTCGACGGGCGTAGGATTCTGACCGAAAACGGGGAACTGGAGTAGTCCTATCAAAGGGGAAAAACAAGCTACTGCGTAAAGGAGTTTCATCGCGGTCGTGGTGGTTCCCCTCTTAGAATCGATCAAACGATTCACCACAACACCGCTGTTGGACTATTCACAAAATGGGCGATTTTCGACCATGGCTTGAGCAAATTTCGCTCACTCGCTGCCGTTGTGGCCTTTGAGGCGACGGCGCAGGGTGGCCCGGTTGGCATTTAGCTCACCCGCGAGACGGGCGAGGCGGCCGTCGTATCGTTTGAGGAGTTCGCGGAGAAGTCCTACCTCAAGTGACTCTGAAAGCTCCCGATAGCTAGGTTGCGCGGTGAGTCGGAAGCGGGACTCCAACCATAGTCGGACCTCACGGGTGAGTGATTCCGGAAGCCCCTGACCATCCACCGGTACCTCCGGATTCTGCCCGTGGAGATAGACGGGAAGGTGACCGGGCTCGAGCGAGGCCGCCCCGGCGGCGGCGGTGATCGCGAATGAGATGACGTTGCGAAGTTCGCGCAGATTGCCCGGCCAGTGGTGAGTGTTCAGTCTTAGCAAAGTCGAGTCGGCGATGGCAATGGCCCGACCCGGCATAAGTTGCCCGGCAAAAAAGTAGGCGAGAGCAGGGATATCCTCGCGACGTTCACGAAGTGGAGGAAGACGTACTTCGAGAACCTGGAGGCGGTAGTAGAGATCACTGCGGAAATCTCCGCGGGCTACGGCGTCGGCAAGATCGTCGCCGCAGGTGGCGAGAAGCCGGGGAAATCCTTTATCCGCCGATTCAATTCCACGCAAAAGTATCGCCTGGTCGCCGGGCGGGAGTGCGGGAATGTCTTCGAGCAGCAGAATTCCACCTTGTGCGTTTGTCAGGGAATTTTCAATTGTGGGCGTGCCGATCAGGTGGACGACGAAAGCATCGCTTTTCGCGCGTGAGTGATCCCGAATAAGGTGGGCAACCCGCGTCTTTCCCGTTCCCGTTTCTCCTCGCAAGAGCACCGGGTCGTCACTCGCGCAGGCGTGCGCGATCTGCCGGAAGACCGGACGCATTGATTCGGCCGCGCCGAGGAAGGCTGACCCGGAACCCGGGAGCAGAGAGGAAGCGGGAGTGCGGGACGACTTCAAGACCGAGGCAAGGGCAACGGTGAAGGCAGCGAAATCGAGGGGTTTATTGAAGAATTCAAGAACCCCGAGCTTCTTTGCAGCGATGGCGTTTCCGATCTCACCATGGGCGGTTACGACGAGGGTGGGAAGGCGCTCCGTCTCGGAGAGGGAGCGGAGGAACTCGAGACCGTTTTCGTCGGGAAGTCCGATATCAAGGATCAGTACGTCGAAAGGCCCCGCATCCCGGAGTTTCCGACGTGCCTGGGCCGCCGTGGCCGCCAGATCACTCGATGCTCCGGCCTGTCTAACGGCGGCCGCAAATGCCAGCGCGAGGGATCGTTCGTCTTCAATGATAAGCACCTTCGGTTGAGGGGTCATGGTATTTCAGGCATTTTGTCAGGGTGGGGAAACTGGCAACGCACGACCGTGCCACTTCCAGGTTGATTGCTCACCCCGATCGTGCCGCCATGCCCCTGCATTACCTCCGCAGCGAGAGTGAGGCCAAGTCCCATACCGCCCTCGCGTTCTGAGAAAAACGGCTCATGCCAACGGCGGCAGGCTTCCTCGCTGAAGCCCGGCCCTTCATCGTGTATTTCAAGAGTGGTGCCGGTTGCATCGTGTTCAATTTTGACCTGTATCGTGCCGCCTTCGGGCATTGCCTGCATGGCGTTAAGAAAAAGGTTTCGCAGGACTTGCTCAATTCGTGGAGCGTCGGCATTGATAGGGGCATATTGATCCCCCGCAAAGGACGCGGTGACGGTTGCATGATCGAATTGCGGTGCCAACCGATGGAGGACGCGACGAACAAGAAGGGCGAGATCGTGAAGCTCCGTCCGCGGAGGAGCTGATCGGGCCACGTAGAGCCATTGATTGACGAGGTCGGTGATACGATCCACTTCTTCGCGAATCAAATCGAGTGAGTCGGTATCTAAGGAGTCAAAGTTACTCGCGAGAAGATCGGCATGAAGGCGAATCGCCGCAGCGGGGTTGCGGACCTCGTGAGCCAAACTCGTCGCGATGCGCCCGAGGGCGGCAAGTCTCTCCGATTGTTGACGCAGAGAGATTTCCTTCCGGAGGCGTTGTCTGCTTTCCTCAAGGGAGCGGGCGAGTGTTCCGATTTCATCGGTACGACCGGTAACATCCTCGGGCAGTGCTTCCGGATCCTCGAGGTCGAGATTCGGAAGCCAGCGAGTAAGCGTTGCCAGTGGATGGACAATACGGCGGGCCACGAGCGAGGCCAAACCGCCTCCCAGAGCAGTCACGATCAACGTGGGAAGCAGCCAGGTCGCGGTGGCCGGGAAGAACGAATTCGCCTCCCGAACAAGCACCAGACGGGTGGACTCCTCTGCGATGGGAGCGACCGAAAGATCCCACCGACCGGAGCGAAGGGAGATCGTTTCTGAACCAGCATGTTGTTTCACGACAGGAATAAGTTCGGACGGAAGCCCGGAAATTTTTTCACCTGAGCGGTAGAAACCCACCTGAACTCCCAGCACGGATGCGAGATTCTCCGCTAGTTCGGGTGAACGGGGAAGCCGGAGGTGCTCAACAAAACGGGCGTTTGACCGCGCCGTTTCCGCAAACTGTCGAAGCGACTCACGACGATGGGTGACATCGATCCATCCCACCATGGCGAGGGTCGCCGTGAGAATAAAAGCCGTAAAAGGGAAAGCAAGCTGGCGGAGTAGCCCACCTTTACCAGCTCGACGATCGGGGAAATCCATGGTCAAATATTGACCGGGAACCGAATTGGGGACAGTGATATATTTAAATCTGGTCTATTTTTGCTCACTTGTGATTCAGGAGGCTTACTTTAACTCCCCGGACTTCCACTTCCGGATGAAGGCTCCGCAACCGTCCTCGAGCAGGTCAAGAACCTCTTCGAAATCCTCCGGACCGCCGCAGTAGGGATCAGGAACCTCCTTTTGGGAGTGGGCCTCGCAGAAGTCGCAAAAGAGCACGAGTTTTGCCCTGGGGCCGTTACATTTCCTTTTCAGCACTTCCAGATCACGATAGTTGCTGCGGTCCATCGCAAAGATCCAGTCGAACTCGGCGAAGTCATCTACGGTGACCTGGCGGGCCCGGCCCTTCATCGGGACACCGCGCGCCCGACCGGCCGCGATCATGCGTGAGTCCGGCGGTCCTCCGATGTGGTAACCGGCGGTACCCGCCGAATCGACCTCGAACCTGCCTGACAGTCCCTCCCGCTGTAGGAGATGATTCATCACGTTTTCTCCGGCAGGCGAGCGACAGATGTTGCCGAGACAGACAAAAAGGAGACGGGTCGGTTGGGTCATGAGGGTTAGGGTTGCCCCTGGGTGAGGCATTTGTCAAAGGCGGACCGTGAGCAGTCGGAAAGCTCAGGACCGGGAATGATTTTATTGGCGAATTCCCGCATTGTTGCCGAATATTACTCCATGAACGAGCGCAGTGTTCTTTGCGAAAGTCATGCTGAGGAGGTCGCCAACACTGTCAGTCACGCGATTGGCGCGATCCTCAGTGTCGTCGGTCTCGGGCTCATGCTCTATCTGGCGATTCCACTCTCCGGGTGGCACGTCGTGGGAGTGTCAGTTTTCGGCGGCAGTCTCGTGCTGCTCTACGGAGCCTCGGCGATCTATCATTTTGTTACCACCCACGGGAAGAAGCGCCTGTTTCAGATTCTTGATCACGCGCTCATTTTTGTGCTGATCGCGGGGAGCTACACGCCCTGGCTTCTCGTGAACCTGCGTGGTCCCTGGGGTTGGTCGCTGCTCGCCGCGGTATGGGGCATCGCGCTCGGAGGTGTCATCCTGAAAACCATTCTGCTACCGCGCTTCGACAAGCTGGGCACCGCGCTTTATGTCCTGATGGGGTGGATGATCTGCATCGCGATCCGGCCGCTGATGGAGTCGGTCAACGGCGTCGGGATGGCCTGGCTGGTCGCGGGTGGTCTCTGCTACACGGGAGGCGTTGCGTTTTACCTGCGGCGGAATCTCCGCTTCGGACATTTTATCTGGCACCTGTTTGTGATGGCAGGGAGCCTCTGCCATGTCCTTGCGGTGATCTTCGGTGTCTTGGTGGTGTAGCGAAGGTCGTGAGTTTTTCGGGCTGACCGCGAGAGGACGAAGGTCTCACGACCTTCGCTACGCCTCCAGGCCCTTCACTCCCGCCGCCGAGCTGCTCCCGAAGGAGTCGACCTCAAGGCCCATTCGTTGAGCGATCGGGACAAAGAGATTCGCGAGAGGGGTGTTCTCTTTCTCGTCGTGGGCGACGTAGCCCTGGTGTTTAAATCCGCCGCCGGCGACAATGATGGGGAGGTTGCGCCAGTCATGGCTGCTCGCGTTGCCGAGATTCGATCCGTAGAGCACTGTGGTGTGATCAAGCAGAGACCGGCCGTTCTCGGTGACCGATTTCAGTTTGCCGAGAAACCCGGCGAGGACGTCAAACTCGGCTTCTTCGATGATCTTAAGTTCGTCGATCTTGGCGGGATCCTTGCCATGGTGGGAAAGATTGTGCCAATCGCTTTTGACCCCGGGGATAGTGGGCACGGCATTCATGCCCGCGAGTTGGAAGGTGATGGTGCGGGTCGAATCGGTCTGAAGGGCGAGGACGATCATCTCGTTCATCAGCCGCTGTTTGGCGATGGCATCGTTCTTGTCCTGAATGTCTTTGGGTGGCTCAGCGCCAATCTGTGGTTTCGGCTTCTGCACCCACCCTTCCGATTCCTGTAGACGGATCTCCAGGTCGCGTACTGAGGTGAGATATTCGTCGAGCTTTTCACGATCACGTTCGCCGAGGCCTTTCCCCAGATCCTTCGCTTCACCGAGAACGGTGTCGAGGATGCTGCGACCGCGTTTGAAATTCTTCATCTCCGCGGCGACCTCCGCCTCGGATCCCTGAATAAAAAGCGCTTTGAAAAGCTTTGCGGGTGAGGTTTCGCCGGGGATTTCGACGCCATTCGCGGTCCATGACATGGAACGCCCGTTCGTGGAAAGGCTGAGGAAAGGATAGCGGGTTTCGCTGCCGATCTCGTTGGCGATGAGTTGATCGAGAGAGATACTGTTTTTAAAACCGGCAAGTCCCGGGCGGCGTGCCGAGGTCAGCCAGGTCATCTCGGAAGCGTGACCATTGTTGCCCTGTTGATCCGGGTGGGAGAGGCCCGAGAAAAGGGTGAAGTCCGACCGGTAGTCCTTCAGCTTCGAGAGATACTGGCCCGGCTCGTAGTCGACTCCGGCGGTCGAGGGGAAAAGGTGCGGTCCGTGGAACCCGAGGGTGGCGCACATTGCGACAAAACGTTTCGGTGAACCGGGGGCCGCCCGTGAGAAGGCCGGAGTCATCGCTTCGAGGAAGGGAAGACCCATCATGGCACCTCCGGCTCCGCGCAGAAAGTGGCGGCGGCTGAGAGCTTTACCGGTGGATAGGTAGGGGGGAGTCATCGCGGGAAAAGTTTCAGGTTTGAGGTTTCAAGTTTCAAGTTTTTGAAGAACCTGCTGGTATTCACTTGTGGCGGAAGATTTCGGAAGTGGCGGCGAGAAGGATGAGGTCGCGGAGGCCGTACCCTGATTCTCCGGATTTGGCGACGAGGGCATTGATTTCCGGACGATCTGAGAAGCCCATTTCGCGTCCGGTGGCAAAGGTGAGGAGTTTTGTCAGGAAGGCTTTCGCAAGGAGAGCCCGGTCGGCGGCGATGAGATCCCGGAACTCCGGATAGTTGGCGAAGCTTCGCCCGTCCTGCAATTGACCGCTGGAATCGACGGGAGGGCCGATCCGGTAGCGGATCCCTTTGTCTCCGGCCCACTTCTCGGTCGGTTTCTCTCCTTCGCCGATGCTGCGGAAATTCTCCCGCCAGCCGCCGATGGGATCAAAACTCTCGAGTGCGAAGCCAGGGGGATCGATCATCTCGTGGCAGGACTGGCAGCTCTCTGAACTCCGGTGTTTTGCCAATAGCTCTCTCAGGGTGGTGGCTCCCCGGATATCGGGCTCCACTCCAGGGATTCCCGGAGGAGGGGGGGCGGGATGGTTGCCGAGAATGCGTTCATTGATCCAGACGCCCCGAAGGACGGGTGAACTGTTTGTTCCGTTCGCGGAGACCTTGAGGACACTGGCCTGGGTGAGAAATCCTCCGCGCATCGAATCAGGAGGGAGGGCCACTTTCGTGATGGCCGCCGAGGTGACTCCTTCAATCCCGTAGTGCTTCGCGAGACGCCAGTTGAGCATCGCGAAGTCCGACTTTACCAGATGGGAAGAGTCGAGATTGCGGGTGATCAATTCACGGAAATAGGCCCGGGTTTCCTGGACCATGGACTCCTGCAGGTAGCGATCGAATTCAGGAAAGAGCACCTCGTCGGGATTGGTGAATTCAATGCTGCGCAAATCGAGCCAGGAATCGGTAAAGTCGTTGATAAACCGGCCGAAATTCGCTGATCCGAGGAGACGGTCGGCGTGGATACGGAGGGCGGCGGGATCGGCGGTGAGTTGACCGGCGGCGGCGGCGGTCCGCGCTTCCGCATCCGGAAGGGTTCGGGTGAGAAAGTAGGAGAGACGCGAGGCGAGGGCGTGGTCATCGAGTTTGCCCGCCCTCTCGTTGAGGTAAAGAAACTCGGGGGAACATAACAGGGCGGCCAGTGAGGTGCGGAGGGCGCTTTCGAAATTTTCTCCTTCGGTCATCTGCCCCTGAAAGAGGATGAGGTAGGGCGCGATCGTTTCATCATCGGCGGAACGGCGGAAAGCGGCCGAGGCAAAGCGCTTCAATACGGGGGTGACCTCGGCGGTCGGATCGGTCGAAACGATTTCAAATTTCGGAATGTAATATTTCTTTTGTTTCTCCGCGGGATTCCCCGGTTCGATTTCGCGGCGTTGCAGTCCTTCGAAAATGAGATCGTGACCTTTTGACGGAAAACGTTCCGTGATGGGGCCTTCGATCTCGACGGAGGCAATGGCGAGACCGGGACCGGGATATTGGGCAAGCCCGTTCTTTTTGATAAGATATTCCGGATCGTAGAGGCCCTGGGGAGTGATCTCGACCATGGTGTTTGCCTCCATCCAGACGGTCAGTTCGATGGATTGGGTTTCGCCGGGGGAGAAGGAGTAATAGCCGTAAGTCGGCCGTGCCGCGGCCCGTGAGAAGGTGGTTCCACCGACGGCAAAGATCACCGGCTTGTCGCTCTGGTAGGCATAGCCGGTCACCCGGATACGGTGCAGACCCGGTCGTTTGGCGTTGGCGGTGCGCAGCATTCCCGTTGGATAGCCGAGTTCGCGAAAGAACACGACGGCTCCATCGGGGGCCCGGTGCCAGGCTTTGCCGATGTGTTCCTCTCCCTCCCTCGTTTCCGCGTAGGAGGTGGTGACTTTGTCAGGGGTCGGGGCACTCGTCTGTTTGGCGATGGCACTGTCGATCGCGAGGGTGGCGAGATCGAGATAGTTCCGCATCTGGGAACTCGATACCCCGAGCGATTCGCCAATGGTATCGAACTCGCCCGAGCGCCCATCCTCCGGTAGCGACCCGATGGCGTCGAGACGGATCCCGAGCAGGTCGTTCACGGTATTCTCATACTCGCGGCGGTTGAGGCGACGGAGCACGGTTCCCTTGTGTGCTTCATGGGCTTCCGCGAGAGGAGGGGCGAGTGTATCGCCGAAAATACGCTTTTCACCCGCGGACGGCGGGTCGTTTTCCCTGGGCGGCATCTCGCCATTTGCGACGCGGTCATAGAGTCGGACCCATTTGGCCAGGGCTGCTTTATCGGTGAGATCGCGGGATAGAGCGTCGAGGTTCAAGCCTCCCTTCGCCGACTGGTCATCGTGGCATTCGTAGCAATGTTTGTCGAAGAAGGGCAGGAGTTTCCCTGAAAAGTCAGAGGAGAACACCGCCGTGAAAGGAAGCGCAAGACACGCGGAACTTAGAATAAGGAGGCTTTTCGATTCGAATCGAAACCGGGCAAACGGGTGCATGGACGGGGGCGCGAAGCTGATGATCGGGGACACCTAGAATAACGCGAGGAGACCCGTTTCTCACGAAAAATCACCAATTTTCGCGGTATTGAGCCCGGCCCGGAGTGAGCCGGTCCCGGTGATTTTCGCGAGATTGCCCGGAATGGATTTTCCTCAGCCCCTTTCGAGATCGCTCTCAGCAGCCGAAAAGGCCAGCTCGAGGGCTTCGATCGCAGTCTGCTCGTCCTCTCCGGTAACCTCAATGTCAATGACCGTTCCCATCGTGGCGCACAAGGCGATCACACTCAGGATGCTCCGAACGTCGGCGATCTTTTCGTCGCAACTCATCAGGATGGTCGAACTGAACCGCTGCGCGACGCGCACGAGCTGTGCCGCCGGTCGTAGATGCAGACCTTCATTCCAGGGAACCACAACGGTAGAGCGCTTCATTGAGGGGATTAGACACTCGATAGTCTTTACTGTTCAATTCCCGTCGTCGAAGCACGCAAATGCTGACGGGAGACAAGCCCGCAGGAGCTTGCCAGGGCCGAGCTCCAGGTTGGCAGCGCTCCTTGAGACGACTCAGAGACGTTCCACGACGAGGGAGGCATTGGTGCCACCAAATCCGAAGGAGTTGCTCAATATGGCACTGCAGTTCAGCTCCCTCGCCTCATTCGGGACGTAGTCCAGATCGCAATCCGGATCCGGATTGTCGAGATTGATCGTTGGCGGGACGACCCGGTCCCGCAAGGCAAGGACACAGGCGGCGAGCTCCACCCCGCCGGCGGCTCCAAGGAGGTGCCCCGTCATGGATTTGGTCGAACTGATCGCCAGGCCATTTTTCGCGTGATCCCCGAAGGATCGTTTGATCGCCAGGGTTTCCGCGAAATCCCCCTGAGGCGTGGAGGTGCCATGGGCGTTGATATAGTCGATCTGATTCGGATTTAAACCGGCTCGTGCGAGCGCCCTATCCATACACTCGCTTGCTCCGCGGCCTTCGGGATGGGGTATTGTCGGGTGATAGGCATCGGCCGAGGTTCCATATCCGGAAAGCTCACAGAGGATGTCCGCTCCCCGGCGTCTCGCGTGCTCGTATTCCTCAAGCACCACGACACCCGCTCCTTCGCCCATCACAAATCCGTCCCGATCCCGGTCGAAGGGGCGGGAGGCTCCTTCGGGATCGTCGTTGCGGAGGCTGAGCGCACGCATCTTTGAGAATCCCGCATAGGCAATATACATGATGATCGACTCCGATCCGCCCGCGATCATGACGTCGGCGTCTCCGAACTTGATCGTCTTCCAGGCCTCACCGATTGCATGGGTTCCGCTGGCACAGGCTGAGGTGACGCAGAAGTTCGGACCGGTAATCCCGAAGTCCATCGCGACAATACCCCCGGCCGCGTTTCCTATCATCATGGGAATGATAAACGGAGAGAGTTTACCGTAACCTCCCGATTTCAAAGCCCCGATGCCCTCATCGATCAGGCGAAGGCCTCCGATCCCGGTTCCCAGAAACGCTCCCGCTCTCCCCGGGTCTCCACTTGAAAAATCCAGGCCTGACTGGGTGACAGCCATCTTTGAGGCGGCGACCGAAAATCCAATATAGCGGTCCGCCCTTTTGGCATCCCGGTGGTTTGCAAAATAGGGAGCCGTGTCGAAATCGCGCACTTCGGCCCCGATCCGGCTCGGGACGCCGGAGGCATCGAAATGGGTCACCGGACCGATACCGCTTTTTCCATTAACCAGATTCTGCCAAAAGGTCTCAACATCACAACCCATTGAGGTGACGACTCCCATGCCCGTAATGACAACTCGACGGCTTTCCATTTCTCTTAAGTACGGATCGTCCGGCCAGACCCCCCGAATTGCAACCTTCCAGTTCAAAGGGGGCTTAATAGCCTGACTTCGCCACCGGCCCAAGCGGGAATCCGTTTTGACTCGACCGATTATTGCGCTCCATTGCAATGACTTACCGGAGATATGAGTTCAAGAATTGCATTGGTGACAGGGGCAAGCAAGGGCGTCGGGCGCGGAATCGCCTACGGCATGGCCGATGCCGGATGGGATGTGGCCATCAATTATCACAGCGACGCGGCCGGCGCGGAAGAGACCAAACGGATTATCGAGGGAAAAGGCCGCCGATGTCTGACCGTTTCGGGTGATGTCGGGGAAAAAGCCGACGTGGAAGCCATGTTTGCGGCAGTGATGGCTGAATTCGGCCAACTGGACTGCCTTGTGAACAATGCGGGGCGCCAGACATGGTCTTCGCTGCTCGACCTTTCCGAGGCGGATTGGGACAAGACCATCAAGACCAACCTCAAGGGCAGTTTTCTCTGCACCCAGGCTGCGGCGCGAATCATGAAAGATCTGGAGCGGGGTGGCTCCATCATCAACATCGGATCCGGTGCCAACAAACAACCCTTTCTCAATCTCGTCGATTATTGCGCTTCAAAGGGCGGGCTCGATCAGCTCACCCGCGTGAGCGCCTGCGAGTTGGGCCAGTACGGGATCCGCGTCAACTGCGTTGCTCCCGGAGCCATCGAGATCGAGCGGACCCGTGAGGAGTCCGATGATTATGCCGGAACCTGGTCACCACTCACTCCGATGGGTCGAATCGGCCTGCCCGAGGACATTGCCCGCATGGTCGTCCACCTCGCCGATGACGCCGCCAACTTTGTGACCGGCCAAACCATCTACGTTGACGGCGGACTCTGGACGAAGACACATTGGCCTTATAAAGCGGTTTAGCGTAATCCGTGATCGGGCCGATCACGGCTACCTGATTTTTCAGGGGGTAGGGACGACCGGCCCGGTCGTCCGGTTCGGCTTGCTACCCGCTAAAACGCGACCTCAAAGAGGTTGCTGTAGTCGTCGGTCCAGAGGATCTCGCGAGGGATTTCGCGATCCCATTCCGAGACGAAATCCGAGGCTTCAAGAGCGGAGATGAAGTCGGGATCTCTGGTGATGAGAACCCAGTCCGAGTAGTAGGAGTGGTAGTCGAGAACCTCGGGACTGTGATCCACCCGGAAAGCGCTTCGGCCGAATTCCGCCGCGAGATTGCGAACCGGATCGGCGAGATCAAGGTGAAGGTTGGTGATGTGAACCGCTAGGACGCCACCCGGTTTGAGGTGCTGGAAATAGAGGGCGAAGGCCTCCCGGGTGAGCAGATGAATGGGGATGGAATCACCGCTGAAGGCATCGACAAAGAGAGCGTCAAATTGCTGGCTATCCCCGGCCGCGAGTTCTCGCTCAAGGGAAATGCGGGCATCTCCGAGGATGACGGATTCCTCTCCCTGACAATCTCCCAGATAGGTGAAATGCTTCCTCGCCAGCATTTCGACCTGCGGATTGATTTCGTAGAAGCGGAATCGATCACCCGCCTTTGCATAGTGGGCGATTGTGCCCACGCCCAGTCCGACCACTCCGACGTGGCGGGAGATCAGATTACCTGAATCGCTTTCCGGGAGAAGATCAAAAACCGCCCCGACTCCGCTATTCAGACTGTAGTAGGTCGTTGCCAGATCGCGGAGTTCGTCGCTGAGATACTGACGCCCGTGACTGATCCGTCCGTGGTAGAGTGATTGGTATTCGTCGCTACTGCCCGGGTTTTCCATCGCTACCTGGAGGACACCGTAGAATCCCCGGGTGACGGCGATGGCCTGGCGCTGGCTGTCGCGCATGTGGTGTCGCAGTGACAGGACCATGGTCGCGAGACCGGCAATCCAGATCGCCGCCCCGGTCAGGAAAAGCCAGTGAGTCCGACGGTGCGAAAATTTGCGCCACAGCTGGATGCTGGTAAGCAGGCCGAGGAGCACAAAGGCGACATGAAGTTCCCAGAATCCGTTGAAGAGGTGCGGAGCAAGCAGGCTGACAAACAAGCCACCGATCGCTCCGCCGAGGGAAATGGAAAGGTAGAATCCGGTGAGCTGGCGGGCATGGGGTTTCAGCCGCACCACCTCACCGTGGCAGATGAGACAGCCGAAAAAGATCGCCGAGCAGTAGATCACGATCTGCCAGACGAGAGGCCATTCCGTACTCGCGTATTGCCGGTTCATCAGCCAGATCGTCATTCCCATGGCCGCGGCGGCGAAAGGGATCGCGACGGCGCGGTGATACCAGCGGTCGTGATCAAAGGCGATGATGAAAGTCAGCAGGTAAAGTGAAAGCGGAATGACCCAGAGGAAAGGAACGACGGCGACGTCCTGGCACATCTGACTGGTGAGCGAGAGCAGCAGCATCGATCCGCAGGCGCTGAAGGCGATCCACATCCCCACATCAAGACGCGGAGTGGGGATGTCGTCCGGGGCTTCCGATGAAAGTGATGTTCCGGAACTCGTTCGCCGCAGAAAGAAGGCCGCGGCTGTGATCGCGAGAAGACCGTAGAGGGCAAAGGCCATCGACCAGAGCATCGTCTGCTGCGGGACTTTCAGGAGCGGTTCAAAGAAAAACGGATAAGTGAGCAGACCGAGGAGACTTCCGAGATTTGAAACCGCATAGAGCCGGTAGGGCGAACGTCCCGGAAAAACCTCACTGAACCAGTGTTGCAGGAGCGGACCCGAGGCGGAGAGGAGAAGATAGGGAAATCCGACCGTGAACGTCAGCAGTTTTACGATTCCGCCCAGTGGGCTTCCGCCTGACGCGTCGGGTTTCAGCTCATCGGACGGGGTGATGGGAAGAAGGAGGAACGCTATACCGATCAGGGCCAGATGAATCCCTACCTGCCACTTCCGCTTTTCCCGAAGAAAAGTCACCAACCCGTGAGCGTAGGCGTAGCCGCCAAGGAGACCGACCTGAAAAAAGAGAAGGCAGGTGGTCCAGACCGCCGGGCTGCCTCCGTACCAGGGAAGGATGTAGCGGGCGATGACCGGCTGAACCTGAAAGAGCAGGAAAGCGCTCAAAAAAACGACAGCAATAAAGATCGGCATAGGCGATAAACTTGACTCGGCGCCGCTGGTTGCGCGGGGAATGAATTTTCTCACTTACGGCGATCCCGCGTCAGCATGAACTCATTTCCCTCGGGATCGATACACATCGCGAGGTGCGGAGGCTCCCCGTCTTCCGGTTGCGGTTCGCGCGGGCACTGGCCGCCCGCCATACAGACCGCCGCCGCGCCGACCACGACATCAGGCACCTGCAGTGTGATTCCGGTCCAGGTACGGAGCCCCTCGCCACCGCTGTGAATCGCGATGAGTCCGCCGGCAATCTCCAACTCCGTGATGTGGGGATTTTGCCGGACGACGACGGCACCGAAGAGGCCGGTGTAAAATTCAGTCGCCCGAACCGTATCAGCGGCCCAGATCGTGTATTTGATTTTCTCGACGGGGATCATGGAGAGATGATACGGCGGGCGGGAGAGAGGGTAAACAGGAATCGGTGGGGAGGTCGGGGAAGCGTGAGATGAGTTCAAGAGCGCGCAATCCGCGATCAGGCTGATCGCGGCTACCTTTTGTCTCCTCGCGACAGCGCGGGTAGGGCTGCGCGGCCCGCGCGGCCGGTTCTCCAGAGATGCAGTATCTCCTCATCTCCCCTTGCACCATCCCCTGCCTGCGGCCATCAATGCCCCTGCGTGAACCTTTCCTTTCCAGAAGACCTCCCCGTCTCGCAACGACGTGATGACATTCGCTCCAGCCTGATGTCGCATCAGGTCGTGATCGTGTGTGGCGACACTGGTTCAGGCAAAACGACCCAGCTTCCCAAGATCGCCCTCGAAATGGGGCGGGGGACCGATGGAAAGCGCATTGGTTGCACCCAACCCCGCCGCATCGCCGCGACCTCGGTCGCTCGCCGCGTCGCGGACGAACTCCAGGTCGAACTCGGACGCGAGGTAGGGTATCAGATCCGCTTCGAAGACCGCACCGACCGCAACACGACCAGGGTCAAGTTCATGACCGACGGAGTCCTCCTCGCCGAGACCCGCAATGATCCGCAACTGAAGCAATACGACACCCTCATCATTGACGAGGCGCACGAGCGATCGCTCAACATCGATTTCATCCTCGGGTATCTCCACCGCACCCTGAGCCGCCGCAAGGACCTCAAGATCGTGATCTCCTCGGCAACGCTCGATGCGGGCGCCTTTTCGACCTTTTTCAACGGTGCTCCCGTCATTGAAGTCGAGGGCCGCACCTACCCGGTGACCGATCTCTATCAAGCGCCCCTCGATGAGAGAGAGCCGCTCGCCGAGCAGGTCTGCCGGGCGTTCGAGGATCTTGGCGAAATCGATCGACTCGGGGACACCCTCGTTTTTCTCCCGGGCGAACGCGAGATTCGCGACGCCACCGACCTGCTCGAAGGACGGAACTACCGAGACACCCTCGTTCTGCCGCTCTTTGCCCGACAGGCCGGAGCGGAGCAATCGGCCGTTTTCAATCCGATACGAAACAAACGCCGCATCATTCTCGCCACAAATGTGGCCGAGACTTCCCTGACGATTCCGGGAATACGGTTTGTGATCGATTCCGGCCTCGCGCGGGTGAGCCGTCATGATCCCGGGTCGGGAATTCAGAGACTCCAGATTGAGGCGGTTTCCAAGGCGAGCGCCCGACAGCGGAGGGGGCGCTGCGGACGGATCAGCGAGGGTGTGTGTGTCAGGCTCTACACGGAGGAGGATTTCGAAAGCCGCTCCGAGTTCACCGATCCCGAGATCCTGCGATCCAATCTCTCCGGTGTCGTCCTGCAAATGGAGCACCTCGGACTGGGTGATCCGCTCACCTTCCCCTTTGTTGATCCTCCCCAGCCAAAGCGGGTTGCGCAGGCCTATCGTGTCCTTGAGGAAATCGGAGCCCTGACGAAACAGGGTAAACACACCGAGCTGACAGGGCTGGGTCACACCCTCGCACGACTGCCCCTTGATCCCCGGATCGGACGCATTCTCATCTCTGCTGACGAAGAGGGCTGCCTTGCCGAGGGACTCATCATTGCGAGCGCCCTCACCGTGCAGGACCCCCGCGAACGCCCGCAGGATAAACAACAGGCGGCCGATGAGGCCCATGCCAGGTTTCGTGACAAACGCTCCGACTTCACCGCCTGGCTCAAGCTCTGGTTTGCGGTCGATGAAGTGAGAAGCAAATCGGGCAATCAGCTCAGAAAGTTCTGTCAGAAAAATTTCCTCAACTACCGGCGCACCCAGGAGTGGATCAACCTTCATCGGGAATTGCGTGATACGCTGCGCCAGATGAAGTGGAAACTGCCTCCGGCGACGCAGTCCATCACCGACCCCGGCGACACCTACTCCGAACCGCTTCACCGGGCCATCCTCGCGGCGATCCCGAGTCAGATCGGCATGAGCCTCGGGCGCAAACTTGGTTACAAGGGGGCGAATGATTCGACCTTCCATCTTTTTCCCGGCTCGGGAGTCTTCGGAGCGGCCCCCGCCTGGGTGATGGCCTTTGAGATTGTCGAAACAGCGAAGCTCTATGCGCGCAACCTTGCGATGTTTGATCCCGGTTGTTTCGAAAAAGTCGCGCCTCACCTCTGTCGCTACCGTTATAACAATCCCCACTGGGTCAAAGAGCAGGGAGCCGTCTACGGCGAGGAGCGGGTCCTCGCTTTCGGGCTTCCGGTGGTGGAGAAACGTCGTGTCCATTACGGGCGGATCGACCGCGCCCTCTCCCGCGAGATTTTTATTCTCGAAGCGCTCGTGAACGGCAACACCCGCGCTCCCCTGGTGGCCTTGCAATCCAACCGCGAGACGATGGAGGCGGCGGCCCGCCTCGAGCACAAGATGCGGCGTCTGGGGGGACTGGTGCATCCCGAGGCGGTGATTGCCTTTTACGAAGACAAGCTGCCGCCGACGATCTGCACCCAGAAGGATTTCGAACAATGGATCTCGGCCCAGCCGGAGGGCTTCATCGACTTTGCGCTGGAGGATTGCATCATCCCGCAGAGCACTCCGATCGCGGTCGAGGACTATCCTGACAAACTCGTCTCGCCGGACGGTGAGTCGATTTTTCCGCTACGCTATTTGCACAATCCCTCTGATCCCGGGGACGGAATCACCGTGACGATCCCGCTGGTGGAATTGCCCCATCTTCCGCTCTGGTTCGGTGAGTGGCTCGTGCCGGGTTGGCTCGGTGAAAAAGTTTCCGCGATCCTGCGATGTCTGCGGAAGGAGTTGCGAACGATGCTGCCATCGAACCGCGAGGTCGTCGATGAGTTCATTGCGGCGTGGGAGGACTACGAGCCCCAGTGCGGATTGCTCGAGGGGATCATTGATTTTATTCACGAGACCTACGGGCTCGAGATCTCTCCGGGATCCTTCGATCTGGAGCGTCTCCCTGACTATCTTCATCTCCGTTTTGAGATCGTCGATGACCGTGGAAAGATCGTGGGCAGCGGCATCGACCTGGCGGAACTCCAGGCCCACCTCGCCGACCGGGTTAGGGATCGATTCACCGAGGTGTCAAAGGGCCGCTTTGAAAAATCGCGAATCAGTTCGTGGTCCTTCGGTGATCTCCCGAAACAGGTCGCCCTTGATCGCCATACCTTTGGCTTTCCGGGACTCCACGACCACGGTGAGGACAGACCGGGAATGAAACTCTGGGCCTCGGAGGAATGTGCGCTCGTGCAGCATCGCCTCGGAGTCGCCTCGCTCTACCGGTTCACGCAACGTGATACCGTCAACCGCCTCCTTGAGGTCATGTTCTCGGGACGGAATGTTGCTCCTGTCGCCGCACCCAAGTCCACGCAGAGGGCGGCCTCAGGGGCAGGCGGTAATTTCGGGTCCCTCGCCGCCGCCTTCGGGGGGGCGGTGCAACCGGCACGGGCGAAAGCGGAACCGATCCGCGAGGTGAAGCCGGTTTCAAAAGCGACCGGATCCGCAGGATTTCTTACGGCGGGCGAATCACTTCTCCTTTCGCGGGTCGGTCAGGATGCGAAGAAAAACCGCGACGATCTCCTGCGGCGGATTTTGATTGATTTGTTAGGGACTCCCCGCACGGAGAAAGAGTGGCTCGCGGCCGTCGCGACGACCAATGAATCGCTGTTCTCCCGCGCGGCGGACACCTGCGAATCGGTCGCTAAGATTCTCCGTGTGATCGAAACCCTAAGCGGCCTCCTTGGCAGCAACGAAGCGGGTTACGAGGAATCCATCGAGGATGCGCGCCGGCATTTCGACATGCTCCTGACTCCCGGTTGGCTCCTCGTCTGTGATTTCAGTCTCACCTTGCTTCATTTTCAGGGGCTTGAAATGCGGCTTACCCGCATGCTCGGGGCGGCACCGGTCAAAGACCTGCAGAAGCTCGAGCGTTACGAGGACGCGGCCGCTCCGCTCTGGCACTCGGTGAGTGCCTGCGCTTGCGGCCAGTGCCCCACCGCGGTCCAGCTTGCGAAGACCATTGCGGCCGACAACGACCTGCGGCTGAAATGTTTTGCTCCGGAGATCCGGGCGAGGCTGAAATAGGTCAACTCCCGCTCTTCATTAGGTCGCGGATGGCGCTCAGGACATCCATGCGGCCCTCCTTCGAGGTGGCCGAGGTGATGAAGGTGGAGGGCTGGCCGTTGATGTGTTCTGCAAGGGCGGCGAGGAAGAGGTCGCGATTTGCCTTCACCTTCGAAGGTTTCAGTTTGTCGGCCTTGGTGAAGATGAGGGAAAAGGGGACTCCCTTCTCGACGAGCCATGTCACAAAATCGACGTCGATGTTCTGGGGGTCGTGCCGGCTGTCGATGAGGACAAAGACGTGGGTGAGTCCTTCGCGGAACTCAAGGTAGTCGGCAACGAAGTCGTTAAAGCGATCGCGCTCCGACTTCGGGGCTCTCGCGTAGCCGTAGCCGGGCAGATCAACGAGACACCACTCTTCGTTCACCACAAAAAAGTTGATAAGGCGTGTGTGTCCGGGCTGGGCGGAGACTTTGGCGAGGCCCTTCTGATTGGTGAGTAGATTGATGAGCGAGGACTTGCCGACGTTCGACCTTCCGATAAAGGCGAACTCGGGCAGTTGGGCGGCGGGACAGGCATCGACGCTGTCGGCGCTCGTGGCGAAGCGGGCGGATTTGATTTTCATGGGGCAATTTCAGGCTCGCGGCTTGAGGTCCGCTTCGTATTCTTTTCTGTCCTCGGGATTGCGGGCCTTGATCCGGTGATCGCGTTTGGCGCGACGTTCCAGGGTCATGTTGCGTTTCTTGAGACGTTTTTTCAGCTTGGCGATCTCTTCGTCCAGCTTCAGAAATCCCTCGTAGCGCTCGGTGGCAAGCACGCCGCTTTCGACGGCCTCACGCACCGCGCACCCGGTGTCCTTTCCGTGACCGCAGTCATGAAAACGACACTGGGCGGCAAGGTCTTCGATGTCGATAAATTTTTCCCTCAGGGTGTGCTCGTCCGTCCACATCTGGACTTCACGTATCCCGGGGTTGTCGATGAGGATACCGCCCTCGTCGAGCACGATGAGCTCACGTGCCGTTGTCGTGTGGCGGCCCTTGCCGGTGACCTCATTGACCTCGCCTTCCTCCTGCCAGTCGTCGCCGAGGAGGGTGTTGATGAGCGAGGATTTTCCGACCCCGCTGGATCCGACGAAGGTGATCGAGACGCCGGGTTTCAGATAGGGGCGGATCGCGGAGACGTTTTCCCCGTTGATTGCGCTGGTCACGAGGACGACCGCCTCGGGACAAAGTTCGCGGATGGCGGCGGCGGCCTCGAGATTCTGTGCCTCGGGGAAAAGATCGGATTTGTTGACGAGGACAATGGGCTTTGCCCCGCTTCTCCCGATCAGAGCAAAGAAGCGCTCCATGCGCCGCAGGTTGAAGTCCGTTCCGGCATCAGTCACCACGCAGACGAGGGAGACGTTCGCCGCGATGACCTGTTCTTCGCTGCTCTTGCCGGGAGCCTTGCGGGAAAAGCAGGTCTGACGGGAGAGGCGGGCGCGAATAACGTGGTCGAGATCACCCGTTCCGATCTCCAGGGCGACCCAGTCCCCCACGGCGGGCAGTTCAGCGTCGCAACTGGCATCGTGGTAGACCTTGCCACTCATCACGACTTCATACTCGTAGCCGCCTTCCGTCAGTGCGCCGTAAGTGATCTTGTTGTCGCGAATGAGGCGCGCGGGGACCCACCCCTTTTTGGTAAAGGGGGCGAACTCGGCGTCAAAGCGCTCGTTCCAGCCCAGGTCGGTGAGAGTCATGATTCGGGAATGTAACGGAGGGACTCGATCATTCACCTGATTTCTCCACCCGTTCGAATAGACTGGACCTTTCCCGAATGGTGCAGTACTCCACGTCACATGAAACTCTGGGCAAAAATCCTCATCTGCATCATCGTCATCAACGGACTCGGGGCAGCGGGGGCATTTTTGACGATGGGTTCGCTCAGGGACTGGTATGAGGGACTCGTCAGGCCGCCGGGGGTGCCGCCAGGTGCGGTGTTCGGTCCCGTCTGGACGGTGCTCTACACGCTGATCGGGATCTCGCTCGCGCTCGTCTGGCACCGGGTTCCGGCCGGACAGGCGAAACAGCGTGCCCTGACTTCGTTTTTCATTCAGATGGTTCTCAACATCGCGTGGACCCCGGTATTTTTCGGGCTCCACTGGCTCGGTGTCGCCCTCGCGGTGATCGCGACGCTCTGGGTGTGGATCTTTGTGACGATTCTTCGGTTCAAACCACTCGACCGGACCGCAGCGATGTTGCTGGTGCCCTATTTGATCTGGGTCAGCTACGCGACGTATTTGAATGCGGGATATTTCTGGCTGAACTGAGACGAGTTGAGCCAAGGTGTTGGCGGAGTGTTACGGTTTAACGATCAGTTCTCCGCAGCGATCTTGAATCCAGCCCCCGCGATTTCCGGGCGACTCGGAGCAGAGGGGTCATTCTATGCCGTGTCATGGCGCGGCGTTGCCCCAGGGAAGGGCAAGTGATTTCATTTTGTCACCAAGTTGCTCTTTGACTGTCCTTACCTTGAGCGCCTCATCCAGTTTGTTCTGGCGGGTGAAGGAGGCTTGCAGTTCGTCGAGAGCCTTGCTGTACTGATCAAAAACGGGTTGCGCTTTCGCCGACCGCTCCTGTTCGTAGACCGTGATCTGTTTCAGGTAGGTTTCGCGGAGATTCTTGAGGGTGGCGGGTGCCTTGGTGTCATCGAGAGGCAGGAGTGGTTTCGCGTCGGTGACGAGCTGCTTCTCTTCACGCAGAGCCAGTGCTTCGTCGAGCTGGTTGCCTGTTGTCGCGGCGGTCATGGCGCGATCCAGTGCGGCGAGGTAGCTCGTGTTCAGTTCAGCGATGGATGAGGCGATGGGCGTCCCAACCTCACGGTCATAGGCGGACTGGAACTTGGCGTCGAGCGCTTCAAGCTGCTTATCTGCCTCTGTCGGCGGACCGCTTGAGGTCGTCGGCATTGTCGGTGGTGTGGAGGGTTGACTGCTGACAGGAATCTGCTTTTCTGGAAGAGCGGAGTCGGGCGTGAGCGTTTGAACTTCGAGGTCGGAGAAATAGCCGTTGCGCTGAGACCGAACTCCCCAATGGCCCGATTCTGTGATCTTGTCGTCTTGAACGGTGATGACAGGCTGACCGTCCAGCAACACTAGTAGTGTTGTACCAATACAGCGGAACTCTAGCGCGATTTCATCACCTGGACCGATCGGTTTCTCTAAAATATAATCACTTGGAAAAATTCCCCGTTGGTTGCCATTTTTCCATCGAAGGGAAATAGCCTTATAGGTATGCGTTGCTTCATCGAAGCGAGAAGGACCAGCTGTGTAATGAATCGACGCGTCTTCATTACTTCGAAGAAACAATCCCGGTGCAAAACACCCCTCTTTCAGGTGGATTTTTGCTCGAATTGCCGCATCGGGTGATGGCTGTTTTACCAAGTCTTTCTTACCCCACGTGGGCACATATATCAGACCATCCACCATCTCGAAGTTCCCCTCCGTAACCTTCTTCATTTCGTGCTCATCTTTGTATAGAGGTGTCCAAGCGGACCCCGTCTGAGCTAAGGCGCCCGTTTCTCCGAAGAGCACGAACAGCATCATTGAAAAACAGCAGTGGATCCTGAAAGTGCCTCTGTTTGGATGGACAAAAGATTCGGCGTTAAGAAACAGGATCATGACAATAGGCTTTATTTAGCGTATAATGATCGGATCCGTCAAGTTCTCGGGACTGCTCGGTTCGGTTGAGCTGAACGTTTAGCTTAATGGGCCTGTTTTAATTAACCATCTTCACCTCAGTCCCCGCAATGAGGTCCTCGCCCCGGCCGAAGCGAGCGATATTCTCCGTCGTCACCCGGGCGATTTCGGTGAGCGCCTCGCTGGTGAGAAATCCCTGGTGCGAGGTCACGAGCACGTTCGGGAAACTGACGAGCCGGGCGAGGTCGTCGTCCTGCAGCACATCATGGGAAAGGTCCTCGAAAAAGACGCCTTCCTCGATCTCGTAGACATCGAGGGCGACCCCGCCGAGTTTCTTCTGCTTCAGGGCTTCAATGAGGGCAGTCGTCTCGATGAGTTTTCCCCGGCTCGTGTTGATGAGATAGGCCCCTGTTTTCATCGTCGCTATGGCCTCGCGGTTGATCAGGTAGTGCGTCTCGGGAGTCAGCGGGGTGTGAAGGGAAACGACATCGCTGCGGGAGAGCAGATCCTCCTTGGTGGTGTATTCGACCCGGTTTTCCGCGGCCCAGGCCTTGTCGGGAAAGAGATCATAGGCGAGCACCTCCATCCCGAAGCCACGCAGGATCTCTGCCGTGATCCTGCCGATCTTTCCCGTGCCGACAATGCCTGCGGTTCTTCCATGAAGGTCGAATCCAACCAGTCCATTCAGGGAAAAATTGTGTTCCCGGACGCGATTGTAGGCCCGGTGGATCTTCCGGTTCAGGGTCAGGAGCAGGGCAATGGTGTGCTCGGCGACGGCGTGGGGCGAGTAAGCGGGGACACGGACGATGCGGATGCCAAGAGCGGCGGCCGCCTTGAGATCGACCTGATTAAATCCGGCACAGCGGAGGGCGATGAGTTGAACGCCCTCCCGTGCGAGCACCTCAAGACAGGGCCGGTCCACCTGGTCGTTGACAAAGACGCAGACAACGGAGCAGCCGGTGGCCGTGGGGGCGGTGGATCGGGAGAGGCGGAATGAGTGAAATTCAATCTCGATGGCATTGAGAGCCGCTGCTTTCAGGAAAAATTCCTGATCGTAGGGCTTGGCATCGTAAAAGGCGGCCTTCATTATCACAATCACGTAGGTCGCGCAGTGAGGACCTGCATGCAACCTTTTCGCCCCTGTAAATTTCCCAATCCTTCATGAAACCCCTGAATCGACGCCGATTTATCGAAACCGCCGCCGGAGCCGCCGTGATGACCAGCCAGGCCATCGGCCCCTGGATCAGAGCTCAGGACAAACCGGGCAAACAATATCGCACTGCCCTGATCGGTTCGGGATGGTGGGGAATGAACATCCTGCGGGTGGCAATCGAAGACGGTTCAGTCGATGTCGTCGCGCTCGTGGATGTCGACGCCGATGAGCTCGAAGTCTCGGCGGACGAAGTCGAGAGCATCACCGGAAAAATGCCGGCGATGTATCGCGACTATCGCGAGATGCTCGAAAAGGAGAAGATCGAGATCGCGATCATTTCGACCCCGGATCACTGGCACGCCCTCCAGGGGATCGCGTGCATCAAGGCCGGAGCCCATGTCTTTGTCGAGAAGCCCACCGGCCACACCATTCAGGAGAGCCGGGCCATGGTGAAAGCGGCGCGCGAGCACGAGCGGGTCGTGCAGGTCGGGATGCATCGCCGCATCGGGCCGCATCACGTCAGCGGGATGAAGTTTCTCAAAGAAGGCGGAGCGGGGGAGATCGGGATGATTCGTGCTTTTGCCCACAGTGGCGGAGGTCCCGAGGCTCCGACGCCGAATTCACCGGTACCGCCGAACCTGGACTGGGACCTCTATTGCGGGCCCGCTCCACTGCGTCCCTTCAACAAGCGCATTCATCCCGGTGGCTTCCGGAACTACCTCGACTTCGCCAACGGGATTCTCGGTGACTGGGGAGTGCACTGGCTCGATCAGATTCTCTGGTGGTCGGATGAAAAACATCCACGGAAGATCTCGTCCATGGGGGGGCGCCCGATCAAGGGACCTGTCGTTCTGAATGAGAAAGAGCAGACCTCCGATTCACCCGATCATCAGGTCGTGACCTACGAATTTGAGAAGTTTACCGCCGTGTGGGAGCATCGCCGTTTTGCCGGGAACGAGGCCGAGAAGTCGAAGGTCGGCTGCTATTTCTACGGAACCAAAGGGACCTTTCACATGGGATGGCGCGACGGATGGACCTTCTATCCGGCCGAGGGAGGAGAGATTATCCACGAGGACCCGAAATTCGATGACGAGAAGGACGGGCACAATGTGCCCCCGCTCTGGAGGGATTTCATCGAGTGCATCGAGCAAAAGCGTCTTCCCGTCGCCGATGTCGAGATCGGCCACCTCGCGACAAACATGAGTCTGCTCGGGATGATCAGTCAGAAGCTGGGCCGCGGTGTCGAGTGGAATGGCGAGACGGAGACCTTTCCCGGAGATGAGGAGGCGAACAAGCTCCTGAGGAGAGACTATCGGGCCCCGTGGGAGTACCCGGTTTAACTCGAACTCAGAGTCTTTTTCTTGATCTTGATCCTGGTCTTAATCCTCTTCGATCAAGATCAAGATCAAGATCAAGATCAAGATCAAGATCAAGATCAGGACGGAAGTCCCTGCGCGGCGAAGGCTTCCGAGATTGCCTGGTTCAGGTCGTTTCTCGAAACAGGTTTGCTTCGCAGCGAATCGACGCTGGCAGGGGTGCTTCCTCCCGGCAGCATGAGGGAATCGAATCCGGTGATCATGATGACCGGTGTGGCGGGAGAGATTGCCTTGATATGGTCGGCGAGCGATTCGCCGTTCATTCGAGGCATGGAAAGGTCGGTCACAACAAGGTCGTGGTGGTCCGGGCTGAAGACATTGGAAGCATCCCACCCGTTTGCTACGGCGGTGACGGAGTGACCGTCCGCTTCAAGAAAGCGCCTGACAACCTCCCTTACCGAGTCATTGTCCTCGGCAAAGAGGATCCTCAGCGGGCGATGGATGCGTGACAGGGTCATCCCGGTTTGTCCGGTTCGATTGGCGGAACGGGGGAGGTCGATCAAGAACACGGTTCCCTCTCCAGTCCGGGATCGTATCGAAAGGGTGCCGCCATGCTCGGCAACAATCCGGTTTACCATGGCCAGTCCCAGCCCGGTGCCTTTTTCCCCTTTGGTCGAAAAGAAAGGATCGAGGCATTTCAGCCTGATCTCCTCCGGCATTCCGATTCCGGTGTCTTCAATCTCGATATGGACTCCGCTCTCAGTATCAATACTCCGAAGGGTGATGATTCCACCGGAGGGCATCGCGTCGATGGCATTGAAGATGACATTGATGAACATCTCACGGACCTGGGCGGCGTTGCAGAGAAGGGGAGCGGTGTGGTCTAGCTCGAACCTGAGATCGATAGTGAGGTCACTTCCCGCGGCACCCGCCTCCCACTTCATTCTCGACAGATCCGCCGCTTCTTTGAGAAGGCCGGACAAGTCCTCGGGGAGGCATTTGTCATCATTCTTGTCGGGATTGTAGAAATGGCGAAGACGGCCCACGACTCCGGCCGCGTCGGACGCTGCGGTGCTCATGTGCCCGAGCATTTCGAGGGCGTTGCCGGGGTCATCGAGCATTCCCTCCATTTGCAGGAGATCGCTGTAGCCTTTCAGGATGGACAGACAGTTGTTGAAATCGTGGATGACACCGCCTGTCATTTCAGCGAAGACGTGCAAGCGGTCCTGATACAGGGAGAGGCTCCGGCTCAGCTTGAGTTCTTCGAGAGTGGTTTCGAGACTAACGCTGGTCTGTTCGATGCGAGCTTCGAGTTTTCGCTTTTGTTGCTCAAGGCCGATATGAAGATGACGCATTTCCAGAAGATTGCGGCATCTCAGGATCAGCTCATCCGGATCGAGTGGTTTTGTGAGGAAATCCCTGGCACCGCTTTTGAGAGCCCGGTTCCGCGTCGCCGGTGTGATGTCGGCAGTCAGGATGATCACCGGAACAAGCTGATCCGGGGGAATGAGACTGTTGATCCGGTCGAGGACTTCGAAGCCGTTCAGATAGGGCATCATCAGATCCAGTAGAACAATGTCAGGCTGATACTCCCGAAACAGTTCGACAGCCTTCCGGGAATCGGTCGTGCTTACGAATTCGTTGAGCCCCTCGTCAATCAGGGTTTCCTCAAGAAGGCAGACATTGGTGATCTCGTCGTCGACGATAAGAAAGCGCGCCTGTTTGATGAACGTTTCGAGCGCTTTCATGCGGGTAGCCCCCCGGCTTCTGACGCGACCGTATCGAGCAGCTCGATGATACGGGAAACGCGGATGGGTTTGGTTAGGAAAAAGTCAGCTCCGATCGTCGAGAACCGGTCGGTCGACTGGTCCATGGCATCGGCGCTGATCACCACAATTTTTGTTCCGGAAAGCTCCGGGATTCTTCTCAGTTGGCGAAGCACCTTGTCACCCCTGAGGTCGGGCAGATGCAGGTCGAGAAAGATGAGGTCCGGCACCGTGGCCCGGGCCATCGCGATTCCCTCCCGGCCACGACTGGTGGTGGCGATTTCCCATCCACCGCATTCCGAGACGATGTCTTCGATGAGACGCAGGTTGACCGGGTTGTCCTCGATATAGAGGAGATGCCGGGGATTCTCCGCCGGGCAGCGTGCGGAGGGAAAAACGGTGGCGCCAGTCCTCGCGATGAAGTCCGATACCGGAACCGGAGATTCAATTCGCGCGGGGAGGTGGGCGAGGGGGAGTTCAAGCGAGAAACAACTCCCCACGCCTGCCGTGCTCTCGACGGTGATCCGGCTACCCATGAGCTCGGCGAGACTTTGTGATAGCGCGAGTCCGATTCCGGCTCCCTCGGTTTCACTCATCTCGGCGCCGAGGCGCTCAAACGGAGTGAAGAGGTCGGGAAGACGGTCGGCAGGAATGCCGATCCCGTTGTCAGAGACCGTAAGACGAATCGACTCCTCCGGCAGCAGGGCGCAGCCGACGGTAACAGAGCCGCCCTCCCTGTTGTACTTGATGCCATTGGCGACCAGATTCAGGAGAATTTGTTTGAGTCTCTGTTGGTCTGCGGAAACCAGATAGTCCTTCCCGGCCGGCAGATTAAGATTCAGGGCAATTCCCCTTTCCTGAGCGAGGGGGCCGGCAAAAACCGCGATCTCCTCAATGACGGAGACGGTAGAGACCTCTTCGATCGAGCAGCAGAGCTTTCCTGATTCGATTCGCGCCAGATCGAGGATCTCATTGATGAGGTGGAGGAGATGTTTGCCGGCTCGTTGAATGAACTCCACTTTCTCGGATTTTTTCGGATCAATCTCCCGACGCAAAAGGAGCTGACTGAAGCCGAGGATGGCATTCAACGGGGTGCGCAACTCATGGCTCATCCGGGAAAGGAAGTCGCTTTTCGCCCGGTTGGCCCGGTGCGCGTCGTCGCGGGATTCGCGCAACTGCTGTTCGAAGCGCTTCCTCGCGCTGATGTCACGGAGATTGATCGTAAAGAGCTTTTCACTCTCCATTGACACCGGGGAGACGGTGATCTCGACAGGAAACTCTGATCCGTCACAGCGCAGTGCCTTCACTTCACAACGCTTTCCGGCGACTATGGTTTCGATCAGGTCGGAAAATTTCGATTTATCAGTGTTTCCGAAAAAGCGCAGTGAGTTTTCCGAGAGGATGTCGGACAAACGCTTTCCGATGATCGCTTTTTCCATCACGCCGAGAGTGCGTTCGGCGGCTGAGTTCACTCCGAGTATTTTGCCCTCCGCATCGATGGTCAGGATACCGTCGGGGGAGACTTCGAGGATGGAGGTGCGGTGCTTCTGGGTTTTCTGCAGGGCGTGCCGTGTGTCGTGCAGTTCCGTGACGTCGGTGACGACTCCGTCCCAGACAAGGGTGCCGTCATCCCGCTTCAGCGGACGAGACTGAACGTGAATCCATTTGACCGATCCCGCTTTGCACACAATGCGTCCGACCCAATGCCAGGGTTCCAGCGTCTTGATCGCCTGGATAGCGGATCTTCGGAGTGATTCAGTATCATCCGGATGTCCCATCGTGAACGGATCCGCTGCTCCGGCGATAACCTCCTCGGGATTGAGTCCGAAGATGTCCATGACGACTCCGTTCACGTAGGTGAAGCTGGTCTTGCCGTCACGGGAGAGGAGGAGCTGGTAGACCATTCCGGGAATATTGCTGATGAGGCGGTCGAATCGCTCCATCTGTTCCCTCAGCTCTGAAGTTCTTTCCTCCACACGACGTTCCAGTTCCGCACGCGATGCAATGAGGGCGAGCTCGGCTTCCTTCTGCCGGGTGATTTCGGTAACGGTCCCTTCGAAGTAGAGAATACCTCCATCCTTGTCTCTCATGACCCGGGCCGACTCCGATATCCAGATGCGGGTTCCGTCGCGACGGAAGACTTCGGATTCAAACCCTGACAAAACCTCTGATTCCTCCATTCTCCGGACGAACTCAGCCCGGCGCCCCGCTTCGACATAGAGCTTTCTCGCGCTGAGCCGGGAGACGTGGACGAGTTCGGCAACACTGTCGTAGCCATACATTCTCGCCAGGGCGAGATTCACCCGCAGATAGGCCCCGTGGATCGTGGTGCGGTAGAATCCCTCGACGGCGTTTTCGTAGAATGAGCGGTAATGCTCCGTCGTGTCCTCGGGAATGTCACGACATAGGGACGCCATCTCCAATGGCGCCGGAACCCTGAAATCCTCCGCCTCTGCCGATGCTGGAACGTGGATAAAAGGTTCGGTCATGAATCTAAAATTATATTAAAAATATGGTATTTATAACTTCAGGCAATCAAAAACACGTGCGATCGAAGTCAGAGGAGTTTCCTGACGCAGACTAACTCCAAGAGGATGTGGGATATCCAGCTGATCAAAAAGGTGTCAGTATTTTCCGGATTTTTGGAGCCGCGCCCCATTTGACCGAAATCACCCGGGATGAGCGGCTACTTTCCCCCGGCCAGCACCACAAGACCGGCGACAACAAATAGGGCTCCAATTCCCACACGCCAGGTGAACGGTTCACCGAGAAGCAGAATCGAAAGGGAAAGGGTCACGAGGATGCTGCCTTTATCCACCAGGGCGACATACGAAACACTCCCCTCGTGCATCGCCCGATAGTAGCAGATCCATGAAAGCGTTGTTGTGAGACCTGAAAGGGCGAGGAGCGCGACAGTTTTCCACCCTGCCGACTGAAGGCTGGTCGCCGTCCTGGCTGCATCGGTCAGCAGGAGAGTGCTGAGCATGACGAAGGCAAAAACAAAAACCGTGCGAATGGCCAATCCCAGGTCCGCACCCACTGTTTTCAGCCCTGCCTTGGCAACAACAGAAGTTAGTCCGGCAAAGAAGGCGGCGGCGAAAGCGTAAATCTTCCAGCGTTCCATGGTGGATTGGCAGCCCTCTTGAATCATCAGCTCCCGATGAGCCGCTCACTTGGATTACTCTGTGATTTTTCCGGACTTCTTCAACCATCGGGCGAGGCAGTAAGCGCCTGTCAGGATGGTGATTGCGATTAAGAGCCCGATGTCCCATCCGTCCTCCCACCAGGGGAGAGAGCTGATTTGATGGCGGGTGAAAAGTAGAATCAAAGGGACGCCGGAAAGCGAAACGAACATGGTTCCGTATTCTTTGACGATCAATCGCTGCCAGTTGAACCTGGAGGCACCCAGGGTCGTGCCAAGACCTTTCGTCTTAAACGTAAACCGGGGCACGTTGGCGCAATAAGTGTCGTAGGCGTCGCCGAACTTACCCCGGAGAAAATTTTCCTCGGCAAGGGTGATCGCGATGTAGGCGACCAGGAAGAAGACCCCGCCGAACACGGCTGCCACCAGAGAGTTTGACGAGACCACCGCACCGAGAATTCCGAGGAAATTGCCGACATAAAGAGGGTTTCGGCAATGCGAGAACATGCCTTCGGTCACGAGGTCATCCGCATAGACCCTGCCCCCTCTGCCGCCCCGAACAATGTAAACGAGGCCAACCGTTACCGCCCGAATGACCTGACCTAGGAGGACTAACCCGATGCCGACAGCAGCTGCGATTCGCCAGTCGGAGAACAAAGAAGGCGAGGGGATGAACAACAGAGCAATTGCCAGAGGGAAGAGCCCGTTTCGATACTTGAAGAAAAAATTGCCGAGAGAGATCATAGCAGGGGGCGAAATCAAAGGTTCACTTCACGGCGACAATTCCACAAAAGTTGTACCACTTGAAAAATGTGTCTTCCTGCGAGAACCCGATCTTGGCGAGAATCTCCAGATTCTCGGTCAGACGGTAGGGAACAAGAACGTTCTCAAGCGCCTCGCGTTTCTGCGAGATCTCGAGATCCGAGTAGCCCATCGCCCGCTTTAACTCATAATAATGTTCGATAAAGAGACGATTGAGGTGGGAGCTCTCTCCGAGAACCTTTTCCACGAGGATGACGCAGCCGCCTGGAATCAATCCGTCATAGATCCTCTTGATGAGGCGCTCCCGGTGGAGCGGTCGAACGAACTGCAGGGTCAGCACCAGCAGAACAACCGAGGCATTCTCGATTTCGAAATCCTGATTTAAGTCCGCCTCAACAAGCTTGAATCGCTTTTCGATTCCGGCGACTTCTAGCTTCTCGCGGCACTTTTGAAGCATGTCGGCGGAATTATCGACTCCTACGAGGGTGACTTCGGCGGAGACACTGCGGTCCATCAGCGCCATCGTTGTTCCGGTGGCGCATCCCAGATCGTAGATCATCGTTCCGGGAACCGCAAAGTCCGCCGCGAGTTGACCGGTCATGCGCTGTATCTCGCGGTAGTAGGGAACCGAACGGTCAACCATGTCATCGAACACGGAGGCAACTTTGGAATTGAAGGCGAAATCCTGAACGGATTCGGTTGGAGTGTCGAAGATGTTGTCAGGGAGGACCCGATCCCGGTCCGGGACAGGGTAGACGAGCTCAAGAGAGGGAGATTGGCCTTGCATGTTTTCGAGGGTGTTCTGTCAGGGGGGCTTTGGTGTGTCTGATCGATGTCAGGAAACTTTCACCGGGAAGTGCGGGGGGCTGGTCCACCCTGGTGATCGGTGGAAACGCGCGAAGGGTTTTCCTGAATGCAGACAGAAAGCGGTCTGCTTGAGGAGGGATGCGGAGTGCGAACCAGTTTCATTACGTGACCGTCTTTTCCAAATGACGGCCCCGTGGCGGATTTAGTCAACGCAGCCGCCGAAAGATGACAGTTCTTTCATAATCAGCAGCTCACTGCTGAACCGCGAGAGGGAGCGACAGGGTCACGCAGGTGTGCCCGTCAGCGAGGGTCTCAAAATCAAGACGACCCGAGTGTGCTTCAACAATGGACCTCGCAATACTAAGGCCCAGACCGCTTCCTTCGATGACGCTATTGTGGGCGGAGTCTCCCCGGAAAAATGGCTCGAAGACCCGGGTGTTCAGCTCCGGTGAGAGGGAAACGCCCGTGTTGCAGATAGTGAGAATCGCTTCACCGTCCTTTTCGTGCAGAGTCAGCTCGATCTCCCCTCCATCCTCATTGTACTTCACGGCGTTATCGCCGAGATTCAGGAGGAGCTGACGAAGTCTCATTCTATCCCCGGAAACCACGACCGGCTCACCGAGCGAAACGCTGACGGTGAGGTTTTTTCCGGTCGCAAGAATGGCGATCTCCTCAGCCAGATCCTTGACCAGATCATGAAGGGCTACCTTTTCACGGGAGAAGGATACCAATCCGACGTCGGCCCTCGCCAGAAATGAGAGTTGGCCAACGATGGTGGAAAGCCTTTGCACTTCCTCAAGCAGGGCAACGGCATCCTCCCGCTCGTGTTCAGTCGCATCCGCCCGGGTGATCGTCTGCTCCAGCGTGCTGTGCATGATCGTGAGAGGCGTCTTCAGCTCATGGGAGGCGTTCAGAGTGAACTCACGCACCCGGGCGAATGAAAGTTCGAGACGTTCCTTCATCCGGTTGAACACAGCAGCCATGCGATCTAACTCATCGCCATTGCCATTGCGCGGCACCGGGGCGGAAAGATTGGAAACATCGGTGTTCTCGAGAGCTTCGATCAGATTCTCGATCGGTTGAAAAGCCCGCCGCATCAGGAACCCGCCGATGAGAATTCCAAGGAGGATGGCAGGAAGGCCACCGTAGACGACGATTTCGAGAGCTTCCTCAAGCGGGGGGTGGTTTTCCCGGGCATCAAGCGCGAAACCCTGCCGCATTTCATTGTGCTGCTCGGTCAGTTCATACCAGCTCCAGTAAGCCACGACCACCAGCGAAAAGCTGAGTGTGAGGGAGTAATACAAAAGGATGCGTCGACGTAGTGTCATGATCCAAGCCTTAACGCGTAGCCGAGTCCGCGTATCGTTTGAATGAGTGAGTTGGGGAAATCCCGATCAACCTTTTCCCTCAAGCGGCGGACGTAGACCTCGACAAGGTTAGTTCCCGGATCGAAGTCATACTCCCACACCTTGCTGATAATATCTCTCCGGCTGACGACCTGTCCTTCCGCCCGGAAAAGGCATTCAAGGAGGAGGCTCTCCCTTGTGGACAATTCTATGCGCCGGCCGGCTCGCCGAACCTCACGTGTCAGGTGATCGAAAGAAAGGTCGTCGAGTACGAAGCGGCTAGGTTTCTGTTGTGCGTTGCGTCTCACTAGAGAGCGTATTCTCGCGAGAAGTTCGGACATCGCGAAGGGCTTCGGAAGGTAGTCGTCCGCACCGGCGTCAAGCCCCTCGACCCGCTGCTCGATCTCGCCGCGCGCGGATAACATAATGACAGGCGTAGCGAGGCCTTTTGCCCGAATGGAACGAACGAGACTTAAGCCGTCAAGCTTTGGCAGCATGATATCTACGAGCAATATTTCAAATGATCCACTGAGTGCCTGCGCCAGGCCGGATTCACCGTCCTCTTCTTTTACCACCTCAAATCCCTCCTCGCCGAGTCTGGTGGCGAGGAGAGCTGCGGTTTTGGGTTCATCTTCGACGATCAGAAGGCGCATGGAGGCGGAGGGACGATAGCTCCATGACGCGTCTCTGTCTGAAAAGAATTCTTCAGATCAATGACGGGGTCGGGGTGGACAAGGGACGGAAGTCGTCCCCGGAAAAATTACCTGCTTCCCCGCTGCAATACCCTGCCCAGATACGGACCGGTGACTGAGCCTTTTGTCTTCGCCACTTGTGCCGGAGTCCCTTCGGCGACAATGCTACCTCCGGCATTTCCACCGCCGGGTCCCATGTCGATGACCCAGTCGGCACACTTGATGACGTCGAGGTTGTGCTCAATCACAATAAGCGTGTTGCCCTGATCACGAAGCCGGTAAAAGACTTCCAGAAGCGTGGCGATGTCGGAAAAGTGCAGGCCCGTGGTCGGCTCGTCGAGTAGATAGACCGTTTTACCCGTCGCGGTTTTCCCCAACTCGGTCGCCAGTTTGATTCGCTGGGCTTCTCCGCCGGAGAGGGTTGTCGCGGACTGCCCCAGTCTCACGTAGCCAAGGCCAACGTCGCGCAGGGCGCGAAGTTGCTGACTGATCTTCGGGATTTTTTGAAAGAAGGCGAGAGCCTCCTCCACTGTCATCTCGAGGACGTCGGCGATGCTTTTGCCCCGGTAGGTGATATCGAGCGTCTCCCGATTGTAGCGCCGCCCGTTGCAGGATTCACAGGTTACGTAGACGTCGCTGAGGAAATGCATGTCGATGCGAATGAGGCCGTCACCTTCGCAGGTTTCACAGCGGCCTCCCGCGACGTTGAAACTGAAACGGCCCGGCTCATAACCCCGCGTTCGCGCGGCGGGGAGCTGCGAGAACAGATCCCGGATCGGACCAAAGAGACCGATGTACGTCGCCGGATTTGATCGGGGGCTGCGCCCGATCGGAGCCTGGTCGATGACGATGGCCTTGTCGATGTGCTCGAGACCTTCCACGGCGTCGTGATCGCCCGGTTTGTCTTTGCTGTGATGAAAATGCCGGAAGAGGGCGCGGCGGAGAATGTCATCGACGAGGGTTGACTTGCCGCTCCCCGAGAGGCCGGTCACACAGATGAAGTTTCCAAGGGGAAAACGCACATCAATATTCTTGAGATTGTGCTCACGGGCCCCCCGCACGATGAGCTCGCGGGTCTCGGTGGCAAATGCGGTGGGCGTAGGAATTTCAATCTTTTCACGACCGGAGAGATACGCCCCGGTAATCGAGCGGGGATTCGCAATGACTTCGTCGGGAGTGCCCTGAGCGAGAAGCTGGCCTCCGTTTTCCCCCGCACCCGGACCAAGATCAAGGAGATGATCGGCGGCGCGGATTGTATCCTCGTCGTGTTCGACGACGATGACGGTGTTGCCGACGTCGCGCAGATTCTTCAGGGTCGCGATGAGCTTCTCATTGTCGGCCTGATGCAGTCCGATGCTCGGTTCATCGAGGACGTAGAGAACCCCGGCGAGACCGGCCCCGAGTTGGGTGGCGAGACGGATACGCTGGCTTTCCCCGCCCGAGAGGGTCCCGCTCTGGCGATCCAGCGAGAGATAGCCGAGACCGACGGTATTGAGAAAGGTGAGACGCTTTTTCACTTCGGTGAGGACTTCGGTCGCGTAGGTGGCCTGCACGTCGGAAAGGATCACGCCGCCAAGCCACGTGATCGCTTCGGCGATGGAGAGCGCGGTGAAGCCCTCGATGGAGAGCGGCTGCGACTGATGGTTGAGTGTCACCGAAAGAATCTCATCCTTGAGCCGTTTGCCTTCGCAGTCGGGGCAGGGCTTTGCGGACATGAAGCGCCGGACATTTCGTTTGGTGACTTCGCTCTTCGTTGTTTCGAGAAGCCGGGTTGCCTGGGTCGACAGTCCCTCGAAAGAGTCGTCCCCGTAGAGGAGCGCTTTTTTGAACTCGCGCGGCAGGCTGCGGATCGGGGCGTCAAGATCGGCGGAGTAGGCTTTCGCCAGGTCTTCGATGGTCCGCTGATGAAATCCCTTTCGTGACTTTGATCCCGTCCACCAGGTTTTGACCCCTCCGTCGCGAAGTGACTTGTCAGGGTCGGGAACCATCAGTTCGCCATCCGGGACGAGGCGGGAACCGAGACCGTGGCAGCTCGCGCAGGCGCCGAAATGGCTGTTGAAGGAGAAATGTTTCGGCGTCAGTTTCGGCAGGAAGAATCCGGTCTCCGGATTGGTGTAGTTGAAGGTGAAATCGTAAGGCTCGTAGTCCTCCGCACCGGGAGGCTGGACGAGGGCGCTGATGCGGTTTTCGGAGAGCTTCTGCGCGATTTCGAGAGAGTCAGCGAGTCGGCTGCGAATGTCTTCACGGACGACGAGACGGTCAATGACGATGTCCGCCAATTTTGGTTTCGCCTTTTCGGCTATCTCCTCGATTTCGACGATCTTTCCGTCGATCCGGGCGCGAAGAAAGCCCTGAGCCCGATAGCGTTCGAGGACTTCCCGTATCGTCTCACCTTTTTCCTTCTTCACCGGAGCGAGCAGAATGATGCGGGTGCTCTCAGGGAACGTGGTGAGGTGATCAACGATGTCTTTGATGGTGTGGCGGACCAGGGGCGTTCCCGTCTCAGGGTCGTGAGGAAGCCCGAGCGCCGCGTAAAGGATGCGCAGGTAATCGTAAATCTCCGTCGCCGTGGCGATGGTGGAGCGGGGATTGGGCTGGGAGCTGCGCTGCTCGATCGCGATGGCCGGCGTGAGCCCCTCGATGAAATCAACGTCCGGCTTTTCGAGCTGATCGAGGAACTGGCGGGCGTAGGCCGAGAGTGACTCCACATAGCGGCGCTGTCCTTCCGCATAGAGGGTGTCAAAGGCGAGAGACGACTTGCCGGAGCCCGATACCCCGGTGATCACAACGAAGCGGTTTCTCGGGATCTCCAGACTGAGGTTCTTCAGGTTATGCTGGCGGGCTCCCTGAATTTTAATGATCGCGTTGTCACCCATAGGGAAAAGATCTCCGGAAAGGAGAGGGACAACATTGAGGAAGATCGGATAGTCGCAAGGGGAGAGTCGGTCACGAGTGGATACTCAAGAATGGCTGTCGCCCCCCGGAGGGGGGAGTCGTTCCGCAGACTCTTGCATCGAGAAACGCCAAAAGGAATGCGCCGACGGGACGACGATCTTTTTGGCGTCTCCATCCTTATCGCCGATCCCCTCGGAGGGAAAGCGGGGTGTTATGTAAAAGCATCTCACAAGAGGAGCTAAGATTTTTTGATCACTCCGGGAGAAGGGCATACGGCATTCGTGACCTACTAACCCAAGCACGGTCCCGATAGATTACGGCGTTGGGTTGTCATGTTCCCCCGGAACTGTCCCGCTCGGGCGTGCGCCGAAACGGGGTAAGAGCAATCAGATTTCCCTTCAGTTCCTATTCCCTCTGCCTCGTTGCTCTTCATCCTTCTTGTCTCTGCCCCTTTCTTCCTGAGCAGGGCGGGCGGGTTGTGGCCGGGAAGGAGCCTGTTGAGGTCTTACTTGCGGTAGCTGCGGAGCCTCGGGTTTCATCTCCCTGGTTCTGCTCTCCTGCGCAGGACGCGAAGGTTGTTGTTGTGGGGCAGGCTGTTGAGGCCTTACTTGCGGCACCTGTGGAGCCTCGGGTTTCATCTGCCTTCCTCTACCTTCCTGAGCGGGACGACCGGGTTGTGGCTGAGGGACGGGCAGCTGAGGACGGACTTGTGGCACCTGAGGAGCGTCCGGAATCATCTCCCTGCCTCTGCTCTCCTGAGCGGGGCGACCTGGTTGTGACTCGGTAGTTGGCAGCTGAGGTCTGACTCCAGGCTCCTGCGGAGCGCCCGGTTTCATGTCCCTGCCTTTGGTATCTGTAGAAAGGCGACCGGGTTGTGGCTCGGTAGTTGGCAACTGAGGACTGACCCCCGGTTCCTGAGGAACTCCCGGTTTCATGTCCCTGCCTTTGGTATCCGTGGAGAGACGACCGGGTTGTGGCTCGGTCATTGGCGGCTGAGGGATGACTCCCGGTTCCTGTGGAGACTCGGGATTCATGTCCCTGCCTTTGCTGCCCTTGGAGGAATTCCCGGGTTGTGGTTGGGTCGCGGTTCGGGGGGCGCTCCCGGCAGTAGTATCTTGCGGCCGGGGGCCGCGCTGACGCTCGGGTGGTGAGTCGGTTCCCTTCCTTTCGTCATTCGCTTTTGCTGCGATTGGTGTCTCTAAGGCGGGGACTATCGAAGGGATTATCTTGCCACCTTCGCGCTGGGTTTCCGCATTCGTAACTTCAAGGTCACGGCGTTTCTCGCGGGATTTTTGAACTTCTTTCCCACGTTGTGCGAGGAGCTGCCGATCATCCTGATCTACAGACTGAAAGCGCGTCGAGGAGTCTGTCCGCGCGGACAGTTGGTCAAGTGAGGTGGCCAGCATGGATTGGTTGCGAAGAACGTCTGGCGATCGGGCATCCATTCGGCTTTGAGCTGCCCAGGTGTGGGGGGGCCTTGCGCTTTCGTCATCACGGCGAAACTGGTAGTCCCGCTCGTGCCTGTGTTCCCAGTCCCGATCATCTCGATGCTCCCACCGTTGACGGGCGTAAATCGAGTCATAGCCGCGCCGGCTGGAATGAAAGGAAAAGGAAGCAAAGAAGCCGTTCTCCCGATACCTCGGAGCATAATAATCTCCGAAGTAGTAGTGATCGTAATTCGGACGCAGGAAGAGATGCGAAGCAAACACGCCCAGATCGATCACGATGGAGGGAGAGTAGGAGTAGCCCGGGCGGGAATAGACCCCGCGGTCAAAATAGACCGGCGCGAACAGAACTCCACGATGTTGCACCGAGTGATCCCAGTAGCCGTCTACAAAGACATGACCGCGACGGGTCCAGACATAGTGCGCGGGCATCCAATCCCAATCCGGTCGAACCTCAGCCCAGTAACCAGGACTCCATGCATAGCGCTCCTGACTCCAGATCCAGCAGCCCGGGGTCCAGCCGTGGTTTGACGACGGGGCTGCAATATTGGGCCCTTCTTCCAGACTTCGAGGGGGTGCGGGCAGATAGGTTATATCCTCCGCGACGGCATCAGCCCAGTAACCGGAAGTCCATTGATATCCTGCGGTGGTTTCCGCCCAATAACCCACGATCCACTCACGTCCCGGTGGAAGTGCGCGCCATATTCCGCTGACCCAGAGAAAGTCATTCCGCTCATCGTCCCATGCCCAATAGCCGGGAATCCAAGTCACGTCATCGCCCACGGGACGCTCGCCCGGCGGAATCTCTTCTATCAATTCGGGCGGAGCTGCTGCTACCACGACACCCGGAACAGCCTCATAGCTGATCACCCCCGCAAACGCTTCGTGCACCGGACCCCGGGTAAGTACTTCAGTACCCGCTTCGTCGGTAAACGCTTCCTGAGCGAAGGAGTTCGAAATGGGATGGGTGACAAGAGTTATTAACGCCGCTGCCAGCAGGGCTGCAGGTAAGTTAAGGATTCGGGGAGGTTCGTTTTGATGTTTCATTGGATTCAGGAAGTTCATTGAAGAAAAGTGGGGTCATGGTTACTTAAAGCGGATTACGGGGCACCAGCTATAGGGCCTAACCCTCCCTCAGTCCCGGCTGACAGCGCGGACGCCAAGGGGCAAAAAATCGAAATCCAGCCCGTTACAAAAAGCGAAATCTCACGTGGGATGGAATGCCGGACGTCCGGGGAACCTGCCCTGCGGTCTCACGCCACGAGAAAGGACAACGATTCTCGATCTTGCCCGCGACCTTACCGTGACTCCAGCTGGAGAAAGATCAGGAGACTGCGTTCTGGAGTCTTTCCAAACTGGTGATGTGATCCTCGACGCTTGTTAGCAGATCGGAACGGATGATTGTCTTAAAACTCTCCGTCGTGTTTTCAGCATCGAGAGCGTCCTCATAGTCGTTTCGACTTTGTTCTTCACCCACCCTTAGTGACTCGACCATCGATTGAGCCCCCAGGAAGTTGGCTGCAGTCGGGGCGCTGTTGGCGAAGACTCCCCAGGCACCTGAACTACTTGTCGGCTCTCCGCCTATACCGCGCACCACTGCTGTGAGGATTCGGACAGATCGTCTGTGCTCGCGCGAGATTCTATCCAGATCAAAGGCTGTGGCCAATCCTGGATGTCTCTTGATTGCCAGCTCATAGGTCTGGACGGCGGAGAGCTCTCCTCGCAACAGATTGTTTCCGGTGCGGATACACTCCAAGGTGATATCGGATTGATTCATGGCTTTTGGATCCTTGTCTGCCGACTGTTGTGTTTGGACATGAAATTCTCCCTTTTGTGTCAAAGGCGAGGGGGCGCTTTAGCAATCGATTTGAATTATCTGGGTGGCCGGCCTCTTGCCGACGATGACCCGGTTGGCCATTCGCTGATCTTCAGCCTGTGAGTAAAAGACTGTGACGGATACTCCTGATTTCACGACGTCGAGCATTATTGGATCGCCACTCTCATCGACGTAGACTGTGCCTTCGCAGTGGGAATATCGGATGGGTTCGCGAGAGCCGGGAGCGACGACGATGATCCTGTCATTGCTTATCGCTGAAATGGTACCGTGTGCTAATACGCCTGATTCCTCCCGATGAGCGGTGTCGGCAGGTCTGGTTGATTCGGCGTCTGATGCGCGAATATTGATCGAAAGCAGGCTTGTGAGGCAGATGGCTTTGGTCAAAAGGACGTTCATCATTTTTAGAATAGTAATTCGTGTGTGTCGGGTGCCTATGGGGTCAAACCCTACTCGATGAGATTATGTGACAGGGGATGTGCTGTTTGAACGAGCGTGATGAGTCCGGGAATCCCCGTCTCTGGAGATTTAGGAAGCGGTCCTGGGTGGAAGTTCCCTTTCATGCAGTCCTTGTGTCAGAAACTGCTCCGTCGCATTGATGCCCATCCGATCGAGGAAACCATGGAGAGTCGTGGTGACAAAAAGTCGGGCTACCATTCCAAAATCCTCATTGTTCGACTCGAAAAGCCCGAGTCGATTGATGAGAATCGAGCGGAGATGCATCAGTTCACGGAGCATCTCGGGCAGTTGGAATCCCTGCTGCCAGCGGGCGGCTCCATGTTCCTCGCCGTCCCTTTCCGATCGCTCTGCTACAACCTCGCTGCCATAGCGGTTCAGGGTGTCGGTTAAATCATCGAAGAGTTGGGGAAGGTGGTCCCGAACTTGATCCAGGGTCAAAGAATCAGTCGGAATGTCAGGATCCTTTCGCACCCGGTCAAGCCATTCGCTGATGATATCATTTCGTTCCGAATCGAGGCTCCTCGCGAGCCTGCCATTGACGCTGTCGGGATGAGCCTCGGGTTTTGATTCCGCGGAAAATTTTTGCTGCATGGGGTATGATTGAGGAATGATTTCTCCGGAAGTAATCTGACATTGCGAGCAGCGCCGTCCATGGGTTGAAACCCGACTGCCCTGCTCATGAACTGAGTGCGCTTAATAGGGGGGGCGAAGTTGTTTTCGACGCGGAGCATCCTTACTGGATTGGCGCAAGCATCCGTGAAAGCCTGACGCCAAGGCGAAACCAGAAAGGTTGTTCTGTCAGGGAATTGGATCCGGTGGGTTTGGATCGAGTAAAGTCGGCCTCCAGCATTCGACTGACCTCTCCGTTGAAGGCGGTGTCAGACACGATCCCGATCACCTCAAAGTTGAGACGGAAGGATCGATTGTCGAGGTTTGCGGATCCGATTGCCGAGAGCGAATCATCGACGATCATTACCTTCTGGTGCAGGAATCCGTTTTGGAATCGGTGGAACTTGACGCCCGCGTCTTCAAGTTCCTTGAGATAAGAGAATGACGAAAGGTAGACGAGTCGACTGTCGGAGAGGTCCGGAAGAATCACCCTCACATCCACCCCCCGTATCGCCGCCAGTTGCAGGGCGGTAACGACCTTGTTGTCGGGAACAAAGTATGGAGTGGCGAGCCATATCCGGTCGCGGGCACCGTCGATCAGGGTGAGGAATCCCATAGCACAGGTTTCGAAGGGATCGGCAGGGCCGGTCGCGAGGCAGAGCGCTTCCACGTCTCCTGTGACATCCCCGGGCCGAACTTCCCAGTCGAGTTGATCGAGCAGGTCCCCCGTAGCCCATCGCCAATCCTCGGCGAAGGGAACCTGAAGTTGTTTCACCACCGGGCCGCGCCATTCCATGTGGGTGTCCCTCCACGGGGTAAGCCTGGGATCTTTTCCGAGATATTCGTCGCCGATATTGAGGCCGCCGAGAAACCCCCGCTTCCCGTCGACCACAAGAATCTTCCGGTGATTGCGGAAATTCAATTGAAGGCGGTTCGCCTTCCCCGAGACATCCATGACATACCTCACCTCAATTCCCTCGCGCTCCATCGAATCGATAAACTTGTCGGAAAGGCCAATGGAACCCAGGTTGTCGAGGAGCAGATATACATCAACTCCTTCCTTTGCCTTTGCCACAAGCGAATCGCGTATCTGTTTTCCGATATTGTCCTCCCGGAAAATATAGAACTGCATGAGGATGTAATGTTCAGCTCCTGAAATGGCGTCGAGGATTGCTTCGTAGGTCGCGTCTCCGTCTACGAGCAATCTGGCGGAGTTGCCCTTCATCAGCGGCAGGGATCCGATCGCTTCGAGCCGCGTCAGCGTTTCGCTATGATCGATGGAGAGTATCTCCGATTCCCTTGAGGTGGAGACTTCCGGATTCACTCCAGCTATGTCCATATTCTGGATCAGCTTTTCCGCGAGTGGTCGGACTTCCACCATGCCCACATGCGTCGCACTTTGGTAGGCTGCCACCTTGTTGTTGCCGAACACGAACCAGGCGGGTACAGCCGCGACCGGAATCGTGTTCAGGGCAAACACCCAGGCGACCGCTCCCTGTTCGGACCGGGTCTGCATTACCGCCTGGATGGAAAAAATAGATCCAAGGGTGTGGGCGACGACGATGAAAAGTCCCTTCAGCGGGCGGCGGCGACGGTGGAGAAGTCCCAGAAAAAGTGCCACGCGGGGAAAACGGCGACAGAACCCTGTGTAGCGTCGCTCAAGACCCTCTTTGATTAGACGCAGCCGCGCGTTGAGGATGCTTTTCAACTGGCGACTCCGTCTACTCGTTCAGGTGAGACGACGACCCATGCCGCAGCGGGCCGTACTTCAATCTCGAAGGGTGTCATTCCGATAACATCTCCATCCGCCTGGAACTCCACCGGTGTTCCGGTCTCGACGCGGATTCGCTTCGCTTGCTGCACCCGGATGAGAGAGGGCGTCTCCAGATTGGCGGGAGGTGCGTTGCCGCCGGATATATTGGAAGAGATCAGCTCCATTACGGTTTTAAGCGCGGCCTTTTCGATGAGGCAGACATCGAGTAGTCCGTCCGACATATTAACGTTCGGAGAGATAATCAGGGGTCCCGCTCCGATGCGTCCGGCATTGGCCACTGTCAGGGCGATGCCTGATTCTTCGATTGGTTCGGTGGCATCATCAATCCAGATTTTGAAATCGATGGGCTCCTGTTCGGATAGTGCCTTCCACAACCCTCCTGCGTAGGCGAGTTTTCCCCAGTCGGACTTTCCCTCGAAGACTGTTTCCTGGAGGGCCTTCACCTCAAGACCGCAACCGCAGCGAAGCACGAAGCAGGTTGTTTGATTGATCATTCCAAGATCGACAGGTCTTACCCGGGCCGCGCCGCCGGAGAAAAGAACGAGAGTTTCCGGGACTCCGACCGGCAGGCTTAATTCATCGGCAATCAGGTTTCCCGTGCCTCCGCGCATGATGAGGAGCGGAATCCCTGAACCATCGAGACCGTTGAGAACCTGTGAGATCGTCCCGTCTCCGCCATAAACGATAATCAGATCCACCCCCTTGGAAATCGCATCGCGGCAGAAACGGATTCCATCGTCCGCTGTTTGAGTGACCTGTATCGTCGACTCGAATGGTCCCAGTGCTTCGTTCAATTCCCGAAGGGGGGGCTCCGATCCGCCCGATGCCGGATTAACAATCACGGCGATCTTTTGAATCTGGAGGATCAGTCGATGTTCCATCGGGCTGGGAAACTGCTTTGGGGGAACCTGCATCTCGGGGGGCGCCTGAATGGTAGGGAAGGGGAATAATGGGAGCAGTTTATTACCTAAATGTAATTCCCGGGATTGGCCAATGGGGTGAGGACCTACCGGATACCTCTGTGGATTCACCTTTGAACCTTCTTTTCAGTAGTCCCCGGGTTGGAGGTGGGGAAAGACCCCATCGTTCCCGGGCGATGAATCGTTAGATTGGAAATCTCTGAGCGTCAGAGAATCACCGTAAGAAAGAATCAATATGGAGCCCGACGAGCCGGCCGCTATTCAGCGGGAGAAACGCCACGAATCGATCGCCTCTTATGTGGTGTTCGCGGCTTTCCTGTATGCCCTCATCCGGGCCTATTCATTGCTGTCTCCTATTCCAATCAAGGTGGTAATGATAAAACCGCCGGGGTCCTTGCCTGGCATCAGGAGCTTGGCGATCACGCCTACCACCAGGCCAATTATGATTGTGTAGAGAATTTCCATGTGATGAAGTCTTCAAGTTGTCCGGTTGCACCAGGAGGCTCAGCGGCCTGCGCTTGCCAGTTCACCCATCGCTTCCACGTTGCTTTTCGCGTGTGCGAGGTCGTTAAGTGATTTGTTCGCGGTCTTCTCTTCTTTCAGGATCTCCTTGAGAAGGGAAGCTGCTTTCCTGCTGCCGAGCAATTCGGCCCATTCATGGAGGCAGCCGTAAGTGGCCATTTCGTAATGTTCCACTTTCTGCGCTGCGGCAATGAGGGCGGCATTGATCGCGGGCGAGCCCTTGAATTCGTTCGCGATTTCCTCGCCTTCTTTCAGGAGACCGACGGTGGCTTCACAGGTTGCCCCTTTTGCCTTAAGATCGAAACAGGCGAAAACCTCCTCGAGCTTGGTGATGTGACCTTTGGTTTCTTCGAGGTGACCGGCGAAGGCCGCCTTGAGATCATTGCAGGTGGCTGCTTTGGCCAATTTCGGCAATGCTTTCGCGATCCGCTTTTCGGCATCATAGATGTCGGCGAGTTCGGCCAGGAAAAGTGTTTTCAGTGTGTTCATGGTTCGTTTTATGGGTTGGGGGTAAAGGGGAAACACGCCTGCGACCGGAGTTTCCCGATCGCAGGAGTTTTCCGCCGGTTTAACGTGGTGCTACAACGTCGCGGCGGGCTGTCTCAGTCGTGATGGCTTTGTCAGGGGTGCAGCACTCACCGCCCTTTTCGCCTTTCGGCGGTTTGGGGGTGGTGGAATCGGACACGGTGCAGATGTCCTCTGCTCCGGCATTGTTGAAGATCGTTTTGGCGCGCTTGATCTCTTCCGAGCTTTCGGTGTGCACGGAGATGAGGATGTTGCCGTTCTTCAACTTGCCTTCGTAGCGTTTCGCTTCGAGTTCGGGGATGCCCATGCCGATGAGGCCGCCGGTGATACCTCCCACCGTGGCACCGATCGCGGCGCCGCTGAGAGCGGCGATGATTGGGCCGGCGGCAATGAATGGTCCCACTCCGGGGATGGCGAGTGCGCCGATTCCGGCGATCCAGCCGAGCGCGCCTCCGATAGCGCCACCCGTGGTGACACCGGCGACGGTACCTTCCGGTGCCTTCGTGTGTTTTTCGTGAGCGAAATCGTGGGCGGAATCCTGATCAGAGAAGAGCGCCGAGATGTCTTCGTTTGAGAAGCTGGCAGCTTTGAGTTGATCAACGATTTGTTCAGCCTGTTGGCGTGAAGTAGCGATGCAGAATACAGATTGTTTTGACATAATGGTGTTTTTTCGAGTTCTTGGATTAGCGGAGATTGAGTTAGTTGGCAGGCTCTGCGGACTTCACTTCAAGTTGGTTGTCGGCAAGTTCCGGGGTCGCGAGGCGATTGGCGATCTCTCCGATGAGGCGTTTTTCCTCCGCGGTATTGACCGGTCCGCGAAGGGTGACGCGGCCCCCGGAGGTAATGATTTTCACATTCCGGGCGTTTATCGAGAGGTCCTCCAGATTCAGAATGTTTTTGCGAATTTCGGCGGTGGTGTCGATGTCCGTCTGGCTGTTACCCTGATCGAGCGGGGTAAGGTTTTTGGCATCGCGGTCACGCATGTTGCGGGCCGTGTTGTCGGGTTCGGTCGACGCAATTCCTGAAGCGGCCGCTCCTGTTTTCACGGTTGGTGCGGAACTCAATTCTTCGGCTTTCTGAAGATGTGACTTCAAGGCGGGGAGCATTTTGGCAGCCCATAGTTTCACCTCACTGTCTTCAGCGTCTTCGGCGGCATCTTCGAAGTTCTTAACGCACTTCTTATGACCGCTCACGATCACGGACAGGAATTCCTTGTCGAAGTCCTTTTCGTTTTCAGTCTCAAGCTCGTCGTAGGTATCAGCGTGCTTGGAATCAACTTCCGAGCTCAACTCAACACTTTTGCTGCCGGCAAGCGTCGCGAGTTCAGCGTTTGCCTTGGTGTGGTCGGCGACGATCATTCCTGCGAAATCCTTGACATCTGCGCGGCTGGCCCTTTTCGCGCCGAGCTCAGCTAGCTTCACGAGGGCGACACCGGCGGCGGCTTCCTCCTGAATGAATTTTTCGTCTGCTGAGTTCAATTTTGTTTTTTCATCGACTGCGCGTGAATTTGGAATAAGGAGAAGGGATGCTCCGAGCGCCAGCGCTGCGGTAGAGAGGAGGGTGATCTTGGGGGATTTCATGAGGGAGTTGTTTTGTTTTTTTCTTTTGTCATTTGCACGCTAGGACAAGCATTAGAATTCCACCATGGGGTTGAACCCCCACACGGCTTTGCGGCGAATGTTGTTTTTAATCACTCCTTCCGGAGTGGATCGCGGTTGGATCCATCTCGACGAAGTCGTTTCTCCGGATTTCCAAATTCATGTTTTTCAGCTTATGCTGTGTGGCTACTAGAATTTGGCCCCCCGCGTCGTCACCCCTATGGAAAGTCCCGCAGAACGGAAATGGACAACACTAAGAAGTATCGCCTCCCCGCGGGAGAGATCCGGCCATGAGGTGGGTCCCGTGTCGGTTCCCGATGTGGCGGCAGACACGCCTGTGGAGGTAATTGAGATTCCGGCAGAGTCGGTGGAGGAGAGCCCCCTCCACGTCCTCGTCGCCCATCCTGTGGCGTCGACTTCCCGGCTCATCCGGGAAACCCTGGAGAATTTCACCTCCTGTCGGGTCGTTTCAACTCCGGATCCCTTGAGGGCTTTTGAGCTGGCCTTGCAGCGGCGCTACGGACTCTTTTTCTTCGGGATGATCACCGGGGAGCTGAGCGGCCCGATGCTCTACGAACTGATTTCAAAGGCCTACTCCTCGGGCCACGGCCCGAAACTATTGGCTCCCGGGGTGATCTTTGTCCGTGAAAAGGACGACCCGAAACTTCCTGATTCACTGAATCGCGATCCGCGGGTCAAGGACGTCATTAGTAAACCCATCCGCATCGAGCGGTTGCTCGAAGCGGTGAAGGGCGTGCTGGAGGTGCGTGATCCGACGGTGGGGGCTTGAATCCAGAGTCCCGGGCTCCACCCGTTGGTGTCACGCTGGCCAATCAAACTGCTTTCAAGGGAGATTCGATGGCGGCCAGCGCCCTTCCAAATGCCGCCGCAATCGCATCAATATTATCACGGTGGAAAACACTGACGTGGTTTCCCGGCACATCCACGATTTCAAGTTCGTCGACAAGGTCGTTCCACCCGTAGTCGTCACCGATCGCGAATTTGTCACCGCCGACGAGGGCGCGGAACAAGGTCATCTTTCCGTTGAACGGCCCGGGCTCATAGAGTTCCATCGCCTTCTCGTGAGCTTTGCGCAGCTGGACCTGGCGCAGCCAACCGGCGCCCTTGGCCTGGGGCAAAGTGCGGGCGACCGCGTCCTCAGCCTCGAAGTAGAGGCGGTAGGCGAGACCGCTTCCGATCCGTGCGCCAATCTTGCCGACCTTTTCGATGACGCCTTTGTCGGCGAGATTGCGTTTGTTCCAGTTCACCGCGATGCGCTCGGAAATGCTGAGTTTACGGGCCTGTGCCGCCGGGTTCTCGGTGTCAACAAGTCCGAGGAACTCCACCTGTTCGCCATCGGCGAGAAGCTGTCGGGCCATATCGTAGGCCACCACGCCGCCGAAGGAGTATCCGCAGAGATGGTAGGGACCTTCGGATTGGACCTTGCGGAGTTCCGCGAGATAGTGCGAGGCAGTCTGCTCGACGGTTTCGTCGGGAATGGGGGAGGTCGCGGTGAGAGCCGGTGCTTCGAAGGCGTAAAAGGGCCGGTCCTCTCCCAGGCGTGAGGCGAGGTTCCCGTAGAAGAGAATGCCTCCGTCACCGCCATGGACGGCGAAGAGGGGCGGAAGGCTCCCCTTCGGCTGAATTGCGACGGTCGTCTCGGCAAGTTCGCTGGAACCCGCTTCCCGGGCTTCGGTTAGGTGGATGCCGCCACGCCGTGATGGAGTTATCGTCCTGTCAGGCGTTTCTACGGCGACGGTGTCGCCCGGAGCGGAGCGCGCTGAGGAGCGCCTCTCGTCGATGAGAGTGGCGAGTTGACGCACGCTTGGGGCACGGAAGAGAACGGCGAGTGGCAGCGAAACATCGAAGCGTCTCTGGATGCGGGAGAACATGCGCATACCGAGAAGGGAATGACCGCCGAGACAAAAGAAATCGTCATCGAGCCCGATCTCGGCCGTGTGCAGCAGTTCTTTCCAGATCCCTGCGAGAATGGTTTCCGTTTCGGTGGGTTGACTCGGTGTCCCGACAGCGGAGGACGGCGCAGCGTCATTTTTAGAGAGTGCGTTCGCGTCGATTTTCCCGTTGGCGTTCAGTGGCATCGTGTCGAGTACCACGAGCGAGGCAGGGACAAGATATTCCGGAAGTTTGGCGCGCATGTAGCCGATCAGCTCGGCCGGGGCGGGTTTGACTCCGTTGACGGGTGAAACATAGGCGGCAAGCGACTTCTCGGCCGCGCTGACTCCACGAACCACGACCTTGCATTGTCCGACGAGGGGATGGCGCCCGAGACAGGCCTCGATCTCGCCCGGTTCGACGCGAAACCCGCGAATTTTCACCTGCTGGTCGATTCGTCCCATGAACATAATGGAACCATCAGCCCGTTGGCGGCAGAGATCTCCTGTGCGATAGAGCAGACCGCCTTCAATCGTAGAATAGGGATCAGAGATGAACTTTTCCGCCGTCAACTCGGGCCGGTTAAGGTAGCCGAGTGCGAGTCCGTCTCCTCCGGTGCAGAGTTCTCCTGGGACTCCGGGTTGAACAGGATTTCCGGCCTGATCGAGAATCCAGGCAGTGCTGTTCGAGATCGGGTTTCCAACAGGGATTGCGGCGGCGAAGAGATCCGCCTCCTCCACCTCTCTGACGCAGGTGAAAGTTGTGCTCTCGGTCGGACCGTATCCGTTCAGGAGACGAATGCCGGAATGCATCGCGAGTATCTTTGCCGCGTGGACGGGCGACATTACATCACCTCCGGAAATGAGCTGCCGCAGACCGACAAAAGCCTCGGGACATTCCTCTGCCATCACCTGGAATAGACCCGCTGTGAGCCAGAGTGTCGTCACTTCGTGAGTGGACAGCGTCCCGGCGATCACGTCCAGCGTGAGACGTCCTGCCGGAGGCAGAGCAAGAATGCCACCGTTGAGCAGGGCACCTTGTATCTCAAAAATGGACGCATCAAAACAGGGGCTCGAAGCGAAGAGGAAGACTTCATTCTCACTGAAGTGGCAGTAGTTCGTGTTGCGGACGAGGCGAACCATCGCGCGATGGGGGATCAGGGCGCCCTTCGGTTTCCCGGTCGAACCGGAGGTATAGAGAATGGAGGCGGCGTCGCCTGCGTTTTGTGTTGCGGTGGGAAATGATCCGCGTCCCTGGCCGTCTTTGGCAAGGCGGTCCGGAGTGACTGAGGTGAGATCGCCCGGGAGCCGGTCCATCCATCCTGCTTCTGCAATAGCGAGGGTCGCCCCGCTGTCAGAGAGAAGGAAGTGGAGACGGTCGGCCGGATACTCCGGATCGAGCGGAACGCAGACCGCGCCATTCTTCAGAACGGCGTAGAGAGATGCAATCGCCTCAGGAGAACGCTCCAGGAAAATCGCAATCCGGTCGCCGGCCTTGACCCCGGCGGAGGCGAGCCCGTGAGCGATCCGGTCGGTGAGTGAGGCAAGCTCTGTATAGCTCATCGTTCCCCGGTCGAAGCGAAGGGCTGTGGCCGCTCCCCGGCGGGAGGCAACTTCATCAAAGAGTTCGGAAACGGTTTTGTCCCTGGGATAGTCGGTCGATGTCTGATTCCACTCACGGAGGAGTGACATCCGGGAATCCGGAAGCGAGCAGGCAACTTCCTGCACCGTTGCCCCGGGTCGTTCGATCAACCCTTCGAGAATGGCGCGGTAAATGGCGAGCCATTGACCGACACTTTCCCCATCAAAAAGAGCGGTTTGATAGTCAAATCGGATCTCGAGTCCCGCTTCATATTCGCGAGCCTTGAGAAAGAGCGGGTTCGAGGTGTAGCCACGGTCGATCTCGGCGACTTCAGTCTTCAGTCCCGGCATGGCCAGACCGTCATTGACGCGTTCAAGATTGAAGACTGCCTCAATAAGCGGTCTCTCGTCGGCGCTGAACTTTTTGATGAGGCGTCCGTAGGTGAACTCCTGATGCTCGAGGGCGTCGAGGAGACGTCGCTGCGTCGACTTGAGAAATTCGCTGAATGCTTCCGCCTCATTGATCCCGGCGACGAAGGGAAGAAAATTCACGCAGTGCCCGACGAGTCCGCCGGGAGCGGATCCGTTTTGACCGGCAGCGGGAAAGCCGACGACAAAGCGTTCCTGACGCGAGAGGCGATGGAGGAGGACCTGATAGGCTCCGAGAAGAAGTCCAAAGAGCGTTGCGCCCGACTTGCCCGCAATCTTGCGAAGCGCACGAACCTGGTCCGGGGAAAAGTGGTCGACCACCATGTCACAACGAAAATCAGGCTCGGCGGGAGCAGGGAAATCGATGGGAAGCTTGAGCGGATGGACCGGCCTGGAGAACTCATTCATCCAATGAGTTTCGGCAGGGGTCACAGTCGTAAGTGCCTCACGCGCCGCGACGGTGTCGCAGTGATCGGCAAAGCGGTGAGCCGGTTCGAAGACGGGCTGTTTCCCCTCGATCCGGGCTCCGTAAGCGTCCGCGATCTCGGCGAGGAGCACGTTGTAGGACCAACCGTCACAGACGAGGTGGTGAGCATTGAGGACGAGGAGATGCTCCTCGTCACCGAGCCTGAGAAGTGCGGCACGGAAAAGCGGCCCCTTCTCCAGATCAAAGGCCGTGTTCCGCTCGCGGTCGAGTGTCTCCGCGACGGTGCGTTCACGTTCGGAGGCAGGCAGGGCCGATAGATCAAGGAGTGTCAGGTCCGGAACTGAAGAGGGTTGTACGATGAATCCCTCGCCTCCGGCTGGAAAGACCGCGCGAAGCGCGTCGTGGCGTGCAACGAGATCAGCGAGCGAGGACTTCAGGGCTTCCGTGTTTAGCGCGCCCCGTAGGGTAACAAGATTGATCTCGTTAAAGCAGAGGGAAGCGCTCTCATTGATCTGCGATGCCAGCCAGACTTCGGCGAGCGGCTCGGTCATCGGATGAATGCGCGGAGCCTCCGCCGTCACGGACTTTTTTGCCTCTTTGGCAGGTTCGGGTGCAGCCGCGGTGAGCAGCCTCTTCGGCCCGGTGAGACGGGATCCGTTCAGATGAGGAACAGTGATGCCCGAGGGGACCTCAAAGAAACCTCCCTCCTGCATTTCAGCGATGGATTCGCGGAATGCGGCGATACAGTAATCAATGTCCTCATCCGTGTGCGCCGCCGTCATGTAGGTGGGGAATCCCTCAAGGAGGAAGACGCCCTTGTTGCGGAGGTGGAAGAAGAAGAGGTTCGCGTATTTGTGATTCTCGTCCACGCGGATGAACATTTGAGAGCCGAAGTTCGGCATGCGGATCGGCGCGTTGTTTTCGACAAACATGCGGTCGACGGTGGTGGCGAGACGGGTGGCCTTGTCCTTGACGCCCTGCCAGAACTCCGGCCCTTTGGCCTTGAGGTGCAGCAGCACTTCCTTCACCGCCGCCATTGCGAGGGGATGCCTGACAAAAGTACCGGCAAAGAAGGTGACGCCCTTCTCCGGGAATGAATCGTCGCCATACTGCCACATGCCACCGTCAAAGGTGTCCATATATTCGGCCTTGCCGGCGACCACGCCGAGGGGCATGCCGCCGCCGACAACCTTGCCATAGGTGGCGATGTCGGCATCGACGCCGTAGAACTCCTGGGCGCCGCGGGGCCCGGTTCGGAAGCCGGTGATGACTTCGTCGAAAACGAAAACCGTGCCGGACTGGCGGGTAATCTCGCGGACTTCGCGGACGAACTCGATGGGTTGAAACTCGGGACGACGGCTCTGGACGGGCTCAATGATGACGGCGGCGAGCTCGTGGGCGCGCTTACGGATGATCTCAAGCGCTTCGTCGGTGCCGTAGGGCAGCACGATCATGTCGTCGACGGCGCGGCGCGGAATGCCGGGAGCGATGGGGAGTGAGCGGATCGCATCACCCGAGCCAACGCCTTTGACTAACACTTCGTCAAAGTTTCCGTGATAGTCCTTCGTGAAAATGACGATCTTGTCGCGTCCAGTCACGGTTCGGGCAAGGCGCATCGCCGCCTGAACGGCCTCGGAGCCGGTGTTGACGAAGCTGGCGCGTTCGTTTCCGGTGATCTCGCAGAAGAGCTGTGCGGCCTCCATCGCATTGACACACTGGGGGCCGACCTCGACCCCGCAATCGAGCTGGGCCTTGAGCGCCCCGGTCACGAAGTCGGGGGAATGGCCGAGGAAGTTCGGCCCGAATCCGTTGAGAAGGTCGATGTATTCATTGCCGTCGACATCGAGGAGGCGCGATCCTTTCGATTTCTTGACCGAGATCTGGTAGATCATCTCCTTCCACCGGCGGTTGAAGCCCGAGACGGTGCGCGGATCGGCATGCCACTGACGGTATTTGGCGGTGAGTTCCTTGGAAGTGCGCGTCTTCGCGATGTATTTTTCGATCAGCTCGTCCAGATGGCGGCGTTGACGCTCATTGAGGCTGTCGTCGAGGTTGCGATTGATCGTCGTGGTCGGAGCCGAGACGTTGGAGGAGGAAGTAATCGCTTCTATGGCTGAAGAAGCAGCGGGCTTTACCGGTAAGGGTGACGGAGCAGAGGGATTAGGATTGAGACTAAGATTAGGATTGAGATCGGAAACGGGGGGCTGGGGGACGAAAGTCCCTCCCTGGAGCAGAGCGATCTGCTGGCGCATCAGTTCGAGCTGCTGGGCGATGACACCTTCGACCACACTGCCGTTGCCAAGGGCGGGGATGTTGAAAGCGGTCGGGGACACGGGAGTGGAATAGGAAACCGCCGGCGCCGCCACCTGAGGTGATGCTGCAAGGTGGGCAGCGACCGGGACCGGAGCCGGTGTCGGCGCCTGAACCGGAGTCGACGGTGCGGCGGGGCGATACCGGTCAGCCGGAAGGCCCGCGTCGAGATGACTGACCATGGCATCGATACTGGAAAGTTCGCCCATGAGATTGCGCAGGGTGATCTCCGTCTTGAATTCGCCCTGGAGTGCCTTGCTCACCTGAGTCAGGAGGAGTGAGTCGAAGCCCAGTTCGAGAAAGGAGGCATCACCGGCGAGTTCTTCTTCGGGAATTCCCGAGAGGTCGGTGAGGACGGCACGGATGGCCCCGGCAAGGGCTTCGCGACGGGAGGTGATTTGAGGAGTGCTCATGACTATTTCAACCGGTAGAGATTCTTGAACTGGAGTTGCCGCGGTGTTGCCTGCCGCTGGCATAGAAAGGGAGGGAAGGGCGGGGGAATCGCTCATCGGTGTTGCTTCGACCCAATGGCGCTTGCGCTCAAAAGGATAGGTTGGCAGCACCACTCGCTTGCGGGCTTCTCCCGAATAGAAGGCCTCCCAGTCGACCTCGACTCCGGCGGTCCAGAGTTTGCCGAGGGACTCAAGCAGGTTGGCGTGGTCGCAGGTGGTTTCTTTGACGTGGCGGCAGGTCGAGACGGTGATATGTCCGGCTTTGCGATCCAACGACTGACGCACCAGTCCGGTCAGGGTCTGGCCGGGGCCGACTTCGACAAAAATCTGCTCGGGTTTCTCCCCGCCAAGAGTGACGACGGAACGGTGAAAGCGCACCGGTTCGCGAAGATGTTTTGCCCAATAGAGCGGATCGGTGGTCTCCTTTTCGGTGAGCCACTCTCCGGTGACGGTGGAGAGTATCGGAACAGTCGGAGCGGAAAGAGTGACCCCTTCGAAAGCGGCGGCAAACCGGGAAATCACCGGATCCATCATGCGAGAATGGAAGGCGTGCGAGGTATGAAGAATCTGGGCGGTGATGTCGTCGGCTTCGAGCTCTTCGGTGAACTTCGCAAGCTCTTCGCGCGGTCCGGCGACGACGCAGAGAGATGGATTATTCACGGCAGCGAGGTCGAGGGTATCGGGGAGACGGGCGAGCAGGTCGGACTCTGACAAACGTACCGAAAGCATGCCGCCTTCCGGAAGTTCACCCATGAGCCTGCCCCGTGCGGCGAGCAGTTTGAGCCCGCTCTCCAGATCAAACACGCCCGCATGACAGGCCGCAACAAACTCGCCGACACTGTGGCCTATCATGGCGACAGGTTTGACACCCCAGGAATGCCAGAGGTCGGCGAGCGCATATTCGATTACGAAGATGGCGGGTTGCGCCAGGACAGTGTGTTTCAGCTGGTCCGCCGCTTCCTCAAGATCGGATCCCTCGGCAGGATACAGGATATCGGTCAAAGATAAACCGAGGAGAGGGCGGAGGATATCCGAGCAGTGATCGACGAGCTTCCGGAAGCGGGGTTCAGTCTCATAGAAGACGCGCCCCATGTTGACGTGCTGGGAGCCCTGACCGGGGAAAAGAAAATGCACCGGAGGATTGCTGCGATCGGCCAGACCGGTCACCCCCTTACCCGAATTAAGAGTTGCGGCGAGCGCATCGAAATTCTCCGCAGCGACCGCTCGCCGGCAGCGGAAGGGTTTGCGTCCAATCGCGAGAGTCCAGGCGGCGTCGGCGAAGTCGGTGGTTCCGGAATTGTCCGCGAAGTTCGCGAGATTCTCCGATGCCTTCGCGAGCGCTTCTTGAGAACGGGCCGAGATCAGGAAAAGCTGATTGCGGCGGGGGGATGGAGACGACTCAACCATCGGTGCCTCTTCGACCACGAGATGAGCGTTGGTTCCGCCCACACCAAAGGCGCTGATGCCCGCTCTTCGCGGGTGTCCCCGCAATCCCGAGGTCCACGGCGTGAGTGCGGCGTTTACGAAGAAGGGACTGTTCGGAAAATCGATCTTAGGATTCGATTTCTGATAGTGCAGAATGGGAGGTATCACCGCATTTTCGAGCGAGAGCGCCGTCTTGATCAGTCCGCAGACGCCCGAGGCGACATCGAGGTGACCGATGTTTGTCTTCAGTGAGCCAAGCGCGCAGAATTGGTTATCGCTCACTCCCGAGAGGCGGAATGCTTTGGTCAGAGCGGTGACTTCGATGGGATCGCCGAGCGGAGTGCCGGTGCCGTGGGCTTCGATGTATCCAATCGTATCAGCCTCGACTCCGGCATCGCGATGAGCCATACGGATCACATCGACCTGTCCCTCGACGCTGGGGGCGGTGTAGCTGTGTTTCACTCCACCGTCGTTGTTCATGCCCGTTCCCCGAATGACGGCATGGATGTGGTCGCGGTCGCGAATGGCGTCGCTGAGGCGCTTCAACATGACGACGCCGGCCCCGTTTCCGAAGACAGTGCCGGAGGCTTTTTCATCAAAGGCCCGACAATGCCCGTCGCCGGAGAGCATTCCCTCCTCGGTGTAAAAATATCCTCGCTTCAGAGGAAGGGTCACCGTGACGCCACCGGCGAGGGCCATGTCACAGAGACCGGAACGAATCGCACGACAGGCTTCGATGACGGCGACCATCGAGGTCGAGCAGGCTGTCTGCAGGGTCATTGCCGGACCGCGCAGATTCATTTTGAACGCTACCCGGGTAGCGAGGTAGTCCTTGTCGTTCCCGAGTTCTGTCTGGAGCGAACCTACCTGGATCTGAGGGATCAGATTGGCGAGGAACTCGCGGTCCGTGCACAGGTTGGTGAGGAGGTAGGTGTCAAAATAGGCTCCGCCGTAAACACCGATGCGCTGGGTGTGAGTCTCCGGAGTGTAACCCGATCGCTCCATCGCCTCCCACGCGAGTTCGAGGAAAATCCGCTGCTGCGGATCCATGATTTTTGCGTCCTTAGGGAGGATGCCGAAGAAGTTCGCATCGAACAGATCGATTCCATCGATAAGTCCTTTGACGGGAACATAACCGGGCTTTTCGAACTCTTCGGGATACTCGATTTCGTCGCGCTGGAATCGGGAGATTGATTCGACTCCATCAACCAGATTCTCCCAGAATTTCACGGGATCATTGGCTCCGGGAACTCTCAGCGCCATGCCGATGATGGCGACGGCCTGATCGTCATCGGATTTTTCAAAAGCTGCCGCAGGTGCCTCTGAAGACCTTGCCGTGACCGATTGATCGGCCTCGATGCGCGCAGCCAAAGCGGCGATCGTGGGCAGCTCAAACAATTCAACCAGCTCGAGAGGGGAGCGAAACTCACGCCGGATCGCGACATGAAGCTGCACCAGCTGGATGGAGCTGCCGCCGAGGGCGGAAAAAGGATCCTCGAGTCCGATCTCTTCGATGCCGAGCACCTCACGCCAGATCGCTGCCAGTTTTTCCTGATTCTTCGTGCCGGGTTTGACAAAGGCCTGGGACAGGTCCGGTCTGGGACGCCGGGTTGAAGTGAGTTGTCGGTGAAGGACCTCCGGATCACTTAAGGTGGTTGCGATGAGGCGGATCACTTCTGATTCGAAGAGGGGGCCGTGAGGGGCCGGTCGATCTGAAGGCTTTTCAGAGAGCGAAGGGGACGTTTCGAGCCGCTCCGGAACCGGAGAGAGACCGGTGGCGGCCCGGGCGTCGATTGTGAATCCTCCGATCTCTTCAAAAAACCGGCGACAGGGTTCATTGCGATCCGTCGCGGAGTAGGTCACAGACACGGTCCCGTACCCGAGGTCGAGAGCCCGCTTTCCGAGAGCGATGACCATGGCCCGTTCCACTCCTTTGCCCATGGCCCGGCAACTGAGTTGGAAGAGTTCGACGGCGAGTTCAGAGGCACCCTGGTGTCCTTGATAGAGTATCGTCCCGACAAGTCCGTAGTCGCCGAAGCGGTCGGCGACATGAACCGAAAGACAGGTCGAGCCCGTATCGATGCGTTGCCCGAGATCCTGCTCAGAGAGACGTAGCGGATTGGCGTTGAACTGGTTTGTCCGCTTCGTGAGTTGGGCGATTCGCGGAAGGTCATCGGCCGAGGCCTCCTTGATCTCAACCTTCAGCTCGAGTCCGCGCAGGAAGTCGGCGAAGCTTGTCGTCGTCTTTTGAAGTTCGCGACGCTCTGACTCCTGGCGGTAAAAGTCGGCCCGGGAGGCATCAGCGGAGGTTTGACCGCTTGTATCGAGCGGCCAGAGGTGCTGGAGGAAAGCGGAGATCTCCTCCGGTGTTTCGGGCAGTGTCAGGGCGAGGACACCGGGGCAATTCGCGGAGACTTCCGCCACCTCGGCGGGGTTGTCATCGAGGAAGACAAAGCTGTCCATGCCGAGATTTAACTCCTCAGCCAGCTCGCGGATGTTTTGCGACTTGGGATTCCAGTTAACCTTCCATCCACTGAATTGTTTTTTTGTCAGGGTTAGATCATTGGCCCGTTCCACAAAAACCCGGTCGACATCCTCCGGCTGGTTCTTAGAACAGAGGCAGAGAAGGATGCCCTGATTCCTTTTGCCTGCGGCAAAGTTCCTCATGTCCCGCCACGGTCCGTCCATTTGCAGGGCGGCAGGACTTTCCTCACCGCAGACTCCGCCCCAGAGCGTGTTGTCGGCGTCGAGGACGAGAACCTTGACCGGAGGCCGAAGCCGGGCGCTGATACGACGGGCGATGAGTGTCGCGAGCGCGGCGAACATGGGTCCGGTGAAAGGGATTTTCCCCGAACGTTCCGCCTCCTCGTCGAATCCATCAGAAACCGGATAGAGGGAGACAAGTTCCGGGGCGCTGATCACTTCAACATTTGAGAGACCTTGCAGAAGTCCGGCCGCCTCCGGAGCATGACCCGTGTTGTTTTGCTCCGGGCAGAAAACCACCATCTGGGTCGCGGCGGAGCGGGTGGCGAGTCCGGCGATGGACTGGATCACCTCTTCCAACGCGCTTTCGCTCCGGCCCTCAGCGGAAAGATCAGCCGGGCGAAGGAGAAAGAGATTAAATCCGCCCGCCGGATTGGTGCCGCTGGCGCTGGCGGGATTGAGTGCCTCCTGAAGCACCTGTCCATAGTCGGAGAAATGAATCTCAGCCGGAACGCCGAGCAGATTCATCCAGTAGGCGAGTCCTTCACGCAGGGGCTCTGCGGTGAAGGTGGCGCTTACCTGAATGTGGTGCTGGGAGAGTGGTTTCACAGGTTCGTAGGGGTGAAGAACGTGTTTCAGTGTGCCTTCAGACAGCTGAGTGCGGGGAAATCGCGGCGCCATTGGAGGAGAGCTTCCCGATCCAGTTCCGCCCGGATGACCGAGGCATCGCTTCCGGCCTGGGCCAGCACCTCGCCTTTCGGTCCGACAATGAGACTGGAACCGGGGTATTGAAGGTTCGGATCGCTGCCGGAGCGGTTCACGCCGATGACGTAAGCTTGATTCTCAATAGCACGGGCGCGAAGGAGAGTGGTCCAGTGATCGACCCGGACGATGGGCCAGTTCGCGATCACGACGAGGATCTCCGCTCCCATCGCGGTGGCTTGACGAAAGGGTTCGGGAAAACGCAGGTCATAACAAATCAGGGGGGCCACCGACCACTCCCCGATCTGGAAGACGACCGGCGTTTTTCCGGCCGGATAGTATTTTTCCTCCTCTGCCACCGTAAAGGGGTTCATCTTCCGGTAGCGGGCGATCTCGGACCCTTCCGGAGAAAAGCAGACCGCTTCGTTGGCCCCGTGAGCGGGAGAATCTCCCTGCCCGGCGATTCCAGCGATGACATGACAATCGTTCTGGCGGGCGAGGTTCGAAAAATAGAGGGCGGAGTCACCGTCCTTCGGCTCGGCGACGGCGGCGATGTTCATGGTGAAGCCGGAGGTGGAAAGCTCAGGCAGCACAAGGAGGGAATCCGCCGGAATCGGGCCTGCGCCTGCAAGCATCGCATCGATGGCCGAGAAGTTGGCGAAGCGATCCTCCCAGATAATGTCTGATTGAATTCCAAAAACCGTCATAGCGCAAAATCGTAGCAGTAGTGGTTCTTAATTTTGAAAATTATTGCAAATATGACTGAATTTCGCGGAATTGGCAAGTGAATTCGGAAATCATCAATAAACTTAAAATGCTCAAAATAATGGTTATTATGTAAATTGCAAGAATGGGATTCCTGAAACGCCAGATCGCGGCTTAAACCCCGGCCCTTTTTTCCTTCTTTGGGAAAGGGGCGAATGACTCATTAAAGAGAGGGGGGAGCCCGGGATGTCATCGATTCCCCATTCCGGTTCATCTCCCCACTGGACGAGCGTGGATTTCTACCCGACCGATCAAACGGTCTCCCCCCTTTCCCATTGTCTCATGCCACTCCAAGAACCTGAAAAGAAGAAGCTCTGGGATCGATCCGCCTGGACGGATGCGGCGTTTTTTGTCCGTTATCTGAGGCCGCAGGCCAATGTCTTTGTCCCGGCTCTGTCGGCACTCGCGTTGACGGGGGCCTTGACTCTGGCCTTCATTAATCTGCTGGGTCAACTGGTTGGAAGCGCGCTCTCCGGAAGCAGTGACGGGGTGGGATTGATCGAGGAGGCAAACCGGACCGTGATTCTCCTCGTCGCGGTGGTGGCGGTGCAGGCCTTTATCGCGTTCTGGCGCATCCTTCTTTTTGCGAAGGCTTCGGAGCGTGCCCTTGCCTCGGTTCGCCGCGATACCTTCAGCCGCATCATCCGGCTGCCGATGAACACGCTCAACGAACGGCGCGTCGGAGAACTGGCCTCGCGGATCGCCAATGATGTGGAGGCAATGCGGGAGACGCTCGTGTCGACCATTCCGATGCTGATCCGGCATTCGGTCATGTTGGGCGGAGGACTGATCTTTATTTTTCTGAAGTCAGTCAAACTCTCCCTCTTCATGATCAGCACCATCCCCGTGGTGCTCGTTCTCATTGCCATCTTCGGAGCCCGTATTCGCAAGCTCACCCGCAAAGCACAGGATGAACTGGCCAACTCTCAGGTCGTCGTCGACGAGAGTCTGCAAAGCATCATTAGCGTGAAGGCCTTTCGGAATGAAAATTACGAGATCGCGCGCTACAGCCATCAACTGGGCGAGTTCCTCCGGACTGCGATTCGAGCCGCGCTGCCGCGGGCGTCGTTTATCGCCTTTATTATCTTCTGTTTCTCGGTTGCACTGACACTGGTGATCTGGTTCGCCATTCGCATGGTTGCCAACGGGGAGATTGCTCCGGCCGAGTTGGCCCAGTTCGGGGCCTTCAGTGGTCTCGTGGCGGCCTCTTTTGCCCAGTTCCCGGAATTAATGACTCAACTCCAGCGGGCTCTCGGCGCGACGGAACGGGTCCGCGAGATCCTAAAGGAGGACATCGAACCCGAGGATGCGGAGGCACCGCGCACCCGCTTCCGCGGGGAAATTGAAATGCGCGGAGTCGAATTTGCCTATCCGACCCGACCCGAGGCCATCGTGCTGCGCGACTTTACTCTGACGGCAGCGGCGGGTCAGCGCATCGCTCTGGTGGGTCCGAGCGGATCAGGGAAATCGACGGCCGTTTCGTTGCTCTACCGTTTCTACGAGCCCTTGAAAGGGGAGATCCTCATTGATGGGCAGCCGATCCGTGAGATGTCACTGACGACACTTCGCCTCAATCTTGCGATGGTGCCCCAGGAGATCCTCCTCTTTGGCGGATCGATCGAGGAGAACATCGCCTACGGAAAACCCGGATCGACCCGTGAAGAAATCGAACGGGCGGCCCGGCTTGCCAATGCCAGTCAGTTTATCGAAACCCTTCCCGAAGGATACGCCACCCTCGTCGGAGAGCGGGGCACCCGTTTGTCCGGCGGGCAGCGCCAGCGTCTTGCGATCGCCCGTGCCATTCTCGCGGATCCGGCCATTCTGATTCTCGATGAGGCAACCAGCAGCCTCGATGCCGAAAGTGAACGGCTCGTCCAGGACGCACTCGATGTGCTCATGGAGGGCCGGACCTCGATCATTATCGCCCATCGACTTTCCACGGTTCGCCGCTGCGACCAGATTCTGGTGATGTCAGGAGGATCGGTCGTGGAGCGGGGAACGCACGAGGAGCTGGTTCTCAATGAAAAGAGCCTCTATGCGACACTCGCCCGGCTGCAGCTGGAGTAGCGTCCGGGTTGTCCCGAGATGAGGGGTTTTTAACTGATTGAAAAAGTGGATTTCCGAGTGAGCGGTATCTCATGTCGGGGATTTTTCCAGGAGCACAGGGACGCGCAGTGCCGATTCTCGCAATTGCCGCGTGGATCATGGCTATCGCGGGGGCTTTTGCGGAATCACGGGTGGCACTAGTCATTGGAAACAATGACTATGAGGACTCGGGCCGGTTGGAGGATCTGGGTGCGTGCCTCCGGGATGCTGACCTGGTCAAGCGGACTCTCGAGGAAGTCGGTTTTCAGGTCGTTGCCGGAACAGACCTGAGCAAGTCCGCGATGGATGAGAAATTGACTGAATTCGAACAAATAATCGAAAAAGGCGGCGTGGCGGTTTTCTATTTTGCAGGACATGCCATCGAGATAGACGGGAAAAATTATCTTCTCGGCACGAATGCCAAACTCGAAGCGAGATCCCGCCTCGGAGAAGAAGCAATGGAGGCGGAAACCTTCGCCTCCGCCATGTTGGTGGCCGGAGCAAAAAGCAGCTTTTTGTTGTTGGACTGTTGCAGGGATGCTCCGGGCGATCTGGAGTGGCTGACGAGGGGGAGCGGTCGTAAGTCCGGTCTCGCTGAGATCGACATCGACGGTGACATTATCATTGGATTTGCGGCGAAGCCGGGGGCGGCGGCGTTGGAGCCGGATCTGCCGGGGGCAAACAGCCCCTATGCCACCGCCCTTGCGAAATGGATTCCAAGCGGCCTGAAGCACGGGGATGTCTTTGAACAGGTTCGCCGTGAGGTTCACGAGGCGACCGGGGGATTGCAGCGGACCTGGGAGAGTGGGGCGTTTCTCGAACCCTTCTTTTTCACCTCAAATGGAGCCACCCGGGAGGCCACGGTGAGTGCTGTCAGGACTCCTGATCTGACAATGGGCCAGGAGACCAAAAGATCGACGACCGACACCGGAGATACCTTGATCGAAATCCGGGCGAAGCTTGACTCGGTCACAAGGAAAATCGAGAAGGAGAGAATTCGTTTCGCGGAAGCCGATCAGATCATCCGCAAGCTAACTTTCAACATGAAGCGTCCTGTGGTTGAGGGGTCGATGGATCATTTCAACTGTCTCCGGGCAGCAAAGATAATGGAAGAAGTCCAGCAGGGTGCCCCTGCGCTCATCGAAGAGAAGGAGTCGCTCGAACTTCAGATAAAGCTCCTCGAAGCGCGTCCGGAATAATCGGGAGCCCGGGGCTCTATTAAATCGGCGATCAGTCGGCCTTCAAGACTCAGGTTCAACTCACTCAAGGTATCTCCGCGAGTTCGCGGTTAATGCAGGTACCGTCCGCCCAGATTTCCGCAAGATAGCGCGGAGGTTTCGCATTCTTGTCCTTCACGGTTCGCACAATGATCTCGGTGCTCTCCGTGAGCAATTCACGCAGCTTCGAGGCCCGCTCCTGGCTCTTCTGCTTCTCCGGCTCGGTGAGGGTCGATTCTCCCGTCTCGAGGAGCGTCAGGCTCTGATTGTGTGTCCATACCCCGAAGCCGAGATCGATGTCCATGGCGACCGTGTTGCCGTCAACGACCCGGACGAACTCGGCCCAAAAGACGTAGTTCGGAGCCGGTGGATCCTCAGCCTTGAGGAGGAGAGGAAAAAGAAGAAGGCAGAGGAGTAATCGCATGGCTCGGTCCAGGTTTTCCCCATGGTCTGATTTTTGGACGAAAGTGGCAAGCCAAAGGGAGCGAAGTTTTGTCCCGTAATGAAGGCTCGGGGGTTAATATACTTAGCGTCCACGGTCCGGTCCCGGGCCGCCCGGGGGGCCTTCCATCCGCAAGCGAACCGGAGTGCCGCGAAAAGCCCGGGGAATCACCGGCCATTCGTCGGTCAAAAAATAGGCGTAAGTGCCCTCGGGAAACTCGGGGGTGATACAGAAGCGTCCGTTGCATTCATCCAGATCACCGGAACCTTCCATGAATTCATAATCCTGCACAAAGGCCCCGTCGTAGGTCCCGCCGGGTCCCGCTGCACCATCCGGTCGGGTTCCGGACTTGAGGCGCCAGCTTGATTTCAAGGTTGTGACTCCTGATTTCGGATCCTTCGGGTCCACCAATCCTATCCTTACATAGACCGGAAATCCGTCGGCGGCCCAGCCGACCTGGGGGGAATGTTTTCCCTCCGTCGAACCGAGCCGTTTTGCCAGAGACTTTGGAATCCCGTGATAATGATAGGCTCCGCTGGGCTGCACGTGAGCCTGGTTTTCATCGAGACCCAGCGGCACCGCGCCTCCGAGGGCCTCATATTGCCAGCCCAGTTCGGGCTCTCCCTGCCAGTATTCCGCGGCGCCGGGATCCAAAAAGACTCCATTCAGGGCGATGCCAAAAGGGGTGCGCTCCATTTTGGTGATCGCTGCCGCGGGTTTCGGATCCGCGGGAAGGACAATCTCATATCCCTGAGGCCGGATCGTGTGGGGATTGCCCCGGTTCGGAAACATTCCCACCCGATGTTCCGGAATGCCGTTGGAAGAGACGGACAGTCCACTTTCGGTGCGGGAAAATTCATGCCGGCCCGCGGTCGGGGGTTCCTCCGTGGCGGGAACCAGAGAAAGGGATGCCGCAGTAGTCGCGGTGTGTTTGCGCATGGGAGGCGGACCACCTCCGGGGCGCTGGGCGAGGCAGGTGAGAGAGAAAGCGAAAAGAGCGGAAAGGAGGAGGACACGGCGAACTTTCATGGGGCTGAAACCGATTGCCGAAGGGAAAGTTTCGAAACTTGCGGCTGGCGAGGCGCAAATGTTTCTTTTCAGGACAGTTCCGCAGTCGAGGCTGCGCTTGATTATCGGGCGGGTTTCGGTAGGATGCCGCCCCCATCGGGTAACTGCGGGCGGCCGGGATGGTGAATGCCCTCCCTGTTCCGCAGCCCCTATTCTAACGCCTCTCAGGCATTTTCTGGAGATTCTATGATTATTCTCGGTATCAATGATCGTGTTCGTCACAATACGGCGGCGGCCGTCGTGATTGACGGCAAACTGGTCGCCTCGCTCGAACAGGAACGAATTTCCAGAATAAAAAACGACAATGCCTATCCGCGCGAAGCGATTGCGGAAGTATTGGCGATTGCCGGAGTTGGGCCTGACGAGGTCGATCTGGTAGCCTCTTCCAATCTGCCGTTTAAGGAGCAGACGCCATACTTTGACCGTTTCCTTCAGCAACTCGCGAGGGCAGGGAAAACCGATCCGGTCTTTCGATACGACGCGTTCAAAAAGCGACTGCAGCGAATCCGGCGCGGATTTCAGCCCCGTCAGAAGTTGCCGGGAGCGCTGGCTGACAAGCCGGTCGAGTCGGTGGAGCATCACCTCGCGCATGCCGCGTCAGCCTATTATGGGTCACCGTTTGGAAATGAGCGGGTCGGAGTGATCACGCTCGACGGGGTGGGGGACTATTCCTGGGGTTCGGTGTGGGTCGGGGATCAGGGCAAATTGGAGTGCATCGATTACCTGCCCTATCTAAACAGCATCGGCTTGCTGTATTCGGCCGTGACGGTCAATTTCGGATTCAAGGCCAGTCGTCACGAGGGCAAAGTGCTGGGCCTCGCCGCCTACGGAAATCCTGAACCCTTTTTGTCCCGCCTCATGGAACACACCCGCCCGGACAACTGGGAGGAGTTGTTCGATCCCACCCTGGCCCGGGTTGCGCTGAGATTCTCGCGTGGAGACGGGCAGGCAGTGATCAAAAGACTGAGTGAAGGACTATCCCGCGAGGATGTCGCCGCCGGTCTGCAAACCTATACTGAGCAGCTCATCTGCGACTGGATTCAATTGCAGGTGAGGAAAATGAAGGTTTCCAAGCTGACTCTCGCCGGGGGTGTCTTTGCCAATGTGAAGCTGAATCAGCGTGTTCTTGCCCTGCCTGAAGTGGAGAATATCTTCATTCACCCGAACATGGGTGACGGCGGGCTCGCCGCCGGAGCGGCGTTCGAAGCTTACTCACGATTGCAAAACGGATTTGAACCTCAGTTTCATGAGCAGGTTTACCTTGGAACCGGGATCAATCGCGAGAACGCCCTGGCCGCGATCAAGGCGTCCGGCTTGAGCTACGAGGAGCCGGAGAACCTCGCGGGAAGTGTGGCTCAACTGCTGGCCGCGGGCAAAGTGGTGGCCCGCGCCGATGGCCGTATGGAATACGGCCCGCGAGCTCTCGGCAACCGCACCGTCATGGCTGCCTGCAGCGATCCGAGTATCAATCAGTGGCTCAACAAGAAATTTGTCCGCACGGAGTTTATGCCGTTTGCGCCGGTGATTCTTGAGGAACACGCGAAGGAGTATTTTCCCACCTGGCAGGAGGATCATTTCACCGCCCGCTACATGACCATTACCTACGATGTGTCGGAGCTGGCGAAAAAGAACATTCCGGCTGCGGTGCATGTGGACAACACGGCTCGTCCCCAGGTGATTCGGCGCGAGGATAATCGTGACTACTACGATATCATCAGCGAGTACAACAAGCTCACGGGCGTTCCGAGTGTCATCAACACCAGTTTCAACATGCACGAGGAACCGATCGTCCGCACTGCCGACGATGCGATCCGCGCGTTTCAGGCAGCGAAACTCGACGCCCTGATTCTCGGGCCGTTCCTCCTCCATTTGAACGCCTAGTGGAACGCTATCCCCGATCAGGGGTTTGCGACTGCTTGAGACCGGAACTCGCGTGAGGCGACAGCCCGTGCAGGGTCGTGTCCCTGCGCAGCAACGCGTCTAAATCGTCGGCCGCGATCGTCTTCGGAGCGCTCTGTGATCGATTCGCCCGAGTGCGGGTCATTGCCGTGCCAGTCTCTTGGCACGGATCATGCTATTCATAAGTTGTTGCCAATTAGGATAATACGAAGCCTGTAATTTGGTACTACGGACAATCGATCAACGCAACTCAGAACGGTCTAACTATGAAGAAGATAACACAATCAATACTGAATTTTTCAGTCACGCGGAGGACGCTTACGGCTCAACTGGGCGCGGCTCTCCTGGGGTTCGTCTCCCTGACCGCAGCCAATGCGGAACCGCTTAAGATCGGGTATAGCGACTGGCCGGGCTGGGTCGCCTGGGAGATCGGGATCAAGAAGGAGTGGTTTAAAGAGGAGGGTGTGGACGTGAAATTCGAATGGTATGACTACGTCGAATCCATGGACGCCTACGCGACCGGCCAGCTCGACGCGGTCGGCATGACCAACGGCGATGCGCTCGTTACCGGCGCGACCGGCAAGCCTTCAGTCTGTATCCTCATCAATGACTACTCGAACGGCAACGACATGATTGTCGCCAAGCCCGGCATCGAAACGGTCAAAAATCTCAAGGGCAAGAAGATCGGTCTCGAAGAGGGATTTGTCTCCCACCTGCTCCTTCTCAAAGCGCTCGAGATGAATGGAATGGCCGCGTCCGACGTGACGATCGTGAACACGCCCACGAATGAGACACCTCAGGTGCTTGCTTCTGGAGCGGTTGATGCCGTCGTTGCCTGGCAGCCAAGTTCGGGGCAGGCCCTCAAGGTTGTCTCGGGTTCCAAGCCCATTTTCACCTCGAAGGACACTCCCGGGCTGATCTATGACAATATCTATGTCTCTCCGGAAAGCCTCGAGAAGCGCCGTGACGACTGGAAGAAAGTCATCAAAGTCTGGTACCGCATCGTAGCCTTCATGAAAGATGAGAAGAATACGGACGAAGTTCTTGAGATTCTCTCCTCCAGGGTCTCCGTGACTCCTGAAGAGTACGAGCCTTTCCTGAGCGGAACCTACATCCTCACCGGTGAAGAGGTGAAGCCGATCTGGGAAAAGGCGGAGGGCCTGGGTTCGGTCTATGGCTCCAGCAAGATCTCCGATGACTTTAACGTGACTTTCGAAGTCTACGAAAAGCCGCTCGAAACCGAGAAGTATCTCGATCCCAGCCTCACACTCGAGGTGCTGAAAGAGATGGCGGAATAATTTCGCTTTGTTGATTCAGACTCTTCGGGATCTGCGGCGGGAAACCCCGCGGTCCCGGGGAGAAGGTGGCGGATCGCTCAATTCACTCGATATGATTTCCAGAAAACACAGTCAACATCCTCCTCGTGAGCCCTGGTTCTCCGCAAGAAAGGAATTGTCTCCGAAGCGATCAGCCATGCTGACCATGTTCTCCTTCTCGCTTCCGCTGCTTGCCTGGTGCGCGGTGAGCTACCTCCCGTTCCTCTGGCATCCTGATGTTGAGCTTCAGATCTCGGCGGATCGTGAGGGAGTGACCACCGTCTACACCCCGGGAGATCGGGTCAGCGAGGAGTTTTTCCCAGAATTTGAAGCCGCCGTCCGTACGCAGAACGAGGAGGTATCTCCTTTCATGTCTCTCGATAAACCGGTCGAGGCAGGAAGCGAATCTTCCGTTCGTCGGTCCAACAAGAAGGTGCTGCGACACCTGGCTCCACTCCTCGTTTCGAATGGCTGGCTTACGGAGGAACAGACAAAAGACGACGCCGCCATCTATGTCGCGTGGAAGGAAATCGCAACGGGTGCCCGGCTCCCTGAGCAGCCCGCTCTCACGGAGGAGAATCTGGAGATCGTCCGCAAAAACTGGGCTTTGATGAGCCGTTACTCCGATTCCTACAACGCGGACAATTTTGTTTCACGTCCTCTCCTGAGTCTGGTGCCGCAAGGGCGTCCCGCGAATCCCGACTACCTGCCGGCCCCTCACCGCGTTCTTATCTCCGGGTTTAAAGAGTTCACGAAACCGGCTGAAGCGGAGCGACCCTCGATGTGGCAGCGCGTCGGTCACTCGATGCGCATTGTCTTCGGAGGTTTTCTCCTTGCGGCGCTGGTCGGTGTCCCCATCGGAGTGATCTGCGGGACCTACTCGTTCTTTTCTAAACTGATCGAGCCCTTCACGGATTTCTTCCGCTACATGCCGGCTCCCACGTTTAGCACTTTGTTAGTTGTCATTTTTCTGGCGAATGATGCGCCGAAGATGGCGCTGGTTTTTATCGGCACGATCTTCCAACTTATTCTCGTCGTCGCGAATACGACCCGTCGGCTTGAACTTCCTCTACTGGAAGCCGCCCAGACGCTGGGTGCAAATCAGGCGCAACTCCTGACACGGGTGGTTATTCCCGGAATTCTCCCGAATCTCTATAATGACCTCCGCATTCTTCTCGGGTGGGCCTGGACCTGGCTCGTCATCGCCGAGCTCGTCGGCGTGAAAAGCGGCCTCACCGAGTTTATCGAAACTCAGGGGCGCTGGAGGAATTTCGACAGCGTCTATCCGGTCATCATTCTCATCGGCCTCATCGGATTCTTTACCGACCAGATTCTTTCCTTTATTCGCGGATTCATCTTTCCGTGGACATCTGAAGGGCCGGCTATCACCTCCACTCCTGTGGCAAAGGTGCTCCTTTTCGTTCCGCGATGGTTCAAAAGTGCCGTTGACGAACGGATTCCCTATCAACCCGAATCCACCTCTCCGAACAAGGCATGATCGAGATTCAAACCGACCCCTTGTTGTATCGGGTGCAAAAGCCCGAAGTGCGTGAGCGTTTTGAAGCCTTGAAGCAGCGACCTGTTGTCCTCTCGGTGCAGAACCTCTACAAGACCTTCGAGAGCCAGACGGGAACGGTCACGGCGCTCAAGGATGTGAGTTTCGATGTTTACCGGCGCGAGTTCATGTGTGTCATCGGCCCTTCCGGCTGTGGAAAATCGACTTTGATCCGCATCCTTGCCGGACTCGAGAGTTCTTCGGACGGAAAAGTTCTCCTTGATGGAAATCCCGTGACCGGCCCCGGACCCGATCGCGGCATGGTTTTCCAGTCATACACGCTCTTTCCCTGGCTCACCGTGAAGCAGAACGTGATGTTCGGTCCTCGCATGAGCGGTAAACGCGGCACCAGCGCCGAGTCCGAGGCACGCCAGTGGATTGACCTCGTCGGGTTGTCGAAGTTCGAAAACAGTTATCCCCATCAGCTATCGGGCGGGATGAAACAGCGTGTCGCGATCGCCAGAGCCCTGGCCAACCGCCCCCGCATTCTCCTGATGGATGAACCCTTCGGTGCGCTTGACGCGCAGACGCGCTGCCAGATGCAGAGCTACCTGCTTCAGATCTGGCGCAATCTTGACATCACGATCCTCTTCATCACCCACGATCTCGATGAGGCGGCATTTCTGGCGGACCGGATTCTTGTGCTCAAGGCGAATCCGGGAGAGGTGAATGAGATTATCGAAGTGCCCGTGCCGCGGCCCCGATCCGCGGCCCAGTTCATTACGCCTGAGTTTATCGCGACCAAGTATCGCATCGATCAGCTTATTCATCCCGATCAGGGAAGTCCCGAGGACGCGCTGCCTTTCCCCCGCATGACTCCACAAGGAGACGACGTGGAATAGTGTCAGGATTTTTCCATGTCCGCCCCGATCAAAATTGAACATCTCCCCTGGCCTGAAATTGCGAATCTTCGCGACTCGGGCAGCGGACTGATTATCCTACCGGTGGGCGCGACAGAGCAGCACGGCCCGCACCTCCCCGTTAACACTGACACCGTCATCGCCACGCGTCTCTGCGAATATGCCTCGGCAAAGACGGGTATCCCTCTGCTACCCGCGCTCTCCATCACTGTCTCATCGGGTCACACCCCGAAATGGCCGGGAACCTTTTCACTGAGTCACACCACCTTCATTGAGTCCGTCTGCGAGATCGCCCGCTGGGCCGCCCTGACCGGTTGGAAACGGCTCCTCATCGTGAACAGCCATTTTGGAAACGATGCCTCGCTCCGCGTCGCCGTTGAGCGTATCCGGCTAGAGCATCTCGGCGTGCTCCAGGTCGGATTAAAGACCACTTTTCTCCTCACCGAATCAATCCGCGCCTACTTCGTTTCCGACGCCGATGATCTGCATGCGAACCGCGCCGAGACCGATCTGATGCTCTATCTCGCGCCCGACGATGTGCGCATGGACGCGGTCGAGGACGATCCCGACCGCACCGCCGGTACCGTCCTGAGCCATCCTGTCTCCCAGACGAGCCTCAACGGAGTCACCGGCCTGCCTTCCCTCGGCGAAACCGAGCGCGGCGAGCAACTCTTTCACGAAATGGGCGATGCTCTCGCTGCCGTCTTTGTCACGGCCGCGACCGAAGAGCCGCCCCTTCCGGATGAATTTTGGAAACCTTATTGCTGAACATGTCCGATTCTTTAAAGCCCGTCTTTGCCGTCCCCGAAAATTTCCAGGTCGACTACGAAAAAGCCGCCCAACTCAAAGCTGATCTCAAGGCGGCCGGCGTGCAATACCTGCTCTCCAGCTACGTTGACATCCACGGTATCCCCAAGGCCAAGGTCAATCCGATCGACTGCCTTGAAAAAATGGCCGAGGGCTCCGAACTTTTCACCGTCGGAGCGATGGAGGGCATGGGCCTCGTCGGTCCGCAGGAGGACGAGTGCGCCGCCGTGCCCGATCTCGACACCGCCACCGTCTGTCCCTGGGACCGGCGTTTCGCCTACTTCTTCGGCGACCTCTACTACCATGGCGCCCCCTATGCGAACGACTCGCGCCAGATCCTCAAACGCCAGATCGAGCGCGCGGCTTCCATGGGGCTGAAATTCAATCTCGGCGTTGAGCCCGAGTTCTACGTCCTCCGTGAGGATGAAAAAACGGGACGCTGGAAACCGCTCGCGACGCATCGCTACCGCGGCACCTGCCCCGCCTACGACGTCAATCAGACGATGGAGTCGATGGACTTCCTCGAGCCCATGTCGAAGTACATGGACGAACTCGGCTGGGGTCTTTTCTCCTTCGATCAGGAGGGCGGACACGGCCAGTATGAATTTGATTTCAACTACGCCGACGCCCTCACCACGGCCGACCGGCTCACCTTCCTGCGGCTCATGGCCAAGCGCGTCGCCGAATCCATCGGAGCGATCGCGACCTTCATGCCGAAGCCTTTCGCGACCGACTTCCGCTCGGGTTGCCACTACAACATGTCGCTCGCCAGTCTCGAGACCGGTGCGAATCTCTTCGCTCCCGAACCCGACTCGAATCCCTACGCGGAGCGCTTCGGCATCCCGCTTTCGAAAATGGCCTTCCACTTCGTCGCCGGGATCCTGCGCCACGCTCCCGCGATCACCGCCGTCTCTTCGCCGACCTTCAACAGTTACCAGGGTTTCATCGCCCAGGGCGACATGCCCGACGTGAGCTGGGCGCCCGTCCTTGTCGCTTTCGGGAAAAACAACCGCTCCGCGATGATGCGTCTCCCCCTCAATCGCTACTGCGTCGAGAACCGCGCGCCCGACATGGCGAACAATCCCTACCTCACCGCCGCCCTCCACCTCGCCGCCGGACTCGACGGCATCGAAGAGCAGCTCGACCCCGGCGAGCCGGTCAATGACAACATCTATTCCCAGAGCCGCAGCAGTCTCTCCACCTCGGGAATCCAGTTCCTGCCGCCGACCCTTTGCCACGCCCTCGACGCCTTCGAGGCCGATCCCTTTGCCGAAAAAGTCCTCGGAGAAATGAAAGGCATCTTCCTGAAGCACAAACGCGGTGAATGGGAAAAAGCCTTCTACACGATCCACGATCAGCAACTCCGCGACTTCCTCACGCACTTGTGATGACAGACGAACTCAGATGCCGAAGGCAGGTAGCAGAACGCGGCCCGCACGCGGACGTTCAACATTTCAGCGAACCCCGATGATTACCAAACCACAGATTCCGCTCCCGCTCCACGACCTCATGCGTCAGCTCGGGATCACGCTGTGCAGTTTTGTCTTCCTCGGCTGCTGAGACGGCTTTCCATTCTCTTCCCGCATCAGGACCCGGCCCGTCGCCGAGGTCCTGACATTAGCGCAATGCCTACTCTGCTTCTCTACTTCTTTGATTCTCTACTTCTCCACCTCATGAATGCCATTTCCGAATCCGATATCCGTCGCGCCTGTCTTCCCGCACCCGATCCCCTCAAGAGCGCCCGCGGCTCCATCCGCAGCGGCCAGCCGCCCATGTCTGTCGCTGAAATCCTCGCGGAGATCGAGCGCATCGCCGACCTGCCCCTTTCGCGAAGCGAAACCCTGCCTGCTCAGGCTTTCACCAGCCAGGAGTTCTTCGATTGGGAAATCGACAACCTCTTCAAGAACGACTGGATCTGCCTCGGCCACGTTTCCCAGATCCCGAACATCGGCGACTTCCTCAATGTCGAAGTCCTCGGTGAACCCGTCGTTGTCGTCCGCGACAAGGAAAACGGAATCAACGTGCTCTCGCGCGTCTGTCCGCACCGCGCCATGGACATCATGCCTCCGGGCTTCGGCTACGACGGCCACGGCCCCGCCGAGGCAAAGGAGGGCGAACCCGGCTGCGGCCACACCCGCTTTCTCCTCTGCCCCTATCACTTCTGGACCTTTGAACTCGACGGCAAACTCAAGGCCTGCGCCGAGATGGGCGAGGCGGAAGGCTTCAACCGTGACGAGTGGGGACTGCGCACCTTCCGCTCCGAGGTTTGGAACGGATTTGTCTTCGTCAACCTCGACGGCACCGCGCCCAGAACCGTGGCCGAGCAATACGCCACTCTGAGCGATCAGGTCGCCCCCTGGCAGATTGGCGACATGGTCATGGTCGCGCAGAACGAATGGGACTGCGCCTTCAACTGGAAGATTCTCACCGAGAACTTCATGGAGTCCTACCACCATGCCGGAGCACACAGCAAAACGCTCCAGCCCATGATGCCCGCACGCGACACCTGGACCGAGGAGGAAAAACCCTTCCACATCCGCTGCCACCTGCCGATGAAAGAGGAACTCCGCGCCGAGATCCGCGCGATCGACGAAGTGGGCCGTCACTGGGAGACCTACCCGCCCATCCCGACCCTCCCGGAAAACGAGCGTCTCGAGTGGGGCCTCGTCCTCGGCTACCCGCTCTTCACCTTCGTCCTCACGGGGGACTCGGTCATCTGGTACCGCATCCTTCCCATGGGGCCCGATCACCTGAAGCTGCTCACCACCATTCTCGTGCCCAGGTCGACAACCGAGGACCCGAACTTTGAAAAGATGAATCAAGTCGCGACGCAGGCTGCGATCGATTTCCACCTCGAGGACATGGAGGTCTGCATGGCGGTGCAGCGAGGGCTTTTCACCGCCGGTTATCAGCGCGGACGACTCAGTCACCTCGAGATGCCGATCTGGCTCATCCAGCGGTTTCTCGCGGCTCGGGGCCGGGGGATCTGGCCGACGATGGATCGGCCCGCGGCGCCGTCACAGAAAGCGTGATCCGACTCTGTCAGGTCTGTCATCCAACCCTGTTTGATGCAGGGGATCCTGCTCATTATTACTAGACTAACAAAACGCTATTCTATCGCAATCCCAATTTTAACACGGATGAGCACAGATTTTCACAGATGGACACAGATCGGGACTGATGAAACCGATGCTTTCCGAAGGTCATCCGTGTAATCCGATTTCATCTGTGCCCATCTGTGTTTTCTCATTCAAACGCTCCGCTAAATCTTTTCAGAACTCCTCCAAACCACTCATGAAATCCACCGAAGAACTCAAAGCCATCCGCGACGAACTTAAGTCACAAGGCGTCAAATACTGCGTCGGCGCCTATGTCGACATCCACGGCGTGCCCAAGGGCAAGTTTGTGCCCATCGACCATTTCGTCCACTTCGCCGAAGGCTCCGAACTCTACACCGGCTATGCCCTCGATGGCCTCGGCCAGAGCCCGAATGAGGACGAGATCGCCTCGGTCCCTGATCTTGAGCGCGGGGTCATTCTACCCTGGAACAAAGAGGTCGCCTTTTATCCGGCTGATAACACCTTCCATGGAGAGCCTTACCCGATCAACACGCGCGTCGCCCTGCAGAAGGTCCTCGCCGAGGCGGCGGAGATGGGATTCGGGATGAACCTCGGGATCGAAGCCGAGGTCTACATCCTGCGGCTCACCAAAGAGGGCAAACTCGAGATCCCCAACGACGACGACAACCTCGTCAAAGCCTGCTACGACGTGAAACGCTTCCTCGATCGCTACACCTGGATCGACAAAGTCTCGACGACGATCAACGACCTCGGCTGGGATCTCTACTCGCTTGACCACGAGGATGCGAACTCACAGTTCGAGTTCGACTTCAAATATGCCGACGCCCTTACCATGTGCGATCGCTTCATCTTCTTCCGCATGATGGCGAAGCAGTATGCTTCGGAAGAAGGGCTCATCGCGACCTTCATGCCCAAGCCCTTCGCCGAACGCACCGGGACCGGAGCGCATTTCAACATGTCGCTCTACGACCTCGAGACGAAGGAAAATCTTTTCAACTGCGATCCTGCCGATGATCCGCGCGGCCTCGGCCTGACGCAGCTCGGGTACTATTTCCTCGGCGGTGTCCTCAAACACGGCCCCGCCCTCTGCGCCGCCTTCGCCCCGACCGTGAACAGCTACAAGCGTCTCGTTCGTCGCGGGCTCATGGCCTATTACAGCTGGGCGCCCGTCTTCAACAGCTACGGTAAAAACAACCGCACCAACGCTCTGCGTGTCCCCATGGGCGGTGGCCGTGTCGAGGCCCGCAACGCCGATGCCGCCTGCAATCCTTACCTCGCCGCGACGCTCGTTCTCGCTGCCGGACTTGAAGGCATCCGGGAAAAGATTGATCCCGGAAAAGCGCAGGAAGACAATCTCTACGAATACAGCCCTGAGCAGCTGGCCGCAGCGGGTATTCAGGAGTTGCCAAGAACCCTCGACGAAGCGGTCAACGCCTTCGCCGCCGATCCCTTCATCACGAAAGTCCTTGGACAGGAACTGCGCGACGAGTTCATCACCTACAAAGCGGAGGAATGGCGGCAGTACCACCAGACCGTCTCGCAGTGGGAGATTGACCGGTATGCGCGGCTGTTCTAGAACCTCAACACGTCGGCTCTTCCGTCATTCCGCCTGACACCGGCCCTTCCAGTCGTGCCAGAATTTTTTTCAAGGTCCGGCTGAGGGCGCGGGCTTCGTCAGAACTCATCGCCTTGGCAAAATCCTCTTCAATCACTTCCCGGTAGACCGGCCATGCATGTTTGAGCGCGGCTTTTCCGCTCTCCGTCAGGGCGGCGTAAAAGACGCGACCATCGTTCTCGCAGCCTTCGCGCCGTAGCAGGCCCTCTTTCTCAAGGCGATTCACCCGCCGCGAGATGCCGCTGTTGCTGAAGAAGGTCGCCTCGGCGAGTTCGCTCATGCGAAGGCGATGCCCACGTGCCTCGGAGAGGGTAATAAGAACGTCGTAGGTGTCATAGGAAATACACCCTGCCGCAACAAGTGCCGCGTCGACCCGCTTCGTGATTAGGGCATGAGCGTTTAAAAAAATGCGCCAGGCGATTTGCTGATTCCGACTGCGCGAAGGAGGCATAGGTACTACGAATCGGGAGGTTACGTGGGAATAACGTGATCTAACGCAATCCGGATCGGGGATCAATCATTCGATTACATCCTGACATTAAAATAAACGTCCTGAAAAGTAGTTGCGAGTGCAAATAAAAATCCCCGCTGGCACAACACCTGCGGTCCCTTTTCTTCCAGATGATGTGGAGCTGGTTTCCGCAACATCTGAATCAGTTTGATGAGCAGTGCCACCACATGCGATGCCGATCTCCCGTCGACCCTGGCGGTCGCGAAACGGGAGAATCGTTTGGCCCTGCTCTTCGAGTTCAAGCGGGCGGTGGATCGGCGTCTCGGGATCGTTCTGGGATTCGGTGCGTGGATGCTTTTCCTCGGCGGCTGGCACCTTCTTGCCGCCTCTCCGATCACACCCGAAGCCCTGCTTCCCGGACCGGTCGCGGTCGTCGAGGCGCTTTATCGACTTGTCGCCGAGGGAGGGTTCGGCCTTGATGTCGCGCAGAGTGTGAAGCGCATCCTTCTCAGCTTTTCCATTGCCATCGCAATCGCCCTGCCGCTCGGGGTTCTCATGGGGGCCTTCCCGGTCGTCGAGAGTTTTCTGAACCCGCTTATTTCTCCGTTCCGCTACCTGCCCGCACCGTCCTTTGTCCCTCTCCTCCTGATGTGGCTGGGAACAGGAGAGGGGCAGAAGATCGCTCTGCTCATTCTCGGGGTGGTCTGGTTTCTCGTGACCCTGTTTATGGACAACACGAAAGCGGTTCGCGAGGAACTCGTGGAGTGCTCCCGCACCCTCGGGGCCACGAGGGGCAGCGTTCTCACCCGAGTCATTTTTCCCGCCGCATTGCCGAGCTACGTTGACACCGCCCGGCAGATGCTCGCGGTAAGCTGGACCTATCTGGTGATCGCGGAGATCGTCGCGGCCTCCGACGGCATTGGTGCCATGATGATGCGGGCGAAGCGCTTCGTCCGGGTCGATGACATCCTTGCGGGCATTCTGGTGATCGGTCTCCTCGGCCTCGCCTTCGATCTGCTCTTCCGACTCATTCACCGTCTCTCCTTCCGCCATCTCCATTGATCGAAAGATCCTCTCTCCAAACCGAAACATACCATGATCACACTCCTGCTTGAACGTCTCAGTCGCGACTCACTCTGTGCTGTCTCACTTGCCCTGGTTCTGCTTGCCACCGGTTGCTCTGAACCCACCCCGCCGCCAGCGGAGCCCGGGACGCCACCTCCGGTCGAAGCGCCCGCACCGGAACCCGCCCCTGCGCCTGTTCCGGAAACACCGGCACCCGAGCCAGCCCCGGCTCCCGCGGCTCCTGCGCCTGAACCGGCCCCTGTCTCAGCAACTCCGGCTGCACCTACACCGGTCAAGGTTTCTCTCTTTTCCTGGCCGGGTTACGGCTTCTGGTTTATTGCGAAAGAGAAAAATCTCGTCCCCGAAATCGCCCTCGATATCAAGATCATCGAGGATCCCTATGAGAGTTTCGGCCTCATGGCCGCAGGACAACTCGACGTCACCTCCTCCACCGTTGAGTATGGACCCATTGCTGCCGAGGAAGGGGTTCCGGTGAAACTGGTGGCCTATACCAACCCTTCCTATGGGACGGACAAAATCATTCTTGGCCCCGGGATAGGGGGTGCCAAGGACCTTATCGGCAAGGAAGTCGCTGTTCTCGAGGGCGGGCTGACCCAGATCTACATGGGTATCTGGTTGGAGAACAACGGAGTCGCCTTTGATCAGGTGAAATACACGAACCTCGTCATGGACGACGCCGTCGCCGCGATGGTCAGTGGTAAAGTCGCCGCCGGAGAGTTCTGGGAGCCTTTCGGCAGCAATGTTCTCAAAGCGCTGCCTGAGGCGAAAGTCGTCGCGACCTCGCAGGATCCCTATTTCAAGGAAACGGTCCTGCTCGGTGACGGGATGTATATGAGTGGTTCCTTTCTCGAAAAGAAGGACGTCGCCGCGCTTACCATGAAAGCTTACTTCGAGGCAGTGAAGTTTTGGAAAGCAAACCCGGCCGAAGGGAATAAAATCATCGCCGAGGGGCTCAAGTTTTCCATTCCTGATGTCGAGCTCGTGATCGGGGTTGATGGTAGTGCCACCGACGGAGGCATCTATCCCTTCAACTGGCTTGAGGCGTCGCAGTTCATGGGATTGAGCGAGGGAGTCCCTCCCTTCGGAAAGAACGGCCAGATCGCCGATCACTGGAAACTCACCAATGACTGGTGGATCAAATTCGGAACGGTGAAGCAGTCGCATCCCATGGAGGCGGGAGTGGCGCTCGAACCGATGAAAACACTCAAGGCGAGTGGTTATTGATTTCCGCGTCTTCCGCTCTCCGCCCATGAGACTCCCATGCCCGAAGAAAATACTTTCGTATCGATTCCCGCAGGGCGTTTTCTCATGGGCGGAAGGCCTGACGATAAATTTGTCAGTGCCGTTGAGTTGCCGCAACGGGAGGTCAATGTCGCTTCCTTTTATCTGGCCAGGGTCCCCGTCACCGAGGGCGACTGGGCTTTCTTTTGCGGAAAACCGGTCCCCGTGGATTCTCCTTCCTCCCGCCTTCCGGTGGTCAATGTCTCGTGGTGCGATGCTCGCGACTACACCGCATGGCTTTCCTCCCGTCTTCGCATGAGCTGCCGTCTCCCCACTGAAGCGGAATGGGAATATGCATGCCGGGCCGGCAGTGAAGCGATCTTCACGTCGGGCGGAGACATCTCTCCTGACGCGGCAAACTACCTCTATGATGAGTCCGGTCTCCGCATCGGGCCGGGTCATCGTATGCTCGTGGCCTCCTATCCTGCCAATGCCTTCGGGCTTTTTGATATGGCCGGAAACGTTTGTGAATGGACCGCCGATACCTGGGTGCCGCTTTGCGAAAACACGCTTGAGGGCCTTTCTCCCGAAAGTGAAAAGCGGGCGATACGGGGCGGGGGATGGGATCATCTCCCGCGGCTGTTGCGTTCTTCGTGGCGGGATTGGGCTCCGCAGCAGGCTCGCTACGACAACCTTGGATTTCGCGTTGCCGCCGACCTGACACCTCAATAATGGAACTGGAACTTTTCAAGACGCTCTGGGGGCATGAAGGCTCCATTGCCGGGGCCGTGGCTCTTTGTCAGGAGGCCGGATTCAGCGGCATTGAAGGTCCTGTTCCCCGCAGCGATGAGGGTCGAGAGGCCTTCGTCGGGACCTTGCGAGACTCCGGGCTTTCTCTGATTGCCGAAGTCTGCACCGCAACCCCTCCGGGATTCTATGTGCCCACACCGCACGCCACTCCGGAGCAACATCTGATATCCCTCCGCGAGGGTATCGAGTGGAGCCTCCCCGCCGCGCCGCGCTTCATCAATACCATGGCAGGCGCCGACTCGTGGAGCTTCAGGCAGAAGGTCGACTTTCATTCCGCCATTGTCGGGCTTGAAAAGGAATACGGCATTTCCATCAGCGTAGAGACTCATCGCGGTCGGCCGCTCAACAGTTCCTGGATGGCCCGGGACATCCTTCTTGAAGTGCCCGATCTGAAACTCACCTGCGACTTCAGCCACTTTGTTGTCGTGGCAGAACGACTCGTTCTTGAGGAAGAGCCCGATATTCTAAAACTCTGCTGCGAACATGCGTTTCATCTTCAGACGCGCGTCGGCTACGCTCAGGGACCACAGGTGCCGGATCCGCGGGCGCCCGAATACTCGGAGGCTCTTGCCGCGCACGAGCGATGGTGGGACGAAGTCTGGAAAAGTCAGATTTCCCGGGGTGTGGAGGTGGCCACTCTGACGCCCGAGTTCGGGCCGGACGGATATCTCCACTGTGAACCGTTCACGGAAAAGCCTGTTGCGAATCTCTGGGAGATCAATCGCTGGATTGCTCTCCGGCAACGCGAACGATTTATCAACCAATACCCTGACAAACCTGCTTCATGAGTAATGTGACTTCCGCTCCTCCTCCGACGTCCGAATCCGTGGCAGTCAAACCGCCCTACACTTTCCCGTCCGGCCGCACCGGTGAGACTGATCTCGAATCCCTCTGTGCCAGTATCATTGAAGCGGCGGAACTCCCGAGGACCCGGGCCCGTTCCTTTCCGGCCGGAGTTTACACGAGTCCTGACTTCTTGAAATTTGAAACCGGCGCTATCTTTCGGAAAGAGTGGATCTCGCTCGCTCACGTCTCGCAGATACCGAAGCAGGGGGATTTCCTTCGGGTCGATCTCTGTGGAGAACCCATGATCGTGACCCGGGGGAAGGATGACAAGGTCCGGGTGCTTTCGCGTGTGTGCCGCCATCGCGGCATGGACCTGATGCCTGAGGGAGGAAATTTCCCGGATCGGGGAAATCAAAGAGTCATTCTCTGTTCCTATCACCTCTGGAGCTACGATCTGAATGGGAAAATGTTAGGTGCTCCCGAGATGCAGGAGGCGGAGGGCTTCGATCGCAGCGAGGTCTGTCTTCATGAGTTCCGGAGTGAGATCTGGGAGGGGTTCATCTTTGTCACTCTCAATGAGAATGCGCCCCCTCTTGCAGAGCAATACGGTCGCCTCCGTGATGAATTTCTCAAGGGCTGGAACATGAGCGAGGCGGTCCTTGTCTGGGATCAGCACTGGGATTGTCAGTTCAACTGGAAGATCCTCCTCGAAAACTTCATGGAGGCCTACCATCACCTCGGTGCCCACCGGAAAACACTCGAGCCTTTTCTTCCCGCGAAAGGATGCTGGACTGAAGCGGAGGATCCCAACTTTTCGGCGATGCATCTGCCCCTTCGTTCCGATCTCGTCGATACGATTCGCGATACCGGTGATGCGGGAACGACGATGGCTCCCTTTCCCGGGCTCGCGGTCGAGGACTACACCGAATGGTGGGTCTATCTCGGATATCCGAACTTTCTCCTCTTCACTGCCCCTGATCGTGTCTACTGGTATCGGCTCCTTCCGACCGGTCCTGATACGTGCAGTCTTACCACGACGATGCTGGTCCATCCTGACACGACCACCCGGGAGAACTATGCCGAGGTTTATGAAAAGGAGGTTGAGGCGGCGATCAATTTCCATCTTGAGGATATGGAGGTCTGCGCCGCGACTCAGAACGGGATGAGATCGTGCGCCCACAAGCAGGGGCGACTGAGCCACCTTGAGGAGCCCATCTGGCTTTTTCAACGATATCTTGCGAAGAAGATTCAGGAATCGGCATGAACGGGTCACTGATTCCAGCGAATGGATAGATGAAAGGCGCGTTCTCACTGGATGGAAAGATCGCCGTGGTGACCGGTGGGTCCTCAGGTATCGGGGCTGCGATTGTTTCCCGGTTTCGGGAGGCCGGGGCAAGAGTCACGGTTGCCGACCGTCTTCCTCCCGCAATTGAGGACGAGTTTTTTGTGCGCACGGATGTGTCCGTCGAGACGGAGGTCTCATCTCTACTCGACGGAGTCAGGGATCGCTTCGGTCGTCTCGATATTCTTATCAACAATGCGGGGATTCAGCCTCTCGGTGTGACCTTCGAAAAAATCACCGCCTCTGTTCTGGAACGAACGTTTGCAGTCAATGTAAACGGCGTCACCTACGGCATCAAACACGCCTCAAGGCTCATGGGGGAGGGTGGCCGGATTATCAATATGGCCTCCTTTGTGGGACTGTTAGGTATCCCTTCCGGAACCGCCTACGCCGCGTCCAAAGCCGCGGTGGTCCATCTCACCAGGTGCGGTGCGATTGAACTCGCCTGCCGCGGTATTACCGTCAATGCCATCGCCCCCGGCACGATTCGGACTCCCGCGGTCACGGGAATTCCCGATAATCCGGAGATTCCCTTTGCGGAAAGTCGAACTCCGCTCGGACGTCTCGGCGAAACGGACGAGGTCGCGGCAGCGGTTCATTTTCTGGCGTCGGATGAGGCCTCCTACGTCACCGGCGCGATTCTGCCCGTCGACGGGGGCATCAGCGCGGGATGGGAACGGTACGACCTTACTCTTCCACGGGAGATCAACTCGAAAGGCGAATGGCATGATCCGGAATCCTGACAAACCCCCTTTTCCGTTCTCGCCTCCACCACGCTTTATCTGGCCGAATGGAAAGCGGTGTGCCGTGATGCTCTGCTTTGATGTGGATGGCGAAACGACCGCACTTTCGGAGGACCCTGAACTTGCCAGGCGTCTCACCACGATGTCTCAGTGCGAGTATGGTCCCCGCGTTGGCGTTCCGAGAATTCTCGGCCTGCTCGAACATCTCGGACTTCCCGCGACCTTCTTCATCCCCTCCTACATCATCGAGCATCACCCTCTCATGACCCGGGCCATTGCCGCGGCGGGACACGAGATTGGAGCGCACGGGCATCTTCACGAGAAGCTCCACACCTTATCACCGGAAGAGGAGGAGCACATTCTGCAAAAGAGCCTGAGTATCATTGAGAGTATTACCGGGAAGCGTCCGACCGGTTTTCGGGCACCCTGGTTTGAAATCAATCCGGGGACCACGGAGCTCCTGCGGAAAGAGGGGCTCAGCTATAATGCCAGCCTCATGAGTGACGACGTTCCTTTCATCCATGGAAACGGTGTCGTTGAAATTCCGGGAAACTGGATGCTGGAGGACTGGGAGCAGTTTGCCTTCAATGCCGATCCCGCCTGGGGAGTCATTCCCGAGGACTGTGACAAGGTCTATCAGCTATGGTGGCAGGAGTTTATCGCGATGCGGGACTTCGGTTGCTGTTTTGTCCTGACACTACACCCCTGGCTGAGCGGAAGACCGTCCCGCGTCCGTCTCCTTGAACGTCTCTTCAATGACATTATCTCAACCGGAGATGCCTGGTTCTGTCGCGGTGAGGAGCTTGCCGCGTGGGTGAGGGCGCACCCGGAACATCGCCGGGAGATCGACTTCGACGCATGAGTGTACCGCACTCGGACACGGTCACGATTCCGGCGGGGAGCTTTCTTTTGGGTGCCTGTCCGGACGATAAGTTCGCCAACGACACCGAACTGCCGCGGCGACGTGTCGAAATTTTAGACGCTTTTGAATTGGGTGTCTTTCCCGTTACGATTGCGGAATGGCGTGCCTTCGATCCCGGTCACGATGAAAACGCTCCGGGTGATCTTCCTGTGGTTAATGTTTCGATTCAGGACATTGAGCATTACTTGAGCTGGCTCAATTCAGAAACGTCGGGCAGGCCCTGGCGCCTCCCGGGCGAGGAGGAATGGGAGTATGCCTGCCGCGCCGGAACGGGGACTATTTTCAGCGTCGGAGACGAGCTTGCCGTCACCGAGGCGAATTTTCTTTTCAATGAATCGATTGAACGGGTTGGACCCGGAGAGCGGACTCCGGTCGGATCCTATCCGGCCAATGCCTGGGGTCTTCATGACATGCACGGAAACGTATCAGAGTGGACCACGTCCATGTGGAAACCGGATCTTCATGCAGAGACAGAGCTGATTCCGGATCGCTACACGATTCGCGGAGGGGCCTGGGACTACCTGCCCCGACTCCTGCGATGTTCCTGGCGGGACGGGCTCACGAAAACAACCCGCCGGGACAATCTCGGTTTTCGTCTCGCCCGCTGAGGTGCTTGATCCCTCGGCTTTGACTCGGGTCCCGTGCCATTGCAATACATTGAGAGGGGCGACAACTGGGATATCGCGCACTTCGGGGGCGGAGTGATGTAGTTTCTCCTTCGTTTTTCCGGAAAATTTGGGTATCTAGTGAGCCTTCACGTCCACAAAAGTCATGATCCTCACTCGTAACTCCTTTTCTGCCCTTGCCGCCTTCTGTCTCTTTGCGGCCCAGTCCCCGGGACAGGTGCAAGGCATCACTCCGGACGAGGCGGTCGCCGAGGCGGCTAATCTCATCACGACCTCGGGTATCATGGGGGGCATCGTGGTGCATGTCGGGTGCGGAGACGGACTTGTCACGGCGGCCTTGCGCGCGAACGACAGCTACCAGGTGCAGGGACTCACGACCGATCCGGTGGCGATGATGGTGACGCGCGAAGCGATCAGCAAAACCGGGGTCTATGGAGCGGTCGCGGTCGATGCGTGGGATGGGAAAATGCTTCCCTACATCGAAAATCTGGTGAACCTCGTTGTGGTTGAGGACCCGGCCTCAGTCTCCCGGGAGGAAGTCCTCCGGGTGCTGGTGCCCCACGGGGTGGCGATGCTGCGCAAGGGGGATGGCTGGGAAAAAATCGTGAAGCCCCGTCCCGCCACGATGGATGAATGGACTCATTATGCCTATGATTCCAAAGGCAACACCACTTCCAAGGATCTCCTCGTTGGCCCGCCGAAGCGCATGCAGTGGGTCGGCAATCCACGTTGGAGCCGGCATCACGACCGGATGTCATCGGTGAGCGCGATGGTCTCGTCCGGCGGGCGGATCTTTTACATCATGGATGAGGGCAGCCGCCTGAGTATCCTCATGCCTGCAAAGTTTGTCCTGGTGGCTCGTGATGCCTTTAACGGAACGGTGCTCTGGAAAAAGCCGATCTCCGAGTGGAGCACGCACCTGTGGCCGCTCAAGTCCGGGCCGACTCAGTTGACAAAACGTCTCGTTGCCGACGGTGAGAATGTTTACGTGACGATGGGAATCACGGCGCCGGTTTCCTGCCTCGATGCGGCTACCGGCGAGGTCATCAGGGAATACCCGCAGACGCACGGGACGGAGGAAATTCTCTTTCGCGATGGCGTACTCTACGCCCTCGCTAATCCTGAAGCCGACCGCCTCAACCGGGAGTTCGCGGTGAAGGCTCAGAGCGATCAGCAGCGGGTTACGACGGAGTTCAATTGGGACGGCAAGCCCCGAAACCTGTTTGTGATTGAGGCCGCGAGCGGCAAAACCCTTTGGCAGAAGGATGATCGGATTGCCCCGCTGACCCTGGCTCTGGACGACAAGAGGGTGGTCTATTTCAACGGTGACGGCATCACCTGTCTCGATGCGAAGAGCGGTGAGACGAAATTCGCGAGCGCTCCGGCAGAGAAGCGTGCGCTCTATGAATTCAATTTCGGGCCACGCCTGGTTCTTCACAAAGACCTCATTCTATATGCGGGCGGCGACGGCTCAATGAAGGCGGTGAATGCCGACACGGGAGCGGACCTCTGGGTGGCTCCCCATGAGAAAAGCGGTTACCGCAGTCCCGAAGATCTCATCGTCGCGGCCGGACTGGTTTGGAACGCGGGAACAACGAGTGGGAATCAAGAGGGAGCCTTCACCGGGCGCGATCCGCAGACGGGAGAAATCAAAAAGCAATTTCTTCCCGATGTCCCCGAGGGCACCTACTGGTTTCATCATCGCTGTTATCAGGCAAAGGCGACGGAGAACTTTCTCATCCCCTCGCGTACCGGGACGGAGTTTGTCGACATGGAGAAGGAGCACTGGGATCTCAATCACTGGGTGCGCGGTGCCTGCCTCTACGGGGTGATGCCTGCGAACGGTCTTACCTATGCCGGTCCGCACAACTGCGCCTGTTACCCCGAAGCCAAACTCGATGGCATGAGTGTGCTTGCCCCGGCCTCGACCATCCCTCTGCCGCCTCATACGCCGGATGCAGAGCGGCTCATCAAGGGGGTGGCCTACTCGGATCCTATCAAAGCACCAAAGGCCGATCCGGCCGACTGGCCGGCCTACCGTCATGACAATGCCCGCAGCGGGTTCTCCGATCAGGATCTCGCGGGGGATCTCGGATTGGCATGGGAGGTTAAACTTTCCCCGCCCTTGAGCACCACGACCATCGCCGGTGGACTCACTTTTGTTTCCGAGGTCGACAAACACACCCTTCACGCCTTCGATTCCACGACCGGCAAAGAGGCCTGGCATTTTATTGCCGGAGGGCGTGTTGACTCACCTCCGAGCTACTCGGAAGGGCGGGTTTATTTCGGGGGCAAGGATGGCTTCGTCTATTGCCTGCGGGCGAGCGACGGAGCCCTTATCTGGAAGTTTCAGGCGGCTCCGAGCCGTTTGAGTCATTGTGCCTGGGAGATGATGGAAAGTGTCTGGCCTGTCCATGGCAGTGTTCTCGTGGAGGATGGCCTTGTCAGTTTCATCGCGGGTCGTTCCTGTTTCCTCGACGAAGGACTCTGGTTCTATCGGCTCGACGCCGTGACCGGGGAAATCAAGGTGAAGGAGCATTATGATGATCGCGACCCTGATACGGGTGGAGATTTAAATGATCGACACAAAACTCTGCAGATGCCGGTGGCGCTCAATGACATCCTGAGCAGTGACGGAAAGTGGACTTATTTGCGGACCCAGAAGATTGGCGATGACGGCAAGCGCGTCGAGATCGGTCCTGTCTCGGGAGATTTCGACAAACAAGGCGGCGCTCATGCCGGTGAGGGGCAGCACCTTTTTGCTCCGATGGGTTTTCTTGACGATAGCAATTTCCATCGCAGCTACTGGGTTTATGGCAAGAGTTTTGCCGGGGGGCACAGCGGCTACTATCAGGCCGGAAAATACGCTCCGGCCGGTCGTATTCTCGTTCACGACAATGAGAACGTTTATTCCTACGGACGCGAGGCACAGTACTACAAGTGGACGACCACGATGGAACACACCCTCTATTCGACTCCCAAGAATGCTCCCGAGGAAGCGTTCACGACAGAGGAGGCCACGACGCCGCGGACGGGAAATTCCATCGTCCTTGGTCCCGATGGCAAACCCCTCGCCGATCAGCCGAAGCAGCCGGACAAGGGGAAAAAAGGAAAGGGAGGGAACAAGGGAAAAGCCAAAGGAGGCGCGGCCTCTGCTCAGGGCGCTCCCAAACCCGTCCCCGGCTCGGTACAATTTCCCGACGCGCCGGAACTCGACCCTAGCAAAACCGCCCTCAGCATCGAGGCATGGATCTTTCCCGATTCGAATGATGGCACCATTTTCAGTCAGGGAGGGCCACAGCAGGGTGTCGCCCTTGATATCCTAGGGAGAAAGCCGCGCTTTCATCTTCGCAGCGGAGGTGAACTCATCAGTATTGTCTCGGCTGAACCTATCTCGGAGGGCTGGCACCATCTCGTAGGCACCCTGGCGGCGGACCGCAGGATGATCCTCTACCTCGATGGCAGGGTCATTGCGGAAGGTCTCGCGACCAACCTCGTCGCCAGTCGGCCCAAGCTACCGGCGCTCCTTGGAAATGGAAGCGGAGTCGCTGGCGGGGCGGTCATCGGATTCAGCGGTCTGCTCGATCAATTCGCCATTTATCATGAGGCGCTCTCTGCCGAGCAGGTTCAGGTGCGCTTTGAGCAGCCTGACACAACCCCGGTCAATTCTGTCGTCTTTTGCAACTTCGACAACGGCGACTCCCGGGACGCCTCGGGCAACGAGCTCCATGGCGTCGGTTCCGGCGTGGAAACGGGCAAGGGAAAAGTGGGCGGTGCACTCTGGTTCAAGACCGCCCCCGCGGGTAAAGGAGCGGGCAAGGCGGGAGGCAGTTTTGTGAAACACACCTGGGACCGTTATGTGCCCGTGGTCGCCCGCAGTATGGCGCTCGCGGGAAAAACCCTGCTCGTGAGCGGGCCACCTGATTTGATTGACGAGGAGTATGCCTTTGAGCGTCTCGCGGCAAGAGATTCGGCGATCGTCAATGAACTTGCCGAACAGGATGCGGCCTTCGATGGCCAGCGCGGGGGCCGGGTTCTCGCGGTTAATATTGATACCGGAGAGCAGTCCGAGGGACTCGATCTCACCAGTCCTCCGGTATGGGACGGCATTACCGTGGCGCGAAGCCGGGTCTACGTCTCCACGGTGGACGGCCGCATTCAATGTTTTGGAAAACCCTGACGATGCGTCTGCTAGCCGTCCTGCTGCTCTTCACAACCGGCACGGCCTCGGCCTGCACGGTTCCTGTGTTTCGATTCGCCCTCGATCGGTGGGAAGCCGACCGTTTTCACCTCGTCCTGCCTCCGGGCCTTGCGAGGGATGCTGCGATTTCCGATCTCTTGCGCCCGCTCCGGGCTAACGGGGGCGCCAATCTCGATATCGAAACCTCAAGCGATGCGGCGCTCAGGGAAGTTGAGCTTCGCTTTTCCACCCGCGAACAGACGACTCTCTGGAAAGGGGCTCTGGACGAGGTGACCCTGAGGGCGATCCTCGACTCGCCCGCAAGGAAGGCGGTCCTCGAACGGATTCTCGCCGGCGATTCCGTTGTCTGGGTCATGGCTGATGGAGGAACGCCCGAAGACGACGCCGCTGCCGCGCGGATAGAAAAGCGACTCAAGTTTCTCGAACAGGTCGCGAGTCTTCCGATTCAGGATCCCAATGATCCCGACAGCCAACTTGGACCGGGGCCTCCGCTCCTTCTCAAATTCACCTTGCTCCGATTCCGGCGGGATGATCCGGCTGAACGGATTTTTGCGAGGATGCTCCTTGGTCCGGAGGTGCCAATCAATCCTGAAACCACCAGTTTTGCCACGGCCGTATTTGGTCGGGGACGTGTCCTCGGAGCCTGGGATCTTAAAGATCTTGATGACCTTGCGCTCGAAGACGCGAGCCTTTTCCTCGTGGGGCGCTGCTCCTGTCGTATCAAGAACGAGAACCCGGGTTGGGACCTACTCATGAATGTCGATTGGGTGAACGAGTTGCTTGCGGTTTCAGAGCAGGTTCCCGTGAAGGAAGCTGTTTCATCGCCGACCGCTCCCGCCTCCGTGGTCACCACTCAGGCTGCTCCCGTCGCCGCCGTGGCAACTCCTTCCTCTCGAAACAACTGGACACTTTTCGGAGGTATCGTAATTCTCATCGGACTTGTCTGGTTCGGCCTGACATGGCGCAAAAAAAACGCCCCGGAAACATGAGAAAAAATCTCCTCATTCCTTTGTTTCTCATCCTGATCGGCGCGATCATCGCGCTTTGGGCCGGGCTTTCGGGTGATCATAATTCGACCCCGTCCCGCCCGCTCATGGTCTATTGCGCCGCCAACCTCAAGAAGCCGGTCGAGGCCATCGCGGAGCAATACCGGAATGAGTTCGGCATTGAAGTGCAATTGCAATATGGCGGCACCGGGACCCTGCTCAGTCAACTTCAGGTCTCCCGTCAAGGGGACCTTTTTATCGCCGCTGATGACGGTTCACTCAATGATGGCCGGCGGCTGGGTCTCATCAAGGAGGTGCTTCCCCTCGTGGTGCAGCATCCGGTCGTTGGAGTGCGGCGGGGCAATCCCAAGAAGGTTCTTTCACTGGATGATCTCACTCGTAGTGATGTGAAGCTGGCCATCCCCAATCCTGATGCGGCCTCCATCGGGAAAGTCGTGCGTCAACTCATTGGCGCCCCATGGGAGAAGATCGCGGCCGCTGCGGTGGTGATGAAACCGACGGTCAGTGAAGTTACCGCTGATTTGCAACTTGGCGCCGTGGACGCGGCGTTTGTCTGGGACTCGACCATTGCGCAGTTTCAGGAGATCGAGAGCGTCACCCTGACAGAGTTATCAAAACATAGGGAGTATGCCAGTGCGGCGGTGCTGGCCTCCTGCACCCAGGCCCCGGCGGCCCTTCAGTTTGCCCGCTATATGGGAGCACCGGATCGCGGCGGTAAGATCTTCACAGAGCACGGATTTCAACTTGCCGGGGGGGACCCTTGGTCGGAGAAGCCCGAGATGCTGCTCTACAGCGGCGGAGTGAATCGGCTCGCCATTGAAGAGCTGGTGCAAACCTTTGCGGACAGGGAAGGGGTTACGGTGAACACGGTCTACAACGGATGCGGCATCCTCTGCTCGGCCATGAAGACGATGGAAAACAGTGAGCACGCGAAATTTCCTGACGCCTACTTCGCCTGCGATGTTTGTTTCGTCACTCCCGTTGCGGACCATTTTCCCGAGGCGGTGATGTTAACGGAGACACCGATTGTCATCGCGGTTCCGAAGGGGAATCCCCGGAACATCAGGACGCTTGCCGACCTTGCCCAAACGGGCCTGAGTGTAGGCCTCTGCAATGCCGAGCAGTCGACCCTGGGCTTCCTCACCCGGTCGATGCTGAAGTCGGATAACCTTTGGGACAGTGTCTCCAAAAACATCGCGGTGGAAGTCCCTACGGCGGATTTTCTGATCAATCAAATGCGAGTGGGTGGACTGGATGCCGCGATCGTCTATCAGGTCAACGTCTCCCCGCAGGGTGACCACCTTGAGGCGATTCCTCTCGACTCCGCGAAGGCCAGTGCGGTGCAGCCTTTTGCGGTGCGTCACGATTCGCCGAACCGGCAGTTGAGTGAGCGCCTTCTGACTTTCCTCAAAGACCATCGAAAATCCTTCGAGGAGGCCGGCTTCGTCTGGCGGGGAGAAGAAAAGGCGATTCGGAGCGCGGAGATCGAGTTGCCGGTCTGGTTGGAGAAGCCGACCCCGCAGTGAAGCTGGCATTTCATGAACAGCCTCCGTCAACCTTTCTGGCTTTGCCTCGCGCTGATCACGACCCTGTATTTGGGATTCTGGCTTGCGATGCTTGCCGCCACCGCGACCTACACCTCGCTCGGTGACATGAGTCAGGTCCTGATGTCGAGGGAGATTCGCTATTCGACAATGCTCAGCCTCGTTACCTGCACTGTCTCAGCTCTGCTATCTGTCATCGTGGCGGTGCCTGTTGCCTACCTCATGTCGCGGCGGCGTTTTTCCGGACATTCACTGATTGATGCGGCTTTGGACATTCCCATTGTTCTGCCTCCCATGGTGGTGGGGATTTGTCTGCTCATCTTTTTCCAAACGACGGCCGGACATTACATCGAGAAAGTTGTCCCTTTCACTTACACCATTGCCGGAGTTATTCTCGCCCAGTTTGTCATCGCCGCCGCCTTTGCCATCCGTACGATGCGGGGGGTTTTCGACCATCTCCCGGCGCGTCCCGAAGAGGTGGCGCTGACGCTCGGTGCCACCCGCTGGGAGGCGTTTTCTCAAGTCACTCTCCCGGCGGCCCGTAACGGGATGTTTGCTGCGGCCAGTGTCGCCTGGGCTCGAAGTCTCGGTGAGTTCGGCCCGGTTCTCGTTTTCGCCGGAGCCACCCGCATGAAGACCGAAGTGCTTCCCACCAGCGTCTGGATGGCCTGGAGTGTCGGGGAACTCGAACAGGGGGTCGCGGTAAGTCTTCTCATGATCGTCATCTCGATGGTGGTCCTGATTTCGGTAAGGGCGATGGGGGAACGCATATGATTCGCCTGGAGAACATCACCTGGAAAGCGCCCGGCTTTGTCCTGAACGAGGTCTCTTTCGAAGTGCCTGCCTCCACCTACGGCGTTCTCATGGGGAAGACAGGAACCGGCAAGACCACTCTCCTTGAAATGATTTGCGGATTACGAACCCCGGTCTCGGGCCGCATCTTCCTGGTTGAGGTGGACGTGACCAGTCTCTCTCCGGGGCAGCGTGGCATCGGATACGTGCCTCAAGACGGAGCCCTCTTTCCCACCATGGCGGTGCGGGAACAAATTGGCTTCGGTTTGCGTCTGCAAAAACAACCCGCCGACGCGATCCTGTCACGCGTCTCGGAACTCGCGGAAGAGACCCGTGTTTCGCATCTGCTCGATCGCAAACCGCAGGGGCTCTCCGGGGGTGAAAAGCAGCGGGTCGCCCTCGCCCGGGCGCTTATCATGCGTCCGAAGGTCCTCCTTCTTGATGAACCTCTGGCCTCCCTTGATGAGGATACCCAGGATGATTTGATCGCTCTCCTTCAGAGAACGCAACAGGATCACGGCATTACCGTTCTCCATGTCACTCATTCCCGTCGTGAAGCCAGAACCCTCGGGCAGGTGCAACTGCAACTCGAGAATGGATCCGTTTCCAGCCATACTCCGGGATGAATCATCCAGACCTAACTGAAGAAGAGCGCGCCATCTATGAATGGCAAATGTGGGTCCCGGGCGTCGGTGAGGAGGGACAGCGCAAACTCAAGGGAGCCAGTGTTTTTATCTCCCGCGTTGGAGGACTCGGCGGAGTGGTCGCCTATGAACTGGCCGCTGCCGGCGTCGGGCGTCTTATCCTTGCCCATGCCGGAAACGTTCAGGCCTCGGATTTGAACCGGCAGATCCTGCAGACTCACGATCAGATTGGTCAGTCGCGGATGGAGTCAATAGTCCGTCGTTTGCAGGAGCTGAATCCGCGTTGCGAGATCATCGGGATAAACGAGAACGTGTCCGAAGAAAACGCCGCTCGCCTGATTTCCGGAGCCGATATCGCCCTCGATGCCGCGCCTCTTTTTCAGGAGCGACTTGCACTCAATCGCGCCGCCTTCGGTTGCGGGATCCCCATGGTTGAATGTGCCATGCACACGCTCGAGGCAACCGTCACCACCTTCATCCCCGGAAAGACCGGCTGCCTGCAATGTGTCGTTCCCGAGGTGCCTCCGAGCTGGAAGCGGCAGTTCCCCGTTTTCGGCGCCGTCTCGGGGGCGGTCGCCTGCCTCGGGGCGATGGAGGTCATCAAATGGATCACCGGCATCGGAACCCCTCTCGCCGGAGAAATGATCTCCATGGATCTCGCGACAATGCACTTCCGCCGCGTCAAAGTTCCCCGGCGCGACGATTGTCCGGTTTGTCGATGAATTGTGGAGCCACGGGGTAGTTTGAGCGTCGGCGGATTTCAAATTCCGAGAATTTCCGGCTAATTGGTATTACTTTTGCTAAGAAAGTTATTACCAGTCATGTCCGAATCCGATTCCACCAAGAGCGAAGGGGTGAAGCGCATCAGCGTTTCGCTGCCTCCGGCAGTCTTTAACGAGCTCGACCGGCTCGTCGCGACGCGGGGATTCGAGAACCGTTCGCAGGCGATCTCGGAGATGATTCACCAGAGTCTCACCGAGCATTATCAGGATCAGGGGGACAGGCTCATGGCGGGGACGATCACGCTTTTTTACGACGAGTCGAAGCCGGGCCTGCTCCAGGCGCTTGCGGAGATCCAGCGGGCCCACATCGATGAGGTTATCAGCTCGCAGCACGTTCTCCTCGAAGACGATCACACCATGCAGGTCATCCTCGTGCAGGGACCGGCGACGAGGCTGAAGCTGATCGCTGATGAACTCATCACCTGCAAAGGAGTCCGCTCGGGCAAGCTCACGATCTCGTCGGCGATCCTCCCGCCCATCCACGGACGCGATTCCAAAGACTCATGAAGATGCTTTACGAAAAAACTCTCACCGGCGGCGGCATGTGGTCGCAGACGATAGGCCGCGGCAAGGTTCTGCGCCTCACCGACCTTGAGGGCGGGGCGAATGTCAGCGCGCTCCTCTACAACGCTGCCGAGCCGATTGAGCGCTACAACATGCCCGATACCCTGAAGGGCCAGCACACCTTCCAGCTTACCGCCGGGCATTGTCTGCACTCGGACATGGGACGGATATTCTGTTCTCTCATCAGCGACACCGCCGGATGGCACGACACCGTCTGCGGCTGCACCGATGCGGCCCTCGTTGCGAAAAAGTACGGGACGCTCTCCTATCAGGAAGCCCGCAACGATTTCTACCGCAACGCCCGTGAGAACTTTCTCATCGAGCTCGCCAAGCACGGCCTCGGAAAGCGCGACATCGTTCCCAACCTCAACTTCTTCTCCAAAGTCGTCGCGAACGAGGCCGGGGAACTCACTTATGTTGCGGACGCCTCTCCCGCCGGCTCCGTCCTCGAGCTGCGCTTCGAGATGGACACCCTCGTCGTCCTTACTGCCTGCCAGCACCCCCTCGACCCCGCCACGACCTACGCCCCCAAGCCGGTTCAGCTCAGCATCTACACCGCACCGCCCGTCGAGCCCGACGACCTCTGCATCCACTCCTGCCCCGAGAACGAGAGAGCCTATCAGAACACCATCGACTACTACGCGCTGCGAGCCTGAAAGCTAGGAGCTAGGAGCTAGGAGCTAGGAGCTAGGAGCTAGGAGCTAGGAGCTAGGAGCTAGGAGCTAGCAGGAACCTGAAACCTGAAACTTAAAACCTGAAATTTTTCCCCTCATGATCACCGAATCCACTCTCGACCCGGCCGCCGCCGTCTACCGAAAAGTCATCGCGGCGGGGGATCACTGGGTTCATCCCGTCAAGGCGGGACAGCATTTCCGCATTCTCGATCTTGAAGGAAATCAGGCGGCCGACACACTCTTCTACAGCGCCGCCGACCCCGGCGATCGTTATGCCGCCGACGTCACGATCCGGAATCAGGGCGCGCTTTACCTCACCACCGGCACGGTCCTGATGTCCACTGAGGGCAATGCCCTCCTCACCATCGTCGCTGACACCTGCGGCCGTCATGACACTCTCGGCGGGGCCTGTTCACGCGAGTCGAACACGATGCGTTACGCCCTCGAAAAGGAGCCCATGCATGCCTGTCGCGACATCTTCCTCTGCGGCATCCACGAGTGGGGCCACGGCCTCGGGAAGCGCGACATCACGAACAACATCAATTTCTTCATGAACGTGCCCGTCACGCCCGAAGGAAAACTCACCTTCGCTGACGGCATCTCCGCACCGGGGCGCTACGTCGAGATGCGCGCCGAGCGCGACGTCATCGCCCTGATCTCCAACTGTCCCCAGCTCAACAACCCCTGCAACGCCTACAACCCGACTCCGGTCGAGGTTTTCATCTGGGACTGAATTTTCTTCCTGACATGCTCACCAAAGTGCTCATTTCCAATCGCGGCGAGATCGCCTGCCGCATCATTCGGACTCTCAAAAAGCTCGGCATTTCCTCCGTCGCCGTTTACTCCGAGGCCGACCGTGACGCTCCCCATGTCAGCATGGCGGACGAGGCTTATCTCATCGGTCCGGCTCCGGTTGCGGCCTCGTATCTGAACACGGCTCGGATCTTTGAAGTGGCGGCACAAAGCGGATGCGACGGGCTCCATCCCGGTTACGGCCTGCTCTCGGAAAACGCCGACTTCGCCGAGGCCTGTGAGGCACGCGGGATCGCCTGGATCGGGCCCACTCCGGAGCAACTGCGCCGTTTCGGACTCAAGCACACCGCCCGCGCCATTGCCAAAGAGACCGGCGTCCCGCTCCTTGAGGGCACACCCTTGCTCGCGAGCGCTGATGAGGCAGTCGCCGCCGCCGGGACCATCGGATACCCCGTTATGCTGAAAAGCACCGCCGGCGGCGGAGGCATCGGCATGGAGGTCTGCCGCGACGCAACAGGGTTGACCGAGGCATTCAACAGGGTTGCCTGGGCGAGTCAGGCGAACTTCGGGGACTCGGGCATCTTCATTGAGAAATTCATCGAGCGCGCCCGCCACGTCGAGGTGCAGCTCTTCGGTGACGGGGAGGGCATGGTTCTGGCGCTCGGGACGCGCGACTGTTCGGCGCAGCGGCGTAATCAGAAGGTCATCGAAGAAACACCTGCCCCCGGTTTTTCGCGCAGCGAAGCTCCCGGCCTTTTCGAAGGCGCTGCGCGCATGGCCGCCTCACTGAACTATCGCTCCGCCGGCACGGCCGAGTATCTCGTCGATGCCGCGACGGGGGATTATTACTTCCTTGAAATCAACACCCGTCTCCAGGTCGAGCACGGCATCACCGAGGCCGTCACCGGAGTCGATCTCGTCGAGTGGATGGTGAAACTCGCCGGAGGCGATCCCATCGATTATTCCTTCAACGAATCCGGCCACGCGATGGAGGTGCGGCTCTGCGCCGAAGATCCCGGCAAGGACTTTCAGCCATCGTCGGGGCTGCTCACCGAAGTCATCTTCCCCGACGACGTGCGCTGCGATCACTGGATCTCGAGCGGCAGCGAGGTTCCCGCGAATTACGACTCGCTCATCGCCAAGCTCATCGTGCAGGCACCGACCCGCGGGGAGACCCTGCAAAAAATGACCACCGCTCTCGCGGCGACGTCCATCGCCGGGATCGAGACCAATCTCGAGTACCTGCGTCAGGTCATCTCTTCGGAGATCTTTTCCCGTCCGGGAGCGATTAGCACGGGTTCGCTCGCCACTTTCAGCTACGACGCACCCACCATCGACGTACTCGCCTCGGGGACGCAGACGACGGTGCAGGATTATCCCGGACGCATCGGTTACTGGGAAGTCGGGATCCCGCCCTCGGGGCCGATGGATCATCTTTCCTTCCGACTCGCGAATCGCATCGTCGGCAATCCCGAAGGCACCGCAGGTCTCGAGATCACCGTCTCGGGCCCGACCCTGAAGTTCAATCGTGCGACTGAGATCGCCCTGACAGGTGCACCATTGCCCGCTACGCTCAACGGAGAGGCACTGGTCCAAGGCGTCCCCGTCGCGATTGCCGCCGGTGACATCCTCAAGATCGGATCCAGTGGATCGCATCCGGGAGTGCGCGCCTATCTCGCGGTCAAGGGAGGGCTCGACGTGCCTGATTACCTGGGGAGCAAATCGACCTTCACCCTTGGCCAGTTCGGTGGTCACGGCGGACGGGCCCTGCGCACCGGTGATGTTCTTCATCTCGCCGGGGCGGTCACCGGTCCCTCGCAAGCAGCGCCGGAGGGCGTACTACCCGTTTACGGGCAACACTGGGACATCGCCGTGATTTACGGTCCCCATGGCGCGCCCGAGTTCTTCACCGCCGAGGACATCACGATGCTCTTCTCGACCGATTGGAAAGTGCACTACAACTCTGCCCGGACGGGAGTGCGCCTCATCGGACCCAAACCCACCTGGGCGCGCGAGGATGGGGGTGAGGCAGGTCTGCATCCCTCGAACATTCATGACAATGCCTACGCCGTGGGCACGATTGACTTCACCGGCGATATGCCCGTGATCCTTGGTCCTGACGGACCCAGTCTCGGTGGCTTTGTCTGTCCCGCCACCATCATCGAGGCCGACCTGTGGAAAATCGGTCAGGTCGATCCTGGAGACACGGTGCGCTTTTTTCCCGTCTCGGAGGAGGAAGCGAGACTATTGCGCGAACGTCAGGATCAACTCGTCGCGACGTTGTCACTGCCCGAGGACGTTCATGAGATCGTCATCGAACCGATCCCGTCTGGGACCGCCGTCATAGAGGAACTGCCCGGCGTAACGATTCGCGCGAGCGGCGAGAGTTTTATCCTCGTCGAGTACGGACCAATGAAGCTGGACCTGAACCTGCGCTTCAAGGCCCACGTCGTTTACCAGTGGTTCAAGGATCGCGCCGTCGAGGGCATCCTCGATCTCACGCCGGGGATACGCTCGCTCCAGATCCACTTCGACAGCCGCCGGCTCCAGCGCGAGGAAGTCCTCACTCTCGTCCGCGAGGCCGAGGGGGCGATCACCGATCTCGAGTCCATCGAGGTGCCTGCGCGCATTGTTCATCTGCCGCTCTCGTGGGACGACCCGAGCACTCAGGAGGCCATCCAGAAATACATGCAGTCGGTCAATCCCGAGGCTCCCTGGTGTCCGAGCAATATTGAATTCATCCGCCGCATCAACGGGCTTGAGTCCATCGAACAGGTGAAGGAAATCGTCTACTCCGCCGCCTACTGCGTGATGGGCCTCGGCGATGTCTACCTCGGCGCTCCCGTCGCGACGCCGCTCGATCCGAGGCACCGGCTCGTTACCACGAAGTACAATCCCGCCCGTACCTGGACGCCAGAGAACGCGGTCGGGATAGGCGGGGCCTACCTTTGCATCTACGGAATGGAGGGGCCGGGCGGGTATCAGTTTGTCGGCCGCACCGTGCAGATGTGGAATCGCTTTCACGTCACCGAATCCTTCACCAAAAAAGAGCCCTGGCTGCTGCGTTTCTTTGACCAGATCCGCTTTTACGAAGTCTCGACTGAAGAACTCCAGCAACTTCGTGCCGACTTCCTCATCGGACGCTGGAACCCGCTCATCGAGGAGACGAGTTTTTCGCTGCGGGAATACAACCGCTTTCTCGAGGAAGAGGATGCAGAGATCAGCGCCTTCCGCGAAACGCAGCAGAGTGCCTTCCAGGCCGAACGAACCCGATGGGAGGAGGCCGGCATTTTCAAAAAGGTCATCGAGACCGCCGAGGAAGTTATCACCGTGGTTGAGAGCATCCTCCCCGAAGGCTGCGAAGCGGTCGAAGCCGCCGTCGCCGGCAATGTCTGGAAGCTCCTCGTCGAACCCGGCGCGACCGTCACCGCCGATCAGCCTGTCCTCATCCTCGAAGCGATGAAGATGGAGATCGCGATCTTTGCTCCGGGCGAGGGAATTGTGGCCGAGGTTTTTGTGATGGAAGGCAGCTCCGTGAAGCCCGGTCAGGCGCTGATGGCCTTGAAACTCTCATGATCACCGACCTTTCTCTTACCTCTCTCCGGTGCGCCTACAGCGACGGATCTCTCACCCCCCGCGCTCTCGTGTCGCAGCTTCAGGAAAAGATCGCCGGCTCTGATCCGAAGATCTGGATCGCCCTGACGCCGGACTCACGGCTCGAGGAAATCCTTTCCCGCCTCGACGAGACCGCTCCCGATTCGCTGCCTCTCTATGGCGTCCCTTTCGCCATCAAGGACAACATTGACCTCACCGGGGTCCCCTCGACGGCGGCATGTCCGGACTACGCCTATGATCCTGACAAAGACGCAACCGTCGTCTCGCGACTGATCGCGGTGGGAGCGATCCCGATGGGGAAAACGAACCTTGATCAATTTGCGACCGGTCTCGTCGGGGTGCGATCGCCCTATGGCGTGCCTGAGAATCCTTTCAACCCCGCCTTCATTCCGGGCGGTTCGTCCTCGGGCTCCGCCGTGGCGGTGGCGCGGGATCTCGTGAGCTTTTCCCTCGGCACAGACACGGCCGGATCGGGGCGCGTTCCCGCCGGACTCAACGAACTCGTCGGCCTGAAACCCAGCCTCGGCCTGCTCTCGACCTCGGGCGTCGTCCCCGCCTGCCGCACGCTCGACTGTGTTTCGATTTTTACCAAAAGTGCGAGTGACGCCAAAGCCGTGCTGAAGGTCGCTGCGGGATACGACGCGGACGATGCCTATTCGCGCGTCCCGACGCAGTCGCCCTGGTGGCGTCCCGATGCCTTCACCTTCGGTGTGCCCGCGACGGATCAGCTCGAGTTCTTCGGCAATAGCGAAGCGGCGACTCTTTTTGATGCAGCTGTCGAACGGCTCGAGTCTCTCGGGGGAAAAAGGGTCACGATAGACTTCGCCCCTTTTCTCGAGGCGGCTCTTCTCCTCTACGAAGGTCCCTGGGTCTCGGAGCGCTTTGCGGTGATTGAGGAGTTCATGCGGGCACATCCCGACAGCCTCCATCCTGTGACGAAGTCCATTATTGCAAAAGGCGGTGATCCCCGCGCCGTCGACGGGTTCCGAGCTCAATACAAACTCCGCGCCCTGAAGCGCCGCGCCGAGGGTGTCATGGGCCCGATCGATCTCCTCGTCACGCCAACGGCAGGTACGGCCTATACCATTGCCGAAGTTGAAGCCGAGCCGGTCAAACTGAACTCGAATCTCGGGTATTACACGAATTTCATGAATCTGCTCGACCTCAGCGCCTGCGCCATTCCGGCGGGTCGGCTCGCGGCCTCGGGCATGCCCTGGGGAATCACCCTGGTCGGACCGGCCTTTGCGGAAAAGGCGCTTCTAGGTCTCGCCGGACGATTCATGGACGAGCAGGAGTCTGAGCCGAGCCTGCCGGCCGACTGGATCGAGGTCGCGGTTTGCGGTGCTCACATGCGCGGTCTGCCGCTCAACTGGCAACTCGCGGATCGCGGGGCGGTTTTTCTCGCCACCGACGAGACGGCCCCGGCCTATCGGCTGCTTGCTTTGCCTGCGGTGGGCGGACTGCCTCCGCGTCCCGGCCTCATCCGGGAGGAAAGCGGGATCGGAGCCTCAATCCTTCTCGAACGCTGGGCCGTGCCTGCATCGAAGTTCGGGACTTTTGTCGCGGGGATTCCCTCGCCGCTGGGTTTCGGGAAGCTGGAATTGAAGAGTGGACGTTTTGTCACCGGTTTCCTCTGTGAATCGGCCGTGCCGGAGGGATCGCGGGAAATTACGGAGATGGGAGGATGGCGGGCGTTTCTAGGGGGGAAATAAGAGGGGATTTCTACGCGCTGTTTTCGTTCAGAATTATGGCGAATAAGCGTGACCTTGCTTTGAGTTCAAGCGACCATTGATCACTCAATGGTCCGATCAAAGTTCGTCTTACTGGTCATCGTTGTCGTTTTGCCATCGAGAGGTTCTTCGTGTTTTTGGGACAGTGATACTCTGGCCGCTGAGTCGCGCGATAAACCCTGGATCGTTGAGATCATCACGGGTCGTTTCGAAAGGAATCCTCCCGAATATTATGAGATCCGGCTGGCAAGAGTTAGCCGAGAGCTTGAAGAATCACCCGATCGTCTCGACCTGTACGATGATGCGGCTGTTGCCTGTGATCGTCTTCATCGAAGCGACGAAGCACTTAAGTGGCTCGAAAAAAAGCATCTCGCGCTTCTCCGCCTGAGCGGTTCTCCGGAAGAGGTGGAGCATCTCTATCGATACCATGCCAATCTCGGAACTGTTCTCGCCCATCGTTGGATTCGTGCGGGAGCGCAAACCTCCACTTTATCCGAGATGAAGGAGGCTAGGACCCATATTGCCAAAGCGATCGAGTTGAACTCGGAGGCCCATTTCGGGAGAGAAAAGTATCAGCTCATGGCGATGGACTGGATCATTAAGACCCGGTCGGATGTGAGAGAGAACTATCTTCCGAAGGAAAGTTTTGACCCGAGAACTTTCATTCCTTTCAGCGAGGACGCCCACTGGGCAATGTACCGACCCGAATCCAGCCTCGACGAGGAACTGGCTGACGCGGTGGAGGGTGTTTCCGGATTGATTTTCCTTGGTGATGCCTGGCAGAGCATCGATGTCTTTTATGCCCTGCAGACAGCCCTCCAGGCGGACGGATTTGGACGGATTGCCCTTCTTGCGCAACTGCGAAGAGAGGAGTTGGAGAACTCCGGTTTCAAGTCGCTCCACCCTCCTCTGGCCGAACTGCCGGAATTCAGAAAGGTGGAATCAGTGGATAGTCGTTCAATTTCCATTTCGTTTTTCAAGAGAGCACGAGCCGAGGCGGACAATTGGCATCGCGCGCGAATGGATTACTTTGAAGCGCGGTTTGCAGAAGGCAAGCATCCCGATACCGACCCGGACTTTTGGCGCGATTTTTCCTATCGTCGTCAACCGCCCTCGTTTCCCTTTGAACTCAATGGTCACCGGGCTGTTCATTCGGTAATCATGACCTTTATACTTGTGCCAATGACGATTGTTGCCTGTTTGGTGCTCGCTCGCGCAATTCGTTGGCGGAAACGCAGGGTCTGCGTTTAGTCGCCGTTCTTCGGGAACTCAGCAGACGGGTGCTATCCCGAGACGATAGAAAACGGCATTCGCCGGAAGAATGGAACCGAGAATCCGCGCAATAGGGAGGAGGGGGGGCGATTGCGGCCAAAGGGCGGGTTACCACCCATAGCCGACTGCGGCACTTGGCAACATCTTGGGCACAGGAATTGAATTACCAACTCCGAACAAAACCAACCCATCAAATGAAAACACTAAACACCATCAAACGCATCGCGGCTTCTGTCGTCGTGCTCTCCGTGCTTACCGCAGTCCCCGTCATTCAGGCGGACGACAACAAACCCAAAATCAAAATCAAGGACAACAAGGTGAAGATCAAAGGCGAGGGTGCCCTTGAGATGCTGAAACCCGAGGTGTCCTCGGCCTTTGTGGACGGCTACACAGTTCCTAACGAGTACCAAACCCACTTCCGGGAAGTTCCTGTTGTCACAGAAAAGAATGTGTCGGTGCGCTACTACGGCGGCCGCGCCTACTATGTGAATTCAAACGACTGGAAGATTCAGCGCGTGGTCGATCTTGATTCCAACGTCGAGGTCACCTCGGATTCCTCCGCCTTCGTGGAAGGTTATGTGATCCCTGACACTTACCGGACTCGCTTCGTCGAGGTGCCGAACCCTGACGCCGGAATGAGCGTGCGTTACTACAACAACACCGCCTACTACATGGACCCTTCCTACAAGATCGTGCGCACGGTCCCACTGATGCCATAAATTCGCTCAGGACCTTTCCTGACGAATTACTGAAACCCCCGAGCCGCTCTTTTCGACGAAATTCGTCGCAGGGAGCGGTTTCTGTTTACTGTTCCCCCCTTTTACACCCGCGCCGCCATTGCGGTCGTCACGACCGAGCTCAGGGGCATCATGATCGCGGCGAGGAGAGGGCTCATCAACCCGGCAAGACAGAGGCCGATAGCGCAGAGATTGTAGAGCAGGGCGACGGCGAAGATTTTCGCTACATGGGTGCGCCGGCGTTTTGCTCCGTCGAGGAGCAGCTGGATCGCGTGGAACCCGCGGCCGGTGAAGACGAAGTCGGCGCGGCTCTCGATCGCGCGGATTCCGGTAGCAGGAGATCCGGTCGTGGCAGCTGCCTGGAAGGCGAGGCTGTCGTTGCCTCCGTCTCCGACAAAGAGAGTCGACTCAGGAGCCTCGGCGGAGATGAAGGCGGCCTTCTCTTCGGGTGAGAGATTGGCGTGGACGTTTTCAGGAGAGAGTCCGAGCTTCGCGGCAGTTGCGGCGACACGGTCCTCATCCGGATCGCCGCTCAAAAGACGGATGCGGTAACCGCGGTCGCGAAGATTTTTGAGCTGCTCGATGGCCCCGTCGCGGATTGCTTCCTCGAGATGAAAAGTGGCGAGGCGAAGTCCGTTGCGGGAGAGGGAGCAACCCTGCCCAGTGGCCGGCGGGGAATCGGGACAGGCCCAATCGTCGCGGCCGAGGCACCAGGTTTCGCCGGAGGCGGGATCGGTAAAACGCACTCCTTTGCCGGGGACTTCCTCGAGGCTGGCGGGTCCGGTAAGATCGCGGAGTCCGAATCGGGTCAGGAGAACGTCGTGGAGGGCGCGACCGACGGGATGGTGATTGCTGATCGTGAGGTGATGGAGGGCATCGAGGGCGGCAGGCTCGAGGGCTTCCACAACTTCCGGATTGGTGAGTCGTTTGACCGGCTCGGTGAGGGTGCCGGTTTTATCAAAGTCGAGCAGGGTGACTTTGCGGAGTCGATTCCAGAGCGAGTGTCGCCGGATAAAAACCCCGTGGCTTTTGAGTTTTGCGAGGAGGATCTCATCGAGGAGTGGCAGGGCAAGACCCAGCGCGCAAGGACAGGAGACGACGAGCACGGAGATGAGAACCTGGAGAGACTCGGCGACACTTTTCCCTGCGGCGAGCCAGGCCCCGGCACCACCGAGGGCGACGAGGATGACGGTGATAAGGTAATATTTCCGGATCGGATGGGTCGAGGTCGCCGCAGTGTGCGAGCCGGGATCTTCCTCGACGGGGGCGAAGAGTTGCTCGAGGAAGGAGCCTGAGTAGGCGTGCTCGGCGACGAGCCGGAGCGGGGCCGCGGTGCCGTTTTTTGCTCCGGCGGGGACACGCTGTCCGGCGAGGAAGAGGACGGGCTCGGGCTCGCCGTTGATCCAGTCGAGTTGGAAACGGGCGGTGCCGGACTCGAGGCGCGCCTCGACGGGGACCATTGACCCGGCTGGAATCTCAAGGAGGTCTCCGGCATTGATGCGGGAAAGGGTGATACGTTCCCGATCTCCCGCTGCGTTGATGCGAAAGGCAGCGGTCATGTCGCGCTCGCGGGCCCAGAGCTGACGCCGGTTGCGGTCGAGGAGACGGAGGTGGATGTACCTCCCTGACAGCATCAGAAAAGCAAAGATGGCGACGAAGTCGAAATAGAGCATGTCTTTAACTCCGAAAAGAAATCCGCCGACCGAACCGAGGTAGGCGGCGATGAGCCCGAGGGAAATCGGCACGTCCATGTGGAGGGTGCGGAGCTTCAGGGAACTGAGGGCGCGCTGGAAAAAGTAAGAGCCTCCCACGGCGAGGGCGAGGGTCGAGGAGGCGAAGGCGACGAGCATGAAGAGCCGGGCGAGTTCATCACCGGTCTCGAGTCCCAGATACGAGGGCAGGGTGAAGGCCATCGTGTTCATGGCGAGTCCGGCGGTGACCCCAAGACGGGTGAGGAGGGCGGTGCTCTCCTGCGGGGCCTCGTCGTCGGCAGCGTTGCATAAAGAGGCGGGGTAGCCGTAGCGATGGAGATCGCGGACGAAGTCGAGCACCGCGAACTCACCCGGATTCCACCACAGAGTGAGGGTGGAGCGGGCCGTGTCGCTGCTCATCTTTAATGCCCCGGGGTGCTGGCGGAACAGATGGTCGATAAGCCAGACGCAGGCGGTGCACGAGAGATTGCCGATGCGCAGGGTCATGCGCGCGGGAGAATCGGGGGAGGGGCGCTGGGTCTCGGCCTCAGTGATGGCTTCGGCGAGTTCGTCGACCTGGTCGCCGGCTGGTTCGGCATTGATGGCGGGCTGGAGGACGCGGCGTCCGAGGAGATCGTAGAAAGAGCCGAACCCGCCCGATTGGATCAGGTCGTGGACGACCCGACAGCCCGAGCAGCAGAATTTTTCCGTCTCGAAGCGGGGCTGGAAGCGGTTTCCGCAATGGTCGCAGCGGCGATGTTCCAAGGTCGGGGCCGGATCTGCTCCCACGGGCGGAGAGGGGACGGGAGTGATGACACTCATTTTACTTCAAGATCGCAGCGGCAGGTGGCGGCATCCATTTTTCCTTCGGCGTGACTGCTGCCGATGTAGGAGAAATGCCACATCAGGGAGAGGGCGGCGGCTCCGGCGAGGCTGCGTTTGGCGATGAGGAAACCTCTTGCTCCGAGTTTCTGGTTCACCCACGACGAGCCGATCTGCACCGCCCAGATGGCGGGAATGGCACCGAGGCCGAAGGCGAGCATGATCTCGACTCCGCGGACGGGGGACCCGCTTGCGATAGCAAGCGCGAGGATGGCGTAAAGTGGTCCGCAAGGGAGGAGCGGTGTGGCGAGTCCGATGATCGCGGCGCGGGCTAGCGGGGGAAACTTCAGCGTCTTGACACGGATCTTGAGCATTATCTTTCCGAGCCCGGGAATGGCCGCCATCTTTTTATCGAGTCCGAAGACGATCGCAATGAGGAAAAGGATCAGTAAAAGAGGTAGCCATTGCACTCCCGCGGGCGAAATGGTGAACCCGAGGCGGCTCCCGACGAAGCCCATGATCGCCCCGGCGATGCTGTAACCGACGAGCCGGCTGAAGTGATAAAGCCCGACCGAGGCGAGAGCGGGACCGCGTCCGGCGATGCCGAGGCCGCAGGTGAGAAGCCCGCACATCCCCGCGCAATGCAGACTCGTGGCGAGTCCGGCGACAAAGAGTCCGCCGAGGGTGATGGCTGCGGGGTCGTAGGTCATTCTGGCTTTTTAGCTTTTAGCGGCAATCGCGTTAGTTGGTGACCGGAGGCTGATAGATCTCGACCGATGCGGGGCGTTTCTCTCCGGCGATCTTAAGGAGGATGGTCCAGCTGGTGATAAGAATCACGAAAGCAACGATGATCCAGATCCAGGGGCGGTCGCGGATGAATTTGATCATGTGGGTGAGTGTGTCATTTCTCTCTTAATCCTAATCTTATTTTTAATCCTAATCACAGACAGCATCCAATTGACCTTGTTCGAACAACGGGGATTAAGATTAAGATAAAGATTAAGATGATGAACTGAAAATCATTTCAAAGTGTAAGCGCTCGGGCCGATGAATTCGATTGTATCAGTGAGATCAAAATCTCCGGGCGAGACACTGGCCTCCAGGGTGATTTTGAACTCGCCCTTATACTTGTCCTTCGGAACCTGAACAAGGAGCGTCTTCATCGACTCTTCTCCCGGTTTCACGGTGACTGTCTTGTCGAGCCCTAAAATAATTGCTCCCTCGGGCAGACCGGTGAGTTTCAGGGTGAAGACGGTCGGCTCGGTCTGTTTAGTGACGAGTTGGAGTCGATACTGGTTCCGCACCCCCGAGTCGTCGACATAGTAGGGCTGCCCGGTCATGCGGATGAGCTCGACTTTGGCCGAGTGCAGCGTGGTGAGGAAGAGGGAAAGCACGGTCGCCCCGAGAGCGAGAAACCCGGTGTAGAGAAAGATGCGGGGACGGAAGTAGCGCTTTTTGCCTCCGGCGAATCCGTTGAGTGAATCATAGCGGATGAGGCCGCGGGGACGCTCCGTCTTGTCCATGACCTCATTGCAGGCATCAATGCAGCCGGCGCACCCGATGCATTCAAGTTGCAGCCCGTTGCGGATGTCAATGCCGGTGGGACAAACCTGGACGCAACGACTGCAGTTGATGCAATCACCCGCATTCGAATCCGATTTCTTCCCGCGGGGTTCGCCGCGTTTGGCGTCGTAGCCGATGATAACGGTGTCATCGTCAGTCAGGGCCGACTGGATGCGGCCGTAAGGGCAGAGAATGATGCAGAACTGTTCGCGGAACCAGCTGAAGGAGAAATAGAGCGCACCAGTGAGAAAGAGCATGACCCCGAAGGCCTTGGCATTGTTGGCCGGTGACTGCCCCATATACTCGTAGAGGCGCGGGATCGAGATGAAGTAGGAGATGAAAATGTGCGCGAGGATGAGCGAGACGAGCACGTAAAGACTGTGCTTGATGACGCGCCGGACGATCTTCGAATTGGTCCACGGGGCGGCGTCGAGTTTTTTTCGCTTCGACGAGTCACCGTCGACGAGTCGCTCGATGCGCCGGTAGATATGCTCAAGAAAAACGGTGTAGGGACAGGCCCAGCCACACCAGAGTCGACCGAAGAGAGCGGTGACATAGAAGAGGGAGAATCCGAGACCGGTGAGGAGGAAAAAGCCGATCCAGAGATCCTCGGCGAGGAAGGTGAGGCCGAAGAAGTGGAAGCGGCGCTCTGCTAGGTCGAGGAAGACGGCCGGGAAACCTCCGATGGGGATCCAGGGGAGGAGGACGTAGATCGCGAGCAGCAGTGCCCCGAACACTCGCCGCCACAGGGTGAACTTTCCTTTGACGTCGGCGGGGTGGAGGAAGTAGCGGGATCCGTCCTCGTTAACGGAAGTGAGGGAGACGAGGTTGGGTTTTTTGCTGGCTGACATGAGTCAGGGGAGGAGGAGTGATGGTGTGAATGTGAATGTGAGCACATCGGGCATCAGGAGGGTTGTTTGCTGAGGATGTAGGAGACGACCTGGGCGATCTCGGAAGGGCTGAGCTGCGTCTTCCACGGGATCATTCCCTTGGTGACATCGGGAGATCCATTGGTGACTATGTTCATGATCTGGAGTGGGTTGTGGCCGTATTTCCATTCCGTATCGTTGAGTGGAAGTCCGGGCAACTGCATGCCGTTGAGCTTCGAGGAGAGGTCCAGTCCATGACAGGCGGCACACTTGGCTTCGAAAATCGCTTTTCCCGCTGCGGCGTGAGTCGCGTCCTTGCTCATTTCCCGAAGAGAATCGTCGCTGAGTGAGGCGAGCATGGATTCCAGTTCGGCATTCTTTTTCTGCTCAATGACGGCGATCTGCCCGTCGATGTGCTCTCCGTCGGTGGGGATTCTCGCGGGAGTCTGATAGTAGACAAACCAGGCGATTACAAAATAGACGATCGCGATGTAGAAGGTGAAGAGCCACCAGTTGGGGAGCTTCTGATCATACTCTTGAATGCCGTCGAAGACGTGGTCCCGGATCGTGACCCCGTCGTTTTGCTGGTCCTTGTTGTTCATTGTGATGCTTTGTCGGATTCGGAAGTGGTGGTGTGGTCGTTGAGGAGATCCCGGTCATCCTGAAGCGGCATTGAGGCGAGATGCTGCACCTTGGATTTGGTCATGAGCAGGGCACGGAGCACTACGATGGTAAAAACCCCGGCGATCAGCGCGAAGCAGATATAGGGGACGTAGTCGTAGTTGCTTTCGATGAGGACTCTTCGGAACATGGGGGAAAGAAGTTTAAAGTTTCAGGTTTAAAGTTTCTGGTCGGGAGCAGGAGTTGCTGCCGGAGCGGGGGCCGCTGCCTTCGGTGCCTCCGCTTTGGGAGCCTCCGGCTTCGCAGGAGCAGGAGCA
>DDSV01000047.1 GCA_002344215.1 Akkermansiaceae bacterium UBA2381
GTGAGTGCGGTGGTATGCGCGGCAAAACCTCCGCCGCCTGTAGTTCCGCCCCATGTGATGGTGCCCGTCCCGGCAGTCGGCGTGGTGGTGAGATTACGGGCGAGTGTGCCGGACATCTGCAGAATGCCCGCGGTCGTTGTGGTACCCAAGGCCAAGGGGCTATTCGTCGGCAGTGCACCGTTGTCGTTGAGGGCGAGAATCCCGTTGGAGATGGTTGTGGTTCCGGTGTAGGTATTGGTTACTGTTGCCGAGGTTCCACTGGCCTGCCTCGACCTTGGTCAACGTCGTGGCGGCGGCTCCATTGTTTGTAATCTGGAGATTGAAAGTGTTGTCACCGGTAGAACTACCACCCAGGCGAAATGCCTTCACCCCCGCCCCCTGGAAGACAATCGCCCCGGTATTACTCCAAATGATCGCATTGTTGTTGGTCACCGTGCTGCTGATAGTGGCCCCGGTTCCCGCGATGGTGAAGAGCCGGTTGGTGCTGGCTGAAACGGTATTCACGACCAATCCGGTGTCGAAGACATTGCCGGAGTAGATCAAACCTCCCGTGCTGCCGCCGAAGACGAGACTGGCGGCATTGGTGGTGTCGCTCGTGGCATCACCCCATCCTATGCTACTATCAACCCCGATGTTGGCAAGGGTGGCGACGGTGAGGCTTCCCGTTGTGCCTGTTCCGGCAACTCCGATGGTTGTGCTGCCGGTGTAGTTGCTGATGCCATTCCATGTCTGGGAATTGGTGGTCCCCATCTTGACGACACTGATCTGTCCGTTGGTCTCGTTGATCGTTCCATTCCAAGTGCCGGTGCCGCCCGTCGTGCCGCCGCCCACGGCGAAGGTCACTGCAGTGGCGCTGCTGTTGGTGACGGTTCCCGTTCCGTTGAATGCACCGATGGAAGTCGTATTTGCAGTTTGAGAGGTGCTGATACCGTTCAGGTCAAGAACGGTGTCCTGACGCATGTTGAAGTTAACGCTATTGGCACTGAGTCGACCTCCCGTGGTGAGTTGTATGGTTCCCTCATGAAGGTTTGTGGATCCCCCGGTCGTGTAGGCATTGGTGGCGCCGATGATGAGGGTTCCACCCCCGGTCTTCGTCAATCCTCCCGTGGTCGTAGCAGTAACCGGCGCATTGAGGTTCAGAGTAGCTCCGTCATTGACGCGAATAATCAGATCAGTTGCCCCGCCGGTGGTTACTCCGGTTCCAGCAATGGTGGCATTACCGCCGGTGACGAGGATACCTCCGGGGGTTCCCGCGCCCGTATTGATCGTGAGTAGGCCGGTTTGAGTGACGGTTTGGCTGCCGGAAATCTTAAGGGATAGCACCGTCCCGACACCTGTTGATGTGTTGCCGGTCACCAAGTTGTGGTTGGTGAGACTAAGCGCCGCTCCCGCCGTTACAAAACCGAGATCGGTACCGTAAATCGGGGCACGAAGGGCTGCGCTTACAGTGGCTGGTGCATAAGCAAAATCAGCTCCCTGAAAATAACTGTAGGCGTTGACAAAGCCGATCGCCGGAACAGACCCGAGAATAACATTCGCGTTGATGCCGGGGTTAAAATTGACCGTACCGCCACCATTTGGCCGGTCAAAAGTCAGGACGGTCGGAGCGGCATAAACCTGGGCTGCGCTCACCACGATCTGGGTCCCATTGGTAATGCTGGAAATCGTAGCTGCGGCACTCCCGCCTAGTATCCGCATTCCAGGAACCAAGCCAGCAGTGCTGCCGACGGTAACCGTGGTCGAGGAAGCCTGAGCTGCTGCAGTCTGAGTGACTTGATGAATCGATGCAAATGAGAGATTGGCCGTCCCACCTAGACCGGCGACAACGTTGACCGTACCAGCTCCCGCCAGCAGACTCAATGGACCGAGCAGTTCCTGGCTCGCGCTTCCGGCAGCCCCCTCATAGGTCAACGTTCCCCCGGCAGCACCCACGTTGGGAACTCCGGCCGCAAATATAATGAGAGAAGAATCGGAAAGCACATTCCTGGAACTTCCCGAGAACGTGTCGCGAATTTTTAGCGTGCCGTTGGTGACAGTGGTCGCCCCCGTGAAAGTGTTCGCCCCGGCCAGAACCCAGGTTCCCGATCCAATCTTGGTAAGGCTTACTGCAGCCCCTCCCCCAGTCGAAGCACTCACTGCATCCGATGCAGCGCGATCTGCGGTGGTCGGCAGACTGAGTGTAATGCTGGTGCCTGTGATGGCTGAAATCGTAGTACCTGCCTGAATGCCCGTGCCGGTCACAAATTGCCCCAGAGCCATTCCTGTGGTATCCGCGAAGGTGATGACCGTACCACCACTGGCCAACAACGCGTTGGGCGTAAAGCTTTGCCCGGCATTGGGAATGATGCCATTGATGATGTTGTCCACCGTGCTGGTTCCGCCGAGTGTGAGTGTTTTTGCGCCCACTCCGGAGGAAACAAAATTGGCATTAAAAATGACGGGGTTTACGCCTGTCTGATTCGCGTAAATGCTGGGGGCTCCAGTGGTTGATGCAAGATTCACAATGCGGGACGTGGTGAGCCCTGCCGCTGTGGCCGCCTGATCCGTTCCAATAATTAATGTTCCGGCCGTGGTGCCTGATCCCACATTGATGACCGCCCCTGCCGTGTTGGCAATAGAACGAAAATCGCGGATTGCGATGGCGCCGCCGCCAATCAGCACGGGGCCAATGTTCGAGGTTGCGGTCCCGTTGATAGTCAGGAGTCCGGTTCCCGTTTTAGACAGCACATGGGCACCGGCCGTCGCATTGATGTTGCCCGTTATCAGGGTGTTCCCATTCCCGCCAATGTTCAGGGTGCGGGCTGTCGTGCTCGTCTGCGGCCAAATATTTCCTGTAAACGTCAACAGCCCGCCCATGTTGTTCGTGAACGTGTTTTGGTTGTTCAAGGTGCCTTCAAGTGATTGGGTTGTGAAGGTAATCCCATATCCGTTGCGACTGTTGAAGGTCGAGTTAACGTTGGTTGGAGTGCGTAAAGTTCCGAAGGTAACCGTGCCATTGATGCCTGATCCGCCAGCTCCCGGTCCAACGTAGTAGGTCGAACTGGCACGATTGTAGACATTTTTGCCGATGTTCAGGCTGCCTTCATTGAGGATTTCCAATACTCCGCCGTTCATGTCGATCGGTGCACTGGCGTTGGTGCCAACGTTACCCCCGAAGACGTTGTTGCCGCCGACAAGCAGGTCGGTGATCCTCACTGTACTCTGCTGCCCGGTGGCGCTTGCGCTAATACGAATCGTGCCGGTAAAGCCTGCGTTAGAAGCCAACGTGTTCAGGAAGAGTGTGCCGGCACCAGATTTTTCTATTGAGCCTGTGCCAGTGAGAGTGCCGGTTCCGCCAAAGGAATAATCGCCGACACCTGCGGAGTTGATCCCGCCAAAGGAGAGGAAGGTAGTACCCGTCGTACCGCCGGAATTGACGGTGCCGGACATCGTCAGCATACCGTTCACACTGTTGATGCGGGTGTTGCGGATGGTTGCAGTAGGCGAGAGTGGTAAAGGACTGATTGCGGCACGCAGGGTACCGGAGAGGGTGTTGTTCCCGAGGCTCAAAATCGCTGAACCACGGTCGCCGATGGGCCCGCGGCCCTCGAAATCAACATTCCGTGCAAAGGTGAAACCTGCTGCCAAGCCGTCCAACACAAGTGAGCCCCCGCCAAACCCGATCAGGCTGGTGTTGAGAGGCGTGTTATTATTGGTCAAGATCGAAACAGTCCCTGTACCAGCCAGAGCAGCAGCACTGTCGATAATGAGTGTTCCGTTAGCAATGGTGGTGCTACCGGTGTAGCTGTTCGATGCATTGGTCAACCGGATCGATCCCCCACCGGTTTTCAACAGCCCGTCGACACCATCAATGACGCTCGCGATGGTGGCGGATTCGCCCAAATTCGCATGTAGTCCGGCATTCGCACCTGCCAGAGTAAGAGTCTCTGCACTGATACTGTAGCCCGAGCGAAGGAAGGACAATTGATTCGCGGTAATCGGAACACCGAGGGTTACCGACTTCAGTGTGGGAAGCGCTGCAAAAGCATGGGTGAATATTGCGCGGTCCGCATTCGTATCGGGCCATTGCACCAGCGCCCCTGCGGGAACGGGCCACCACTGGAATGCCGATAGGTCCCAGGTTCCTCCGCCACCAAGATTGGTACCGTCGATGTTGTTTCCGGTCACATCCAGATCCGCATCCCAGTAAAAGTCCGCCCCCGCGATCGGTCCGGAAGTTGCAATCAGCGAACCTAACGAAACCACTAAAACAGGGATTCGAGCACGGTTGCGCAGGGTGGTGAGGAGTGTCTGCATTAGGAAAGCCGGATGATTTTCAGGACAATGTCAGGATTACGAGGCGCCTGGCGCTACGGAAAAAGTAATGGATTCCTCCATCCGGGGATGGAGGAATTGGAGCTCAAATGATGTAAGTTCCTTATCGTTCGGAGGTTTGGGGAAGCTCAATAAATCCCATCTGTTACTATGTAGGAGGCGATTTCGTCAATAAAAACTTAGGGTATCGGTAATTTTCTCCGGATCGCTTTCCCTGACCTTGATTGTTTACATTTCCCGACATGGGCATGGCGGAAGCTTGGCAGCGGCCGGAAGCCGGGGATGCAGGACGAGCAAGGGGTTGAAATACAATATTAATTGTATTCTTCAGAATTTTTAGAATCCAGTGTTATCTTAACTCCCGAGAAAATTCTGGGGAAAGGCGCAGGTGACGGTGATCCCGGGCTTGGTGAGCCAAATTCCTCGCTAGAGGCTCTAATGCCCCGGTCACGGATGGAAGGACAAGGGAAACGTTTAGGAATAGCGATCTTTCAAGCCATCGTCCGACTTTCAAGCCAGAGAGGCGACCTGCCTGCCGTAAGGCAACTCCCCCGGAAGCTCGCAGATCTCCGAGATTGCCTCAAAAAGCTCGTCAAATTTGTCGACGAAGAGATTGCCCACCAATAGCTCGGTGAGAGTCGGGCGCAGATCGGGATGCCGTTTCACGAGTTTCCCGAAGCTGAACTCGGGATGATAGAAGGCGTAGACGATTTTTCGCATCCGCTCGATGGCGACGCAGAGTTCTTCGCCGTACTGTTGAAAATGTTCTGCCGGGAGGTCGCCACTTTCGAGGGCCCCGTGAATGGCATCCGCGGCGAGCTCTCCGGATTTTAGCGCCAGGAAGACTCCTGACGAAAAGACGGGATCGAGGAAGGCAAAGGCGTCACCGACGAGGACGACACCGTCCGCCGCGCAGAAATTCGACCGGTAGCTGTATTCTCCCGTGACCTGATATTCCCCTACCGCTTTCCCGACGGAGAGATGTTCCTTGATCCACGCGTTCTCCGAGATCTCACGCGTGAATATCTCGCCGGGATCCCGCGAATCCCGGTAGAGATAGTCCCGGTCGGCCACGATCCCGACGCTGACAAGGTTGTTCCGCATGGGGATATACCAGAACCAGCCCTTCTCGGGGACGTAGGCGACGGTGGTTGACCCTGCGTCGAGCCCGGGGTCGCGCATGGCCCCCTCAAAATAGGTCCAGATCGCGACCTTGTTGAGTTGCGGGTCGCGCTTGCGCCAGCGGTTTTTTGAAGAAACGAGGCAATCCCGGCCCGAGGCATCAACGATGATTTTTGCCCGGAATTCATGCCGGGTTGAAGAGGCATCCTCGGCGATGACACCGGTCACCGCCCCGTTTTCGCTCCGGATGACATCAAGGACCCGATGCTGCTCTCGAATATCAGCCCCATCCTCACGGGCGCGATTGACGAGCATCTGATCGAACTCTTTGCGTTCGACCTGCCAGGTCACTGAGGACGGATGTTCATCATTTTCGAAGAAATAGAAGGGCTTGGAGATCACCCCGTCGGCCGAAACGAACTGGACGCTGTGCTTTTCCTGGAAGCCGATCTTTTCCATCTCCCCGAGAAGCCCGAGCCGCTCGAGGGTGAACCAGCAAAATGGCATCATCGACTCACCGATGTGGTAGCGCGGGAATTTTTCCTTTTCCAGAACGAGAACCTTATGCCCCGTCCTCGCCAGGAGCGCCGCAGTGGTCGCTCCCGCCGGACCTGCACCAATAACAATGACTTCCCAATCTGATTGCGCGGCTTGTGATAAATCCATGAGGGTTTGGGGTGAAATGAACGTTGAACCGGGCGACATGGTTATCGCCCTTACAGGAGAACGCTGTCCTACCGTGTTACGTTCTGCACCCATTCCTCGGACTCATTGCTGCGGGGAAGGATTTCGACGATATCGGCGAAGACCATGCCGTCGCGATCGATGAGCTGATTGCAACGCCCGTAGAGAATCTCCCCGGGTCGCTGATTTAAAGCCCGGGCGATCTGTTGATCGGCGGGCACGGCAAAGTAGGCGCAGGGACTGCCGCGATGTTCGACTCCATATTCCCCGAGAAGACCACCGAGAGGTTTGAGTCCGGCTATGACTTCGGCCTTCATCGCTTCGGGAAAACCGCCCAGTTGGATCGCAATGGCCCCATACTCGACCGGAATGTCGGAGGAGGCGGCGTGAAGGGTCACCAAACGCATTACAAAAAGATCATTCAACTCGTGCTGGTGGACTTCGAGGTAGAGCTTTGAATGATGAAAGGCCGCGAGGGTCGGCGTCATGTCATTCGAGTGCACCAGAAGTGAGCGATAGGGGTAAGGCACCTCATCTCCCGAAAGGAAGCGGAAATCAGGAAGCGGAATTCCCGATTTTTCGTAGAAAAAGTGAAAAGGCAACAGGGTGTGAAGCGCCTCAGCAAGGGCACGACCGGCTTCACGACGACCCGCCTCGTTTCTATCAGGTGTAACGTGCATCGCGGTGTTTCTCGAGGAAGAATCCGTGGAGAAGGCGGTCGATCTGAAGCAGACCGTCGCGGCTGATAACGATGTCGTCTCCGTCCAGGCTCAGATACCCCCGGGTTTGGAGGTCGCTGATCTGTTCAGGAAAGCGGACCAACGGATCTACTCCGTATTTCTCGCGGAAATAGCCCAGGCGGGTGCGTCCGAGCTTCAATTGAAGAATGAATTCACGGATGAAACGCTCTTCGTGACTCGTCGGATAGGCCCGGAAAATGGGCAACTCCCCTTTCTCCAACTCCGTCATGTAGGGCCCCACGTCGGCCTGGTTCTGGTAATGGACGCCTCCGAAATGACCGAAGCTGGCGACGCCGGCCGAAAGCAGATCGGCTCCTTCCCAAAGGCTGTCGCGATAGACAAACTTGGTCGTTTCGGGATTTTTGACGACGGTGTAGGCGCTGCTGACAGTGTAACCGGCGGCCTCGAACTGACTAAAGGCCCAGTCGACCCAGGCGCGCTTCGTTTTCCAATCGGCAACAGGGGCACTGATGCGGCCGGATTCCTTCATTTCCTTGAAAATGGTGGTGTTATAAGGAATCTCCATCTGGTAAATGGTGACGCAGTCAGGCTGCTGCTCGATCGCCGTATGCACGCAGCGCTCCCAGTTTTCGGGGGTCTCGTCCATCATTCCGGCGATGAGGTCGATATTGAGCTGGTCAAACCCGAGGGTCTTGGCAAAGGCAATCGCGCGATAGGCTTCCTTGGAACGGTGAGCCCGCCCGTTTACCTCGAGGATATGGTCGTCAAAACTCTCAATCCCGAGGCTGAGGCGAGTCACCCCGATCTCACGAAGGGCTTCGAGCTTTTTCTCGGTCAGGGTCCCGGGCTCGGCCTCGAAGGCGACCTCCTCGGTCTCGTCCCAGGGGAAAAGATCCTTCATCCGGTTGGTCAGATCGCGGAGCTGGTCGATCGAGAGGTAACTGGGAGTGCCTCCGCCAAAATAGACGAACTGCGGTTTCCGCCCGGCAAGGTAGGAGGTCTGCGAGTAGCGCTCGAATTCTTTGATCCCCGCATCGAGGTAGGCGTTGATCTCGGACGCGTTTTTGTCGGTGTAAACGCGGAAGTAACAGAAGTGACAGCGTTTCCGGCAGAACGGAATGTGGAAATAGAGGCCCAGATTGGTGTCGACGGGCCTGGGGGAATTGAGGACGTCGTAGACCGCCCCTTTGTGTTCCGGGGTCCAGAAGGAAAAAGGCGGGTAGTTGGCGACAAAGTAGTTCCCGACTTCGGTCTGATCCTCAGACGGCGGAGCCAGCGGCACCGTCAGCTTTTCAATGACACCGGTGGTTTCCTTGGATTTGGGAGGAGGAGTCATTTTTTTTTGGGGGGGGGAATGCTGAAATTTGGAAAGCTGAAACAAGTGAAATTGTAGGGCAAGCGCTCCGCTTGCCGCCGGATGGGTGAAACGTTGTTTATCTCTGCATCGCGCTCCGATTTCGGGCTCTTGCCCCTGCCCCGTCCGGTTACTTTTTAAAACCATACACCACCCCGTCCTCACCGCAAACCACGAGGGTCCCCCGCGATGCCGCCGGTGATGCTTTGATTTGGGTGCCCACTTCGAAATTCCAGACTTCTTTTCCGTCGGCCCGATTGATCGCATAAAGACGCCCGTCCATTCCTCCCTGCCAGATAAGACCCCCGCTCACCAGAGGGGAACTGGCGAGGGCCCGCGGAGAAAGAAAGGCCCACTTCTCGGTCCCTTCGACCCGGTCATAGGCCACCAGTCGTTTATCCGGACCCGCGACATAAAGGAGATTCTCATCGACGGCCGGGGAGGCGGTGTATTCGATGCCGGTGGTCGTTTTCCAGGCGGTCTCACCCGAAGCGATATCAACAGCCACGACTTCGCCTCCGTTGTGAGCGACATAGCAGATCCCGTCCCGGACGGCAGAGGTATTGGCAATGTAGGCACCGATCTCAATCTCCCTCTTCTCCCCCTGCCCGTCCGCCGCGAGGACGTGGAGCAGCCCGTCACATCCACCAAAGGCGATGGAGGTGGTGCCTCCTGATTGGATCATGGAAGGAGTCGAGACCACGTAGTTCCCGGTCTCATGTTTCCAAAGGACCTCCCCCTTATCGGCACTGAGGCAGTAAAGGAAATAGTCATGGCTGCCCACGTAGATCCGGGCAGGACCTGACTCAGGCACCATGGTATTGATCCCTCCCTCAATCTTACCCTCCGTTTCAAACCGCCAGACTTCCTCTCCGGTTTCGACCTTGAGTGCATAGACAAATCCGTAGGTATCTCCGAAGTAGACCCGATCGGCGAGCACTGCCCCGGGAGCGGTAATCGGCCCCTCGGCTTTAAATGACCAGAGCAGCACCCCTTTTTCGAGGTCGATCGCATAAAAGTGGCCGTCCTGACTCCCGACAAACACTTTACCTCCGCCAATCACCGGGGTCGCCTCAATGGGCGGACGACGTTTCCCCTCCTCAACCGGAGGCTCGTAGGTCCAGGCAAGATTCAGCGGGGAGGTGATCGCCTCGGGGCTGACTCCCTGCATTTCCGCATCTCCCCTGAAAAGCGGCCAATCAGATTGGATTGCCGTCTCGCTGCCGGGTTCGCGGGCTGGCTCCCCCTCCCCATTCTGCTTTTCACAACCGGTAAGTCCTAAGCCCAAAACCGTCGAAATAACCACAAACAGGATAAATTTCGGATGGAGAATAGATTTCCTTGCTGTTTCCATCTATTTATGATTATCTTGAATTTCCAGAATATCAACGTATCTTAGCTATCATTCTGAAGGCCATTCCATTCCATCGACGATTCCACCTCATGAAAGCGAGCGGCGTGATCAAATTTGTGTGTTTCTTTTTTGTGACAGCGGGTTTTGCGGATGATCCCCGGACGGTTTCGCTCGAGCCACCCGCCTGGATGAAGGACGTTACCCGACTTCCTCCCGGAACCCACTTGAATAAGCGATCGGTCAAGCTGGGCTACACGCTCGATTGGAACCATCAGGTCAATGCAGGTGCCGTGGAGATTGCCATCGTCCGCGACAGCCCGGAGGGAAGCAAGCTGGTCGGCGAGGCTAGTGGCAGCAGCACCGGTTTCGCCCGGGCTCTTTGGCCCTACCAGTTTACGGCGCGCTCGATTGTCGATCAGAGCTCTCTCCGGCCCGTCACTTTTCAACTCAATGAGCGTGATCGCGATGCGGAGAACAGCTACGATATCATTTTTGAGCGATACCGGCAGATCTTCACGACAACGTCGAAGAAGAAGGAGGAGATTCTATCTTCGACCGACCGCTTCAAATTCGATTTCGGGCAGGACGTGCTGTCATCCGCCTTCTACCTCCGGAGCCAGGCCCTCAACGAGGGGGACGAGATCTCAATGGTGGTGACGCCCTTCAACCGCCCCTATCTCGCCACTTTCGAAGTACTCGGTCGCGAGACCCACAAGGTCAAAGGGACTGTCTATGCGGCAATCAAGGTCGATGCCCGGATCGGTAAGGTGAATCCGGACCTGACGATCAATACCTACGACAAAATCAAGAAGACGACCCTCTGGCTCAGTGACGACGAGTTCCGGATTCCCCTCGAGCTTCAGTCCCAGATCGCCTTCGGCTTTGTTTCGGCCCGCCTCGACGAAATTGAGTGGCTGGAGTAGCGGATCAACTCCATTCTTGATTTCCGGATCTGAGCCGCTACTGTCGGGGCTCTCCGAAAACAGGCCGGTGTGGCGGAATGGTAGACGCGCGCGATTCAAAATCGCGTTTCTAACGAAGTGCGGGTTCGAGTCCCGCCGCCGGTATTTTTTGAGCCGCTCAGCTGTTAGCGTTTTGGCTCTTTAGCCCTGCAGCCTCCGGCGGATGGAGATGAGGTCTTTTTTCACTTCTCAGAGGCCGCTTTTCGCACCGGGCAATCCATGGCGTCATGAAGCGTGTTATAAAGGGCGCAAAATCCGGTGTAGATCTCTTGAGAGATGGTTCACAAACCACAGGAAAGTGTCCCCTACTTCGGAGAAGCGAAAACCGGACTCCCTTCAATTCTCCCGAAAAGTTGGTTCTCTCGGACCAATTGTCGTGACTCTCCCAAAGATTCAAAAATCTATCCGCGTCCTGTAAAAACATTTGCACGGCATGGCAGTCCAGTGGACTTCTGCCCATGAATTTGAACCGTATTCCTCTGAACCGGCTCTCCAGCGCAGCACTTCTCTTGATACTATTTACGTCCTTGCTTGCGCCGCGGCTCAAGGGACAGACAAGCTTCCCTGATACAAGCGAAATGCACGAGCAGATCGGCCAGTTGGACGCCTCGGGTGAGGCGAAACTGGCCAATAAAGACTTTCAAGGGGCTTACGCGGATTTCCGTAAGGCATTCGAGTTCAGCCGGGAAATGAACCGGCTCTACAAAGACAACGCGGAATACGAACCGGTTTATCGAGAGCAGTCTTATCTTTTCCTGGAACGTCTCTCCTCCGTATTCTTGCTGTCCGGGGACGAAGCTAAGGCATTGGAAATGATGGAGCCTGCGGCTGCGGGCTATGACGAACTCGCGGGGATGAAGCAGACGCCGGAGAGTATGAGCATCGCTGCGGAAATGTGCGGAAGACTGGCATGGTTACAACTCAAAAACAACCAGCCCGTTGCGGCGGAGAAGAGCTCTCTTCGTGGCGTCGACCTGGACTCATCCATAGCCTGGATCAAGACGAATCTTGCGCATGCGTTGCTGCTGAACGGTAAAACTGACCAGGCAATGACGCTCTACGCCGCGGAAAAAAACACGGTCATTGGCGATGGACGAACGTTCGGACAAGCGTCTTTGGATGATTTCACCGAGTTTGAGAAAGCCGGCATCACTCATCCTGATGTAGAAAAGGTACGCGCGCTCTATGGTCAAGGCCCGTCTGAAAAAACAAAAGAGCCCGTGTCGCCACCGCTCGCCCCTGAAAATGAGAATGAGAAAATGGCCCTCAGGGTTAAGGCGGTTGAAAGCTTTTTGGTCATGCTCGACGTCGGTCAATTCGCTGAAAGCTTCGATGCGGCCGACGAACGCTTTCGTGAAGGGGTGACCAAAGAACAATATGTCGCCAACATCCGCGAAAGCCGCGCTCGCATGGGTACACCAACGGACCGGTCGCTGACCAAGGTGGATACGAATACAGACCTGACTACGGGGGAAAAATCCTATGATTTCCCGGTAAACTCGACTTTTGAAAAAGGCAGCATCGTTGAGAAGATCACGATTGTAGAGTCGGCGGACGGGCAATATCGGGTCTCAGACTATTCGATGGTTACGCCACTCCAGTAGGTGCCTCGGTGCGAACGAAGTTCCCGGCCCTCATTCCACCCAACCCGGGAATCCCTCATCCTGACATTGATCGAGGGCACCATGGGGGCCTGGATCCGCATCTCCTTCGTCTTTGAATTCCTTGCTTGCAAAGCATAGGGTTTCGGGGAAGAGAGATTTATGAACGATTCAGGAAACCCGGAGCCATCCAATCCAAATAGTCCGCCGCCGATTCAGACCCCTGCCCCGCAAAGTCCTCTCGCCGCCCCTGCTCCTGCTCCCGCCAAAAAAAGTCCGCTTCCATGGATACTTGGAGGATGTGGATGCCTTGCCATCATTGGTTTGCTCGTCGTAGTCGTCGGAGGATTTACTACCTACAAATTGGTCTCCGAGGCGCAAAAGGGTATCGAGGAATCAGCTCTCTCACAGAATGAAGAAAGTCCTCTGGAGGTAACTACTCCTGAGGTCACCGTTCCCGAAGTAACTACTCCGCTGGTCGTTACTCCCTTGGAAAACATTGTCATACCGGGACCACCGGACGCATCTTCTCAGGGTGTCCCTCTGTCCACGCCAAACGTGGACCTCTCAACCCCGGTTGCCACGACAAAGGCTTTTTTCGCAGCCATGAAGGCGGGGGATCAAGCCGCGGCCCAACTCACCCTGGGGGGGCAAATGCGGGAGATGGCATCAAAAGGTAATATCCAAAAACTCTTCGACTCACTTCAAGAGGATTGGGTCGAAATCGTTTCCATCTCAGATGAACCTACCTTTACGAAAGATTCCACCGACAAGTGCGGTGTGCCGGTAAACTTCATTAACAAGAAGGGTGTCCTCGAGATGGAAAAGGTGAACCTCGTTCTGGTGGAAGGTAAATGGTTGATCACCGGGTTCTAATTATCTTTCCGAACAAGACGAACGACGCCGACGGAAAAACCCATCGGGACGACCGTGCCCACTTAAATGCCGGCATTTGAAAACGGCAGCAACACGGAACCCGAAGTGGTCGAAACGGTTGACCGGGGATGTGAGCTCTTTAGCCCCGCTGCCTCTGGCGGATGGCAATGAGGTCTTTCATCACTCCTGACAGATCGCTTTTCACGCCGGGCAATCCAAAGGCGTCGTGCATCGTTTTATAAAGGGAGTAAATTTCGGCATAGACCTGTTGATTCTCAGGGATAGGCGAATACACAACTTCCCGCATCCGGCAGCACCGGTTCTGGAGTTCACCCAGTTCCAGAGTTTCCCCGGATACCGCGCCGAAAAGTGCGGCGCCGAGAGCACAGGTTTGTTCGCTGGCGGCGACCTTGAGTGGCCGCCCCAGGATATCCGCATAGATCTGCATGAGGGTGGCGTTCTTCACGGCAAGCCCGCCGGTATTGACCACCTGATCAATGTGAATGCCGTGTTCCTCCATCCGGTTGATGATGGTCAGGGCGCCGAAAGCGGTCGCTTCAATGAGCGCCCGATAGATTTCGTGCGCCTCGGTGTGGAGGGTCTGCCCGAGAATGAGTCCGGTGAGACGCACATCGACCAGAATGGTGCGATTCCCATTGTTCCAGTCGAGCGCCAGAAGACCGGTCTCGCCGGGTTTAAGTTTAGCGAGGCGGCGCTCCATCTCGATGAACTTCTCGTTCACCGTGGCTCCGTAGGAGTCAGGCACGAGATGGTTCACAAACCAGAGGAAGATGTCCCCTACCGCTGACTGGCCCGCCTCGATCCCGAAATGCCCCGGCAGGACCGACCCATCAACCACCCCGCAGACGCCGGGCACGTCGCCCAACGACACGTTGTTAGGTAGCACCGTAATATCACAGGTGCTTGTTCCGAGAATTTTCACCAGCGTGCCCGCCTCTACTCCGGACCCAACGGCTCCCATATGGGCATCAAACGCCCCGACGGCCACCGGGATTCCGGCCTTCAAACCCAGTTTGTCGGCCCATTCTGCGGTTAAATTCCCTGCACGGGTGTCCGACGCCCATGCACTTGAGTAAAGCCGGGATCTAATCCCGGCTAGAGCTGGATCAAGTTTATCCAGAAACTCAGTATCAGGAAGACCGCCCCACTCGTTCGCGAACATCGCTTTGTGTCCGGCCGCACAGATGCTGCGCCGGATCGATTCGGGCTTTTCATTCCCTGTGAGGACGGCAGGAATCCAATCACAGTGTTCGACCCAGGAATAAGCGGCGTTAAAAACCGCTTCGTCGACGTTCCGGCATCGCCAGAGCTTGCTCCACCACCATTCGCTGGAGTAGATCCCGCCGCACCTGGCAAGATATTGGGGGCGGATCTCAGCGGCAAGAGCAGTGATTCGGGCAGCCTCGTCCGACGCCGTGTGGTCCTTCCAGAGCCAGACATAGGCATTGAGGTTGCCTGAAAACTCGGGTTTTAGAGCGAGAGGGGTTCCGTTCGCATCCACCGGGATGGGCGTGCTCCCGGTCGTATCAACCCCGAGCCCGATCACATCCGCCGCGTCGAAGTCCGGCCTGGATGTTCTCGCCTGCTCGAGTGCCCCGGTGATGATCGCGACCATTCCATCGAGATAGTCCTGTGGATTCTGACGCGCCACATTCGGGTCGGAGGGGTCGGTGAGAATGCCCAGTTTGCCGGAAGGATAGGGAAACACGACCGATCCCAATTCCTGCCCCGTGTCCAGGTCCACAAGAAGGGAGCGGCAGGAGTTGGTTCCGTAGTCCAGACCAATAGCGTAACGACTCATGTGCTAGGGTATAGGGGAAGGAGGAGAGCCTTTCAACTGCCGATTCCTCCGGCATGGGGTATATTTTCCGTCAGGGAATAGAACCGGTTGCAAGCCGTGCCGCTCTCACGTTCAGTTGAGAGAGTCACATGGAAATTTTCATCTCCGACATACCGGATGAGGGGCTGCACCTGGAGGGAGAATTTCCCGCAGCAATCTTTGATCTGCCACCCGATGACCTGATCCGTCCCATGGGGCCGGTCAGGTATAGCGCTGATATTTATGCCTTTGACGAAGTCATCGTGTTGAATGGCTGGCTACGCGGCCCCTTCCAGCTCCAATGTGCCACCTGCCTCGAATTCTTCGATTTTGACGCGGACTTTCCAGACTGGTCCTCGGAGGTTGACCTCGAGCCCGGGCAGAAGATCATCAATTTGAGGGACATCATCCGGGAGGATTTCCTCCTCGGACTGCCACCGAATCCACGCTGCGATGATTATGATGCCGGTCGGGTTTGCCCGAAAGCTCACTTTGTCGCCGATCCCGATGAGGTGGACGAAATCGATCCGCCTGAGAGCGATGGTCCGAATGTCTGGGGGGTCCTCGATGACCTGAAGTAGAGGTTCGAGGTCAGGATCGGAATCGCTTTCGAACTCCAAACCGCTTTCGATTTGGACTCCGATTTCGATTTGGATTTTGTGAAAACAGATTAGTGTCACGCTTTGACTTTTTACGATGAGCGACGAGCCCGCCCCCACTTCGAAAGACTTCATCCGAGAGATCATCGACGAGGATCTCGCCTCCGGTAAGCACGACGGCACTGTGACCCGTTTCCCACCCGAGCCGAACGGTTACCTGCATCTCGGCCATGCCAAATCGATCTGCCTGAATTTCGGAATCGCTCAGGAATATGGCGGTCGCTGTCATTTGCGCTTTGACGACACCAATCCGACCAAGGAAGACGTCGAATACGTCGACTCCATCAAAGAGGACATCAAGTGGCTCGGCTTTGACTGGGGCGAGCATTTGTATTTTGCCTCCGACTATTTCGAGAAACTCTATGACTGGGCGGTTTACCTGATCAAAGAGGGAAAGGCCTACGTCGACCAGCAAACCGCGGCAGAGATCAAATCCGGGCGGGGTGATCTTCAAACTCCGGGAATCAACAGCCCCTACCGCGATCGACCGGTCGAGGAGAGCCTCGATCTCTTTCAGCGGATGAAGGCCGGTGAGTTCGGGGACGGCGTCATGGTTCTCCGGGCCAAAGTCGACATGGCCCACGCCAACCTGAACCTGCGTGACCCGGTCCTCTACCGCATTGTTCATGCCGAACATCACCGCACCGGGGACAAGTGGTGCATCTATCCGATGTATGACTATACCCACGGTCAGAGCGACGCGATTGAGCACATCACCCACTCCCTCTGTACCCTCGAGTTCGAAAACCACCGCGCGCTCTACGACTGGTTCCTCGACAACATCCCGGTTCCTTCGCGCCCCCGCCAGATCGAGTTCTCCCGACTGAATCTGAACTACACGGTTATGAGCAAGCGCAAGCTGCTCCAACTCGTGACTGAAAAGCACGTGAGCGGCTGGGATGATCCTCGCATGCCCACTCTCTCCGGGATCCGTCGCCGCGGATACCCGGCTGCCGCGATCCGGAACTTTTGCAAGACGATCGGAATCACCAAGTTCGAGAGCACCAACGATTTTGCCCTGCTCGAAAACGCCGTTCGGGAGGTTCTGAATCAGGAGGCTCCGAGATTCATGGCCGTGCTGGATCCCATCCGGGTCGTCATCACGAACTATCCGGAGGGCCAGGTGGAGGAAATGGAGGCGGTGAACAATCCGGAGAAACCCGAGGCAGGAACCCGCCTCGTTCCCTTCTCACGTGAGATCTTCATCGAACGGGACGACTTTATGGAAGACCCTCCGAAGAAGTTCTTCCGGCTTTCCCCCGGTGCGGAGGTCCGTCTTCGTTCCGCCTATTTCCTTCGTTGCGACGAAGTGATCAAAGATGCCGCAGGAAACATTGTCGAACTCAGAGGCTCCTATGATCCTGAGACAAGGGGTGGAGAAAACCCGCCTGACGGACGCAAGGTCAAGGCGACGATTCACTGGGTCAGCGCCGCGCATGCGGTGGAAGCCGAAGTCAGGTTATATGACCGACTTTTCGCCTCGGAGGCGCCTGATCGCGGCGAAGGATCTTTTCTCGATCACCTCAATCCCGACTCACTCACCGTGCTGAGCGGTGCCAGGCTGGAACCAAATCTCGCCTCGGTTGTTTCCGGGGAAACCGTTCAGTTCGAGCGACTTGGCTATTTTTGTGCCGATAAGGACGGTTCACAGGAGCGTCCGGTCTTCAATCGGACCGTCGGACTCAGGGATTCATGGGCCAAGGCGCAGAATCAAGGGTAAATCAAACAGGGGGATCGCTCCCGCCTTTCACTCTTGCCCTCCCCCTGCGTTTATGTATCCTTACGCCCCTATCATTTAACCCCGTATTTCAGCGACTATGTCCTCTCTCAAACTGCACAATGCCATGTGGCCCGGTCTCGTCGGAAAAGGCGATGGCGACGGTCAGGAGCCCCCGATTTCTCTCGAGCACATGCTCGACCTCACTGCCGCGGCTGAGGTGAACGGACAGAAATTTGACGGGATTGATTACTTCCTTTTTCTTCCCCACACGGACCCTGCCGCGAGTGACGATGAACTACGCGCCATTGCCGATATGATCGCCGGCAAGGGTTTCGACGTGGGCTCCCTCGTGGCGCCGGTCTGGCCGGGCACGGTCGGCGATTCCGCCATGGGAGACGATGTCGCTCAGGCGAAATTCCTTGAGGCTGTCAAAGTCGGTTGCCGCATCGCCGGAGTCTTCAACCAGCACGGCGTCCGCAAGCGCGGCGTCATTCGCATCGACTCGGCCGAGTTCGGGGTGGAAAAATGGCGGGCCAATTCCGAGACGAACACCAAACGCATTGCCGCCACCTTCCGCGAGGCGGCCAAGATCGCTGCCGATCACGGTGAACGTCTCGCCGCTGAAGGTGAGATCTGCTGGGCGGGGATGCACAGCTGGAAGGACATGCTCGACCTGCTCGAAGAAGTCGGAATGCCGGAGACGCTTGGCTTCCAGGCCGACCTCGCCCACACCTATTTGTATCTTCTAGGTTACAACGCTCCTGAGTATGCGCTCCTCAAGGATGGTTACACGGTCGATGAGTTTTACGCCGCCTATGAGGAAATGACCGACAAACTGCGCCCCTGGACGATCGATTTCCACGTGGCACAGAACGACGGAACCGTCCACGGTGCCGGAAGTCACGATAAAACGGGCAAACACTGCCAGGCAGACGACCCGAACGGGAAACTCGATATCGTGAAATGCTCCCAGTATTGGTTGAAAGACTATGCCGCCCGCGGCATTGAACACATCTGCTGGGATGGCTGTATGTTCCCGAACTCCGTCCTTGAGACCCCATCGACCTGGAATACGATCCTCAAGACGATGATTGAGGTGAAGGAAGCGGTTTGATTCGACAGCAGTTTAGCTGGTAGCTGTTTAGCTTTTTTGAGACGGCCGCCTTGATGATTCAGGGTGGCCGTTTTTGTTTTGGCCTCTCTGATTCTACATGCTCATGAATTTTCGATCATCCCTGCTGGCGTCTCTATTTTTCATCTCCCCCGCCATGGCACAAACCATGAAATCAGACATTCCCTACGTCGAGGGCGGACACGAGCGTCAGGTCCTCGACGTTTATGCTCCCAAGGACGCGGAAAATCTCCCCGTTGTTTTCTGGATTCACGGGGGTGGCTGGCAGAACGGGGACAAAAAGAATGTCGAAGCAAAACCCGCCTGGTTTATGGAAAAGGGCTTCGTTTTTGTTTCGATCAATCACCGCTTTCTTCCTGATGTAGTAATGGAGGAACTCATCGGTGATGTTGCGAAGGCCTTTCTCTGGATGGAGAAGAACATCTCAACCTTTGGCGGGGACCGGTCGCGCGTGCTGGTCGGCGGGCATTCCTCCGGCGCCCAACTGGCTGCGCTCCTGTGCACTGATCACCGCTATTTGCAAAACGAAGGAGTGAGCTTTGACTGCCTCGTCGGTTGTGTGCCTGTCGATGGCGACACCTATGACATACCCGCCATCATTGAAGTCGCGGAAACCCGTCGACGGGTTCATCATCAACCCCAGGCCGACTTCGGACATCGGCAGAAGTTCGGCAACGACCCTGCCAAACACCTCGATTTTTCCGCGGTGACCCATGTGTCGGCGAACAAGGGGATTCCTCCTTTTCTCATTCTTTACAACTCCGCTCACCCCGACAACTCGGCTCAGGCCGTACGATTCGGAACAGTGCTCAAGGGAGCCGGAGTTCCTGTCACTCTCTTCGCAGGCAAAAACACCGACCACGTGAAACTCAACAACGACCTCGGCCTGCCCGAGGATCCGGCAACGGAGGCTCTTGAAGACTTCGTATCGAGCGTCTCGAAGTAAGTCTGGCCCACACCCTGGCAAGGGGATCCCTTGCCCTGCCGGGAAAGGGAAAGTTGGCGAGCGATCATTCTTATTGCAGGGCTGCCGCTCCGCCTGCCTATTCCTCGGCCGCGAGGGCTTCCTTCAAGGTGCCGGTGTTCGCAAAGTCCCATTCGCCATCGTAGCGGACATCATCAATCACCCAGCCCTTTTCGCCTTTGATCAGCACCAGGGTATCCGACCACTTCGCGGTATCGCCCCCTTCGGTGCGGACACACTGCACGGGAACCTCGGCACGATCACCGGTCACCTTCGCCGCCTGAACGGTAAAGGTTTTGGGACCTTCGAAAAGAGTGCTGAATAGGTCGCCTTCGATCCACGGGGGCTTCTCATCCGGAAACTTCTTGATGAAATCAGCCTGCTCGGCCCGGGCACGCTCCAACGCAGCGACGAGTTCATCGGACATCATAGGAGCGAGGACGGGCCAGCTCTCACCGGTGGGTAGTCCAGTGACCTCGAAGCGGCGGAGTTCGCTGTAGAAGATTCTCGCCGCGTCAGCGGGATCGGTGGAACCTGACTTCTCCCCGGCGAGAATCGTCTCTGAACCGGGGAGGATGAACGCGAGGAGAAACAAGATCAGAAATCTCATGATAAATTTAGAATCTCTCAGAATCGGCGGAGATCAAGGAGCAGAGGGGCCGGTTTTTATGCTTTCTTTTCCAAACAAAATCCTTCCCATTAAGAAGAACGTTACGCCGACTCTGCCCCCTTCAATGAACTTGCCTCAATCCCTTCTTGTCTCTCTTCTCTCAGGACTTCTGGGGCTCGTTTTCGGCGGTCTGATCGGAATCGCCTGCGTTAAATGGTTTCGCATTACCAGCTTTGAGGGGGCTTCGGGTTATGCGGTGGTTGGAATGGCGATTGTTGGCGCACTTGTCGCCTCGGTGATTGGCCTCGTTGCCGCACGGTGGAGTGATCCGACTTTTGGCACCGGGCTGCTCCGGGCGACGATCTCTGTCGGAGTGACAGCCCTACTCATCGCCGGAGTCTGCCGTCTCTTCGCCGACCCGCTTGCGTTTGAAAAAGAAAAGCCGGCTGCGCCCGCCGAAGTGATCGTGGAGGATAGGTTCGCCCTCCCTGCGGCGGACGCTCCACTCTCCGCCTGGTTGGCGGTCATCAGCTACGGCGCCCCGGAGGACACGATGAACGCCGTGATCAGCGCCGTTTCTCACCGACCCGATTTTCTGGAGGAAGCGAAGCAGATCATATCCGGAGAGGATGACTACCTTGCCCTGGCGGCATTCCGGATGATGGCGGCTCATTCGGCTCCGACTCCTGCCTGGAACCATCTCGTTTCTGATGCCGGGAAAGACCTTGCCGGCAGACTGCGATCCGCCATTCCCTCTCCGCCGGGGAGCGATCCCACCTTTCAGGAAGTGGCCAACTTTTCTATCCGATTCTTCGGATGGATTGACGCTGCCGAGGCACTTCGTAAAAGGAACCGCGGAAACTGCATACCTGAACTCAAAGCGATTCTCGAACTCGCCGAGCCCGTTACCGAGAGCCTAGTTTTGCAAAATGACGTCTGTCGTGTCGCCCGACATCATCTTAAGGAGTGGTCTGGTTCCGAAAACTGACTGCCGGTGTCCCGATGAACTCCGAGCCCTCCGATCTCCTCACCTGCTTCCGCGCCAGCATGGTAATGAACCATGAGAAATGGCACGACGGGATCGGCTACGACATTTCCCTCTTTGACGAAGCCACTCCCGCCGAGCTTGCAGCGATCGAGACCATCCTGATCTCTCGCGGTGTTTCGGACTGGAGGGACGCGGAAGCGCTCGCTTCGCTTGATACTGAGCGAAGCAGAGACATTCTCAAGCGCGCTTTTGAATCCGGAGGTGATGAGATCCGTTTCATGATCAGTCGATATGCACCGGATCTTGCGGCAACTGACGAGCGGGCTGAGGCTCTCGTGGCCATCCTTCGCAACGCCCCGCTGTTTGGTGCATTGTCAGGGGCTCTCGATGAAGTCGCCGACTTTCATCCGCCCTCCATCATCGAGGCCCTGTTTGAGGGATTGAGGGAACGGGAAGGCGAGGTCGCCGTTCATTTCGCTGCGATGCTTTTCCACCTGCACGGAAAATCGGAAGAGCCTTTCGATTTTGAGCATCGGGACTTTTTCCTGCGATTCAACACCTCGGTTTCTGAGGAACGGGATAAGGCGATCCAGGAGCTGCTGGAGCGCATTCAGACCAGGTAGTCGAGGCCGGAGTCGCCCGCCGAAGCAAAGAGGGTGACTTCAACGACCTGACAGGGTCAGGCCAGGTCCATCTCCCTCACTTTTGCCTCGATCGCTGCGGCGAGCTTGCGGTGATCGGATGGCTCAAGATGAATGCCATCAGTGATGCTCGGATTGACGATCTCCTGGCTGTTGAGATAGGCGCAGCCAAGGATCGAGGCGAGTCCTTTAAAATGACGGGGCAGTTCCCTGCTCCGGGTGTCCCCGTTCGTGATCCTTGCAGCGAGATCGGGGAGATGGGAGAGATCACCAATAGGTGGCGGGCAAACCAGCAGCAACTTTGGAGGTCGATTGTCCGGACCGGCGTTGCTGCTCAGAATGAAGCGAGCCAGAACGGCAGCACCGGAGGAAACCTCAGTCGCCGGGACGTTGAAAACGGCCTTCAGATCATTGCTGCCAAGCATCATGACAACCAGATCGATGGGCTTATGGCTCTCGAGGCAGGCCGGAAGGTAGTCCATCCCGCTGCGGCCGGGGTTGAAGGGGTCACGGTGCACGGTGGTGCGCCCGTTCTGGCCCTCCTCAATGACCCGCCACCCGGAGCCCAGTGCTGAGGCAAGGAGACCCGTCCAGCGTACCTCCAACGGGTGCCGGCGCGGGTAAGGCTCGGTGATGGACGAAGGATCAAAACCCCAGGTGTTGGAATCGCCGAAACAAAGGATCGTGCGGACGGGATGGCTCATGAGGAGGATCAGTGCCCCTGACAAAGAGAGAAGGTTGCGAAGCGCGGGGGATGCAGTCACTATTGGCTCAAAGCACCATGCCGCAACCCGTTTCCATTCACCCGGCCAGTCTTCGGCCGGAACTCCCGCTCCGCATTGAACAGACAGGCAAATTTCTTCCGGCCCGGGTGGTGACGGCGGACGAGGTCGATATTCTTGCCAATCGTCCGGGCGGCTGGACCCTTCGCCATACCGGCGTCCTGGAACGTCGCTTCGTCACCGGCGAGACATCGGCCTTTATGGGGGCCGCAGCGCTTCAGGATGCCCTCGGCCAGGCATCAAACCGTCGCCCTGATCTCCTGATATCCGCAGGCGGCACTCCGCATCAACCGATCCCGTGCACGGCTTCATTGATCGCCCGGGAGATGGGCTGGTTTGGGCTGCCCTGCTTTGATGTGAATGCAACCTGCCTCGGGTTCATCCCCGCCCTGGAAATCGCTGCTTCGTTTATGGCCGCCGGGAAGTATGAACGCATTGCCATCGTCTGCTCCGAGATCGCCTCCAAGGGCCTGAACTGGGCACAACCCGAGGCCGCTGGTCTGATGGGCGATGGCGCTGCGGCCGTAGTCGTGACGGCGGCAAATCAGGACGACCTCCACCCTACCCCTGCCCTTCTTGCCTCGGGTCTTGAGACCTGGCCGGAAGGTGCCTCCCTCACAGAGATTCGCGGCGGAGGAACCGCGCTCCCTGCAACCCGTTACCTCGCCGGAGAAAACGAGGCTGACTTTCTCTTCCACATGGACGGTCCCGGAGTTTTCCGTCTCGCGGCGGAACGAATCGAGGCTTTTGTCGCGGGGCTTATCGGTGATGCACCGGATCGCTGGGAAGGCGTTGACCTCGTCATCCCCCACCAGGGCAGCCTCCTTGCAATGCGCCATCTGAGACAGAGGATAGGGATTCCAACGGAGAAACTCATCGAGATCGCCCACGACCACGGTAACATGATCGCCGCTTCCCTCCCCGCGGCCCTGCACGAAGCCATCCAACAGGGGCGTCTGCGCCGCGGTCAAACCACCCTGCTCCTCGGAACCTCTGCCGGATTCTCGCTCGGGGGAGCATTGCTGCGTTTTTAGGATGGCGAAGCGGGTTCTCATCACCGGGGCAACCGGGTTTCTCGGCGGCGCTGCAGCGCGAAGCCTGCGTCACGCTGGATGGGATGTCTGCACCACTGGCAGGAATGTCAGGGCCGGAGAAGCATTGGCGCTCGAGGGATTTCGATTTGAACCTTTGGATCTAGCCGGCTGCGGTTCGAAACTCCACCTACTGGCACGGAATTGTGATGCCATTGTCCATTGTGCTGCACTTTCTTCTCCCTGGGGACCGAAGCGCGCCTTCGATGAGGCAAATGTCAGGGCTACTCGAAATGTGCTTGAAGCTTGTCGTTCCGGAGGGGCTCGTCTCGTTCATCTTTCCACCCCCAGCGTGAGCTTCGGGTTTACCCGGAATCAGGATCAACGCGAAGACGCTGCGTGGCCGATGCCTCCTGCCAATCACTATATCGCGACCAAGCGTGAAGCTGAGAACCTTGTGAAACAGCACGAGAAGGTTCAGTCCATCATCCTGAGGCCAAAGGCAATCATCGGTCCGGGCGACACGTCCGTGCTCCCGCGTGTGATGCGGGCCGCCCGACGGGGCTACTTTCCCCTTTTCACCCGGGATGAACCGCTCCTTGATCTTACCTGGATTGACGACGCTACTGAGGCGATTCGCCTCGCTCTGGAGGCACCCGATTCCCGCTGCGGTCAAGTCTATCACATCACCAGCGGACAACCCATTCCGGCCGCTGAGGCCTTTGCATTGCTCTTTGAGGCTTGTGGCCTCGAAGTAAGACTGGTTCCCGTATCTGCGGAGGCAGCGTTGAGGATCGCGAGTTTGTTCGAATGGTCCTCGCGAATTGCCACCGCCGGGCATTGGGAACCGCCGTTGACACGGTATTCCGTCGGTTCGCTCGCCTTCCCCCAGACGCTTGATATTTCGGCAGCCCGTCGCGACCTGGGTTACCTTCCCCGGAAGGATATACGCGAAGCGCTTCAGGAATGCGGACATCACTGGGGAAAACAAAATCTCAACCCGGCATGATCGCACTCGATTGGACAGCACTCAGCGACGGTTGGACCGAGGCACCGAAGGCCGCGGTGCTTCCGGGGAGCTCCTGGAACGAAAAGCTCCGCTTTCACGCCGTGGCGTTTTTGTTAGTGCATCCCGCAGCTGGACCGGTGTTGATTGACACCGGCTATTCAGCCCGCTTTTTCGCAGAAACACGCTTTTTCCCGGGTAGTCTCTATAGTGCCATCACACCGGTCACATTGACCGACCCCGAGGGCATCGCGGGGCAAATTCGCAGGCTCGGAATGTCGCCGGGAGATGTCAGGCATCTTGTCATCACCCATTTTCACGCGGATCATATCGGCGGACTGCGTGATTTCCCGAACGCGCGGGTCTATTGTTCGCAACGGGCCTGGCAATCTGTCAGGAAACTCAGAGGCTTCGCCGCCGTGGGGCATGCCTTTCTTCCAGGCCTTTTGCCATCGGATCTGGAGGGCCGCCTGCACTTTGTTGAGGAGGGAAGCGATCTCTTTGATGACGGGGCGATTCATGTCATGGACCTTCCCGGTCATGCTACGGGACAGATTGGAATTCGTTTCGCCGATACGACGGGACGATCAATTCTCCTCGCTGCGGATGCCTGCTGGACGAGCGACGCCTTTCGCGAAAACCGGATGCCGCATCCAGTGACACGACTACTCAATGAGTGGAAGCCCTACCAAACGACCCTGCGCCGTCTCCACCGCTTGCATCGTGAAGATCCGGATCTACTGATTCTGCCAACCCACTGTCCGGAGACCGCTCACTATTTGGGATGATGGCGAGCCTCTCCATTCTGTGCCACTACGTTCAGGCACGCCGAAACTTTACGCGTTGGAAGACGCGGGAAGCTCTTGAGGCATGGCAGGATAGCCAGACGAGAAGGCATCTCCGGCAAATCCTCCGGAAGTCACGCTACTATCGCGATCATTTTGAAGGACTGTCGCTGGAAAACTGGCGGGATTTCCCCATCTCGACGAAGGCTCCGCTGATGGCCTCCTTTGACGACTGGAACACGCTGGGGATAACACTCGCTGAAGCCGGGTCTGTCGCCGAGGAAGCGGAGAGAAGTCGTGATTTTTCCGCAACGATTCAAGGATGTGCCGTCGGGTTGTCCTCGGGCACCACAGGAAGTCGCGGTGTTTTTCTGGTTTCTCCAGAGGAACGCCATCGCTGGGCAGGGACGATTCTCGCCCGTGTCCTCCGGGGAACACTGGGGCGCCCCCATCGCGCCGCTATGTTTCTCCGCGCCGACAGTCCGCTCTATCAGACTGTCGGCTCAAAACGCTTTTTGTTCTCTTTTTTTGATCTTTTTACGCCATTTGAGGCACACTGGCCCAGGCTCAAAGAATTGCGGCCCACCCTGCTTGCCGCACCGCCTTCGGCACTAGTTCGGTTGGCCGCCTATCCCGGTGCAGCGGATCTCCTCACCGCGCCCGGGATCCTTCTGAGTGTGGCCGACGTTCTCGATGATGCTGACCGGGCCATCATCGAAGCGGGCTTCGGGTGCAAAGCGGGACAACTTTATCAAGCCACAGAGGGGTTTCTTGCCGCCACCTGTCCGGAGGGCAACCTGCACTGGAATGAGGACGCCATCGCCATCCAGAAAGAATGGATCGATCCGGAGCGGACCCGGTATCGGCCCATCATCACCGATTTTAGACGGACGACGCAACCGGTGATTCGATTCCGTCTGGATGATGTCATTGTGGACGCGGGTGAAGAGCGCTGCCCCTGCGGATCAATCTTTGCCCGACTGGAAAAAATAGAAGGGCGTCAGGATGATGTCTTCTATCTGCCATCAATTCATCGCGGGGAAAACGTGATGATTTTTCCCGACTTCGTGAGGCGCGCCCTTATTCTCGCGCTGCCGCCGGGAGTTGAATACACCGTCGTTCAAACCGCACTCGATGCATGGACCGTGGAGACCGATAACGACGACTTTCAAGGAGCCATTGCCAGGGAAATCGAAGGTCTTTGCGTCGATCTCCGAGTTAGACCCCCAAGCTTGAATTTTGCTCCCTGGTCTCCACCGCACCCCGGTTCAAAACGGCGGCGAATTCGCCGGACCTTCCCCGCATCATGACTATCCTTCTGACTGGAACCCGCGCCCCGGCCACTTTGGATCTCGCGAGACGACTCCATAAGGAAGGCCATCGGGTGATTGGCGCTGATTCGATGCGGTTCCCGTTGGGAAGCTTTTCGAACGCGTTATCTGCTCATTACCGTCTGCCTTCTCCGAGGTTTGAGCGCGACGCGTTTGTTGAAGCAATCATCCGCATCGTCACTGATGAAGGGGTTACCCTGCTCTGGCCGACTTGTGAGGAGGTCTTCCACATTGCCGCGGCGCACGAGGAACTTTCGGATTATGTCAGGATCCTATGTGTTCCGCTTTCTCAACTGGAACCGCTGCATCACAAACTCAAGTTTGCCCGGCTCGCCGGGCTATATGCTCCTGAATCATGGGCCCCGGAAGACGCCCCGTCGGATCGGGAACTGATCTGGAAACCGTGTTACTCGCGTTTTTCGGTCCGCACCCGAATAGGCTCACCGCCACCCTCGACAGCAGGGTGGATGGCGCAGGCATTTGTTAAAGGTGAGGAGTTCTCGTCGTGGGCACTTTGCATTGATGGTGAGGTTAGAACGCTGACATTCTACGACTGCCCCGCCCGCGCCGGCCGGGGGGCTGGGTGCGCCTTTGAGCCTCTCTGGGACGAGTCGGCCGCGCTGTTCGTCGAGAATTTTGCCGCTGCACGAAAGTTCACCGGCTCAATTGCCTTTGATTTCATCCGCTCGCCCGACGGACACTTCAAAGTCATCGAATGCAATCCCCGTCTAACGAGCGGGCTGCATGTCCTGGAGGAATCGGTCCGGCTGTCTGAACTTCTTGATCAACGTGGAGTCATCCCTCCCCCTATGGTTCCTGCACAACTCAGAGTTCCAACGATGTTCTCGAATCCTTTAGCCCTCGGAACCTCCCCCGACGTCATTTCCCGGGACGATGATCGCGGCCCGTCACGGGGACAGTTTGGTGCGTTTGCCGAGCTGAGTTGGAACGCGATACGCTACTTTCAATCTCTGAAGTCTGCCTCCACACGGGACATCGAATACAATGGCGACTGAGGTGACTATTTCGGACTTTCCGGAGGATTCGACTCTGCAAAAGTGGTTCAGGCCTCTCATCGAGCACGGATCAAGTTTTTGCGCTTCCAATCTTCAAACCACCCCTGCTTTTCTGCGAACGCCCCGGGTCGAGTTTCCCCTGAGCGTGAATGCGGCGGAATGGGACAACTCCTGGATCTGCTCCCCGTGGAATCACTACATCACCTATGCCGCCGAAGAGATTGATCGTGCCACCGGCAAGGTCACCTCCCGCATTGCCTCTGAAGTGTTGCGAGGGATCGGAGCCTGGTTCCGGCGGGCTGAACTCAACCGTGTCGTCATGGTCAACAACTGGCTTCTTTCGACCAATTCCTGGCCGGCATGGGAGGCAGGGGAATTGCGGGAAGTCATCGCGGCTCTCGTGGATCGTTGGCCCGACCACGCCATCGTCTTCCGCTCACTTAATCCGAAGGAGAGCACTCCTCTCATGGAGGAACTGACGAGAGTCCGTGCCAGCCTGATCCCGAGTCGACAAGTCTGGTGGTATGAGGCGAATTCAAATGCGGTTGCCCGATCCCGGGATGTCCGGAAAGACATCTCTCTGCTGAACCGAGGGGATCTCGAAATTGTCCCGAATGAATCGATTCAAACCTCCGACTTTCCGGCACTAACAAAGCTCTATAATCAGCTTTATCTTGAAAAGTATTCCAGACACAACCCCCAATTCACCGGGCAATGGCTCGCTCATCTGCACCGCGAAAACCTGATTCGATTTACCGCCCTTAGGAAATCAAACCGAGAATTTGCCGGAGTCGAGGGTTGCTTTGTCTCTCATGGAATTGTGACATCACCGTTGGTCGGCTATGACCTGACTCTACCACATCAGCTCGGGTTATACCGTCGCCTTGCTGTGATGCCCATCCTCGAAGCCCGGCGTCTGGGGCTGCCACTAAATCTAAGCGCGGGCGTCGGCCGCTACAAGTCACTGCGGGGAGGGGAACCGGTCATGGAGTATCTTGGACTCTATGACCGCCATCTTCCGCTTTCCCGACGTTTGCCATGGCAGTGTATTCAACAACTCAGCAGCAAACTCCTCGCTCCCTATGTGAGAAGTCGGAGGCTTTGAGGGAAAACTTAAGAAGGAAACTTCAAACCGATTGTGCCTCGGGCTTTTTTTTGCGGAATCCCTGGACCCGGAGAGGTTTGCCGTCAGATTCCGAATACAGCTTCCTGACATCACTCAAATGAAGTGCGATCCAGGGAGCGAAAAGGCTACGGCCGTTTTTGGTATAAACAATGTCCGCCGCCAGATAAACGCAGGAATGAAAAGCATTCATCTCCGTCGTTACAAAGACAAGGAGGTCTCCAAATTTGTATTCCGGTTCGATCATGTCGAAATCCGTGAGGAGCCCGGAGGCGGCAAAAAGCTCTTCAAGGTAGAGCGTCTGCGGGTTGTAATTGAAGAAATTCAACGCCGTCCAGTGGCAGTCAGGGAGCTTGCCTTCCACTACCATACTGAGATCGGGATAGGTGTAGAGGAGTTTGCGCGCAAGCGGCGGCAGAAGGTGGACGAGATCGAGGCCGGCAACCCCCGGGGTTTCGACTCCCGATTCGATCAGCGGCTCAATCTGCTTACGTCGAAGTCCGAGCCCGGTACTCCAATATTCCATTAGGGACCGAATGTCCCCGAGGTTTTTCAGGTCAAGTCGAACCACCATGGTTCGCACCCGGGAGGAATGAAGTTGCAATGTCCTTGCCTCTTCCTGTGATTTTGCCTGGGAAATCAGGAAAGGAATGTCGGCAAAATTCATCAGGCCGTTGCGAAAAAACGTCATCGACTCCATTAGAGCGATGAGCTCCGGTCGAATTCCGGTTCCCCTTGCCCATTCATCAATCGAACCGGAAAAGATACGAATGGGATCCCTAATCTCCGGATTCGCATCGAACCTGGCCAGATATTGGTAGAGGCTGGCGCGAGAGGACGGATCAAGCCCGACTATGACCGAAGCAGGTGGAAACACCGCGTAAAGACCGTCAGCAATCCCGATATTTGCAGGATCGGCAAGCGCCGTTCTTGCTTCTGCGGACATAAAAATGTCGTCCAGAAGGGCCTTGAAGGCTTGTTCTTCACTGAGCGGAACTGCCCAACGAGTGCGGGGGTTTGGAAGGGGGAATGCCTCGATTAGATACGGCGGGGCCTCCAGATAGAAGTAATAATACTGCAGACTCCCCCAAGGACCAGCAGGGGCATTATAAAGAACTCCGGTCGATTGGGGCGCATCACTGTTCGAGGCCGGAACCGGATTCGTCGGCGAAACTGCATTCTGCCCGAAAACACGATCCGCTCCCGCTGAAGCGGCGATTGCTCCCGTGAGGGAGAGAAGTTTTCTTCGGGATACTGAGGGAAGCTTAGGCATTTTAAGGAGGAGGGCCACATTCCGCGATAACCGCCAATCTTCAATTGAAATGGTCGCGCCTTGCCATGCGAGGAGCGGGCCAAAATTGACTCTCCGGGTCACCTGTCGTCAAAATTCATGACTCAAGATGAATAATCGCGCCAAATTTTACATTTTCATTTTCGGACGGCCTTGCTAGGGTCCGTTTCTCCAAAATCGCCCTTATGAGCAACAACATCGAATCGCACCAGAAAGAAGACCGGATCTTTGCCCCGCCCGCTGCTTTCTCAGCCAGGTCCCACATCAAGTCGATGGCGGAGTATGAAAAGGAACACAAGCGATCGATTGATGATCCCGAGGGCTGGTGGGGTGAGCAGGCGGCCAATCTCAGTTGGCAAAAGCCCTGGGATCAGGTTTTGGATTGGTCGGAAGCGCCTTTTGCCCAGTGGTTTGTGGGCGGAAAACTCAATGCCTCCGAGAATTGCCTGGACCGTCATGTCAGAGATGGATTGGGCGACAAAGTGGCAATTCATTGGGTGGGTGAACCGGGCGAGGTCCGCGATCTTACCTACTCTGATCTGCTCGAAGAAACCTGCCGCTTTGCCAATGCTCTCAAAGCCAGGGGAATCAAGCCGGGTGACCGGGTACTGATTTACATGCCGATGGTGCCGGAGGCTGCGGTCGCCATGCTCGCTTGCGCCAGGATCGGCGCGGTCCACTCAGTTGTTTTCGGCGGCTTTTCGGCCACTTCCATCAAAGATAGGCTCGAGGATTCGGAAGCGACGGCGGTTATCACCGCAGACGGCGGATGGCGACGGGGAACCGTTGTTCCCCTGAAGGCGAACGTCGATGACGCGCTGCGCTCATACGACAAGGTGGAAACCGTCATTGTTGTGAAGCGTTGCGGAAACGAGGTCTCAATGGAGGCAGGACGCGATACCTGGTGGCATGACGAGACAGCCGGGCAATCCGCCGAGTGCCCGGCAGAGGGATTCGACGCGGAACACCCGCTCTTCATCCTTTACACCTCCGGCTCCACCGGAAAACCGAAGGGAATTCTCCACACGACGGGGGGATATCTCACCGGAACAGCCACCACCTTCAAATACATCTTCGACCACCAGGCGGATGACGTCTATTGGTGCACGGCCGATGTCGGCTGGATCACCGGCCATAGCTATATCGTGTATGGACCGATGGCGAATGGAGCAACCCAGGTCATGTATGAAGGGGCTCCCAACTTTCCAGACTGGGGACGCTTCTGGAAAATTATCGCCGATTATAAGGTCACGATTTTCTACACCGCACCGACCGCGATCCGCGCCTTTATCAAAGCAGGTGACCACTTTGTCGAAAACCACGACCTTTCCTCGCTCCGGCTTCTTGGCACGGTGGGAGAGCCGATCAATCCCGAAGCATGGATGTGGTATCATACCAAAATCGGAGGCGGGCGCTGTCCCATCGTCGATACCTGGTGGCAGACGGAAACCGGCGCGATCATGATCTCTCCCCTTCCCGGCGCCACACCCACTACTCCCGGAACCGCAACCCGTCCCTTTTTCGGAGTGGACGCCGCCATCCTCGACGAGTCGGGCAATGAGTGCGGCCCGAATGAGGGGGGAAAACTGGTCATCCGCAAACCGTGGCCCAGCATGTTGCGCACGATCTATAAAGATCCCGAGCGATACAAGGAAACCTACTGGAGTGAATATGAGGGCATCTACCTTGCCGGCGACGGAGCGAGGACTGATGAACACGGGTATTTCTGGATTGTGGGACGTCTCGACGATGTTCTCAACGTCTCGGGACATCGCCTCGGCACCGCCGAAGTCGAGAGCGCCCTCGTTTCCCACCCTGCCGTTGCCGAGGCTGCGGTGGTGGGAAGACCCCACGAAATCAAGGGGCAGGCCGTGGTTGCCTTTGTCTCGCTGAAGGAGGGTATAACCCCCGGTGAAGAGTTGGCGAAAGAATTGAAGAATCACGTCGGCCATGAAATTGGAGCCATCGCCAAACCCGATGACATCCGCTTCACTCAATCACTTCCTAAAACACGAAGTGGTAAGATTATGCGCCGACTCCTCAAGGAGATTGTTTCCGGCGGCGAAGTGAAAGGCGACACCTCCACCCTTGAAGATTTTAATGTGGTGGCGAGCCTTCAAAAAGAGGACTGAAACCGGTCCATACTCTCACTTGACGAACTTACCTTTACCTTCTAGATTCCCCGCTTTCCCGCCCTCTACAGGGGGGAAACATTCCTGAATCCCTCATTTCTTTGACCATGCCAGAAGTCGACATTAAAAAAGGTGAACCCATTGACCGCGCCCTCAAGCGGCTCAAGAGCAAAATGGAAACCGAGGGTATCATGGACGAAATGCGCCGTCTCCGGGCATTCGAAACGCCCGCCCAAAAAACCAAGCGCAAGGCACGTTCAAACGCGAAGCGAAACAAGAACAAGTTTCGTTTCACTCTTCGGAACAACAATTCCCAGTCTTCCTCGTCAGACGAAGATTAAGATTCAGGTTTTACCGGATTTCAGGAATGAGAGGCCGCCCCATACAGGCGGCCTTTTTTTGTCGGGTGGCTGTCTCGGTCGTGATCCCGAAACGCCCAACCGCCGCCACTCATCAGGAAGCTTAACCCTCCTGATTCGCCCTAACAGCAACCCGCTGAGTCGATTGTCGGTGCCCCGAACCCGAAGAGGATTGAGACCCCGCCTCACCCGGTTCAGCTTGTTGTCCGACTACCCATTCCTCGGTGAGGAGATTCATCTCGTAGTCCTTGAAAAACGCCTTTGCCGCCTTTCCAACAAAATCCACCTCGTCCGCATGGTGGTGGAAAACCAGCATCCGGTGTCGACCCTGAATGATAATGAGAATGCTGCCACCGTCAAAACCGAAGGAGAGCTGATCAGGATACCTCCCCTCCTGCTCGAAATAGTAGGCAATATCATCAACGGTTGAGGAGAGTTCCTCAAGGGTTTGCGCGGGGAACGGAGCATCCTGATAGATGATTTCCTGTCCGTGGGCCAGAATCAGACCAAATACAGATCCGGCATTGCGAAGAGCCCCCAGAGAGCTTGAGACGATCTGAGGACTCATGAGTTGATGAAATCGCGAATAGAACTGATGAACTCCTTCATCGGCATACGCTGATTGACGATGGCGCCGGCCACATCGGGGTTCTGCGAATTGGAGTTCGGATCAAAACAAAATCCTGAAGTCTCGTCGCCTTCATAAAAAATGGCATGGGCGACGGCCGACATCTGGAGTTTTTCGCCAAGAAGGAGCGCACACTCCTGCAGGATCATCAAATTGTCCGCAAAGCGGGCCGTGTCTGCCGACCCGGTTCTCCCTTTGGCGGATCCCCTGCTGGCGCGAAAGAAACGCATCTGCCGGTTCTTCAGCGCCTCCTGGAGCGCAGCATTGGCACCTTCCTCTATTTGACCCGTCATTTCGCGCTCAGTTTAGCAATGGCGGGATATTTGTCGAATCATTACACTTCCGGTGTGTCAAATGCCGTGTAGGGTATCTGAATCATGACCCTGGCCAATAAAATCACGATTCTGCGCCTGCTCCTGATCCCGGTGTTCGTTGTTTTTGCTGCCTACTACAGCGAGAGTATCTCCTCGGGACATGAAGAGCGCCTTTTCAGAATCATCGCTCTCGCGGTCTACGCAACCGCGTCGCTCAGCGATGCGGTGGACGGCTATATCGCCCGCAATTTTAACCAAAGCACCCCGCTGGGTCGGGTTCTCGACCCGATTGCAGACAAATTACTCCTTCTCTGCGGGGTGGTTACCCTCAGCGTGACCAACTGGCACACGGGCCTGCCGATCTGGTTCGCGGTTCTTGTCATCGCGCGGGACGTTGTCATTTCCGTGGGAATGCTCATCATTTACCTCACTCACGGCACCGCGACCGTCCGGGCGCGAATCAGCGGTAAAATCTGCACCTTTCTACAGTTGAGTTGCGTCTGCTGGGTTATGCTCGACTTTTGGAGCGTCAACTCCCGGCCTTTGCCCCTTGATATACTGATCTACCTGGCGGCTGCCTTTACTGCGCTCACCGGTTACCTCTACCTGAAGGATGGTATCCACCAGCTGAGAGAGTCCGGCCACACCACTCCCGATTCCGATGTCCCGAAAACGTAAACCCCAAGTCGCCATTGTCGGCCGCCCCAACGTGGGCAAGTCAGCCATTTTCAACCGTCTCGCCGGACGCCGTATCGCCATCGTCCACGACGAGCCCGGAGTGACGAGAGACAGGCTTGCGACCGAATGCCATCGTGCCCGCATTCCCTACGAGCTCACTGATACGGGAGGAATCGGAGCATTATTGGACGATGGATTTGCCGACCAGGTTCGGGTGGAGGCCAATATTGCGATCGAGGCCGCCGATCTGATTCTTTTTGTCGTCGACGCCCGCGAAGGAGTTCACCCCATCGACCGGGATCTGGCGAAAGTCCTCCGTTCGAGTGGCACCCCTGTCATTCTTCTCGCCAACAAAGTGGATACCGAAAAGACCGACAATGATGCCGCGGAATTTGTCATTCTTGGGTTTGAACTGCAGCTCGATGTCTCAGCGGCTCATGGCCGGAACTTCGGTGAACTGGAGGAAACCATTTTTGAGCAGCTTTCCGCCCTTCATTTTGAAGTGAAGGACGAAGATTCCGAAGAAGAGGAAACTCCGGTTAAAATCGCCATCGTCGGCCGACCCAACGTGGGAAAATCATCCCTGATTAATGCCATCCTGAACGACACCCGCAGCATCGTCTCGGATATCGCGGGCACGACACGGGACGCGGTTGATGTTCCCTACGAGCGGGACGACCGGGCCTTCCTCCTGATCGACACGGCCGGAATACGGAAGAAGACGCGCCGTGACACCTCCGTTGAAGTATTTTCGGTAATGCGTTCCGAGCGTTCCATCCGGCGTGCGGACATCTGTCTGCTCGTGATCGATGCCTCTTCCGGGGTCACGACCCAGGACCGCCGCATTGCCAAAATGGTGATCGACGAAAACAAGCCCTGTATCGTGATCCTCAACAAATTTGACCTCTATCACCCCGACGCGAGGTTTCAGGATCGCATCGATCAGTTCAAGGAGGAGCTGGGCGATGATCTCTTTTTTCTGCCCTACGCACCCAAAGTCGCGATCTCGGCGAAAAACCGGGATCATCTCGGTAAAATTTTCGAGGCGATCAATGTCGTGCTTGAATCCTCATCGAATCCGATCCCGACCGGCGTGCTCAACCGGCTCCTTCAAAACTCGATTGAACGAAATCAGCCGCCCGTGCGAAACAGCAAGCGTCTCAAGCTCCTTTACGCCACGCAGAAGCGTGAAGACGATCCGCAAACAGTTCCAGTGCCCGAGTATCTTCTGTTTGTGAATCACGCGGAACTGATGACAAGAACCTACGAGCGGTTTCTTGAGAATCAGATCCGCAAAGAGTTCCCGATGGAGGGCCTTCCCTTTGTCTTCCGGGTCAGGTCCCGCATCTCTGAAGCGAAGGATGGCAGGAAATCCCCGGTGACCAAAGGAGTGACCCAGCGGAAAAAGGCAGGATCCCGCAGCGGAGGCAACACTGCCAAAATCGGGAGACGGCGCCGCCCCACGAAATAGGGAGGTCAAATTGGGGGTCACACTTTTTCCCGACTCCGCCCCTTAGCGGGAGCGAATTTCCTCGATCTCCTCGGGAGACGCCGGGAGAACGTTCATCTTTGCCTTATCCGGAATCTCCACCTGCGGATTCTCCTCATAGAGATAGGATTCCATGATCATGTAGACTTTGCCCTTATCATTCGGCCGGTAGGTTCGCGAGCCAAAGGCACGGGAGATCTTGATCGGTTCTTTGCCCGTCTCGACCTCAAGGACAAACTGCTGCTGACCGGTAAGACCGAAGGTCGGATCAACCTTGCGCATCTCGGACTGGATCTCGACGAGCGGACGGAACAGCTCCTGATAGTCGACCTTGCCGTCCTTGATATTCGGTGGGGAAACTCTCGGCACCTCGAGATCGACAAAGATATTAAGTGATCCCCTCGGCTGATTCGCGACGAGATCGGGATTCGCCTTGATCAACTCCGCCGTGTGGGGCACTTCGACAAATCCATCGTTGTCGACGAGCAGGACGATGGGAGCATTGGGAAGGTCGAGATAAAGCTCGATGTCCTTCGGTGTCACATTCGTGACCCGACTCTGAATGCGCAGCTTGTAGCTTTTCGCATCCGCCTTTGCCCTCGCGTCGCTTTGGGCAATGCGCAAAAGTTGGGCGTAAGGCAGCCGGGCCAGATCATTGTCTGAGAGACTCCGGCCCGAAAGTGTCTCCGGAACAGCTTCTCCCGATGCGGGGGATTCCTGTCCCACTGCTGCCCCGACAAGGGCGGAAACGATCGACACAAGGATGAAAGCGCGTGGACGGATCATAAGGTGAGACTCCGGAAATCTAACGAAGGCCGACCGGAATAGCAACTCAACTCTCCTCCGCGAATCTCTTCTGCCAGAAAAGGCGCATCCCGTCGGCACACATGGAGGTTCCGTTGACGAGTTGATACTTCTCCCACGACGCAGGAGGAAGCCCATGTCGAAAAGCCTGTTCCAACTGAAATGCCTCGTAGGCGACGGCCAGCGATTCGGCGTCAAATCCCTCAAGGAGCCGCTGCCGAACGAATTCCGCATTCAACTCGACGGTATTCCGATAGGCCTCAAGATGAGCCTGGACATCCGGAACCCCGGCGAAATGGGTAAGAAAAAGATGCTCCGCCCCTGCTGCCGCAAGTTTCCCGATGCTCGTCAGCGTATGTTCCAGGTGAAATTGCGGTGGAGCGGCCGTGACGGAGGTGTAGTCATCTCCGGGCAATCGCGCGCCGGCCGCATCTCCGGCAAAGAGATTTCCCTCGACTGAGAAAGCATGATGGTGATAGGCATGCCCGGGGGTTTCAAGCGCGATGACCTTCACTCCCGCGATCGAGACCGATTCGCCGTCGACCAGAGGGATCACCCGGGAAACCGGTGCCGGGATCATTCCGCCCCAGAGGGAATCAAACTTACCGCCGTAAACTCCGCGGGCGCTTTCGACAAGACGGGTGGGATCAACCAGATGGGGGGCACCTTTGGGATGGACGTAAACGGGAACCCCTTCCCTTGCAAACCATCCTGCCGCCCCCGCATGATCCAGATGGATATGGGTGACAAAAATTCCCAGCAGGTCCCCGGGTTCAAGCCCCGCTTCAGCCAGGGAGGCAACGAGGTGCTCGCGAGTTGATTCCGGTCCGGTCTCGATCAAAAAAGCGCCTTCCCCGGTTCTCACGAGAAATGACGCGATCACCGATGATTTCCCCTGAAACTGTAAATCGATCGGACAAATCTCCATAAAACGCACCAATTGCGACAACTTGACTGATTCCTGTTCTTTGGCCAACTCAAACTTGCCGGATTCCCCTGTCATGCCTAGATTGCGCGCCCATGAGTGTCGAAACCCTCTCCTCCGTCCCCACCGACCACAACGATCCGGTTAATACCAAAATTCTCGAGGTCTCCGAGGATCTCGTGAGCGGTTTCCAGCGCAATCCGTTCCAGCACATCGCGGACAAATCGGGGATTGATCTTGAGACCGTGATCGCTCGAATTCGCGCCATGGTCGAGGCGGGGGTGATTCGACGGGTTCGGCAGACGCTCCTTGCCACTAAACTGGCCCATGGAGCCCTTTGCGCCTGGAAAGTGGACAACGACAAGCTGGACGCCACCTTCGATTTTATGTTCCGGGAGGATCCTTTCAGCGGCCATGTCGTGACCCGCTCGACCGACCGCGAAATCTCCGGGAGCGATTATAAGCTCTGGACCACCCTGAAAGTGCCGCAAGGAGAGTCCCTCGAAGCCCACGCCGAGGTCCTTCGTCGAATCACCGGTGCCCATGAGTTTGTTCTGATGCCGGCAAACGGGATCTTTGCCCTTGGGGTCGGTCACACCCGTCGCAAAACGATGGAACCCGGGGCACGTTCCGACGAACCGGCGGAAATGACAACGACCACGACGGTCGAACTCAGCCCTGACGAGTGGGAAGTGCTTCTTGCCTTGAAGGAGGAACTCAGCCCTGAAGAAATTTGCGAGGATCCCTGGGGCCCCCGGGCTCTCGCCATCGGGTTCGACAAAGATCGCTTTTTTGAAATTGCGGAAACCCTTGATCAAAAGAAGGTTATTGGTCGTTTTTCCACCTTCCTTGAGCACGTCAAACCGAGTCAGACCGGTCAACGGGTGACCCGTTTCAATGCCCTCTTTCACTGGAAAGTGCCCGAGGGGATGCAACCCCGGGCCGGTTCAGAGGTAGGTCGACACATGATCATGACTCATTGCTACTGGCGCGAGGGAGGCCCTCGTTTCGGCGGCGTAAATATCATGGGGGTTGTGCATGGAACCGAGAAGGAACGTGTTCTCGAGCATAAGGCTGCCATTGATGCCCATCTCGCCGAGGTGGGAATTCCGCTTCTCTACACGAACGTCTTCTGGGGCGGTCGCAGTGAAATCAAGCCGTCAGAGATCTCCCCGAAGGTCTATCGCGAGTTCCATGAGAAGTGGAAAGACTCCGGTCAGGTCCTCTGATAAAAGAGCGTCCTCTCACTCCCGTTTCCGGATCTGATGAACATTCGAACTGTCGCCCATCTCGCCCGCATCGCCCTCTCTGATGAGGAGGCGTCGCGCTATCAGGAACAGGTGGATCAGATCCTCAAATACGTTGAGCAACTCAATCTTATCAACGTGGATGGGATTGAACCCACCGCCCACGCGGGTGCCGTCTTTGATGTCGTGAGACAGGACCTGGTCACGGGTAACAGCCTGAGCCAGGAAGCCGCCCTGAGCAACGCTCCGGCCGTATCCCATGAACAGTTCCGCATGCCCAAGGTAGTCGAGTAGTTCGAACGCTTTTCCCCTCTTTCATTGTGAACGTCGCCTCACTGACCATCGCCGAACTTCGGCGGTCTTATCTCTCGGGAGATCTATCGCCCTCCGAAGCACTGTCTTCCATCGCGGTCGAAATTGATCAAAAGGATAATGCGATCGGGGGGTATCTTTCGTTCGATCTAGATCGCGCCCTCGCGGATGCCGCGAACATTGATCTTTCCCTTCCCCTCGGTGGTATTCCCATTGCGATAAAGGATCTCATCAATGTCGAAGGCCACCCCTGCTCCTGTGCCTCGAAGATGCTGCACGGGAAGTACACCTCCCCCTACGACGCCACAGTGATCAGGAAACTGCGCGAGGCGGGAGCGATCCCCTTCGGACGGACCAACATGGATGAATTTGCGATGGGTTCATCCACCGAGAACTCCGGCATCCAGATCTGCCGGAATCCACACGACACGACCCGGACTCCCGGAGGATCGTCGGGTGGTTCTGCCGCTGTCGTGGCTGGCAATACCGCCATCGCCGCTCTGGGGACAGACACCGGGGGATCGATCCGCCAACCGGCCTCCCATTGCGGTGTTGTCGGGCTAAAGCCAACCTACGGACGGGTCTCACGCTACGGTCTGGTCGCATTCGCCTCCTCGCTCGATCAATGCGGCCCCATGACCAAGACGGTCGCCGATGCCGCACTACTGCTTGAAGTCATTTCCGGACGCTGCGACCGGGACTCCACCTGCCTGAATGAGGATGTTCCCTCTTACACAGGAGCGGTTGGTAAGGATATCAAGGGGCTCCGCATCGGGCTGCCCGCCGAGTATTTCGCCAAGGGTCTCGACCCTGCGGTAAAGGACCGCATTGAAGCGGCGATCAAAACACTTGAGTCGCTCGGCGCTGAAATCGTTCCGGTTTCCCTGCCTAACACGGAGCACGCCGTTGCCACTTACTACATCATCGCCACCGCCGAAGCCTCCGCCAATCTCGCCCGCTTCGATGGCGTCCGGTATGGTCATCGTGCCGAGGCCGATGACCTGATCGACCTTTACAAGAAATCGAGAGCGGAAGGTTTCGGCGAGGAAGTCAAACGACGCATCATTCTCGGAACCTATGTGCTAAGTTCGGGTTACTACGACGCCTATTACCTTCGGGCACAGAAAGTCCGCACCCTGATCCGTCGCGATTTCGAGGAAGCCTTCCAAAAGGTTGATCTGATCGTCTCCCCCGTGTCCCCTACTCCCGCATTCAAGCTCGGAGAACATCACAGTGATCCTCTCGCGATGTACCTCGCGGACATTTACACGATCTCCGCCAATCTCGCCGGTATTTGCGGGATTTCTGTCCCCTGCGGAACGGTTTCGGTCGATGGGAAAGCGCTCCCGGTTGGACTCCAGTTACTCGGGAAACCGATGGGAGAAATTGATCTCATCCGCGCCGCCCACGCCTATGAAGCGAGCGGAGACGCCGGCTGAATTCCGCCTCCCTTGCGCGCATCGGGGCTTGCCTAGTTCCTGACAGCACTTCATCATCCTCTACCACTTGTTATGAAATCCCTCCCCACTCTCGTTCTGGTTCTCTTTTCCCTCTGCGCGTATAACTCGCCCCTCGCGGCGGAGGAAAAGCTGGAACCCATCTTCAACGGAAAAGATCTCTCCGGATGGAAAGCACCCGAAAAGAATGTCTCATGGCTCGTTCAGGACGGAATCCTTCAAGTCCGAAGCGCTCCGGATAAGAAGGGATATGTCCTCTGGACGGAAAAGGATTACGGCGATTTTGCCATTGAACTCGAATTTAAGTTCGGAGACGGCACGGTCGATTCCGGAGTTCACCTTCGCAGTGAAGATCAGATTCAAATCGGGATCTCCGGGTCTCTCAAACGCGACATGACCGGTTCCCCCTACATTCCCGGCAAAGGATATCCCATCGAAGCCGAAGGGGTGAAGGAGTTGCTCAAACTGAAAGACTGGAACCACATGCGCATCGAGGCGCGCGGCATGGAATATGCTTGTTGGTTGAACGGTAAGAAGATCATGACCTACACCAGCGATACCGGAAAAGCAAAAGGCCCGATCGGAATCCAGCTCCACGGGGATCGTGACATGGCGATTGATTATCGAAATATTAAACTCGGCGAACTCTGAGATCGGCGGCCGTCAGCATTTTTGAAGCACATATTCCATGGAATCCCAGGACCATACCAAGAGCCTCTTCGACCGCATCGGGGGCGAGAAAGCACTGGAGAGACTCATCGACCGATTCTATCACCGTGTTACCCACGATGCTGAAATCGGCCATTATTTCACCCATGTTCCGATTGATAAACTCAAGATCATGCAGCGTGAGTTCTTCGCCATGGCCACCGGCGGTCCGGTAAACTACAGCGGGAGACCCCTCTCCCATGTGCACCATCATCTCGCAATCAGCCGACGGGAGTTCCAGCGTTTCACCGAACACCTCATCACCACTCTGAAAGAAGAGGGAGTCGACGAACAGGATGTCTACGAGGTCATCGCGAAGATCAACATCTACGCCGACGAAATCACGAACGAGGCGAGTTACGGGGACGACTGAGAATCATTTCACGGTCATTTCACCCTTCATCAGGATCCAGTGTCCCGGGAAGGTGCAAAGGAACGGGTAGATCCCGGGGGTTTCCGGCGCGGTGAAGCGCAGCGTTTCGCTGGTTCCCTGTTCCAGCAGCTTTGTATGATGGAGGATCTTCTCTGACTCAGGTATAAACCCCTTCGCCAGTCCGCCCGGATCCTTCGCCATCTCGTTCCCTGCCATGCCGAGCTCCTCAAGCGAGCCCGGGGAGCCAATAATCAGGTTGTGCTGGGTGACATCGGGATTGGAGAGAGTCAGCTTTACGGGCTGACCGGGAGAAACGGTGAAGGCGGTTGTATCGTAGAGCATGCGCTCGGGCAGGCACCCGATGCGGACGGTTAGAAGATGCGGCTGCGCGTCAAAGGCGGCGTCTTTGGCGTTGAGTTTGGGGATGAGCGGTTTGTCTTTTTTTGTGTCCCAGCTTTTGAGGAAGGCAGCGAGAGCGGGATGATCTCGGTTGGCTTCCACCGCGGGCTGGAGGGCCTCTGAATTCAGGGCGCAACGGAGAGCGTAGCGGAGGTGATCGCCCATGGGTTTGTCGAAGACGGGCAGGATAGATCGGAATGCGTCGCTCCCATCGTAGCTTGCCGCGACGACCGCCTCGAGCCTGACCTGCGCGTCGTCGTCCCCGGAAGCCCGGTAGAGAGAATCCACTTGGGATTTTTCATCGGAATGTCCCGGCCGAAACCGCAACTGTCTGACCGCTGCCGCTCTCGCGTCGGGCACCTCACAAAGCAGCAATTCGTCCAGCAATTCGAGATTGTCTTTCCCCAACCCTTGATACACCCACATCGCCTCGACCTGGTGATGCCGAAATCGCGTCTCCTTCGGATCGAGCACCGTGAGCCAGGAATCGAGCGCCTTCACCACTTCCGCCGGATCCCGCCACGAGAGCTCGCGCCTCGTCCACGCCCGGATTTTCGACTCGGGGCGCTTGAGGTTTTCGAGCAGCTCGGAAATCGTGGCCTCCGCAATCTTCGGTGGATCCTGCAGGGTTGCCCCCTTCGGTACAACCCGCCAAATCCGGCCCGAGGTGCGGTCTCGGCGGGGATCGCGCAGCGAATACTGGGCGTGCCCCTTCACCGGATTGTACCAGTCACAGATATAAAAGTCGCCCCCCGGACCAAAACCCACATCAACAGGAATGAAGCTGAGGTTGGTTGAGAAGATGAGATCGAAGACAAACTCCTCGGCGTAATGGTCATCCTTCCGCACCCAGCGATGGAATTCGATCTTGTTGGTCGGCTTGTAGCGCGCCTTGATGAAGCCGCCCTGCATCTCCTCGGGCCAAAAGGGAAAATCGACAAAATCGTGACCACAGGTGCCCGAATAGGCGGGCAAGCCTGTCGCCGGCGGATGCTGCTCGGGATAGGGAGGATTGGTCGCGTGGAAGGCATTCGCAAAGATGGGATGACTCGCGACGTGGTTACCCCAATCGTCGAAGGCAACGCCCCAGGGGTTGGTGTTCGGGTAGCTGCCGAAAGCGACGAGCCTGTTCGTTCGGGGAGTATAGCGGAACCAGGCCGAGTTTTTCGTCCGCACCGGACCATGGATCGTCTCGACCTGCGAATGGTGGAAAATCGATTCGCGCATTAACAGATCACCGTCGGGTGTCCAGATAAAGTCGTGAATAGAGTGGTGACTGTCTTCGGTACCAAACCCGGTGAGGAGGACGGTGCGTCGGTCCGCCCTATCATCATCATCGAGATCTTCAATCAGAGTAAGATTCGGCTGTTCAGAGACATAGACTCCATTTTTCGCCAATTCGAAGGACAGCGGAATGTGGAGATCGTCGGCAAAAACGGTGCTTTTGTCAGCCCGCCCGTCCTTGTTCGTGTCTTCGAGAATGACAATCTTGTCGCGCGGTTCCTCGCCGGGGTAGACGTGCGGATAGGTCGTCGAACAACTCACCCAGAGCCGACCGCGCGAATCGAAGCGCATTTGAATGGGATTCGCGATCTCGGGATACTGCTCCTCAGAGGCAAAGAGATTCACGTCAAAGCGTGGATCCACCTTGAAGGCAGCAAGTTCGTTGGCGGGAGAGAGCCATTCGTTTGCTCCCCTGCCCTCGGCTACGGATTCGAGAGGAGGAAGGTTCGAGTCGTCGATGGGGCCTTCGACCTTTTCGCCGCGCGCGAGCCGGTGGATCCGCGCCTCGCGGTTCGATGCCATCATCTCGAAGTTCCGCATCGCGGGGAGAAAGTCGAGGTAGCCGTAGTCCTTGTTGCGATCACCCGTGTAGTAAAAGGTATTGAGGGGACGATAACGCCGGAAATACTGACGGTTCATGTCCACAACGACCGAGCGGAGGTCGTCGTTTACATCGGGCGGCGATTCCTCGAATACCGATTGAAAGACTTCCCGGGCAAAGAGCCGGTAGCCGGCCTCGTTGAGATGGACGCCGTTGTCAGAAAGGTCCGCTTCGCCCGTCATCATCGCGGCAAGGGTCGGGCGAAAAAGATCGACGAATGCCACCTGCTCTGCCGCGGCAACCCCGGCCATGGCTTCAACATAAACCGGCAGATTCGGCCCCCAATCCCCGTATTCAGTAACCCCCTCCATCGCTACCGGCGAAAGCAGAACGATGCGCGGTCCTGATTTCCCGTTGAATGCGGAGGTTTTCAAATCCCGGAGATAAGACGCCATCCGTTCCTTGAACGCGTCCAGTTCTTCAAGTCCCCCGAAGCTCTCATTAAACCCGAAAGCGGCAAAAACCACGTCGACCTTCTCGCGGGCGAGATGCTGCGCGACGGTCGCAAAATTGTCGGGACGAGGCTGGAGATCCACCTCATCACCCGACCAGGCGAAGTTCCGGATGACGAGATCGAGTTCGGGATGGGCCTGGTAAATCAATGCTTCGAGTATCCCGTGCCGTCCAGCCTGCTCAAGCAGTCCATTTCCGACAAAGGCGATGCGGTCGCCCTTCTCCAGTTTGAGCGGCAGCGTGGTGACGACTGCCTCACCCTTCACCGGGAAGGGTGCCGAGTCTGCGAAGATGCCGTATTGGCGAAGGGATGGATCCAGAACAGGAGCATCCGCGCCGGTGGATTGGTTTTTCGCATCGGCGGGGTTGACCGGCAAAGGACCACTTTGCTGGGCCATGGCCCCGCATAGAAGAACATGGAAGCAGATCGAAACAGGAACGAGATGACGCATCTTCCGATTCTCCACTTGATGCCATCAAGGTCAATCCGCCACTTCGCCGCAAAAGTGCCAAGCGCTTCTCACCACGACCATCTTCCACCTCCAGCTCAATGCTGACAGGGTTCAATGGCGGACATAACCCGGTTCTTTCGCCGGCCGGGTCAGAGGAATCCAATGGGAGGCGCCCCCCCGCAACCCCGCCCATGCGACTTCTTGCCTGTGCCCGGGAAATCGTTAAGATCCCGATCATGTCCCGCCGTATACGACTTGTTCTTGCCTTCGTTTCCCTATTTTCACCCCTCCGTGGTGCCGAATCCTGGGCGGAATTTCGCGGGTCGACAGCCGACGGTCATGCACCGGAGGCAAAGGTGCCTACCGTCTGGTCGGCGACGAATCAGATCCGCTGGAAAGCGCCGGTAAAAGGGAAGGCCTGGTCTTCGCCCGTCGTGGCAGATGACAAGGTATATGTCACGACCGCGGTTTCGGAGGCTGGTCAAGTCTCTTTGCGTGCGGCCTGTTTCAATCTCGCGGATGGAAGCCCTGCCTGGGATCAGGAGGTCTTCAAGAAGCCCGAGGGAGCCATCCACAATAAGAACAGTCATGCTTCCCCTACTCCCGTTCATTCCAAGGGAAAACTCTACGTCCACTTCGGTCACGACGGGACCGCATGCCTCGACGCGACCAATGGCAGCATCCTCTGGACCCAAACAAGCCTGACCTATTCGCCCGTGCACGGGAATGGCGGTTCGCCGCTGCTTTACGAGGATAAACTGATTTTCTCATGTGACGGCGAGAAGGATCCCTTCGTGGTCGCCTTGAACTGTGCGGACGGAAAAATTGCCTGGAAAACCCCTCGTGGAATCACCGTGGAACGCACCTTCTCTTTCTCCACCCCCCTTCTTATCGAGGTAAAGGGTAAGCCTCAGGTGGTGATTCCGGGCTCCGGTGCAGTGGTTGCCTATGAGCCTTCGAACGGGCAGGAGCTCTGGCGATTCCGCTACGGTGAGGGTTATTCGGTGGTTCCGCGCCCTATCCATCGCAACGGAGTTCTCTACGTCTGTTCCGGATTCAATCGAGCCGTTATTTTCGCGGTGAAGACCGACGGCAGCGGCGATGTGACCGACACCCATCTCCTCTGGCAGGACGACAAAACCGTCCCGAAGGAGAGCTCTCCAATTCTGGTCGGAGATCAGATTTATTTCAATGACGACAAAGGTATCCTTAGTTGTCTGGATGCCGCCACCGGGACAGAGGTCTATCGTGAACGTCTCGACGGTCAGGGCGGTTATTCCGCCTCGCCGGTTTATGCCGGAGGGCATCTCTATTTTCACAACGGGAACGGGATCACCACGGTAGTGAAGCCCGGGAAGACCTTCACGAAGGTCGCTGAGAATCAGCTGGGTGAATTCGGACTATCCTCCTTTGCGGTGGTGTCGGACGGTTTTCTTGTGCGCACCGAGAATCACCTCATCCGCATTGGAAAATAAACCCCGGAGCCCTCAAGCATCGAGATACTTTTGGAGTGACTCCTTCAACTGGGTCCTCGCCCGGAAGAGAAGGCTCTTCACGGCAGGAACCGACATAGCAAGCACGACGGCGATCTCCTCGTAGGGCATTTCCTCATACCTCCGCAGGATGACGGCGAGACGCTGCTTTTCCGGAAGGCTTTGAATAGCCCTGTCAACGGCTGCCTCGAGTTCGGAATGCAGCATTTCGTTGTCTGGAGAAACAGCCTGGAAATCCTCGACTGTCCGGTGCGTGGACTCTTCGCGCTCATCGACTGAAACGGTCGGCTTCCTCTGGCGTCTCCGGACCTCATTGAAGACCAGGTTCCGGGTGATCGTGAAGAGCCAGGTCGTGAATTTCGCCTGCGGCTCGTAGCGGCTTGCCGACTTCCAGATCCGGATGAAAACCTGTTGTGCAATGTCTTCGGCTTCGGACGGGTTCCCCAGCATCTTGGCGACGGTTCCGATGACAGCACGCTGATGAATTTCCACCAGCCGCTCGAAGGCCCCGATGTCCCCGTCACGCACCCGGTTCATCAACTCCACATCTTGTGCATTCGACTCCAGACCTTCCCCCGCGTCATCGCTGAGTGGGGGCGTCGGGTCGAATTGCGTCATACTGGGGGATTTTTCCTAAATTCCTAAGTGAAAGCCTGCAATAACAGGTAAACTCAACCCCATCAAGCCGCTAATGTTTCATCTGACCGATCAACCGAAATTTCCCCAGCCAGCATGACCGAAGCATTGAAATCCAGGCCCCGCCGACGCCGCCAACCACTGCGTCGCCTGACCCTGTTTCTCATGAGAATTGGAATCTCGGGCGAGATCGTGGCGGTCACAGGGATGGCACTCGGCATCCTCGCCGGTGCTGCCTTTATGGGTACCGGAGAAGCGTCCAGGCCCGATGTTTTCTGGTCGGCAGCGCTGATTATGAGTGTGCTTCGCATTGTCTGTATCAGACTCGATCATCATTTCCGTCCTCTGGCGGCCTCCCAATATCACGACGAGGTCTTCTTCAGCGAGCTTCCGGAACGGGTTTCTGATGCCATGACATTGATTGGCTTTGGTTTCGCCGTAGATTCAAACCCATGGCTGGGACTGGCGGCCGCGCTCGCCGCCATTTTCTCCGCCTACATCAGCTCGATCGCCTATTCGCGGGGGGCCGGTCGAAAAACCGCGTTTTCCGGCCCGATGAACCGGGTGAACCGCCTTGTTATTCTGTCCGTTACCTCGCTTCTCATGATTTTCGGGATATCAAACGAGAGACTTTCGACACCAATTCCGGAAGTCGCTCTATGGGTGATCGTGATCGGATGCGTCGCGACCGTCCTGATTCGCTGGATAAGATTGCGCGAGATCAAGGTCTAATGAATTTATTTAAGAAAAGTTAATCAGTTTCTCGACAGGTTCAAAAATCTTGGCTACTCTCTGACCCGATGCGCCTGGCATTTCTCATTAACGCTGCCGTAGTCCTGTCCGGATTCACTGCCGGACCGCTCAATGCGTTGGAACCTTTCAACAAGGTCGTACTGGATCCGGGGCACGGGGGAAAAGACCCCGGATCGCTTGGGTTCGGTCTCGTGGAAAAGAACTTAACCCTCGATCTCGCCAAACGAATCGAGAAAATTCTAGTCGGCAAAGGGATCTCCGTCGACTTGACCCGGCGGACCGATGAGTATGTGGACTTCGAGACGCGATCCAAAGTGGCCAGCCTCTCATCAAAAACGATCCTGGTCAGCCTCCATTTCAATGCTCATGCAGATCGAAGCATCAGCGGAACGGAGACGCTCTACTGGCCGGGGAGTGAAAGCGGTCGGGAACTGGCCAGCTATATCCAGAGTGAACTGGGGAGACGACTGGTCACCCGCAACCGGGGATTCCGCCCGGAACGACTTAAGATTCTCGAACTAACCCAGGCAACCTCCGTGCTAATCGAGTGCGGTTTCATTTCGAACCGATGGGAAAGTCAACGGTGCGGCTCGGAGTGGTTCCGGCAGATTCTGGCCGAAGAAATCGTTCAGGGAATCCTCCGGTATCGGACACCGGCGGGATAAGCCACCCCTACCCCCGCTCCCGGGACCGGCCATTTCCTTTGTGAAAACCAGCAAAACCACTTGAGATAGAATTCTAGCAGTTTATTGTAATTTCTGTATATTCTCCTGTTTCTTATTACTCATGAGTGACCCAATCGCGAATCGAACTTTGGAACTTGCCTGCACTGTCGGATCTCTCGATGATGCCATCGAGGCTATGGAGGAAGGAGCAGACGTGAATTTTCGTTCCGGAGCCCCCCTCTTTCTTGCCATCGTCAATCGCAACCGGGGAATCATCAATTTTCTTCTCGATCAAGGCGCCGAAGTAGAGGCATTTCTGCCCAGGAAGCGACTGAAACAAGCCATGACGCGAGAAGACTTGATCGAAGAGCTTGTCGCGTGCGCTCCCTACAATCCAAGGGATATCAAGATTGAGGAACTTCAGGAGATCGATTCCGCGATTCGCGAGGTCGGTGTGGAGTTCCTCCTTTCTGAACTCGATTGGGATAATGCAACCCGCTTCCGTGACTCATTGAACGCAATCGGCGCAGGATCCAGCCACCGTTGCGTCGCCGAGTTCCTCCAATGGGCAAGAAGTGAAAACGGATCGGGGGGCGGTCTTTCTGACTTCCTCTCGAGTCACGACAATGCCGTGAGCGAATACCGGGAGCGTTATTTGAGCAGCGGAGAAGACCTTGTTGCTCTTGCGAGCGATTTCCTCAACAGCCCTGAAGATTCGGCCGGGGAATAATCCTCAAATCCCCCTCCGGGACCGGCAAGAAGAATCCCGATCGGCTATCTCCGGGCCAGCGAAGAGTCGGTATCTGTCCCTTTTCCGTCCGGACCGAGGGCTGTTTCGATGGCAGAAGCATTGCCGAGAACCGCATGAGCCTCCGCGTAGGTTGCATCGTCAGTTGGGAAGTGAGCCATAAACTCGCGGGCGGCCTCCATCTCCGATTTGTTCACCATAAATCGAACGTCAGCGAGCGCCGTCTGAGCCACCATGCCCTTCAACTGCGGCATAATAGGTTCCAATTTGGCACTCAGACTGACGGCGGACGCATAGTCACCTGAGCGATAGAGACTCATGGTAAGGCCTTCGGCAGCCGATTGATCCCGCGGGGAAACCTCAAGGGCTGAAAGAAATTTATCGGCGGCTGCCTTCCAGTTCCTCGCGTCAAACAGAGACCAGCCTTCGCGAGTCAGTTCCGCCGAGCTATTCAGTCCGGTTGCTTCCGCACTGGCCGCCACCACCACTTTCACCTTTTTCGCCATCAACGGACGATATTCGCGGGTGTTTTGCTCCGAAGGATCTGCGTGCCCCAGGGTCACAAGGCAGGAAGAGATCAGGAGAAGGTTGAGCAAGTAAAGTCGGATTGATTTAATCATGATTCAGATTGTTTTAAAAATTTAGGGCTAAATTTTATTAAAAACAACTGAATAATTCGATTTTATTAATTATTTATCTTAAATTTGAGAAAATTATTAAAAATTAGTAATCCATCAAAAAATTGAGGCCCGACAGGCACTTCAAAGTGAACTCAATTTTCACCCGGCCGCTTCGATCAGTCGGGTGATTTCCAGCGCCACGCTG
>DDSV01000039.1 GCA_002344215.1 Akkermansiaceae bacterium UBA2381
GCCCTGCGTGCCGAAGTCGTTCTCGGTCGCGACGATGCCTTTGCCGAAGTAGCGCATCCAGACCCGATTAACAGTGACGCGTGGCGTGAGCGGATGGTCGGGGCGCACGAGCCATTGGGCGAGGTCGAGACGGTCGGCGCGCTCTTTCGTCGCGGCTGACTCCGGCAGGGGCGGCAGCGCGGCGGGCACTCCGGGCGAGAGTGGTCCGGTCTTGCGATCGTGATCGAGGAAGCTGCCCCGCAGGTGGATGAAGGTCTCACGCGGCTGGGGCAGGTCGCGCATCACCATCATGTTTACGGGAGCGCCCAGCCCGAGGGCGGAAAGCGCTTTGGTGAGGGTTTTTGTCGCGGCGGTCTTTTCCGCATCCACCTTGGCGAACTCGGCGGTGAGTAGTTTTTTCTGATCGTTGGTGCGTTTGTCAGGCGCGGCGCGGAGGGAGAGGAGGAGCGGAGTCTCTTTGGAGTCGGGCGCAGCTTTGGTCAGTTCGGCTTTTTCCCATTCGACCTGTCGCTTCGCGGTGGTCGCGTTGACTTTGGCGAGGGCGGCTTTGGCGTCGTCGATCGCCTTGACCTTTGCGGGATCGGGACCTTTCAAAAACATCTCGCCTTCGCTCACTTCAACGGTCGCGCCGGTATTGTTGATGTCGGTGCCGTGGTTGAAAAAGGCGAAGAGCTCGAAATATTCGCGGTGGGTGATGGGATCGTATTTGTGGGTGTGGCACTGGGCGCAGCCGAGGGTGAGCCCGAGCCAGACGGCGCCGGTGGTGTTGACGCGATCGACGACCTCTTCATTCCGGAACTGCTCAGGATCGGTGCCGCCTTCCTGATTGATGAGGGTGTTGCGATGAAAGCCCGAGGCGACGAGCTGTGACTTCGTCGCGTTCGGGAGGAGGTCTCCGGCGAGCTGCTCGATCGTGAAGCGGTCGAAGGGCATGTCCTCGTTGATTGCGCCGATGACCCAGTCGCGATAGGGCCACATCTCGCGGTCGCCGTCGATGCTGTAGCCGCTGGAGTCGGCGTAGCGCGCCTGATCGAGCCAGTGGCGTCCCCAGCGCTCGCCGTAGTGGGGCGAGGCGAGGAGTTCGTCAGCGAGCGCGGCGACGGCGGTATCGGGATCTTTGCCGTAGGCGGCGAGGAAGGATTCAACCCTGTCAGGTGCGGGAAGCAACCCGGTCAGGTCGAGGGAAAGACGGCGGATCAGGGTCGCGGGATCGGCCTCGGGTGAGGGGGCGATGTTGCGCGAGGTGAGTTCGTGGTGGACGAAATGATCGATCGGATTTTGTCCGGCGGGAGGCTCCGGCGCACTGACGGGTTCGAAGGCCCAGTGGCCCTTGTATTCGGCTCCTTCCGCGATCCAGCGGCGCAGCTTTTCGGCCTCGGCGGGGGTGACGACTTTCTTGGTCTTCGGCGGTGGCATGACCTCGTCGGGGTCGTCGCTGAGGATGCGGGCGAGGGCCTCGCTCAGATCGGGCGAGCCGGGGACAATGGCCTTTGCCGCGACAGCTGAGGTCCGCTCGTCGAGACGGACGTCGCCTTCGAGGGACTTTTCATCGGGCCCGTGGCACTGGAAACATTTGTCGGAAAGAATGGGCCGGATGTCGCGGTTGAAATCTAACTTATTTCCGTCCGCGAACAGGGAGGAGGAAAGGGTAACCGAGGATAAGCAGATGAGGGTGAGACACCGGAGCATTCACGTGGAACCTAGGCCAGAACCCCCGTTCCCCCAATGACGCGTCTGCGTGTCTCCCTGCGAGCGGATCGGGGTGGGCAGACGGATATTTTGATGAGGTTGCCGTTGGGAGGGAATTTTCCCGGTTTTCTTCAAATGCTCTCAATGTTAACACCCCTGCGGATCGTAAAAGTACCGTGAGGTCGGTTCCGGATGCGGCATTTGCCGGGGATGTAGAGTTGACACTCGGACGGATGGCTTGGATGATGAAAGGGTGCCACTCCGGGCTTTCCCGGGGTTGCCCCTCCTCATCCCCTTCATTTTCCTGCTGAAGACTCGTCCTACAGTCCTGTGCCTGTGTCTGGTTGCCTCGCTTGTTTCGAGGCTTCCTGCGGCTGATCGCACCTGGGACGGACTTGGTGCGGACGATCTTTGGAGCAACCTTGACAACTGGGACGGGATCGCTCCGGTGGCGGGCGATGCCCTTTTTTTTGGCGGAGTCACCCGTTTGACGCCCGGTAACGACATCATCGCCGACACCCTCTTCGCCGGTATCAATTTTAACAGCGGGGCAGGAGCCTTCAATCTGTCCGGAAACCGCATCACCCTGGGTGGAAACATTCTCAATAGCAGCAGCAGTCTGCAGTTGATCAGCCTGGCGATGATTCTTGATGCCGCAAGAACCGTTGATACCGGAGCGTCCGGAATCACTTTATCTGGGATTTTGAGTGGTCCGGGCGGGATCGTCAAGCAGGGGAGCGGCACGCTCGCGCTTTCAGGTAGCGGAACCAATACTTACGATGTGGTGACTGATGTTGCCGCGGGGCAGCTGAATCTGAGTAAAATTGGTGGAGCCACCGCAGTGAGTGGAGACCTGACTCTATCCGGGGCCGGGACTGCTCTCGTGTTTACCGCTTCAGGAACTCAGAACCAGATCGCCGACGACGCCACCGTCACACTTAACGGAGCGGGAAGCGTCCTGGGAAATACCGCGGCAACCTTTGGTACGGTTATTGGAGCAACGGCAGTGACCGAAGAGATTGCAAACCTCAACATCACCAATGGAATGTTCTTCACCGGAACGGGCATCTGGACGATCTCGAGCTCGGGTGTGTTCGATGGAGCCACCGGAGACGCGAGATATCTTCACAACAGCGGGGGTACCGTGAATTTCGGCAGTCTCAGCCTTGCCGGTATGACTGCCACGGGTTCAGGCGTGGAAGACTCTTTCATTGTCCTCGGTAACAGTGGAGCCCTGCGATCTACTGTCGTTGTCGGCTCCGGAGGGCTCTCTTTGGATAACAGTCGCCTGGTTCTCTCTCTGGGAACCAATGTTGGAACTCTCGGAAGCCGTCTCGTTCTGAATGGGAATGTCTCGGCGACGGGGACATTAATCTCATATATCCAACTCGGAAGCGGGACCCTTGGGACGGCGTCGGTTGAACTCAGCGGCACGTCTGGCGACCACACTCGGACCTTCACCGTCGGTGCAGGAGGAGCGGGACTGATTGTCAATGTCGCCATCACCAATGGTGCTGCTACCAACGGAAGCCTTATCAAGGACGGGGCGGGCACTCTGCTCCTGTCGGGTACGTCGGCGAATACCTACACGGGCATCACGACGGTTTCGGATGGAGTTTTGAACCTTGGAAAAACCGGAGGGGTGAATGCGGTCGGAGGTGACTTGACGATCAACGGGGCCGGTGATGTCATTTTTGCAGCAGTCGGAGCCCAAAACCAGATCCTGGACACAGCCAAGGTGATTATCAACGGCGCTGGCAGCACGTTAAACGGCACGGGGGCAAACTCGGGAACCGTGCGGGCCGTGACCGAGACGATCGGCTCGATCGAGGTAACCAATGGTTTTTTCAACACCGCCGCCGGTTCAGTCTGGACGGTGGCGGGTGCGGGAGTATTCGATGGGACCGGCGTGGCTGACGTGCGTTTTGTAGGGAATAGCGGCTCCGTCATCAGTTTTGACAGCCTCACGCTTACCGGAATGACCAACGCTGTCATCGTCGGGGTGGACAGTTTCGTGATGGGGGGGGCCAGTAACACGGTGACATCGACCCTGACGGTCGGGGCGGGAGGCCTCGTGCTGAATGGCAGTGTCCTCGGGCTGAACCGCGGTGGGAGTGCCGATCAACTGGGCAGCCGGCTGATTCTGAACGGGAATGTGAGTACGACCGGAACGACTGCCTCGACGATCTCCACGAGCGCTTCATTCAATAAGGGCGATATCGAGCTGAGCAGCACCGCGGGCTCGCATACCCGCACCTTTACGATAGGCGGAGGCGGGGCGAACCTGACTGTGGGCGTTGTCATCACCAACGGTGCCGCCACGAATGGAGGAATCTCCAAGGACGGAGTCGGAACGATGACACTCTCCGGAGACAACACCTACACGGGAGACACTACGGTAAGTGAGGGGATTCTGGCCATCGGAGCATCGGAGCGGATCAACAATACCAGCAACTTGAACGTCACCGGCACCGGCACTTTCGATCTCGGAGCGAGCCGCACCGAAACCGTCGGAGCAGTCAGTGTCAGTGCGACGGCAGGAGGCATTATCGGTACAGGAACCTCAACCCTGATCGGGACTTCCTACTCGATTAGTAACGCCTCGGGCATCGCCACCATCAGTGTCAGTCTGGGAGGCAGCGGCACTCTCGACAAAACAGGTGAGGGAACTCTCCTGCTTTCCGGCGGGACGGCGAACACCTATTCAGGGCTGACAACGGTCTCGGCCGGCATTCTGAGCCTTGCAAAGTCGAGTGGCGCCGTTGCCGTGAGTGGAGATCTGACGGTTGCCGGAACCGGTGACGTGATCTTCGCCGCGGGCGGTGCGCAGAATCAGATCTCGAATACTGCCGCCGTGATCGTGAACGGAACGGGTGGCAACACCGGGACCACGCTTAACGGAATCGGGGCAAATGACGGAATCATCACCGTGACGGAAACGATTGGCTCCATCTCCGTTCTCAACGGCAACTTCAACACCGGAGCCGCGTCGAATTGGACAGTGACCGGTGCAGGAGTTTTCGATGGAAGCGGCGCGGCCGACACCCGTTTCATCGGGAATAGTGGTTCAGTAACCACTTTCGACAGTCTAAGTCTGACGGCGATGACTGGCACGACGATTGTGAGCAGCGCCGACAGTTTCGTGCTGGGCGGGAACTCCACGACTGTAAGCACGGTGAGAGTGGGTGCGGGCGGTCTCGCGTTGAATGGCAGCATTGTCGCCCTGAATCAGGGAACGGGTAGCACCCAGGGCAGTCGCCTTGTTCTCGATGGTGATGTGACCACCACAGGTTCCGCTGCCTCGTCCATCAGCAAAGTGGGCGGCTCCATTAACAAAGCGGATGTGGAACTCAGCAGCACTGCAGGCGACCACGTCCGCACTTTCGATATCGGAGGCGGGGGGGCGGATCTGACCGTCGGCGTCGCCATCACCAATGGAGCAGCGACCAATGGAGGAATCGTAAAAGAGGGAGCGGGCGTCCTCATCCTCACCGGAGCAAATACCTACACGGGAAACACGACCGTTTCCGAGGGTGTTCTCACGATTGCCACTACCGGGGCTCTACCGGGATGGGATACGAGTGGTCGTTATTCTGTTGCAAGCGGAGCCACGCTGGCGGTTCGTAATGCGGTCACGGATGGCAATGTTACGACGATGCTGACGACGACTAACTTTGCTGCGGGATCGAGCATCGGCTTCGATACCTCCACGGCAAATCGCACCTATGCGCTCACTTTGGAGAACACCGCTCAAGGATCGCTCGGCCTCACGAAACTGGGTGCCAACAATCTCGTCCTCACCGGACCCAATACCTATTCAGGCGAGACCAACGTTCTGCAGGGTGCTCTGATCATCAACGGTGACCAGTCGGCAGCATCCGGAGCCGTTGTCGTAAGTGCCGGTGCAACCCTGGGAGGCGATGGTACGGTCGGGGGCGATACAGTGATCAGTGGAAGTCTCCGGGTCGGAAGCGACATTGGAGCGGGAACGACGGGATCTCTGGATTTCAGCAGCGAAAATCTGACCTTTGCAAACGGCAGCACCTGGTTCATCGACATCGTCGGGGCGACGAATGACACGCTCTCCGGCATCGATATCTTGAGCATCGATCCCGGTGCGACCCTGAGTTTCAACTTCTCCGGCCCGACGCAACAGTCCTACACCCTGGCGACCTACGGTAGTCGCGCCAATTCGAACACATTTTCCGGCTTTGAAGACGGGGATGTATTTTCAGGTTACCAGATCAATTACGGATCCACCAGTATCACGCTGACGGCCGTGCCAGAGCCAGGTACACTTGCTATCCTCGGGCTAGCGCTTTCCGGTCTGCTTCTTCGCCGCGTGCTCAGACGCCGCGCCCGCGGCGGTGACTTTTGAGTGACTGCGGAAAGATTGCGCGGTATTGTTAAGAATGCTTAAGAAACCGGCCTGCTTCTTTCTCATTCCCATGATCATTGTTTCGGCCTTTCTCTCCGAACTCGTTGCGGAAGAGGCGAATGTGCCGATCCCGCGTCTCAAGGAATACCCGTGGATGACCCTGGAGAAATGGAAATGGTTTCATGAGGGCGATCTTGCCCGGGCCAAGGCCGGACCTGTTGACGTGTTGTTCCTCGGCGACTCGATCACGGAGTGCTGGGATACCAAGGGGCTCGCCGTCTGGAATCAATATTACGAACCGCTCCGGGGGGCGAATTTCGGGGTCGGTGGTGACACGACCCAGAACGTGCTCTGGAGGATCACCGCGGGCGGCGCCCTCGAAGGGATATCACCCCGGGTAGTGGTGTTGATGATAGGGACAAATAATCTGGGACTCAAGGACGATGCTCCCCCCAAAGTGGCGATGGGGGTCACGGCTATCGTTGATGTCCTGACATCGCGTTTTCCCGATGCGGAGATCCTGCTCCTCTCAATTTTCCCCCGTGGAAAGGTGCCCGGAGATGAGCTCCGGCAAAAAGTGGTCGCGACCAACGAGTTGATCCAACCCTTGAGCAAAAGGAAGAACGTGACCTGGTTGGAGCTCTGGGATGTTTTCCTGGCCAAAGACGGCAGTATCTCACCGGAGATCATGCCTGACGCCCTGCACCCGACCGAAGCCGGCTATCGGATCTGGGCGCGGGAGATGGCACCTGTTCTGGAGAAATTGTTGAAGAAGGCGACACCGAAATAAGAGGGGGCTTATGAATTCAAATCACTCCAGCTCGTTCATCACCCGCTTTTTTGTCGAGCATCGCCTTATCGGATGGCTGGCGATGGCCGGGGTTCTCGCCTGGGGCTGGTTTGCCTTCCAGAGCCTGCCTCAGCAGGAGGATCCTTCTTTTCCGACGCACGATGCGGTGATGACGACGGTCTTTCCGGGGGCGAGCGCCGGGGTGGTTGCCAGTGAGGTAAGCGCGAAACTCGAGGCGGCCATCAGCGCGATTCCGAACGTGGAGAGTGTGAAATCGCAATCCCGCGATAACCTCTCGGCGATCAGCATCATGCTGAAACCGTCCCGCAAAAGTATCATTGAAAAGGACTGGATACGGGTGCGCGAAGTGATTGCCGCCACGGAGCTTCCCCCGGGTTGCGGGGCGCCGAAGCTGGAGACTGACTATCAACTCCCGGCCACGCTCCTTTTTTCGGTCGAGGGAGGAGCAAAGCCTGAGGTGGATTCGGCTGCGGATGTGATTGAGAAGGAACTCCGCACGGTCAGCAGTACGGGACGCATCCGGCAGTTCGGCAATGCCCCGGAAGCCATTCTCAGCTTTGAAGACATGGCTCTCGCGGGCTACCGGGTGACGACGCTCCTTCGGGAAAAGGAAGGAGCCTTCGTCGAGTCGCCCAGTGTCCTCATCGGCGTTGAGATGAAGGCCGGGGGAATCATCCGCGATTTCAAGGAAGCCGTGCTGGCTAAGATTGACCAAATCAGCCTGCCCGAGGGAGTGCGGGTCACGATTGTCTCCGACCAGCCTGCGGCCACAGCTCATCGCATCGGTGAGTTTCTGCGATGTTTTATTGAGGCGGTCATTGTCGTTGTGATCGTTGCCCTGCTGCTCATGGACTGGCGCACGGCCCTGGTCGTGGCGGTGGCGATTCCGCTCACCGTGGCCATGACGATCGCAGGGATGGCGGCTCTTGAGGTGCCCTTGCAGCAGATCTCCATCGCTGCGCTGATCATTTCGCTCGGGATGCTGGTCGACGACCCCGTCGTGGCCTCGGACGGCATCAATCGTGAACTTGCCGATGGCAAACCCCGCTCTGTCGCCGCCTGGCTGGGACCATTCAAATTGCGACGGGCCATCTTTTTCGGCACGGTCATTAACATCGTGGCATTTCTGCCGCTCGCCCTCCTGCCGGGGGACATGGGGGCCTTCATTATTTCGCTGCCCATCGTGGTGACACTCGCGCTGGTATCTTCGCGGATTGTCTCGATGACTTTCATCCCGCTGCTTGGCTACCATTTGCTTCGCGGTCAGAAGGGGTTTGATGCAGGGGGTGAGGTGCGGACGATGATCGTCTTCAAACAGGTTGATCAACTGTTTCGGGCTATCCTGCCGTTCTACAAAAAGGCGCTGCAGGGGGCGCTGAGGAATCCGGTGTGGACGATCGTGGCGGCCTATGGACTCCTCGCGGCGAGTACGGCGCTGATTCCCTTTTTCGGAAAACAATTCTTCCCGGCGGCAGAGCGGAATCAATTACTCATCGACATCCAGCTGCCCGAAGGCAGTGCGATCGGACAAACGGAGGGAGTCGCTGCGCGCGTGGGCAAGGTTCTGAGGAACGAGGAGGTGATTCAAAGTGCGGTGATCGTCAGCGGTGGAGGCACGCCGATGTTTTACTACAATGTCCTGCCCCGCATGCCCGCCGCCAACGTCGCGCAAGTGCTGGTGAATACGAAACGCGCTGAAGACGTGCCTGCGCTCATCGTGCGGCTTCGCGAGACTCTGGACAGTGAGATCACGGATGCCCTTTGTCTTGTAAAACAGATTGAGCAGGGGCCCGCCCTTGAAACTCCAATTCAGATCCACCTCACCGGCGACGATCTCTCCGGGCAAGTGAGTCAGGTCTCGAAGGCGCTTCGCGACGCCGGCGCCTACAAGGTCCACGATGACCTTGAGGTGATCTCACGAGTGAATCAGCAACGCACCGCCACGGTCAAAGCGCTCGCTCCTTTTGGTGAACTTGCCTCGCGGGTGCTGGAAAGGGCTCGTCCCTCTTTGCCGACAACGAATATTGAGTTCGGAGGAGAAGAACGCGAGCTCAGCAACAGCCAGCGTGAAATGGGAAAAGTCCTCAAGATCTCCCTGGCGCTGATCGCGCTGGCGATGGTCTTCCAGTTCCGTTCGATCACCAAATCCTTCATCGTGATGCTCACGGTTCCCCTGGGTCTGATCGGCGCTTTTGTCGGGCTCGCCACGACCGGCGCGTCTTTTGGCTTTATGGCCCTGATCGGAATTGTCAGTCTCGCCGGGGTCATCGTCAGTCATATCATTGTGCTTTCCGATTACATCGAAGAGGAGCGTGCCGCCGGAGTGGAGCTCGAAAAAGCCCTCATGCATGCCGCTCTCGTGAGGCTGCGGGCGGTCCTCGCCACCGTTTTTGCCACCGTGTGCGGCCTCATTCCCCTCGCCGTAACGGGTGGTGAACTGTGGCGTCCGCTCACGGCGGTGCACATCTTCGGGCTGCTCTTCGGAACCCTCCTGACCCTGCTGCTGCTGCCGGTTCTCTATTTTCTCTTTGCGAGGTGGCGATGGATCAAATGAGGCGCCAGGGCCATGATCCATGGTTGCCGCACTTGCCCGACCGCGTAAAGTAGCGCACCTTTTGGGCCCGGATCGCCGGCCCTCTGCATCTTTAATCCACTTCTCCCATGCCCGTTGACGGAAAAACCACGGTCGGCCTCGTTTCACTCGGCTGCGCCAAAAACCTGATCGATTCCGAGATCATGATCGGTCACCTCCAGGAGGCGGGCATGATCATGACGCCCGACCCGGAACTCGCCGACGTGCTCATCATCAACACCTGCTCCTTTATTGATCAGGCGAAAAAGGAGAGCGTCGACACCATCCTCGGTGCCGTCGATGACCGCGAGGCTTCCCGTCCCCGGCAGAAGATCATCGTCGCCGGATGTCTTTCGCAGCGTTTTTCCAAGGAACTCCCCGGGCTCATGCCGGAGGTTGATGCCTTTATCGGACTCGATCAGATCACTTCGGTCGCGCCCATGATTCGGGATCTCATGGCCAAAGACGTCGATCCGCTCTCGGAGAATCACGTCACCGAGAAGCCGATGTACATTCCGGATTACGATACCCCGCGTTTCCGTCTCACGCCGCAGCACACCGCCTACATCAAAATCGCCGAGGGCTGCAACCACCCGTGCTCTTTCTGCATCATCCCGAAAATCCGCGGCAAACACCGTTCCCGTACGGTCGAGTCGGTAGTCAAGGAAGCCGAGCAACTCGTGAAATCCGGGGTGAAGGAGATCAACCTCATCTCTCAGGACACGACCTATTTCGGCATGGATCAGTGGGAAGGGCAGCGTCCCAATCCCCGCAGCCCCGTCGACTCCACCCGGGGCGATTCGCTCGCGACCCTGCTTCGCGCACTCAATGCGATCGAAGGCGATTTCTGGATCCGCCTCCTCTACACTCACCCGGCCCACTGGAGCGACGAACTCATCGAGACCATCGCCGAATGTCCGAAGGTGGCTCGCTACGTCGACATGCCGCTCCAGCACATCTCCGATCGCATGCTCGGGGCGATGAAGCGCGAGACCGATGGCAACTATATCCGCGACCTCATCCGGCGGATGCGTGCCGGGATTCCCGACCTCGCCCTGCGCACCACCTTCATCGTCGGATTCCCCGGCGAGACGGACGAGGACTTTCAGGAGCTTCTTGAATTCCTTGAAGAAACCCGCTTCGAACGCGCCAGTGTCTTCAACTACTCACGCGAAGAGGGCACCCGGGCTGCCAAGCTTGAGGGCCAGGTTCACCACATGACCCGCAAGAGGCGGTGGAACGAGGCCATGCGTCGTCTCGAGAAACTCGCCGAAGAGCGCAACAGCAGTCAGGTCGGTCGCAAACTCAAAGTTCTCGTCGATGCACCCGGTCAGGCCCGCGGGGAAATGGATGCGCCCGAAGTGGACGGCACCGTTTTTATCCCCGCTGAGCTCCCCGTGGGCGAATTCGCCGAAGTGACCGTGCGCGAATGGCGCGGTTATGATCTGGTGGCGGGGTGAGGGGTACGATAGCGCGGACAAGGTGAAGGAGGGAGTCGACACGTGAATCGACTTCGGGAACACTCGGCGACATGAGAGCGCTCGTTTTCCTTTTCCTTCTCTTCTTTGCGGTGAATCCTTCTGTTGCCGACGAACTCCTCGCCGGAGCGGGAAAGGTCGATATCACCCGTCCGGGCGAGGATGCCGGATCCAACCCTCCCATGGTCAAAGCACTCGTCCTGAGTCAGGGCGAAACGAATGTGGTCCTGATCACCCTCGATGCGGTCGCGATCGCGGAGATCGGATCGATTCGCGATCCCTATCTTGCCGACGTCAGGAAAGCGCTCTCGGAGTCCTTCGGAATCAAGGCGAATTCGGTCCTCGTCAATGCAAGCCACTGCCATGCCCTCGTTGCCGACGATATCGTGGCGCGAACGGTGCAGGCAGTCATGGCCGCCTGGGAGAGCCGGGTTCCGGTGAAAGCCGGGGCCGGAGTCGGACACGAGGATCGCATCATGGAAAACCGCCGACTCGTCCTGAAAAGCGGGGCCGTCGCCGACGTGCGTCATGCCTATGCCCTGCCTCCCGATGATGAGGTCGCCGCGGTCGGGCCTATTGATCCGCGGATCGGACTGCTCCGTTTTGATCGGGTCGATAACGGCCAGCCGCTCGCGGTTGTCTATCAATTTGCCTGTCACCCCATTCAGGGGGTTCCCTCGGGTGGAAACACCGCCGATCTCACCGGCTTCGCCTCGCAGGTGATCGAAGCCAACCTCGGTGACGGTACGGCGACCGCCTTGTTTCTTCAGGGCTGTGGAGGTGACATCAATCCTGTCCTCTACAAGTCGGCGACCCTGCCCCGTGACGGGCAAATGCACGGGAACCAGCTCGGGCTGAGTGCCTTGAAGGGACTTCGTCAGATCAAGACGGGCGACGACGCCCCGATTCACATCTCCCGGGAGATCCTGACACTACCACGAGCCGACCTCGCCCCGCGTATCGCGGAAATGGAAAAGGAAATCGACACCCTCGTCGAATCGCTCAAGGGTACAAAACTGAACTTCGACACCTTCCTTCCGCTTTATGTGAAATACCACGTCAACGGAGACTATCCCTCCGAGGCGGCCGGTCGTTACCTTCAGGACGAATTGCTCAAGAAGGAAGACTGGAAAACGCTCGACGAGACCAATCAGGCGGCCCTCGACGCCTACCTCCGCAACATCCGGGTGATGGAGGAGCTCACGAGGAAACAGATCAATCTGGCGCTCCTCGAACGTCACCAGGCGCGGCGGACCGGGGCAGGGGCCAGTGTCACCGCCGAGGTGGTCGGGCTGCGGGTCGGAGAATTCCGGCTCGTGACTTTCCCGGCCGAACTGACGGTGGAAGTCGGTTTCGGGATCCGTGAAAAATCCCCCCATCCCCTGACCTTTGTCTCGGGCTACACGAACGGGTATCACTACTACGCGCCGACCCCGGAACAGATGAAAAATCGGGGCGGAGCGCAGGAGGACAGTGATTGCCTGCTTGACCTGGACTGGTATGGAAGTTTTGAAAGCAGCGCGCTGAAATTGCTGCAGGGATTGTAACGGGGAGTGCGATGGGGCTGAAAGATTCCGGAAAGGACTCGCCAGCTTCGGGAAATAGGTTCATTTTCCCGCATGTCCCCGACCAAACCCTCTTTGCGCTCTCTCCTGACCCTGTTGACTCTTGTCTCTTCTTCCTTTGCTCTGCTTGCTGCGGAGGATGACTATCCGCGGCGCGAAGCGGTTGAGTTCCGCAGCCGGGGAGGCATTCCCCATGTGTTGGCAAAAATCAAAGAAGGAGCTGGCCGCGAGATTCGGGTCGCCTACCTCGGTGGCAGCATCACCGCCGCACCGGGCTGGAGGGTGAAATCACTTGCCCTGCTTCAGGAAAAACATCCCGAGGTGAAATTGGTTGAGATCAATGCCGCAATCGGAGGCACCGGATCAGATCTCGGAGTTTTTCGTTTCGGTCAGGATGTGTTGAAGCATCGTCCGGACCTGCTCTTTGTTGAGTTTGCGGTCAATGATGGTGGTGCCAATCCCGTTCAGATTCATCAGGCGATGGAGGGGATCGTGCGTCAGGCGTGGACGGCGGATGCAAAGACCGACATCATTTTTGTTTACACCGTCAGTGAGCCCTTCCTCGCTGATCTGCAGGCAGGCAAGTTCTCCCGGGCCGCGAGTGCGATGGAAGAGGTCGCCGATCACTATGGTATCCCGTCGATTCACCTTGGAATCGAAGTCGCCAAACAGGCGAAGGAGGGGAGTCTGATCTTTAAAGGAGTACTGCCCCCGAAAGGGAGCGAGCCCGCTCCGGTTTCCAGTCTGCCCTTCTCAACCGACGGGGTTCATCCGCTCGTCGAGACCGGCCATGTGCTCTATACCGAGGCAGTCGGCCGGGCTTGGGAGGAACTGGGGAAAAGTAAGGCGGAGGCAGCAGATTCGCCGCGCCTGGCAGGTGATCCGCTTCGCGCCGATCACTGGGGCAAGGCCAAACTGGTTCCTTTAAAAAAGGAAATGCTGAGCGGTGAATGGACCGTGCTCGATGGCGGGGAGTCCGGCGATAAAATCGCGAAACAGTTCAAGCGGCTCATGTCTGAAATGTGGCGGGCCTCCGCGCCCGGAGCTTCTCTGAGCTTCCGCTTTCGCGGCAGCGTGGTGGGCTTCTACGATCTTGTCGGTCCCGATGGCGGCCAGTTGAAGGTGAGCCTCGACGGAGGGGAGGAAAAGATTTTTCCGCGCTTCGACAGCTACTGCACCTACCACCGCCTCAGCAAGATTCAGATCGGTAGCGGGCTCGACGCCGCGTCGGACCACACTGTTTCGGTGACGCTCGATGGAACCGGCCCTGACAAAAAGACGATTCTATTCGAGAAAAACCGTCCTGACTTTGACAAGGATCCCGCAAAATACGCGCCCAATCTCTGGAATGTCGGGGCGATCATGCTCATTGGTGAGCCGGTGGAGTAAAAAGCTGCGGTCTTACCGGTCCCGGCCCGGCAATTGGAAGGCGAGCCATACAGTGGAGGCGAGGCCGGCCCCTTTGACGAGGGTGTTCATCCAGGAGGATTTCGCGTCATGATTCCGGTTTCTGCCGCGTTGAAAGGCGGCCAGTCCGGTGAGGACGAGGGCCGCCGACGAGGCGATCGCCTTGAAGGAGTCGGCCCGGTCCGATAGTTGGTGAAAACCTGATCTCAGCGAGGTGAAATCCTCGGTCAGGAGATCACGGCTGAGGTTGTTCTCCGCGATGAGAAATTGTTTTCGCGAGGAGAGATTCTTCATGAGAGGGCCTTTTCGAGGGCGGCGTGATCTTTGCGTAGCTGATCGAAGGTGGCGGAAAACGGCTCTTCCTCATGCATGTCCTTCTTTAAGAGGAGAAGGAGGGCGAGGGCAATCAACCCGTCGATGACCGTGATCGCGAGCAGGACGATCACCGGGGAATGATCCCATAGCGCGATGACAATGGCCGCGGTCAGGGTCATCATGGCCAGGAGCCCCGAAGCGAAGAGGCCAAGCGCGAAAACGAGGAGGCGGATGAAGCGCACACGCTCTTCCACCGCTTCGAGGAGTAGCAATTCGAGACGGCTCTCGCCGATGGTCATCAAGCGCCTCGCGAGGCGTTTCGATGAGCCGCCGAGGTGGCCAATCTTTTCCGTGACAGTTTCCATGGCCGGGGTTGGCTCTTCGGTATGGACTAACGGCGGGCGAGGAGGAATCCGAAGATGACTCCAACTCCGAGGGTGATGGCGAGGGACTTGTAGGGTTGCTGGTGCACCGCTTCGTCGGCGGCCCTGGCTCCGTCGACCGCGGTCTCGCAGACCCGGTCGTAATAGACCCGGCCCCGGTCAACCACGGCCTCAAGTTGTTTGCGGACTTCGACGCCCGCATCTCCGGCGACTTCGGCGGTGGTGGAGATAAAGTCGTGCGCGGCGTCGGCAAGATGGCCGGCTTCGTTGCTGATTATTTCTGTTTTGGTTCTCATCGTGTTTCTGATTGCTGGGTTGGGGTTCCCCGGAGAGCGGAGGGGCGCGTGCGGTTCTCGCGGTCCGGCAACATTCCCGAAGAGCCTGCGTGTTCCCATGGGGTGAATCCCTACCGGGGGGGCATTCCGAAATCCCCGGGATTTAACTCTCACAAATGAAGGCTCTTTTCTCAGACTCATTGACCGCGGCCTCATTCGTAGTATAGGCTACCGGCGATTTAACCGATCAATCAATCATGCAGTGGAAAGGAAGACGAGGAAGTGACAATGTGGAGGACAGGCGTGCCTCCACCGGCGGTCAGGTTGGCAGCAGTGTCTCCGGCGGAATCGGGGTTAACCTGATCATGATGATTGCGAGCCGCTTCGGCTTTAAAGGCATCATCATCGCGGTCATCGGGGTGGTTATTCTCTGGAGGCTGGGCATTGTCGATCCTTCCCAGTTGCTGCAGGAAGGGGGCGCCACCTCGTCGTCCTCGGTGCCCATGGTGGAAACGGCGGAGGAGAAGGAGCTCTACGAATTCGTCCGGGTCGTTCTCGCCGGAACCGAAGAATTGTGGACAGAGGAGTTTGCCCGGGTTGGTCGTGAATACGAACCGCCCACTCTGGTCGTTTATCGGGGAGTCGTCCGGACCGCCTGTGGTGGTGGCTCGGCGGCGATGGGGCCGTTCTATTGCCCGGGTGACCGCAAGGTCTACATCGATCTCGGGTTTTATGATGAACTCGCCCAAACCTTCCAGGCTCCCGGAGATTTTGCCCAGGCGTATGTAATCGCCCACGAAGTCGGGCACCACGTCCAGAATCTGCTCGGAACCTCGGACAAGGTGAATGCGATGCGGGGCCGCCCCGACTACAACCAGTATTCAGTCAGACTCGAGTTGCAGGCCGACTACTACGCCGGGGTCTGGGCGAACCACAGTCGTGACTATCTCGAAAAAGGCGACATTGAGGAGGCGATGCGCGCCGCGAATGCGATCGGTGACGACGCCATTCAAAAGAAATCCCAGGGACGGGTTGTCCCCCACGCCTTCACCCACGGCACCTCCGATCAGCGGATGCGCTGGTTCAAGAAGGGGCTCCAGAGCGGGAGCATTGAGGGAGGGGATACTTTTTCGGGAGATTACGAGTCATTGTAAGGAAATTGCCTCCCTCTCGTCCTTTAAAGCAGAACACAGCCGTATTTTATGAAAGCGATAGCCCTGACCTCCGAAACCTTTGATTCCACCCTCGCCGGCACGACCCTCCCGGTCCTTGTCGACTTCCACGCCGAATGGTGCGGTCCCTGTAAAATGCTCGGTCCCATCGTCGAGCAGGTTGCCGAGGCAAAGGCGGGTGAGGCCCTTGTTGTCAAAGTGGACATCGACGAAGCCAGGGATATCGCCACCCGCTACAAGATCACCTCGATCCCGACCCTTATTGTCTTCAAAGACAGTGAGCCCGTCGTGGTTACTCGCGGGGTGCAGACCAAGGCGGCGATCGAGGCGATGATCGCCCAGGCCGCGGCGAAAGCCTGAGCGCGAACCGGTTGCGGTTGATCCCGAGCGGCGCAATGCAGCACTTGGGTAAGCGGTTCCGCCAGTCCCGGGAATCATAAATTCCCGGTCGGCAGGCGACTCCAACGGGCCCCGATGCGCTACGCGATACCGTCACTTCGCGAGGGCTGAAAATTGACACGCTCTGTGCGACCTTCGTTCCTGCGATTATGAGATCTGCCGGCTCCCGCCTTTGCGTCGGGTGTCGAAGTCGGGATAGTGAGCGTAGACGTTTTTGCCGTGTTTTTTCATGATCCGACCCTTTCTTCCATTTTCCGCTGCACTTGTTATCCTGGCCTCTGCGACCATCGTGTCCTCTGCTGTGGCTGACGAAAAGGCCTATGCGGCGATCGAGCCCATCCTCGTGGCGCACTGTTACGACTGTCACGGCGACGGCATGGACAAGGGAGATTTCGCGATGGACGATTTTAAAAGCGTCCCGGAGCACCTCGCGAACTTTGATGTCTGGTTCGAGATCTGGAAAAACGTCCGCAGCAACCTGATGCCTCCGGCGGACAAACCGCAGTTGAAGTCAGAGGAGAAAGAAAAGCTGCTCGCCTTTATCGAAAGCGCGGTTTTCAAAATCGACCGCACCAATCCGGATCCCGGTCGGGTCACGATCCGGCGCCTCAACCGCGAGGAGTATCGATACACGATCAAAGATCTGCTCAAGATCGACTTTAAAGTGGAGGACATCCTCCCGGCGGACGATACCGGCTATGGATTCGACACGATCGGGGATGTCCTCAGTATTTCTCCGCTCCTGATGGAGAAATATCTCGAAGCGGCCACCCTGATTGTCGAGAAGGCCGTTCCCCTCAACGGGCCTGATATCGTGGAGTGGTGGTATGACGCCAAAGGCTTCAAGGACGAGAGGAGCAAGGACTGGTCGGCGGACTGGATGCCCTTTGATCATGCCCGGAAGATGCAGGCGAAGCAGTATGTGAGTTACGATGGTGAGTATGAATTGCTGGTCGATTTCCGGATTCGCGGATCAAGTGAGGCGAGTTCGAACACGGCGACCCTGAAAATCGGGGTGGATGACAAGGAACTCGCCCAACGCAAGCTGGGATGGGATAACTCCGAGCGGATCACCCTGAAAACCAAGGCCACGCTCAAGAAAGGGAAGGATCAGACCTTCTGGTTTTCGACCGAGACAGGGGAGGCACCGCGCGAGGGAGAGAACAAACTCGCGATCGATGTCGACAGCGTCCGGATACGAGGGCCGCTCGATGGAAGCAAAAAGGATTATCCCTGGAATGCGCGACATCTGTTTTCCAAGGGGCCGCCTCCCGCCGATGAAACCCAGCGCGATCCTTACCGGGAAGCGATCCTCAGGAAATTCGCCACCGCCGCGTTCCGCCGTCCGGTCGATGATGCCACCGTTGCCCGTCTTGTTGCCCTCGCCCGCATGGTTGACACCCAGCCGGAGAACGGCTTCGAGGACGGAATTGCCGAAGCGATCACCGCGATTCTCGTGAGCCCGCGTTTTCTGATGCGGGCGGAGATCCAGCCCGAGCCTGACAACCCGGGGAAAATTGTTCCGGTCGATGAGTATGCTCTCGCCTCGCGTCTTTCCTATTTTTTGTGGAGTTCCGTTCCGGACGAGGAACTGCTCAAACTGGCGGCCGAAGGAAAGCTCCGGGAGAATCTCCGGGTTCAGATTGACCGTCTCCTCAAGGATGAAAAGTCGAAGCGCTTTGTTACCAATTTTGTCGGTCAGTGGCTTCAGGCTCGCGATGTCGAGACCCTCAGCTTTGATGAACGCCGCATTCTTGAGGAAAAGGATCTTGAAAAGGCGCGGAAAATCTTCAACGGGCGTCTCCGGCAGGCGATGCGTCTCGAGAGTGAGGAGTTCTTTGGTTACGTCCTCCGCGAGAACCGCCCGGCAACCGAGTTGCTCACGGCGAACTACACCTTCCTCAACGAGCCTCTGGCCGAGTGGTACGACGTCGACGGGGTCAAAGGGCAGCACATGCGCAAGGTGGATCTTCCGAAGGAGTCTCATCGCGGAGGTGTCCTGAACCAGGCCACTTTTCACATCGTGACCTCGAATCCGACCCGGACCTCACCGGTGAAACGCGGACTTTTTGTGCTCGAGAACTTCCTCGCCACGCCCGCTCCGCCTGCGGTTCCCGATGTGCCGCCGCTGGAGGCTTCGGCAAAGGGGGACAAAAAGAATCTTCCTCTGCGTGAAATCCTCAAGATCCATGCCGAGCAGAAGATGTGTGCCTCCTGTCACGCGCGGATGGACCCGATTGGTCTGGCTCTGGAAAACTTCAATGCGATCGGTAAATGGCGGGACCAGGAAAAAGGGCATCCGATCGATACCGCCGGACAACTCATGACCGGGGAGAAGTTCGGCAACGCGCGTGAGTTGAGTGAAATCCTCGCCAGCGCCCGAAAGTCCGATTTCCACCGCGCCCTCACCGAGAAATTGATGACCTACGCGGTCGGACGGGGAATCGAATATTTTGACGCCCCCACGGTCGACAAAATCGTCGCTGATGCGGCGAAAGATGGCGGCACCCTTCGCCAGATCCTCTACGGAGTCGTCGAGAGCGCGCCCTTCCAGAAACGTCGGGGTGACGGCGGATTTACGACCGGAGGAGCGAAGGAAGAGGGGGCAGAGTAGATTTTATTCTGGAGAACTCCATTGCTGCCGGTAGCCCCGCTCTTAGTATACCGGCATGACCGAGAGAAGTTCGATTGATCCTGTCGCTAATCACGGAGGAACCTGGATTCCGGGAGCGGGCAAGCAAGGCATTCCTGCCACAAAAGCTCGAATCCTGACCTGGTTTGACCGGGCCTGGAACGAAGGGGAGATGTCGGCTGTCGGGGAGTTGATGAGCGCCGAATCTGAAGTCCTCGGTCTGGGCACCTCGGTGATGAACGCGGTCGCATTCACCGAGACTCTGCGGGCCTACCATCAATCCTTTGACCAGATCCTCGTTGAGGTCGTGGATCTCGTTTGCGGCGGGGACGAGGGCGCCGGTCATGCCCGCTTCTCCGCGAGGCATCGTGCTTCCGGACGGGAGGTCGATGTGCTCTTCAGTTTTTCGTTTCGCTTCGAGGGCGGCAGGATCGTCTGGTTACGTCATGTCTTCGACTTCACCGCGCTGCTCTCCCAAATCGGAACTCTCGATCCGAGGGCCGTCGGGCTGATCTTCAATTTTTGACACTTTTTTCCGCCTTGCAGAGAGCCGGGATCGTTCCATCTTTTGAGACCATGAAAGAATCCAGTAAACCGGCCGTTTTCAGCATTGCGTCTATCCTCTCCATCCTTGCCGCCATCGGCAGCTTTATGACGGGGGCGATTCTGGGACTGATCCTCGCGATTGTGGCGATCTTCTTCGGATTTATCGGTGTGCTTATGTCGTTCGCCGATTCACGGCGCGGAGGCATCGTCAGCATCATGGCAGTCGTAGGCGGGGTGCTCGGTATCGTCGCGGCGGTGATCAAGGCGATTATCTGGATCTTCTAGAAGGGGTGAGGGCGAAGTCCCTCACTTGGAGAGTTCATCGGGGGAATCGCCATCACGATCCCTTCCCGGTTCCTCATACCCGTGCCTTTTCAAGGGGAGCTTATCGGGCATAATTTCGCGGCATGAACCGATTGCTTTCTCTTCTTTTGTTTGTCTCCAGTGGCCTGTTTGCCCAGGAGGAAACCTATCCCGTTCACCCGGACATGGTGAAAAAGGAGGGGGTGCCGGTCGGCACCATCACAAAAGGGGTTTTCGATCAGAGCAGGATCTTTCCCGGTACGACCCGGGATTACGCGGTGTATACCCCCGCCCAATACGACGCGTCGAAACCGGCTGCCCTGATGGTCTTCCAGGACGGGGCCGGGTACCTGGGTTCGGTGCCGATTGCTTTCGACAATCTCATTCACTCCGGTGAGATGCCCGTGACCGTCGCCCTCTTCGTCAATCCGGGCGTCGTTCCCGAAGCGGGAGAAAATGCGCTGGCCCGTTACAACCGCTCCTTTGAGTACGACGCGGCCGATGGGCGATATGCGGAGTTTCTCCTCACTGAAATGATGCCTCTCGCGCTGAAGGGTCTTGCGATCACGACGGATCCGAATTTCCGGGGGCTCTGCGGGTCGAGCTCAGGCGGGATCGCCGCCTTTCAGGTCGCCTGGGAGCGTCCCGATCAGTTCCGGCGTGTCTTCACCACGGTGGGCACTTACGTGGGGTTACGCGGCGGGAACGAGTTGCCCGTGCTGGTACGCAAGCTCGAACCGAAGCCGATCCGCATCTTCCTTCAGGACGGAAAAAACGACAACAATCTCTATTGCGGCAGTTGGTGGGTGGCGAATCAGGACATGCTCGCCTCCTTCGAATGGGCCGGCTACGAGGTGAACCACGAGTGGGGCGAGGGCGGACACAATCGCAAGCACGGCAATGCGATCTTCCCGGAGGTGATGCGCTGGCTCTGGGCCGACTGGAAAGGGGAGGGTGCGGTCGTGCGAACCCATCCTGACAAATCCAAAAGCAAGGCGACCGAATTCCTCGTCGACGGTGAAGACTGGCAGCTCGTGAGCGAAGGCCACGGCTTCACTGAAGGCCCGGCGGTGAATACGGCGGGAGAGCTCTTTTTCTCCGACCTCGAGCAGAGCAAGGTCTGGCGGGTCGCGCGGGACGGAAAGGTTTCGCTCTTCCGGGAAAACACCGGCCGCACCAATGGCCTCGCCTTCGCTCCTGACGGAAAAACCTTGTATGGATGTCAGGGTGATCCCGGGCGTATCGTTTCCTGGAATATCGATTCCGGCGAAGAGAAGGTTCATGCGGAAAAGGTCAAGCCGAACGACCTTGTCGTGGCATCGGACGGCGCCCTCTACTTTTCCGAACCGGGGAAAAAGACAATCCATGTGATCACACCGGCAGGCGAGGTGAAGGTGGCGTCGGATCAGTTTTCCGGAGTGAACGGAGTCGTTCTGAGCGCGGATCAGTCACTCATCTACGCGGCCGATTTCAGTGGACGGTTTGTCTGGTCGGGGCAGCGCAAGGCGGACGGTACGCTTGCCTATGTGCAGCCCTACTATCATCTCCATCTGCCTCCCGCCTCGGTCGATGTTCGCAGTCAGGCCGACGGTATGGCGGTGGCGAAGGACGGTTGGCTTCTCGTCGCCACGGCGATGGGGGTTCAGATCTGTGATCAACCGGGTCGGGTGCATTTGATTGTGCCGTGCCCGATCGGCGAGCGACATCCTTCGAATGTGGCCTTGGATGGCAACACCCTCTACGCGACCTGCGGGACGAAAGTCTTCAAGCGGAAGGTGAAACTCGCGGGGGCACAGGCCTGGGACGCGCCGGTGAAACCGGAGAAGCCGAAGTTGTGAGGTAGTTTCGTTCTTCGTTCTTCGTTCTTTTTTGGGTCAGTGAATGTTGCTTTTTGCCCCGAAATCGTACCCTGCGAAGGTGCAGAGGATGAGGGGAATACTGCCGCCGAAGAGACTGGCGAAGAAAGGCGGGAGGAACCAGGGGAGGATCGCGAGCGTGATCAGGGCCACAGGGATTCCGAGGAAGTAACCGACAAGAGTGAAGATCTTCTGCGCCCGCCCTTCGGAACGGAAATACCATGCGAGAGCGAGGAGCGTGGCACCGAGGCTGGCGAGGAATAGAATGCCCATGGAAAATCCCTCTGCTGACCGCTGCAGGGCTCCCTCAAGGTCGAATCGCAGGAGCCGGGCAAGGAACAGGATAGAGGGGACGATACAGGCAAGGGGAAGAGCGATGAGCCAGCGCATGAGTTGATGAAGGGGTATTGTATTTTTGTTAAAGAGGAGTCTTGCGAAGCAGGAATGAGATCGTCAGAGTGAAATCCAAATGAGGCGCGGGAGCAAGAATTCTGGATGATGAAGCGTTTTGGGAAAAGTTCCAGCCCTTCCGAAGCACCGCATGCGGGAGGACGGGACATCGGTATTGTTTTCAAGGGAATGCGGCTTCTTTTCGTGGTGAGTTTTTCGATCGTCGGTGTGGTAGGTCCAGCTCTCCTCGTCGTTGCGGGACTCAGCGGAGGGAGTCGTGTTCCAGCGGTATTTGGAGCGCTCACGCTGAGTCTTGTCCTCGGGGTGGGAACCATGATTTTTGCGGGGCAGAGGAAGCTGCGGTGGATGATGCGACGACTTGCGGAAAGGACGGGATTGACTCTATCCGAAACACCGGACCTCGTGCCGGGACTGTCCCGCCTGTCGCTGGCCGGTGAAATCCAGGGGCGATGGGTCGCGATTGCTTTTGAAAATCTGCCCGTCGCGGGCACGACAGAGTATGTCCCCGGTGGCGGGAAGTGGCATATCTCGCGAAAGCGCCAGCATCTAGTCGCCAGTGTTCGCGTCCCGCCGAATCGGGCTGGGGAAAAGGGCGAGTGGCTTGATCTAAATCTGCCCGGCCGGTTCTCCGACGCCGCGGAAGGGCTCTCGGAGGAAAACGCAAACTGGCTCAGGGAACGGGGATGCCGCAAGTTTCAACTCGGAGGCGGAAGGGCGGCGATGGCGTGGGATACAACGATGACGGAAGAGGGCCTTGACGAAGCGGTCCGGGGAACGGGCATACTCATCGAATTTGCGGATCGGCTGGAATCCGGAGGTGAAACGAAGGGGGATTCCGCCGCCGCCTGTCCCCTTTGCAGAGCACCGCTTCCCTTCAATCCCCGTTACCCCCGGGCGGTCTGCAGCGCCTGTGTTTGCCGGGCCTGCGATGCGGAGGGACGACTCCTCGACTTTTATAATACGGACTTCGGCGGTGGCTATAGGGCGGTCTATCGCGAAGGCGGAGAGGAATATAACAGCCATGACTGTTTTATTGACGGCCATTCGTGCCGGGCTGACGAGGCGCGATTCGGCGGCATCGTTGTACAAATGCGCGAGTCGGATTAATCCGGCAGCCCCTCAAGAATGAAAAATGATTAATGTCGCGTCCCTTGCGTGAGTCCATTTCAGCGGGGAAACTTACAGGATGACTTCCTCCGACTGCCGCCGTGGCGGCATTTCTCTTCTCATCACATTTTTCGGGGCGATCTCTTCCCTTCATGCAGCGGACTCCGTGGCTCTCCGCACCGGCCCGCACCGCGATGTCACGATCACACCACTTGCGGACGGCGTCTCCGAGATCGCGGTGAGCGGGGTGGTGCCGCATTTCTGGACCGCCCCGGTGGACGCGGCTTTTGATCCTGCCAAACACACCGTCATCGCCTTCGAATATTTTTCCCCCTCGGGGATGGAGTCCGTTCACCTGCGCTACCGTCAGAGTGACGGCAGCATGACCTATGCCGGCGAATCGGCTCTTCCGATCGCGGAGACCTGGCAGCCTTTTGCGATCGACTTCTCGGACGTCAGTCCCGCCGCGCCGAAAGGGGATCCGCAGTTTCGTTTTCATCTTGGACTGGCCTATAAGCCGGGGACTTCGCTGCGCATCCGGAACTTCGTTGTGCGCGTGCCAAACGAGGCTGAACTTGCCTCGAAGTCGCAGAGAGACGAGATCAAAAACAGTCGTAAGGCTGACGCCGGGGCCATTCTCGCTCACCTGCGGGAACCGAGAACGGACGAGGTCAGTCTCGTCACCGTGGCGCAGGAGACGGTGCGTGTCTCAGGGAATGCCCGTGAGGGTTCGGTTCTGCGCGAGCTTTCGCTTCATGAACCATCGCATTCCGCCAGTGCACGGACGCCGGTAAAGGAAGGGCTGAAAGGCGGATTCTCCCTCGAACTGCCCCGTTTCGTCGACGGGCGGGACCGGGCGCTCTCACGCTGGCGGATCGATGGGGCGGACGGCAAACCCGCTTCCCGGGCCCGGTGGTTCGACTCGACGGATCCGGGTGTCGCGGCCGATCTGCCGAAGCTCACTGCCCCGCATCAGAAAGGCCTCGGGGGCATTCCGGTGATCCCGAAACCTGATCATGTCCTCTTCGAACTGGGTATCCGCCACGCCACCATCAACCTTGTTCTGTCGCCGATGATATCAGCGTCGCCGAAGCCGGGCTTCGTTCCGTTTACGGTCGACGGACGCGAGTGGTTTGCGAACGAACCCATGCTGCGTCAACTTGAGACGACGGTGAAACATCTGAATGCAAAGGAGGTGCTCGTCAGCGGTATTCTCCTCGTGCCCAATCACGCGGGAAAAGCGATGACCCATCCCGAGGCTGAGCCGCGCGGGATTTATGCCATGCCGAATCTTCCAGAGGCCGAAGGCACCGCCCATTATCGCGCTGCGATTCACCTCCTCGGGGAGCGTTTTACCCGGCCGGGTTGCCGCATCATTAATTGGATTCTTCACAACGAAATCGATCAGGCGGGCGTCTGGACGAACATGGGTGACCAGCCTCTCGCCCGGTATCTTGAGAGTTACCTCCGCTCGATGAGACTCGTCCACCACACCATGCGTTTGCGCGATCCTCACTCGCGGACCTTTGTCTCTCTGACCCATCACTGGAACAAAACGAGTTCCGGATCGGGAACCTACCGGGTGCGCGAACTCCTTGACCTCCTCGCCGAAATGGCGGTAGCCGAGGGTGATTTTGAGTGGGGCGTCGCCTACCATCCCTACCCGCAGGATCTGCGGAATCCGAATACCTGGGAGGATCCCGACGTCACGGGTGATTTTGAGACTCCCTACATCACCCCCAAAAACCTGGAGGTTCTCCCTGCCTATCTGGCGCAGGAACGATTTCTTTTTCAGGGGAAGAAAGAAAGGGCGATTCTCTTTTCGGAGCAGGGATTTAATACCCCGACCCTGAGTGAGGAGGATCAGCGGCGCCAGGTCGCGGGATTGATTTATACCTTTCGGAAACTGAAATCCATGCCCACGGTCGAGGCCTGGCATCTCCACCGCTATCAGGACATGCCGGACGGGGAGGGTGGCCTGCGTCTCGGGGTTCTGGATGAGCACGGCACGCGCAAGCTCGGATGGGGTGCTTATGCGGCCATCGGAACGGAAAAGGAGGCAGAATACTCGGCGATTGCCGACGAGGTGATGAGCAAGCCGGTTAAGCCTTAAAATCCTTCGTTTTTTGAATGAAATCTCCAACTCAATCGTATTTAGAGTATCTTGAATCGAATCAGTGATGTTCCGTTTCCTTTTTCTTACCTCTTCCGTTTTTTTTCTGTTTTCCGCCTTTCTTCCCCGGGCCTTTGGTCAGGTGGGCGGTCCGGCGGCGACGTACAATGACATCGCCCGCTTTGTCGCCGGTCAGTCACTGAGCCCGGGAAGTCCCTTGCGCCGTCTCGAGGCTCTCCCTGCGGTGCGACAGCATACGACGGAGTCCACGGCTCTCTCAAAGACCTGGCAGGACCGACGCCTCAATGTGATTCGTGATTGGGCGAAGCAGGAGATTCACCCGAAGATCGCCCGGCCGCGGATTGTGAAGTACCCCTTTGCTGGTCCGGACTTTGTTCATGCAGTGACACTCTTTCCGGGAGCGGATGAGTATATCCTCGTCGGACTCGAGCCGCTGGGGTCACTTCCCGATTTCCTGGCGATGTCCGATCCTGTCCTGAATGCCTATCTTACCCACCTCAATCATACCCTGCGGAGCATTTCCCAGCGGAGCTTTTTCATCACCACTGAGATGAGGGAGGACTTCGGAAAACAGGGGGTCGATGGGGTCTACCCCGTCCTGCTTTATTTTGCCGCGCTCACGAATCACGAGGTGATCAAAGGCGATTTCATCAAACTTTCTGCCGGAGGAGAAGCGGTCGTCGTCGCCCCGGCAGAAGCGGACGGGATCCATCTTCAGATTCGTGCGCTGGACCGACTTCCCGACTTTCCGCCGGTTCAGAATCTGTATTATTTCAAGTATGACCTCTCCGATTCGGGGTTCAAGGCAAGCAGCACCCTGAAGGCCTTTCTTGACCGTCGCCCGGGCGGGATGGGTTATCTCAAGGCGGCCTCCTATCTGATGCATACGGAGGCGTTTACGAATATCCGGAACTATCTGGTGGGAGATTGTCAGTATCTTCTCCAGGATGAGTCGGGAATCCCGGCCGAGTTTTTTGCGACCTATTTCAACGTCAGTTACTACGGCAAATACATCGGCCCCATCGACACCTTTGCCGAGCACGATCAGCCCTTCCTCCGGCAGGTTTACGCCTCGGGAGTCGCCAAAGCGCTTCCTTTCGGCACGGGCTATCGCATGCGCGACGAGGATGCCATCCAGATGTTCGGGATCAGGAAATAGGTGACCGGGCGGAGTGAAGGGGGTAGAATTCCGCTACCCCCGTATGAAAAAACTCCCCCTTTTTCTCGCTGTCGGATTATGCCTCGTTCTCCCAATCGTGGCGGAGGACCGGAAGCCAAACGTCATCGTCATCATGGCGGACGATCTTGGTTACGGGGATCTCTCCTGCTACGGAGCGACCACGTTCAAGACACCCCACATCGACCGGCTCGCGGAGGAGGGGAGACGATTTACCAATGCCTATTGCACCGCGTCCACTTGCACTCCGACCCGGTATTCATTCCTGACAGGTACCTACGCCTTTCGCGAAAAGGGAACCGGGATCGCTCCTCCGAGCAGTCCGGCGGTGATTCCCGGCGGAACCAACACCCTTGCCTCGATGTTGAAAAGCGTCGGCTACAAGACGGCGGTGATCGGAAAGTGGCACCTCGGTCTGGGAGGACCGGAGGGGCCTGACTGGAATGGCGAACTCAAACCCGGTCCGCTGGAAATCGGATTCGATTACTCCTTTCTCCTTCCCACCACCAATGATCGCGTCCCTCAGGTCTATGTCGAGAATCACCGGGTCCTCAATCTCGATCCGGCCGACCCGCTGTGGGTGGGAAACAAGGCTCCCGATGCGAATCATGTCACCGGGATCTCCCATCGCGAGACGCTCAAGATGGACTGGACCCACGGGCACAACGGCACCATACACAACGGGATCAGCCGCATCGGGTTTTACACCGGCGGACAAACCGCACGCTTTCGCGATGAGGATCTCGCCGATAAATGGGTCGAAAAGTCGGTAGCCTGGATTGAGGAGAACAAGGACGCGCCCTTTTTCCTCTTTTTCGCCTCGCACGATCTCCATGTGCCGCGGATTCCGCATGAGCGGTTTCAGGGCGTGACTCCGCACGGGTTCCGCGCCGACTCTATTGTCCAACTCGACTGGTGTGTCGGTGAGTTGACTACGACGATCGAAAAACTAGGATTGTCGGACAACACCCTTTTTGTGTTTTGCTCGGATAATGGTCCGGTGATGGATGACGGATATGCCGACGGGGCTCTTGAAAAAGTGGGAGAGCACCGGGCGGCCGGTCCCTTCCGGGGAGGGAAATACAGCGTCTACGAGGGCGGCACGCGGACTCCTTTCATCACCCGATGGAAGGGCACGATCACTCCCGGAGCGTCCGAAGAAGTGGTCTCGACGATTGATCTCTATGGCAGTCTCGCCGGCCTCACCGGAGCTGTGATTCCAGAGAATGCGGCTCTCGATACACAGAATGTGATGGGCGCGCTCCTCGGGGAGGCGAATGCGAAGGGACGCGAAGACCTCGTGCAACAGGATAACGGGACGGCGGGAAACTACGGATTCCGCTCCGGTAATTGGAAACTCCTCCGCCATGACTCCCTCACGACCCGAAATCTGGTGGTCGAGAAAGAGTTGGAAAATGGAGCGGTGCCCCGCTTCCAACTCTTCGACCTATCCGTCGATCCCGGAGAGAACGAGAACCTCATCGACAGTCAGCCTGAAGTCGCGACCCGCTTGCAGGCGAGACTTCAGGAGATCATCGACTCAGGGCGTTCGCGGCCCTGAGTCGGCGATGAATCAACCCTCCTGTTGTTGAGGGAGGACCTGGGCGACGATGATGTTCTGCTGGGCGATCGACTGATTCAGGCTCGCGGGATTCCACGAGTCGACCACCTCCACGGTGATTCCGCTCGAGGTATGCTCGAATAGGATCGGGGCGACCGACTCGGGAAGGCGGATACAACCGGCAGAGGCGGGGTAGCCGGGGAGGTCGCCGATGTGAAGTCCGACGGCGCTGTCTCCGAGGCGCTGCCAGTAGGGGAGATTGCATCCGTAAATCGTTGAGGTTTTGCCAGTCTTGACCCGCTCGGTGATTTTGAATTCCCCTCTCGGGGTGTATTTCCCGGATCGGGCGGTCGAGACGGCGGTATCGAGAGCGATCGTGTTCCCGACGATGAGGTAGGCCCGCTGTTTGGAAACATCGACCACGATTCTTTTCTTGGCGTCCTTGCTTGCGGTGAGGAGGTCGTGATTGATGTAGGCATCCCGATGGACATCCTGGTAACCGCTCTTGGGGGCCTGTGACGGGATCGGAGCGGGAGCCTGACGGATGGAGTTCTGGTAGGAGACCTGCTGGATGCGCATCTCCTTCTTCTTGGCGGCATTCTGGAATAGTCCCGCCTCGGCATTGGTGACCGAGCCGAGGGTAATGCCGAGCAGGGCGAGCACCGTGATCGCCTCGCGAACGCCGTGGGCCTGGACTTCGGCGTCCTCGAAGATAAATCCGAACTCGCCTTCATTGCTCTCACAGAAGGAGGCGAACTGGTTCTCATCGGCGAGGAGCAGTCCGAGCAACTGAACACGGGCGGAGTTTTCATCCTCACCCGGCTGCCAGCGGATCAGAGGGAGCGTCGCGGTCTGATTACCGATTTCGGAATCGCTTAGGGACGAGCCGAATACTTCGAGGAAACGTCGCACAAAATCGACCGGCTCGGAGGCATCGGAGAGCGTGTCGAAAGCCGAAGCATCCGGGAAGAGATTCTGCAGGTGGATCTCAAAGGCCTTGTCTGACCATTCCGGTGCGCTCTCCGCGGAGTTCTCATTAAGTTTGAGCGAGAAGAGCTGGAAGAGTTCGCTCTCCTGCGGATTGGAGAGAACCGTGACGCCGTCGAGTGAGACGTCGAACCAGATCTCCGATTCCGAGAAAAGCGAGGCGCAGAGCTCGATCTCGGTGGTTCCGCTTGGATGGAAATCACTTCCCTCGGCAGGGAGTTGATCGACAGGGCCCAGGAAGGTGGCGTTGTGTTTCATTGCTTTGGTGTATCGGTTAGAGTGTATTGCAGTTGTTGTTTACCAGTCGGAACTGAGGCCCGGATGCCAGGGTTCTGAGACTGAGGAAAGGACCGTGTGCATCATCGCCGGGGGGATGTCCGGGAACACGGAAAGAATGCGGGCGATGATTCCGGAAACCCGCGGGGCCGCAAAACTGGTGCCTGTCTGCACCTGCACGCCACCGCCGATCCAGGCGACTTCAACATTTTCACCCCTCGCGGAAAAGCTGACGAGACGATCCGAACGGAAGAAGAGGTCGTCAGAGGCAGTGTCGGCCAGATCCACTCCCACGACTGAGGCGAAATGGGAGGGCCATTCGGTTTCAAACGTATCACTATTGCTGCAGGCCGCGACGATGTGAGCTCCGCGTAACCAGGCCTCGTCGGCCCATTCCTTGTGCGGCAGGATGAATTTGGCGAGCCCCCGGCAGCCGAAACTGCAGTTCAGAACCTGGTACCCGCGGTTCATCGCCTCGCGCACTCCGGCACAGATCAGATGCGTCCGCGAGACACTGCGGGCATCAATGACGCGGAAACTCCCGAGCTCCGCCCCCGGCGCGACCTCGTGAATGATCCCGGCGACGGCGGTGCCGTGTCCATAGGTGTCGTGACCTCCGGCTTCGATCAGTTTTACCAGCCCGTCCTCTTCCTCAAAACCGACCGAGTCACGAATCGTCAGACCCGAGAGCCGCGGGTGGGAGCTTTCAATTCCCGAGTCGATGACCGCGACTCGCACCCCTGCGCCGGTTCCGAAACGGGCGGCCTCCTTCGCCTCCTCCAGAGACGGCCAGCTTCTGGCGCTTGTGGAGGCTACTCTCATAATTCCAGATCGAGGATGCTGGTGAGGAGTCGGTAGTTCACGAGTCGTTCGAGGACGGTGGACAGGCGGCGTACCCGATTCATGCTTCGCGCTGAAAAGCCGGGAGGATCGGGGGCGTCAGGGCCGGCCTTCAACTGGACACAACTGATGACTCCCTGAAGCTGGCCGCCGAAGTAAAAAGGTGTCACGATCATTGCCGCGGTGACCTGACCCAGCGCCTTATCCGTTCGCTTCGAATGGGCGGCGTTGAGGTAGACCTGATTCTCACAAAGAGACTGCTCCGAGGCGAAGGAGAGACTGATGAGGCCTTCGCCGAGCGGCTGGGACCAGCCGATGAATTTGGGGTCCGGTTCGGTATGGGTCACCACCAGATTCGCCTCGGTGACATCGGCGATCCAGATCGACATTGAATCTGCCGCGACACATTCCATGACCGCCCGCAGCATCGAGCCTCCCGGATCACCAATGAGATTTCGGAACTCCTCCGGGGAGATGGCCGCCGCCGCTTTCGCCAGGGCCTTCTCCACCATTGCTGAGTGTTGGGACAACTGGGGATCGGGGGCAATCACGTGACAATTCCGGTTAAAGTTGAGGGCAGCGTCAGTTCTAAAGGATACAGGATAGACGTTCGGGAATCAAAGTGATTCACGCCCGCCTTCATCCATTTGCGCTACCCGAATCGAACCAGGTAGGTAGAGGCAGGGGAGTTGCTCAAACCAGCTCAGCTGGATTTCAATGAACCGGTATCCTCGAGTGGCAATATCACGCTGTCGGCGGAATTGCCGGAGGTATTGCCGGCGGGTTTTGCGGAAGTGAGGGAGGACGGTTCGGCTGAGACAGTGGGGCCAGCAGCTCGGGATTGACTTCGACGGGTGTGCCGCCCCGCGATAGGTAGAGATCGTAGTGCTGGAAGAGCAAATGCATCATCGTCACCTGGCTCCAGGTGATCACGACATAAACACCCACGAAGAGAGCGAGATAGCCGACCATGGCGAGGGGAACCACCAGGACCGTAAGGACGAGCCACCAGAGGAAAAGACTGCCCCCGACCTTCTTCAGGAAATCAAAAGCAAAGGTTTTCGAAAACCCGGCCTTGAAGTCCATCATCATCCCCGAACGGAGTTGGATGGGGGCGATCAGTATCACCGTGATCAAGATCGTGGCCATATAGAGCAAGACTCCCAGGAGTATTGCCACCACGATGATGACTTCGTTTTCCGGGGCAAGGATAGGAGCGATGAACATCGGCACCATCGCGATCATGATTAGGGGAATCATGAACAGGCTCGCGACGAGGGAGCAGACGGTCGGCCAAAGTCCCGCTTTGAGATGCTCTCCAAAATGGGTGAAATCGAAGTCTGCAGCCGGAATTCCCGCCCGCTCACCGACATGGCGACGGAAGAGATACCCGAGCATTACCATCTGCCCGACCACCGGGATGAGAATGCAGACAGAGAGAAGAAGGAGAGTGATCCATTTCTTCTCTGTCTTGAACAGATCCATGCAGGCGGCGCCGAAGTCGATTTTCATGAATCCAGAGTAATGTGGGAAAGGGGCTCCTGACAAGTTCGCGTTTTTAATCAAGGGGGCGGGCGTGAACTTATGTCAGGCTCATCGACTGACCGGAGGTTCGGTGCAAAGTTGCACGAAGGCCTCACGGACGCGGGCGGTCTGGACGGCGTCCATGATGAGGTAACGATCGTTGCCGTCATCCTTCCCGTGGAAGTCGGTGCGCCCCTCGTCGTCGACTTTGACGTGGCCCTTTGGCGAGAGGTCGAAATAGCCGCGGTCGGAATAAATCGCCTGGAGCGCGGCGGTGAGATCCCAGGTGGGACGGTCGTGCGGTTGTTCAGGGATGTAGGCGAGGTAACTATCTTTGATGAGGTGGTGCTCCACGTAGTTAAAATCCTCGACGATGCTTTTCCAGGGATAGGCGGCGGCGATACCGATCTCATACCCGCTCCAGATCACCGGTGAGGGCCACTTGGCGGCGATCTTTTTAGCGGCAGGAATGTCGAGCTTCACATTGTACTCAATGTGTTTGGTGTTGTGCCGGATCGTCTGGAAAGCCCCGGCCATAATGACGAGTTCCTTCACCTTCGCCTTAATCAAGGCAGGGCCGTCGAGAGGGGAAAACTCATCGGCTTTCGAGTCGAGGAGACGGGCGAAGTTGGTGAAAAAGCCGACCTGCACCAGCATGACCGAGCCGTCGGGTTGGCCGGCAAGGGTCCGGCGGATCAGCGAAACAGCTTCGGGTGCCTCTGCCCCGGTGAGATCGTGGGGAAAGAGAGGTTTGCCTTCCGCATTCTTGCGGTCAACCTGGCCATTGAAGCGTCCCTCCTCCTTCGCGGCTCCCTCGCGGACCGCACCGAGCGGGATGTCCGGAAAACCATACCAGGTATTGAGCGCGTCGATGTAGGCGATCGACTTGGGGTGATCTTTCGTCGAGGTCACCGCGAGCAGTTCGACTGCTCCGCGCCGGGCGAGCTGATGGATCATCGCGAGCGCCATGGCATCGTCGATGTCATTGCCCATGTCGGTGTCGAAAATCAGTTTCACGGGAGCTTTCCCGGTCTGTGTCAGGGCAGGGGACAGCGTGAGGGAGAGAGCGAGGAGAGTGAAGAGGGTTCGATGCATGGGGAAAGAGGGCTCAGTGCCGGAACGATGGCGCGGATTGCCCCCCTAGCCAAGTGGCGGGATAGAGGCATTCCACAAGGTAATGACCGCGGTGCCCCTATCGATTGAGATAGTGTATTTCCCAAACCAAGGAATGGGGCTTGCCAAGCCCCTTCGTTCCAGGATGCGGCACTGAAGCTCAAGCCGCCATGCAATCAAGCGGACTCACCACCCCGAGCCCGTGCACCCCCGTCGCGACATGCAGGTAGATCTCGGTCGTCGTGATGTCTTCGTGGCCGAGGATTTCCTGGATTGTCCTCAAGTCCGTTCCGGCTTCGAGGAGGTGGGTGGCGAAAGAATGTCGCAGCGCGTGACTGGTGACGCGTTTCTCAATCCGCGCCGTTTGTGCCGCGCGTTTGATCGCTTCGTTGTAAACCTTTCCGTGGAGGTGATGACGTCGCCGGATGCCGCTTTCGGGATCGACCGACAGCTGCTTCGCCGGGAAGATCCAAAACCACTCGAAGCTATCAGCTGCTTTGCGGAATTTCCTAGCAAGTGCACCGGGAATGTAGACGCCCGCCACGCCGTCCCGCTGGTCCTGCTCCCAAAGCGCCCTGGCCCGTTCAATTTGCTCCGCGAGTTCTCCACACAGTCGTTTCGGGAGCACGGTCATGCGATCTTTGTCTCCCTTGCCGAGGCGCACTGTCACGGTGCCGCGATCGAGATCGATATCCTTCACCCGCAACCTCACCACCTCGGATAGGCGCAGTCCCGCGCCATACTGTAAGCGGGCGACCAAGCCGTATCGAGCGTTGTGTTTTTTCGCCATCAGCGCACTCGTTCCCTCCGTCTGCCCGGTATCGGGTTCGGGAGCAGGATTCTCCAATGCCCCGAAAAGCCGCTGGGTCTCCCCCTGTGAAAGCACCACCGGCACGCGGGCCCCGGTCTTTTTCAGCTTCACGTTGAACACCGGCTCCTCCTTTCCTAGGACCTGCTTGAAGAAAAAGGCCAGGGCGTTCAGAGCCTGCTTTTGCGTGGAATAAGCGCAGTCCTCGTCATCCACGACCGAAGTCAGAAACCGGGTCGCGGTTTCCTCGCGCATGATTTCGCGCTCGTCGCCTGCAAAACCCGCGTAACGCGCGGCCCAGCTCCGGTAACATTTCTTGGTCTCCAAGGCCAAACCTCGTCTCGAACCGGCGGAGTTCACCGCCGCGCGGACCCGCTCGGGCAGGCTGCGGTGATCGCCGCCGTCCTCGGCACAGGCATTGAGCCAAGCCAAATACCATTTGATGGCGTCTTGCCATTGCTCGAGTTGCCACGTCTCCCGCTGCCGCCCCTTGCCGAGCACCTCGTCACGCCAGAAACTCCGTGCCGCCTCGCGTCCGGCCGCGAGTTCGTGGCGCAATCGAAAATTCTCGAACCACTCAAGGACGAGGAGGAATCCAGTCCGTTCCCGGTCGGACAATCCACGGAAGGCGGCGAGGTCCCTCCGCCAACACCAACGCACTTTCTTTTGAGTTTCGGTCGTGCTCATGCTGTTCACAGAAACAGTTCATTTTTCGGGCGTCAAGTAGAAAAGTGTTCTTCCGAACAGTTTTTACCGTCGTAGGCATCCCTTGGATGATCGGCGGCCCCCTCCGAAGGTCGCGTGTATCCAAGAAGGAACGGAAGCCTCGCAAACCGGGGACTCTCCGCCCGGATACACGCACGCGCGTGGCGAATATCCTTGTCAGGACGTGGGATCTTCGGCACGCTGGCGAAGGATCGTTCGGGGGATATAACTGCCGACGGTCATATGAATAAATACTGTTCGATCCGGAACACCCTGACAG
>DDSV01000019.1 GCA_002344215.1 Akkermansiaceae bacterium UBA2381
GACCAACACGATGCCGCAGTGGGCCGGTTCATGCTGGTATTACCTGCGTTACTGCGACGCACGGAACACGGACCGTTTCATGACCCGCGAGGCCGAAGACTACTGGCTGGGCAAAAACGGCAAGCCGGGCGGCGTCGATCTCTATGTCGGCGGCACCGAGCACGCCGTGCTCCACCTGCTTTATGCGCGGTTCTGGCACAAAGTCCTCTTCGACCTCGGCCATGTCGGAACGCCCGAGCCCTTCCAGAAGCTGGTGAACCAGGGGCTCATCCTCGGCGAGGACGGGCAGAAGATGTCGAAGTCACGCGGCAATGTCGTCAATCCCGACGACGTCGTCGAGGAATACGGGGCCGACTCGCTGCGCCTTTACGAGATGTTTATGGGACCGCTCGAGCAGGTCAAACCCTGGTCAATGAAGGGCGTCGAGGGTGTCTACCGTTTCCTCGCCCGCGTCTGGCGTCTTGTCATGGAGATGAATCAGGAGGGCGATTGGGTTCTCAATACGAAGCTCACCGATGCTGCCCCTGACAAAGCCACCGACAAGGTGGTTCACGCGACGATAAAAAAGGTCGGCGAGGACATCGAGGCAATGAGTTTCAACACCGGGATCTCGCAGATGATGGTGTGCACGAACGAGCTTACCAAGCTTGAGGCGGTTCCTGTCTCATCGCTTGTGCTTCTCTTGAAGGTGCTCAACCCCTATGCCCCGCACCTCACCGAGGAACTCAACGCGACCCTCGCGGCCGCCTTTCCTTCGGTTGAGAAAACCGACCTCGCGAACCAGCCATGGCCGGCTTATGAGCCCGCGAAACTCATCGAAGATGAAATCGAGATCGTTCTCCAGGTAAACGGCAAGGTCCGCGACAAGATGTTTGTCGCCAACGGTGCCTCGAACGAGGAGGTCGAGAAGCTCGCCCTTGAGAGCGATAAGGTGAAGTCCTTCACCGAAGGCCTCACCATCCGGAAGGTCATCGTGGTGCCGGGTCGGCTTGTCAACGTGGTGGCGAATTGAGATGCCCCTCCGGGCGGCAAGCGGGGCGCTTGCCCTACAAAGTGTCGCAAGGTCGACACCGATTTGTAGGGCGGCCGCTCCGGCGGCCGATTCCGGAACCCAACCCTGTTGCCCCATCGACCCAACCCTGTTAGGCTGCGACCCATGTCACTTGTTCTCAATTTTCGAAACGCCAAGCTCGCCGCGATGTCCCTCGCGAAGGTGGGCAATCCGGTGCGTAATGAACCCTTCCAAACCTCGCAGTCGCTCTGTCGCTTCAAGGACGAGGAGGCGGAGCTGCTCACCCATTGTTTCCTGAAGTCCTTCCGTGCCCTTGAGTTACATCAGTTTTTCCATCACACCTCGCTCGAGAGCAATGAGCTCTACGCCTACGCGGCGAAGATTTTCGAGAACAACGACACTCTCCTCGAACAGGGCGCGATGATCGCCCGTCATCTCCATGCCAAGTCGAATCATCCGAACATCAAGTCGGGCGATCTCTGTGTGGCGCTTATCAACCACATCGGTGTCTCAGGTGAACCGGTCCAGGCCATCAGCATCGTGAAATCGGAGAGCAAGGTTCCCTTTCTCCAGATCTCGGAGCGCGACGGTGACCTCGTCCTGACGACGGAGCAGGGCATCTATCCGGACAAGATCGACAAAGGCTGCCTCATCCTCAATCATGGAAAGGCGGATGGCTTTTCGGTTTACCTCTTCGACAAGAGCGGGGGCAATACCCTGTTCTGGGTCCGCGACTTCATCGGGGCAAAACCGGTCACGAGCGATGACTACCTCACCCGGCGCTATTCCGAGCTTTGTGTCGCCTTCGCAGAACGCGGACTGCCCGAAGACACCCGCCAGGAGGAGCGAATGGAAGTCGCGAGCCGGGCGGTCAATTACCTGAAGGCCGCCGATGAGTTCGTTCTCGACGATTTTCAGACTCACGCCCTCGTCAAACCTGAGCGCATCGCTCAGTTTGAGGCGTTCAAGGTCGATTACGAAGAGGAAAAGGGTCAGCCTCTCCAGGAAAAGTTCTCGGTTTCCAAAAAAGAAGCGGAGAAAGCCGGCAACCGCCTCAAGAGCCGGATGAAACTCGACGTCGGGGTCGAACTGAAGTTCTCCTCAGGCTTCGTGCATCAGGCCGCGAACTTTATGGAGCGAGGCCATGATGAGGAACGGCGCATGGAGTTTGTGAAGATCTACTTCCACAAGGAAGAGCCCGTTTAATCAAGCATCCTCGTCGAGCTTCGCAAACTTCCGTTCAACCTCGGTGAAGAGGTATTGCTTCAGTTCATCACCCTCGAGTTTCTCGATCGATTCATTGAGGAATCCGAGGCTGATGATCTTGCGGGCGTCGTCGGCAGGAATACCACGAGCCTGAAGATAGAAGATCTCTTCGTCACTGATCTGGCCTGAGGTCGATCCATGTGAGCATTTCACCTGATCGGCGTCGATCTCGAGACCGGGCATGGAATTGGCTTCGGCTTCCTCGCTGCCGAGGAGATTGCGGCAGGTCTGGAACGAATCGGTGTGATGGGCGCCGGGCTTCACGTGGATGAGCCCCGAGAAAATCGTGCGCGATTTGTTGTAGAGGGCATTCTTGAAAAAGAGATCGCTCGTGGTGTGCTGCGCCTCGTGCGACTGCAGGGTGCGTTGATCGTACTCCTGAATTCCGTTGGCGAGGTTTGCGCTGAAGATCTGGCAATCAGCGCCCTTGTCCGTCATGCGATTGAGCGACTCGTTGCGAACCCAGGCAGCCCCGAGATTGATGAAGCCCACCTTCACCGAGGCATCGCGTCCGGCGCGGGTGTTGTTGATCTGGACATGCTTCGCGCCGTTGTCGCTGAGATTCTGGAGCGAAACATACTGGATCTTTCCGCCGCGATCGGCAATGAGATCGACCACTCCGACTGTCAGGGTCTGCTCGGACTCGGCGATGGATTCGAAGATATCGACGACGGAGACCGCAGCATTGTCCTCGGCGACCACGAGCGTATGGGGGAAGATGAGCTGCCCCTCACCTCCGCTGAAGTGATGGACGAGGACGGGTTTGTCACTGACACAGCCCTTCGGGAAATGAACAAAAAGTCCGCTGAGGGTCGCGGCACCATGGAGCGCGGCAAACTTGTCTCCACCGAGCGTCTGCGTCTCCTGAAGAAAATGTCCGCGGATAAGATCACCGTGGGCGGCGAGAGCTTCATTGAGAGGAAGACAAATCGCCCCGGCCGGGAGATCGGCGATCTCGGAATGGATGAGCCGGTTGTTCGCGAAGACAAAATGCGCCGAAAAGTCTGCCGGTCGATTTGCTTTTGCACGCGCCACGAGGCTCGCGGGATCCGACGCGGGAGCGGCAGTGGCGAGGTCGGCGAAGCGGATCATTTTCAAGTCGGCGAAACGCCAGTGCTGATTCGTCCGTGTCGGGACGGGCAGCTCGTTAAAGCGCTCCCACGATTTTTGCTGAAGCTCGCGATACCAGGCTGGAGTCGCGGCGGCCGGTGCAGCATCGGATTCAGTAAGAGGAGGGTTCGAAAGCCAGACTTCAGTCGGCTCGAGAGTAATCGTTTCCTCCATAGGCGTAAGGACAATAGACATCGGACTGGAAAAAGAAGTAGAGAAGTGAAGAAGTAGAGTAGCAGAGAAATCTCAGATCAGCCGACGCTGCCTTCCATTTCCATGTCGATGAGGCGTTTCAACTCGACGCTGTATTCCATCGGGAACTCGCGGACAAGGTCGTTGACGAATCCGTTCACGCTGAGGCTCATCGCCTCACCTTCGCTGAGGCCGCGCTGCTTCATGTAGAAGATCTGGTCTTCGCTGACCTGGCTCACACTCGCCTCGTGCTGGGTCGCATGCTGATTGCCGCGCACAGTGATGGCCGGATAGGTGTCGGTGCGGCTGCTCGAATTGATGAGGAGGGCATCGCACTCGGTGTTGTTCTTGCAACCCTTGAGGTGCCTGGGAATGTGGACCTGCCCGCGGTAGGTCGATTGGCCCGTGCCCACGGAGATGGATTTGGCAACGATGTTCGAAGTTGTCTCGTCGGCGGCGTGGATCATCTTCGCACCGGTGTCCTGGTGCTGGCCGTTGTTGGACAGCGCGATGGAGATGACTTCGCCGCGAGCTTTGCGACCTTTCATGATGACGCCGGGATACTTCATCGTGAGACGCGATCCGATGTTGCAGTCAATCCAGCGGATCTCCGCATTTTCGTGGGCGATGCCCCGCTTTGTCACGAGGTTAAAGACGTTGTTCGACCAGTTCTGCACGGTGATGTATTGGATCTTCGCGTCTTTCATCGCGACGAGCTCGACAACGGCGCTGTGGAGCGTCGCAGTTTCGAACTTCGGCGCGGTACAGCCCTCCATGTAGGTGACCTCGGCGCCCTCGTCGACGATGATGAGAGTGCGCTCGAACTGGCCGAAGTTTTCCGCATTGATTCGGAAGTAGGCCTGGAGCGGATGTTTCACCTTCACGCCGGGGGGCACGTAGATGAAGCTGCCTCCTGAAAAGACGGCGCTGTTGAGAGCGGAGAATTTGTTGTCGCCCGTCGGGATGACCTTGCCGAACCACTTGCGGAAGATCTCGGGATGCTCGCGGAGTCCCTCGGTCGAGTTGACGAAAATAACGCCCTCTTTCGTGAGCTCCTCTTTCACATTGGAGTAGGCCGCCTCGCTGTCGAACTGGGCCTCGACCCCGGCAAGGAATTTGCGCTCTTTCTCGGGGATACCGAGACGCTCGAAGGTTTTCTTAACATCGTCAGGGACCTCGTCCCAGTTCCGGGTCGGGGTCTGGCCTTTGGAAAGGTAATAACGGATGTCGTTGAAGATGATGTTCTCGAGGTCCTTGCTCGCCCAGTGGGTCGGCATGGGCTTGGCAAAAAAGACTTTGAGCGCCTTGTGGCGGAATTCACGAATCCACTCGGCTTCGCCCTTGATGTTCGAGATGTAATCGACGGTCCCCTCGTTGAGACCGTAGCCCGCGTCATGGGCATAGTCCTCGGGGTAGGAGAAGTTGCCTTCGTCCTGATCGATGTTGACCGCTTCGAGTGTTGCGCTGTCTGGCATGATGTTTCCTTCCCTCTTCTCAATCTCCGATCTCAGGCTGGCACGAGTTCTTTCGTGACCCAGTCATATCCTTTCTCCTCAAGCTCCAAAGCAAGATCTTTTCCTCCGGTTTTGATGATGCGTCCGTCAAACATGACGTGGACGACGTCGGGAACGATGTAGTCGAGAAGGCGCTGATAATGAGTGATGATGAGAAATCCCCGCTCGGGTGAACGCATCGAGTTAACCCCCTGAGCCACAATTTTGAGAGCATCGATGTCGAGACCGGAGTCGGTTTCGTCAAGCACGGCATACTTCGGCTCAAGCATCATCATCTGGAGGATCTCGTTGCGCTTTTTCTCTCCTCCGGAAAAGCCTTCGTTCACGGAACGGCCGGTGAACTTTCGGTCCATCCCGAGCTCGTCCATCTTGAGATACATCTCCTTGTAGAAGGCAACCGCATCGACTTCCTCACCTTTGGGGAGCCGGGCCTGACGGGCGGCACGGAGGAAGTTCGCGTTACTGACGCCCGGAATCTCGTGGGGATACTGGAAGGCGAGGAAGAACCCGGCGCGGGAGCGTTCGTCGATTGCAAGCTCGAGCAAATTGATGTCGTCGAGCATGACAGTGCCCTCCGTCACGGTGTAGGCCTCGTGGCCGGCCATTACCTTGGAAAGGGTCGATTTGCCTGAACCGTTCGGACCCATGATGGCATGGACTTCACCCTTCGGGACTTCGAGGGTAAGGCCTTTTAGGATTTCAGTGCCATCGACGGTGGCGTGCAGGTTTTCAATTTTCAGTGACTGACTCATGTTTCAAAAATAGTAGGCGGCACTCAGGAATGGCCGTTCGCCGTGCGGCATTTGGGGCAGGTGCCGCAGACGCCCTTCATCGCAACATTCATTTCCTCAATCAGGCAACCGGACGGAAGCGCCCAAATTGAGGAGGCATCGGCACCCTTTTCGAGGCCAATGTCAAAGACCTGATCACATCCGGTGCAGTAAAAATGGGCGTGAGGCTGGAGATTCGGGCAGTAGCGGGAGGCTTCCCGGTCGATATTGACCTGCTTGATCGCTCCCGCTCCAGTGAGGGTCTCAAGGCAATTGTAGACCGTCGCGAGCGAAATGGAGGGCATGCGCTCCTTTGCCGTGACAAAAACCTCCGAAGCAGTCGGATGTTTCGGCCCCAAATCGGCGAGGACATCGTAGACTACCTGGCGCTGCTTCGTCATACGAAGCCCGCCGAAGTCACCGGAAGCCTTGGAAACTGTCATTTGATCCGCCATCGAGTAAGGTTACGGCACCGATAGCGAAAAAGTTCTTTAGATCAAGAACTATTCTAAATAAGTAGGTTAACGCCCTCCTAAGCCTGCCGATTCCTTTCCATCCCCGGCCCCGGGGGCGAAGAGGATTCGGGAAGGTTCGCAGCCGTTGCGAAGAAGGGTGAGCCGGTTCGACCTGGCAAATCAACGATCTACTGTCCCGACAAGACGGCTCGAACTACCGCGATCGTTTTTCCTTTCTCCCCCCACGGATTTCACCTACCATCCCCGTATGCCTCGCCCAACCCTGAAATCCTTCGGATCGCTGGCGCTGCTTTTCCTCTGCGCGATCGGCATCACCCAGGACCGGTCCGGCCACGTCCGTACGACCTATTTTGGAATCAAGGACGGGGAAGTGCCGGAAGACCCCCGGGAATGGCGGGGGGGACGCTACGACGACTTTCCCGACTGGAGTGTCAACGCGGAGTTGCCCAACGATGTCTTCACCTTCGCCCGCCTTCGCTACAATTCGGGAACCTGGATGGGACAACGGGCCAAGTGGCTCATCGACTACCCTGACAGCGAGCTGAATTTCTCCTACCGGCTCCAGCAGCTGACCTCTCTCGAAGTTGATCCGAAGGGGGCGATCGTGGATATCGACGCCGAACAACTTCGTCATTACCCCTTCATTTACATGATCGAACCGGGGGATATCTGGATCACCGACGAAGAAGCGACCATCCTCAGGGACTATCTCCTAAACGGAGGATTCATCATGGTCGATGACTTCTGGGGGCTCTATGAGTGGAAAAATTTCGAACGCGCCCTGAAGCAGATCTTCCCGGATCGCGACTATGTGGAGCTCGAGCTAGATCACCCCATCTTTCACATGGTCTTTGACCTCGAAATCAAACCGCAAATCCCGGCGGTCGGGATGGCCATGATGGGGCGGGAGGAGGGAATCACTTACGAATGGAACAAGCCCGGATCCGAGACCCCCCACTACCGGGCCATTCTCGATGACGCGGGCCGGGTCTGCATGATGATCTGCTTTAACACCGATCTCGGGGACGGATGGGAGGAGGAAGGAACCGATCCCTGGTACTTCCGTGAGTTCTCGGAAAAATACGCCTACCCTCTCGGGATCAATATTGTCTTCTACGCCCTCACCCACTGAGGCGTGACTTCTACGGTGCTATTTCCCCCGGTTCCCCAACCAAACGCGAACCGCATTCGACACTGCCTCGTGATGTGGCTCGCGAAATGGCTCATGACGGGCTCCCGAGATCATGATGAGGGTCTTTTGTTTCACCGGCAATTGCTCAAAGAGCTTTTCCGCGTAAGCGGGCGGGCAGACCCCGTCTTCGCTGCCCTGGGTAATTAGAAGGGAGAGGTCATCTCGAATCCTCGTAAACGCGGAGTCAAACTCAGACACTGATTCAAGGAGGCTTGCGCCAAACCGAAGGGAAATCCGCCGGTGAACTCCATCCTTTCTCAATGTGGCTAAAGCAATGGGATCAAATCCGGTATGGAAGCAGTCCTTCACTCTCACCCCGGTGCTTAATGTCACCCGGGGGAGATGCCGCGCGAGAAGTCGGGCAAAGGCGATTTTCAGCGCCGATTGGTTGTGGGCGGGAGCGAGAAGTGGAGAGCTGAGCCAAACCCATTGCAACTGATTCAACAGGGCCGGGCCTCCACCGAGCCAGTGAAGAAGGAGGTAGGCACCGGTGGAATGAGCAAAGATGCCCACCGGCGAACTCCCGGTCTCGAGAAGGATCTCTTCGATCAAGCGGCCCGCCTCCGCGACAGTGGGCATGTCTCCCCTGAGACCGTCGGATTCTCCGTTCCCCGGCCAGTCAAAACCGATCACCCGGTATCCGGCCCCGGTCAGCAGTCCGGCAGCCCAATCGTGGCGACGGACATGATCACCGAGACCATGCATCAGGAGAACCGTCCCCTTGTCCCCACCCGGGGGATGCCACTGCCGAAGGTGAATATTCTTCGAAAGAGACGGGGATTGAAAATGGCTGCTGAGTTGGATGGATTCGCTCACCTGTTCACGCTCGGTCACGATCGGAAATATTCCAGTTGCGGATAAACTTCGCTGTGGTTACATTCGCCGCCCTCCCTTGGGAGGTTTTTGCGCGGTTAGCTCAGGGGTAGAGCATCACCTTGACACGGTGGGGGTCACTGGTTCAAATCCAGTATCGCGCACCATTTTCCCAGCTCAGTAGATCACTTCGAACAGCTCCACGTCGAACATCAGCGTCTGATTCGGCCCGATCTTCGGAGGAGAACCCTGAGCCCCATAGGCGAGATGGGGCGGAACGGTGAAACGGTATTTGGCTCCCTCCTGCATCAGGGGGATCCCCTCGCGCCACCCGGCGATGACCTGATTCAGCCCGAAAGTCGCCGGCTGCCCACGTTGCACACTGCTGTCAAACACGGTTCCGTCCGGAAGGTAGCCGTGGTAATGAACCTTCACCCGGTTGAACGAAGATGGCCTCGCACCGGTTCCGGGGCGGAGAACTTCATATTTGAGACCGGAATAGGTCGTTTGGATTCCGGTCGAAGCCGGGACGGGATTTCCCGAGACGGTTGCGGCGTTTCCAGGTGCGGCATTGGCGGGCGAGGTTCCCAGAGTGGCCGGATTCGAAGGTTTGACCGTCGGCGAAGCACTCCCGTCGTCCTTATTGGCACAGCCGCCCAGGATGAGCATCGTGCTCAAGGAAAGGGACAGGGCGAAGGTGAATGGTGCTTTCATGACAATCGGCAAGGTGCCAGAGATTTTCGATTCTGAAAGGGAAAAGGAAAACGCCCGCCTTCCATCGATCAGGCATTCCCGGGAGTTTTCTTCGCGGCTCCCGGCTGGCGAAAGGCCGAGATGATGAGCAGCGCGGCCGCGATACAGATGCAGGAGTCCGCTACGTTGAAAGAAGGAAAGTGCCCGCCCGAAGCCGGAAAAAGCGTTCCGTAAAACGGCGGCTGAAAGTCGAGAAAGTCGACAACGTAGCCGCGGCCCGGGAGAAGCCGGTCCGTCAGATTACCGATAATGCCGCTGATGAGCAGCGAGGCGGCGACTTTCGAGATCAGGTCGGGGAAGGCCCCTTTTCTCCAGAGCATCGTTATGGCGGTCATCGCGGCAACTCCGATAATCCCGAAAAACCAGTTCGCATGCTCAGCTCCGTTCATGACTCCGAAGGCCATCCCGGTGTTGTGAACCCGCACGATATTGAAAAAGCCGGGTATGACCTCGATCACCCGGTGAGCGACCGGCTCATTCACCGCGTCGGGAAAATTCGAGACGATGAGCCACTTCGTCCACTGATCGAGGACATAGAGCGGCAGGGTCAGGGCGAGGAGAAATTTTCTCATGTGGCGAGGGGGGCGAGGGAGACGACTACCTCGTCACAGCGAGAGCAGAGGCTGCTTCCCGCGTGAAGGGTGAGAGAGCGGCGGCAGCGCGGGCACTCCTCGTGCCTCGTCACCGCGACGGTCGCGCGGGCGGGACCATCAGTGGCCTCGACCGAAACGCCCGAGACCATGAGGAATTCCAGTGCTTCTTCGGGAGCCTCACTCAGGACCGCTCGCGCGGCATCGTCAGCGGGGAGATGGAAGACGACCGCGGCACGCTCGCGCTTTTTGAACTCGTCCGCCTTGACCGCTCCGTCAATCGCGACCTGGGCGAGATCGCGGAGGCGGGAAAGGTGACCGATTTTCACCGTGGCCTCGTCCGAGGCAAAGGCCGGATCGGCCTCGGGGAAAAGCTCGAGATGGACCGACTCTGTGTGCCCGGCATACTCCCAGGCCTCGTCGGCGGTGTAGGCGAGGACGGGTGCGATGAGCTTTACGAGCCCTTCGAAGACCTGATGAATCGCCGTCTGCGAGGCTCTCCGGCGCGGGGAGGCGACGGCGTCGCAGTACATACGATCCTTCGTGATGTCGACGTAGAGCGCACTGAGATCGACTGCACAGAACTGGTTGAGCGTGTTGAAAACCTTGCGGAATTCAAAGGCGGCATAGGCCTCGCGGCATTCGATCACGACCTGGTGGAGACGCTCGAGGATCCAGCGATCGAGCAGAGTCATCGCTTCGGGTCCGACCCCGTCCTTCGTGATGTCGAAGTCGTTCAGGTTCGCAAGGAGGATGCGCAGGGTGTTGCGGAAACGGCGATAGGGCTCAGCGGTCTGCTTGAAGAGATCTTCGCCAAACGGCACCTCGTTCTGCCAATCGACACTGCTCACCCAGAGACGGAGGATGTCCGCGCCGTACTTGTCGTAGAAATAGGCCGCATCAACCGGCTTGCCCGACTTCTTCGCTTCGGACTTGGAGATCTTTTTCTTATCCTGATCGACGACAAAACCGTGCGTCATGACCGCCTTGTAGGGTGCCTTATCCCGCACCGCGACGCTGAGCATTAGGGAGCTCTGGAACCAGCCGCGATGCTGGTCGGTTGCTTCGAGATACAGGTCGGCGGGGCAGCTCAGTTCGGGATGGCGATCCATCACCGCGACATGGCTCGAGCCCGAGTCGATCCAGACGTCGAGGGTGTCGGTGCATCGCTTCGTCCCGGCGGGGAGACCGAGCGACTCGGCCCACCACGCATCGTCTTTTTCAAACCAGAGATTGGTCCCACCCGACTCGGTCAGGTCGGCCACTTTGCGCGCGAGCGCGGCATCGATCATCGGCTCGCCAGACTCGGCGTCGTAGAATACGGGCAGCGGCACGCCCCAGGTGCGCTGGCGCGAGATGCACCAGTCGGGTCGNNGCGCGAGATGCACCAGTCGGGGCGTGACTCGACCGTTCCGAAAATGCGGTTGCGGCCCCAGTGAGGGAGCCAGCGGACCGAGTCGATCTCCTTCAGCGCAGTTTCGCGAAGCGCGTCGATGCGGATGAAAAACTGCGGCACCGAGCGGAAAATGATGGGTGTCTTCGACCGCCAGCAATGCGGGTAGCTGTG
>DDSV01000012.1 GCA_002344215.1 Akkermansiaceae bacterium UBA2381
GGTCACGGGGTCACGGGGTCACGGAGGATGTTGGGTTGATCCAACTCAAAACGGAATATCCCCCTCGTCGTCCCCCGCAAAGGCATACTCCCGATGGGCTAGAAAGGCTCCGGCTTCTGCTGCAGCGCGACCGCCAAGAGTGTCCGGTGATCCGAGGTCGCACTGGATCCGATGCTGCGTCGCCCATTCGGCGACAGCCGACTGCACTGCCGGATCGACGGCTCCATTGGCGTGACCCCGCAACTGGTCGATGCTCCAACCTTCCCCGGAATTTCGTTGGATCCCCAGTGTGGCGCGGCCCAATTCATGATGCACCGCATAAGCGTAGTAGTGCCCCTCAGTCACCGCATCGCGATACCGGGATGAGGAGAGACAGTGCCGCAGTTCGCAGGCCTCCGCCTCGAGAGCTTCCTCCGTTTCAAGGGGAACCATCCACTGCGCCGGAGCGACGGGAGGCGGCTTGCGGCCTTCCCAGGCGGGGGTGGACGGCCGCTCCCGCGAGTTCTGCAAGGCGACGAGTTCCTCATGGAATTCCCAAAGCTGCCTCGTCGATCGGATGCGTCCGAGCCGGTCGGGATCGACCTCCTCCAAACTCCACGCCATCCAGCACACATCAAGGTAGACCCGCGCCACCTCGTCCCGGGCGCCGAAAAGTGGCATGGACTGGCCTTCGGCGATGGCGCGGAGCAAGGGGTAGCTGATACGCCCGGGATTGGCCGCGAGCAGGACATCCAAGGTCAAGGGCATGCAGAGGTTGAGCAGCCAGTTGCGGAGGGTGACATCCCCGAAGGCGGCGTGGCATCGGCGCATCAGGAGCTGATCGCAGGCCTGGCCCGGCAGCTGCCGCAGCAGCTTTAGCGTACCGTCCCCCGGCGGAAGCCCCAGCCATTCCAGAATCCGCGCTCTCGGTTTTCGGACGAGCGCTCGGATTGAGCGGAAGGGCTTTGAGACCGGTCTGCGGAACTGCCACGACGAGGCGAGCATCCAGGCGAGCGCCGGGATCTCGTCGAAGAGCTCGCGCCCTTCGGGGACGCGCATCCAGAGATTGAGGACATGCCAGCGGCGTTCCTTGAATCCGTGCCGTTCCACGAATTCGAGCGCCTCCGGCGGGAAGTGACCGAGCCAGTCCGCCACCGCCTCGATGCGGCGGAGTTGGTGCTCCGTCTTGCGGATGCGGGCATAGGCAAAACGGGCGTCCTGGGGACGAATCGAGGATCGCGTTTCCCAATGCGCCAGCACTTCGACGATCTCCGGCCAGAGGCGCGTGAGGTGCGGCAACGTCGCAGGATCGAGTCCCTCACTCTGCGAGGTGAGACTATTCTCCAGTCTGCCCTCAGGCAGCGGATGCAGAGAACGCCGATGAATCGTCTTCAGGTCTCTGCGCATCCGGCTCAGAAGCGGGCCCCGCGTGTGCCGGATCATCGAGGGCGGGCGAAGGAGTTCGTCGAGCCACGGGCGGCTGTGGATCCACCCACCCGTTCCGCGCCCCTGTTCGTCCAATTTCAAGAACCAGGCCCGCGGATCGAGACCGGATCGCGCGACCCAGAGCCTGTCCTTGTGCCGCCACGTCAGGAGAGTGCCTCGTCCGCTCACGACCTCTTTGAAGGCGGCGGCACGCACTTTCTTTTTGGGTGATACCCACGACTTGATGCGCATGATGGAAATCCCAAAGTGTGGAAAATTTCCCCCAGATCGGAGGAAACACCAGTCAGTGATCCACTTCTTTCATGGCGAAGTTTCTCTTCCCTAGATACATCCATTCGGATATTTTTCCCGTCGGAGTGAATACAAAAAGTGAGATCTTTTGTAGCTGCGACCACCGGCGTTCAAGTCCAATCCGGGCGGGTTTCAAGAGACACCCTACACCCCCTGCTTCTTCTGAAATCCCCTATGAAAATTCCCCGTTCTTTCTCCTTGTTTTCGGAACCGCGCCCGAGCACCACCCTTCACCGCGTCTAACACACAAACACAGGCCCGGATTGCCCTGGCCGAAGCAGGCCTGGCGTATCCCGACTAACACAAAGTGCGGACCGGAATTGAGATGAACTTAACGCCCCTGACGTGCCTGCAGATACTTGTCCTCACGGTTTCAATATCCTGGCCGGTAGGAGACAATCTGGTGGCGGCTGACTTGTCCGCCTACGAAATCCACCCCGAAGACTCGATGACCTACCGGGCCTACAACGGTAGCATCGACGATCGCATACCTATTCGTGTCTTTCTATGCAGGGAGGGAGACAGGTGGGAAGGGTCGTATTTCTACTCGAGTCTCCGTTTGCCACTCGGCCTGCATAACGAAGCCGGCAAGGACGAAACACCCGCTCCCGAGACCAGCGGTAGAGTGGTCCTGACCGAAGGCCCATTGATCGGACCCGAGGGATCGACAGGCCGGTGGGAGGGAATCTTCGGTGACGAGTTCCGCTCCTTCGAAGGAACCTGGCATTCGCCGAATGGCAAAAACGTTCTTCCGATCAGACTCCAGGAGAGTGACGAGAACGACTCGCTGCCCGCTGTCTTCTACCGCTTCTCCTCGAGCTGGACCCAGTCGCGTGGAAGCATTGAAACACGCAATGAAAACTCCGCGTTAGTGGTTCAGTTCGAGAGCGGTAACGAATCGGTCCGCCGAATCAACGCCGCGATCCGCGAGGCGGCTGCCGATGCCTTCGACACGGGCGGTCCAGCGGAATCCGATCTCGTGCGTCAGGGGGACGGAAATCCTTTTACCGACTTGGAAAGAGCGATTCGCGCGGAGCCGGTAGCTCCGGAGAACCTCGGCCTCGGACTCTCAGGCAGCGACATTCAAGAGCTGACCATTCAACCGGTCTACAACGAGGGTGGCTACGTGACGGTTAGACTCCACGTGCGTTACTATCAGGGTGGTGCCCATAGCAATTACACCGATCGTTACCTGACTTTCGAGACTGCCACGGGGCGTCTTCTTGATCTGCGTCGGGACGTCCTGAAGCCCGGTTATGAGGAGCCTCTCGCCCGCGCCGCAGAGGTCCAACTGAGGCGAAACTTGGGCCTCAAGCCCGGTGCCGCCCTGAGTGCAGGACCGCTGGATGTGGACGAGATCGAACTGAATGAAAACTGGTTTCTCACCGTGGGAGGGATAGGCTTTTCCCATGAGCCCTACGAAGTCGCCGCCTTCGCCATGGGTTTTGTCAGCTACCTGCTGCCATGGGATGACTTGAGGCCGTGGCTCCGGGATGGGGCACTCGCACCATTGCCCGGAAAGTAAAGCCTCAGCGCGGGAGATGGGAAAATCCCCGGCGGCAGCTTCGAGTGCATTCCACCTCCGGGCAAATTCGATGCCGGGATCAGTTGGCTCGCCATCCTACTCATTGGCGACAGGTTTGGTCCGGGTTCGAAGACAGATGTAGTAGATGTATCCCCCATTTTCAAAGGGGTCGACTGGGTGTTGGTGAACCTGTTCGCCATCTACGGCCGACAATTCAATAGGTTCCCCGAAGATCTTCGCGCACCGCTGCAGACGGATCACCCGGGGTAGGGCCGGGCAGAATTCGGACGACTCCATCTGTTTCAATATCGCAAAGACCGCCACCGTCCCGTTGCGCAGATCTGCATTTATTCTCTGGTGACTTTTCACCTCTCTTCTCGCACGAGTTATTGAACTCCTCGGCAACGGGATTCGATTATCTGAATTCCAGTGTGCCAATTTTCAGGCTTGTCGATCCTCGTCCGGACTCATACTATTCCACGCGGCTTCCCTTGGCAGAAGCGTGCATGAACCGATGCATGCTTTGCCAACCAAGCCGCAATCGCCTTTTTTCCTTTTCATATGCCGAAGGTTTTTTTGTGTTATCGCCGGAGCGACCCTACTGCAAACTGGCTGGTCAAACCGATCGGAAGCATTTGCAAAGACGCGGGGTTTGACGAGGTCTTTGTTGATCGGAACAAAGGAGCCATTCTGCCGGGCTCCAACTATCTTTACAGGATTCAGGAAGCCATCCACTCCTCGGATGTCGTCCTAGTCTTAATCGGGGAGAAGTGGCTGAGCATTCTCAAGAGGAAGCGGAACAGTGATTCAGACATGGTGAGAACAGAAATCGAACTCGCCCTGACATCCAGAAAGCTAGTGGTTCCTATCCTCTTGGGAGGAAAGATGCCCGACGAGGACGATTTACCTGAAACCCTCCGTGATTTTCATTTCCTTGAAGCTGGCACGTTTGATCCAAATACACTTGAGAAGGAGTTACCTGACTTTTTGAAGGAGTTGGCCGAACGATTTTCAAAGACTCAAAAGGACATTCCCAAGGACATTCCCAAGGACATTCCCAAGGACATTCCCAAGGACATTCCCAAGGACATTCCCAAGGACACTCCCAAGGACACTCCCAAGGACACTCCCAAGGACACTCCCAAGGACACTCCCCCAAAATGGATAGGAGCCCTAGTTCCTTTCCTGCTCCTATCTCTTTTGGCGACAAGTCTTTTCCTTTGGTCCCAGTGGCCCGAACCTGAGAGGGAGAAGGGGGATCATTCGGTGACCGCTCACGAAGGAAAAACTTCCAATACTGAGGATTTGAAATCAAAGCCAGACCCGAAGCAGGCCGACCCAATCGCCGAAGTTCCGGTTCCACTATCGGCAGACCCAGCCTCCTCTCCCGAAGCCTCTGTTCCCTTGGGTCTTCTTTCTACCAACCCTCCTCCCGAGCCTTCAAAACCCGTTACCCCTGCCCCTGCCATTCCAATAATGGAAGGCACCGAAGCCGGAGAAGTCAGAATTTTCGAAGGACTCGAAATGGTATGGTGTCCTCCAACCAGTGAGAAGGAATTCCGCATGGGCCTTGCAAGTTCATCGGAGGAAAATGGTGGCGGTAGCGATTATCGTATCATTCTCAGAAAAGGTTTCTGGTTGGCCGTGACAGAATGCACTCAGGCGCAGTGGTTAAATGTGATGGGTTCCAATCCAAGCTACTTTCAAGGCGACACCCTGCCGGTTGAGCAGGTGAGATATGTTGATGTCCAGGGCTGGCTAGAGAAAATGAACCGGGAGCATTCCCTCCAGGATGGATGGAGGTGGTCACTGCCATCCGAGGCGCAGTGGGAATACGCGTGTCGCGCCGGAAGGGACGGCTCCCAGCTGACCAATCTCGAAGCAGTTGCATGGTTCCTTGGCAACGCTGATAGCCAAACTCACGAAGTCGGCGGAAAGGAAGCGAACCAATGGGGGCTTTATGACATGCATGGGAACATCGCGGAATTCGTCTCAGACTGGTTTGGCGCGTATCCGGTCGGTGAAGTAATGACCGACCCGACCGGTCCACCTCCCGGTCCGCTTCGGATTTACCGCGGGGGTAGCTGGACCAACAATCTCCAGAACTGCCAGTCCTATTCACGACTCACCGTCACAACACAGGAACGTGGTCTGAACTATGTAGGTTTCCGTCCGGCATTGACTCCACCTGCTCCATAGCTTCGCCTCCCATGTTTCACTCTTTGCTCTCCGATTCAAACAGGGATTCGAATGACTCGTCCGATAAAGCGAAATCCGCCCATCCCTGATAGTCGAAATGCCACCACTCCCGGCTGATCGTCGTGAATCCTTGTGCCTGCATTGTCTCCTGCAACAAGGTCCGGTTGGCAGCCACATTCAGGGGCAGTCCGGAGAAAGTGCTGGCCGCCCTCAATGAAAACTCATCAAAAGGAGTGGGCATCTCAAGTTCTCCGCCGGTAACGAGGTTGACCAACGTCACATCCACCGCAGCACCCCGATTATGCTTTGAACCCTGCCTTGGATCCCCCACGAAGCCAGGCATCGGGGAAACCTCCCACATCTTGTATTGAACCGAGCGGGGTCGATACCCATCCCAGATCTTCAGCCCGACTCCCCGGTCGGCGAGACTGCGATGCGCCGCCACCAAACGCTCCGCCACTTCCCTCCGAAGGAAACATCGCTCGACCGGATAGAGCTTGGTTTTGCAGAAATTGCGCTCCGTCGCATACGGCAGATCGATCACGATGGTCGGGTCGAGGCGGCTCACTTCAACGAATTCCCCAGGGGTTCTTTTTGTACCAGCTACGAGAGTTACGACCAAGGTCCCTAGGACGCCGAGCGGAGTCAGATGAGCAAGAACAGGACGGCGCTGACGACGGATCATCGCGAACTCGCATTCGGATCCATTGCTAAGGAAAGATCTCGTGAAGAAGAACCTCTTTGGGATTCTGCTTCACCACCCAGCCGGAAAACTTGCCCAGAATGAACGGGTTGTCTTCATCGGTGAAATCGCGGTCCAATTCCTCAATCAATGTTCCCGGACTCACTTTGCAAACCATCTCCGTGTCCATCGATTTGCCAACTCTCATGGCGACAAAGTTATCGGGGGTTCTATTCACCATCCACTGTTCGTCTCCCTGATTATTGAGGAACACACTTCCACTGTTTTTGGCGCGGATCCATCCCTGGACCTTGACCTGCACCCATTCAACCTCTTGATCCATGATTGAGTTTCCATTCTGAATGAGGGGTATCGCGGTCTGATGAAAAAGGGTTCCGCAGACTGCCGAAGTTCCGAAATCACGATCCTGCCTGATTTTTACTCCTTCACTGCCATTATAAGAAACTACCAGTTTCCTTTCTGGTTCGGCCCAAACAATGGATCGTCCGACACTGCCTGAGAAGCCCGGCAGTTGCCGTCTGCCAGAGGAACTCAGGACGTTGTTTCTCACGTTCCGGAGAGAATCAATCAATTCCTGTCCTGGTATGGACAACTCCCTTGCCAGCGCCAGACTATAAACGGAAAACGGTCCCTCGGACTTCAGCGCTGCCTTTCCAGGTTCTGCCGCATGGCAAATCAGGACCTCGGAAATCGTGGCAGGAGTTCCCGAGCCAAGGTCAATGCCCGCTTCGATCCGGGAAGCCGTGGTCGATTGGGCATTATCGTAAAGTAGTTCTCCCTCGGATCGGAAGCTGTCTAGGAAAACGACGCTCAGTACTGCTCCCGCAGCCTGTAGTTCACTGACCAAGCTCTCCACGCTTTTACACTGCTCCTTCAATTCGGATTGAAATTTCGCCTTGAGATCCACTGGCAGGAGGTAGTTCTCATTCCCGATCCTGCACCCATGACCGCTGCAGTATATGACCACCTCGTCTTCAGCAGATACTTCACTAGCGAAACCGGCGAATGTCTCCTGCAAACCAGCGACCGTCAGATCCTTGTGGGCATAAACAATAAAATTCAGTTGGCTGAATACATCCCGCATCAAATCGACATCATTTAGGGATTCCGACAAAACAGGAAACTCCGAGTAGGTCCCATTTCCAATGACCAGGGCTTTTCGCGCACCTAGGGCGGGGGAATTGATGCTCGCAAGGCAAATCGAAAAAATCACGGCAAATCGAATCATAAGCAGACAGGGCAAAATTCAGATCCCCCAGATTACAAAAAATTTATTCCACAGGAACAAAAAAATTAAAAATTCTCAAGACAACCATCTAAATGCCGGAATTTCTGGTGAAGAATGCGTGAGCAAAATAATTAAGGTTTCTTGAATACATAATTCTCTTGATAATCTTAACCTCAGAAGGAACTATTTGAGGTCTATGGATCGTCTAAAGACTCTCAGTTCTCTGACGACGGCGAGTTTTGTCGCCGTGATGCTGGCAGTGGCGACGCCTGGTGAGGGAGTACCTACCAAAGTGAATACTGCTTCTGATGCAGTCGTCCCGATCAGTTGGGCTGATGATGAGTTCACCCCTATTTCTCTCGGATGGGACCTCATGAAATCGTACAAGCCGAAATCCGGGTTGTTTATTCATTTGGTAAGACCGGGAGAAACCCTGCATAAGATCAGCTCATTGTATCGCGCCGATTTAAAGAGAATACGGTCGCTCAACGGCATACCTGAGGGCGCGGACGTTAGGGCGGGTTCTCAGCTGATGATTCCTTGAGGTGGAAACAAAGCCTCTGAACTCCAAGAGAAGGACGGGGGTACTTCATACCTAACCGGCTGTCACGGTGCTGGTCCTCCCGGGCGAGGATATCCGCGTTCCTATCCGAGCTGAGAGAAGTCTTGACAGAGCTTAGCTACCAGCAGCACCGAACACCCCACGACCTGAGCAGAACGATCTCCTGAATGTGATCCTCGTACTGAGCCTTATCCTGACTGATGAATAGCAGGTGCACGAGGAGCTATCCCGTGAGGGGGAAACTGAATGAGCAAGCTGTCCCAACCATGCCCCGAGTGCTCATTCCGGGAGAGCTCTCCTCTCGAGTATGACGAGGATGCTCAAGAAGCACTATCGGATGGCTGCGCACCGAGCTGTCATTCTCTTGGTGCGATGAGCAGCATCTTCATGGAGACAGCTCCTACGGAGAACCGATGCCTAGGCTACTAAGCCTGGATGGAGGAGTCGAAGGATTCGCTCGTCCCCGCACTTGCTGACCTACCAGCATGAGCTCTGACCTCAACATCACCTCAGGGCAAGCTCCCTGGAAAAGCGACTCTCGATCAGCAGGCAGACCAGAGCTGCTAAGCTGGGGTAGCTCATCACACCCTCCGATGAGCTACCTTTGGGTTTTCCCTATTACCTCCTGTCGATCGTGGTCGACTGTATATACTCCGGCGTCACCATGGAGGTACTTGCCTGATTGAGTGGATGGGCCAGGAAGCAGTCTACCTTAAGCTAATTGAGGAGGAGGGTGAGCACGGGAAAATCGACAGTGGTCTCCCCTCTGGCGGGACTACGAGAGGCGTTTGTTCCCTTCATAGGGCAGACAGTATCCGCAGAGCTCAGAGAGCAGTTTGAATACTGGCTCAAGCACTGCATGGTCCGCGTGGGGTTCCCGCCCCAATACTTGGTAACCGTGACTCCGGATCCTATCCAAACGGACCTCCTGCACCTGCGGATTACCCGGCGCACTTCTGAGGAGAAGCCATGCTCTCCCGAGTGGGGTGACGTAACCACCGTTGAGGGGCGACCCTACTATCGGTATGACTTCGACTCCTGTGACTCAAAGGAAGCTGAGGAGCACTACTACTCCACCCAGGAGATGCTGCGTAAGCTTGGCCTCGAGATCAAGAGTGCGCACATTGAGCACGACTGCGTGTCTGGCTTCCTTGGTGAGTATCAAGCATGAGCTGCAAGCGGACGCCATGCCCAGATTGTCCTTACCGGGAGAGCTCTCCACTCAGGTATGAATCAGAGAGCATCATAGCTCTACTGGAGGCAGATCACGAGCCTCGCTGTCACAGAGCACTGGGAGTCATGTGGGGTATCCTCGAGGTGCCACCTACTCCCGAGAACCGTTGTCTGGGCTATGATGCCTGGTCTGCGGGAGAGGAGGGCTTTGTCCTTCCACGGACTGCTGATACACCACACTCACTATAGATTCCATGACACAAAACTTCACTGTCAACGGATCCCTCGATCGACCATTGTCGTAACTACATAATGTCCAAAGAGATAGATAAAAAAAGGAGTGAGTCCGACCCGGTTGCCACACCGGCGTCGAACACGCCCAAATTTTTTACGCGCCCTGCACGGCAGTGAATACGGGCATTCTCGCCCGGAATAGCTGACAGTTTGAGGGAAGGCTAGGTTATGGCCGATCGCCGAAGGTGGAACGAAGACTGCACTTCGACAGTGTTCAAGGGTAGCTATACCGAGCTGCCTCGAGAATGAGTAGAACCGACTTCGATTTGAGCATCTTGTCGGGCCAGAGGTCGAGGTCCAGAGGTGGAGGTATTCGAAACACCCTTATCATTCTGCGGGACCTCCAGCTCTACTTCAACGAACTGGCCCGAGACGTTCCGAAGGATAGCAGCGGTTCCATGGAAGGTGGAGAGCAGGGAGTATCCTGAAGAGTACTAGTTCCGTCTCCCAGTCGTCCCTGGTGTGGTGTGCTCGGGACGCTCCTACGGGCTACGCCCTCGTCGCGCCCGGCAAGACCACACCTGGGACCTCCACAACGTGGAGTCGCAAGCTCCCCCACGTTGTTTCGAATGGAGCACTTGTAAAAGTGACTCTGCTAACTTTAGCGAGGTGCCTTCGGTGATGGAAGGATTCAGAATCAGAAGGGAGCTAAGCTGGTAATGTTGGGAGGTGGGTGATGTGATGCTTAAAATTTGAGCCCGGATTCGTGTGTTATGGGGCTCGCTTTATGGGAGCCTGCCGACCGGTTTAGAGCTGGGTGGTGTGAGTTGACCCTTGAGAATGTTGAACTGTAGTGCGGAAATAATCCGGCGGTATAGGGGTGTTACTTAGGCGTCGGCGATCCGCTGATTCCAGCGTCCACGATGCTTTCGGTGGGATGACCAGCACCGATGTTTAGGCGATTACATGAGAGCTCTCTTTGCCCCGGCATATTTGACGACCATGATGCTTGCGGGAGCTCATGGAGGATGGTCGTGACGGAAGTGAGAGGGAAAGAGAGGTGGTCATGGAAGGAGGTAAGGTGGTGGTGTGGAGCTGAAAAAATCGGGCGTTATTGGGGTGTTACTGGACTGTGCTTCTGAAGCTGCTTGAGGATCTTTAGAGGTTCCGCCGAAAACCCCCGGCGGAATTCTCCGCCGGGGGACGCTCTCGATACTAGGGGTTCCAGACGGGCATTCCCGGCAACAATAGGGTCGTGCTCATATTTTTGAGTCCCTGTTGAAGATGCAGAGCGACTCCGTGTCCTTCCAGCACATTGGGGTTGTCGAGCTGCAACCTGGCAGCCCGAAGGTCTGTCTTCCAGTGATGCGCCTTGACGAAACCTCGCTTGCCGAACTCCTTGAGAGCTATCAACTCTTGTAGGGCTCTCTTTGAGAGTCCTCCGCGGAGAAGATCAAGTTCGAGTTGGGCAGAACATGGTTCGGCATTCATGCAGTCATCTACATCGGAGAGCCCATTGGGGCGCCGTCTCCGGTAATCATCATGAATCCCCTGGCAGAGGTCCATAACTCGTTTGATTTGAATGAGCGTGAGTTCCTCGAATGGGAATTGGTATGTTGATTTTGTCATTTTTGTAATTTGTGATTCGCCGCGCGGCGGCACAGGCCCGATGGGCAACTGTGCCGCCGGCGACATTACGTTCGTAGACCCGGTCTACCACACGGCAGCCTCGCGGTCGTTCACCGGAAAAGAGACGGAGCTTGGGATCACCGTCTCGTTTCCGTCAGCGTCGACGTCGACGACGTCGGGGAGCCGATCCTCAGGGAGGTGATCGGCCCAGCGGAATTCGTGAAGTTGCAGCCGGTGCTTTCGAACCTTGCTGCGGACTTCCCGATAGTGCTTCTCGGTAACGCCACTAGTCGCGCGATACCAAGCCAGCGGCTCGATACCTCCGAGAGCTCCCCAGGTTTCGGGGAACTGCTGAAGGATCGCGAGGAAGGTCGCCGTATTCGGATTGAAATCCGGCATCTTCGCGACCTCCTCGAACTCGAGCAGGAGCTCTCGATATACTCGATAGCACCGCTCAAAGCAGAGTTCGTGAAGAGTCACTGACTCGCGGTCTGAATAGCCCAACACCTTCGCGATGGGCTCTCTTTCTTTCATCTGGATCTCGACGCGCACCGAGATGCTGCGGTCCGGCCATTTTCCTTGACGACCGAGGACTTCCTTCGGTTTATCGTACATAACGATTCGGATGCGTTTTCCGTCGAAGACTACCGTGCTCAGCGAAGTACACTGATGCGGTGGACTTTTCGACGGGCTGCCGGGATGCTCGTTGTAGTAGAGCCTGGTCTCCCGGCGGATTCGTGGATGCCGCGCGAACTGGTGCAATGCAAGCACCATGCGCGGATCAAGGTGCAGATTCAGCACCAGATCGAGCCTGTTCAGCTCAATGTCGGGGTATGCCGTTCGTGGCATCAGCGTTTGGATAACCGTATCAAACGCTGCTCTCGCTCGATGTAGGTCGGCCGGACTTTTCAACTGGATTCCATTCGGTTGCCCGAGCAGTCTTGGAAGCGAGCAAGCCACCCATTCCAGTCTGTTGTCCTTCATTACTACATGCATTTTTGTCTCTTTGTGGTCTGCGGAGAACGCCCCCACCCATTCCTGTGAATGGGGATGGACGCGACCCGTGAACTTCGATGTCCAGGCAATCAGTTCATTCCGCTGCAAGCGGATAATCTGATTGCTGTCTAGGGCTACCAACGCTCGACCACTGATTGAATCTATCATTGTATCTTCTCGTGCTTCGGCTCCGATATGGGTTGGTGGAGCTGAGCTATTCTTTGGAGATTTGGCAGGAAGAAGCGAAAGGCTTGTGGGAATTACCCGAAGAGTTTCGACCATCCGGCTTTTGTTTCCGTCGTAGAGATCCGTGGGATCGTGGTGATCAGCACCTGTGCCGATCGCCGATTGCAGCAATTCCAAGAAGCCGGTTGCTTCTGGGAATGCTGCCAGGCTTCCCAGAACTTCCAGGAAGAGGAAATCGATCAAGTAGGTTTGGTAGGATTTCATTTCGTAGGAGGACTGGCGTGTTTGCTAGGAATTCAAAGAGTTGCGCCCTTCCACCGGAAGGATAAAAGGGCGCAGAGAATGCCTCAGACGATGTCCGGGGTGTCGTGTTCCTCCCCGTTGGCCATTGCCGGGGAGTTGGCGGAAGAGTGGGCTTTAATGTCCTCGACCACTTCGCTCGGGTCGAGGAACACCAATCTGCCTACGCGGTAAGGCCTTAAGATCCCTTTTGAGATCCAGCTGGCCACGATGCGTTCCGAGACTCCAAGGTCGTCAGCAACGCGGTGGATACGCGTGAGGTGGATCACCGCTGGACACGGAATGATTGGCGCGAATACTTTCCGGAACGGTGTCCGTTTCGAGCCTCGGCTTAGGAGAGCCGACACCAGCGTTGGGATCGAGGACCGACCGGGCCGGACCTGCGACGCATGCCCGAAGTCGGGCATTCGGATGATGGTTTTGGATCATCAGAATCTTTGACGTCGCCTGGGGATTTTCCTTAGAAAAATTCTTGTCTAAACTTTCTGCAGGAACCCTGGGGCGAGACCGATTCAATCGGAAAGTCGGAACAATAGGCGCACACGAATAGCCGATCGGTCCCATTTTTGTAACGATTATGTATCACTTTCGTGGACGGAATATGGCAGAAATAAGCTGAATCTGTCGGAAATAGTTAATTTAATCCCATAAATCCCTAATTATTAGACCTTCTGACCGGATTTCTAATCCGTAGGTCACTGGTTCGAGTCCAGTAGGGCGTGCTTTTTCTTTCCCGGCCACCTTCCGGCCACCTTCCGGCTACTGGAAGATCTGCTCGAACAGCGGCATGATGTAGCGCCCGCCATCGAGAGTAAGGTGATCGTCGTCGAAGTAGAACGGTTTGCCCTCATTCATGAGACGGATGTTTCCCTGATCGATGAGTTTTTCCTCCGGCCTGATTCTGACGACGCCCTCTCTTTCGGTGATCGCATCGAGAATCGATATCATGGGTCCGGTTCGCTCGTAGTAAATCTTCTGAGCCGGTACGGTGAACTTCGCGGGGTCCCGCCCCTCGATCACTTCGTTGGCCAGCACTTGGGGGACCAAATAAGCGGTTTCCGGTACCGGGTATACCAGATAGACCGTCTTTCCTGCCTCAACCAGTCCCTTTACCGTATCTTCAACCGCCCGCGCGAAAGTGGAACGCACTTCCTCTGATCCTGGCGGTGGATTTCCAGGTAATTGGATGCAACCGCCCGTTACCGCCGTTCTCTCGGCAGGTCCGTAGGCCGAAGTGTGTCCCTCGGTATAGCAGGCCCATCTCCCCACGAGAACCACATTCCGGATTTTTTTATTTTTCACCAGCGCTTCAAACACCTCCGTGTTATACTTCGCTTTGGCTATTCCCTTGAGTCCGGGGGCGCAGACTATCCCCTTGACCGGCGGATTCCCACTGCGTCCGTAAAAGACGAATGATCGATTTCGGCTTAAGGCCAGTTCGTGGAGAGGAAAGCTGAGCGCCGCCGCATGACTGTCACCCCACAAGGCCGTGTCCGGCTCAACGTCCGGACTGCCAAAGCGGTGCGGCTGGTCCACTCCCGGAGAGGACAGGGGCTCTTTCACCTTATCCTTGTTGGAAAAGGCGGCCTCTGCCATCGCCCTTGCCTCGACGGGCAAAAGGTTTAGGAACAAAGAAGTTTTCTGATAGAAATACCCGAGACCGAACATCGCGACAATGCTTATCCAGGCAAAGGTGAATGTGCGCCGCCTCGTCCACACTTCGGAATGGCGGAAGGGTCTTTCGACATAACGCCACGAAAGCCAGCCCAGCACAAACATGAAGAGGATCAGAACGACCTTCATCCATCCGCCCAATTCAGTCCCGAGATACTGCGCCCGATAGTTGGCAAAGACCAGCACGGGCCAATGTATGAGATAGAGGGAATAGGAAATAAGGCCGACAAAAACGAGGGGCCGTGCCTGAAGAATCCGGGTGGGAAGCACTGGAGTTGACGTCAGACCGGAAGTGATCACAAGCACTGCTCCGAGACAAGGCAACAAGGCCCACGGTCCGGGAAAGGGCGTGTCATGATTAAAGCGGAAGATCGCCCATAGAATCATCCCGAGTCCGACCGTCCCTAGAATTCGCGCGGTGGAGCCCCTGAGTGTTGGGAGAGGCATCAGCGCCAGTAGCCCCCCCGCCGCTAGTTCCCAGGCCCGGTAGGGAAGTAGAAAGAAGCAGGCGGATGAGTCCCGGGGTAGCATCCACAGGTTGCCCGCAAATGAGGCCAGAGCTAGAACCACAAAAAGCTTGAGCCAGTGCGAAGGGTTCCGGGTGAACTTACAGAGGATCAACCACAAAAGCGGCGTGACGATATAAAACTGTTCCTCCACACTCAATGACCACATGTGAAGCAGGGCCGTCAGGCTCGCATCATCACCCGAATAATCCCCCAGCCTGTGATAAAAATCGACGTTCGCGGTCGAGGTCGCGACATACTTGATGCTACGGCCGATCGCCGCGAGATCCCAGGGACGGATAAAAAAAGGAGCGGTAGCAAGAACGCAAAGGACCATGGCAAAAAGCGCAGGAAGGATTCGCCGCGCCCGCCTTTCATAAAACTCCAACAGCGAAAACGTACCTCCGGCGAAGCTCCGCGCGAGGATCCCGGTGATAAGGAAACCCGAAATCACAAAAAAGACATCCACTCCCACAAATCCACCAGGGAATCCCAGAATCTTCGCATGATACAAAATGACTGCCGTGACCGCAAGCGCGCGAAGGCCATCGATGTCGGGCCGGTAACGGTTTTGCGTGGCGATAGAAGGCTCCCTTTGCATCATTTTTTTCACTTGGTAATTGCCTCTGGAATTCTTGATCTGCAATTGATTATCTCGGAGGAGATAATACCCGGACAAGGTAATTACAGCTGAATTGCAGCGACGTGCGCGTCGGCTTCAGCTTTTCGGAATAATATATCCTTTGGCAATACCGTGCCAAATTGTCCTCGTAACGTTTATTGCTCGACAGACAATCGTTTGGCATTTTTTGAACCAGGGGTTACGGTTTTTCGTTACTTGTGAGTAATCAATAGTCGACGGAGCATCTGTGTTGCGGCATGGCGATGGATATAGGGAGAAAATTCTTATATTATACTTCCAGGACTTTGTAAATTCATGATCATACGGCACGATAATCGGCAGTAGTTTTTCCACATAGTTTACTGCTGCTTTTCGATTGATTAGGTAGGCACCGGCACTGGTACTCCGGAAAAAATTGTAGGACATTTTGTAACCATTTCCGAGGTTCCTTTGCCTTACCGGCAGGCCCCAGTGGAACGCAAATAGTCTCACCACGTCCCAGTGGTCGTGTATCTTTATAGTGCGCTCAATAAGGTCTTTAAATCCGTCACCAAATGTCATGTCATCCTCAAGGATCAAAGCATATTCGTAGGGGCTTTGTATGAACTTTTTGATCGATTTGATATGACTGAGATAACAGGCAGTTTCACCTGTTGTAGGCTTTTTCCCGTGGTTGCGCTCGTACCCGATCTCGTCAATTTCCTCTTTTGTGAATGTCTGCAGTTTTCCATCGATGGCGCATACGCGTTCGTGCGGTATGTCCTGATTGTCCAGCAAAGTCGAAATTTCAGAGTATCTCTCTGGAGATCTGTCCAGATTGATCACGTAGGACATAAAATTTGCGGATGATTGTAGGGGCATTTCGCGCTCTTGCTAACTCGGGATTTCTAGAACACTGAGGTAAAGGGGTTATTTCTACTGCCCCTGATCTCCTTTTTCAACCCGGTTCTTCCGCGTTCTGATCGGAGCACGGGGTTGAACAGGGGCCCCGTCACAGATCAAGTGCCCGAGGGGCAAGCGCGAGAGAAGGAGGTTTCCTGGCGCACTTCCAGACAATTTCGAAGACTCCAGCTGATTGAGCCGCCGATTGCCTGCACTTTGTCCCAGCCCCCGGTCTGATAAAGCTTGAATCTCCGCCAACCTTCTGGTTTCCTTTCGATACGATTCAAAGGATCTGGCACGAGACGGTCCGAATGAACTCATGAAATTCACTTTCTTCGTTTTCTCCTACAATCGGGGGGCCTTCCTCAAGAACTGCATCGATTCGATTCTCCGGAATGCCCCCGGGATCCCTATCGTCGTGGTCGACGATGACAGCAATGAGCCGGAAACCCTTGCAGTGCTGAATTCACTCTCGGCTCCGGCCCGCTTCCTCTCCCGACCAAGGGATCGCGACGGTCGCTACGGCGGACTTTACCAGAATCTTCAGGCCGCCTATGAAACTCTCGAAGTGGATGAAAACTTCATTTTTGTCCAGGACGATACCCAACTGGTGCGCCGCCTCGAAGAGGAGGACTGGAAATACATCGCCGATTATTTCGACCGCTATCAGGATGCCGCCTTTCTTAATACCTGTTTCCTTCGAGGCAGCCGGAGACGCAGCACCTCCAGGGTTCTTTCCCCCGCCAGTGAATTCCCGGTCTATTTTTATACCTTCGGTGAAACGCTGAAGGACCGGTCAGTCCGCACCTATTACACGGACGTGTGCATCGGCCACGTCGCACGGCTCAAACAGGTGAATTGGTCTTTCGGGGTCAGTGAAACGGATTGCGCCCGGCGCGCCCGCAGCCACTTCGGGAAAATGGGCCTGATGGCGAATCCCTTTGTCACGAATATTCCTGAGGTCCCAGTTTATCACGGGAAAACGAAAACCTTTGCGGTCAGACTGTCCGAACGAGCTCTCGGCACCGAACCCTGTCGCTTCCGCGACATGACAGAGTCGGAACTATCAGCGTTCCGCGCCCGTGATTTGAAGACGGCGCTTCCCTTTGGCGAGGATTTCCTCACCTGCATCGGAAGACAGCCGAGCCGGCCCTTTCACTTTCACACTGTCAACGCCCGCCCTCACTGGCGGATTCTCCACAAGCTCGAGATCGCGCTAAAAAAGCTTTTCTGACGGAATCGGGAGGCCCCCAACCCGGAATGCGTTCACAAAAACGCACGACTTAGAATATCTGCTCAAACAGCGAGAGAATATAACGGACACCTTCGAGACTGAGGTGATCGTCGTCGAAATAGAGCGGCTTTCCCTCATGGAGGAGACGAATTCTGCCATTCTCGATCAACAACGATTCCGGACGGATACGAATAAATCCCTCTCTTTCCGGAAGGCTGTCGAGAATGGCGATCGTCGCGGCAGTGCGCTCGTAATAAATCTTCTCTGCAGTAATCTCAAACTCCCCGGGATCCCTGCCCTCGACAATCTCATTTGCCAGCACTTGAGGCAGCGTATAACCAAGTTCGGGCACTGGATAAACGAAATAGACTGTCTTGCCGGCGTCCAGCAGTCCAGTGACGGTTTCTTCCAAGGCTGCCGCAAACGCTTCTCTCACTTCGACTGACCCGGCCGGAGGATTTCCGGGAAGATTGATTATCGAATTCCTGAACTTCTTGGACTTCTCCGCCGGACCGTAAGCCCAAGTGTAGCCCTCAGTGTACCCCGCCCAACGGGCTGCGAGTATAACCTTCTGAATGCTCTTGTCGTGAATCAGAGTCTCATAAACGTCGTCATTATAGCGCCCGCTTAACCAGGGCCTGAGGCCCTCCCCGCAGACGACTCCTTTGATCGGAGGGGCGCCTCCCCGTCCATGGAAGAGAAAAGCACGATTGTTACGAAGCGCCAGTTCGTGGAGAGGATAAACCAGAGACCCGGCGTGACTGTCCCCCCAAAGCACCGTGTCAGCGACAGCGTCAGGACTCCCGTATCGATGCGGATTATCAAGCTCGGAAGGAGACGTGTCCTCCTTCATCAGGGGATTGTAGGAGAAACGCGCTTCGGCCATCTCCCTCGCTCCGTCCGGAAGCAGACTCATGAAAAGTGGCGTCTTCTGGTAAAACCCGCCCAACAGGAAGAGCGCCCCGATGCCACTCCAAGCAAAGAGGTAAATGCGGCGCCTCGTCCACGTTTCTGATTTACGGAAGGGACTCTCCACGTATCGCCAAGAAAGCCAGCCGCCGGCATAAACCAGTGCGATTAGAACCACCGTTCCCCGCCAACTCACTTCTGTTCCGGAATAGTGCTCGTGGTAATTGACAAATACGAGGGCCGGCCAATGCAAGAGGTACACAGAATAGGAGATCAGTCCGACGATGACGAAAGGCCGGGTACGGAGAAGGGTCGTTGGAAAGACGGGCGAAGCTCCCGCGCCCGCGAGTATGACGAGAATCGCTCCGAGGCAGGGAAGCAGGGCCCAGGGCCCGGGGAAAATAGTGTCCTCGGTAAACCAGAAAGTGGCTGTCAGGATCATCCCCAGTCCTGCAATCCCGAGGATTCTGGAAGTGACCGGCTTCACGACCGGGGTGGGTGCCAGCGCCAGAAGACCACCTATCGCCAGTTCCCAGGCCCGATAGGGCAGGAGAAAGAAACACGCGGACTGGTTACGCATAACGGTCCATGCGGTCGCGACAAAGGAAATCAAAGCAACCACAACGAAGAGCTTCAGCCAGTGGGCCGGGTTTCGGGTGAACTTGGTCAGCAAAAGCCACAGGACCGGAGTGAAAATGTAAAACTGCTCCTCGACACTCAGGGACCACATGTGCAGCAAGGGCGTCAAACTTGCATCGTCGCCGGAATAGCCGCTGAGAGTCCGGTAAAAATCAATATTGGCGATGGAAGTCACCACATACTTGACGCTCCGTCCGACGGTTGCAATATCCCACGCGTGGATAAAGAACGGAGCCACCGCGAGGACAGCGAGAACCATCACAAAAAGCGCGGGAAGAATTCGCCTGGCCCGCCGCTCATAGAACTCCACCAGTGAAAAAGTTCCCGCCGTAAAACTGCGCGCGAGAATCCCGGTGATGAGGAATCCCGAAATCACAAAAAAGACATCCACCCCGACAAATCCCCCCGGGAATCCCGGCACCTCCGCATGAAAGAGGACCACGATCGTTACCGCGAGCGCCCTGAGCCCGTCAATGTCGGGGCGGTAACGGTTTTGCTCGGCGATGAAAGACATGGCCCTTGCTATAGCCCCCGAAGAAGGGGGCGCAACTGATTTTTGGATAGGGCAGCACCACCTGAATCAACGATGGATACCATCGCCGCCGCAACCCGTCAATATTTGGTCAATAGCGATTCTAGTGAGCAACGAAAGATGCCATTCTTGCTGTAGCTTCTGCAAAATCCCTTGCGAAAAGTTTTTGGATCGCTCGCCCAGGAAGAAAGCAGGCATTGCCGACTGAAAACGTCACAAGAGGGCTGAGCGCTTGATTATCGGGCAGGTTTCGATATGATGCCATCCCTTGGAATCCGCTCGAATGGAGAAATCTCTTCTTCTTGGCACTCCCAAATTTAACGCCCCTACGGCTCTTACTCTGGAGATTTTATGATTATTCTCGGTATCAATGATCGTGTTCGTCACAACACGGCCGCAGCTGTCGTGATTGACGGCAAACTGATCGCGTCGCTTGAACAGGAACGAATTTCCAGAATCAAAAACGACAAGGCCTATCCGCTCGAAGCCATTGAGGAGGTGTTGAACCTTGCCGGGGTCAGCGCTGGTGAGGTCGATGTCGTGGCCTCGTCGAACCTGCCGTACAAAGATCAAAAGCCCAGCTTTGACCGTTTTCTCAAGCAACTCGCGAAAGCCGGGAAATCTGACCCCTACTTTCGGTATGATTCATTGAAAAAACGCCTGCAACGCTTCCGACGCGGTTTCCAGCCCCGTCGAAAACTCCCCGGAGTTCTTGCCGAAAAACCGGTTCAGCCGGTAGAGCATCATTTGGCTCATGCCGCCTCCGCCTATTACGGGTCACCTTTCGGGAGCGAAAGGGTAGGTGTGATCACTCTTGACGGGGTGGGGGATTATTCCTGGGGATCAGTGTGGGTCGGGGACCGGGGTAAACTTCAGTTACTTGATTATCTGCCCTCTCTAAGCAGTATCGGCTTGTTGTATTCAGCGGTGACGGTCAATCTCGGATTCAAGGCTAGTCGTCACGAAGGCAAGGTTCTTGGGCTCGCAGCCTACGGAAATCCCGAACCCTTTTTGTCCCGTCTTATGGAACACACCCGTGCGGACAGCTGGGAGGAGCTATTTGATCCGACCCTGGCTCGGGTAGCCTTGAGGTTCTCGCGCAGGGATGGCCAGGCGGTGATCAAGAGACTGAGCGAGGGGCTCTCCCGTGAGGATGTCGCCGCCGGTCTGCAGACTTACACAGAGCAACTCATCTGTGACTGGCTTCAACAGCAAGTCAGGAAAATGAAGGTCTCGAAATTGACTCTCGCCGGGGGAGTCTTTGCCAACGTGAAATTGAATCAGCGGATTCTCGAATTGCCGGAAGTGGAAAATATTTTTATTCATCCGAACATGGGCGACGGCGGCCTCTCGGCCGGAGCAGCCTTTGAAGTGTATTCACGATTGCAAGACGGCTTCGAGCCGCAGTTCCATGAGCAAGTCTATCTTGGAACCGAGATCAATCGGAAAAACGCTTTGGCCGCGATCAACGCTTCCGGCTTGAGCTACGAGGAGCCGGAAAATCTGGCAGGAAGTGTGGCTCAATTGCTGGCCGCGGGCAAAGTGGTGGCGCGCGCCGATGGCAGGATGGAGTATGGCCCGCGAGCCCTCGGCAATCGCACTGTCATGGCCGCATGCAGCGATCCGAGCATCAATCAGTGGCTGAACAAGAAATTTGTCCGTACTGAGTTCATGCCCTTTGCCCCGGTGATTCTTGAGGAACACGCGAAGGAATATTTTCCGACCTGGCAGGAGGATCATTTCACTGCCCGCTACATGACCATCACTTACGATGTGTCGGAGGTGGCGAAGAAGAACATTCCCGCTGCCGTGCATGTCGATAACACGGCCCGTCCCCAGGTGATTCGACGCGAAGATAATCGTGACTACTACGATATCGTTAGTGAATACAACAAGCTCACGGGCGTGCCGAGTGTCATCAACACCAGCTTCAATATGCATGAGGAGCCGATTGTCCGCACTGCAGACGATGCGCTCCGCGCGTTTCAGGCGGCAAAGCTGGATGCCCTGATCCTCGGGCCGTTCCTGTTGCATCTGAACGCCTAACAGCCTTCTGTTGCACCCTAAAAGGAAACACAATGAGAAAGCTGATTCGTCACGCATTCAAACATTTAAAGCATTGACGGCACCGGTAGCTAGTACGGGGACATTTCGGGGTGGATTAACCGGAGCCCGTCCTCTTTCCGGAACCGAAGCATTGTTGGTTTCTGGACCCATACGATCTCAGGGCGTACTGCATTCTTTGGCCTTTTCTTTGAACGGGAGTACCACTCGGAATCAGCAGTTATTGCGCGAGTGGTGCACTCTACCCACTCCGAAATTGGCGCTCGATATTGGATTAAGTTTTCGAGAGTGACTTTTCGCTCCAAACTACTTTCGGAAACAGAGATTCTCGGATTCGACGCCAATCCCTCACTGCATCCGTGTGTCGAAAGATCCCGATCCGTGCATCCGGACGGCCAGAAAATGAACACCCACTTTGTTCTTGTGGCTGAGTAGCCGGGGCCATCCGCCACCTTTTACATCGACCGCGAATGGAATGGAGGATCCAGTGCTGTCCCCGGACTACACCCTCACGACAAAGGCCGATACCAGGCGATTTCTGTTCCGGTAAGCTCTGTCGACTCCGTTCTCGGTGAACACCAGGCCCGGTTCGGTTCGTTATTCTTCAAGATTGATGTTGAATGGTATAAGTATCGTGTAATTCAAGGGCTGCAGCAGATTCTTGATGCGTCAAACTGGTCGATCGGCTTGCTTGAGTTTGACCCGAATATGCACAAGTGCGCCGGGGATGATCTGGCCGAATATTGGGACTTTCTATCAAATCGTTTCAAGATCTATGCGTTTGTCCAAGGAGACCGCGCGCAGCGGGTCTCGGGAGAGTGGTCAATCGCCAGGACTGAGCTTGGAAGCAGTGGGACGCATACCGACCTGATAGTCGTGTGCGGTAGTCCGACTCCAAATGTGCTCAAATTTCTGGCCAAATGGACCATCGATTGAGAAACTGATCACCCTCCAAGGAGCACTGGAAACAGGAATAGCTCCGCGCGCTGATTCCACTGGCACAAAGCACCGCCCTTTGCTTACAGTAAGGAATGACAGCGAGGCAGTATTTTTTCGCGGGACGCGTTCAGGGCGTGGGCTTCCGCTATGCCGCGAAGCAGCTCGCAAAAGGCTTTGATGTCCTCGGCTGGGTGCAAAACTGTGATGACGGACGCGTTGAATTGCAGATCATGGGAGAAGAGGAGGAACTTGACGACTTTATCCGTGAACTGCATGACAGTCCGCTCGGTCACCACATTCAGGAGCAGCGGGAAAGAGCCATCCCGCTTCTCGAAGGCGTAACCGGATTTTCCATTCGTGATTCAGCATGAGCGAACCTGCCGTCGAGGTAAAAAATTTAACCAAGGTCTTCAGCATCGGGCTGAAGAAGGAATACGTGGTGGCGATCGACAACCTCTCCTTCGAAGTGAAGGCGGGCGAAGTCTACGGCCTGATCGGCCCGAACGGATCCGGTAAGTCCACGACGATGAAGGTCGTTCTCGGGCTCATGGCCGCGAGCAAGGGCTCGGCCAAGGTCTTCGGGCTGGACTCGGGCGACATCCGCGCCCGGAATGAGATCGGCTTTCTTCCCGAGAATCCCTATTTTTACAAACACCTCACCGGGGCGGAGACCCTTCAGTTTTACGGGAAACTCTGTGGAATCAGGGGAAGCGCACTCAAGGACCGCATTGCCGAACTCCTCAAGCTGGTCGATCTCGAGGGAGCGGCGAATCGTCGGCTTGGCGGCTACTCCAAGGGCATGCTCCAACGCATCGGGCTTGCCCAATCGCTCATCCAGAACCCCCGCCTCGTCATTCTTGACGAACCCACCGCCGGAGTCGATCCGATCGGTTCCCGACAAATCCGCGACCTCATCATGAAGTTGCGTGAAGATGGCTACACCGTCTTTCTTTGTTCACACCTCCTTGAGCAGGTTCAGGAGGTCTGCGACCGGGTCGGCATTCTCTTCAACGGACGGATGAGGCGGGAGGGAACCCTCGACGAACTCATCGCCATCGAAAATCAGACCACGATGACGCTTGAAAACGCCACTCCCGAGCTGATCGCCGAAATCCACGCTCTCGTCGGCACCCGGGAGGGTGCCCGTATCGTCGAGGAGCGGCATCCCCGAACCAGTCTCGAGCATCTCTTTATTCAGATCGCGGAACGAAGCCGGAAGGAGAATCCATGAGCGAAGAAACCAGCCCCCCGACTCCCCGCGCCGCCGGTAAAGCAGTCCCGATGTTTTCGCTGGGCCGTGTCCGGACCATCGCCGGCAGCACCGTGACCCAGCTGGTGCGGATGAAGACCTTCTACTTCCTCCTCGCCTTCGCCCTCGTGGTCGTCGCGGTGGGAAATTTCAATATTCCCACGACCCCGGCAAAGGAACTCTCGATGATCAAGAAGGTCTCCTTCGGAACGATGGATCTCTTTGCCTGGCTCTTCGCCATCGTCGCGACGGCCCTGCTCATTCCGAGAGACATTGAAGACCGCACCCTCTACACGATCCTCTCGAAGCCGGTCCGGAGAATCGAGTATCTCTTCGGCAAACTCTGCGGTGTGCTTGTTGTCGTCGGCACCTCGCTCCTCGCGATGTATGCGATCTGCGCGATCATGATCTTTGCCCGCGAGAACCTTTATATCTCCTCGGAATATGAAGCGATGACGGCAAGCGGACAGTACAGCGAAGCAGAGATCGCCCAGCAAATCTCCCTGATCCGCCAACAGGGACTCAGGGCGGAACTTGGCATCGCGGTTCTCGCCTCATTTTTCAAGGCCTCGGTCGTCGCCGCCGTGACGATTTTCCTCTCGACCTTCGCCTCCAGCTCCCTCTTCACCATTATAGTCAGTATTCTGATTTTTCTGATCGGTCACGCCCACACCATGGCGACCAACTTCTGGCTCCATGAGTCGAATCACAGCATTTTCGTTCAGATTCTCGTCAAGGTCGTCCGCATCCTGATACCGAATTACCAGCTTTTCTCCTTCAGCGAGGGCATCGTCCAGGGGGAGGCCGTCGTCTACGCGCTCGTCTGGCAGATGGGCGGGCTCACGGCGGGGTACCTGCTCGTTTTCCTCCTGCTCTCCCTGCTTATCTTTGTCGACAAGGAGTTCTGATCGCCGTGAAACGCCTCTTCCAGAAAATCCCGCGCGTTCTTTGGGTGCTCACCGGGCTTGCTGCCTTCGGCATTGCCCGCAGCCCCGTGGAGAACCATCTTCGGACTGAGCTCGCCGGGGCACACATGCTTCTCCCGCCACCCGGGCAGGGAGCTTTCGAGCAGATGAGCCAATCCGCCCTCATCGGAACGCTGGGTGGTCTTCGCTCTCTGGTGGCGACTTACCTGACTCTGGAGGCCTACGAGCACTTCAGCACGAAATCCTGGGAGGATCTTCGCCAGACCTATCAGATCATCACCAATCTGGAACCGACCGATGAGTCCCACTGGGTCGCCGTCATCTGGCACATCGGAATCAATGCCACGGCGAATATGGAACTTGATCGCAAACTCCCCCGCTTCGAGCGCGAGCGGCGCTTCAAGGAGTATGCCTTCCAGGCGATCGACCTCGCCGAAAAGGGAATCAAACAGCTTCCCAAGTCCGCCGCGATCCGGATTCAACTTGCCGAAGTCTATCGCGAAAAACTCAAAGACAACTGCGCCACCTCCCGGGTCTACGGGGAGACGATCGGTCTGCCCGATGCCCCCGGTTACGTGCGGCGCTTTCACGGTTATTTTATGGCGCGCTGCCCCGGAAAAGAGAAGGAAGCTTACGCTTACCTCATTTCTCTCTACCGCGAAGGTGAGTCCCAGCATCTCCCCACTTTGATCAAGGAAATCAAAGTTCTTGAGGAAAAACTTGAGATCCCGTCCCCCCAACGCATCCCGGACGCAGATCCGGATCGCCCCAAAAAAGCCCCCGCGAAGCGCCCGAATGTCCTTCCAGGGGGGATTGTCGTGCCGTAGACAGCGCTACAACGGGATCTTACCGAATGATGTCCTTTTGCTTCCCTCGTATTGCGAAAACCACTATCTATGTTTAGTTCCGACTCCCCCGCCGGAACTGGAACCGCAGCTGAGGGGTTTTTCAGAGAATGAAATACGCCATTTTCGGAGACATCCACGCCAACCTTGAGGGCTTTCAAGCGATCCTCGAGGACTCGCAAAGGCAGGGGTGTACGGATTACGTCTGCGTGGGCGACATCGTCGGTTACGGAGCCAATCCCCGCGAGTGTCTTGATATCGTCCGCCAGATGGCCTGCCCGGTGGTCAAGGGCAATCACGATGAGGAGGCGGTTCTCACCACTTCTCTGGAAGGCCTCAATCCCCTCGCCCGGCAGGCGATGGAGTGGACCCGGTCGCAACTGCCTCAGGAGGATCGCGATTTCTTAAAGGGTCTCAAACTGGTCCGCCAGGTGCGTGATTTCACGATCGTCCATGCCACGCTCGATACGCCGGGAAGCTGGACCTACGTGACAAACAAGTTCGATGCGATGGCAAGCTTCAGCTACCAGTTCACCCAGCTTTGCTTTTACGGCCACACGCACACTCCCCGCATCTACGTCAAAGGCGATAGCGTCGAGCCGATCGAGGATTCCACGGTTCATCTCGAGATGGGTCGGAAATATTTCATCAACATCGGCAGCGCCGGTCAGCCCCGTGACGGTGACTGGAGGGTCGCCTACGCCACCTACGATGTGGAGCGTCAGGAAGTCATCATCCACCGGATTGAGTATGATATCCAGACGGCCCAGGACAAAATCGTCGCGGCAGGCCTACCGGAAATGCTCGCCCACCGGCTCTCCCTTGGAAAGTAGGGTGAATCCCCCTGCTCTCTTCTCCGGGACCGCCGCACTTCCAGACGCATGAAGAAGGTCTTCATTTTCACCGATGGATCCTCGCGCGGCAATCCCGGCCCGGGAGGCTACGGTACCGTCGTTCGCTACGGGGGCCACACCCGGGAACTGGCCCGCGGCTTTGTCACCACGACCAACAACCGCATGGAGATCCTCGCCGCCATCGCCGGCCTTGAGATCCTCAAAGAGCCTTGCCAGGTCACGATCTACTCCGACTCCCGCTACCTCGTGGATACTCAGACGAAGGGCTGGATCGAGGGGTGGAAGGCCAAGGGCTGGCGGAAAAAAGACAAATCCGCCGTCAAAAATGTGGATCTCTGGATGAGGCTGGAACGAGCCGCGCAGGGGCATCAGATCGATTGGCAGTGGGTCAAGGGCCACGACGGCCACGAAATGAACGAACGTTGTGACGCACTTGCCACCGAAGCCGCCGACGGATTGCGGGGAGATCTCGAAGTGGACGAGGGTTTTCAGGGCTGATCCATGGCGGCGAAGCGCAAGATTGCGGATGAAGACCTCTCGGGCCCCGCTCTTGTCAAAGAGACGGCCCGCCGTATTCGACTCGCCCGAACCCACTGGGACGCGCATCGCAACGGAGCCTGCCGCCTCGAACGGACCCGTGCTCTCGCGCTCTACGAACGATTGTCCGAGGCGGAGAAGGAGCAGATCCCGCAGGTGCTGCGGGTTTGGTTGCGCTATCGCAGCGAAAAGTATTTCGGTGAGGACCGGACCCCGCCCGGGAGCGGCCCGCCCGGACGGGGACGCGATAAAGAACCTCCGCAATAGCCGAAAGAAAGATGGCTACTGAGATGACGGCCGGATAGGATGGGGGGAACGGCATCACCTCCGGGGCTGCCGGAAACTCCCTCCCCCCCTATGAAAACAAAATCCATCGTCGGAATCGTGCTGATTGCTCTGGGCGTCATTGCCCTTGCCTATCAGGGCATCACCTACACCTCGAAGGCTGATACCATTGATCTCGGCCCCCTCAAAATTACCGCCGCGCAAAAGAAGACCATTCCGGTCCCTCCCATCGTCGGGGTGCTTTCTCTTGTTGGAGGAATCGTGCTTCTGGTCATGGACCGGAGAAGGTGAACAGACTGATCCATTTTCTGTCCATGAGGACCTAGACCCTCCTGCCGGACGCCCGGCAGTCGGTCCAAGGCTTCCCCTCCGCCCGCACTTTTTGAGCAACGGGCGGAGGTTGACCTTATGGGAGGAGGGCCCCAAATCAAAAAGGGTGCCCGGGGCGGGCACCGGCGGAAGCACACTCTCTCAATACGCTCAGGCCGTGATTTCGGGCACGATGAGATCAATTTTTGACGGCTTTGCCATCAGCCTCAGCCGGGCATAAAAAGCAGCGAGGTGATCGGGACGCGATTGCACTCCTCAAACATCCGCGGCGAACTGACGCGCACAGCGGATCAGTTCGGAAGGATCATCGATGCAGAAGTCCGGCCCCTCCGTCTCCATCGCCTCGCGGCCGTTTGCGCCCCAGCAGACCGCGACACCGCTGACGTGCGTTTTTCGCGCCGCCTCCATGTCCCGGGTTTCGTCGCCCACATACATGGCAAGCGAAGCGTCAATGCCCGTCTTCTTGAGAACGTTGGCGATGCGATGGGGTTTTCCGAAGAGACTGACCCCGGCTTCGATAAAGGAGAAACAATCGAGCAAATCAAAACGTTTCAGCACCATCCGGACATTGTCCGCCGAGTTCGAACTCAGCACTCCGAGACGGAATCCTTCCGTGTACAACTCACGGATGGCATCGCGCATCCCTTTGATCATCTCGACTTGATCCATCCTGTCGTGCAGCACCTTGCGAATGTGGGCACCGAGTTTTACCGCCAGGAGACGGGAGATATTCAGTTCATCAAGCAGGGCCCGGGTGTTGAGTTTGCGCAATTCCCGAACCTCGGACAAGGAGACCGACCTCAGTCCATATCCCGCCGCAAGTTCGTTGTAGATCCCGATGCCGGTCTCAATCGTGTTGGCGAGAGTGCCGTCAAAATCGAAAATCAGGAGGGGCTTGGCGGATCCGGACATATCTGGGAGAACACTTTCCGAACTGAAAGCCGTTTAGCAAGCGATCAATCCCTTCAGCGTTACGTTCGAGGCGGCCGAAAGGTTAGATCCGGACGCAATCCGGCCTTGACCTGGTCTTGAATAAAAACGTTCCATATCAGACACTACGCGGCTTCCTGAACCCTTGGCTTTTTTCTCATGACCCACTCATTTTCCCTTCACCATTCTGCCCTTGCGGCATTTCTCCTTCTGGCAATCACAAGCGCGTCTGCGGTCGAGGAGAAAAAGCCCGGAACTGGTGCCGCGACCCCGGCTGCGGCAAATGCCGCGCCACTTCCGGCCGTTGATCCAAACACGGTCTATCCGAAGGCCCCCTCGGAGTCGGTCCCGAAAGATCTCTTTGTGGTTCCCGAAGGTCTTGAAGTGACACTCTGGGCCTCCTCGCCCGATCTGTTTAATCCCACCAACATCGACATCGATAAAGACGGGCGGATCTGGGTTGCCGAGGGAGTTCGATATCGCAAAAATTTCGGACGTCAGCCCGAGGGCGACCGAATCGTTGTGCTCGAAGACACTGACGGAGACGGCAAATGCGACAAGAACCACACCTTCGTGCAGGAACCCCTCCTCATCGCTCCTCTCGGCGTCGCAGTGATCGACAATAAGATTGTTGTCTCCCAGCCTCCTCATCTCCTCGTCTATACCGACGAGGACCGCGATCTGAAATTCGATCCCGCCAAAGACAAGCGCGAGATCCTCCTCACGGGATTCAGCGGACAGAATCACGACCATTCGCTCCACTCCGTGACGGTTGGGCCGGACGGAAAATGGTACTTTAACTCGGGAAATACCGGCGGCCAGTTCACCGACAAATCCGGCCAGACCTTCACGATCTACGGATCCTATCGCCCCAAGGCAATCGGCCCCTTTGTTTTCCCCCACAATCCCGACGTCCTCGCCGGCACGCCGAGTTCCGACGGCCACACCTATGTCGGAGGTTTCACCGTGCGGATGAATCCTGACGGCACCCACGCCGAGATCATCGGACACAACTACCGAAACTCCTACGAGCAGGCCGTCACCTCGCTCGGAGACATCTTCCAGAACGATAACGATGACCCGCCCGCCTGCCGGGTCTCCTGGGTGATGGAATACGCGAACTTCGGTTTCTCCTCGAATGACGGCCAGCGCACCTGGCGGGTCGACAAACGCCCCGGTCAGACTATTCCCGTGGCCGAGTGGAGACAGGAGGATCCCGGCATCACTCCCGCCGGCGACGTCTACGGAGGCGGCTCACCGACCGGCAACGTCTACTACGAGAACGGAGCTTTGGGCGAAAAATGGATCGGGACCTTCCTGGCCTGCGAAGCGGGACGAAATGTAATTTTCGGCTACCAGCCCGAGCTCGAAGGGGCCGGATTCAAGCTCGAGCGCATGGACTTCATGACGAGTAATCCGACCGGTGAATTTGCCGGCTCGGACTTTCTCGGCGGCGAGACAAGCGTCAACAGCGAGACCCGCACCCTCTTCCGCCCCTCTGACATCGCCGTTGGACCGGACGGTGCTCTCTACGTTTCCGATTGGTTCGACGCCCGCGTTGGCGGTCACCAGGACCTCGACGCGACCTGCTCCGGGGCGATCTACCGCATCGCACCGAAAGGCTTCAAATCCGTCGTTCCGGCAATCGACGTAAAAACCACGGAAGGTCTCATCGAGGCACTCAAGTCTCCCGCCGTGAACGTCCGCGCAATCGGCTTCGCGGGACTCAAGGCTCAAGGCCGGGCCGTCCTCGATCCGGTCTCCGCCCTCCTGAAGGACCCCAATCCTTACATCCAGGGGCGCGCCATTCATCTCCTTTACCAGCTCGGAATCAGCGGTCCCCGCGTTGCCGGTTACCCCGCCGATCAGGCCACCCCCTCATTAAAAATTGCCGCCTACCGCGCCATGAGGCGTGCCGGGCTCGACATTTCCGGAGCGGCCGCAGCGCTCGCTCTTGATGAAAATCCGGCCGTCCGCCGGGAGGTTGCCCTCTCGATGCGGAATGAATCCCTCGATATGTCGAAGGAGATTCTTGTCGCCATCGCCAAAGGTTATGACGGCAAAGACCGGAGCTACCTCGAAGCCTTCGGCACCGGTGCCACAGGCAAAGAGGCCGAGATCTACAACGCGGTGAAGGAGGAGATCGGAAGTGACGACGCCCGCACCTGGTCAGACGCCTTTGCCGGCATCGCCTGGCGACTTCATCCCGCCTCTGCCATTGAAGACTTCTCGATTCGTGTTCAGACCGAAGCTCTCGCGCAAGCCCGACGCCAGGAGTCACTCGACGCGATCGCCTTCATTCCCACGAGGGGAGCCTCCGTTGCCATGCTCACGCTTGCTCAGCTGGACACCCCGCTGAAGAGCAGCGCCGTCTGGTGGCTCATGAACCGGATGAATAACGACTGGAAGGAGTATGATCTCCTTCCCGAGCTCAAAACCCGCGGCATCTACGACCCCGCCAAGGTCGTGGTGCAGGAAGTCATGACGCCCGCCCCTGACGAGGCCCAAAAATCCGCTCTCACCGTTGAGGCGGTTCTCGCGTTGAAAGGCGATGCCGGGCGGGGCAAGACGACCTCGGCCCGTTGTATCATGTGCCACGAGATCGGCGGCGTCGGAGTGCAGTTCGGCCCGCCCCTCGACGGATGGGGCCGCACCCAGACCAACGATGTCATCGCCCGCAGCATCATCGATCCCAGTGCCGACATTTCCCACGGATTTGATGGTTCTGTCCTCCTCACCAAGGAAGGGAAAACCGTCCACGGCCTCGTCATTCAGGAGGGCAATCCCACCATCATCTCGAGTATGGGCGGTCTCACCCAGATGATCCCCCGCAAGGAGATCGGTTCGAACCAGAAACTGAACCGGTCCCTCATGCTCAGCGCCGCCCAGCTCGGCTTGACCGCACAGGATGTCGCGGATCTGGTGGCGTATTTGAAGGAGAATTGAAGGACTTCACCTCCCTTTTCAGGCTGAAATTAGGGCTCTTTTCCAGCCCGACAAAAGAGGGTCAGGCTTACTGCCTAACCCTCTTTTCACGCCCGAATCGCCCCGAATCCGCCGGATATCCGCTTAATGCCGAATTCGGGGTAAAAAAGGCCCCTTTTTCGCCTTTGAAACGGTGCAAATCGTTGATCTTTCGCCCTTCCTCGCTTAGTTGAAGGAAACGAAAATCGCACCCTTCGGCAGAGTTTGGAATGCCCCGTTCTGCCCCGCGATTCTCACGCCCCAACATCGATTGATCCTATGTCAGACGCTGCCCACGACAACACCCCTCCGAAGCCCACGGGAGATTACGATGCCGGTCAGATTGACAAGCTCGAAGGCCTCGAAGCCGTCCGGAAACGCCCCGGGATGTATATCGGTGATCCGGCCACGGAGCGAGGTCTTCACCACACGGTTTTCGAAGTGCTCGACAACTCGATTGATGAACACCTCGCGGGTCATTGTTCGCTCATCACCATCACCATCCACGGAGACGGTTCGATCTCGGTGGAGGACAACGGCCGCGGCATCCCCGTCGACATGCATCCGAAATTCGGCATGCCTGCGGTCGAGCTCGTGCTGACCAATCTCCACGCCGGCGGCAAGTTCGGCCAGGGGGCCTACAAGTTCTCGGGCGGTCTTCACGGGGTCGGGGCAAAGTGCGTCAATGCGCTCTCGGATTGGTTTTCGGCCGACGTCTATCGGAACGGCAAAATCTATCACATCGCCTTCGAGCGCGGGGTCACGACGAAGCCGCTCGCCGTGATCGGTGATCTCGCGGATCCGACCCGGACCGGAACGAAGATTTCGTTTTTTCCTGACACCACCATTTTCACGGCGGGGATCAATTTCAACTTCGACTACCTCTCCAACCGGATGCGTGAGCTCGCCTTCCTCAATCCGGGTGTGCGCATCGCCCTGATCGACGAGCGGGAGGATTCACGGAAGAAGAAGGAGTTCTACTACGAGGACGGTATTGTCGAATTCGTCCGCCAGCTCGGCGAGAACAAGGAACTCGTCCATGACAAGCCTGTCAGCCTCAGTGGCAAGCGCATGGTCGAGATCGACGACAACGGCAAGACGGCCGAGGATGAGTGTTACGCCGATGTCGTTCTGCAGTACACGGGCGACTATCACGAGAACGTGCTCTGCTTTGCCAACTCCATCCCGAACGGAGACGGTGGTGCCCACCTTTCCGGGTTCCGCGCTGCCCTCACCCGTGCCTTCAACACCTACGCGAAGGCGAACAAGCTGCTCAAGGACAAAGATCCTGCGATCACCGGGGAAGACTGTCGCGAGGGCATCGTAGCCGTCATCTCGGTGAAGCACCCGAACCCGCGCTTCAGTTCGCAAACGAAGGAGAAGCTCGTCAACAACGAGGTCGAGGGTGTCGTCAGCTCCATCGTCTACGAAGGACTTTCGGAATTCTTTGAAGAGAACCCGGCCCTCGGCAAGAAAATGGTCGAAAAGGTCCTTAACGCCGCCCGGGCCCGCGAGGCCGCCCGCCGCGCTCGCGACACGGTTCGCAAGTCGGCCATGTCCGGCGGAGGACTTCCGGGCAAGCTGGCGGACTGCTCGTCACGCGACCCCGCCGAGAGTGAACTCTACATCGTCGAGGGTGATTCCGCAGGTGGCTCCGCCAAGCAGGGGCGCGATCGGCGCACCCAGGCGATCCTCCCGATCCGGGGTAAACTGATCAACGTTGAAAAAGCCCGCCTCGACAAGGTGCTCCAGAACAAGGAAATCCAGACGATGATCACCGCGATCGGCGCGGGCATCGGCGACGGGGATCAGGAAGGTGCCTTCAAGATCGACAAGGTCCGCTATCACAAGATCATCATCATGACCGATGCGGACGTCGATGGATCACACATCCGCACCCTGCTTCTCACCTTCTTCTGCCGGCAGATGCAGGAGCTTGTGAAACGTGGCTATGTCTATATCGCCCAGCCACCGCTCTACAAGATCACCCGCCGGAAGAAGGAGCAGTACGTTCAGGACGACCGCGAGCTGAGCCAGATCCTGATCTCGCTCGGGGCCGACGACGTGTTCCTGCGTAATCTTCAGGGTGACAAAAACGAGAAGATCAGCTCCGAGGGTCTCAAGGAGATTCTGGAGATGCTCGAGAAGCTAAATCGCTACAGCGACGCCATTGCGCGGAACGCGGGCAATTTCCAGGATTACCTCGGCCATGGTCGTGACGGGCATCTCCCCGAGTACCTTGTCCAGATCCGCGAGGGCAACGAAGTCTTCGTGAAGTACTTTGTCGACGAGTCCGACCTTCGCGACTACGCCGCCGCGAATCCCGATCTCGGCCTCTTCGGTCGCGAGAGTGTGCAGCAGGAGAGTGAGTCCGGCGAGGAGGGCGCGGCAACCGAAGCCGCTCCAACCGTGCGCGCGGAGGGTCCGACCCGTCGCGGTCGTCTCATCGAGATCCACGAGGCCCGATCCATCTCGAAACTCATCACCTCACTGGGTGAAAAGGGCGTCAGCATGGAGAAGTTCACGGATGAGGACAAACCCCTCTTCGAGATCGTCGAGGGCGAAAGCGAACACGCCAAGGTCCACCCCATCTTCAGCGTCACCCAGATCCTCGAGACCGTCATCCAGATCGGTCGCCGCGGAATGCAAGTGCAGCGCTTCAAAGGTCTCGGTGAAATGAATGCTAAGGAACTATTCACCACGACGATGGATCCCGCCGCGCGGAAACTGCTGCGTGTAAAGATGGATGAGGAAAACCAGGTCGAGGCCGACCGCATCTTCACCATCCTCATGGGTGACGTCGTCGAGCCCCGCCGCCGCTTCATCGAAGACAACGCCCTCAGCGTCCGCAATCTCGATATCTGATCGATTCAGATCACCCTCGCCTTTTTGACAACCTCAGCCGCCCCCACCCGTGCCTGACGAAACACCCATCCCGCCAAAACAAGCCGACATCGAACCCATCAGCGTGGCTGTGGAGATGTCGAACTCCTTCCTCGATTATTCGATGTCCGTCATCATCTCCCGGGCCCTGCCCGATGTGAGAGATGGACTGAAGCCCTCGCAGCGACGGATCCTTCTGGCCATGAATGACCTCAATCTGGCCCCCGGTAAAAATTACCGGAAGTGTGCCAAGATCTGCGGTGATACCTCCGGTAACTACCACCCTCACGGTGAAGCCACGATCTATCCGACCCTCGTCAACATGGCGCAGCCCTGGACGATGCGGGACACGCTCATCGACGGACAGGGCAACTTCGGTTCGGTGGAAGGTGACCCCCCGGCCGCGATGCGTTACACCGAGGCCCGTCTCACCCACCTCGGTCATGTTCTCATGGCCGACATGGAGAAGGACACGGTCGATTACGTTGCCAACTACGACGAGACCCAGCGTGAGCCGGTCGTGTTTCCGGCCGCTTTCCCGAACCTGCTCGTCAACGGCGGCACAGGCATCGCCGTGGGCATGGCGACAAACCTCGCCCCTCACAATCTCGGCGAGATCGTTGACGGCATTTGCGCCACGGTCGACAATCCCGACATCACCGTGGAGCAGCTCCTCACTTACGTGAAAGGGCCCGACTTCCCCACTGGATGTACCATCCTCGGGAATCGCGGCATTTACGACTACACCCGCACCGGGCGCGGCAGCATCAAGGTGCGCGGCCGGGCCGGCATCGTTGAGGACGCGAAGGGACGCGAGCAGATCATCATCACGGAAATTCCCTACGCGGTGAACCGCGCCCGCCTCGTCGAGCGCATCGCCGAACTCGCCAACGCGAAGATCCTCCCGGAGATCAGCGCCGTCCGCGACGAGTCGGACGAAAACACCCGCGTTGTTGTCGATCTCAAGCGCGACTCACGCTCGCAGGTGGTTCTCAACAATCTCTACAAACACACCGCACTCGAGTCGACCTTCTCGGTCAACATGCTTGCGATCGATCACCGCAGGCCCCGCCTCCTCAATTTGAAGGATGCGATGGTTTGCTACATCGAGCACCGCCGCGAGGTCGTCCTGCGTCGCACCCGTTTCCTCCTTGGCAAAGCCGAGGAGCAGGCCGAAAAACTCGAGGCCTTCCTGATTGCCCTGGGCAATCTCGACGACTTCATCCGCATGATCCGGGATTCGAAGACCCGGGATGAGGCGCGTGACAAGATCAAGGCCTACAAGTTCTCCGCGGAAGCGGCCGAGGCCATCGGCATCCTCATCCGTGGCCAGGCCAGTCTCAAGACCATTCCCGGTCAGTATGTTTTCACGGACAAACAGGTCGATCACATCCTTGAACTGCGCCTTTACCAACTGGTCGGCCTTGAGCGCGACAAGGTGAAGAACGAGTACGACGAGCTCCTCGAAAAGATCAAGGACCTCCTCGACATTCTCGCCCGCGAGGAGCGTGTCCTTCAGATCATCAAGGACGAACTCCTCGACATCAAGGAGCGCTACGCGACCCCGCGCAAAACCGACTTCGGCATGGACGAGGGCGACATTGCCGTGGTCGATCTCATCGCGAACGACTCTAACATTATCACCATTTCCCATCGCGGTTACATCAAGCGGACCCCCGCGATTGAGTTCCGCACCCAGGCGCGCGGCGGCAAGGGTCTCAAGGGAATGGAGACACGCGAGGCGGTCGACAAGGACGATGCAAACGACTTCGTCGAGCATCTCTTCGCCGCGACGATGCACGACTACCTCATGTTCTTCACCGACACCGGTCGTCTCTATGTCGAACGTGTTTACCAGATTCCCGAGGGAAGCCGCACCGCGAAGGGACGATCCATCAAGAACCTGCTCAACCTGAGACCCGAGGAAAAGATCGCTTCCGTCCTCCGCATTGAGGCCCATGGCAACGAGGACAAGGACGTCACCTTTGTCGAAGACAAATTTGTTCTCTTCGCCACCCGCTCGGGCAAGGTCAAGAAAACGAAACTCTCCGACTTCCGCAATTACCGGAAGGACGGCACCATCGCGATCAAGATCGAGGAAGGCAACACGCTCACACACGTGGTCCTCACGAATGGCAAAGACGATATTTCCATGGTCACCAACCGCGGTTACGCCGTCCGCTGCAACGAAAGCACAATACGCCCCATGGGACGCGGCTCTGCCGGCGTTCGCGGGATCCGTCCGCGTGCCGGGGACTACCTTGTGGGACTGACCGTCGTTGAAAGCAGCACCCACTTCCTCGTCATCAGCGAAAACGGACTCGGCAAACGCACCCCCTTCGAAGACTACCCGACCAAGGGACGCGGAGGCAAAGGGGTCATCACGATGAGAGTTACGGAAAAAACCGGTGCCGTCATCGGGGCTCTCCGCGTCGCCGAGACCGACGAGCTCATGCTCATGACCAACACCGGTCAGTCTGTCCGCATCCGCGCCGCCGACATCCGCATCACCGGACGCAACGCCTCCGGCGTGAAACTGATGAATCTCAAGACCGGAGAAACGATTCAGGACATCGCCCTCGTCGTCAATGACGATGAAGACGAAGTCGAAATCGCAGCTCTTCCAGAGATGGATCCGGCAGAGATCGAAGAGGAAATCATCGACGACCTCGAAGAAGAGGATGATGACGACATCGTCGAGGATGAAGAAGAGGGAGATGAGGAAGAGAAATGATGGGGGACGAAGGAGTTTGGCGCTGGAATTCAGAATCAGATCCTTCCCTCAATCCCTCAAAACCTGAACTCCTCAAAACCAGAACTTCCCATGGACCCCGCCGCCGAGACCTTCCTCTACGAACTCCTCAACACCCCCAGCCCGACCGGATTCGAAGTCCGCGGGCAACGGGTTTGGGCGAAACGCTGCCGTGAGTTTGCTGACTCGGTCGAGAGTGATGCCTACGGCAACGCCTGGGCGACGGTGAAAGGAACCGATTCCAAGGCCCCCCGCGTCATGATCGAGGCCCATGCGGACGAGATCGGGTTCATTGTGAAATACATCAGTGATGATGGATTTCTGCGCGTCGACCGAATCGGAGGGTCGGACTGGGCCAACGCCCGCGGACGACGCCTCACTTTCTTCGGCGACTCAGGCGAAGTCCTCGGCATCGTCGGCAACACCGCGATCCACATTCGCGACCGCAAGGACGGGGAGAAAGCGCCCGAAGTGCATGAGCTCTTCGTCGATATCGGCGCCACCAACGCCGCCGAAGTGGCCGAAATGGGCATTCGGGTGGGACACCCTGCCGTCTACGCCGACAGTGCCATCCCCTTTGGCAAAAATCAGATCGTGGGCCGCGCCCTCGATAACCGAATCGGTGGATTCATCATTTCTGAAGTGACCCGTCGCCTCGCCGAAAGTGATGCCCGGCCCGCCGCAACCTGCCTCGCTCTCAACGCGGTGCAGGAGGAAATAGGCGGCTACGGCGCGACCATGGCGGCCTACCATATCAAGCCCGATTTCTGTCTCGTCCTCGACGTCACCCACGCGACCGACAGTCCCGACATCAAGCACCAGCAGCACGGCAAGGTCACTCTCGGCGGAGGCCCTTCGATCACTCACGGTACTGCTAACCATCCGCTCATGATCCAGCGGCTCATCGAACTCGCCCGCGAGCACGGCATCCCCCTGCAGCACGAGTCCTCCTCCCGCTTCACCGGAACAGACACTGATTCCATTTACCACGTCCGCGGCGGCATCCCCTGCGCTCTGATTTCGCTACCCCTGCGCTACATGCACTCCATCGTCGAAATGGCCGACTTCGGGGATGTGGAAAAGGTAATTCAGTTGATGACACTGTTCGTACAGTCGGTGAAAGCCGGTGAAACATTCGCGGTGGAGATTTGATAAGAGATTGCGCCCCCCTGAATCCGGGCCACTTAGCGCCTACCACCCCGCAATCACCTCCACATAGGCCTGGTGTTCCGCCTCGTGTATTCTCGCGGTGAGACTCTCCACCGTATCCCCGCCCCGAATCGGAACACGCTTCTGGCTCAGGATCCTGCCGGTATCGACTCCCGCATCAACAAGGTGCACGGTGCAGCCGGTTTCTTTTTCCCCCGCCTCCAGTGCTCTGGCGACGGCTTTGAGTCCGGGATACTTGGGAAGAAGGGAGGGATGCACGTTAAGAATGCGTCCCGGAAAAGCGCTCAGGAGCGGATCGCGGAGGATGCGCATGAAGCCGGCGCAGGCGATGAGGTCGATTTCAGCCTCCCGCACCATCCGGAGGATCTCTGCCAGCGCCTCGTCCGAGAGAACGCCGCCCCGGCTCGTGCCGGGATTAACGACGCGGGCGGGAACCCCATATTCCCCGGCGACCTCGAGGATGCCGACACCGGGACGGTCGGAGAGGATCAGGGCGATGCGGGCTCCGAGTTTACCGCAATGCTCCGCCTCGAGGATGGCCCTCGCATTGGACCCTTTGCCCGATCCGAGAATCGCGATCCTTTTCTCCCCTGCTCTATCACTCTCCTCCATCACCTCAAGTAGGACGTATTTTCCGCTTTTCACAATCCTGTTTTCCCCTGACTGTAGGGCATGCACGATCCCCGTATTGATCAATTGGCCCGTCAGCTGGTGAGGTATTCCACCCAGACACAGAAGGGCGAAAACGTCCTCATTGAACTGTTCGACGTGCCCGAGGAAGTCGGCATCGCCCTTGTGCGCGAGGTTAGGGCGGTCAAAGCGACGCCCTTCATCAATATCCAGCAGGCCAAAATCTCGCGGGAGATGGCGATGGGGGCGACAGAGGAGCAGTACGCGATCCTCTCCAAAAACGCGATGCACCAGATGAAGTCAGTGGATTGCTACATCGCGATCCGCGGCAGCCACAATGTCAACGAACTCTCCGACGTTCCGTCGAAGAACATGCAGATGATCGCTTCGAAGATGCGGCCGGTTCTGAACGAGCGCATCAACAAAACCCGCTGGTGTGTCCTGCGCTGGCCGCATCCCTCGATGGCCCAGAGCGCGGGCATGTCGACGGCGGCGTTTGAAGACTTCTATTTCCGGGTCTGTCTCCTCGATTATGCCAAGCTGAAGAAAGGCATGGACGCTCTCGCTAAACTGATGACGGAGGCAAAGGATGTCCACATCATGGGACCCGGCACAGACCTGCGTTTCAGCATCGCGGACATCCCCGGGATCGCCTGTGGAGGTTCGCACAATATTCCCGACGGCGAGTGTTTCACCGCACCGGTGAAGGACTCGGTCGAAGGGGTGATCAGCTACAACGCGCCGTCGATCTATCAGGGCATCGCCTTCGACAATGTGAAGCTCGAGTTCAGCAAGGGCAAAATCGTCAAGGCGACAGCAAACAACACGAAGGCGATTAACAAAATCTTCGACACCGATCCGGGAGCGCGCTACATCGGGGAATTTGCGATCGGATTCAATCCCGAGATCAAAGAGCCGATGCGCGACATCCTCTTCGACGAGAAGATCGCGGGCAGCTTCCACTTCACTCCCGGCCAGGCTTATGAAGTCGCCGACAACGGCAACCGCAGCTCGGTCCACTGGGATCTCGTCAATATACAGCGGCCGGAGTATGGAGGCGGAGAGATCCGTTTCGACGGGCAGGTGATCCGCCGCAACGGACAATTTCTCCCGAAAGCCCTGCAGGTGCTGAATTATTGAGGAGAGCCGCTTTCACTTCATTTTCCCATCCGGGTCATCCGCGAAAATCTGTGTCCCTCTGTGTTAGAGGATTTTAACACGGATTGCGCGGATGAGCACAGATGACACTGATGTTGAATCTGCACTTCGACTGTCAGTTCCTCTAACACGACAACCATGCTGAAAGTCCTCGCCCCTCTCGTCATCGGTGGATCGCTCGGGGCGGTCTCGCGATGGGGCGTACAACAATGGGTCGACGGGCGCTTCGGAACAGGCGGCCCATTCCCCTGGGGAATTCTCGTCGTCAATCTCGCGGGTTGTTTTCTCTTCGGCTGGCTTTTCGGATTCCTTGAGAACCGGACCTGGGGAACGGAGGCGATGCGCCTCGCGATCTTCACCGGGTTTCTCGGAAGCTTCACAACTTTCTCCACCTTCAGCTGGAACACCCTCGAATTGCTCCGCAGCGGAGCGATCGGCCTGGCCATTGCCAATGTTGGAGCCAGCGTGATACTCGGACTGGTAGCAGTGTGGTTGGGACTGCTGTTGGGACGCTAGACTTGGTCTACTGCCTACTGCCTACTGCCTACTGCCTACTGCCTCTTTTTCCGCCGCATAGAAGAAGGCAGGTGCCGCAAGGAGAAAGGCGGCAAAGGAGATCACGAAGAGGGGCAGCGACTCCTTAAGCGGATGTCCCAAGGCCCCGAGGACAAATCCGAGAATACCGGAGGTCTCTGCCAGTGCGAGGCAGACGATGAAAGCTGAATCGATCCAGTCCGGGATCCTACGATCGCCCTGGGGCGTGCGAAGGCCGGTGGCGACCTGTTTGATTCCCATGCTCGCGACAGCAAAACTGAACCCCAGGGCATAAAAGATCGTGCGAAGTCCGGAATCGCCAACCACTCCCTCCGGGGCAATATTGCCGAACTTGAGCAGAAGGAGATAGACCACGAGGGAGTTGAACAGGGCCGCCCAGATGATCCATCGTGCCGTCGGAGAAAGACGCCTTTTCGTCATGGCCTAAAAATATCCGGGCCGGGAAATTCCGCTGCGAATAGCTCACTTCGCCCGACGAAAAAGATAGTGATCATCCGCCGTTACCGCGACAAATTCCCATCCGCCGTCTTTCTCGACCTCACCAATCGTGCGCGGAAGGAGGTTCACCTTCACGAGCTTCTGAACCAGCTCTTTCGGAAAGTTGATTTTGCCATCCTCGGCCACTTCGATTCCCTCCTCGGCGGCGACCATGCGGAACCCGACGTTGTCGATTCCCTGGGCCTCTAGAGCCTTGTATTCGAAAACGGGCGATTTTTGAGCAAACGCCGGGATCACTCCGATCCCAACAAGGAAATTGAGAACCACAAAGAGAAGGATCGTGACGAGAAGCGTGATAAGGGTGTTTTTCATAAAGGGAAGGTTGGAGGGAGGGGTCTGACAGCACAACAGGTCTCCCGCTATCTGTAAAGCTCTATCGCGGTTCGGCGGACCGAATCAGCTCAGCAAGGGCAATCAAGACCTCTTCTGTGTCCGAGAAATCATCGAGAAGGGCATCCGGCCCCGCCGCCTCAAGCTCCATCCTCGTCGCGGCCCCCGTAGCTACCGCGAACACCCGCGCACCGAGAGCCCGGGCGCAGGCAATGTCTTTGGGGGTGTCTCCGATCACGACAATTCGCTCCGGTGGAAAGTCACGACCGCACGCCTGCAAGGCCCGTTCTCTCGCGATGGGGCCGAGCTGATTCCGGTCGTGATGATCGCAACCGAAGGCGCCGTGGGTAAAATAATGGTCGAGGTCAAAATGCCGCAGTTTGATCCACGCCCCCGCTTGGACGTTTCCCGTGAGCACGGCCAACTCTTGCGAGTCGTCTCCGCTGAGAACATTGAGGAGCTCTTTCACGCCGGGGAGAACGTAGCCCCTCCCCTCAATCGAAAACTGCCGGAGATGGAATGAGAGACTTTCGGTATAGCACTGGTAGAAGCGGCGCCGGTGCTCCGGAGTGTCCACCAGACCAAAATGCTCGAAGAGGGACATGACCACACCGCTGTCGGTCGCCCCGCCCAGCTCCAAAGGGGGAAAGCTCGTCCCGAAGCAGGCGGGGAAGGCCTCGAAAAAGCCGGCCTCGAGCGAGACAAGACCGGCACCCCCGGTATCCACGAGGGTGCCGTCAATGTCAAAAAGGAGGAGCGTCGAGGCTTCCTTCAAGCGTGTGATGTCTTGAGATTCGCTGCTTACGACTTTTCCTCGTCGGAAACTTCAGAATCCTCTGACTCACCGGACTCTTCGTCGTGGCTGGCTTCGTCGCCATCAAAGTCATCGTCGTCGTCGTCGAACTCATCGTCATCCGCCTCCATGGCTGCATCAGCCTCGGTGAGGTCAACTTCTTCGCCGTCTCTCCGGAACTTGCGCCTCTGCTTTTCTGCCGGCAGCGGCGAAACCATCATGAGAATGTTCCGGTTGCTTAGCTTGGGCTCAAGATCAACGTGGGCCATTCCGGCAAGGTCTTCGCAAACCCGTTTCATCAACTCGAATCCGAGCTCTTTGTGCGCCATCTGACGACCGCGGAACTGTAGCTGGATGCGAACCTTGAAGCCGTGCGCGAGGAAGTCTTCGGCGTGGGTGAGTTTGATCGCGTAATCGTGCGGGTCAATATTGACGCGGAACTTCACTTCCTTCTCACGCTTCTTCGGCTTCTCGGACTTTTTGAGCTTGGATTGCTCGTACTTGTACTTGCCGTAATCAACAATACGGCAGACCGGGGGACGGGCGTTCGGGGCGATCTCGACGAGATCGAGGCCCAGCTCCTTCGCTTTATTCAGCGCCTTGTACGTGGGGAGAACAACATTGTGCTCTCCGTAAATTACACGAATCTCGGGGGATCGAATTTTATCGTTCACCCGCGTTCTTATCGTACGCGGCCGGCGTTTCATGGGTTGTTTAGCGATAGTGTTGTACCTCCAGTAGGTTTGTATTTTAGCTGATCAAAAAATTTCCGGAAATCCGGTCAACGGGCAAAGGTTTCCTCCCTGACTTGGAAGAGAAACCAAACGGGTATGTTTCGAAGCAGGATGCAAGATCAAGCCGTGACGGACACGAATCTGTTCGACGCTGCTGATCATAGACTGCGTGAGCGAATCTCGGCAACGACCTTCTCCTTGAACGAGTCGACACCGAAAGCGCCCTCATCACCGCGATCACGATGACGGACGGAAACCTGATTTGATTCCTGTTCTTTTGCTCCGATGATCAACATATACGGAATCCTTTCGAGCTGGGCAAGACGAATTTTGGCCCCCACTTTCTCGTTGGACTGGTCCACCTTGACCCTGACTCCCGCTTCGCGAAGGCTTTCATAGACCGAATTGGCCGCTTCGATGAACTTCTCGGAGATGGGGAGTATCCTCACCTGCTCGGGTGAAAGCCAGGTCGGGAATTTGCCGGCGAAGTGCTCAATCAGCACTCCCACAAAACGCTCCATCGAACCGAAGGGCGCACGATGAATCATCACGGGGCGATGCGGGGCATTGTCGGCACCGATGTATTCGAGACCGAAACGTTCCGGAAGATTGTAGTCAACCTGCACCGTCCCGAGCTGCCATTCCCGACCGATCACATCCTTGACGACAAAGTCGATCTTTGGTCCGTAAAAGGCGGCTTCTCCGGGCTCTTCGGTAAATTCGGTCCCGAGTGTGGCGGCGGCTTCACGAAGAGCCGATTCGGCGCGATCCCACTTTTCGGGGTCTCCCACATATTTTGTCGAATCCGGATCCCGCAATCCGACGCGGACCCGGTAATCATGCATTCCGAGGGTTCCGAGAACAATTTTAACGAGCTCGAGGCACCCGATGATCTCATCGCGGACCTGATCCTCGGTACAGAAAAGGTGGGCGTCATCCTGAGTGAAGCAACGCACGCGGGTCATGCCGCCGAGTTCGCCCGACTGCTCCCAGCGATAAACCGTTCCAAACTCGGCAAGACGCACAGGGAGGTCACGATAGCTGTGGTGATTGCTTTGAAATATCTTGATGTGATGAGGACAATTCATCGGCTTCAGAAGGAAACCGTCGATCTCTCCCGACTCAAGCCGGTTGGACAGTTCCCCGCAACCGCATCCCTCTTCGGCGAGGGCTTTCAAGCTCTCCCTTTCCACCACCGGGGGAAACTGCGACTCGGCATAATAGGGAAAGTGGCCCGAGGTTCGGTAGAGCCCGAGTTTTCCAATGTGCGGAGTGAAGACCTGGCTGTACCCCTGGCGTTCCAGGTGCTCGCTGATAAAATTCTGAAGCTCCTGGCGGATCGTGGCACCCTTCGGTTTCCAGAGGATGAGCCCCTGCCCGACAGCCTCATCGATATGAAAGAGATCAAGTTCGCGGCCAATCTTGCGATGATCGCGGAGTTTTGCTTCTTCCAGCCGCTCAAGGTGCTCGGTCAGCTCCTGACGGTTTTTGAAGGCGGTTCCGTATACCCGCTGGAGCTGGGGCCTCGACGCGTCGCCTTTGTAGAAGGCACTGGCGACATGCATGATCTTGAAGGCCTTGCAGTTCCCGGTGCGGGGGACATGGGGGCCGGCGCAAAGGTCCCAGAAGTCACCGTTTTTATAGAGCGAAATGACCTCGTCCTCGGGGATGTCTCCGAGAAGGTCGATTTTGAACTGACTCGGCACCCCCCTCTCGGTGAGAGCGGCAAGGCGTCCTTTTTTCGCCAGATCCATTGCCTCGTCGCGCGAAATTTCGACCTTTTCGAAGACCTGATTCTCCTTCACGACATTGAGCATCTCCTCCTCGATTTTTTCAAAATCGTCCGGGGTGATGCGGTGAGCGAGATCAACATCGTAGTAGAAACCGCTCTCCACCGGTGGCCCGGCCGCGAACTGGGCGTCGGGCCAGAGTTTGGCAATGGCAGTCGCGAGGACGTGGGCACAGGAGTGCCTGAGTCGCTCGAGTTCAGTCATTTGATTTCGCTCTTCCAGCGTTTTCCGCTGCTGCTCTTGAGAATCCGCCATAGTGAAAAAGTTTCCGGCCCACAACGTACGTATTTTACGGCAATTACAAACGGGAAAGCGCCCTCCAACCATGCAAATGAGCCTTATTCGCGAGTTTGGCCCCCTGCTCCTCTAAAAAGCGTCCCCAACTCAATGACTCAGCCACAAAATGCCGCTTGAATCCCCGGTTAAAGGCAGGACAATACGGCCCGCGCGGGATTTCCCCGCCAACGGGGTGTAGCACAGCTTGGTAGTGCGCCTGTTTTGGGAACAGGAGGTCGCTGGTTCGAATCCAGTCACCCCGATTTTTTTCGCAAAGCGAAAACAATAGGAAAAGGACTGGATGAGAACCAGCCCGCTGGTTCGCCTGCCACGTCGCGACAGCGATCGCATCAAGAGAGCGCAGCGAACCACACCGCAGAAAGCGGCGACGAAGGAGTGCGTTAATCCAGTCACCCCGATTTTTTCGCAAAGCGAAAACAATAGGAAAAGGACTGGATGAGAACCAGCCTGCTGGTTCGCCTGCCACGTCGCGACAGCGATCGCATCAAGTGAGCGCAGCGAACCAAACCGCAGAACGTCGCGACGAAGGAGTGCGTTAATCCAGTCACCCCGATTTTTTCGCGAAGCGAAAGAATAAGGAAAGGACTGGATGAGAACCAGCCTNNCGTCGCGACAGCGATCGCATCAAGAGAGCGCAGCGAACCACACCGCAGAAAGCAGCGACGAAGGAGCGCTTTAATCCAGTCACCCCGATTTTTTTCCCAAAGCGAAAACAATAGGAAAAGGGCTGGATGAGAACCAGCCCGCTGGTTTGAGCCGAAGACAGACGGAGCGAAGCGAAGTCAATCCAGTCGCCCGGCGGCTACGATTCCGCTTTTGGATCGCAATAACGTCCCCGACAGGAATCGAACCTGTATCTAAGGTTTAGGAAACCCTTGTTCTATCCGTTGAACTACGGGGACCGGAAGTCCCGAAGATGGCACGCGAAGGAGTCGGGCTCAAGCGGCAGTTTCAGGCCCGTTCCGGAAGGATTTCCGATCCGGATCTTCCTGATTCCGGTGTTGCGATCAAAATCGCAATCCGATACATTCCGCGGAATGAAGTCCACTTTCCTGCTCCTGACTGCGCTTTTGATCAATCTCCCGACCGTCTATGGTCAGGAGGGATCTACGACCAATATTCCGCCGGATCCCTTCGGCGGAATCGAAGACGAAGGAAAAGCAGCCGATTTTACCCTGAAAGTCGATCGAACCCGCGGGGCTTTCGTGCTCGATGCCAAGGATGGGGCCTATCACCCGGGGAGTCATTTCGCCAACTGGGTCTGGAATATGAAACTCGAGCGATGGGGCAATTACTACGCCGGCCTGATTTACGATTCCGTAAGCCCCAAACTGGGAGTCCAACTGAAGGTCGGCAACGAGACTCCCCTGAAGAGTTATGCCCCCAGAACCAACGCTCTCAGCAATGACAAACCTCTCGTTCTCGGCTCCGTTTATCTTCCTGCAACGGGTGAATACCCCGTGATGCTGCTGACAGGGGATCAATCAAACGTCCCGGCATTTCAGGTCAAAGGAATCCATTTCAGCCCCGCCCCGGAATCGGAGCCGCACGGACAGTCGATCGACGGCACCATTCTTCTCGATGCAAAATCGGCTACGACCTACGCGGAAATGATGCGGTATGAACCGAAACCGGAGAAGGATTGCCTCGGCTACTGGAAACTCAAGGAGGACTGGGCCGAGTGGGTTTTTGATGTCAGCGCTCCGGGTGAGTTCGAACTCATCGTCCACTATGGCTGTGGCAGCGGGAGTGAGGGCAGCCGGGTTGCCGTTCTCTTGAATGATCAGACCGTGGAATTCGACGTCGAAGACACCGGCGGATTCCAGAGCTGGAAGGAGATCAAACTCGGCAGCGTGGACCTTGAGGTGAAAGGGGAAAACCGCCTCGCCATCGTGGCACTTGAGAAAAAGGGCGCGGCCATTATGGACATCAAGAAGGTGATGTTGAACCCTGTTCCATGAACCCGATTGCAGGCCCGCGTCCCCCCATCGACGCGGCCCTGTCAGTCTCGGATTTCCCGGACCTCCTCAGCCCGATTTTCGTGCGGGATGTTCGCCGTGCCCTCAGGGAAAAATTCTTTGCTGGCGGATTTCTGACCCTTCAGGTTTTCACCCTCCTGGCTGCTCTGCTGGAGTGGATGATATCGGTGATGCTCGGTGACCTCGGGGGAGCAGCCTTCTTTCCGGGGACTCTCGACTTGTTGACCACCTTTGTGTTTCAACTGCTCCTGCCGCTCTCCTTTTTTAACTCACTACAGGGAGAGCTGATCGGGAGAAATGTTGAGCTTCTCCTCACTTCGCGGCTATCAGCCTGGCAAATCGTGCGAGGCAAATTCTTCGCCGCATCGGCTCTCTGCGGGCTCCTGCTGATCTCCCTGCTGCCCTACTACCTGGTTCGTTATTTCCTGGGAGGAGTTGAACTGCATGCCCTGTTGACCTCGCTCCTGGTCCTGTTTCTTCACAATGCCATCATGAACGCGATCATCATCGGTGCTTCGGCCTACACGGGGCCTGCCGTTCGAGTTCTAATCATTCTTTTTCTGATTTTTGCCTCATCGGTTTTAGTCAACAACACATCGATGAGCGCCTTTCCCGGAAGCGGTATCTCCCTGCCTCCCCTCGTCGCGGTCGGGTTGGTCGGCCTCTCTGTCGCTCTTTTCATTTTCCTGTCTCTTCACCTCGGAAAATCAAAACTGAGCGGCCGGGGCAGCACTTTCGGCAGAGTTCTATTTTTTATTTTAATGCTTTTCGCCCTGATCAATCAACAGGCGGCACCCCTGTGGGGCGGACCCGTCGCGTTGATGGGTCCGGCAGCGCTCATCATTATTCTGGCCTGTGTGCTAGCACTTGACCGCGGAACCGGCATCAACAAAAGGTGGTGGTTCCCGAATCCTCAACCTTAAAAGCGTTTCCGAACGAATGGCCCAGTCGCAACTCTTTACCACCGTGATCAACACCTTTGATGAAGCCGGATGGGCATTCACCACCGTCGAAGGGCGCGAGGTGATACGCGCCGGCTTCGAGGCACATCACGCCCGCGTCGAACTGCACCTCCAGGTATTCGACACTCTCGCCGCGATCTCCGTCGTTTCAGAATCTCCTCGCGGCACCGCCAGCCCGCCCCATCGCGAACGGCTCGCAGAGTTGGCCATGCGGGTGAACCGGACTCTGACCGTTGGAAATTTCGAAATCGACTGGGACGAGGGAAGGCTGGCATTCCGCGTGACGAATCTCTTCCCGAAACCGGAGGGCGATATTTCGATCATCCGGGGACTCGTCCACACGGTGGTGGGGGAGATGGATCGCATCTCTCCGATTGAGGCCATTATTCTTCAATCACAAGGCGCAGTCCTTGCCGGACTCGACATCCGCCGGCTACTGGAGCGAGAGGATCTCCTCCCGGATGTGAGCTTACCGGATGCAGCCAATCCCTGATGGACGATCACTTTCCAGTCGAGGGCTCGGTTTTTGTCCTGAAGGAAGGCAGAAAGCTCGGTCCTTTTGACGTGGACGAGATCCTCGATGGACTCGAGGAAGGCGACTTCTCCTACGAGGATATCTGTCTGAGGGAGGGTGCAACGGAGTGCGAACGTCTCAAGGACCTGCTCGACTGGGAGCCCGATACCACGAGGAAAAAACGCCGGACGGATCCGGGGTTTCCTCCGGTCGATTCAGCCGGCCCAGCATCGCGGAAAGGCTTCGCAAACTCACTCAGCAGTGACGAATTGCTCTATGCCGGGCACCCGTCAATTCTGTGCTATCCCGGGTCACTTCTCAGTGTTGTCCTCGGAGCGACAGCCGGGGCCTGGCTGATCCCTTTCAATACGATCTTCTCTCTGGCGAGCTTCGCCATCTCCGTTTCCGGACTCGCCTTTCTCAGCCTGATGCGCTTCACCAGCGACTATCAGATCATGCCGAAGCGGATCGAAGTAATGACCGGACTGATTGCCCGCAGCTCTACCGAGGTGAGAGTCGAAGACGTAAGGGCGATCAATGTCCGTTGCCGGGGACTTAGCGGCATGCTCGGAATCGGCACCGTTGATTTTTTCACCACGGGCGATGCGCCTGAAATCACGTTCCACAAAATCTGGGCGGCCAACAAAGTGAAAGCACTGGTTCGCCGGCTCCAGGATGCCTGATCATCAACTCAGGCTTGCGGCGTACCGATGGCATTGATGACTCGCACCGCGATCCATACAATCGGCACTGCCATCAGTAGAGAATAGGCGCGATTCACTAGAGTTGCATATCGGGAACGCTGCAATTGCCGTCGATAGCGCTCGGAGATCCAGATGAAGGTCACGAGGACAGGCAGGAAGAGGGAGGTCGTCATCGCGTTATTCTGGATGATCGGGTTCCCGATTCCCGCATAGAGAATCTTGATGAGAAAGACAATGCCGAGGAAAAGCAGCATCCATCGGGCACTGGCTCCCTGCATCCGCCAAACCTCATTCTTCTGATGAATCACCGCCCACCAGTGGATGCCGGCAATGACAAGGAAAACAAAAAAACCATAGATCAAAATCCAGCCAGTACGACCGAGAATGCTCGTCCTGACTTGGGAAAGTGCTCCATCGAGGCTTCGCTCAGCAAGCGCCTTGAATCCCCGCTCCTGAATAAATCTCAACGGTCCGGGCTTTTCATTCGGTGCCAGAAGTGATAACTCGGCTTTACCGGGATATTCCACCTGAAAGCGTGCCGCTTCCGCCGGAGTATCCATCCACACGAAGTAATTCTGATAGGAGTGAAACGGGTTGCCGAATTGTGTTTCGGCGAAACTTAGCCGCGGCCCGGTGATTAGAAGAAAGGCGGATATCATCATCGCGAATCCGACCAGTTGATTCGAAGGACTCCAGATCAGATCATCGCCCAGAGACTTGCGCGTCCGCATCACGATCCAGACAGATCTGACAAGGGAGACAATGACAAACCCTGCCACAATCGGCCAGATCAGGGGTTTGGTGAGGTAGCTTAATCCCATAAGAATTCCGAATACCCCGTAAAGCCAGAGGACATTCTTCCGAATCAGACTGAGAGCACAAAGCCACGTGAGCACCACAAGGAGGTAATAGAGTGCGTCAGGACTAAAATAGGCGGACCGCTCGAGAATAACCCCGAACCCCCCCATGAGAACAATGGCCGCCGCCCCCGAGAAAGAGAAGGCCCGTGCCGCCGCCAATCCCAGAACAATCAGAAGTGCACCAGTCAGGACAAAGTTCAGCCATTTTCCGGACTCAAACAATTCGTCCGGGGATTGCGACGCAAACCCCATCATCAACCATGGGAAAAGGGGATCAACCACCCCATCCGTGTAATGCGGGAAGGCCCTGGTAAAGGCTGACGATATCGACGTCGATGTCTCGTCACGATTTCCGCTGATTGACGCGGACTGATACACCGCATCAATAAAACTTGCCTGAATCTGCCCTGAACGGGCTGTGTTTTTCTCCAGGATCAAAATCGCTCCCAGGTAACTGTAGGCCCAGGTGGAGACGATCAGAAACACCAGAAAAAGTGCCCAATAAACCGGATTACGGCGGGTACTGTCAAACCCCGGCGTCTCGCGCTTCATGCCTCATCCTCCCTCAGTCGGTTGAGGCGAGCCTCCGACTCCGCAAGGAATGCCTCCGATTGCTTGAATCGAATCAATTCGGAAACTTTTCGTGCCTCTGTGACAGACCTGCCGGCGACCAGAAGCTCAATCCGACCGACCTGAGAGCCTGGGAACCCATCCAGTTTTTCAGGAGACCTCGTTTGAAAGACGAGGATCTTCGGGCGAAACCATCCCGTCATGAACTCGGCCTTCTCGATCTCGGCATAGTCAAAACGAACCGTTTGAGTTTCGCTTTTCCGGAAAGCCCTGTCTTTCAATTTAAACTGCAACTCCAGATGCTCTCTACCGCAATAGACCTTGCCCGAGACATGGCTCATGCCTAGCGGATCCGTCGCCGGATTTTCGAATATAACTGATAGTTCGTCGTACAAGGAGCGTCTTTCGGGTGGGAGGTTAACTCAATGCTTTCGCAGGGACGGGGTAATCGTTTCAACTAAAGCGGATTTCCAAATCTCGAGCTCTTTCTGCTCAAGAGGTTTCGGCAAGGTAAATCCGGCGAAGAGACATCCCTTTTGCCCGTCACCCGAAATGAGGCAGCGCCAGATTCCATTTCCGTCATTCAATTGCGATACTCCTTCTTTGCCCAATCCGAGAAAGGTATTCATCCTGCCCGACACTTGCAAGAGGAGCGAATGGTGCAGGGCCTTATCAACTCCGAAACCGGAGGACTTGTAGAGCAGAAATCCATCCGCATCGCATACGGCGACTTCCGATGCCCCGAGTTCACGTTGAACTGAATCGCCGAAATTCTCCAGCCGGGTATGCAAGGGCAAACTTTCCCCGGGGGTGATATCGAGCTCCTCTCCCGTCCCTGAGGCGGGTAGAACCTCTTCCGCATCCGCTTCAATTTCGGTAATCGCGGGGAGAAGGGTCTCCTGAGGCAAACTCTGCAAGAGTCGACTCTCATCCACTCTCGCCCGGGCTTCAGCAAGCGAGGTAATCGCTCTGTCAGCATCACGGGCCGTTCGTGCTTCCGGAACTTCGGACGATCCGCCTAGAAAAGCAGGTATCTTACGGGATTGCTGCCCCTCGCCGGAAGGGGCCTCGACCGTTAGATTTGAGACGACTCCCTCAACGGGTGAGGCTTCCGCCGGAGAGCTATCAATCAATGTAACCGACTGAGGTTCAGCACCTAACTCGGCTATTAAGGGGCTGAAGGGCTCCTCCGTTTCATCATCAAATTCAAAAAGATCGAATTCCATCTCCGGAGCGTCAGGATCGAAGGGCTCCGGATCGAAAAATGCACTGGACTCTGTATTGACCTGCTCTTCCTCTGCCTGAAGAATCGGCGCGAGGATGGGCGACTCGAGGTCACCCGCATCATTTACATCGTCCGGCAAAAGGCCCGCTCCCTCGAGAGGGACGGGTTCATTTACGATTGATACCGTTTCAACTTCCCCTGCCGGTCCATCCGGAGTTTTGGGAATGGAGTCAGGTTCCTCCTTTCCTCTCAACTCCAGGAGTGATTCTGCTGCGCCAGGGGCCGATTCATCCGAATCTTCCTGTCGGCCGGGTGAGTGACCTCTCCTGCGGGATTTTCCCTTCGCTGACGAGAACCCTCCCACCAGTTCTTCGAGTTCCTTCTTATCAATCCACGAGTCGCGCATAATTGTCCCGGTCTTGAATAGGGTTTTCCTCGTCTTCGTAGAGGCTCAAACGCAACTCCAACTCGGCCGCCAACTGGTCAAAAATGAGCGCCGAGGCGGAAGGCCGTTCTCTCATCATGGCGACCGGCACTCCGATGCGACTCGCCTCACGGAAATCGCGGTGAACCGGTATCACCGTCTCGAGAACAAGCTCGAGCGGAAGGAGGTCACGAAACTCCCGCTGGTCGACGAGATTAGAGGGATCATCCGGATCCGTCATGGAAAGGACGAATCCCGCGAGTCGGGGACTCTCTGACGGAGCATTGGCAGATCGAACCGCAGCCACCATTCTTAGAATTTGAGGCAGACTCCTCAGGCAGAGCGGGCTGGGCTGCTGGGGAATCAAGAGATAGTCGACCATGCGCGCTATTCCAGTCGACACCCGGGTAATGCCCGTGGGAGTATCGTAAACCACGATATCGTAACCAAGGTTGAGGATGAGGTCATTAACCCCTTTGATCACTTCGTAGGAAACCCCGGCGGATCCTGAATCACCCAGCATCTGATCGAGGGCGCGGCGCGATCCGCGCGTGAGGAGAGAAAGCCCGGAAAGCTTTGTCCGGATAATGACTTCTTTCAGTCGGGAAGACTCACCCGATTCCAAGCCTGTCAGGAAGTCATAATACCCGATCGCATCCTTTGATTTTTCGGTGAGTGAAAAGCCAACGCCACCCTGCAAATCGGCGTCGACGAGCAGCACTCTCCAACCCCGCTTGGCGAGCGAATAACACACATTGACGGCGATCGTCGTTTTCCCGACTCCCCCCTTCTGACTGATCAAAGATAACGTAGCCACAACAGATTAGGATTTTCGAACAATAACCCCAAAGTGGCGGTCCAACGACAAGAATTCTCGACTCCGGGTCGGTTTAGAACCCAAAATCATTGTATCCGAGCCTCGGTTCTTGTAACCTTAAGCGATACTCCAGGCGCTAAAACGGCTTCCCGCCGGATATCCGCTAAACCCATTTATGAAAATGCAAAAATCCCTCTTAATCCTCGCCCTCGGAGCCTCCCTCTCAGTCGGGAGCACAACAAATTCATTTTCTGATGAGCTCAAGCTCAAGACCGGAGAAACGATTACCGGACGAATCACATACGAAGCCGCCGATATCGTGAAAATCGAGGTTACCGTCTCCGCCTCCATCAAAGAGACAAAGATCATCTCCCGCGCCGATGTCGCAGAGATCGTGAAGGACGCCCCTGATGTTGTGGAGTTCAACCGCCTTCAGAAGCTTCTCCCGACTGGTTCCCTGATTCCCGCGGGAACCTACCGGCAACTCCTCGAAACCGGTCCCGACGCCTTCCTCAAGGCCTATCCCGACAGCACCCTTGCACCGAAAGTGAAGGAGATTCGCGACACTTTGGCGGCTGAACTGGACAAAGTGGAGAGAGGATACATCAAGCTTGAGACCGATTGGATCAGCCCTCAGGAGAAAATCGAATTCAAGGAACTTATTGAATCAAGAGTCCGCTTTCTCAACATGGATGGCCACGCCAAGTCGGGAAACTTCAACGGACTTATTGCCGCGATGAAAGAGTTCGAAGCGCTTGAGGAAAACTACCTTGGATCGCCGGCTTTCCCGCGGGCCGTGGAACTCGCCCTTCAGGTAATCCCGACACTGGGGCGCCAGCTTCAGACAATGGCCCGAGATGTTGATTATCGAAATGCCGAGTATGACCGGGCGCTGCAGGCATCCTCTCCGCAGGCGAGGGAGCAACTCATCGCCGTTAAGGCAAACGAAGAACGGGCGTTTCAGGAAAGAGTCGCCGCAGAAAAAAAGGAGGGCGCCAAATGGATTGCCTTGAACCCGGGAATGAAGACTTCGATTGAGGAATATCTCAAACTTGCCTCCGGTGAACTGGCCCGAATTCGCGAGTATGACTTAACTCTGCTGCGCACCCAGGCCGATCGACTGGTTGAAGCCGACAAACTGATTGCAGAGAACAAACTCGGGGATGCCCGAACCAAACTTGCCGAAGCGGCAGCCTTAACCGGCGAGAAGACTGACACAAAGGCACCTAAAGGGAAATCCAAGTCCAAATCAAAGGGACCCGCAGTTGCCGGCTCCTACATCGCGGCGCTTAATGCCAAAATTACAGCGCGCCTGGAGGAAGAACAGGTCAAAACGAAAGCAAAAATGGCAGCCGAGAAGTCGGAAGCTCTTGCCGCCAACCTGAAGGAAGGAGCCGGCGAGAAGAACGAGACCGGAACGGCAGGTGAGAATCCGCCAGCACCGGATGCGAAGGAGGGAGAAACTAAAGCCGAAGAAGGGAAAAAACCGGAACAAGCCCCGGTCGATGAATTTGCCGCCCTTGCCGCATCCAAGAAGCAGCCAGAATCGGACGCCAAGGATAAGGCGAAAGATAAAGCGGGCGCGGCGAAAAAGCCCAAACCAGCCAGGAAGGAAACCTCTGAAGAATCCGGGGAAACACTTCCCGCTCCTGTCGTTGAAGAAGAGGGCGGCTTCCCTAAATGGCTGATTGTTCCGATAATAACGGTTCTTCTTATTGTTGTGGTTGTCGTGTTGAAGGTCCTTGGGATCGGAGGCAAAAAAGCCGAGGAATAGGATACGGTCAGACCAGTCCAAACACCCGGTCCATTTCAGAGGCGACCTTCCGGAGTTCCGCGAGGTCGCCTCCTGCCACTTCGGCGGCGCACCACCCGGCAAAGCCGATTTCATGAAGAGCCAGGGTGACGTCGGCGAAGTCAATATCTCCTTCGCCGATACGGGTCCATTTATCCTCTTTACGGGAGAAGCCTTTCACGTCGAGTTTGATGATCCGTTTTCCCAATAAACGAATCCAGTCTCCCATCTCGCCGAACTTCCAGTGATTGCCGATGTCAAACTGCATCCCAACCCACGGGGAATCAAATGCGTCGATGTAGGCGGCAAACTTCTCCCCACTTTGTTGACTGCCCCCCTTGGCATCATAACAAAATTCATTCCAGACATTTTCGACGGCGATTGAGACTCCGAGTCGCGCGGCAAGTGGGATAGCCTGAGAAATATTCTCAACACTCCGGTCCCAAACTTCCTTTTCGCTGCCGTCTTTCCCATGACCAACCACGAGGAGAACAGTGTGTCCTCCAACGGCGTGGGTATCCTCAAGCGCCCGAAGCAAGGTTTCGAGCGCTCTTTTGCGAACCGCCGGATCCGGATCTGAATGCCTCACATTCCAGTGATCGGCACAAACAGTTCCGTCCACCACGAGACCGGTTTCCGAAACCGCCTGAATTGCCTCCCCGACGTCATAGCCGGGAGCACTAAGTTCGACCCCGTCAAACCCTGCCTCCTTCGCGATGGAGAATTTTTCCTTAAGATTGCCCCCCTCCTTGATCATGCCGATCTTGAGAGTTTTGTAGAATTGCCCGCGCAACACCCCCGACGTGTCTGAGCTCTGGGACAAAAGTGATGGAATAAACGGAAGGGTAACTCCTCCAGCTAAAAATCGACGCCGGTTAATTCTGTTCATCCGGCGATTTGAACCGAACGGTGAAGAACAGTCAAGTCGCCCTGCTTACGCAAAAAAGAAGTTCGAACCGGTTTCTAAATTAAAAATAAATGGTTCCGGGCGGAATTCCTGCAGCCCGAAAGCATCCTAATCTGTTTGAAAGATTCGCTCCCGGAACCGGAAAACTTCGGAATTTGTCCGTTTGCCTAAAAGTTGTCCGTGAATCGGCCGAGTCAGAACCCCGGATCCCCAGGCGCGAAGAGGGAATGGAGTGCAACGAAATAGCCTGACATCGAGGCAGCCCGGAGGGCGGAGCGAGCTCCATAACCGATCGGACCGGCGCACTGAGATTCAACGCCGATAGCGGGGATTCTGGCCGGTTTGGCAAAAAACCGAGCGAAACGAGCAAGATCCTACCAACAAAAACCATCCCCGATTTGCGAACGGATTTTTGGCAGAGGGTCCAGGCTAGGCGGCCCAGGACGCTTCCCCAACTCCGCTTTCACCAGTCCGGACCAGATGGCCACACTTGAGATGTCTGCGGAGGAACCATTTGGGCACAAAAAAACCGCCCTGCGAACAGGGCGGTTAATTTATAACCTGGCAGCGACCTACTCTCACATGGCCTTTCGCCACACTACCATCGGCGCTACAGCGTTTCACTTCCGGGTTCGGAATGGAGCCGGGTGGTTCCGCTATGCTATGGCCACCAGAATCTTGGGCTCGGTCAGATGACTGAGCCCAAACTTCCGGAGACTTCAATTGCCTTTACGATAACAAAAAGCAAATCTCTGACAACTGTATAAAAGGAAAATGATTACTACAAAACTCTAAAGAAAGGAGCTGGAACAAGCCAAACGGATGATTAGTACTGCTCGGCTGAACTTATTACTAAACTTATACCTGCAGCCTATCGACGTGGTAGTCTACCACGATCCTTCAGGGAGAATTTATCTTGGGAATAGCTTGACGCTTAGATGCTTTCAGCGCTTATCTAGTCCGCACTTAGCTACCCAGCCGTGCCCTTGACAGGACAACTGGTACACCAGAGGTGCGTCAAACCCGGTCCTCTCGTACTAGGGTTTGAACCCCTCAATTCTCCTACGCC
>DDSV01000040.1:0-6923 GCA_002344215.1 Akkermansiaceae bacterium UBA2381
CGTCTTAGCCAAGGCCGCTGCCTAACCAAAAGTAATCAAGGCCCCTGACTGCGAATCCATATGGGACCCCAAAAAGTAAGCCATCATGCGCCCGCCAGCCCTCCTCACCCTCCTTTGCGCTCTGCTCGGCAGCGTCTGCCCGGCTCAGACAACCCAACTGCCAGCGGACGCCACGGCAGGTCAAGAGGCCAAGATCCAGCTCCCCGGTGGGCTGACCATGCCCTTTTGCTACTGCCCGCCCGGCACCTTCACCATGGGCAGTCCGGCGGGAGAAAAGGGACGTCATCCACATGAAAACCAGGTGCAGGTCAAGATCAGCAAAGGATTCTGGATGGCGCAGACGGAGATCACCCATGCGCAGTGGCTGGCGCTGACGTCAGGCAGCGGCTACGTCAATGCCGCCCCCTTGAACGACCACCCGTATGATGCCGTTAGCTGGGAGGAGGCGCAGGGCTTCATCTCCCGCCTGAATCAGACCGTGAAGCTACCCGCGGGCTGGATCTTTGCCCTGCCCACGGAGGCTCAGTGGGAGTATGCCTGCCGCGCCGGCACGCAGATGCCCTTCAGCTTTGGCCACGTCCTCAATGGCACCGCCGCCAACAGTTCCGGCATCGACCCCTATGGCACCGAGGCGGTCGGCCCCTACCGGGGCAGGACCGTGCCCGTGGCCAGCTTTCCGCCCAATGCCTGGGGCCTCCACGACATGCATGGCAATGCCCTCGAGTGGTGCGAAGACGGCTGGGATGGCAAAACCAAACTGCCCGGCGGCACCGATCCCGTGGGCGATCCCAGCATTCCCACCCATGTCCGGCGTGGTGGCAACTGGGGCTCCACCGGTGAAGACTGCCGCGCCGCCAGCCGCCAGGTCATCGAAGGCTTGCCGACCTACCGCGACTGCAGCGTCCGGCTCGCCATCGTTCCCTTCACACTCACCGACGACTATTTGGCCGTGCAAAAGGACTTCGCCCGCTTCCCCCTCATGAAACCCCAGACCGATGCTGCGGGAAACATGGTCTTCACCGAGACGGCCCTGAACGTCACGCCCCTGGTCCGCAGCGGCACGCGCATGGACGGCATCCGCTTCCAGGTAGAGCGCACGGGCGAAGCCCATGCCTTCGTCTGGGCCTTCAAGAAACCGGCCAATCTCAAGGGCTGGGGCATCGTGCCAGCCTCCGGCGTCATGCGCGGCTTCACCAGCTACCAGGGGATCAAGAACGACTACATCCTCCAGGGCCTGCGCGGAGACTTGCTGGTCACCGGTCATGAATACCTCCTCCTCTTCCACTGGAAGGACGACGTCCCCACCACCCTCCGTGCAGGTCATCGCTTTGCCGAACTCCTCCCCGAGCCCGAAGGCACCTTCGATGGCAAAAAGATCCTTCGCACCCTGGTCAAGACCCAGGCGGGTTTGGATTCATTTAAGTAATCACTCTCTCGTATCTTTGAGCATCTCTGACTGAAAAGATTGGCCTCAAAAAAACGCAAGGAGACGCAAAGAAAGAAGTGATTCCAATCTCCCAGGAATCAAATACGTGAACTTCAATGTCGTATCCTTTTTAACGTATTTCACACGCCAAAAAAAAACGTGCACAGCCCCGCAGAAGGACTGTGCACGCTCGGTTAGTGCTTGCCACCGGAGCGGCATCACTTTCTGGTCAAAGTTTTGGCTTAGAACTTGAAACGGACACCGGCCTGACCGCCGAAGACTTCATCAAAGCCATCGCTGTCATCCAGGCCGTAGCTGCCAGCGATGAAGAGGTCCACTTCAGGAGAAACTGCGAAGAGCAGCTTGGCGAAAGCGCTCCACTCGGACAGCGCCAGTTCATTGCTGGTGTAGTTCACACCGACATGGGTCTCGAAGGCACCCCACTTCATGCGAAAGTGTGGTGTCACATACACGCCCCACTCGTCTGTGTTGATATCGTCGAAATCAGCCAGGGAGAGGTTCGCGTAGTTCACACCTGCTTCAGCGACGAAGTGGATGTTGTTCGTGATCGGGAAGTAACCTGACGCGGAGATTAACGGCAAGAGCAGCATTGTTTTCCCGCAGTCTTTGAATGAATACTGGTGCCATGGAAGTTGTATTCAGCGTGACTCGGGAATAGTTGATTTGAGTGACAAGACCACGCGGAATCCGGTGGCAGGACTTCTAACGTCGGGATGGTGGTTATTTCGAATGCAACTTCGAAACATGAATTGATCATCCCAACCATAACAAGCTCCCCTGATGACTCGATTTGGCAATTCCGCGTTCGTCCTCTCCTCACACCACTCCCACACGTTTCCACTCAAGTCGAAAAGGCCGAAATTGTTCGGAGGGTAGGTGCCCACGGGAGCTGTGTAGACGTACGCGTCCCGTATTTGATCGGACACCGCCCGCACGCCTCGCTCAACGCATTCGGCCCCTGCATAATTACCAAATCCAGAGGGAGGTGGCCAGATCTTCCCATCTGAATCCCAGGGAAAATCGGGAAGCTTACGATCTTTCTCGGACGGCAGCTTGGAGGGATCTTCTTTCCCGCCGATTCCGATTGCAAAGCTCCACTCATGATCGCTAGGGAGTCTGTAGCTGTCACCCAGAGTGATCCGCCCTGCTTTTCTTTCTTTTGTGGTCAACCATTCGCAGAAGGCAATGGCATCGTGCCAAGTCAACTTAACTGCCGGGTGGGTTGAATCCTGCGAGATATTTGGCTTGGGCCATAAAGACCCGGTTTCAGTGGCAAAAGCAGAGAAATCTGCCACGCGTGTCTCCCAAATGCTAAACAGCACCGGCTGTTCATTTGTCGGGCCACCGGTAATCGGCACGGGCACAAATTTCATGCCGAGGCCATTCGCAAACGGCAGGTCTTTTGTCGCTTCGCTTGGGTCAGTGGTCGTAAGTCCGCTGTTTGGGTTCCATTGCAAGATGGTATTTCTAGGGCTGTCCAGCGTAGTGACGCTCATCACATCTCGCCGGTCGAGCACTCGCGTCTGTGCGTCCTGCCGCACCCAGAGCGTCGAGTCCAGATGGGCCGCGAAGGTGGTGTTAAGCCACTCCGTCAGTTGCTGCCGGGTGCCCGCCGCGCTGTCTTCTATCCCGAGCACCTCCGCGCCGGTTTTCTTGGCCAAGTCTTGTGCTTGCTCCCACGTGAGCGCCGCTTTGCTCACGCCAATAAACCCATCCCCATAGGGCCGGATCTCCGCGACGGACTCCAAATCCTCTTTGGTAGTCACTCCGTCGGCAATGAGCTGCGTGAAGTAGCTGTTGTTGATGATCTGGTTGGTAACATTCTGAAACGTATTCAAGATGTTCCCGCCATTCTTCGAGGCCAGAAAAAGAGCGACTCCGCCAATGGCAAGGAGAGCCACAACAGCGAGAACGAGCAGGTTCCGGCTCATACCCTGTTGAGTCCGTCGGGCAACCCTCTCGGGAGTCGGATTTCCCCTTCCTTTCGGCGGCGCTTGCTTCGCCGGAACCAAAACCGGAGCCGGGACCTCGACGGCACCGCCGCAAGTGGGGCAGTCAAAGTGAGACGCACCCTCAAGCGCGCTGAGTGTTTCTGGATCGAGTTCCAGGTTTTGGGAGCAGTGGGGGCAGGCGATTTTCATATCGAAGTTAATGTGGGAAAAGAGAAAAGGAGGTCAATTTGGATTTTTCGAAAGCTTCATCGCCAGTTCAACACTCGCCGGGGCGAGCGTGGCAAAGGGCACCGTGAAAATCTGACCGTCCTCACGGCGGATGACGACGGCTTCTCCTGACACTTCGACGAACGCTGCCCGGATGATCCGGCCATCCCGACTGGTCCACTCGGGCGGAACGGTTTTCTCAGGTTCGGGAGCGGGCTGGCTTGGCGGGATCGCGGGGGATACCACTGATGTGATCGGTGCCAGAAAAGCCGTCTCACTCCGTGTCGTGCTTTGTGTTTCCACCTTCCAAAAGAGCAGCGCCTTTCGCGGCCCATCCAGATCGGGGTTGGAAACGACCTTCATCCCTTGAATGAGACTCGCTTGACCACTCTCCTCGACCCAGGCATCGGAGGTGAGATAGGCACTGTAGGAAGTCGTCAGCCAGGTGAGCAATTGCGTCCTCGATCCGGTCGTTTCCTCATCGACAGACAACACGCTCGCCCCCGCCTCTTCCGCCAACTCCCGCACTTCCGTCCAGGATCGGGCTTCACGGGTGACACCGATGAATCCACCGCCGTAGGGCCGGATCTCCGCGATGATTTCCAGATCCTCGGCCGTCGCGAGACCGGCGGTGATGATCTGGGTGAAGTAGAAGTTGTTGGTTTCGCTTGTGTGGGTGTTCATTTCCGTGTTGATAACATCCCCGGTCTTCCGGTTCGCGAGGAAGAAGACGAGGGCCCCGAGGATGAGGAGCGCCGTGCTGCCTAACACGAGCATTGTCGTGTTGAGACTGCGGGTGGTCTGCAGCATCGCCCACGTCGTCGCCGGATCATACAGCGGTTCATCGTCGTACCCGTGATCATCGTAGATCCCGGCCCGCGAAGATCGGGCTGTTGAGGTCGCGGCGGCGAGGGATACCCGGATCACCTCGTCTTTCGCCGGGACGATCACGGTTTGCGCCACCGGCTGGGTGAGGATGCTGACGAGATCGTTCCGCAATTCCTCCGCACTCTGGTAGCGTTGATCCCTGTCCTCCAACATCGCTCGATTGATGATCGCGTCGAGACGGGGATCGACTCCTGGAATCCTGACCGAAGGCATCTCAAAGGCACCGTAGGGTACCTTGCCGGTGAGCATGTGATAGAGCATGACGCCGACCGCATAGATATCGACCCGATGATCCAGCTCAACGCCCAGAGTGAGAGCCTCGGGAGCGAGGTAATTGGGCGTGCCCATGACGCTGCCGCTCAGGGTGAGTGCGGAGGGTTGTGCCGCATTCATCACCTTCGCGAGACCGAAGTCCGCGACGCGCACTTGCCCGTCGTAGCCGACAATGACGTTGGCGGGTTTGATGTCGCGGTGAATGATGTCGTGGGTGTGGGCATAATGCAAGGCCTCGCAAACGTGGGAGGCGATGGCAATGGCGTCGGCCGAATGGATGCGACCCTCCTGCGAAATCATGGCCTGCACATCCATGCCCTCGACAAACTCCATCACAAAATAGAGCAGGCCCTCGACCGTCTGGCCAAAATCGAAAACGGTGACGATGCCGGGATGTTTTAGTCGCGCCATCGCCCGGGCCTCCAGTTTGAATCGGCCCGCGAAGTCCTGTCCCGCGCCAATGAGATCTCCTGGCAGAATTTTGATCGCGACCGAGCGGTCCAGATCCGCCTGCCGTCCCTGATAGACCGCACCCATGCCGCCGCGACCGAGGAGGGACTTGATTTCGTATTGTGGCAGCATCATCGCAAGTTGTGCCGGACTCGGCGCATCCCAATGGCCTTTCGGGCCTGTCGGCATCATCACTCCGGCGATGAGGCAGGCCGGGCAGAGCCCGTGGGTGACTACGCCGAAATCACGCGCCCCGCACTTGCGGCAAGCGGGGAGAGAATCGGAATCGGATTGGGCGCTCATACTCTCTTTCTGAAAGGTCTCATGGAAAAGGTTGCAGGAAAAAGTTCAGCGATCACGCAGGGCTTCGAAGAGGATGGACAATTCGTCGCGGACCGAGCCTCCGTCGTCCACCGTCCCGGCGACCTCCGCCTTGACGAGGATCTGGAAACGCTGCTTCAGGCGCGAGATGTCGCTTTTGAGGGTGTTCAGGTTCATTCCCAGTGAAGCCGCGAGAGCCTGCTGCTCGCCGTGTTCGGCCTCTCCTGTGAGCCAAGGTTTCAGGCGGTCGAAGATTTCCGCCTTGCCACCGACTGCGTATTCCGCCTGCAGAGTATCGAGGGCGTGGCCGAGCAGGGTGGTGGCCCATTGGCGGTCGAAGGCGACATCGGGCGGGCATTGGCCGGGATCGGCGATTGATTGAGCCGCCGTCTCGTCGAGGGAGAGTGGCTCCACTCCACCTCCCCGTTTCAGGCGCCGATGTGCGGCCCGCTCGTTGGCGAGGAAGTGTTTCACCGCCCCGAGAAGATAGGAGCGGAAGCGTCCCCGTTCGCGTTCGGCCCCGCCGATCGCTCCTCCCGCGAGCATCCCGGTGAAAAAGTCGTGAGCCGTCTCGCGGGCCTGGTCCGGGTCGCGTAATTCGTAGCGGAGAAACACGACGATGGGCTCGTAGTAGGCCTCGCACAAATCTGCGAGGGCACGTCGTCCGTCATCAGAGTCACTCTTGGCGTGACAGACACGCGACCAACGAGTCGTGTGAAAGTCTCTGGGAGAGGCGGGAATTCTCGGCGAGTCGGTCATGAGAGAAGGTGGATAGTCCCAGAAACGAACGCTTTGGGAAGAGAATTCTCGGAGATCCCACGAGTCCACCGTCTGCGACCCGGCCAACGACTCCGTCGCCCTCGCCGTGTCCATGAGCGAGTCCATTAAGCGACTCCGGCATTGGGCCAAGGGCCGGGCTCGGCATGCGTCGGCGAAGGAAACGCCCTCACGTCGAGGCCGCAAGCTCGAACTCGGCTGAACCCGCCGACCAACAACCAACCCACAAGGATACCAACACCATGATGATCGCAGACGACAGCGACGAGCCCCTGCATCCCGAGGGTATCCCCGAGCTCATTCCCGAGGATCATGCCGAGGCCATGCGGCGTTTCGAAGCAGTCCGCACTCTTGATTCCGCCGCATTGGCGGGCCTTGAGAAGCGGGATCTCCTTCTCGCCTGGGGGAGCTTTTGCTGGCTCGAAGCCGCCCTCCATCCTGACGACGCCGCAGTCTGGCCCGAAGAGGTTGCCGATGCGCTGCCACTGGCCGCCGAGGCACTCCGCCGTTACGGGGCAGGAGAGATCGAAGACGGTGAATATTACCCCGCCAAAGCCGTCCGCCACCGCATCCTACACGAACGTGCCAAGGGTTCCCAACCTCTACCC
>DDSV01000040.1:6957-65015 GCA_002344215.1 Akkermansiaceae bacterium UBA2381
CCGGTCCGGGAAAACTCGCCTGCACGCATGGGGCTGGTTTTCTTTAGATAGCAGGTGTTTTTGCGGGGCGATAGGGCGAGGGCGTATCGGCTGGAGGCACTTCCTCGAAATTCCTGCAATAAGGCGCTTTGTCCAGAGGTTCCGGGCTTGACCGGTCCTTTCCTCCTCGGGAAAGAGGCTCATAGGAAAAGGTGGGGGGTAGATTTATTCCTCACGCGACTGCAAAATAGCGAGGAGTCCGATTAGATGAATTGCTCCAAAGATGACGAAAATGAGCGATATCACCGTAGTTACCCATCGCCGCGAGCGCACGTTGAGCGGCACATCGACCATAGCACGACTTCTCCCGGCACCGCGGTTTTCGTTGCCGAGTTGGCGCAGGTCGTTGTCGGCCTTCTCTCCTTTCATTGCATCCCGCTATTTCACGTTGATGGCTCTCTCGGACGCATCACGAGTCTCGTGGTAGCTCCGGATCATCGCCAGCGCGGCGTTGGTCGGTTACTGGTTGCCGCAGCCGAGGAGTTTGCTTGGGCGCACGGCTGCAACCGCGTCGAGGTTACCAGCGGCGGCAATCGCCCAGACGCCCACGCCTTTTACGAGCGCCTCGATTACCAACTCGACTGCCGACGCTTCATCAAACATGACCGCAACGCCTAACCATGCGCTGCTCCCAGGTGAGGACTCAGCCTCCGATTCGACCGAGATTCCAGAGCAAATTCATCTGATCGACCTCGGGGACTTCCAGTGGACGAACAATACGGAACCCCAGCCAGTGCGCGTCGGTGTGGTACCAGATGGACTTGGGTAGTTGGGGGTCCTCTTTTTTCCAGTTCTCATGGGACGGAATGCGGCGGGCCGAGCGGAGTTCTTCAGCCAGATCATACCACGAACCGCCCCGAGCGACCCTGGGGTAAAGCGTCGTGGGGATCGTGAGTGGATTCCCGGTCGTCTTGCTTTCCCGTGAAGCGTAGGTGTCTGCTAGATACTGGTCGAGACACCATTCCATGACGTTGCCGTGCATGTCATACAGACCCCAGGGATTCGGCTTTTTCGTACCGATCTTCTCATACCCCACCCGACTCTGTGCAGGATCGAGCACTGCAAAATTTTCGAGTTGCTCTGGCGGACAGGAGTAAGGACCGGTCGTGCCGGCGCGGCAGGCGTATTCCCACTCGGCTTCAGTGGGGAGACGATAGAAATGGCCTGTCTGAGCGCTGAGCCACTGGCAGAATTTGCTCGCAGCATGCTCCGTCATACAGATCGCGGGGTATCCATCGTTACCCATTCCAAAACTCATCTCCATGTACGGGGTCGTCGGGCTGGAGATGACATCGACCGGCGATGCGCCGACCGGGATGTTCTCGGGCGAGCCGTCTTTGTTGCGGGCTACGCCGGAGATCATGAAAGGCTCATACATGTTCCAGGTGACCTCGAACTTACCCATCCAGAACGGGTCCACGTTCACCTTGTGTTGGGGGCCTTCATCTTCGAAACGCCCTTTTTCATCGCCGGGACTGCCCATCATGAACTCGCCGCCTTTGATCGCGACCATGTCGTATTTCACGCCGGTCTTGGTGATGGTGCCGGTGTAGTCTTTCATCTCTGCCTCGGACTTCTCGGTGCTCGTCGCGAGAATATTTTTGCGGATGGTGCTCACCAGTTCGAGATTGTCAGAAGGTCCTGCTGCGGCTTTGTCACCCCCGAGCTTGAAATCGGCGGGCCAGACGGAACCCTGCTCGACCCAGAGACTGAGCATCTTTTGTTCTCCTGCCTTGAAAGGGCCGCCGCGACTGAGGAGGGGAAGAATGTTGACTTTAAAATCCATGCGGGGTTTTTCCTCGAGGACGACGCCCTCGGGCCAGACCGCCCCTTCTTCGATCCAGATTTTGAGGATCTCCTGCTGCTCGACGGTGAGTGGCTTCTTCGGAGGCATGACGTCATCACTGTCAGTGGGCTCGGTCGTCATCCAATAGACGGGACTTGCCTCCGGCTTCTTCGGGATGATGGTCTCGTCCGCGTAGGAATCGCCACCGGCGAAAGCCGCCGTCATCGTGTCCATACGAAAGTTGCCCTCCTGCTTCTCCTGACCATGGCAGTGTATACAGGTGCCTTCGATGAGCGGCTTAACCTGGGTCATGAAGTCGACGGTCTCACAAAAAGCAGTCAGCGGGAGCAGGGCACCTCCCAGTAGCAGGGCGAGTGTTCGTTTTTGCATAAGAATCTTCGTGAGCAGTGAACGGAAGCAGGCAAGGGAAGTAAGTCAAGATCCGTATCCACCCCACCGGAGTGCTCGGGGGAGGAGGGTAGTCGGAGCATCGGTCAATCCGTCCGCATCATGGCAAATAATCAGAACCGGACAGACTTTGCGAAATCGGCAAGGCACGCCCGCAAGGTCTGCACCAATTTCGCCCTAAATGGGTGCAGGACTGAAGTTTGCACATCAGAAAAGAGGGTACCGATCAAGTGCGCACTTCGCGGCCGCTACTCCAGCACCTTCACTGCAATGCGCTTGAAATGGAAGGCACCTTCGGTGGACATCGCTTGTATCGCAATGCGGCCACCTTCGGGCTGAATCCCTCTGGTCTTTGAAGAACCTGCGAAGGGGGCCACCTGTTCGTAATAAAATTCGTCATTGATCCACACGGACACTTTCTGATTCTCCACGCGGAAGCGGAGGTCGAACCAATCGGCTTGATTTACCGGAGAAGGACGGCGGGGGCCCTGACCATGGATTGACCCGGTTGGATATTGAATCACTCCCTTGCCCTTCATAAGGCTGATTTCCAAACCGGTTTCCGGATTTCCGTTATCATCATCGGACCGACCGATCGTATGGAAATAGATGCCCGAGTTCGCTTCAGCGTCCGCCTTGATCGTCAGTTTCATTTCAAAGTTTTTGAGTTGCTCCGGGACGGCAACGTCTCCCGCGAAAAAAAGGCGGTCTGGATCTTTTGATTCTTTCTTTGTTGAAAGTACCCCATCAGAGACTTGGAAGCTGCGCGGGGTCCGATGCGGTTTCCAGGAAGTAAGGTCAGTCCCGTTAAAGATCTCGTGCCAGCCTTCTCCTTGATCTGCAACACCGAGGGTGGCGGGTGTCGTTGTAGACGGGGGCGCGGCAATCACGCCTTTAGACGCCCGCCGGTTCTGCAGAACGGCGGCGGCATTTCCCCGCGCCTCTTTAACCTTGAGCGCATCGTCCAGTTTGCCCTCGGTCGTGAGCAGGGTTTGATAGGTCTCAAGCCGAATGTCATGACTGGCAAAGACCGGGCCCGCGCTGATTTCCCGTTCGGTCTCAAGCTTCTGATGCTCGATACGATAGGTCGCGCGCACCTGCTTTAGCACCTGCGGATCGTTGGGACCGTCCACCGGGGGCACTGCAGTCCCCTCGTCGGTGCGCTTTTTTTCTTCACGGATCGCGATCGCTTCCTCCAGTCTCGCCGCCTTAACCGACTGGTCTAGAACACGGTCTAGTGCCTGAGAGTATTTCTGATCGAGTTCCTGCTCTTTGGCCTTAAATAGTCGCTCTACATGCTCCTCGTATTCGGTGAGAAATTCCCTCTCGAAAAGCGCGAGGCGGGAATCTACTAGAGTTCGGTCATTCTGGGAATGGAGTGGCAGTGTCGCGAGGGAGAGCAAGAAGGCGAGCAAGAGTTGGAGAAGGAGGGATGGAATTTGTCTCATGCAGTCTTGGCTCAATTTTGGGTGTTGAAAAGTGGTCGAGTCAGCAGATCGAAAAATACACCCTGATGCAAGACCCTGTTCGCGCCAGCGGCGTTGGCGAGTCTGTCAGTCGTTGAGTGTCGATGTTCCTATTGATAGAAGCCGGTGGACGTGCGGTGCACTGCGTCCACTAAGCTGCTGACCCGGGCCAGTTCGTTTTTTGAGACTCGATCGTGGGTCTTGTTTGTCTAGTGTCCTCCGGTTTATAAGGGTGGCCGCTTGGTATGATACCATTGACCTCATCCTCCCCGCTGGTTGCCCTGCCATTGCTGATCGCGATACCTTTCCTTTGTCTCGCGCAACGGTCCCATGGCCAAGGATCGAAACTCGACGAACTGCCACGGCCGTGGACGCAAACGATTCACCGCATCACCCCCGGGGAATACGACGCCACGCTTGCGTATTGGGCGGAGCAGCATCCCGGACTTTTTGCCTACGAGAAGCGCGGCGAGTCGCACGGAGGGCGGCCAGTCTATCTCGTGAAGATCACCGATGCGGCCGTGCCCCACGAAGACAAGCAGGTCGCTCTGATCTCGGCGCTGCACGGCGGACCGGAGCGATCGGGCACAACGACGATCCTTCACCTGATCGAGTGGCTCCTCGGCGACTCGGATCTCGCTCGCGAGACGAGACGGAATCAAATCGTGCTGCTTGTGCCCATCGCGAATCCCTACGCTTTCTTCGAAACGGATCGGTTCACCAACCAGGAGCGCATCGATCTCTACGATCCGCAGATCGCCTATTGGGATCTGCCGAAGCTGAAGCTCGCGGTGCCCGAGCGACTTCCCGAACTGGTCGCCTTCCTCGCCATCGTCGACGAATACCGGCCCGAGGTGCATCTCGACCTCCACGGAACGGGATTGCCGGCCTTTCCGGAGGAGATGCTGGGGGACAGGACGATGAAGAGCGGGCAGACGATGTTCGAGGTCTCGGCCTGCTCCTACTCGAACTGCGGGGTGCGGCCCTGGGATCCGCGCGTGACTGAAGCGATGGTTGAGGCCGGCGTCGCTGCGGGCTACGGGTCCGACCGGGCCGAGGCGGACGCACAACGCTGCTTCTACAATCCCGATCACGACGTCTTCCGCAGCCGCCTCTGGAATGCGCCGAGGCCGGATCGTTTTCGCACCCTCTTCTACGGCTACATGAAGTATCACACGATGATCTCGACGACGGAAATCGGCTGGGAGGCGAGCGGGGTCGCCCGTGTCTCCGGTGTGCTCGCCCTCGGGAACAAGGCCTGGGTCGACGAACGCTTTCGCGGGTATCCGGTAACGAGGGTTCGCGCCCGGGCGGGGCGTTTTCTCACCGCCTACGGCACGACGGCCTCCGCTCGTCGCGAGAGCCGGGTGGAGCTTTGGAGCCGGCAGCCCACGTTCTCCGACGGCATGATGTATCCTGAATACGAGGGTCGAGCCACCTATGTCTGCGGGGTCACCCCGAAGGGGCTTGCTGCCCTCCACGAGGATCCCGCGACTTTCCTCAAGAACTTGCGGGAGATCCCCGGCGTGGACGTGGAGGCCATCGAGCGTTTTGTCAGGCTCGGTCCGGAATACCGGTTCAGCTCGAAACCGCGACTCCTAGGCAAGGGCGAGCCTATCCAGCATGGCATCGGTTTCCGGCTGCGTGTGCCCTATCAAAACCCCGACATCCTCGAGGTCGCGGTGAATGGCCATCGCCTCAAGGAAAGCGCCACCGACGGCTACGAGGCCTGGCTGGCCGACGGATATACTCAAGTGCAGATCAATCTCCCTCCGGAGAAGACACGGACAATGGATGTCTTTGTCGTGACCTGCGCCTACGACGGCAAGGAAAAGCGCAGCTACGGTTGGACGCCGCCTGAGGCGGTGAAGAAACAACTGGAAAGCCTGCCGAATGAGTAAATCCGCACGAATCTTCTCCTCATTTTTCTTCATGTTCCTGCGACGATCCCACCCTCCCGAGCGCGGCGGAGTCGACGCTCGTTATCTCCGCGCTTGAGTTCTTCGTCACCCCGAAGGTCGGCAGTCCCACCCTAGGATCGGCGCTCACTTCCGCGATGTCGGCGGCCGCCTCAAGACCGCCGCGCCCCTTCCTGCAGACGACGAGAAACGGCTCCGCCTCATCCCGACGGAATTCAACCCGCTGAAGATATTTAACGTCCGCCCGTTCGATCGCGGGTCCGTTACGGAGTGTTGAGGGCGTCGGGAAGGGTGACTGGATTCCCAATTTTAGGACTGTCACCCTCCATCCCGCCACCCTCAAGCTAGAGTAGGTCCTTCTCATACGAGTAGAGTAGGTCAAACTTTCAATCCTGGGTTCCCCCGGCAATCCGCGATCTTCTGATTTTCCGCCGATTTTCGTGTGCACTCGAGACGATGAGATCGATCATCAGGTTGACTTGCCAACTTCCCGCCTCTCCTTAGTTTACCGCAAGATTCGTCGTTCAACCGCGACAAAGCTGATCCTAAATGCACGACCTATCCCTCATCGCTACGATCGCCGCCTCGTTCACTGCCGCTTGGATTTTAGGGTTATTCACCCAATGGTTGCGCCTTTCTCCCATTGTCGGCTATCTCCTCGCCGGCGTGCTCATTGGACCCCACACCCCTGGATTTGTGGGCGACATTCATATCGCGCAGCAGTTGGCGGAGGTGGGCGTGATATTGTTGATGTTCGGAGTCGGACTTCATTTTCACATGAAGGACCTACTTGCCGTGAAACGGATCGCGATCCCGGGTGCTGTCGTTCAAAGTCTCTTAGCCACGATAGCGGCAATGGGGATCTTTTCGATTTTTGGAATGCCCCTGATGACCGGTGCCGTTCTCGGTATGGCAATGGCTGTGGCAAGCACGGTGGTTCTGATGCGTGTATTGATGGACGCGAACGTGATGAACTCACCTCAGGGACACGTCGCCGTCGGGTGGTTGATCGTCGAAGATATCTTCACCGTGGTACTGTTAGTTCTGATACCAGTCTTGGGGACAAACGACGAGACAGTCAACGACAGCAGCTCTATCGCGTGGACTCTGCTTCTCGCCTTCATCAAATTGGGCATTCTCGGAACCATCGTGCTGTGGGGAGGCTCGCGGTTGGTTCCGTGGGTCCTCGTGCGAGTCGCGCGGCTCCGGTCACGTGAGCTTTTCACCCTCACTGTTCTTGTGTTTTCTATCGCGGTCGCCGCAGCCTCTTATTTCTTCTTCGGCGCATCGATGGCTCTCGGGGCATTCCTTGCCGGGATGGTGGTAGCTCAGTCTCCGGTGAGCAGTCAAGCCGCTGCGGACGCTCTCCCCATGCGTGATGCCTTTGCGGTAATATTCTTCGTCTCAGTCGGGATGCTGTTTGATCCGGCCTTTCTTCTGCAGGAACCTTTTATGGTGGCGGCGGCTCTTGGGATCATTCTGCTTGTTAAGCCCCTCGCCGCCCTCCTCATTGTGGCGATACTCGGTCAGTCATTCCGGACAGCGCTCACGGTTGCCATCGGTCTTGCTCAGATAGGTGAATTTTCCTTTATTCTCTCTGAGTTGGCCCGACAACATGGCCTCATGCCGGATGCAGGCCACAACGTCCTTGTTGCGGCTGCCATCATCTCCATCACGGTAAACCCCTTGATGTTCCGTTCGCTCCCCAAGGTAGAATTGTGGGTTCGTGGACACCCCAGAATCTGGAAACTGCTCAATGGCCGTTCCGAGCGCCGTCTCTTCGCAACGGATAAAACGTCTAACTCCACCCTACCCGTTCCGGAATCAAAACGCGGGCACGCCATCGTCGTGGGGTACGGACCGGTGGGTCGGTCGGTCCATCATGTTTTGAAAGACGCGGGGATTTCCACGGTTGTGATTGATTATAACGTGGACACAGTCTCAGCACTCAAGGCGGAGGGTCAACCTGCGATATTCGGCGATGCCTCTAACGTTGCAATTCTTGTGGAAGCAGGAGTGAAAGAGGCAACTCACCTTGTCGTCACGCTGCCGGATGCTTCACAGCGTGCCGCCATCGTCACCGCCGGGCGGAACATGAGCACTGGCCTGCGGATAATTGTTCGCGCCCGCTATTTGCGTGAACGCGATGAATTGGAACAAATTGGAGCAACCTCAGCTGTTTTCGAAGAGGCCGAGGGTGCGATTGCTCTTGCGAGGCTCGTCCTGTCTGACACGGGCCTTCACCGTGAGGCAGCTGATCGCAAACTGAAAGAGATCCGCCTACAACTCGTCATGGACAACATTTCAACCCTTGGCACCCAGAGGATTGCAACGGTCATGGTTCCCTGGACGCGAGTCCGCTGTCTCTCTTCGGATGCCAGTCAGCAGAAGGTGCTGTCGCAGATCGCTCAAGAGAAGGTTACCCGTTGGCCAGTCGTCGATCCAAAAAATGGGGAGCCTATCGGTTACCTTGATATCAAAGATCTCATCGCCTTTTCGAATCATGAGGGCTGGACCCACCTCGTAAGACCGCTACAGTCGCTCGGTCCAAACGACAGCATCGGGGCCGCCCTTACCGGGATGCGAAACCATCACGACACCATCTGCCTCGTCAGGGACCAAACAACCGTTTATGGCATCGCCACACTTGGACATATTCTGGAACATGTAGCGGGCCGTCTTGAGGACGAGAACACTCACGACGCCCCTGTTTCTTTGGTTCATGCGGTTACCCGGGGAGGAATTGTAAACCCACTGACTTCAACCTCTCGTGACCAGGCAATCCGTGAGCTAGTTGCGGCCTTACCTCTCGAAAAATTAAACTCAACACTCAGTGGTGAACAGATCTCCGAGATGGCGATTGAGAGGGAGAATCAAATATCCACGGACATCGGCAATGGAATCGCTATCCCGCACGCACGCTGTCCCGGACTCGAATCCCCTCTCGTGGTCATCGGCCAGTCGCGAGAGGGTGTCATCTATTCAGGACCAGAGAGCACACCGGTGCACCTCATTTTTCTTATCATCACCCCCGCCGAGTGTCCGGATACGCAGCTGGCCCTCCTGAGCCAACTGGCTCGAATAGCCCGCAACGAATCGTTGCGAACGGCTCTTTTCAAGGCCGTTTCACCGGTGGATTTGCTAAGCCTGCTGGATCCAAACTAAGTTATCCCGCAATTCGATAGGGAACTGATTGGGAGGCCGACGGGGAACGCAATGACTTCGACCGCCCCATCGTGATCGCATCTCCCGTACCATCGACGCTTGCCGCTCGCCGTCGCCAGAGACTCGCTACTAAGCTCCTGATTGCATCCGCCGACAGTTCTCATTTTATTGAACCTCAGATGACCCACTACGATTCCGTCTCGAGTATCCTCCAGGGAAAGGAACTTGGATTACTGAGCGCCGCACATCTCAGAGAATACTTCTCCCCGATTCTTTGATTCCCCGATTTACGCGGTTTCAAGCGCTCGACTCTGGGTCTGCATTTTGCAGGATCTTACCGAAGGTCTCGTTGGCTGATATAATTGAGATGCCACTGATTTTTGGACCGGTGTGGTTTAGTTGAGTGAGTGAAATCGGGCCTCGAATTGATCCAGGGTCTTGTAGTCGAGAGAAGAGTGTCTGCGGTGGGTGTTGTAGTAGGATTCGATGTAGGCGAAGAGCTCGGTGCGGGCGTCGTTCCCGTCGAGGAAGCATCCGCCTTGGAGCATCTCCGCTTTGAGTGTGCCGATGAACGATTCGGTCCAGGCATTGTGGTAGAGATTGGCTCTCGCCGACATGCTCTGCAGGGCTCCGGCTTGCGCGAGTTGAGCGCGGAAGAGTCGGCTGCCGTATTGACTGCCGCGATCGCTGTGGAAGATGAAACCGGGCTGCGGGCGGCGCGATTTATACCCCTGTCGAAAGGCTTCAGCCACAAGATCGGCGCGGAGGTGATCGGCGAGGGCCCATCCGACGATGCGACGGGAACACAGGTCGATAACAACGGCGAGGTAGTGCCATCCGGACGTGGTCGGAATGAAGGTGATGTCACCTGCCCAGACGGTGTCGGGGATAGCCGGAAGGCCTGCCTCGAGAAGACGGTTAGGCGAAGGTTTATCGGCTTTGCCATCGCTGGTCCTCGGCACGTAGGTTCTCGGCTGGATTGCTTTGAGACCCCGCTCGGCCATGAGACGGCGCACCCGGGTTTGACAGCAGGCAATGCCATCTTCGAGGAGATCCTGGTAAATCCTCCGGTAACCATAGCGGCGGCGGTGATGTCGAAATATCCGATCGATTCGCTCACCGATGTCGCGGTCGGAGAGTTCCGTCGCTGTGGGCGTGGCCGCGTGGTAGTAGATGCTACGGGGAAGCCCAAGCACTTTGCAGATCGAGCGAATGCCGTATCCGGTGTCGAGGTGGATCCGGGCTATCATTTCGCGGAGTTGTGCGGGTTTTTGGTCCCGAGGATATCGGTTGCGGTGGCGAGGATCTTTCCATTCACCCAAAGTGTGAGATCAACGCCTTGAGCGGCGAAGACAGTGTCCATGATCGGGGAGGCCGCCTCGCTTGGAACTATCGCCAGGGCCAGGTGGTCCCTGGCGGTTCCTTTTAGGAAAGATATGTCGCTGTCTCCCTTCTCTCCCACGTCGCCGAGATAGATGCCATCACTCCTGTTGGAGCGCAGTCGGATACTGACTGTGCCGCGATGACGCACTTTGAGGGCGACGTCCTTTAGAGTTTGTCCGGGGAGGTGCGGTTCACCACAAATCGCGTGGCGTCCCTGATGCCTGCATTGTTTCTTGCAAACGGCGCTTTTGCCCCGGCTTCCAAGCCTCCAATTGCCACCCGTAATTTCTCGCAAGTCTCTATTAGTGTACGAGATAAAATAATTAGTTCCGAGTGGAACAGTGAATGCGATGATCGAACCTTCGGTTACACTCTTGCGTCCCCCACACCGCAACTCACTGATTCCCGAATGAAACGAACTCAAATACTCTATTCTCGTATGCACTGGCGGGGAGTTATCACATCCATCACTCAAGTTGCCGCGGATGCAGCCTAGCTCGATGTCTCCTGGAAATAATCCCCTGAGTCGGCTTCGCAATCACCTTCGGATTGGCTAGGGGAACACCGTGTCCATTTCGATCAGCTTGTCGCTTCGGTGGGAGATTACGCGAATCTGTGACAACCATAACAATGGGAGGTTAGAGCAAGGTCAGACTTCTTGCGATGGATCGGGTGATCATCACTCCGTGCCGCATGCGAAGACCCGAAAAGCAGTCAAGATCAAGAGACCCGCGACAATGCCGACGCAGAGAAAATGACTCGATATAATTTGCCAAACAGTGTGATGCCAATAATTCCCCCGGCCTCAGTCCCCTTGAATCCAGTCATTTTGGGTGTGTCGCGGGAGGTTTTTTCATCGGAGCGAATTGCAGAAAATTCTGCCCTGGAAAAACATGGCTAGGTCGAGGAATGTGTTGCTGACCGTGATTTGTTGTTTTGTCGTGTCTTCATGAGTTTTGACCGGCTGGCCCCTTTTTACCGCGGCATGGAGCTTTTCACTGCGGGCGGAAAACTGCAGCGTTGCCGTATGGCCTTTCTCAATGATATCCCTCCCCCCGCTAAAATCCTGTTAGTCGGGGAAGGCCACGGCCGCTTCCTGCCGGAGTGTGTTCGATGCTTTCCAGAAGCAGAGATCGTGATTTTGGACATCAGCGCGAAGTTGTTGAAAATCGCACGCAGCAAGGTGGATTCGGATCGTGTGGAATTCATCCACACCGATTTCCTCCAATGGAACGGATCACCGTCAGGATTCGACTTGATCGTCACAAACTTTTTCCTCGATTGTTTCACTGCGGACCAACTCACCCTTGTCATTTCAAAACTCGGGGATCTCGCCACGCCGGACGCGCAGTGGTGGTTAGCTGATTTCGAGATTGCCCCCACTCCGCTCGCTGGATTGCGCAGCCGGCTGATCATCGGGATGCTCTACATCTTCTTCCGGCTGGTCACCGGCCTGGAGGCACGCACGCTCATCCCGCCTGAGGGAGATTTGGAAAAAGCAGGTTTCTTCCTATACCGCCGGCAAACCTACGACTGGGGCCTCCTGAAAAGCGAGTGGTGGCGGCGGAATAGTCAAAACCTGCAGCGGCGCACTGAGACCTTAGCCAATTGATGAGCGCCCGGTAGACCTTCGTCCTATGTCGGACCTTTCAGTTGCTCATTCTGTGCAATCTCGGTGGCTATACCAGTTTCGTCGATGATAGAGCGGTCCGTCAAACCGGCCAGAAAAAGAGTATCGCGAGCCCCGTCGCAAAGGCCAATCCGAAGACCGGCACGATTCGAAGTAGTATCGTTTTCCCGCCGACGAAGGCCACGATTCCCGCCTTAAAGACCAGATTGGCGAGCGCTGCGATGAGGATGACTCGCCATCCTGTCATGAGATCAAGTGAGCCCTTGTTCATCAGCTCGGCCGTGGAAAGAGTGATTGCATCCATATCTGTTAGTCCGGAAACGATCGCGACAGCATAGAGCCCCGAAGAGCCGAAGTGCTCCTTTGTCGCGGCGACCCCGATCAGGACGACGATATACAGAAGGCCGAATATGATCGCTGACCTCATCCCCGCCGGATTCGCCGGGGGATCGAGATGGACAACCTCATCAGAGCGTTTTCGATAGAGGATAAAAGTGAGCAGCCCGAAGACGACCAGAAATGCGACAATCGGCGGGGCCGTCGTGAGGATGTCTTTGCCGTTAACCAAGGCCATCTCCACGAGCACGCGGATCACCGAAACGACCGACGCGATAGTCACGATCAGCGCGGCGGCGGTGGCGTGGCTTGAATCATTCCGACCAAAACGCGAGGCGGATGCTGTCGTCGCCGTGCTCGAGACAATGCCCCCGAGGAGGCCGCTGAGAAAGGTCCCCACCCGGCTGTCCACCACGCGATAAGTGAGATAACCTGCGAGTCCGATCCCGACGATGAGCACGACCATGAGCCACGCCTTGAAGGGATTGATCACATCGTAGGGCCCAAAGGTGTTATTCGGAAGAACCGGGAGGACCACTAGGGTGATGAGAACAAACTGCATCATCGCACGCACGTCGTCGGAACCGAGTCCGCGCACAAACTGATGCATCGGTGCCTTGTAATAGAGCAGCAGCGCCGTTACCCCGGCGAATATGACCGCCGGGGCTGAATCGTTTTCGAAATCGGAGAGGTATGCTCCGATGCCGATGACGAGCAGCGCCGCTATTTCGGTCGTCGCGCCAATCCCCTTCTCGGGGGTCCTCCGGGAATCCAGCACATTTCCAACCGAGAGGATCGCCGCCAGAAAAAGGATCCCGGCAACGACGACCCATCCACCGTGGTCGATCCCGAGCAAGCCGATGACATAGCCCGCGAGAGCAATGAGGGCGAATGTTCGAATGCCGGCCGGCCCTTCCTTGACCCTCTCCCGCTGCAATCCGATGAGCAATCCGATCGCCAGCACGAGGCCTGGGCGTAAATAGGTTTCAGAATTCATGGCTTGACCGAAAAGCTGAGGTTTAGCTGGCTGGATAATCGACAGATTTGTGTTACCAAGACGAATGGCACTCGGTTAAACCGCCCCCTCCTTCATACTTCTTGTGGCCCCACCCGCAGACGGTCTTGGGTGAGAGGTGGTTCGACAGAACCATACTCCACATCTACGCCTTCAAGTTCACCAAATACGATACGCGGTATTTCGTGCCGCTCCGTTCACGGCGCATCGCCCAACGTCAGATCCTGAGCCGAGTTGATAGTCGATCCGGGGATGGGTGGGAGCCTCAGGAGACTGAGACACAGATTCCCGGCATCACCGTTGCGAATGGGCTGATACGACTGGGTATAGGCAGGGTTTTCCTTTCCAGGATCTTCACGCGCAGACGTATTGATCGAGTAGAGATCGGTTCCAGCTTTCACCCCGGGACCCCAAGTGTAAAAGGGGATTGAAAAGTTTTCGTGCTCTTTGGACTCACCGTGACCTTTGGTGGCCGTGAGACCTCCGTGGTCCGCAGTGAGCACGATCCAGGTATCGCCTTTCAGGGTCGGGGATGCCTCGATCCCGGCGATCAGTTGACCCAGCAATCCATCCACCTTCCGTAGCGCTTCCATGTAGGGAGTGCCAGTTGCAAGAATCCAGCCTTCGGCGTGACCTGCGCTGTCGCAGTTTCGCAAGTGCAGCATCGTGAGATCGGCGGGTTTCACTGCCAGGTCGGAGAGGAGCGACGTCATCAGGGCGCTAGTATCCTCGTTGATGACGACGTGATCGATCTTGTCCCGGCCATTGTCTTCGTCGGTTTTGTCTTCGGCACCCATGCTCGCGTCGAAGCTGAGATCGTAGAGGGAGAATTTTGATTTCGAAGCGTAGAGGGCGGTCGCGAATCCGTTGTCGTGAGCCACGTCGAACATCGATGCCACATAGCTCTTGCGATTGCGGTGCAGATTCTGCCCCAGTTTCGGATCACCATTGCTGATCCAGTTGTGACCTTCGGAACCGACGACGCCCCGGCTCGTGACCATGCAGGTGTGGTTTGGCAGTGTGATCGTGTAGACCTTGTCCGTACGCGCATTCGACGTGAAGGCTCCTTCACGGCGCAACCGGTGAAAAGTGGGGGCGCCCTCCGGACCCAGCACATCGACCGCATCCGGTCTCATGCCATCCACGCTGATGAAAATGACCCTTCCGGCCTCGGCTGGGAGAGTTGCGAAGAGTGTCGCGAGCAAAGGGATGAAGTAGGTGATTGTCAGAGGATTGGTTTTCATGGGCATCGGTTGTAGTCCGATCATTCGGAAAGTATTTCTGTGAGGACAGGACCATCCGTTTCGTTCATTTTCAAACCGAGTAGGTTTGCTGCTGTGGGCGCAACACTGGTATTTTCGATGGTTCCTATCGTCGTGCCGCCCTTGATCCCGGCACCCCAGGCGACGAAAGTGGCATGCATCTTGGGCTGGTTGGGATCGTAGCCGTGGGTTCCCTTGGTCGTTTCGGACTTCTCCGTCACGACGATCTCTCCCCCTGCGGATTCAGAAAAGGCGTATCCTTCCTTTGCAGAGAGAACGAGGTCGGCCATGTGCGGATTTTTCGCCGGATCAGCCAATCCATATTTGTCGAAATCACCCGTCTCGATGACGAGATCCACCCCTTCCACTTCCTTGAAGCGGGCGGCGAGGCGGGTCTTCAGCGATTCCCGATTGGGCTCGTCCAGGACGTAAAGGAAGCAGGCGCCTCCCTGCGATATGGCCCTCACCTGACCTCCCGAGATTTTACCCCCGAATGCTTCGAGAAGGTTTTCCTGCCTTAGCAGGACGTTCGGCAGGATCTGCTGGCGATAAGCGAAAAATCCGTGGTCAGAGATGACAAAGAGGCTTGCCCGACCGGGAAAGTGAGCTTTCAGGTGATTCCACACCTCGCCGACCATGCGATCTTCAAATTTCACGAGATCGTAGGCTTCGGAAGTCTGAGGCCCGTGCGCATGCTCGACATGATCGAGATCGACGAGATGCAGCAGGGCAAGATTGGGACGGTGCTCGGCGACGACATGGTTGAACATCTGGACAAAGAGGCGATCGCGCGCCTTCCCGAGCTCGGCCTTGCTGCGCCATTCCGAATTCAACGCATGCGGTATACCGACATCGTCAAATTCTTTGAGGAGGCCCGGCGTCGTGTGTGCTTCGATCAACTCCGGGGTCGAAACCTCAGGCAGGCACCAGTGTATCGTCGGAGCGCTCCGGGTGGCGGGCCAGAGAATAGCTGCGGTTTTGAGGCCGGCCTGATGAGCGAGATCGTAAATGGTGGGACTCGTCACGATCTCCACCTTGTCGAGGACGGGGTCCACGATCAGCTGAAGCGGTTCATTCTTAGCACGGTCAAAAACATTATTACCGAGAACGCCGTGTCGGGCGGGATGGACGCCAGTGACGAGAGTGGTGTGGTTTGGCCAAGTCACGGTCGGCAGAGACGCCTTCATCTTCTCCGCCCGCGCTCCCTCCGATGCGAGTTTACGGATGTTCGGCATTTCTGCTTTCGGATCATCGAAATAATAGTGGGCCAGTCCATCGACGCTGAGGAGGACGACGATGCGGTCGGAAGGCGGATCCAGAGCGAGTGACTCTTTGCCTGGCATGAGGATCAGAAGAGCGGTGATAGCGAGAAAGGGTTTTTGCATGAGCAGACCGATCAACGTTGCGACTCCTTAGGGACGAGTCAATGAGGAGATTTGAGCGCCTTCGCGTCGTCGTTCGGGAAAAAGACCGCTACTCATTGTTACCGCGACGAATTCGGAGGAATGCACCCGAGGGCAATCGGTCACAATCGGGCTGCGCGGGAATGAGATTAAACCCTCCATATCCGATCTCAATCAATGGGGCGCAAGGCAGCCGATGTGGTGGGGTAGTTTGCGAACTTTCAACGTTATTGAGGATAACCTGACATCGGAAGTCGAGGCGGCTAGCGCGAGCGACAGCGTGACGGAGGCTTGCCCCCCCGGAATGGTGATCCCACTGAAAACGATTGGGGTGCCATCGACGACAGGCGTGGTGTTGTTCAAGGAATGTTCAATGTTTGCATAGTCGATCGAGGAATGCAGGGCACTGTCTTTGGGATCGTCGACGGCCATGCCAAACTGCGTCTCCCAGAAGGCAGTCGCCATCACTGTGTTTTTGCGGAAGCAGCAAGCGGTATTCGGGCCCGCGTTGCGTTTCCGGCAGATTGTTTCCGTGTCGCTCACAAGCAGTTGTTACTGTCCGGACCGCGGCTCTTACGCCCAAGACGAAATGGGACACTCCTGCGTTGCACGAAAGCCCGGTTCCAAGAGGCACTTTTTCACTATTCTCACCACATCGTCTTCGGAGTAAACAATCTTGGCTTGTGCCGGCACTTCCGACAAATCGAGTCCTCCCATGGGCGGCAACACCAGAAGCTTGTAGCCAAGATTCAGGCGACGTAACGTGTCAGTCTCGATTTCGACCCAACCCGTGCCTCCGCGGAGATCGAGGACGACGATGCCCACGGCCTTCGCGAAGTTGGAAACCGCGCGCTCCCAGCTGCGGATGGACGTGCGGAACGAGTGGCCGGAGGCCAGCGCGTTGTTGCCCCACGGCGACCGGTGGAGCAAGCTGACCGTTCTAAACGGTGCGGCCTCGACGAGAAGGCGCTGTTGCAAGCGAAGCCGATGTGAACTGGAGTTGCCGAGCAGAATGACGCCGGCGGGCCGGAGTTGATTGGCATATACGACGAGGCCAAACACAAGAGCCAGCGTAGGGAGCAACAGGGTGCCGAATTCAGCGACGGGATGTACAGCTTGCGTGAAGTGCTGGATCCACTCATAGACCGCCCAAATGAGGCTCCCGCCTCCGGCTACAAACTGAAACCAAATCACGGAACTTTTGTAGTCGTTCAGGCAAGTAATGAAGAGACTGGATCGATATTGGGCGCGCCCGAGTGACCTTAGCATGAGGCGCCGCTGGACAACTGCGGCAAACATCGTCAATAGCGCAAACACCAGCAGTGCGACGACCGCGATCGAAGAAATGAGTGGGCTCATGACAGGTCGCAGGTTAGCAGGACCAAATCAGGTCGTTACCGTCGCACGAATTCGGTTGGTTTCCAGTTGCTGACGCCTCGCTTCGAGAATTGCTTGGCGGGTTAATAATCCGAGTAACTTGGGGGTGGGAGATTGATCAACCACCGGCAGGCGCCCGATTCCATGTTGGATCATTAGATTGATGGCCTCCGACATTGGCGCGTCTGGATGAATTGTCACCGGGCGCAATACTCCCGATTGCAGAACGGTGGCCTCGGGCGCGGCTTCCAGGGCCGCAAATACGTCCGTTCGGGAAATCACCGCTAGCAGCGCGTTTTCCGGCGTGACGATTGGAATCAGTCGGACGTCATGCCATGGGGACCCCGGCGTCCCTAACCGCCTCGCGAGATCGGAAGCCGTTTCCTGCGGGCCGACAGTGAGCGGGTGGATCTCCATCATCTGGTTAACTTGGCAGGCGTGCAGGAAATCCGGCTCGTAATCGCTGGGAATGCGCAAGCCCCGGCGGGCGAGCTTTTCCGTCATAATCGTTTCGCGCATCAGAACGCGCGATACCATCACCGCCGCACCACAACCTAACAACAGAGGGCCAAAGGAGCTGATCGCATGGGTTGCCTCATAGGCAAACGCCACCGAAGCCAGGAAGGCCCGCGATGCTCCCGCGAACGTGGCGGACATGCCGATCAAAACTCCCAATCCGATGGGGAAATGCGCAAACATCGGAATACCGTTCAGCGCGTGGGCGAAGAGCGCACCGGCGGCACCTCCCACTGTCATGATGGGTGCGAGCGTGCCGCCCGAGGTACCGCTGCCGAGCGCGATCGTCCAGGAGAGGAATTTTAAAATGGCGAGCGAGGCGATGAAGCTCACCGCAAGATTTCCGTCTAGCAGTTCGCGCAGGTTGTCATAGCCCACGCCCATCGTGCGTGGTTGGAACCAGCCGATGATCCCCACCGCAAGCCCGCCGATGGCGGGCCACCACATCCAATGGAGCGGCAGTTTTTCAAAGCCATCTTCCACCGCGTACACCGCCTTGGTGAGGATCACGGCTAACAATCCGCTGGCCGCGCCAATTAAGAATGCTCCGCATGATAGAGGCAGATCCGGGGTGGCGTTAAAAACGAAAGGAAACATGGGCAAAGGTTCATGAAACAGCGAGCGCAGGGCCATGGCCGTGCCTGCCGCCAACGCCACTGGCAGAAAACTGCGACCACGGTATTCAAACAGCAGCAGTTCTACCGCGAGCAACACCGCCGCCAGTGGAGTACCGAAGATCGCCGTCATGCCAGCAGCGGCGCCGGCGGCCAAAAGAATTTTCCGCTGGACAGGGCTGGTGGACAACCCTTGGCCGACCAGCGAACCGATTGCGCCGCCCGTGGCAATGATCGGCCCCTCCGCGCCGAAGGGGCCGCCGCTACCGATCGAAATGGCCGCTGAGAGCGGCTTCAGGATGGCGACCCGGCCCGGGATTCGACTTTCGGCCGTGCCGATGGCTTGCATGGCTTCTGGAATCCCGTGGCCCCGGATCGCCGGACTTCCCCAACGGGCCATGACTCCGATAATGAGTCCGCCGAACACCGGCACGGCAATCCCCCAAGTGCCCCAAGTCGTGAAATCGGGCTTGGAGGGAGCGGTCGAAATGATGCCATGGAAAGAGAGATTCGTGCACAAGCGGACGAGCGCAATCAATCCCACAGCCGTGAGAGTGACGATGGAACTGATGGCGACTGCTAGAAGTGGAATCCGGACCCGCTGCCAGGCCGATAGAGGGGCGACGTTCATAAAATTCCGGGATCTTCCTGTGAGAGTTCTTGGAACAGGGCCCGCATTTCCAGACTGATTTGCCGCAACTCTCGCCGGTGTGCCTGGCTGAGAACTTCCAGCTTGGTCTCGCCGGAAGCTGTTAGTTCTAGTTGAACGGAGCGCCGGTCTTCCTCGTTTAGATGGCGGGTAATTAGTCCCGCAATTTCCAACCGTTGGGCGAGTTCGACGGCCGTGTTATGGCGGAGGCAGAGGCGTTCGGCCAAGCGTCCCACGCTGGACGAAACTCCGGGGCTACCGCGGATAACGAGCAAAGCCTGATGTTGCTGGGGGGTCAGGCCTTCTGCGCAGGCCGCTTTCGCGCTGAACTCAAGGAATCGTCGCACCGTATAGCGAAATTCCGCAAGGTGGGCGTAGTCCGCATCCGACAATGGCTTCGATTTCCCGCTCATCTGGGTTGCAATGTATCGTATTACGATATTATGCAAGCACGAATCTTAGCGTGCGGAGCGCGGGATAGTTCATCGGTGCGATGATCGCCACGAAAAGCACCAGCAGCGTGATCAGCGCCAAACTGTCAAAAAATCCCCGTATCATGCGAGGACTATGTAATTCTTCCCGTCCGCCAGTCCAATGGCTTTCTCTCCGTTGGCCGGTTGCAAGCGACATGGAACGCTTTAACCGTCGCCTCCCTAATGCGTGAAGGAGGTCCGTTCCGGGAAGACTCGCCGGACCTTTGAGGTGGGTTTTCTTTAGCTGGAAAGAAGCGAAAGTCCCGAGGCAAATTAGGGTGGCTACAAACTCCCACGCATGCAGCCTGTAAAAACCAAAACACTCGGGGAGCGCGCTAACGATAATGGCGACGAAGGGCCGGATTCGGAATCTACTAGGCAGGCTAGTGTTTCGGAGGTGACCGAACACTGGCATCCAACTGCACTGTCGACCCTCTCAACCCGCGAGTCTCCCCTAGACAGTTGTCCCTCTCTCAGCCGGAATCGTGACGTGAAACGCGCTGCCGAGGCCGGATAGTCCGCGGTATCGAACAGGTTTTTATAAATTCGATTTTGAATTCAATTCAGTGATTTCCCCCCCTCCGATCGCCAGTTGACCCGTGCAAGGGGACTACCCCCAAATCCTGCCGGCTTTTTGCTGTGAGCACGAAGTATTCTCAGCAGAAACAGCGGGGCCCATCAAGCCTGTATCAGGATTATAGATCTCGAATTTGCGGACCATTTAAATGGGAACCAGTAGGGTAACCCCCACTCGCCCCTCTCCTTCGCGGAAAGCTAGTATGTCCCGATGCCCGATCGTTTCAAAGACCGTGAGAACCGTTTTTGGACGCCCCATCGGTAGATGAGCCTGGAGGATCAGACCACCGCCGCCGAGCTCGTTCAGGGCGACGACGTGGAGCGAGCGATCGATAAATTAGTAAACAATAGAATTAACACACATGTCCCCTCTTCTTGATTCGCTCCAACTGGGTCCGCTGCACCTGCCCAATCGCATTTTCATGGCACCTCTCACGCGCAGCCGCGCCGGGGTTGAACGGGTTCCCAATGCGCTGATGGCCGAATACTATCGCCAGCGCTCCAGTGCCGGACTGATTCTCAGCGAGGCCACCTCAGTGACTCCCATGGGCGTCGGTTATGCAAACACCCCCGGCATTTGGTCAGATGAGCAGGTGGCAGGCTGGAAACTGGTGACCACGGCGGTTCATGAAGCAGGCGGCCGCATCTTTTTGCAGCTCTGGCATGTGGGCCGAATATCTGATCCCATGTTTCTGAACGGGGAAATTCCAGTGGCTCCCAGCGCAGTGCGGCCAGCGGGCCACGTAAGCCTGGTGCGGCCCGAGAAGCCGTTTGTCACTCCCCGTGCGCTGGAATTATCCGAAATCCCAAGCGTCATTGAGGCTTATCGCAAAGGAGCGGAGAATGCGCTCAAGGCGGGCTTTGACGGTGTGGAAGTCCACGGGGCAAACGGCTACCTGCCGGATCAGTTTTTGCAGACGAAGACGAATCTGCGCACCGATGAATATGGTGGGCCGGTGGAAAACCGTACGCGGCTGATGCTGGAGGTGACGGACGCGGCCATCTCCATCTGGGGCGCGGATCGAGTGGGAATGCATCTTGCACCCCGCAGCGATGCCCACGATATGGGTGACGAAAATCCAAGCGAAACTTTTGGTTATGTCGCCCGCGAGCTGGGGCGGCGGAAGATTGCCTTCATCTGCGCCCGTGAAAAGCAGGGTCCGGACAGCCTGGGGCCTGCGCTGAAAAAGGCCTACGGCGGGGTGTATGTGGCGAATGAAAAATTCACGCTGGAGACGGGCAATGCAATCATCGCGGCAGGAAATGCGGATGCCGTGGCGTTTGGGGTTCCTTTTATCTCGAATCCTGACTTGCCAGCACGCTTTTTCAAAAAATCGGTACTGAACGAAGCGGATCCTCAGACGTTCTATGCAGACGGATCGAAGGGCTACACCGACTACCCACCGTAATGAGACACGCACACGACTTCCTCTATTCGGTTCTGGATCTGGTGCCCATCGTGCAAGGAAGCACGGCAGCTGAGGCACTGGCGAGGTCTCTGGAGCTGGCCCAGCATGCGGAGAAGTGGGGCTACCACCGCTACTGGGTGGCGGAGCACCACAACATTCCGGGCGTGGCCAGCGCCGCCACCTCGGTGGTCATCGGCCATCTAGCGGGCGGCACTTCCAAGATGCGGGTGGGATCAGGCGGAATCATGCTGCCTAACCACGCGCCGCTGGTGATTGCGGAGCAGTTTGGCACGCTGGAGGCACTCTATCCAGGGCGGATAGATCTGGGCCTCGGACGCGCTCCGGGCGGAGACCAGGCCACTTCCCGGGCACTGCGCCGGGGACTAGGCAGCAGCGGAGACACCTTTCCAGATGACCTCCAGGAATTGCAAGGTTACCTGGGCAAGGTTCAGCCGGGGCAAAAGGTGCGTGCAGTACCAGGGCAAGACTCGCATGTACCCATTTATTTGTTAGGCAGCAGCACCTTCAGCGCCAGCCTGGCGGCAGAAAAAGGACTGCCCTTCGCCTTTGCCTCCCACTTTGCGCCGGAGCTGCTGGATAAGGCACTGCACATCTACCGCACACGTTTCAAACCATCAGTCTTCCTGGACAATCCGCACGCGATGGTTGGTGTCAATGTCATCGCGGCGGATACAGATGAGGAAGCGACCCGACTGTTCAGCTCGCTACAGCAGGTATTTTTAAATCTGATCCGTGGCGCGACCACGCGAGCTACAGCCACCGGTGGATGACATTGATGATGCTTGGAATCCAGTGGAGGCTGCCCAGGTGGACCGGATGACCATTTGCTCGGCGGTCGGCGGGCCAGAGACCCTGCGGCGGCAGTTGCAAAAACTGCTGGATGCGACAAAGGCAGATGAGCTCATTGCAACGGCGCACATCTTTGATTCGCAGGCGCGGCTGCGCTCCTTTGACATCGCTGCGGATGTTTTCCAAGCCATGAATGCTGCTCTGCATTCCCCCGAACTTTCCTCACTTTAATCTCGACTCGAACACAGACTGGGACAAGCCACAGATCGGGGAAGACGAGGAGGATTGACGTGCCTCCGTCGGGGCGGTGGCCGGTGTGCGGTGGCTATATCCGGACCGCCCCAAAGGAGTTCTATGACTTATAAAAGCAGAAAAAGGGCTTGACCGCGACTACGCGTAAGCGCTTCTAAGATAAAGTCGCGGGGGACGTTTTCAAGTTTGGCCGATCGAGGAAACTTGGCGCTGACCTGGGCACTGTCCCAAACGTCACGCGCTGAGCCGGTCCATGGAGGCAGGGAGGTGGAGGGGCGGTAGTAGGAGAACTGAAACGGTTTCATGCTCCGATTCTGAAGGATCGGCAAACACTTTCGATCCCAATAGGCCGGTCTAAAGGGATCACGCATGTCGGTGAAGCGTTCATTTAATGGAACCTCCAGACCGATTTCGGCCATGTTTCCGATTTGAATCGGCCAAAGCTTTCCACGGTTTCCTGGAATCGTTTTAGAAGCGCAATTGAACAAACTCGGCGATTTGGCATCGGAGACAGATGAGAGCAGACCGGCTTTCCAAGAGATGATTGTACAGTTTGGCATCGACGCCTCACGGCCCCTGATGAAATATCACCGGAGCGAGCGAGAGATTAATCCCCTCTTTCAAGTCCCTCTCACAGACTGGACCGGACCCAGTTAATTCATTCGAACATGAAAGCAATTTTTCTGATCCTGCTGATCGCCATCGGCGGCTATGTCATTTATTGGAAATTGGGATCCGGCCCTACACTCTCTACGGCGGAGGCCCGGCATGAGTTACTGCGTGCGGAGCTGGCTACCGCGGAGAAAACAAGGGGGGTCGAGCAGATCACTAAAGCCCCCACCTCAAAGACTGCAAAGCTGTCGACGGGCCATCTGACTTCGAGTGAATCTGTCGCGAATATGACGGGCGCACCAGCTAACGAACCTGTTCATGTCTCTGCAGAAATGGTCACAGCAAGAGCCCACCAGGAAGTGATTGAGTTAAGATTGACAGAGCTTCGGGTGATCCACGATCGCAATTTCCAAAAGTTGACTACACAGAGGCAGAAGTTGACGGAGGAATTGTCGAGGGCGAAGTTGAACAAGCACTTGCTGGAATCGAAAGCACGAGAGTTCGGGGTAAAGTTCTCGCAGGCGGACCCCGACGTGATTATCGAAAAGCACCAGGCACAGCTGGAACAGGTTTCGGCGCAAATCGCGGTGATCGAAGGAGAAGTGATCGCCATTGATGGCCGCCTTCAAGCGTTGAGCCGACGCTATAATGACGCTGTTGCGAAGGTGATGGCGGAGTGAAGACGTTCTTCGCTGGAGCCGCCATGAATGGAATTCTCATTTCCGTTACCTTGACTGTTTAAACTTCATTCCCCACTTGAAGAGGATGAAAAATAGAATCGGAATAATCGCACTGGTCGTCGGGATATTAGGTCTCGGGTGGGCAAGCATTAGCTACCTCTCTTATCTACGGAATATTGATTCCACGATCGTAGAGAATGAGGTGCGTCTAAAGGTGATGAAGATCCACGATTGGGCGGAGTCTGAGATCGTTGCCCTGAAGAACGATGAGATGGTCGATGCTTCGGATCTGGACCTGCCACTGATATCGATAGGACTCTATTGCTCCGGTCTTCGGGTTTTAGTGATGTCCACTGATTTCGATGACTCGGGGAATCAGGCCTCGGGAGCGGTGATAGAGCTAGTGAGTGACCTTGAGCAGCTTGAGGTGAATTGGATCAACGCCGCAAAAATGACTGACGCGGATTTGAAAGCCAGAGGGGTGCTTGAAAGAGGATATCTCTCGATAATAGATCAGGCTGGGAGAGTGCTGGAGTTGATGGAGTGAACGTGACGTGCTTCTCAACTTGCCTCAGTCCTACCATAGTGTAACCGCACTCCCTTGGCGATTCCCCTGATCGACGCGTCCAAGCCTGTGCCTGTAAATTCTTTCAAACGTGCTGCAGGTCGCCTTTTCGTCTCCGCAGTCTCACTCGTCTGACGACACTCGCCTTCCCGATGTGGTCGATCAGGACGCCTGCAACGCGAGCAGCATCGCCGGCACCGGGCATCAGCTTTCAATCTGTCTCGTGGCTCCGACCTGTCTGGCAGCTTTGTATTTCGTCGCATAGCTGCCCGGCTGATCCCGCAAAACGCCCCCACTCGACCTCAAATGCACAGGCCCTCGGAGACCGCATGGACGTCGCCAGCGGAACCGAGGTGGCGAACGTGACCACTAAGTCAGTGGCATCGCGATCAATGTACGCGGCTGTCCACCCAGGGGTCGCGCCCGGGCGGCTCTGTCCCTTCCGTCGTTCAAATTGAGCGCATCCAGCGGTACATGGCCTGCATGAACCGGCTGATGGGAGACCTCGTCGATGAGACCAGCCTCGACACGGGCAAACTCGCCGGGAAACCTCATCCCGGTGACATTGCCGAGTTGATTTCCGAAGCGGTCATCCCCTTCGCACAGGCTGCCGAGGAGAGGGGGTCTCTTTCAAATTCGAGGCCCGTGGTCAGGCGCTGCCCGCCCTTTTCTATTCTGAACGGATGTTCCAGGTGATGACGAATTTAATCGCGAACGCGATCCGTTTCACCCCGTGCGGCGGCACCGTCACCCTCGAGGCCGCGCAGGTGGGCGGCGATCTCCGTATCACCGTATCGGATACGGGCGAGGGCATCGCCGAAGACATGCGCGAGGCGATTTTCGAACGCTTCCGGCAGATGGGAAAGAACGATCAGGGCGGGCTGGGTCTCGGCCTCTATATTTCCAAGTGTCTCGTGAAGGCCCAGGGCGGGCACATCTGGGTCGAGGAAAACCCGATGGGCCCCGGCAGCGTCTTCCACGTCACCATTCCCGCTATTGGGGATAGAGGGTTGACTCGCCCCGCTATCTCGGCATTCTCTCCTCGCGTATGAAAGGTAGAGGGCCTGTAGACTCCCTCTTAGAGAACTCCAGACCCTCCTGAAGGGAGATCGTCACCGAAGGCGGTCCGAGTTACGATCCCACTCCGGAGCCGAGAATACGGAAGGGGAACGGACGCTGCGAGACAATTCTCACACTTATTGCGCGGCCACGACCTTAGCTCCACGACGGACCGTTTCCACGTCGCGATTCTCCTCGCAAACCAAGCCCGTTGGAACTGGGTGAATCCATGAGGGAATGAGTCCGGATCTATGGAAGTCTCCTCTCAACAACACCCGTGGACGGGTTGGAAGTCAAAAAGCATCCAACGGTTCACATTCACGTGGGTGACACTACGAGGCCGGAAGCAAGAAGCACCGGGCTACCGCCGACTCAGTAATCTTCGGCGGGCAAGCCTCTGCTCGACAGGGCGACGTGTATCCATCCTTGCGACGCCACCCAAGGTGCCTGCTAGCGCCGTCTACACAATTGCCTGCGGCCAGGTGACGCCAAGAGTCGCCGGGTTTCGGGGAGGGTTCTCCCCTGTCACCGCTTTGAACCCTCTACCCGCCACACGCCGCGCGGCTCGTGGGGGNNCGACTCACCACCGGCAACACAAGGACTGAGGGATGGACCGCGTCGTGCCGTATCGAGTTTTCCGCGATAACGCTCCGCCGGTGCTCGCCGAGCGGCTCCCCGGTATTCGGGTTCACATCAAAGCGGGGAAAGTTGCTGCTGCTCACCTCGACGCGGAGGCGGTGTCCCTTCTTGAAGAGGTTACTCGTCGGATAGAGCCGTATCGTAAACGGGTAGACCGTACCGGGTTTCATCAGCTTCTCCTCGACGAGGCTCTCGCGAAAACGCGCCCGAAGAATGCCCTCGGTAATCTTCAAATCGAACCCGCCGGGCCAGGCGTCGCTCGCCGGATAGACGTCGACGATCTTAGCGGTGAAGTCTGTGTCCAGTGCGCTCGACGAGGCCCAAAGCTTCACTTCGATCTCGCCGGTCACCTCGAGGTCGGCCGCGAGCGACTCGGTTTCGAAAACGACGATGTCGTTCCGCGCCGTCAGGGGGATGGGACTCTTCCAATTCCAGACGTGCTCCCCTCCCCTCTGATCCCAGGCCCCCTGGAGGAGGATGTCGTTCCCACTCGAGATATTTCCTCCTATCGTCGGAACGGGATTCGCGGGATCGAAGAGGTAGGTCGTCCCGCTCCCTGTTTTCGTAGGAAGTGTCTTTGTCAGTGTCCCCCCGGCACCAAAAAAATACTCCGTCGCTTTCGCATTTGCGGGTGGCCACGCCGTCTCGTCACGCCACACCCCTCCGTGGTAGAGTTTGCCGTCCTCCATCTTGTGTCCGTCTCCCGTGCCCATCGTGAAGATCCGCACCTTGCTCGCAAAAGGTGCCGTTTTGCCGACCGAGTTGTCCTTGCCCTTGAGCCAGTGGTCGAACCATTGTAGCCGCCACGCCAGTTCGTCGGGAATAGCCGCGTCCTTTCCGAATTCGACCTGACCGTGTGACGAGTCCTTCTGTAATCCGTGGATCCACGGCCCCATGATCAGATAGACATCGCTCTTCAGCGACTTTGAGAGCACCCCGTAGTTTGCCGTTGTGTTGCCCGCCCAAGAATCATACCAACCACCAACGAGGTAGACAGGGATATCTTGATAGGAGTCGGCCTGGCCAAGTATGTGATTCTGTTCCCAGAACGCGTCGTTTTTTCCGTGCCTCATCGCCGCGATGAGCCAGTCCTCGTATTCGGGCGCGAACTGCAGCGGGGTTGTTCCCTTGCGCAAGGGCAGGTTCGCGAGGTAGTGAAAGCGATTAGCCGCCATCTCCTTCAGCATCTCCGCGGTCGCCGGATTCTTTCCAGCCTGTGAACCGTTCGCCGCGTTGAACATGATCCAGTTCCAGAAACGCAACTCGAAGGCCCCCGCATGGCGCATCGACTGGACCCCGCAGTTCGAGACCGCATCAACGGGAATCACGGTGGCCAGTTCCTTCGCCCCCTCGAGGGCGAGGGCGTGCTGGGTGCCTCCGACGTAGGATGTCCCCATCATGCCGATCTTGCCGCTGAACCAGGGCTGTTTCCCGATCCACGCGGCGCAATCGGCCCCGTCCTTGCCATCGTCAGTCATCCAGTGCCAGACCCCCTCGCTCCCGTAACGCCCCCGGCAGTCCTGCGCCACGAAGACGTAGCCGTGGCTCGCGAAATACTCGGCGTGTTTCTTTGCTCCTGACTTGCTGTAGGGAGTACGAATGAGGATGACAGGGAACTGACCCGTGAGCTTAACGCCGTTCTTGGCGGGAAAATAGAGGTCGGTGGCGAGGAGGGCGTCGTCGCGCATCGCGACCTTCACCTCCGTCTCGACGACCGGTACATCAGAGGTTTTGGTCTCGTCGGCGGGGAGAAAGGGAGCGAGGAAGAGGGCGGCCACCAAAAGAGTGAGATGCAAACGCATGTCCGCAGTTTGAATCGAAAACGCCACCCTTGTCAAACAACCGTCGCGGCGGGATAGAGATGTACCTGCGCGGCCTCGTGATCGGAAAGCTCTTGTGGGAGAAAGTGTCCACCCAGCAGTTCGCAACGCCATGGCTGACCGGGACACCGGGGAGCCGAAAAGGCGGTTTCTTGAGCCGCAACGGCGGAGAGCACCGGCTCGATCCCCGCGAGCAGCGCTTCATGCCCGGCGAGCACCTCGCGCACCCGCTTGGGGAAGACGGGCGCGCAACAGGAGGTGACGCCCTCGGTCCCCGGGGCGAGCCGGTCGAAGGCGACTTTTGTCAACGCTGCCCGGCGTGCGGACCGCGCCACCTTGGCTGTCCCGGTACCACCAGTATATTGAGTGAGATACCCCGTGCTCAATTGAAGCCAAATCTTGGTTGAATCACCATAGATAGCCCAGAGCCGGTAATGCCTGAACCGAACGACGATGTCCTCGACGTTTCGTACTGCTCAGTGCATCTCCACGGCGCAGGTTCCAAGTCCGCCACGGTAGTAGTTGAACTGTACGTCAGGATGATCGGCGAGCAGAGACATGGGCACCGCGCTGTCCGCGAGGTGCTTGGAAATCATCAGCGCGGTGAGTCGCTGACCGAGCGGGTTGTCATGCATCCCCGCCTGCCAGATGCTGACTTTCTCAGCCTGCCAAGTTTCTTTCGGGCCGACGGTAATGGCGGTCTTCGGAACCATCGTAATGTTACCACCGCCCGAGGTACGGGCGTTTTGGCTGAGTGTAACGGGATGCAACTCGACGACACGCGTGCCGAGCTTGCGATACTCGGCTGGCGACGGGGGTTCGTTCTTCCACTTGCCGGTTCGTTTGAGAGGATCATTGAAAGCCCAGTGCTTGATGTCGCCCTGCCCCCCCTGCATGACGGCACAGCGGATGCCCGCATTCCACGTCCGCACATAACCCGCGATGTCGGCCTTCGGGAAATGAAGGTGCCCTTCGGGGATGGCGAGTTTTTTCTGAATGCGGTTGAAACACAGCTCGCGGTCGGCTTTTTCGAACGAGAGCGGATGCGTGGGTGGCACCTCGGTTTTGGTGACTTCGTCATACCACTCGTCCATGCCCCAGAAGTGCGCGTGTTTGAGGCTGATGCCGAGTTCATTCACCAGTCGCGCGACGAGCGGGAGCTGCTCGGTGGGGCCGATGGGACCGCAGATACCCACGGGATTGTCCGCCGTGGCCTCTCGCCACGCCTTGATGTATTCGAGCGCTTCAGCGAGGTAAAAGTCCTCCAGCGTGTCATAGAATACGACTTTGAATCCCGGTCGCGAGAGCTGGCGCAAATCGCGCTCGGTGAGGCGTGCGGCGTCGTTGATGAGGTCGGACTCAAGGGTGGTGTAATCCCACCAGTCGGGGGCAATATGACTTAATTTGCGTGGCATGGTTCAGGTGAGTGTGAGGGTGAGTATTTTAGTGATTGAGAGAGTTTGTGGGTGCAATCGTAGAGTCTGAGATTTTCCGCTGTATAATGGAAAAGAAGGCTGCTGAGCCGGCTCACGAGTTGAGTTGAAGACCGGCCTCATAGATTTCATCAACGACGCAGTCCTCTCCCAAGGCCTCGCGCAGCGGGTCCACCTCGCTGGAACTAAAGCCGAAATGCAGGTGCCGCCGCCAGCCTTCGGCGTGCTCGAAGCAGCCGGAGAGGCGGCCCACGGCCCGTGACACTTCGTCCATGCTCACCAGATAGGAATCCATTCCCTGGCTTACATCGAGCCAGTGTTTCTGGCAGGCGTGGGCGGCGAGAGCGGAGCGTTTCCGCTCGTGGACGGCGGCGGTGTCCACATACAAGCCCGCGCGCAGGTTTTGTCGCAACGGATCGCAGAGGCCGTGAGGCATCGCATGATAGACGGTCACGTCATGGAAGTAGGCATCGCGCGGCGGATCGCTACGGAAGTTCGGAATACCATGGGTGAACGCAGCTGTGGCGGCGAGTCGCGCGGCGTTCATATGATCCTCCATATAGTCCTGAGGCGAATGAGTCAACACGATACCGGGTTGGGCCTCGCGCACAACGGAAGCAACCTTGCGCAGAGTGTCCACGTGGTAGGTCAACTCCAGATCATCGACGATGGGGCGATGGAAGGTTGCTCCAAGGAGACGTGCGGCGTCCTGCGCTTCGACGAGCCGGGTTGCTGCGGTCGTGGAGGAATCCATCTGCACGGAGCCGCCATTTCCGGAACACAGGTTTAGGTAATGCAGTGTCCATCCGCGGCGGGCGAGTTGCAGAAGCGTGCCGGCGGCGACGAACTCGATGTCGTCAGGATGGGCGAAGATGGCAAGAGCGGTGGGCATTGTATCAGGGGTTTGTGTGGGGGTGGGTTGATTATTCTCAAGCAGCCTGGCCGAACCCGCCGAAACCAAACCGTTCACCAAGGGCGAGGCATTCGGATACCGGAAGGACTCCCGCCGATGGTGAGGGATCGGCGAGTGATGCTGCCGCCGTGGTCACGGCAAGCAGGAGTCGGCTTTGCAGCGGCCATCCCTCGTGCAAGCTGTAGAGCAGTCCCGCGGCAAAGGCATCTCCCGCACCAGTGGCGCCTTTGGAGAAGCCATCGGGGAGTTTCAAGGATGGCTGCGTGCCTTGCTCGCCCTCACGGGTGACGGCGACAGCCCCATACTCGGTGTGGATCGTCACGGAGCGTTGCACTCCGGCGGCGAGGAGGTTTTGGGCGGCAAAAAGCAGGGCGGCGGCATCGTGTGCACCCAGGGTCGTTTCCAGCACGCGCGAGGCTTCGACCTCGTTGATAACGAGGTGATCGGTAAAGGGCAGAGCGCTGAGGGCGATCGCACGGAAACCCGGATGTTCGGTGCTGACGGCATCGACGCTGGTTTCGAGCCCGGCGGCCTTGGCGCGTGCAAGCAAGATTGCCGCGCGCGTTTGCCCGCATTCATCGAAGGAATCAAGCCGGTCGAGCAGCATGAGATAACCCAGGTGAAAAAGCCGTGCATCGCATCCGGCGAAGTTGCAGTGAATCTCATCGAACAAGGCATTGGCTCCCCGCTGATGAAAAAACGTGCGTCTGCCGTTGCCCTGCACAGTCATGGCATCCGTGTAGGACGTGGCGCACTCCGCGGTACGGTGCAACTGTGCGATATCGATCCCGTGGGTGGCGCAATCCTCGCGGATCCAGCGCCCATCCTCGTCATCGCCGACGAGGCCGCAAGCCGCGAGAGGAAAGCCCACCTTCATCGCCGCGAGATCCTTGAGAACGTTGTAGGGCCCTCCGCCATTGGATTGCGACTCGCTGACAATGTTTGCCAGCATATCCTGCTGCGGATAGCGGTCGATAATTTTAACGTGATCGACAATGAAGTTTCCGGCGGCGAGAATACCTTTGCGCTGAGTGCTCATGAGGGATTCAGGATCAGAGCGTGACCACGGTTCCAGTGCGCTGCGACTCCAGCGCGGCGAAGAAAACCTCATGTGTGGCGAGCGCTTCCCGAGGTGTTGCGCAACCAAATCGGCCGTCGAGCAAACCCTCCCTTTCCATCAGATACGCCGCCCACATTTGCTGAATCACATCTGGAAATCCCGGCTCAAAAATACCCCCGGTGACGGTCTTGAACGGTGTGCCGAAGCCGAGTTCGGTGCGCTTCCACCATTGCTCCTTATCACGCTCAAAGAGCCATAATGTTTTCGGCTCGGCCGTGCTGTAACGCACCCCACCCTGAGTGCCCAGGATCTCGATGAACCAGGAATTCGTGGCTCCCGGCGCGAGCCGTTTCATTTCCAGACGAAGCGGAACAGGTTCGCCCGCGATCGTCGTCCAGGTATGAAGCAGCGCATTGTCCCAGGTGTCGCAATCCATCTCGCCGCCTTTTCCATCCGGTCGCCGGGGGTAGCCTTTCTGAAGCTGTGCGAACAATCGCTCCGGCTTCCACCCCAAACGCAGTGGTAGATGGCACGCGTGCATGCCGAGGTCGTTGAGGACGCCACCTTCACCGCAGGTGGCATTGAGACGCTTCCAGTTCGCGGGCTTTGCAGGATCTAGATCACTGCTGTGATGAAATCCGGAGACGACCTCCAATATGCGACCGATGTCCCCTTTCCGTGCAATTTCAAAGGCGCGCTGCGCACCGGGGAAGAATGGCATCTCCGAACTGCAACGCACGAAGCGTCCGCCGGCCTCGCTCGCCTCGACAATTCGTCGTGCCGAGGCCAGATCGATGCCAAATGGCTTCTCCGCAAACAGATCCTTGCCCGCTGCCAATACGTCGAGATAGAGTTTCTCATGCAGGTGGTGCGGTACCGCAACATACACCACATCGACCCGGGGATTCGCCAATAACTCCCGGTAATCGGTGGTTTTCTGCGCACAGGAAGGGATGATGTCAAACCAACCCAGCGTGTCGGGATTCAGGTCCGCCACCGACGTGAGAACGGGTCGAACGCTCACGTCGGTGAGCGCGCACCAGCGCGCGAACGCGCTCGCCATTTCGCGCCCCATGAGGCCGCCTCCGATGATGCCGATGTGGATCTCTTTCATGATGGAATCCTTATCAAATGAGATTCAACGCTGCATCCACCGAGGCGTTCTCGTGAACCATGGCCATGAGCGCCTGGGTGATGCCTTTCGGGTTTGGATGCTGAATGACATTACGGCCGTAAACAATGCCTGCCGCGCCTTGTGCGAGGAGTCCCTGGGTGCGCTCGAGGATCTCACGATCACTGACACGGCCTCCTCCGCGCACCAGCACCGGAATGCCGGAAGCCGCCTCTATGATTTTGTGATAAACCTCCACGTCATCGGTCGGATCCGCTTTCACGATGTCCGCGCCCAGTTCCACCGCCTGACGCACCAGGTAGGTGATCGCGGTTTCATCACCATTCACCATATACCCCCCCGCCTTTTCATTCGCCTGAAATACCAGCGGCTCGATCATCATCGGGACACCATAATAATCCGCCTGCGGTTTAAGGCGCAGGATGTTTTCCACACACTGGGCATGAACTTCCGGCGCGCCTGGAATCTGGAAAAGATTGACACACACACAGGCCGCATCATATCGCACGGCTTGCAACATCGTCTCTTCGATCATGAGACTGAAGCGGGAGGCCGGGAGCTCCCTGCCATAGATATTCGCGACATCAGTGCGAAGCACCAAAGACGGTTTGAAGCGCCCCGGAATCTCCTGCAAATGCCGTGCCTGCCCAAGCGTGAGTTGGATCGCGTCCGGTGCCGCATCGACCAGTGTCTTGATGACCTGGCGCATGTCCTCGATGCCTTGCAGGAAACCCGGCTGATTAAAAAACCCATGGTCCACCGCCACGTCAAAACAGCGGTTGGACTTAGCGTTGAAGAGACGATTGAGGCGATACTGTTTCATTTGGGGATAGTCTGACAGTTTCTCCGAAAACTGTCGTTTATTGAAAGGTCACTTAATCCGGCTTTCTTGATTCTTTTTCAAGACTTAAGTCCGGATCTCGCTCCTCCGATGATTCACTCGTGTCCGAGACGAAGCCGGCCACGGCCCGCGCTTCTTACACAGCCGACAGTCAGGGGTCTGATTCTAAATTCCAGGAGTGCCACCGTGTTCCCGCGTCGGCGGGGGAAACGGAGCCGCGGGGTGGTTCTCGCGGGTGTAGTTCGTATCCGGCGGCGTGACGATGTCACCCGCCGACCCCGTTCCGACGAGATTGCCCGAGATCACCGTACCGGGACAATCCCCCGTCACTTCGATCGCGGCGACCATGGTGGCGCCCTCGCCGCGATGAAGGATGAGGTTGTCCGAGGCGCGGGTATTGCGGCTTCCCGACAGGTAGAGACCGCGATGGTTCGGCTCGAAGATCTGGCACCCGCTGATCGTCGTCTCGCGGGAGTTCAGGATCTCGATCGCTCCACCCGCCCCCCCATCACCTGCCCGATCGAGGATGAGCCCCTGCAGCACGACTCCGTCGCAGTCTTTGACAGTGACCCCGTTCGTGAATCCGCCGCGGTGATTGTGGCTCTGGTCGAACGAGTTGGCTCCGACCACGATGTGATGGCACTCATCGAGAACGAGGGAGCGATTGACCCCGGTGTAAATGTGGTTGCCCGAGATTGCGATGCCGCGGCTGCGGACGAGGTGAATGTTCGTCTCCTGGTTCCCGATGAGGTTTCCGGTGATGGACCAGAGTCCGGAAAGAGTGCGGGCGACGGGGCGCTCTGGTCCGATGAAGCGGATGTTCGCCCCTCCCGGACTGGGCCGCGCCTGGATTGTGTTGCTGACGATGCTGCCCTCGGCGATGCTGCCCTCTCGATGGTCGAAGAGGATGTCGGCGCTGCCTTCGGCCTCCGTATCGTGGTTGTATTCGATGTCGCAACCGGTGACGTGAAAGTTCCGGATCTCTCCGCCGATGACGGCAATTCCGGCCCGCTTGTTGTAGCTGATGTGGGATCCCTGGATGATGGTCTGGTGCAGGTTGACCTCCTTGAAGTAGATGCCGATCCCGGAGTTGTCGTAGACGTGGCAGGCATCGATGAGCACGTTGCGGTTCCGCCCGCTCACGACTACGCCGTGGCGTAGCTTGCGGAGAAGAAGACGCTGCAAGGTCGGCTGCATCGTTCCGGTCACCTCGATGCCGTCGGCTTCGGGGTGATCTCCCACGATCTCGAGTCCTGTGATCTGGGGCATCCGCTCCTGTTCCCAAACCTCGGGTTTGAAGCCAGCGGGGCTGGCGGTGCCCTCATGGGTGCCGATGATGCGCAGGGCGGGTCCGGGTCCGGCCATGAGGAGCCGCGCCGTGCCGCCGGATCCGTCCATCGCAAAGCGACCAACCGTCGCGAGGTCCACCTCAAGCGTCCGGGTGATCCGGTAGTCGCCCCGCGGCAGACGCACCATTCCGTCCTGCGATTCGCCGATGGTGCGCTGGATGGCGGCGGTGTCGTCGGTCTTCCCGTCGCCGGTGGCGCCAAACTCACGGACATCCGCACGGATCAGGCCCGTGGCAAAGGCGATAACGGTGCAGAGAAACAAGGGGAAGACGAGGCTCTTGGTCATGGCGATTCAGGTGCGTTCGTCCCTTCTTACCCCGAAGTGTCGCACCGTCCAATGACACGATCCCGGCATTTGTCCCAAATCGTCGCCCATCCCGGGCCGTCGGCGGGAAGGCCAGACCTGCGAAGCAACTGGAGAAGTGGCTGGTATCGGGGAGGCGCACGGCGTGGGACTGACCGACCAACAGCAAGAAATTGCTTTTTTCATCCCCTCGGCTTCCATCCCGCCCTCCGCCGTTCACCCATGCTTCAGTGGGGGCCGTGGAAAACCGTCGCCGCTCTGCATCAAATGCACAAGGCTACGGAACGGGCAGAGAAGGGGCCTGTTATTCTCGTTTCGTCTTCCCTTCAGAAGTCATGAGGAAGGCCACGAGGTCGCGCAATTCGCGGTCTGTCAGGGAGAGCGCGAGTCCGGCGGGCATGAGAGATGTGTTGAGTTCGGCAATCGAGTCCAGTTCCTCCAGTTCGAAGGTCAGCGAGTGGCCGTTGACATCTTTGACTCGCTCGCGGGTGTAGGACTGCATTCGGATGCCGACGATGGTGCGACCGTCTTTCAGGGTGACAGCCCGGGGCAGGTATTCAGGCGCGATCTTACGGCTCGGCTGCAGGATGCTTTCGATCAGCCAATCACGTCCGCCTCCGGCTTCCACGCTGCCGAGGTCCGGTCCCAGGCTTCGGCCGCGGCCCTCGTGCCGGTGGCAGTTTGCGCAGAGGGCGATGGAGGAGTGGTGGAAGACCCTCGATCCCGCCGACAGATCCGGTTCGCCCGGGACTGCGTCGAGGAGCTTTTCCCAAGCGGCGGTGTCGGTCGCGGGAGGGCGGTTCTGAAAGAGCACTTCGGGAGTGAGAATGGCCGCAAAGAGATCGTCGGATTCGGGAAAACGCGGCCGTAGGCTTTTCAGCTTTTCCTTTTCGCCATCGCTCAAGGGGCGATGGCGTAGGGCGCGGAGAGATTCCTCGCGCAGAGAACGGTCAGCGTCCTCGGCGAGTTGCAGCAGCAGGGGGGATTGCTCCCCGACGGAGGCCAGGCCGGCGACGGCATGCGTGCGCAGGGCGGGTTCGGCCGAGGTGTCCGCCGCCACCTGGGCGAGCAATTCCGTTCCCGCCTGAGGATTGTCAGAGAGGGCAAGGACAACCTCGCGGGAAATGTCATCCTTACCTTCGGTTAGGAGCCCCCGCAGGAAATCGGAGGTGAGCTCCGCAGGGAAGCTGACCCGACTCACCGGTCCCGATTCGCTGGGACGCCAGTCCTGTGCTGGCAGCAATCTCAGCGCGAAGGCACGAAGCGAAGGGGCGCTGTTTTTGTCCCGGATGCGGTCCAGAAGGAGTTCGCCGTTGCGGACACCCTGCTCGGGAATTCCCGAAAGAGTGTTATGGGCGGCAACTGCGGCTTCGAAGGCTTCGAAGTTGAGATCGCTCCGGCTCAGGAATTCCTTCACGTCGGTCAGGGCCTCCCGGGTTTCGCGGTGGGAAAACCATCGCAGTCCTTCGAAATTCACGACCGGATGGGGATCGCTCAGGAGAGCAGCGATCCAAGGAGCGGGATCCGCATTCGACGAGGAGAGGGCGAGAACGGAGAGGACACGCCGTTCCGGGGAAAGACGTGAAAATTCCCCGGGTGTCCAGCCGCTGGCGGCCTCATCGGCCAGACGGACAAGGGCCGCTCTGGCGACGAAGGCATCCTCATCGGCGGCCAAAGTGAAGAGTTTGTCCTCGGACAAATCTTCCGTTTTTGCCCGGATGCCCCGGGCGAGCAGGGCCTCTTTGGTCGGTTCCTCCAGCTGGTGAGGTCCCATCCAGTCCGCCTTTGTCAGGTCGATCTCCAGTTTCCAAAGTCGACCGAAGCCGTGCACGGGATAACGCCCGTCGACCCAGTCCGTCATGTACCAGGTTCGTTTGTCAGGGTCTTTCCGGGACGGGTCTTCCGCGAGGCAGGTGGGACGGAAAAAGAAGGATCCTTGCACCAGGGGAATGCGCGTCTCCGCCTTGTAGCTTGCTCCCCGGGGCACGAGGGGAAAGAAATCGATACGGTGATCACCCCATGACGGGATGAGCACGCCGCGACCCAACGGCAGGACAGCGCAGGGGGCCTCGCCCGAGGGATTGACCATGGGGAGGGACGCGCGCAGCTCGCCGTTCCATCCGACAAAAGGGTGATGCGCCGCTCCGCCGTAGTGTCGGCGGTATCCGTAGTCGCCACCTTCGACAATGTGAAGCAGCCGACAGGGTGGACGCTCCCCCGGATCGTTGTCCACCGCGAAGATCTCTCCATCCTGACGAACGCAGATGCCGAAGGGATTCCAGACTCCGCGGGCGATCCAACGCAACTTGGAACCATCGGGGGCGCAGCGGAAGACTCCGCCCTCGGCGCGTCCCGCGTGCGTGCTGCCGTCAGATCCCTTCAGAGACCAGGGTTTGGCAAAATTTTCCCCGAGCCCGAAAACCAGATCGCCGTCGGGATGCCAGGCGAGCCCCGACATGCCATTGTGGGGATAACTCTCTTCGGATTCCAGTTTCACTACCGTTTCCTCCTGGTCGGCGCTGCCGTCGCCGTTCGTGTCCCGAATGCGCAGGATGCGGTCGCGCTCGGCGAGATAGACCCACCCGTCCCGACCCAGCTCCAGATCCATGGTGTGGATCGTTTTGTTGTAGAAGACGGTGCGTTTGCCGTCGGTGCCGAACACCAGCACCTCGTCGCGGTCCGGTCCCGGATAGTCCTTCGGCGTTTCGTGGGTGTGTGAGGCGACAAGCCAGACCTGCCCATGGGGGTCCACGTCGATGCCGATCGGAGTGACCACAGCAGGATGTTCGGCGATCATCTCGATGCTCACCCCTTCCCGGAGCGCTTTTGCTTCGGGAGCCGGAGGATCCCCCGAGGCATCTGTTAACGTGTGCGGCAGGAAGCCTGCCAGAAGGAGCGCGGAGACCTGGATGACAGGTGGGCTGACGAAGTTCATAAATCGATGTGGCGGATTGAAATTTTGCAGGCGGCCAAGGATGCACCCGCGCCGGGGGAGACAGCAACTGGCACGTAACCGTAAACACATCGACCACCGTTCACCTGTTGCAGCAGGTGCTGTGATACTTCTCACCACCGCCGGCCCGGGTCGCAAGTTGGAGCCCGCTCATCGTCCTTCGCCCCTCCGCCCAGGAACCCAGAGGGACAGACTCTCCAAGGACTACATCAAATCCGCAACCCCTCCCCCACTTCAATTTTCTACAACCATAATGCCGTGCATGACCGACCAATGCCCGGGATAGGAACAGAGGAAAGGATAGTCGCCGGCAAAAGTCGGCGCGACAAACTCAAGTGTCTCCGATTCACCGGGGAGCAGGAGCTTGGTGTGGTGGATGACGTAATTCGAAGTGGGAACAGCATGGCGATCGGAGAGAAAAGATGGGTCGGCCAATTCTGCATTGGCGGCCGTCCCGATCTCAGCCAGCGTTCCGGGCTCGATAATGAGCAGATTGTGAGGCTGAAGGTTGATGCTGTCTGCCGGGTTCACCAGAGTCAGCTTCACTTTCTGACCCGCCTTGACGGTGAACTTTTCTGTGTCAAAACGCAGTTCACTGTTGTGGGCTGTAATGGTGATTTCGCTGACTACGGGCTCTCCCTCCTCCGCTCCCCATAACACCCCCGGGCCGATCAAGGCAGAAACGCACGTGAGGCTGATGAAGAAAATGCGAAGATCCATAGGTGGGAATCGAAGTAACCCTATGACCAAAGGCAGAGCAAATCGTCTTCGCCAGGTAGACAATACCATTCTCCAACATACTCCCCTGTCGAGTGCCGCCTTCGCGGCTGACGCGGGTCCTAGAATTTTGAATTGCACTCCCTCCGACGTGGCATCTAACCGCACGACATGTGGGACATCGATGTCGAACGCGGACACACAAATTCGCATTTTTTTGGCTCTCTTTTTTTCAGATCCGCAGGCTCTTGGGAGGGCAGTAGAGGGGTGTCTAGCACCGGAACAAGCGGGGAAATTTTAGATGTGAAAATCTAGAACATCCAAGCCGGGTATTCCGTCGAGGGCGAGTCACCAAGAGCGTAAACAGGCAAGTCTTATGGGGCGGCGTAAATGGTTTCCAGCATCTCCAGGGCGAGCGCCGCAATCTTCTCGGAGGCCTTGCGTTCGACGCGATTGGTGCCGAGCCAGGTTTCGTAGCCGCCGAGGTCGAGCTGCTTCGGCGTGGGCAGATAGCCGTAGCTGCCGTTGGCGAGCTCGATGGTGAAGGTGTCCTTGAAGGGGCTGCGGGCCTTGATCTCGAGGCCGGTTTCGGTGAAGACCTCGAAGGGGATGGATGCGATGCCAAGATCACCGATGCGGACAGCCTGGATGTAGGCCTGGATCGTGTCCGGCTTCGCATCGCGCAGGGACATCACGCGCTCGGCATACGGCTGCTCCAAACGATGTGCGGGCGCGGCGTCCTTAGGCTTGGCGAGGATGCCTTCAGCCCACTCGATCATCTCCGCCGTGGGTCGGCGCACGGCGAGCTGCAGGTCTCTCGCAGCGGCGTTCAGCGGTACCCAGTCCTGATAGGTGAGCGTCTCGTGAACGCGCAGGACCTCCTGCGCAAGATCGCCGGCGACGAGTTTGATCTTCTCGTAGGGCTCGTATTTCACCGCGGGAGTCTTGCCGCTGTAGTCGTTGCTGTTGACGTCGCCGCAAGGACCATTGGCCAGGATGCCGACGCACGGCGCACCCAGCGCCTCCTCGACGAGGCGGCAGAACTCACCGAAATAGTCGGCCGACAGATCCTCCCGTTTCACGCCGCCGACGTAGTGCAGCCAGTAGTTGGCCATGAGCGCGATCTGGCGTCCGTCGGTGGCCTGCACCGAAAGGCAGTAGACTTCGGGATTCGTCGGTCCGGCAGGCCCGGCGAGGCGCGGAACGAGCAGGCTGCCTGGATTCATCACGGCCAGGTCCTTCCCGCCGAAGGGATTGGGATTGGTGACGCCCTCCCTCAGCAGCCAGCGGCGGTTTCCGACCCACTGGGGCAGCGTGCCCGTGCCCCAGGCGATACGCGCCGGCTCGAGATTGTTCAGGGCGCGCTTCACGCCGTCGACCACACGCGAGATGACAAAGCTACGGTAGTTCCGCGAAGGATCTTCGCTGGTGACCGCCGACACGCTGGAGTGCGTGTGCGTGGCGGAGAACATCATGTGGGAGGCTGGAATGCCGGTGTCGGCCTCGATCTTCCCCTTCGCTTCGTCCCATACATCGCGGGGGAGGTGGAGATTGTCCACCACGGCAAACGCGATCTTAGTCTTGCCGTCGTCGAGCACCAGACAGCGCACGTGCAGCTCATCATGCACATGCGTCGCGATCGGTCGCGGCGCAAAGTTGCCCACGATCTCCATACCGAGGGGAGGTGTGATGTTGCTCGTGACGGCGCCGGCTTTGAAGACTGGCTTGTCCTGGCCCGAAGCCAGGATGGAAAGGAGCGCGAGGCAGAGGATCAGCGGTGTTTTCATGATGAAGTGATTTGAATGGTCATGGGTTCTCGATCGTCATCCCCGCCGCTTTGTCGGCACGGGCGACGACGACGCGGGCCTCGTGAGCGGTCGTCTTGCCGTGGTCATCCTTCAATGCCTTGTTCAGAGCAACGAGGAAGCGGCCGCCGCCGACCGGTGCGATACCAACGGACGCGTTGAAATCCCATTTTCCGCTGAAGGCGAAGTTGTCATCCGCGCGCAGCAGCAACGCCGGCTTGCCGTAGCAGCCGAACCACCAGGCACCTTCGGCATAGGCAACCGTCTGGATGCCCATAAGCGTGTAGCCGCTGGCGATGACGTGGCGTTTCCGGAACCGGAAGCTCTCGTCGTACTCGTAGGCGTAGTTCTCGTCCACACCGGGCGGCAGGCCGCCGACGAGGATGAACTTCCCGTCGTGGAACGCCATGCCGCCCGCCCCATGCACGAGTTCGGGCACGGGATGTCTTGCCAGCTCGGAGAGCGTGTCGCCATCGTAGACATAGACCCAGGAATCCGCCTCGCCCGCGGGCTGGTTGAACTTCCCGAGGTTGGTGGCCACGTAGACACGGCCGGCGTGAAAGCAGAGGTCCCCATGATGATTGGCCACGGGCACCTTCTTGAGGACGCGGCCATCTGTGTCGGTCTTCACGAGGAAATCGGTCCAGCACCAATAGATGGCATCCTTGTCATTGGTGCAGATTCCCTGGAGGTGGTGAGGGTATGTGCCTTCGCAAGTGGCCGGAGGAAAGGCCTCGGCGGCGGTCAGGACGAGGCCGAAATGACAGGCGAGGACAAAGGCTGGTCGGAGGAGAACCATGGACGAGACGAGGCGGAGGATCGCGGACAAACCAACTTGACCCCTCTTCGCGATCCGGCAAGGCGGGAGGCATACGGGGTCGCGGAGCGACCGGAGTCTGGGTGGCCAACCTTGGCAAAGGATTGATCATCAGGCATTGCGTTAGCCGCACCTTTCCCCTTTCACTTTCCGAACCAGCCCTCGCGACTGTGACAGCGTCGTTGGCCGCAGACCACGACTGTCGGGCGACGACACCACGTGATGCCACGGGCGTCGACACGGGCTTGATCGTGGTGTGGAGTTCAGCTAAAGCGGATACTATATCTTCTTTACCCGTTTTCAGGCCGGAGGTCCCACGACATGCCATCCGGCAGTCGCTGTGAAATCGCAGCATCCGCCCAAAGCTTTCCTCTTCCCGCTCCCTGTATCCATGAATAGATCTCCACTCTTGACTCTGATCGCCGTTATTTTCGCCGCGACCGCTCCCATCAGGATCCTCGCGACAGAAGAGAAGACACCCTTCCATTTCGCCCACCGTGGCGGCGCGCATGAGTTCGAGGAGAACACGCTCTTTGCCTTCAAGAGCTGCTATGACAAGGGCATTCGGGGATACGAGCTCGATGTCCGCATGACCAAGGACGGCGAACTGGTGGTCCTCCACGACGACTCTCTGGACCGCACTCATCATGGCATAGGGCCCGTCGAACACCTGACCGCGGAAGAAGCCAGGAAGATTAACTCTAGAGTGCAGAACGAACCCCTGCTCTTCCTCGACACCTTGTTGGACTACCTGAAGAACAAGCCGGAGATGTATGTGGAATTCGAGATGAAGACCAGCAACAAGGAGCTCTATCCGGACTCCCGCATCGAAGAATATGCGACGCAACTGCATCGGAAGGTCACAGCCCACGTTCCAGTGGGATCGACCTATCTCTTCACCTCCTTCGACCGACGACCTCTCGTCGCCGTCAAGAAAGTCGATCCCACTGCCGACATCATGCTCATCAAGGGAGGCCCTCTGACTCCCGAACTGATGGAAGCGGCCAAGGCCATCGGATCCAAGAGGATCGCGGCAAAAATGGAGGGTACAACGCGCCTTGCGGTGAAGGAAGCGCAGAAGCAGGGATTTATCGTCACGGGTTGGCCGGGGCACAACCTCAATGACTATTTCCTCGGGTTAGGTCTCGGAGTGGATGCTATTTGCAGCGACGTTCCAGTGCTGGTGCAGGAATATATCGAAAGGAAAAAGTGAGATCACCTAGCCGCTGCCAACCACAACCAATCAGTATGGATCGCCCCTTTGTTTCAGCCTCCAATCGCCGTAACTTCGTGAAAACTTCGGGAACCGCCCTGCTCGGCGGCCTGTGGAGCCATTCCATCCTCGGAGCCGGGATCCGCGCAGCCCCGGCCTCCGGTTGGCAGTTGCGGATGGGCAACGCGCAAACGCCGGAGGAGGCAATCGCTGAATTGGAAGCTTTCAAGAAGGCCACGCCCGATCTTGCGAGCTGGGAAAAGCGCAAGGCGACCATTCGCCAGGGCATCATCGAAGGGGCCCGGCTAGCGAATTCGCCGGAGAAACCGCCGCTTGATCCCGTGTACTCCAACAAGCGGACTTACGAGGGCTACACCGCCGAAAGCGTCTACATTCGCAGTTGGCCCGGATTCTATGTCACCGGCACCTTATACCGACCGATCGACATGAAGCCGCCCTATGCGGGCATCGTGTCGGCACACGGCCACGGGGGCCGCTCCCTCCCTTCGCGCCAAACCCGCTGCGCCGTGTTGGCACGCATGGGAGCCGTGGTGTTTCACTACGACATGGTGGGTTATGGCGACACCAAGGCGGCCGGCTGGGATCACGGCAAAGTCCCCGAGATCCTCCGTCTGATCATCTGGAACAGCATCCGCGCTTTGGATTTTGTTTCATCAATCGAAGGGGTCGATCCAAAACGCATCGGAATGACCGGTAACTCCGGCGGGGCCACCCAGACCTTCATGCTCTCCGCCCTCGACGAGCGCGTCGCGGTCGCGGTACCCAGTTGCCAGGTTTCAGCCCACTTCTTCGGTGGATGCCCCTGTGAAAGCGGCATGCCCGTGCATTGGGGCCCCAACCACAAAACCAACAACGCGGAGATCGCCGCAATGACGGCGCCACGACCCCAGCTCATCATTTCCAACGGAGCGGACTACACCAAAAACACACCCGAGGTGGAGTTCCCGTATATCCAGCACATCTATAGCCTCTACGGTGCCACAGACAAAGTTGTGAATGCCCATTTTCCGCTCGAAGGGCACGACTATGGACCGAGCAAGCGCCTCGCCGCCTATCCCTTTTTCATTCGTCACCTGGGTCTCGACAGCATGCGTGCCTGGGAGAAGGAGGAGCAAATCAACGAAACCTTCGCAAAAGTCGAGACCGAAGAGGAGATGCGTGTTTTCAACGCCAGCTATCCCTGGCCGAAAGACGCCGTTACCCCCAATACACCCCTGCCATTCTGACTCACCCGTTGAGCAGGTGCGAAAAATCTCCTAAAGCGGCGATGGCCGTGCTCACGCGCCGATAGCGCGGTCGAGCAGATTCTTGGTGATGCCCTGCACCCGCGCGTCGGGACCGTGCGGCAGCACCCATTTTGCCCAAGACAGCATGAGGCCGCAGGACTGCAAATGCGGCGATATCCAATCCTCCCTCGATACCGATCACGTCCGTACCGGTATCCAAGGCACAACGATGCACGACACCCGCGAACCCGTAATTGTTGGACGAAAGGGAAGTTGCCATTCTTTCCCAAACTACTGCTACAGAAGGACTATCCTCTATTTTCATTCGTTTCGCCCCAACGAACCTTCCCACACGCGATGAAGAAATTGAATTCCCCGACCTCCCCCCCTGATTACGAAGCTACCTCTTTCAGCCGGAGGCACTTCTTAGCCGATACCGGTAAAGCGGGTGCTGCCTCTGTGCTCGCAGGATTTTCCATCCCGGCAGTGCACGCCGCCGGGAGTGACGGAATCCGACTTGCCCTCATCGGTTGCGGAGGACGGGGAAGCGGCGCAGTCGTCAATGCCATGGACGCCGACGACGGAGTCTCCCTCACTGCCATGGCAGACCTCTACGACGATAGACTTGAACGGTCCCGTGTCGCGATTGAGGGCAAATACAAAGAACGGGCCACCGTCCCTCCGGAGAATCGCTACATCGGCTTCGATGCCTTCAAGCGCGCCATCGACACTCTGCGTCCCGACTCGGGCGATATCGCCATGCTCACCGGCTACGCGGGTTTCCGCCCTCAGCAGCTCGAATACGCCGTTTCGAAAGGCGTGAATGTCTTCATGGAAAAATCCTTTGCGACGGATCCTCCGGGGGTTCGCCGCGTTCTCAAGGCCGCCGAGGAAGCCGAAGCCCGGGGCCTGAAGATCGCCGCCGGAGTGATGAGCCGCCACTCGGTGAACCGTATCGAACTCCTTCGTCGCATTGGAGCTGGCGAGATCGGCAACATTGAGAGTATCAGCGCCTACCGCATGGGATCGGCGGGACCACTCGGACCGAAACCTGCCGAGAAGGGCGAACTGGAGTGGCAACTCCGCAATTTCACCAAGTTCTTCTGGGTCTCGGGCGGACTCTGGACTGAGATGGACATCCACCAGATCGACGAAATCTGCTGGATCAAGGGCGAATATCCCGTCTCTGCCCACGGCATCGGCGGGCGGGCTTTCAACAATACCGACAAGGGTCAGAACCTTGACTCCTATTCAATCGAATGGACTTTCGCCGATGGGACGAAGGCCTACGATTATGTGCGCTACATCCCGAAATGCCACAACGACTTCGCCACCTACATTCAAGGTTCGGAGCGCTCGGCGCAGTTCTCCGGAAACATCCACGCGGGTACCACAAAGATCTTCAAGGACAAACGTATCGCCGATGACAACGTCCTCTGGGAGGCCCCCAAAGAGGAACTCACTCCCTGGCAGGCGCAGTGGAACGACTTCACCAAGGCGATTCGCGAGAACCAGCCTTTCAACCAAGCGAAACGAGCTGCACTATCAAACCTGACCGCGATCATGGGCCGGGCTGCCACCCATATGGGAAAGGTGATCACATGGGACGAGGCGATGGCTTCAGAATTCACCTGGTTCCCCGGATTAGACAACCTCGACTCGAACATCGAGCCGCCGATCATCTCGGACGAGAACGGTCAGTATCCGGTTCCGATTCCCGGACAGTGGGTGGAAATATGAAATAGATCCCGGTAAACAATCGGCATCACAACACCTCGCTCAATTTCACTTCGCGACCGAGTTCGAGCGAACGCTGCCCGGCCTCTAGGGCGGCGATGAGCTCGACCTCATCTCCGACCGGCACGCTCACTTTTTCGTGGAGCACCATATCAAGAACGGGCTCAAGTAGATAAGCGTATAGGTCCTTCAAGTCAGGCTCAACACGGAGGTTCCCCTTCTCTCCGAACAACTGGATCGAAAAACCGGCACGCATCCGCTCGCGCGCGCCGATCATCATGACGATGTCGAGGCCCTTTTCGTGGCGGAGGCGGACGATGTGAGCACCTTCGAGTCCAGTATTGTGCGCGCTCACGACACCGGGTCCGAGCACCTCATACGCCATAGAGAGGGCGTGGATGCCATAGTAAACGAGATCGCCGGGCCCAGTCACCGTGCAGAGCCGCACCGGCCCGATCGCGGCGGCGTCCTCGCGCAACTTCACGATGTCCGGAACAAAACGCAGGCTGCTCGCTGACATAAACTTCGTCCCGGTCTCGCTCGCGACCTTCGCAATGGCGGCGGCCTCCTTCGCGGTCATGGCGAGCGGCTTATCACAAAAAGTGGGAACGCCCTTGCGCAGGGCAGCTTCGGCGTATTTCCATTGGGCGCCGCTGCCGTCGTCGATGAGAAGGGCGAGATCGACGTCAGTGACACAATCCTCCGGAGAAGCTGCCACTGTCCCGATCCCGCAGATGTCCGCGATGGCGGCTGCTGCGGTTTTGTCAGGGTCCCAGATCTTCACGACCCTGCCTCCTTCGATCCGCTTCGACGCTTTCACGAAGGTGCCCTTGAAATCCTTGGCCTTTTCCTCGTCGTATCCATTGAAGATCGTGGCGAAGGCGGTGCCGTGATTCGATCCCGGGATGCGCGGCTGCGGATCGGGTCCGTAAGTAGGACCGTAACTCGCTGCTGAGACGAGTCCGATGCGGAGCGGTCTCACTGCGGGGTCCTGGCCCAGAGCAGAGAGAGAGGGCGATGCGGCGGCGAGTCCCGCGAGGGACTGCCCGAGGAAGGAGCGGCGGTCGAGGGGGGTGTTCATGAGGCAATGGGGTGGTTTTGTCAGGGTTTCGGTTCGCATGGCGAGCCAAGGGCGATGCGGAAACCGTCGCGCGAGTCGGAATAATTCGGCCCGCGCAGGCCGAGTCGAACCGCGCAGCGCGCGTTGCCGGGCACGTCGAAGTAATTGCCGCCTCGACAGACGGGACGCGGGTTTTCGTTTGCGAAATGCGCCTCTTCGTGAGCGCCCGCCGGATCAAAATGATCGAGGACGATCTCCCAGACGCCGCCGCAAGTATCGGCAAGTCCGAAACCGTTGCGACCGCGTTCCCCGTAGTGGTCCGCCGGCGAAACAAAGGCGAATCCGTCGCTCCAGGGAACCTTCGCAAGCGGCCAGGTGCGGGTGCGTCCGGGTAGAAAATCGATCGCGGAAGTATTGAGGCGGCCTTCGCCTTCCTCAATGTCACTGCCCCACCAGAAAAAATGACTTTCCTTGCTGCCACCACGACAGGCGTATTCCCATTCGGCTTCGGTGGGAAGCCGGTAGACGAGACCCTCGGGAAGGCGTCCCGCCTTTCGCTCGCGTTCGGTGAGCCATTCTCCAAAGGCAAGACCGTCGTTCCAGCTCACACAGACCACGGGAAAGTCTTCACGCAGAGGTTGCGGAAAACCCGGGTCGCGCCAGCTTTTGCCCTCGGTCGCTTTCCAGGGATTGACCACGGTTCCGCTGGTAAAACGGTAGCCTGTCCATTCGGGATCGAAGCAATGGGGTGCGCCGCCCGGTTTCTCAGCATCGGTTATATAGCCGCTCTCTTCGACGAAGCGACGGAACTGCCCCATCGTCACTTCGGTCCGACCTGTCCAGAAGGCCTCCTTCACCCGGGTCAAACGCGGTTCACCTTCCGGTGCCTCGCGCGTCGTGCCCGGAGTCGCTCCGCCCTCTATCCCCGTGGCCCACGCCTTTTCCTCCGCGGTGCTGCCCATGAAGAATTCGCCGGGCGGAAGTTTGACAAGCTCGAGGGAAATGTCGGCGCCCAGGTTGAGGAATTTGGTTTCAGGGTCGGCGGCGGAAATAGGGAGCACGGAGAAAAGAAATCCGAGAGCTAGAACGAGGTGTTTCATAAAGGTAAAAATTAATGTCAGGGTCATGTATTTTGCGAAATCACTGCGATAGCCGCAAGCACGCAAAAAACCGGCAATCTATCAAATTCGCACCACCTTCTCCGTCCGCGCCGACTCCTCCGCCGCAAGACAGGCACGCACCGCCTCGCGGGACTCCTCGGGGGTGATGACGGCGGGCCGCACTCCATCGACAACGCATTGCGTGAAATAAGCGAGCTCGTCGCGAAGGGCGCCCCGTAGCTGCCCGTGGATCATCGGCCAATAGGTCGTGTCGGGGCAACGCGCGCCATCCTTATCCACGATCATGAGATTCGGATGGGTGTCGTGGATCGAGATTGTCCCCTCGGTACCGACGATCTCAAGACGTTCGTCGATCTGAAAGGGAGTATTGTCAGGGAGGCACCAGACCGATTCCAGAATACACGACGCTCCGTTCTCGAGCCGGTACATGACCTGACCCAGATCGGGATGGGCGTGGTCACGAACTTTCACGGTTTGCGCGTAGGCAGTAACGGCACGGGACTCACTGAACCAGAACATGAGATCGGTATCGTGAACACAATCGCCGATGATGGGCCCGATCTTATCGAGCACCGTCGCCCCGACCCAGGCGGGCAGGTTGCGGCGGGCATACATGGAAATGATTTTTCCGATCTTTCCCGCCGCAATCTCCTGCTTCGCCGCCGCATAGCGGGGATTGAAACGACAGATGTGACCCGTCATGAAAAATCCCGGAGCTGCCTTCGCGGCGTTCACGATGAGATCACAATCGGCGACAGTCGAAGCCATGGGCTTCTCGAGGAAGACGTGCTTCCCCGCCTCGAGCGCCGCCACAGCCGGACCGGCGTGCTGGTCCCACATCGTCGTGATGCTGACCGACTCAATCTCCGGATCGGCGAGCATGGTATGAAAGTCGGTGTAGGTCTTCTTCACCCCAAACTTTCGTGCGATCTCGGCGAGTCGCTCCGGGTTCCGTGTACAAACCGCGGCGATCTCCACATTCGGAATCGCCGTCAGGGCCTCACAATGTTTCTCCCCGAACCAACCCAATCCTAGAACTGCATGCTTAACACTCTTCATATCCACTTGAAACTTTAAACTTCGAACCCTCAACGTTTACCAGGGCGGCAGCGCCATCGTCCCACCGTCGAGAATGAGAGAGGTTGCGTTGATGTACTCCGAATCGTCACTGAGGAGAAAAGCCGCCGTCTTCGCGATGTCGCTGGGCTGACCGAGACGGCGCACCGGAATCTTTTTGGCGACCTCGGCGTAAAGCTCCTCGACCGGCTTGTCCCATCCTTCGCAGGTGGCCGCCAGCATGGGGGTGTCGATTGTGCCGGGGCAAATCCCCACAACTCGCACCTTGCCGGCATGGTCGGTGGCGAGGCAGCGGATGAGCGACTCAAGCGCACCCTTCGAGGCGCAATAGAGGGCGTGGGCCGGAAAGCCGATGAAGGCCGCGACCGACGTGGTGACGAGAAAGACGCCCTTGCCCGCGGCCTCCATGGCGGGGATGGCATGCTTCGCGGTCCAGAAGACGCTCTTTACATTCACGTTCATGATTTTTTCCCAGATCGCCTCGTCGAATTCAGTGACCTTGCCCTTGCCCCAGACGCCGGCATTGCAATGGACGCCGTCGAGACGGTCGTAAGTGGAAAGGGTAAAATCGACCATGGCCTTGACGCTGGCCTCCTGCGCCACGTCGGCAAAGACGAAGCGGACCTCGTGCCCGGCTTCGCTGAGTTCGACCTCGAGGGCCTGGCCACGGTCCTGCTGGTTCGAGGCGGCGACAACCTTTGCTCCAAGAGCGGCGAAGTGGCGGGTGCAGGCCTCCCCGATTCCGGAGGTGCCTCCCGTGACAAGAATGACTTTATTTTTGAGTTCCATGACGTTTACCAGGGAAGATCGGCGTCGCTGTCGAACTTCATGTACTCGATCACGGCTCCGTCCTTGAGGATGAAGGCGACGGTGAAATTCGGCGAAGGTTCGAATGGCTCAAGGATCACTTCTTCTCCCGCGATCGCCTTCCCGATATCGTCAACGCGGTAGGCGACGTGGGGCATATCCCTAACCGGACCGGTGACAGAGCTGTCAGGCTCGAAGCGTAGATATTCGACCAAGTAGGGATGCTTGCGAGGGTCTGTCACCCAAACACGGGTGTCCTCGACGAAGAATTCGCCGGGTTGGCTCTTGTCGGTGGGGAGGCCGATGTGGTGGAAGGTCTTCATAGGAGTTGGGAACAGGAATTCAGAAGCTATATACGGCTGGCGATTGCCCGATCCGCCATACGGAAGAAGTCATTTTCCGGAGTGTAGCCGAGGGCGGTGCAGGCCCGGGTGATGTTGATTTCGAAAGGGTGGTAACCCGGGCAGCGGATCTCGACGGTGGGGAGACCGAGCTTTTCGGAGAGGTAACCCGCCGCGACGCGGTAGTCGAAGGGCGAGGGCCCCGCGATGTTGAAGGTCTGACCGTTCGCGGCCGGATTCCCGAGCATGAGACCGAAGGCCTGCATGACGTCATCGATATGAACGATGTGACGGCGTAGCGGGGTTCCTTGGGCGTTTGTCAGGATGGGGATGTGCTCCTTGCCCGCCTTCACGAACGCGAGGATCCCGTCAGTGATTTCCCCGAAACCGTGACCCGGCTCGGCGGGGTTTACATTTTGCAGGAGCGAGAAATGTCTGAGCAGATCGTCGCCCTCGAAAACCCAGGAGGAACGCAACACAGCGACGGGCACGCCGTACTGAACGGCATATTGCTGCGCCATCGTTTCCTCCATTACCTTGGAAAAAGCATAGTAGCCGGGGTAGGCGGTCAACGGATGATTCTCGTCGATGGGAATGGGCTGCGGATAGAACCAGATTCCACAGGCGGCATCGCCGCCGAGGAGTAAGAACTGCTCTACCTCCTCTTTCCGACAGGCCTCAAGAATATGGAAGGTGCCCTTCACACTCACGTCGAAAAAGGTATCGGCATCCTCTTTCGTTGTTGCGAGCTGGACAACGATGTCCGCGCCGCGCACCGTTTCCTCGACGGCGGCTGGATCGGTGACACTTCCCCGGACCGAGGTGATCCCGGGTCCCTCGACCGGCGTGCGGTGAACGAGCGCCCGCACCGGCCAACCGCGCGCCGCAAGAAGGGCGAGGGCATGGCGCCCCAGTTTTCCGCCCGCTCCAAAGATGGCAACCGTCTTCACCCGCTAAGAGTAGCACGTTGAGGCAGCTCTATTGATTGGATTGAATCGTCATTTTTTGGTATTTTCCGGCCATGAGCAACATGGACCGCGCCCTGGAGTTTCAGCAAAATTTCCTTCAACGCACCGGAGGGGCGCTTCAACTCGCCGACCTCTTCGCAACCCTTCCGATGATCGCGTTTCTGGCCAAGGACGAGCAAAGTCGCTTTGTTCGCGCGAACGCCCGCACCTTGGCGATTTTTAATCTCCAGCATGAATGGGAAATGATCGGAAAGAGAGACTGCGACTTTTTCCCGCTTGAGATCAGCACCGGTTTTGTCGAGGAAGATCAACGGGTCATGCGCACGGGCGTCACCCGGACCTACTACGCGCAAATGGTCCCCGACATTAACGGGCCCTTGAATTGGTATGTCGTTTCCGTCTCCCCTCTCCGCGACGCTCAGGCAAAGATCTGCGGGGTGGCGATCGTTCTTTACGATCTGCACGAGGTGGGCGGTGTCACCCGTCCCTTCCAACAGATCGAACCCGCCCTTCGTCATCTTCACACCCGTTTTCGGGAAAAAATCGGGACGATTGATCTCGCGTCGCTCGCGCATCTGTCTGAAAGGCAGTTCACCCGTCTCTTTCGCAAGTTGCTCGGTGAATCTCCGATGCGTTATCTCATTCGTCAGCGAATTCGATCGGCCTGCCACGATCTTATCTCCACCGGTCTCACCGTCGGAGCCATCGCCATCGACACCGGATTTTACGATCAGAGCGCCTTCACCCGGGCTTTCCGGGCGCAAACCGGGCTCACCCCCGCTGCCTACCGTAGAAAGCACTCAGCTGCCCTCTCGCCTGTGTTATGAAAAATGTCTCCACGATCTCACGGAGGGTCGGACTCGGGTAAAGAAGGGGTCGATCGGTCAGGAGGGCCTCGACTTTCACTCCTACTGCCGCCGCATCGTGCATTGGAACTTGCCCGGGAATCCCATCGATCTCGAACAACGCGAGGGTCGGATCAATCGCTACAAGAGCCTGGTGATCCGGCAACAGGTGGCCTCGAAATATCGCGCCGCCCTTTCGGAACAGGTTCTTGCACCCCACGACGATCCCTGGGACCAAATCTTCCAGATTGCGGACCGGGAAGAACGGATCGCGACGGGGAAATGCGAACTCGTCCCCTACTGGCACGTCGAGGCAACTCATGGTCCCCGAATCGAACGGGTCGTCCCCCTCTACCCGTTCAGTCTCGATCAGAGCCGGCTCAATCACATCCTCCGCACCCTTGCGATCTACCGCCTCGCCTTCGGTCAGCCCAGACAGGCGGAGCTAGTCGATCATCTGCTGGAGCGGAATTTTTCACCGGAGGAACTCCGGGACGTTATGGACCAACTAGTGATCGATTTAAGTCCGATGAGGAGATGATAGCAAATGCAGCACGTCCCCCGTTCGATGAGGTTCAGCGACCCATCGCGGCGGATGGACTCCTTCGATTCCCCCTCTCCTCGGACCCCATTCCAATGGCTTTCAACATGGCGGCCACCCCGTCCACTTCCTTCTGCGAAATCACCTCCATTTGATGTCCCCGGATATGGGAGGTAAGCCCCACCGTCATCACCTGCGGTGGCAGCACGGTCTTCAAGATAGCCTCGCCAGCGAAGTAGACGAGATTGTGGAAGCAGTCGCGAGGCAGGCCCGTGGCGATGGCGAGAGCGTGAACATGCAGGGCATTCTGATGTAGGGGATTCTGGAAGCGGCTCTTCTTTCCGTAGATCACCTGGGTCCAGTAGCGCGAATCCTTATCACCGAAGATCCAGCCGGCGTAGTTCTTCGTCTCGATCACGAAGATGCCAAATGGCGAGACGACGACATGGTCGATCTGGGTCGTGCCCTTGCCATCGGGCCTGGGGAGGATGATGTCGTTGAATACCCGGTAGACCTTGGGATCGAGGCGTTTGAGAGCACCCACCGATACGACCGCCTCGCCGAAGCGGCCTTTCACTTTTGGCGAGCGAAGGAAGCGACCGAGGAGCGACAGGGTGGCGGCCAGCAAAAGAAAGGGCCAGAACTTCTCGAGGATGCCGCCCGCCGTCTGGAGAATCGCCCCGGGAAGTTTATCGAGAACTACGTCCTGAATGGCTATGGCTGGACTCATGCTGGCAGTCGGGAGATGAGTTCCGTGATTAGCTCCAGGAATCTGCGGAGGCCGGGCCACCCGAGGAGGAAATCGAGGGCGACCGCCTCGTGGAGCAGAATGGCGCCCCAGAACACGCGCCTGAACGACGCCTTGGAGGTCTTGTGACGATACTGGCGTTGGGCCAGGTAGCCACCCGGCCAGCCACCGATGAAATCGACGAAATGCAGGGAAGACTCGGAGCGCCGCTGCAGCCCGTGTTGAGCTCGGCTTTTGTCGTCGCGGTAGGCGCGATAGCTGAGTCCGGAAACTACGACCAGGTAGCCCAAAGCAATCCACGGTGACCAGGGCAACGGCAAGACCGCCAGCGTCGGAACAATCAGGAGGACGAGCAGAACGACCCAGTGCCGAAACCGCAGGTGCCCCCTGCGTTCCAGTGACTCGACACACTTCGCGCAAGCTCTCCCCTTCCCATCCGTCCCGACAACGAAGGAAACCCCGTCGCCCTGCAGCGGCCTGTGGTCCTTCCGCACGAAGTCGCGGTGGTGAAGAAAGAGGCGCTTGCCTCCGTGGTCCACAAAACCGAATCCCCGTGAGGCGTCCCACTCGACGATGCGGGACTTAATCACCGCGGCTTTTCCAAGTGCGTCCGTTGAGGACAGAGTAGACATTATGAAAATTATAGCACTACGCCCCGATCACAAGCCAAGATATCCGTGAGATCCTCTTCGTTGTGAATTCACGTACGGTCCCGACGATATCCAGCGCCGTCCGCGGAGAGATTTCCTGGGGCTCTGGCTTCATGATTTCGCGGGGCGTGTGGATTCCAGGTAGTCGCGGAATTTCCCTGCCTGCATGTCGAGCTTGGCCTCGTGCAGATCAAGCAGGCATTCCACTGGATCCACCCAGGCAAGGCCACCCTCGCGGGGAGCAAAGAGCGGGTCGGCATGACGCACAGCGTGGACCACAATGTTGGCAGGCTGCAAGGGGTCGAAAACGGGCTTGAGCGCCGGATCGAGAGCCTTCATGAAGTCGAGGTTCATGTGCTTGCCGGGGCAATGGAGCGACAGATCCAGTCGGGGCGAGCCGACAAGGTCGAGATCAGGGAAGTGGTGTGTTGCCCCCAGCACCCCTCCGATAGCCAGCCCCGGTGGCGCGAGCTTTTCCAAGCGCCTCAGGTGAGACTCCATGCTGCGAGGCTGGCCTGAATGATCGGCGAAACGCACTGTGGACCGAGCACTGTCCGAGATGGCAATCATTCGTTCAAACTCATCCTTGGGAAACCAGCGCAGCAAGACCCGTCGGTCGGAAGTACGCTCGACCAGGCTACCCAGGGGCCGAAGCGCACGGGCCACGGCCGGGTAGTGACATCCGGCGGTCCGGGCGAGCCATTCGGCGGTGACCGGCTCACCGGAAGTGAACCACTGGTGGATGAGCAGTTTCAAAATGATGAAGCTGTAGTCCGCTCGCTTGCCTCCTGCTTTTCCTCGCTGGGACTCAATCACGTCGGCCAGCATCTGCTCTGTCTTTGAAGCCGGATCGCTCGGGATGCCCAGCATTCCATGTTCGGAGGCCATGCAAATCGTAAGGCGCTGCAGCACTTCCGGGCGCAACACGGATGAAGCGCGTTGCCATTCCTCCCTGACCCGCTCGATGGCAATGAATGAATCCGCCAGCACCACATAGCCGTGCAAAGCAGGATCTTCGCTTACCGTGTAGGCGACCTGCATGAGACTGGTGCGCAAGGTCCTGACCGCATCCACCCCAAATTTCACCTCCACTACGGTATTGCCGATGCGAGCATCAACGTCGCTGTGTTCCGTTGGCTTTTGGATTTTGGTGCTCTTGGCTGCCATGGATGAAGGGAACTTGCAGTACTAATCTTAATCCTGCAAGTCAATGTTAATCCTGCAAGTGAATCTTGAAGTCGCACGTTGATTTGAAAGTCGCACCTTCATTTGACTGAAAGGAGCGATCGGGTCTTGAGCGAGGGGCCCGGGGAGCTAGGCGAGAATCTTTTGGGACGTGTTCGGAATTGCGATGAACACCGAATCGATCGCTGAGCCCTCCGGATGAGAAATGTGGTGAGCGCATCACTTCGTATGAACTCGGACTATCGCCGGTGGGCGATGACTAGATTGAAGCTCTCAGTGGCTCCGAGGCAGCGGTGCACCCCGGGAAACAAACGGGCCTTCCCGCATTCGGGAAGGCCCGGCAATCCTCATTTGGAACAACTCCTAGCGAGGATAATCAGGAGGTGGGGGGATCAGTCGGGAGTCATAGGGTAGTCACGGTTTGCTACACTATTAAGTGCTTTCTCGAGCACAATCAGGGATTTCCGGTGATGCTCCACGAGGAACCCAAATTTCTGATGGATCTCGTCGGCAACTTGGATTGCATAGGGTGTAGTCGACAGACTTGGAACCGCTTTGCACCCTTCCCACACCCTCGCCGACGAATCGACAAGGCGTTGCGCGATCGCCAGTTTCTCTCCCTGCAACTCGATCAGTCGAACGAGGTGGCGCGGAAGAAGAGACTTAAATCGAACAAGCTCGTCGGTCAGGTTTGGATCATCGCTCATCGCGTCGATCACCCGACGCTCACAATCCATAAGCATTTCAATAAACAGGCGGTAACTCATATTGAGTTCCTCCCAATATGACGCATCACAACTACCACTTTGCACCTCGGTATAAGGACCGGTTTCACCGAATCCAGAGGGCACGTTTTCTGGCCTCGAGCGCCCTTTCCGGGGGCGCCGCGTTGGTTTATCTGAATTAGACATTTTTGCTAATCTTATAATAGAATCCTGGCCGCTGGGATCTGGGCAACCAAACCCCATTTCGGGCCGAGCAATCGTTCCTCGCCTGCTCTTCGCAGTCGCAACTGATTCCCGGCCCAAGGAAGTCTGACGCCCATGCCGTGCGCGAGCATGGTCAAGGCGTCGCCTTCTCACTTCAACCCGTCCCGCAGGGCGGGGACGGTCACTGAATGTTAATTTGTTAGATGAATCGATGCCATGGATTCGGGTATCCGTGTCAAGCGGGAGACGTCGTTGCCAAGAAACGCCGTGAACCCTGATCCTGCAGTCACTGCAAAACCCCGGCCCTTGCGCTTCATCATGAACGGTGTCCTTCGCTTTCATTGGTCGGATGCATCGATCCAGCATCATTGCTTATGTTTGTTTATTGGTTTGGTTTGGGTTCTACCTCTTCCGGTGTCTTGTCATTGATTTGATTGGGACCGTCTGAAGGACGGACCACTGCACAGGCCTGCTCTCCATTTCTGGAGACAGGCGGTTCACCGTGGGAACGGTGTCGGCGCACATTCGTGAGAGAGCTGCCTGAACAGTCCCCCGATGGGCAGGATTCTGCCACAGCATGCATGACTTCCCCCTCGCCCGGTTGATAGATTCCAGGCTGGCGACCTTGGGAGGTCGTCCTTGGGTTCCTTGGGAAGGTGATCTGAGGTTTGAGGGGAGTCATTGGGTGTGATACAAGGCTGGCTTCCCGGAGGTGGCCAGCAGTGGCCGTCATCCACGGCCGGATTTGATTCTACGGTCGGCATGCGCGCCAACCAATCCATGCATCACAGGTCCCGAATCAAGCCCGGGCTCCCGACAAGGGTGAACCTAAAGAGGAACACCACCGCGAAAGAAAGTCTGAAAATAGATCGTGGTCAAGACCAAAGCTCCGATTTTTGGTCGGTCGATTCTGAACATCGCCCCCACTGCCTAGCGTGCTGGGCTCAAAGCCCACGCTCACGCGTCCCCGCTTCGCCAAATAGCCAATGGAGCCGATTGGCACCATTGAACCCCAACCAAAACTTGTCTAGTCTTCGTTAAGTTCGAGGTCACTTCTCAGGAGGGTAGATCGACCAGAATGCCTCCGCTTCCTTGGGCGTTCTCGCATTGCGGTAATGCTGCTCGTAGGTCTCAAAATCAGTGTGCCCCATGTTTTCCTTGACGATATTCCGGTCGCGACATTTGGCTTCCAGAAAGCTCCCGTAAGTGTGCCTCGTGATGTCCCTAACCTTAAGCCCGTAGGGAACCAACTCCTTCCATTTGCTCTCCGGGCTTTCCGCTTCCGCCTGATACTTTCCTCGGGTGAGATAGCGCCGGCGTTTGACGAAGTTTGTAGGCAAGACTTTCCCCTGTACTTTCTTCCACGGTGATAGCCATGCCACGAGATTGGGCTCCATTGGAACAAACCGTTTTGTATTGGTCTTGTTGTCAAAGTTTGCCCCGACGCGAATCCAATTCTCCTCAAAGTTGACGTCCTCCCAGACCAACAACCCTATTTCACCGTTCAGGTCAGGTCGTACTCCCGCAAAGATGGTGATCGCAAAAAACGGGATCAAATCGCGATCATGAGTCCAAGCGGTGTTGAGCAGAGTCTTCACTTGTTCGACCGTATAGACTGCTTTCTCCATTCTCCGAATCTTGCGGCGAACGACACCTTCAATGGGGTTCTTTTCACACAACTCTTGTGCGACCCCGTGTTTCCAGACGCTGGAAAGAAGACTGGCATAGTCATTGAATGTCCTGTCACCCCACCCTTCTCTATCTGCCGTCGCTTCGAGCCATTCACGCCAGAATTCCGCACCTAGACTGATCACCGGCTTCGACTCCAAATCCTTAACGTGTTTTCTAAAGGTATTCCAGGTGGTCAAATATTGTTTCCCCCAGTTGGCCAATCGGCTCCTCTCGTGACTGATGAGCAACTGCCGGAATGGCACCGAACGAGTTTTCTCATCGAGCAATTTCATGAGATGCTCACAGGCTTCTTCCAAGCCTCCCGCAAAGCTATAGATCTCGCGGAAGAGCTCGTCATAGTTCACCGCAGCACGGATCAATTCGGGGCCGGCGACACGCGCCACTCTCGCCCCCGCTTCCATCATATTCTTCAACTCTCGAGCCCTCGCTTCGGCGGCTTCCTTCTTCTGATAGAACTCCCTTCTTCGCTTTCCCGTGGACGAAAGAGTCGCCGGAATCGACAAGACCCAGACGCCTCTAGAATTCTTCGTAGGGACAAATTTGATCGGTCTGCTCACCCCAAAAGCCTAGCAACAGGTGCACTAACTTCCAACAAAATAAGGGCAGCTTCGGGCAGAATAAGGGCACTTTCGACCAACCTCGATAGGTAAATACGTCGGCCATAAAGACTTAACTCATTGATAATGAGTGGTCGGGGTGACAGGATTCGA
>DDSV01000007.1 GCA_002344215.1 Akkermansiaceae bacterium UBA2381
GTTCGATCCGGAACACCCTGACAGTGGCAGAATTTCGGATGGTCTTGGGGTGGAATTTTGTTCTTTACAGGGTGTGTTCATGCGAACTATAATCGCGCCGTGGAGCACGGCGAGAAGCGGAGCTTCTCAGGTCGGGCGACCAAGCGATTATAGGCCGGAGATGGGAACCCCGGGGTAAAGGACAAAATGCCTTCGGGCGACGACCACCCGCCCTTCAGCCAGATTTGCCTGCTTCCCCTCGCGAGCTGCGGGGAAGGATAAAATCAAGGGGGGCAAAAGTGCATGGACTTCGTCGCACACAACGTTTGCCCCCGGGAACCTTGATTTCATCGGGGGTGTTGGGACAAAGATGCCGGGAGAGCGGGAGGATTTCACATTCGGGAATCGAGGGCCGATGCCACCTGGCACTGTAGATCGGGGGATCGAACAATACGTCACGCACAACGCCCTCCATCGCTCGTTGTTCGCTTGCCATCCCTGCGTTCGACCTGCTAAACTGACTTCCAAAGTTCCCCTGGCGAAACGGCCGTGAGCGGACTTCTCCGTTCGGCTCGTCATTAAATGAACAAGCTAATTCGGCCAATTCTCTTGGGATGCACTATTTATGTTGTGCTCGCTGCGGTCATAGCGGCACCAAGCTGGTGGCGCTATCTCTCACCCCGTGTTTACAAAACCGCCTCAAGTCCCGACGGGAGTTGGTCAGTCACGGTCCTTCGACAGCGCAAATACGCAAATCCGCTACGGGAGGGGATAGATGTCAGCATTGTTCTCACTGACGCAACCGGTAAAACTTTACTCCGAAAGACAATCGACACGCGTGATTTGTGGCACGACGTCGATGTGGGGTATCGGGATGTCATCTGCAGGAACGACGAGGTTTTGCTTGGTCCGCAGTACTGGGACGGGACGCAGCTAACCTATTTTAAAATGAACAAGCGTGACTTCGAATAAGCCGAACACGCCGGCGATGGCAAGCCCGATCCCGTTGTGAGTTGATTGACTTCCCTGACTCGAACCCTTACTCTCCCATCGTGTTCGCGCTCCCGGATCGGACTCGCCATGCCTCAAACGTTCGGGAAAGAGAATGAACCGCCTCATCCATACGCTCACGATATCTGCGGTGGCGACTTTCGCAGTATCTGCGAGAGCACAGGAGGAACTGCTGAATGATCCATTCTCGCCGGATGCACCTGCAGTAGAAGCCCCATCAAATCCAGATCAATTGGAGCCCATTCCCGCCTACGATCCTGATGGGTATGACCAGGCGGTTTATCGCTCACTACTAGGAGCCGAGGACGCTGACGCCTGGATGATTGGCAAGCCGAGTTTTTCTCCAGAATATGCGGTGATTCTGCGTCACTTCAACATTACCGATGACCCATTTGATCGGAAGATGGAATCGCAACGGTGGGTGCTGGAATATGTCGAAGCCAAGAAGCAAATTTGGCGGTGGAAGGATCTCGAGGGAGGGCGGATGGAGCTAGACATTGAGGTCACAAGGGATCTGAACGAGAAGAGTGTCGAGGTAGCTCCGGAATTTGCCGCAGCGATACTTAGCGCCTGGGAGTCAGTGCTTAGGAAGACACGGTATCCCGAGGTTGATTACCGGGGATTGGATGGTGCCACATACCAATTTTACTCCCGCTACGGATTGTTCGGAGAGATTTGGACGCCTTCCACCGGACTCCCACGGATGATAACAGACTTGGGTCACGAGCTTTGCGCGGTTGCCAAGGCCGACGAAAAGGATCGGAAGAAGCACACTGAAAAGAGCCTTAAGTTGGCGAGCGCAATCCGAACCGCCACAAAGAAGCCCGAACAAAACGCGGCTGGACAACCCGCTACTCGCCCCTTGTCGGAATGACCCTTCTGACTACAACCCTAAACCCCGTTGCGGCGTGGCGCTCCCGGTAGCGGGTGCCAGCGCTCCACGTTAGGGCAAAAGAATGAGAAAAGTCCTCCAAGCCGTGATGCTACTTTCGGCATTCCTCTTTGGCTGCCGGAAGAGCCCGAAAGAAAATTCGCAGTCCATCAAGGTCGAGCCCGAAAAGCTTGTTCCGGGTCCCATCGTTCACGAAGAATTGACCGAAATACAAAAATCTCGAATTACGGCGGTTCAAAAGGCCTTCTCGGAGGTCGATCCAACTCCACTTGGAAAATGGATGGAGGATTTTCAGCGTGATAGGGACCCAGATCGGGAGATTGAGATCTGGGAAGCCATGGCAGAACCTTTCACTGCATTCACATCGCAATCTGGAATCACGCTTGATATGAAGAAGGAGGCATTTAGCCTCCTTCTATCGAGGTCCGGATCACCTTCGACCGAAACTCTCAAGAGTTTTGACCTAACCGCGCTTTCGCCACAGCAGGCCCAAGATCTACTTGATGGTTTCATGCTTGATCCAAAACCAATTACCGTAACACCAAAAGGCCCTAACTAGGCGGCGCATCGAACGGGCTAACGCCCGTCCGATGGCCTTCGACGTTCGGCATGAAACGAAAAACACTCAGCGATTGCGCCAACTGGAATGAAAAATAGAACATGTTGTTATGAGAAATTCCGCACTAAGACTCATCAAACTACAGACGATTTATATATTATTGTTACTTATTATACTAATATGGGCTGAGGTGGCGAATCGCTCGATGTTGAAATTCTATTACTTGGCGCTAAGGAGCGGGGAAGAATTTGACGGTGCCTCACCTTGGCTACCTCCTCCAGTTTCCTTGAGTATGGGTCTAATCTGTGCTCTGGTCTTTAATATCATATCCTTATGGCGGATACATAAATCTGAACTTCCCCCGAAACGGTAGACAAGCTGAAGGCGCCAGGCCCCGCATCTTGAGGGCTACGGCTCCTTTAGAACCCCGCCCTAATGTCGTTCGGCTTGAAATGAGATGATCCTGAAACCAATACGCCATTGGATCGTCGGTGCGGCAAGGAAGGTTACAATTCGAGGGTGGACATCAATGACTGTCCAACAAATCCACTCAGTATCCCTTGTAGATGTTCGCAAGAAGAGTGATGATTTTCGACACACAATTGTCGCGGCCCTCTATCTTTTGGCGTCCACGGATAGCCGAAGGTTTAAGCGTGTAATCGATAGTTTTGATTGGATCGTAAACCAGGCCCTCTCGACCGGGGGCGCTGAATACCAGCACTGGGCTCGTGCGTGCGTCATAAATTTCGAAGAGGATTGGCCTGGAAGAGATATTGGATTCACAGTTGCTTGGCATGCAGCGGTACTCATTCATGAGGCAACTCATGCCCATCTGAGCAACCGCGGGATCAGCTACGATGACTCGAACTGCGCACGGATCGAGCGTCTATGCGTGAATGAGCAGAATCGATGGGCATCAAGATTGGAGGATAAAGAACTAGGACGGAGGCTCTATCAAGAGTTCGACCCAGATGATTGGAATTTTAGTTGGAATGCTTCGAGGTTTACCCATCTCAAGTCGAAAATTAAAAACGCACTCGCGGACTAAGCCGAACAAACCGGCGATGGACAAGCCCGATCCCGTTCTGAGTTGATTGACTTCGCTGATTCAAATCCTTATCCTCCCATCGAGGTCGCGCTCCCGGATCGGGCTCGCCATGCCTCGACGTTGGTGCAGAAAATGAAAGCGCTTTTCCTGATTGTTGCGATCTACATTTGCTCGTTGTCGTTGATTCGTGCTGACGAAAACTTGGTCGCGCTGGAATACGCTGAGATTAGCGGTGACGTGACCCGTGGATGGTTTGCTTCAACAGAGGCAATTCGAGAGGCTTCTGATTCGACCCCGACCTTCCAAGAGGTCCTCGGACGCGCTACGAAATATCTCGACGAGGAAGTTAAGCAGTTACAGTCCGGACCTCTCGGTGAATCGCTGAGAGATGTCGCTTCCTGGTCGTTTACACGAGCGCGCGTCATTCCAGTCGACTTGAATCGGACTCGACGAACACCCAGCGAATGGAAGTCAGGGAGCTCCGCAGGCTTCTTCTATCTTTTGGCGTTCTGGGCGCTAGATGAGGAAGGCAGTTCAATCGAGCTCAAGGAGATCGGAATTCTTTCTGATCTTTCGATCATAGAGCTGACGGAACTTCACTCCACAGATGCGGAGAAGGAGTGGGAGGGACACATGAAGGCTGAAATCGACGGGCACCAACAAGACGAGGCACTCAAGCCCTGACCGCTCCGAGTCGAAATGACTTTTCCAATTCGCCAGATTCTTCCAAGATCAACCCGCGCTCTCCGCCAGGGCTGAGTTCTCTTTACGTTAGGCCCCACTTACATGCGCATACTCAAATCGCTAGTTTCAGCAGTCATCATCCTCACGATTGTGGGTTGCACTAAGTCAGACCCGACGAGTGAGGCCCCGAAGACGCCACCCCAGCCGAAAACTCAGCTTCTCAAAGATGCGCTTGCTGTGATTACCAAAACGACCAACGGCACGGTCGCGCTCGACCAGTTGCCTGAGTCTATTCGCGCATTCAACCCGAAGCGCGTTGTCGTCACGTATGATGTCCTTGTGGTTTACACTGAAGAGAAGAAGGGGAAGATTCTCAACCCAGAAGGCGGCCGTTCTTGTCCTGCCATAAACATGTTCATGATTTCGCCAGAAAATGAGCCCGGAATATTCAGTTTTAACGAATTCTGACCGGCCTAACACTGGTCGGCTGGCAACGGCTTCGCCGTCGCCAGCGACCTGACGTTCGGCAAAAATGAAATGAAAGCCCTCCTAAGTGCTGTCATTTGGATCGACCTCCTCGCCTGCTGCTGGATTATTTTCCAGTTTCCAATCATAAAGACGACAACGTCTAACGCACTGGCAGCGATCGAGGATAAATTCATTAGGCCGGAATTATCAGACGAGGAACGAGGACATTTGGAATCTTTGAAGCAACGAATTGAAGCGAACCAAACTGCCGTGATGGATTGCCTGACAAGTGCGAGAGTTGGGGCAATCTCAATCGGCGGTATCTTACTCATTCAGAACCTCGCTCTTATGGCGATGCTACGGACGCTCAAACGTGCCGAACCGAACTCGGCTGGACAATCCGCTACCGGACCCTTGTCGAAATGATCCCTGTGCCAAAAACCCTTAACCCCGTTGCGGAGTGGTGCTCCCGGTAGCGGGTGCCACACTTCAAACGTTGCCTATGAAGATTTTACGTTAATAATGAAAAGGATAATCTCGTCCCTTCTGCCACTAATTTTTGCCGGATGCACTCCTCAGCACAAGGAGATCGTGTTACTTGAGGGGGAATTTGAAAAGATCGTCGTGACTACCGTGGTCGAGTTGCGTCAACTTGCCGAAAGACATGGGAAAAATAATCCTGAATTTCTAAGAAATTTTCAGCTCGATTCTCTTCAGATGCTTCAGTTTTACAAAGCCGAGGCTCTTGATGACGGGGCGTTTTTAGAATCACCGGAATCTCAAGATGTGGAACACCTTTATATCCCTGTCGACTCCAGTTTTGGAAGGCTGATCAACGAATTTCTTCCCGAGAATGAAAGGCGATATTGTATTCACGATGAGTTAATAAAATTAGATATGCTGGAATCAATTCTGTTAAAATATTTTCACGCGATGCCCCAATTAAAGACGGCGATGTAACGCACAAAAAGAATGACCCGTCTTAGCTTTCAAATGCAAAAACAGAACGAAATTCCGAACAGTGGTCGGCAGGCAACGGCTTCGCCGTCGCCTGCGACCTGACGTTCGGCTCAAAACTATGCGTATCTCCCTTGTAATTATTTTCGTGGTAATGTCGTCATGCTCAAGGAAAGCTGATCAGGTTCCTGCGTCAGATGAGTCTACGCGGCTCGATGCAATCGTAGGGACATGGAGATCGAATTCCGTGAAGTATAAGAGATCGAATTCCGTGAACTATACGAGACGGGAGAAATACATCGTGATAACTTTTACAGGTGACGGGCGTATCGTTGATTACTCGGTCATGATCTTCGATCCACTTTCAGGTAAGACTTCAGGGACGAGTCCAAGTGAGGGCACCTACCGAATTAGTGAAGACGAAATTCATTGGGTGATCGACGGACGCAAAGCACGGATCCCCTATAGTATTGAGGGCGCGACTATGCGCGCAACCTTTGGACAGGAAGACTTCACTTTTAAGAAGCAAGCCGAACAAGCCGAGCCTCTCAAGCCCTGACCTCTCCGAGTCGAAATGACTTTTCTCGTTTGTCAGTTTACCGCACACTCAGCCCACGCTCCCCGACAGGTCTGAGTGCTCTTTAACGTAAAGAGAGATAATGAGCCCCAAATTCAGCATTCCTAGCGATTCCCTCACTCTTATCAGTGCAACCGATGAGTCCTGAATTCCATTACACCCTCTTAATCGCAAAACCTTTGACGGAGGTTTGGAGCGCTTTGACCGAGAAGAAGATGATCGACCGGTTCTACATGGCCCCGGTGCATACATTGGAGCTGAAGGAGGGCGGCAAGATTAAGCTACGGAAGCGAAGCGGAGTTCATTACCGGAACAATTACGGAACTCAAGGCCCCTAAGTCGCTGGTGCATACGTTCAAGTTTGCAGGTTCCAATGATCCTGAGACTCGCGTTGTTTACAAGCTTGAGCCAATTGGCGAGTTGATGTGTTCGCTGACGATTTCCCACACCGGATTTCAGTCGGAGGATCAGACCTTCGCGGACATCACCGGGGGATGGCCCGTGATCGCTTCTTCGCTCAAGACGCTCCTTGAAACGGGGCGTGGATTGCCCTGGCCAAAGAATAATGAACCCTGACAAGAGGCGTAGGAAGGGGCTTGCGGCCCTCCCCTGTGCTCATCGTTCTGCCTGAAATTTCATGTCTTTCTCCCTCCCCAACAAAGCGGTTCCCGGAGGATGTGTGGTCGCACTCGTCGGACTCCTCCCCATCGCTCTCGGATTCCTGCTCGGTTTGGGGGTATGGAAAGCCTGTCAGATTCCGCCGGAAGAAAGGCCTGAAAAGTGGATTTCCGGAGTTCTTCAGCTGGGTGGAGGTGCACTAATTTGTGTGCTTCCCGGAGTGGTTATGATTTACTTCGGTATGCGGAGAGCGATGAGGGCTGACATGACCGCCCCGTTTTCCGAATCAAAACCCACCATGCGATTCTAAGTTGAAATTTCCCATTTGAAGAAGCCATACGATCGATATTGAAGGCAAAACGCGATGCGGCTTCAACGGAGCCCTGAAACCCTTGTCATTCCACCGGCACCGATTATTGAATAATGAAACGAGATCTTACAGATCCAATCTCGAGATGAGGCGAATTACCCTGACATACACATAATTCCATGCCTGAAAAACAACAAATAAACTGGGTCGATATGGTGGTCGCCAATCCGAAGCCGCTGGCTGAATTCTACGCCACCGTGGTTGGATATACGCTGGAACCGTGTGACGAGGGGGAGGGCCGGATCTCGTACAGTCTCATTGATGGCAAATCGAAAGAGGCTTTCGGAATCTGCGACAAGAACTCGTTTCCCAACTGGACGGGAGGGTGGGTGCTTTATATCGAGGTGGACAATTTCGAGGAGCGGGTCGCCCGAATCGAAGAGCATGGAGGGAAGATCGTGGGACAATGGCCGGGCGGAGCGGGCAGACGGGCGGAATGCCTTTTCAGAGACCCGTCGGGTGCAGGAGTGATGCTTCAGGCGGCAGGAGAACCCGTGTAAAATCCTGAGAAGAGGTGCCTTTAACCCCAGGTCTCTTAATTGCGAAATCGATGAAACCGCAGTCAGTCAAATATATGCTCATGGCGCAGGAGATGGATCGCGCCGTCGCCTTCTACCGGGATGGGATGGGTTTTGAGGAAAATTTCTCCTCGCCGCACTGGTCCGAGTTGAACGTGGGTGATGCCATTCTGGGATTACACGAAGGAGGCGATGGATCGCGGAATCCGACGGGACTCTCGTTGCAATATGAGGACGTGGTCCGGGCCTTTGAACGGGCGATCGAATTCGGTGCGACCTCTTTGCAGCGACCCGAGAGAAGAGAGGGCGAGCCTATCATTTTATCTATCATCATCGATCCGGAAGGAAATGAGATCATGCTGACGCAGTATGTCGGGCACGAGTGAGACGGGTGGGCTTTTTGCTTTCCGGTTTTGACTCAACTGTCCCGGAGGTTCGTTCAAGCTTCGGCGGACAGGAGTGTCCGCGCTCCTTTGGCGCTTCGCGGAAGTGGACGCTCACGGTATCCGGTTCAGTTCCCCTGCTTCCCCCGCCAGGCATCTCCGACCACGGCCGAAACAATGACGAGTCCGGTGACGAGGAGTTTGAGCGGTTCGGAGGCGCCGAGTTGATTGAGTCCGGCTCCGAGGGTCGCGATGATGAGGACACCGAGGAAGCTTCCGAAGACAGAACCGCGACCACCCATGAGACTGGTGCCTCCCACGACCACGGCGGCGATGGCGGAAAGCTCAAGCCCGGCCCCGGCGTTCGGGTCGACCGCTCCCATTTTTGAACTGTCAAAGGCGGCGGCGAGTCCGGCGAGGGCCCCGGCAATCACAAAGACGGCGATGCGGACGGGACGCGTGCGGATGCCGGAATAGATCGCTGCTTCTTCGTTCGCCCCGACGACAAGGACGTGGCGCCCGAAGACGGTGCGGCGGAGGACGAGTTGTCCGATCGCCACGAGGAGGATCGCGAGGAGAATGGCCGGGGAGAGGCCAAGACCTCCGAGGGGTGCCCCGAGCCATTCGACCGGTTTTCCGATATAGCGGGTCTGGGAATCGGTGGCGAGGTAGGCGAGGCCGCGGGCGATCTGCATCATCCCGAGAGTGACAATGAAACTGGGGAGCCCGAATCGGACTGAGATCCAACCATTGGCCAACCCGCAGAGAGCTCCCGCGCCCATGGCGAGAGGCAGGGCAAGTAGAAGGGGCAGCTTCGCATCGACCATGGCTAGACCGAGAACGGATCCGGCGAGAGCCATGACTGATCCGACGGAGAGATCAATTCCCCTGGTGAGAACGACAAAGGTCATGCCCACGGCGACAATGGTGAGCGCCGGGACCTGATTGGCGATCTGGTGAAAGGTGGCGGCGGAAAAGAAATTTTTTGCGAGGAGACTGAAGACAAGAATCAAAAAACCAAGGACCGCGACGAGCCCGAGTGATTCGCCGGGACGGAGAGTGAGTCGGGGAGGCAGGTGGTCTGTTGAGGCATCCTTCATTTCTACCGGATTGAATTAGCCGCAATTCCTGAATGGAATCTCGTTTGCGTCACGGCAACTGGGCCCGTGTCACCAGATCGACGGGTGTTTTTCGATCCCGGGGAGGGGCCTCACCCTTGAGAATGGAAAGGGCGAGCTCAATCCCATAGACGGCAAGCTGGTCTCCGTGTTGATCGGCGGTGGCGAGGATGCGGCCCTCGCGGATGAGCTCCTGCACGGCGCTGATGTTGTCGAAACCGACAAGGTGAACCTGGCCTTCCCGGCCACCCGCTTTCACGGCGGCGGCGGCACCGAGGGCCATGCTATCGTTGCACGCGAGGATGGCGACGAGTTCGGGATGGGCGGTGAGGATGCCGGCGGTTACGGTGTTGGCTTTTTCCATTTCCCACGAGGCGCTCTGGACGGTGACGACCTGAGCGGTGGCCGCTTTCATGGCTTCTTCGAACCCGGCGCGGCGCTGTTGCGCGTTAAAAGCGGTGGGGACTCCCTCGAGAATGGCGACATGGTCACCGGGTTTGAGCTTTTTGGCGAGTTCCGTTCCCACGAGTCGTGCCCCGTCCCGGTTGTCGGGTCCGACAAAGGGGATGCTCGTGCCTGCCCCGGAGAGGACGGACGGGTCGAGTCGGTTGTCGATGTTCACGACGACGATTCCGGCCTCCTGTGCCCGCTTCAGAACGGAAATGAGTGCCTTCGAGTCGGCGGGGGCAATGACGATGGCGTCAACTCCGCGGGCGATCATCTGTTCGACGAGGGCGACCTGCTGGGCGAGATCGGTCTCGTTGCGGATTCCGTTGGTGATGAGATCAAAGTCGTCGGGATTCTCCTTCTGGTAGGCGTCGGCTCCGTCTGCCATGGTCTGGAAGAACTCGTTGGCGAGCGACTTCATAACGAGGGCGACCTCGGGTTTGTCGGGGACTTCGGGGGCGCGTTCGCAGGCCGGGAGGAAAGCGAGGAGCGTAAGGACGATTAAGAAAGGGAGAGGCAATTTCATGGGGGCGGCGGATCGTGCCAAAAGTTGCCGGAGCGCGCCAGCTTTTTGTAGGCGATCAAGGAGGAATGAGCCCTGCTGAAGGGATTCAGCAGCGGGAAAATTCCCTTTTTGGTTCTGCAGATGGTTTAACTAAAGGGGTTTGAACACGGATTGGCACGGATAGGGGATTCCCTGCATCCGAGTCATCCCTTCTTCATCTGTGTCCATCCGTGTTAATAATTCAGGACACATGACTCGGAGATAACACAGATGGGCACAGATTTTCACGGATTAGCACGGATGATGGAGAAGGATACGGAAAGGTGGGTCCATCTAAGTCATTCGTGTGAGCGAAGCACAAACTGTGTTTAACTTTAACACAGAGGGCTCCCATGCCGCCTATCACGCCTCGCCCCGAAATACCTTCGTCAGGTAGGCCCGGAATCCCGGGGCAAAAAACTCTTCGTCCGAGCCGAAGGTGTCGTGCCGGTAAATAGAGGGGCTGTGGCCGAGGGAAAGGAGGTAGCGGTGTTCGCGCCCCGCCCCGAAGCGGATCCAGGGATGGGCCGCGGCGCATGGGTTGCGAATCACCTCCCACTGGGCGATCGGCAATACGGGCCAGATTTCTCCGCGGCACGCTTCCAGTCCGTCCGATTGGAGAACGAAGGAGCGGATTTCGGCTGGGAGGGAGACTTCCTGTTCGAGTTCCCAGGCGGTGAGGTGGTCCGGCGGGACTGGAGGGAAAAAGGAGGCGTCGATCTTTCCAACCCGGGCCTCAGGCAACTCGGTCAGGGAAATGATATCTGACTTCCAGGATGGATCCATGCGGGGTGAATGACGGCGGAATCGGTGGTGGGGGATTCCGAGACTAAGCCAGGGAGCGGCGGAAATCGAGCGAAGACAAAGGTGCCGGTAGGGCTTTGAACAGAGCCCTGTAAGGCAGTCTATTTATTAAAACTGATGGAGCCGACCTCGATGAGGGTTCCATACAGTTTTGTGGTAGCGCTCTTGCTTTCCAGAACGTGGAATTCGTCAAAGTAGGAGATACCGCTTGAGGTTGTCTCACCGAACTCCAATTGAAACTCGAACTCCACTCCGTTGAAAGTCAGTCGCTGGCTCGCAACTGGATCGGCAAGCCGCACAAAGTCCGCATCAGCCCAGGGGTTGGCCGGGTCCAACTGGTTTGCCACGTTGATCAGTTCGAAGTCAAAATTGAAGGTGGTCGAAGCATTGACACCGCTGAGAGCAAACTGAAGATCGGTCGCGAAGGAAATCTTGTCCGCCCCGGAGCCTCCGGCAATGGTCCCGTTGTAATAGGTGAGAGATCCGATTTGAAATCGTTCTCCGGCTCCGACTTCGGAGAAGGTGCTCGAATTGTAATCCAGCCAGCTCTTCGAGAGAATCGGAGCCTTTGCCATGCCACCCAGGGAGCCCAGCTCCTGCCCGGTCCACTTGTCCCGTCCCCAGGAAAAATAATCGGATGAGGTGCCTGCCGCGTTTAGACTTGAGACCATTCCTGACTCGCCCTTCGGATTCGAAAAACTGCCGGCGGCATTTCCCGAAATTGAGGCGGCTTCAACTCCAAGGGTACGCAGGGTAGTCGTGCTGGAGAGGTAATAGGGGTCGAGTGGAATCGCCCGGGCCTGAACGAGAGCTCCCGTGGGGAAATTGTCGCGGGAGACGCTGAATGGGCCCTTGTAGTCCTGCCATGGGTCACCACCGATACGGTATTGAAGCCGCGAAATAGAGGAACTGTTTTGATCGGTCAGGGTAACAGAGATGACGCGGTCAGTGAAAATGCCCATAACGGGCCGGTTAGGCGAAATGATGGGCGGAATCAGCTCGGCGGGAACGACGGAGTAGCTCTCGTTGGCGAGTCCGCTATTGGTGTAGAGGTCGCTGTTCGCGATCGCCTGGGCGGTGACGACCGATCCCGGAGGAACGGAGAGTGGACCGCTGTAGCTTTTCCAGGTCCCGAAGTCGACGGAGTAATAGAGGGTCGAGCTGCCCGCCGGATTGGGGTTGGTGATCGAGACGGGAAGGTTGAACTGAGTGATCGGAAAGGCTCCCGAGCCGATCGAAAACTTGGGGACGAGGAGCGCTGTCGATGCGCTTGGACCCCCGCCAGGCCCGGTCGGGGGAGTGGGGACGGCGGTATTGGGCACTTCGGTGGGGTCAAAGGTGGACGGGCCCGGAGGAGTGCCCGGAGGGACTTCCTCGTAATCCCAGATCCAGCCGCCTTTTTCGGCATAAAGCATGGACGATTTTGTATTCTCGTCCTCCTCGATTGCTTTGACGGCCGAAGGATCGAGAACGAGTCCCTTGATTCCGGGAGTGTTGCCTCCCTGTTGGAGGACAAATTTCTGTTGTCCGCTGTCCCAGTAAGCCCGCCATGAGTTGCTACTGGCTTCCTGGGCCGTCTGGAGAGCGAAAGTGAGCCGCTCGTCGACCTTGCTTCCGCTCAGCGTCGGAACCCGTGAGGCGGACTTCATCTCCTTTTTGAGCGCGGTTAGAACTTCCTCGGGAGACTTTGCCTTGGAGAGATCGCCGCCCGCTCCGATGTAGGCGGTGATGCTGCGATTCAAGGTCGCAATGTCGAGGGACAGTTTTTCCTTCTTCGTTGATCCGACGAGATTGGAAAAGGTGGCGATACCCAAAGCGGCGAGAATCCCGACGACCCCGACGGTGATCACGAGCTCAACCAATGAGAATCCGCGCTGTGCTTTCATGGGAAATCAACCTTAAACCCATGAATATCATAAATTTTATAAAAAACAAGAATTATTTATACGAATTTAGTCCTCAAGCTCGGGTTTCAAGGAGGCGGGAGGCCGCTCGCAAGCCTGAGAGCAAGGCTCCCTCGATCGACCCGCTTGTGGTGTGGTCACCGCAGAGATAGAGGGGACCGCTGGCCGATACTGGCGGGTGATGTCCAGGGGGTTCAATCGGAAGCGCCCGGTTGATCCGACAGGTTTTGAGATGCGTCCAGGAGCCCGCCCGGGACCCGAACAAGGTGATCAGCTCTGCTTTGACCAGTTCCAGCAGCCCGGCCACTCCGTGTTCTTTTCCGATCACGGAAACAGAGACGAGCGACTGTCCGGGAGGCGCATAGGCAGGCGCCACCTGCGAGGGAACGCAGACATGATTGATGAGACCCTCGCGATCTCCCTTCAAGGCGATGAGGCGATCCGGGAAGGGAGGTTCCGGAGCTGAAAAATAAAGACAGGTGGTGCTGTTCCACCGGGTCGAGGCCCGTCCCGGGAGGAGTTCTGCGGCGGTCGATCCGTCGGTGGCGACAATCAGATTCTTCGCTCTGATTTCGCGGCCTTTCACGATGACGGTGGTTCCCCGGATCGATTCGACCGGTTCGTTCAGACGGATGACTCCCTCGGGGAGGCGGGCGGCGAGTTGATCGGGGATCGCCTGCATGCCGGCGGCGGGGAGGGTCGCAGAACCCCGGGCGAAGAGGCTGAAAGTGAACTCGAACATCCGGCTCGAGGTGACAAGATGCTCCTCAAGAAAGATGCCTCCATAGAATCCCCGGAAAAACAGATCGATCATCGTTTCCGAAAACCCGAAACGGCGAAGGTAGTCCGCCGTGGTCATCTCCGGTGCGGACCAGATCGCCTCGGGTGATTTATCCACGAGCGCGGCGCGGAGTTTCGCGACGAGGAGTTTGTCGAGAGGGTTGCCGATCGGCTGGATCGCGCTGGAAAAAAGGTCTCGCGGGCGACGGAAAACATCCATGACCTTCCGGAGCTTTTCGTTTCGCCAGACAAGGGCGCCGGGCTCGAAGGGACGAAGATCGAGCGCCTTGAGATCGAGGATGGCTCCGGCTTCAGGATAGGCGTCGAGGTAAACTTGAAAGCCGCGGTCGAGAAGGAAGCCGTCAACCTTGTCCGTCCTGACCCGACCACCGACTCCGTCTGAGGCCTCGAGAATGAGAACCTCTCGTCCCGCCTCCTGCAAACGCACCGCCGCACTGAGCCCGGCGAGGCCGGCTCCGATGATGAGGTTTTCAACGGATTCGGGAATCATGTGGTGGCGGCTTTGTCAGGCATTAGAGGGAGGCTGCCGAGGTCCGAGGCGGTGATGGCGTGCCGATAACGGAAGAGACGGTCGAGTTTCCGCTCAACGAGCGGTCGTCCGAAGAGTCGCCCCGCCAGCCCGAAGGGGAGACGATAGCGGATCGAATCAGTAAGACGCGATTTTTCTCCGTTGATCGCTTCGAAACAGTGGGTGTGCTCCCAGAACGCAAAAGGCCCCTCGATTTGGCGATCAATAAAGCCGGTGGCAGTGATCTCATGTTCGGCGATCCATCGCTTTTTGAACGGCCCGATCCCCACTTCGATGACGGCGCGGGCTCCGTCGACAAGTGCCCCGGGCGCCTCGATCACGGTCGCCTTTTCCCAGGGCGGGGTAAGACGGGCGAAGGCCTCCGGGCGGAAGTGCCATTCACGAAGTGCCTCGACCGGGGCGTCGACTTCGCAACTGCGGGTGAAAGTGAGGTCTGACATGGGGGCAGGGTTACGTTTTTGGGCTCCCTCAGGATAGCGGAAAAAACAGATGCCCCGTTCAGAGAATACCTCGGACTATCCCGCTTGCAATGATCCGTCTCCGCTGGCGCAATAGAGCCGGGAAAATGTCGTGTCACTTTGCCCGCTCATGGGTCATCCTAGCGATCGATGACCGAACTGACCGAAACGCTCGCCCGTCTCATTTCCATCAACAGCATCAATCCCGAATGGGCCGGTCCCGGGGAGGGGGAGGCGGGTGCTTTTGTCAGGGCGTTTTTTGAAAGCGCCGGACTGGAGGTGTGGGAGGACGAGGTCCTTCCGGGGCGTTCCAATTTCATCGCGCGTCTTCCGGGCCGCGATTCAACGCGGTCCGTGCTCCTTGAGGCCCACCTCGATACCGTCTCGGTCGCTGACATGACGATCCCGCCCTTCGATCCGGTGGTTGAAAAGGGGAGAATCTTCGGTCGCGGCTCCTGCGACACCAAGGCCGGCCTCGCGGCGATGATGGTGGCCATGGCAGGACTTCATCGTGAAGGGCGGCAGCCTGCCTGCGATGTCTATCTCGGGGCCGTCGTCGATGAGGAGAATGCCTTTCGCGGAGTCCTCAGACTGATCGAATGGATGAGGGAACGCGGGATCCGGCCCTGCGCGGCACTCGTTGCCGAACCAACCGAAATGCGGGCCGTCACCTGCAACAAGGGTGTCCTGCGCTGGCAGATCGAGACCCGCGGTGTCGCGGCCCACAGCTCAAAACCCCATCTCGGAAAAAATGCGATCACGGCGATGGCGAAGGTCATTGCCCGTCTCGAGGAGTTTCACGCCACCTTGCGGGAACGGTCCCATCCCCTCGTCGGCGAGGCGACCGGCACCATTTCCCTGATCGAGGGCGGAGCCCAGGTCAATTTTGTCCCGGAGCGTTGTCTCATCACCCTCGACCGTCGCATGCTGCCGGGCGAAACCGGTGAGGAAGTGATCGGGCAGTATCGGGACCGCCTCGCCGGGATGGAAGGGATCGAGGTCATCGTGCATGCACCGCGCCTTTCCGACAATGCGATGGAGACACCGGCCGACTCACCCTTTGTCCATGCCGTCTCCGCGATCCTCGGCGAATTGGGCCTTGAGGGTGCCCCGGCCGGAGTTCCCTTTGGTTGTGATGCGACCAAACTTCATCGCGACGGAATCCCGAGTCTCATTTTCGGACCCGGCTCAATTGATCAGGCGCATGCGGCGGTGGAGTATGTCGACCTTGATCAGGTCGAGTTAGCACTTGAATTCTACCGTCGTTTTCTGCTCAGCTACCCCTCATGAACACCCCCACCAGACGTCGCTTTCTCACCGCCTCGGGATCTCTTGCCCTCGCCCCTCTGCTAGCCCGGGCCGCCGGGGAGTCCGTCCCGGAAGGGCTCATTGACTCACACGTCCATGTCTGGACAGGTGATAAAAGCAAATACCCCCTTTCCGCCAACTTCAGTGAAAAGGACATGGATCCCGCGGTTTTTACGCCGGAAGATCTTTTTGCCGAACAGAAGGGAACGGGAGTGACGAGAACCGTGCTCATTCAGATGAGTTTCTACGAGTTCGACAACCAGTACATGCTTGATGCCATCGAGGCCCATCCCGACCGTTTTCGCGGCGTTGCCATTGTTGATGCCTCGGTCGCGGGTGTGGGGGATCGCATGAAAGCTCTTGCCGCGAAAGGGGTGCGCGGTTTCCGCCTCTACGCCTTTCCTGACAAGGTGGCGACCTGGGCAAAGTCGGATGGAATCCAGGAGATGTGGAAAGTCGGAGCGGAAGAGGGCCTCGCGATGTGCTGCCTGACCGATCCCGCTTCCCTCCCGGTGATTCAGGAGATGTGTCGCAAGTATCCCGGGACTCCGGTGGTGATCGATCACTTCGCCCGCGTCGGCATGACCGGGGAGGTGGATCAGAAGCAACTCGACCAGCTTCTTGCGCTCGCGAAGTTTGAGCACACCCGCGTCAAGACCTCAGCCTTCTACGCTCTCGGAAAAAAAGCCCCGCCCTACACCGATCTCGCGCCGATGTTCCGGCAGGTCCGGGATGCCTTCGGCTCAAAGCGGCTCATGTGGGGATCCGATTGTCCCTATCAGGTGCAGGGCGATCACAGTTACGCGGCCTCCGTCGCCCTGGTGCAGGAAAAACTCGACTTCCTCAGCAGCGAGGAAAAGGCGGATATCATGATGGGGACAGCGGAGAAATTATTTTTTGCCTGACCGCCTCGCCTTACTCCTCGAACTCGGCCAGCGCGGCGAGCACGGCATCGATATCTCCCACACGCGTGTATCCGTGGATCGCAAAGCGGATGCGTCCCGCCTGATGCATCACGTGAATGCCGCGTGAGAGAAGATGGACGTGGATGGCAGCGTCGTGCTGCGTCTTCATGGCCACGATGCCCCCGGTGTTCCCCGGCTGATGCGGGGAGAGGGTCAGGTAGCCAAGATCGGAAAGCCCATTGTGGAGACGGGCGACGAGCGGGTCGGCGTGGTTGGCAATTGCCGCCACGGTTTCCCGGTTCAGAACCTCAATCCCTGCCCGGAGCGCGTAGACCGCCGGATAGGAGGGCATGCCGACGGTGAATCCCCTGACCCCGGGGAAGGGTTCGGCCCGGACAAAGCGATCATTGTCGAAGGCGTTGGCGAGATTGTACCAGCCTCCCGCCCGCACCACGATGCGCTCGCGGGCATGGTTCGGAACCGCCACGACACATCCTCCGTGAGTTCCGAGGAGCCACTTGTAGGTGCTCGCAAAAAGGCAGTCGGCGTCGAGGCAGTCGAGCACGACACGTCCCGCCGCCTGGGTCACATCGACGGCCAGGATGGCCTGCGGGGCCTTTGCCCTGACAAGATCACGAAAAGGAGCCCACTCCAGCCGGTAACCGGTGAGGAAACTGACGAGTGAGACCTGCACGAGACGGGTGCGTTCGTCGAGCAGGGCGGAAAGCCCGTCGAGGTCGAGCACTCCGTTGTGGTGCTCCCAAAGCCTCACTTCCGGCTGACCTGCTGTTTGCAGCCAGGGAGTCACTCCGGAAGGGAAATCGAGATTGGTGATGAGCAGGTTGTCACCGGGAGAGAAAGGAATTGCCGCCGCAAGAAGATTGTAGGCCTCCGAAGTCGAGGAGCAGAATGAGACCTCATCGGCCGAGAGCCCGAGGAGGGCGGCGGTTTCCTCGCGGCAGGCATCAAACTCGCGGGCGAAGAGGATACGACCGTCCATGCCCTTGATCTTGTGGGAGTGGTAACGTTGCAGAGCCTCGCCCGCGCCCCGGGGGGGGATTCCCTCGGCGGCGGTGTTGAGGTAGACCATTTCGCTGAGCGAAGGAAAATCACGTTCTCGGTCGGTATCGTTTAGCATGGGAAATGTATATACTCACAGATGGCCTGGCCGTCAGCACGTCATCGGGGAAAGTTTCGACGCCTTTTCGTATTGACGGGTTTCCAGTGCGTTCACGGGATCGAAAATCAATTGTGCCGACCGGTGCGGTCTTTCGAGCGTAGACTTGCCGTTCCGTATGAAGAAAAACAACGTGCTCGCCCACATCCAGGACCTGGAGGACCGGATCATCAACCGATTCTGTTCAGTCACCCGACGGCTGCACCGGAAGATGGAGTGGTTCGAGGACACGACCCCCTATGAGATGCTGGAGCCCGTCATTCGGGACGAGATTGTCTTTTACGAAGCCCGCGGCTTTTATCTCTTTCAGGAACCGTGGCTGGAGCACGAACCCTTCAACCACCGTTTCCGGGTGGTCCTGACTTTTCGTCCGACGGAGTCGAATCGTTAGGCGACTCCTCGGTGAATCTCTGCACGACGCGGTCGGCAAGGGAGGGAAGATCTTCTGAAATCACCGCGGCGACGGCGTCGCGTTGTTCTTCCGATATCCATCCGGCTGCGGCGAGAAGGGCGGCGGCCTCGGCATAGTCCGAGAAAAAGTGGATTGCGGTCGGATGACCGTCGAGTTTGGCCGCCTCCGCCTCGAACATCGCGATGCGCTTCGGGTTGCTGACCTTATGGATCAGGATCATGGCGACACGATCGGGGTGCTCCAGAGCCGCCTCGATGTAGATGGGTGCATCAACAAGGCTCGTGTCCCCCAGGAAAATGGCAGGTTTGCCAGGATACCAGGAAAGGATGCGCCGGATCGCGTCGATTTTATGATCGCGGTGGCTGCGCTTCAGCCATTTGTCCTCGTCGAGACCCCAGTCGGTCATGAAAAAGGGACCGAGAGGCAGACCGTTCTCATTAAAAATCAGTTCGAGGAGACCGTGCAGGTTGTAGGGGGAACTCGTCACGTAGGCGAGGGGATTGCGATGACCGGAGGAGGCATCGGGACCTGTCCGCAGGTGTTTGTAGAGTTCGACGACCCCGGGGAAGAGCTGGCGGGTGAGAGCGTTGCCGAGGAGTGTGGTCGCGATCATGCTGAGGATCTTTCCCGCATGGGTCACGAGGACAGTGTCATCCACGTCGCTGAGAATGACACAATGAGGTTGCGAAGCCGGCCGGGCGATGGGCCAGGTCGCGGAAGGGGAGACTTCGGACTCGGGCAATTCGATGAGAAGTTCATCGGAGGGCGCGTTCTCCAGTTCGAGTTCGACCTCGAAATAACCTTCACGATCGGCCCGAACCGGGACGGTCTCCCCTCCCGCGCTGAACTGAATGAGCGAATAGGGACGCTCCGGTGTGCACCAGCGGCGCAGCATGTGATAGAGGTTTACGAGAGCGGGATCGTCGACACTGGGATGCGGCCAGGTCCGGGCGAGGAGAGCGCGCCCTTTGATCGAGACGCCACTCTCATGCCGGATCGCGTGGTAGATTTCAGCCACCATGGGCTTGCCAAGCCGCCCCGTGAGCCGGGCGAGGCAACGGTGAAACGCGTCGTAAACCTTTTCGACCTGGAGCACCAGTTTGAGAAACCAGCGGCGTTTTTTCAGCGGGGTGGAGGAAGACATGAAGAGTAAAAACCCGCGATTCTACCGGGTTCGGTCGGTGAATCAAGAGGGTCATCTCTTCAGTTTCCACAGAACTGCCCCGGGGGCGAGGCTATTCTTGCTGTCCACGGCTAATTGATAAAGCTTGCTTAATAATATAAATACTATAATTTTGAGGCATGTTTGGATCGCCCCTTGCCGCGACTGATGAGTTCCGCCTCTCCGGGGCGGACCTGCTTACTGTGGCCGCGGCTCTGGATGAGGAGGAGCTGATCCGATCCGGGATGGCGCCGGCACAGGCGGAGGCGGTCGCCAAATGCGCGCGCTGGACTACCACCTATCCGCTCAAGCGGGTCAAAAAGCACCGTCGTGTCGAGGCCATCTGCCCCATGGTCGCTCCCGCTCTCGCTGCCGGGAGTCTGTATTTTGCCAAAGGGGAGGTCAGTGATCGTGAAGTGCCGCTCACAGAACTCGACCGTCTCCTTCGCGAGGGAGCGTCTGTGTTTCAAGATCACGTGAGTGCTGACGATCCTCGTCTGCGGTGTCTGGTCCTTGTATTGCCGGGAGCGAAAGGATCGCGGCTCCTTGAAGCGACCGATCCGGCTCGGGGCATCAAGAACGAACTTCTGAAACGCGGCATCCTCGTAGGCGAATTTTTTCCGGGCTGTCCTTTTGCGACAACCTTCAACCCCCGTCTCTTTGCCCTCAGGTCTCCGGTGCCGATGTATGTTTTCCGCAGTTTCATCGAATCGGACTGGCGTTTCATCTGCCAGATTCCCGAATGGCAGCGCACCTATCGTGAGCGATTCGGGGAACCTCCTGCAAAGCTTCGTCACCTCGGCAGTCCGCTCTGGAGGCTGAAACAAAAGATTGGCTGGAGGATAGCCGCGGTAAGCCGCCGCCTTTTTCCCAAGGCTCATTTGCCAATCGACCTTGAGTCATGAGTGTGCCGCCCCATCCACTTGAGAGTGATCTCCATTCTCCGTTGCGCCTGAACGCCGGGGCGGGAGTCTCGCATCATCTAGCTCCGTCCGACCTCCGTCTTCTTCCCCGCGCCGTCCGCCCGGAACTGCGGATTCATCATTCTCTCCGCGACCTGGAGGCTCTGGAAAGTGCCTGGCGGAGGCTCACTCCCGCGCATGCTTCGCCCTTTCAGACCTTTTCCTGGAATCTCGCCTGGTATCGGAGCTATGCGGATGTCGCGCGACGTCCCCTCATTTTTGAACTCGTTCAGGACGGGGCCACGTTGGCCCTTTTGCCGTGCTATCTCTCCGGAAAAACGATCCGTCTGGCGGGAGATCTTACCGGAGACTATCAGGATGCAGTCGCCGCCACGGCTCAGTCGGTCGAGACTCTTCTTTCCCATTTGCTCGACTGGTTGCAGGGGGAGGGGAGAAAATTCCATTTTCATTTTCAAAAACTCTCCAGTGAGGGATTTCTCTTCAAGGCGCTCAGCGAAAGCAACGAGCTCCCGGACCGGGCCCTTCTCTACCGGAAATTCTATGTGCCCTGTCCGTATGCGCTATTGAACGGAGGATTGGACGGCTACCTCGCCTCGCTCCCCCGGAAGCGGCGTCAGGATCTGAGGAATTCTCTCAACCGGCTCGAGAGAGAGGCTCCCTTTGCCCGGGTGACGATGCTTCGTGATTACGAGATCCGCGTTGATGATCTTGAAAATGCAGCCGGATTCCACACGGAGCATTTCCGTAAAGAGGGGAAAAGCCCTTTTGAGGATTCCCGCCTTCTGAGCCTGTTCGCAGAGGTCGTTAAAGATCCCGAGGTGGGATTTACGCTCGCTTTCATGACCCATCGCGGTGATCTCCTCTCGGTCGATTTCGGGTTCGTGCGCGGGGGTCGATACTACGGTTATCTCACCGCCTTCGACGGAAACTTTGCCCATCTCGCTCCCGGCAAATGTCTCCTCTTGAAACGCATTGATGAATGGGCCCGGGAGGATGGCGTCGAGACTCTCGACTTTCTTTCCGGCGGAGAAGCCTACAAGAGGGGGTTTACCGGCGACTCCGCCTACGCCGTCTGGTCCATGCGACTGATGCCCCGGGATTTCAAAAACCGGATTCGCTCTCTCGGTCTCGAAAGCAATAAGCGCCTGCGGCGGTTGGCAAAAGCGGTGTTGGGGAAAAGCTGAAGGGTTGAAAGGCGGCGACTTTCTGTGGCGCTCCGGGTTGAATCTTCAGGCTTTCAACTCGTCAGTTTCCCTGATTTGCTCTTCCCCGTCCAAGATGCGTCAACTTTCCAAATCGAAGATTCTCGCCTACCGCCAGTGTCCGAAACGCCTCTGGCTGGAAATTCACCGGCCCGAGCTGAAGGACGATTCGTCCGCGGAGACCGCCTATCGAATCGGGAACGAGGTGGGTGAGGTGGCTCGGCGGATTTATGACAAAAACGGAGACGGAGTTTTCATCGACATCGATACGCTGGGTTTTGAAAGGGGCTTTGCCCAAAGTGCCGAACTCCTCATTGAAGGAAAAGGCCCCGTCTTCGAGGCTGGCTTCCGAATCCCGGGGGCGCTTGCTTTCGCCGATGTGATGCTTCCCGATGACTCGGAAGGGACCGTGCGCTGGCACATGATCGAGGTGAAGTCCTCGGCCGGGGTTAAGGACTACCATCGCGATGATATCGCGGTGCAAAGCTTCGTGGCGGAATCAGCCGGAGTCGAACTGGCTTCGGTTTCCCTGGCCCATGTCGACACAACCTTTGTTTATGGTGGCAAGGGCGACTATGAGGGGCTCCTCAAGGAGGTCGATTTCACCCTGGAGGTGAAGTCGCGCCGTGGAGAGGTCGGTGAATGGCTCGAGGCAGCGCAGGCGGTTGCCTCTCTGCCTGTCGAGCCGGAGATCGCGACGGGGGATCAATGCAGCAATCCCTTTCCCTGTGCCTTCTGCAACTACTGCGGGCAGGACGAGAATGCGGTCGACTATCCCTTGTCATCGCTTCCCAATTTCAGCGGACGAAGACGCGATGCGGTCGAAGCTCTTGGAATTCATGACCTTCGCGAGGTGCCCGACGAATTTCTCAGTCCGATTCAGAAGCGGGTGCGCGATGTGACCCGCTCCGGCGAAATCTTTCTCGATTCCGCAGGAGCCGCCGCCGATCTCAAGGGACTGGAGTTTCCGGTCCGCTTCCTCGATTTCGAGTCGGTGATGCTGGCGGTGCCGGTCTGGAAGGGGACACGGCCCTATCAGCAGATTCCCTTTCAGTTCAGTCTTCACTGCCTCGACAAGGCGGGCTCGCTCACCCACGAGTCGTTTCTCGATTTGAGTGGAGCGGATCCATCAGAAGCGCTCGCGAAAGCACTGATCCGTGTCTGCGGAGATCAGGGACCGGTCTTTGCCTACAATGCGGCCTTTGAGAGAATGGTGATCCGGGATCTGGCTAAACGTTTTCCCTCAATGAGTGCGAGCCTGCTTGAGATCTTCGCGCGCGTCGTTGATCTGCTGCCGGTGGCGAAAGCGCGCTATTACCATCCCGATCAGCACGGTCGCTGGGGCCTGAAGTCGGTGCTCCCCGCCGCCTGTCCGGAGTTGTCTTACGATCATTTGGACGGAGTCGCGGACGGAGCGATGGCGGTTGAAGCCTTCAAGGAGGCGGTGGACTCCCGGACTTCACCGGAGAGAAAAGGCGAGATCGAACGGGAGCTGCTCGCCTACTGTCATCTCGATACCCTCGGACTGGTGCGTTTGTGGGAAGTCTTGTCGGGAAGGGATGGTCGGGCTGAGTGAACCGCTTTACAGACCGAACCATTCAGCTCCTCCGCCATGACATGGGTGCCGAATCACAGGAGAATCTTCTGGTGATTAAGAGAGGAATGTGAACAAACTATTTTCAAGTTCCTCCTCGTTCCCGCCCGCACGGAGACGAGCGGACAACGAAGCAAAACCTGCCCTATCCATCATGACCGCTCGAAATCTCCCGCTCTATTTTGGTCTCACCATTGCCCTGACGCCCGCGCTTCGGGCGGAGAATCCGGATGAAAAGCCGGAGTTATTTCAAAGCACCCGTCTGGTCTATGAGGACAAATTTGACGGCTCCCTGAATACCGACTTTTGGGAGGTCCGCCAGAGCAGCACATGGGAGGTCAAGGAAGGCATCCTGACAGGCAGCCAATCGTCCAGGGAGTTTCAGGAGAAAATGATCGCCAAGGGAGACAAGGCCCACGCCGGGTTTAAACCGGTGATCTGGCTCAAGCAGGTTCCTGAGAACTTTGTCTGCTCCCTGAGAATGAGATACAACGGCGAAGCCTACCAACCCAAGTTCCCTCTCCTCGATCTCGGACACCATGTCCACACGATTGTGTTCGGCGAAAAAACAACGACTCTGACGATCAAAAAGAACGTCGAAACACTTTCAGTAGAGACGCCGCTGCTTCCGCTCAACCAATGGGTCGATGTCACCATCGAACTGAGTAAGGGATCTCTCCTCTTGAAGATCGATGGGAAGAAACACCTTTTTCAAAGTGCCCATATTGATATGACGGGACAGCAGCAGATTGACTTCAAAGGAATCGATTTCGGCAGCTGCCAGATTGATCACATCAGGCTCTGGGAAGGGCTGTAGACGCGCGACAGGAAAAGGTAGTCGCGTTCGGCCCGAACGCGGGAGGGACGGCGAGGCCTGCCATTCGTGGCTCTAGGGCCGAATTAGGGCAAAGGTGATTCGGCCCTTCTTCGCTGCCCGTTCTCCGTAGCAGTGCTACTGCGAAGGATGAAAAGCTACGAAGGGCATTCTTCGCTCCCGGTGCCCGTGAGCGGACTTGAGCGGAGACGTTTCCTAGCAAAGGCGATGCCGGAGGCGGACTTCAAATATTTTTCAAATTCGAGAGCTTTAGCCGGATCAGAGAAAGCGAGGTAAGTCTCCAATCGCCAGGGGCGGAATTTCGAGGTGTGTTTCGCCTTCCCCGCGTTGTGGTCAGCGAGGCGCTGACGGAGGTCACTGGTCTGGCCGACGTAGACCTGATCCGGATGGGTTTCACTGCGGAGGAGGTAGACGTAGGTGAAAGATTGGCCTGCCATTTGAGGTTCAATTGATCGGCGCAAGAGAGCGCTACTTCCTTTAGGAGTGGCCTGCCATTCGTAGCTCACGGGGAGAACTAGGGAAAATATGACTCGGCCCTTCTTCGCTGAAGCTACGAAGGGCATTCTTCGCTCCCGGTTCCCGTGAGCGAAGAATGGAGGTGAGGGGAGTTGAACCCCTGTTGTAACTTTTGTTGTAACAGGATGTCGCAGAGTAGATTTTTCAAGGGTTCCGACATCCTCGAACGTCTGCGATATCATGTCTTGTTGTAACTGACGTTGTAGCACTTATGGACCAAATTTGCTTGCGGTCAAGCCTCTTGAAGGGCACCTTTCGGTGCCTCCTGAAAAAGGGGGAGTTGTACCCGACCCCTATGGCCAGCCTTCGCAGAGTGCCCCGATCTTCTCACTTTATCGCCTGCTACACGGGCGCCGATGGGAAGCGTTATCAGCGCAGTACCGGAGTGAAGGTCGATGGCAAAGTCGACTCCCGGCGACAGGCGCAGAAGATCGCCAACGAGTTCGAGGACGTCGCCCGCCGCAAGCGCACCGCCCAGCAGGTGCAGCGTGTCTTCCGTGAAATCTACGAGGAGGTTACCAGTGCCAAGCTTCCCGACGCAACGGTTCGTGACTTTGGTGATCGCTGGCTCGCTTCGAAGAAAGCCGAGGTCAGTGACGCCACCCACGTCTTTTACGACATCGCCTACCGGAAATTCATCAAGCACCTCGGACCCAAGGCTGACGGTGCCATGTTTGAAGTCACAAAGGATGAGATCCATCGTTGGCGGGACACTCTGGCGAAGAAGCTCGCTCCCACCACCGTGAACCACAATCTGAAGTTCGTCCGCATGCTCTTCGCCGCGGCAAAACGTGCGGGCATCGTCGCCGACAATCCGGCCGAGGACGTTCCGGTTTTGAAGCGCACCGTGAAGACAACCCGGCGCCCCTTCACGTTGGCTGAACTACGCGCCATGCTGGAAGCCGCCGATACGGAGTGGCGGAGCATGATCCTGTTCGGCCTTTACACTGGGCAACGTCTCGGCGACATCGCCCGACTGTCCTGGGATCAGGTCGACCTTGAGGCCAGAGAGATCCGCTTACAAACGAGCAAGACGGGACGTCATCAGAAGATCCCCATTCCGCCCCCGCTGCTGAAGCATATCACGCGGCTGAAGAAGAAGGCCGGAGAGATGTATTTGCACCCTAAGGCGGAAGACATCGTGGCGACCCAGGGCAAGACCGGGTCGCTCTCGGTGCAGTTCCACAAGCTAATGGCGAAGGCCAAAATCGTGGAAGCGAAGAAGCACCGCAAGACTGCAGTGAAGGCTGCGGAGGACGGGAAGCCAAAAGACCGCAAAGGGGAAGCAAAAGTCAGCTTCCACAGCCTCCGCCATACCACCACCAGCCTGCTCAAAAATGCCGGCGTGAGTGCCGCCATTGCCGAGGAGTTCGTCGGCCACGACTCAGCCGAGATGAACCGCGTCTACACCCACATCGAACTGAAGACGATGAAGAAGGCAGCAAGCTTGCTGCCGGATGTGACAGCGGGATTGTGAAGCCGTGCTTCAACCTCGATCAATTTTGAAGGTTTGCTACCAACGTCTGCTGAGAAGAAGTGGGCGGGGATATTGATCGGGCTCATCCCCAATGTATGATGGCAGCGTTAGTCGTCGTGTCTCAGGACATCTTTTGAGAATTGACGCCACGGTTCCCGGGTTTTTGTCAGCGGGTCGATCATGTCAGCTCTCAGGCGAAGCCACTGCAGCCAGTAACCGGTCGTTGATCCGGGTCCGGTCGATAGCCCGTGCGCATCCAGCATCTTCTCAGCTGCTGTCGCATAGGCACGCAACGATTCCGCTTCACAATAATAGGCGGCGTCCTCGACGGCAGCTTTTGCGGCCGCCTCCTCCCGATTCTGCTGCCTGTAGAGTGCCGACATCATGGAATCGATTCGCTTTTGGCGTTCGGCTTCAATTTCTCGCTGAACCACATATTCCGAGTGTTGCTCTGCCGCTACCTTCATCGAGGCGATGATCAAGGGAATGAACTCCTCGATCTGCTGGTGCTTGCCGTCTTTCCACTGATAGCGGCCCTTGTAGCCGGAGACATCCACTAATGAGCAGTCGAGTAGACCGGTCCCATAGTAATCGAAGCGATCGTAGAAGCGAGATTGGGGCTTTTCACTCCTCCGCATTTTCTCATTCAGATGAACCCCAACTGGTTGATCGTTCCAAAAGAACATCACGATCTTGCTTGGTGTGGTCCCGGAAGGGCGTTCCCAGACGTTTTTCGGTTTAGGCGGTGCCGTCGAGAGGGCAACTCGCACACCCTCTCGTTCGGCCAGGTGGATGAGGCGGTTAAAGAACGTGAGGGCTCTTTCAAGGGAATCTTTGGAAGTCGACATGGAAAGGTGCGGAACGTCGTGCTTGGGATGAAGCCTGCCCTCGCGTGTCGACCAAGCCCCTTTCAATGCTGTCCGAGTCGTGCGGATCCACTTGTGTTCGGGAAGATCTCTCACGAGCCACTTCTGCGTTTCTTCATCGAGTTCGGATGTGACTGGTTCCATTTTTCGCCGAGACGCGGAGAGTTGCCCTTCGACATTCGCCCGCTGGATTTGCCAGATTTCCTTTTGCCCGGGTTTCAGAGGCGGCAAGGGCGGTTTTCGAACCTTGTGCCCATGTGCGGCTTTCGCCCAATATCCGAGCGTCGGTTTCGGAACCCTTAGTTGCCGACAGATTCTGGTAATGATGGAACCCGAGACTCCCAGGTCCTTCGCAACCTGTGTAGCTGGCTTTTCCCACACCAAGCGATACAGCTCATCGCGGGACAACTCATCAGGGGCAGCAGTCGACATGACCTTTCACTTCTTCAAACAATTCTTATGCAAACGACAGCGCGTTTCCAAGCCTGAAACTCGTTCGATTCGGAGATCGGGAGAATAGACCGAATTAGATTGTCTCCATTGTGGGCGATAGAGCCCATCCGGCTTGGATGGGGATTCTCTAACCTCGGCGATCCAATCATCGCGCCATTCATGAAGCTGACCGGTAGAGCGAGGATCGGGGATTCCTGTCGCCCGAACCCATCCCTTGCCTACCGCCGGTCAACGTGGTCTCTTATTGAGTCATCCCGAAAAACACTATGAGCGAAACCACTACACCTCCGCCCGCCGCGGGTTCTGATAACACAGCCGCGCCTTCGACGCCTCCGCCGGCCTCCCCACCGAGCACGCCCAGTTCTCCGCCGTCGAGTGGACCAGTCGGCCCGGGTGCGCCGATGTATTTGTTCAACTCCGACCCACCAGGGGCGGATAAGTTCACTCGGATCTCCAACGATGCCCCCGAGGGGCGCATCACGAATATTAATCGCGGAGACTCTTGATCATGCAGGGGGTCACGAGAGCGATCAACGCAGCTAAGAACGGGGAAGCGACCACCGCCATTGCGACTCGGTGAATCCACTTCGCCATATGTTCGTTCTCTGATTGATTGTGAGTGAGTGCGACAGAAAGATTGGTCAGCAAATAGCCGACGATCATGTCTGAGAGATCCTGTTGGATATAGGATTCCTTCAATAGTCCGGGGAATATCCCGCCGATCGCGCTGTACTTTCGGGGAAGAATGCACTTTGCCGTCAGAGTAAAGATTGCTGCCGCGAGGAGGGCAATCTCGATCGTCAGGAAAACAAAACGGAATTCAAGAGCGGGCTTCATCTCGAAGAGTTCCTTGCCGAGGAATCCGAGCGCGGCTGCAATGATGCCAAACATCCAATCGGCTCGGGTCCGGAGCTTGTCTCGATCTGTTAGGACTTGGCGATACCCAAGTTCGGCAAATTCTTTCAGGAACTCGACCTTCTTCGGATCGAGGCCACGCAAGTGTCTAAAATCTTCGTCGCCTTCCGTGGCCATCACTTGCTGCTGGGTATTTCCTTTTTCATCCCATCGGCACCCTTCTTGCTGGAGGCGCAGGGATGGCGGAGGTTCTCGGGGGCATTCGCGGCCTCCAAGGTCAAGAGTCGACTGATTGGTCCGGATGAGTCAACAGTTTTCGGGCGAAACCCGGGGGTTTCGTAGGACCGTATTCCCGGTGGGACCCTCCAACGATTACACCCTAGCTTGTAGTTTCCGATGTGACAAAAAAATCCGCCCCGTAACACGGCGGCGAGTTTTCCCGGACAGGACCTCCTTCACGCATTCGGGAGTGTCGGTCACAGGGGGGTGAACATGGGGCAGGCTTCCCGCTCACGCTGCGCGATGACATCAGCCAACAAACGCCGCGCGTAACACGCCTGAAATCCCTTATTTTTTCGGGGGCAAAAAAAATCCCGCAGTTTTTCTCTCAGCAGGCCTACCTATTCCGCTCGCCAAAAAATTCCTAACCCGCTGTTTAACAGCGAGTTACTGTGCACCGCATGCAAAATCCGGGGCTCCGAAGAAAATCAGCATGCAACTGATTAGCAACCAGTTACTACAATTTTCGGCACCTCAATCTGAGAATCTGGAGGTGCAATCGATTCAAATTTGCACCTTTTCGCGCTGGCAAAATTCGAGACA
>DDSV01000022.1 GCA_002344215.1 Akkermansiaceae bacterium UBA2381
CCAGCGGGCCTCGATCATTTCCAGGCCTTTATTGAAGAGGGTCGCCGAATCGATCGTGATCTTGCGACCCATTTCCCAGGTCGGGTGCTTCAGGGCCCGTTCCACGGTCACATGCGGCAATTCCTCGGCCGGAAGTTGCCGGAAGGGGCCGCCCGAGGCGGTAAGAATGAGTCGTGAGACGGCCTTCGTGTGATGACCTTCCAGGCATTGGAAGATGGCATTGTGCTCGGAATCGACGGGGAGGACCTTCACGCCCTTTTTCCGGGCCGCCGTCATGACCGCCTCCCCCGCCATCACGAGGATCTCCTTGCTCGCCACCGCGATGTCCTTCCCGGCTTCAATGGCCGCGAGGGCGGGACGCAACCCGGCCACCCCGACGATGGCGATAAGAACGAGATCCGCTTCGGGAAGGGTCGCTAGTTCGATGAGCCCTTCCTCGCCGGAGTGAACCTTGACATCGCCCGACACCCCCGATTTAAGGGTGTCCAATCCGGTCGGGTCATAGAGGCAGGCCTGTTTGATGCCAAACTCATTGATCTGTTTTGCGAGGGAATCGACGCTGTTGTTGGCCGCGAGGCCGATCAGAGTCATCCGATCGGGCAGATCACGGGCGACTTTCAGAGAACTTTCCCCGATCGAACCGGTCGAGCCGAGAACCACCACATTTTTGGGTCGGGAACCTTCAGACATCAGATTGTTTCCCGAAGGCTCAGTTAAAAAGGAGAAGGTAGAAGTAGAAGACCGGGGCCGTGAAGATGATCGAGTCGATCAGGTCAAGGAACCCACCAATTCCCGGCATGACGTGACCGCTGTCCTTCACCGCGAGACTGCGCTTCATGATGGACTCCGCAAGATCTCCGAGCACAGCCACAAGCGCGAGGAGAATCCCGAGGATACCGGCATGCACCGCCGTAATGACAGGAATCTGATCCCCGGCGATGAAATAGACCGCATAACTCCCCGCCAGAGCAAAAACAAGCGCCCCCCAGAAACCCTGCCAGGTTTTCCCGGGGCTAATCTGGGGAACGAGTTTGTCTTTTCCGATCGCTGATCCCACCAGATAAGCCCCCATGTCGGTCAATTTGGTGACCGAGACGAGGTAGACGAGATAGACCACCGAATTCGGCCCCAGATCCGGATGCAGAAGGATCTTCGGGATAAAGCCGAAGAGGAGGACGCAGTAGATAAAGCCGAAGAGGGTCGCCGCGATTTCATCGAACGAGCGGTATCCCTCAAGCGGGGCCCGGAGCCTCGTCAGGACCATCAGGATAATTAAAAGGGCGAGGGCGATCCCGTCCAGTTCATCCAGCCAGTCCGCCTTAAACCCCCAAAGCGGCGAGAAAAGCAGGGTGAGATACCCTCCCGCGACCAGGAAAGCAAGCCAGCGGAAGCGGCGGAACCCGGGATGAGGAAAGAGGCGGAAATACTCGACCATCCCCCCCATCGACAGGAGCGTGAAGATTGCAAGGAAGATCCAGCGTTCGGAAAACCAGAGCGCGAGAGCAATCAACGCGATGAGGAAAATCGTACTTCCGGAGCGCTGCAGCAAGGTGCGTCGCTTTGACGAAGGTTCAGGGCGCGGGGCCGGGGAGTCGGTTGAATCGGCGGCTGGTGTTTCCGGCATACGGTCTTTTTGGTCTGACGGAACATCAAACAGGCTCGTAATCCGCTTGGCAATCAATAAATGGAGCTTCCGGGCAACACCTTTGAAAGAGAAAGGGTCAACCACTCTGTGGATCGGCTTCTGATTCGGCACGGACGATTCAGAACGGAAGGCTCAAAGTCACCCCGCCGAGGTGATCATGCACGTTGTTCCGGAAGAACTGGCCCTGATAGCTCAGGAGGAGACTGACCTTGCAGTCAAAGTCAAATTTCACCCCGAGACCGGCCACGACATAATCCTGTCCGGCCGGTTGGCTCGTCCCTGATGCGGCGAAAGGAGCATTGATCGCCGATACTCCCGCTTCGTTATTATTCAGGTTTTGACGCTCGTAGCTCAGGCGCGCCTGGGCAGTGACTGTGGCCCGGTCCATCTCCATGGTCTTCGAAATCGACCAACCCACCCGGGTAATGAGAGACTCAACCGTTTGACCCGTGAAAATCAGACCCGCGATGCCTCCACCCGTCTCGGTGTATCCGTCAATTTCGCCATGAAAATAATCAATACCGGCAAAGGGACCGGTGACAATGGTTTCGTCCTCAGTCGGGAAATACCATCCAAGATTATACTGGGCGGCATGAGATTCGGCATCGCTGCTGCCAAAGGCTGCGGGATTGCCGGTGCCAGTGTCCCGCAAAGAATCGAGATCGTAGGTGCCGTGACTATATAGAAAATCGTTCCAGAAGTGACCGCTCACCCGGGAAAGATAAGCCGAGAGAACCGGACCCTCGAAATCAAACCCGCCGAGACCGCTGGTGAAGTCCTGACTACTGGAGAGAAAGGAGGCCGCGAATCCGAGATTCAGCCCGGGGGAGAGCTCCCGTTCGATCCCAAGTCCCGGAGCCCAGGTGTCAACATTGCCACCGCTTCCTTTCAGTTCAAAATCGCCGAAGTTCACCATCGTGAAGGCCTCCCATTGACCGGCACCACTTCCCCGGGCGGCGATGGGGCTTTCCGGATTTTCAGAGCCTGCGACAGACGCGCCATCCAGCGTGGAGACAAGACCGTTCCCGGCCTTTCCCCTATCCCGCCCGGCCCGGAGGTTGAAGAGCCGGTTGTTGAGATCGTTCAGCACCGTTCGTCCGCCCGCGAGAAGCGCCTCACCCTGGAGATTGGCGAATTGCAGCCCTCCATCGATGTCGACTGGCGTTGCATTTACCGTGAATGAAAGGGCCTCACTACCTACAAAGAGAACGAGATCATTCAGACGGAACGGGTCGGGATTTATTGTAGCTGCGACCGGTGCGTCCTGAATAATCAACGCGTAATTCCCGCTTCCGGTCGTCGGAGCGCCTGCACGGCTCAAAGTGTACGTGCCACCCCCCGGACTAACCTGAGCAATAATCCCGTAAGTTGATCCGGGATCGAGAGGCACCATTCCGGTGTAGGTGTAGGTTCCCGCCGTGGAAGGATTGCTTGATCCGGTCAGGGTCGCCTCCAGGGGCAGATCATAATTCGTCCCATCAAAAGTCAGACCATGCAGGCTGAGGGAAAAACCTCCGGTCGGATTTGGCGCATCAAGCATGTCCAGCTCCACCGAGGTCAGGATGTGATAACCCGGGACATTGAAAGTGTGAAAGTGGGTCCCCGGATTGGTGATATAGGTTGAGATATCCACATTCTGAACCCAGGGAAACACATCAAAACTCCCGGAGGGTGCTCCCGGAGAGTAGATGACGTCAGCACGCGCGGACTGAAGCGTCAAGATCGCTGCCAGGACAGAAAGGAAGCGGGGAATGAATCGAGATGCGCGCATATTTTGCTCCCGAGATTAGAGCATCATGACCGAACCGTAAAGGGGCAGTCTCCGGTCTCATTGAAGCGCTTCAGAACACGCTAATAGCTTGCAGAGGCCGAAATCGTGCCCGAATACTCCCCCCTTATGGCGAAGAAACCGGTCGTTTTTATTATTCGGGATGGATGGGGTGACAATCCGGCAGGGCCGGAAGGGGCGGAGCGCTACGGGGATTGCCCCCGGCTGGCGAATATCCCATTTACTTGGGAAATGCATCAAAAATACCCAGTCGCCCACCTCAGTTGCAGCGGCATGGACGTGGGTCTGCCGGAGGGACAGATGGGGAACTCGGAAGTGGGGCACCTCAATCTGGGGGCGGGACGCATCGTCTATCAGGATTTCACCCGCATCAACAAAGCCATCGTCGACGGTGAACTCGCCACCAATGCCACCCTCGTCGAGGCCTTTGGCAAGGCGGCAAAGTCGCGTCTGCATCTCATCGGACTGGTTTCCGACGGAGGGGTCCACAGTCATCAGGACCATCTCGTCGCCCTCGCCGCGACCGCCAGGGCCGCGGGCGTAGACGATATCATGGTCCATGCGATCACTGACGGACGCGACACCTCGCCGACAGGCGGGACCAGGTATTTGGGTTACTGTGAGGATAAACTTGCCGAGTCCGGGGCGAAAATCGTGACCGTGATCGGGCGCTACTTCGCGATGGACCGCGACAAGCGCTGGGAACGCACCAAGCTGGCCTGGGATGCGATTGTCCTCGGGAAAGGTGAAGCCAAAGCCATTCTCGCCTCCGAGGCCGTGGCGGAGCAGTATCAAAACGATATCACCGACGAGTTCATGAAACCCATGGTCTTCGACGCGATCGACGAACAGCGAGTCCGCGACGGGGACGTGATCCTTTTCTTCAACTTCCGCGCCGACCGGTCGCGCCAGCTCAGCCTCGCTTTCCTGAAGGATGACTTCAGCGGATTCGATCGAGGGGTCCATCCGAAAGTCGCTTACTACACCCTCACCGAATATGACGAGACCTACGGGTGTCCTGTCGTTTTCCCGACGGTGGAATTGAAAAACACCCTTGGACAGGTCGTCGCCGAGGCGGGGCTCACCCAGTTGCGTGTCGCCGAGACCGAGAAGTACCCTCACGTTTCCTTTTTCTTCAACGGCGGAGTCGAGGAGGCCAATTCCGGTGAGGACAGACAGATGCTCCAGTCGCCACAGGACTGCGCCACCTACGATGAGAAACCGGAGATGTCGGCCGAGGCCGTCACACAAACGATTCTCGACCGCGCCGCCGACTACGACATGATCATCGTCAACTACGCCAATCCCGATATGGTCGGCCACACCGGCAATGTCCCGGCCGCGATCAAAGCGGTGGAATGCGTCGACCGTTGCGTCCAGCGCGTCGTCGAAAAAGTGCTCTCTCTCGGCGGTAAACTGCTCATCGCCGCCGATCACGGCAACTGCGAAGTCATGATCAATGAGGACGGCTCACCCCAGACCGCTCATACGACCAATCCGGTTCACCTCATCTATGTGGGGGCCGATGCCGATCAGATGATCCTCCATGACGGGATTCTTGCCGACATCGCTCCGACCATTCTCGGATTACTGGGCGTCAAACCGCCGCAGGAGATGACCGGAAAATCTCTCCTTGAGCGAAAAGGATAGGCATCGAATCTGCTTTACCTCTGAGGACGGAGACGGCAACTTTCTCCCATTCCTTTGAGTGTATCCCGATCACACCCGATAGAATCCGGTTCCGGCACTATGTCCGAAGCCGATCTCGCCGACTTTCTGGAAATCCTCCAGGGTCTCGTCCGCGAGCCCTCCGTCGTCGGAACCGAGGATTCCTTCTTCCGCGTCCTGCGGCGCGAACTCGAGGAGGTGGACGTCTCCATCGACCGCTACATGGGGATCCTCGTGGCGCGGGGAAAAAATCCCGACAGTATCGTCCTCAGCGCCCATATTGACCGGCATGGTCTTCTTTGCACGGGGCCGAACGAGTTCCAGTACGCCGCCTTCATCGCCGGCAATCAGGGCGAGTTGACCGGGGACTCCGTCTCCGAGCAGATGATCGCCTCGATCGCGGATCGTTTCACCGGACAGCGGGTCCAGGCCCACCTCCCCTACACCGGAACCTATCTCGGTCAGGGAATGATCTCCTCGGGCCGTCTTTGCGAATCACGAAGAAATCTCATTTTCGAAATCGACGGGCTTGAGTATCTCCAACCGGGAACCCCGATCTCCTTTCTCGATCGCTTGCGCGTGAGCGATACCCATCTCTCCGCCCAGCTCGACAACGTCCTCAGTGTCGCGCTCATCGTCTATCTCTTTCGCAAAGGATTCTCCGGAACCGCTCTCTTCACTGCGCAGGAGGAAGCAGGTCGAAGCTGGCGCTACGCGCTTTCCTGGCTGCTCCGCGAGGGCATTTCAACGAGCCGGCTCCTCGTTCTCGACACGAGCCCCTACCCTTCCACAGAAGCGGCCGGGGCGCAGGATTTGGTGCTGCGTAAAAAAGACGCTTCTGCCCATTTTGATCCTCAGTTCACCTTTGAGATCGAAGAAAGATGCCGTGATCTCGGGGTTCTCTATTCCTACAAAGATCTCTGGATCGAGAACGAAAATCTCACCCGGCCCAAACCCATGTCCCTCGGGAGAACCGAGCTAGGGAGACTCATTGCCGCGACCGAGGGACGGATCAGCGGAACGACCCTGCAGATCCCGACAACCGGCTATCACACCGCGCAGGAGACCGCCTCCTTGGCGTCGGTGCGGGCGGCAATCCGGTTGTTGAGCAGTTATTAGTGGGGAGCGGCAAAGTCGCGCCTTCCGTTGCCCGTCATTCCCTCCTTTTTCCCGTCTCAGGCAAAATCTCAAGGTCGGCGGACAACAGGTCGCGGCTGTTGGGACCCACGAAAATCTTGAATCTTCCGGGCTCCGTTCCCCAGGTCATATCTTCGCGAAGAAAAGCCAGATCGCGCTCATTCATTGAAAAGCTCACCCTCTCGGACTGGCCGGGCAAAAGGTGCACTTTTCTGAAACTTTTCAGCTCAAGCAGTGGCCGGGTGACACTACCGACGAGATCACGCACATACAGCTGGACGACTTCCGCTCCCGGGCGCTTCCCCGAGTTTGTCACCAGCACTTCCGCCACCAAATCCTCATCTGTTAGAAGCTGATCGCGGTCGAGATGAAAATCTGAAAGAGAGAAAGTCGTGTAACTCAATCCGAAGCCGAAAGGAAAAAGCGGATCATTCGGAGAATCGAGGTAGGTCGAACGGAACTCAGCCGTCGGGTTTTCAGGGTAGGACGGACGCCCGGTGTTTTTGGCACTGTAGAAGAGGGGAACCTGCCCCAGGTTCCTGGGAAACGTTACCGGAAGTTTGCCGGAGGGATACTCCCGGCCGAAGAGGACATCCGCAATGGCTCGCGCACCTTCGGTTCCGGGAAACCAGACCTCAAGCATCGCATCCACGAGCCGGGACTCCTCCTCAAGAGCGAGCGGGCGACCATTCATGAGGACAAGAATGACGGGTTTACCCAAGGCCCGCACCTGACGTAACAACTCGGTTTGCGCTCCCGGAAGACCGATGTCGGTTCGACTTTTTGCTTCGCCACTCATATCAGCGCTCTCGCCCATGACCAGCACCGCGAGATCTGAGTTTCGCACGGCATCGAGCGCTTCCGCAAAACCCGCCTCATTTGTGGACCTGACATCGCACCCTCCGGCGAATCGCACCTCCCCTCCTGCATTGCTGCGCCGGATCGCAGCAAGGATCGTCTCGACCGGTTCCCATTCTCCATCCCCCTTCCACGGCCCTAACAAATCCCTGCGTGAATCCGCCAGCGAACCGATCACTGCGATCTTTGACCCGGCCTTGAGTGGAAGCACCTCAGTCTCGTTCTTCAGAAGCACGAACGACTCGCACGCCGCCCGGTAGGCGAGTTCGCGATTCTCGGGAGTCAGTTGGGTCCGCTGTTCGCGAACTTCATCACAACGACCGAAGGGATCCTCAAAGAGACCGAGGCGGAATTTCGCCTCCAGAACCCGCGCGGTGGAAGCGTCAATCTGCCCCGGTTCAATCCTTCCCTCCGCCAGCATCCGCCCGAGATGTCCTTGATAGACCCCGCCTACCATATCCATATCCACTCCTGCCTTGAGCGCCTGCCGACCCGCCTCGGAATTATCCCCGGCGGACCCGTGCGTAACCATTTCGCTGATGCTTGCAAAATCCGAAACCACAAAGCCCTTGAAACCCCACTCGTTCCGTAGGATGTCGCGCAGAAGAAAGCGGTTCGCGCTAGCAGGGGTTCCGTTCAACTCACTGAAGGCAGTCATCACGCTTACTACCCCCGCCTCCTTCGCGGCGAGGAAGGGAGGGAGATACACCTCCCTTAGAAGCCTCTCGGACATATCGACGGCGTGGTAATCCCGACCCGCCTGAACCGCACCGTAGGCGGCAAAATGTTTGGCACAGGCCAGCACCGTATCCGGCGCTTTCAGGTCCGATCCCTGAAACCCGCGCACCCGTGCGCGCGCCACCTGCGCTCCAAGATAGGGATCCTCACCAGCACCCTCGGCGATTCGACCCCACCGGGGGTCGCGGGAAATGTCGACGACGGGAGCGAAGGTCCAGTTCAGTCCGGCAGCCGAAGATTCCGTCGCAGCAACCCGCGCGGTTTGTTCCATCAGTTCAAGATTCCATGACGCGGTCTCCCCGAGCGGGATGGGGAAAATCGTACGGAATCCATGAACCGTGTCAAAACCGAACAGCATCGGAATACCGAGACGGGTTTCTTCGATCACCATCCGCTGCAGGCGTCCGACCTCATCGACGCCCAGCACATTAAAAACATTCCCACAGGCACCCGACCGGATCGCCCGCTCAAGATCGCCCTGCTCCTTCTCAGGACCGGGGGTACGACCATATCCACTCATGAGCACCAATTGCCCGATCTTTTCCGGCATGGTCATCCGGGCGAGGAGATCAGCAACGCGGCGGGAAATGTCCTCCGGTTCCGCACCGTTCGCTGTGTAGGCATAAAAGAATGCGATGGCTAAAAGGAGGCGTTTTTGAAGAGACGACATTAGGAGATGGTGCATAAACACAAGCCGTGAGCGGACTTTGCATGCACAGGCAAAACCCTGACGCGAGCACATGGCAAACCACGATTCCATGCACATCGGTTTGCTTGCGGTCAAGCCCATTGTCATGCTGCGACCTTTGAGCCATGAGGCGGCGGCAAGGAATTTACTCTCCGTATTCTCAATCTTTTTCCAGCAAAGCTGGATCGCGCATAACCAAGTCACGGTCCGGGGTGAGCTGAAAAGCCATCCGATGATCGCGATGGTTCCTATCTCCGAAGATCTCTCCAAAGTCGCGAGAGGAGCCCTTCGTGGAGGGGCCATCTTGAGGACGAAGCGGGTTGGCTGGCGCCGTACCCACCCTCACGCCGCCAGCTCAAGAAACCTCTCCGAAGCCGAAACAATGGGGACTGATTCGTCGCGGGAGAGATTGCGGAGAAGTGGCGCGCCGCGCCGGTGATCCAGTTTCACGACATCGCCGGTCTGCCACCAGGTGACGTCGTGCTCCCGCGCCGGATCGACCAGCGTCCACTGGCTCCCATCCGAAAGATGAATAAGGCCATTCCAAATGAAACTGAAATTTTTGACCATGAGTCGTTTTCTGTTCATGAGAACACTTTCAGGAATTTTTCAAAAATGTCAACATTTGAACAGTAGTTTTTATTGAAGGCCCTGCCTCCCGGGATCTCGTCGGAGAGCCTGGGGAGGATCATAAAGAAGCGAGGGTTCGGTTCCGGAGATTGAACTAGTGATCCCCGATCTTAATATTCTAAATTCAACACGCGCGAACGAACGCCTGTAAGGTGAACAATGAAGACGAGCATCGTGGAGAGGAAACGGGGTTTGGCGGGGGTTCTCTTCCTCGCGATGATCCTGCCCTTTTCCCTTCGTGCAACGGAGAGGGGGAAGCTCGTTGAGGCGACGGCAGTCTCAACGAGTGATGAGGCAGGGGAAATGCCGTGGCGTTATCTGCTCTACATCCCCGAGCTCGCGGAAGTCCCGGAATCCGGTCTGCCGCTGCTCATTTTTCTGCACGGGCGAAGTTTACGCGGAAATGACCTCAAAAAACTCCACCGCTACGGTCCTCCCTCATTTCTTAGAAAGAGGACCGATTTTCCTTTCATCACGATCTGTCCGCAGTTGCCGGACGGATCCTGGCCCAGCGCCGGATTGAATCGTTTTCTCGACGAAGTGCTTAAGCGTTACCCCGTGGACAAGAACCGGGTCTGTCTCGCCGGGGTGAGCCTGGGAGCGGCCGGTGCCTGGGAGTTCGCCGGAAGTCGGCCCGAGCGCTTCGCGGCCTTGGTGACAGTTTGTGCTCATGGACCCGTGTCCCTCGCTCCGAAACTCAATCAACTGCCGATCCGGGCCTTCCACGGAGCCAAGGACGACATCGTCCCGCTGGCGCCCCATCAGGCTCTGGTGGAGGCGATCAACCAAGCGGGGGGCAATGCGATCCTGAAAATTTATCCGGAGGGCGACCACGGGAACATCATCGTGCCGGTCTTTTCCGACGAGGAGCTCTACCAATGGATGCTGGCTCAACGAGCTGCGGCCAAGGAAGCACCGAGAAGCGAATGAGGTGACCGCGGCGGATTTCATCAGATAGCGGACGCCGATGCGACAGTGCCAAAAGGATTGGAACACCGATGGAATATCCGACGGCGAAAAAGAATACCAACACTCGCGGGACCGGAAAAGCATCACGTAAAGGAGTTCCCACATGGTGCATCATGATCTCGAAGCCCCAGGCCATGCCGAACCCGAAGAACGAATCGTGGATTGCTCCAAACAATCCCAGGCAGATCCCGTTGAACGCATTGATGCGAAGCGCCATCGGCACTGAACGCCCTAACAATGTAGGTAAGCAGACCGCCAATAGAAGGACGAAGAATCCGATACCGTTCCAGGCTATCAGATTGAAGACCCACCCGAACATCTCTCCTTCCCATGGTGGGGAATTCATATCCGTGCTGGTGAGGAAGAGAAACAAGACTAACAGCCGGGAGACAACATGCCACACGAAGAGTTGAATATAGATCTGCGGCATCTCTTGAAATGATAACCTTCCAGCCTACTGCCTCCAAGGGCAAACAACCCTACGCCTGTAAGGCGCATTCCCTCACGGGCTCGAATCCCCTCCCCTGCCCGCCTCATTCCGGCGGGGTTGCTCGTAGATCTCCCGGATCTGCTCATCCGAGAGCGCGCTTCGATAGACCCGCACTTCGTCGATGGCCCCGTTGAAGTTCTGGGCATTTCCATCGTGCACCGCACCGAGGGTGACCCACATTTCATCCGTCTTATAGTCCACGATCTCCGTGGTCTTCACTTCGCTGACCAGGGTGCCGTTCACGAACACACTGATGATGCTCTGCCCCGATGAGGTTTTCTGGATCCTGCCGGTAACGAAGGACCATTCATTGAGCGGCAGCAATCCCGGGGAATCAGCCGCGACATGCTGGTTGAGATGGGGTCCGTCGCCCGGTTTGACGATGATCTCCTCGGGCAGCATCGTGAAGGGGGGATCACCCGTCACGGACCGATCGCAGCGGAAGCGGACCTGTCCGCTATCGAGAATCGCGAGTTGCCACGGGTCGCGTCCTTTACGTCGATCGCCGAACCAGACGATCTGACTGCTCTTGAAGGTAGCCGGCTTCACCCAGGCCGAGACAGTGACGGTATCAACGAAAGTGAACTCCGTCGAAGGCTTCGTGAACATCCCCGATTCTTCACCGGAGAAAAAACGCATGGCACGTCCGTCGACTCCATCGACCGCTTCCACCCGACCGCTTTGAGTAAGCGAATGCTGCCCTGCGACGAGATCCTCCGCCAGGGAACTCCCGTCAAAGGTCCAGTAGGCGACGAGGTCCTGATCGAAGGCAAACGGACCGGGAGATCCAACTGGCGGGAGCGCCGCGGTCGGGTAGGCGGTTCGCCCCTTCACTTCCGGCGATTCGATCTGCTGATTGCCGCCGGGGCCGTCGTGTTTTCCAGCGAGTCCGGGAATTCCCACCCACGCGGAAACACCCCCTGCGAGGAGAAGCACTGCTGCCATCGCCGCCATTTTCCGGCGAATTCGGGAGGCGGGCTTCGTCTGCTTCAACAGGCTCAATTGCTCGGCCGCGTCCGCGTTGTCGGGTGCTATCTCAAGGCTTTTTCTAAAAAGGGTCTCCGCTCTATCCCGTGACAAGCGGTTGCCGGTCTCCTTCCAACGGCCGAAATGGGCTTTCCCGCAATCGACCAGAACATCCGCCCGGTAGGGCGCGATTGCGACAGCCTGCTCCAGTTCGGTGATGGCATCGGTGTGGTTGGCGAACTTCAGAAAGTTCCGCCCCTTCGCCAGATGCCCCTTGAGTGTTTCACACAGATTCTCCCAGTCCTCTTCGGTCAATCCGGCGTTGCGGGCGATCTCTTTCAGCTTTTCCTCGCTCAATAGCTTCTCCGGATCTGCGAGCTGAACTCCGAGCGCCTTTCGCAGAAAATTGTCCAGGTCAGCGGAGTAGAGATCGGATCCCATGGAGAAATTCTCTCAGGAAAATCCCCGAATGACAATTGAAATGGAACCGTCTTGAGAGGTTCGGCAGGCAATCACCCGACGAAACCGCCCCCGTCGCGAAGAACAACCGTGAGCAGCCTCACTCCGGCATCAGCAGAGCACCGAGATCGGCGGGACTTTTCACCGATGACGCTCCCTGTCCCCTCCGCAACAATTCCGCCGCCCGCTCAGGGTCGTTTGCCGGCAGATTCGGAGCCTTCGCGATCAAACCCGGTACTGCCTCGCCATCGGTGGATTTCGCCTCCTTCTTCAAATGCCGGATGATCTGACCGCCCCCGAGGTAGACGCGATGCTCAATCGTGGTGTCGATGGTCTCGCTTTCCCCGCTCGGAAGGGTATTCCCCGTGAATCCCCAGGAACCGTCCGACGCATAGACAAAAAAGAGACCGTTCGCGTCGTAGTAATAATACTCGTCGCTCGCCCCGTGGTCACCGGCGCCCCACGAGAGATGCACCTTCACCACGACACCTCCCTGCGTATAGGTCGTGCAGGTTCCGGAGACCGGCTCGTCCTGACTCTCGAATTCAACCTTCGTTCCCGTCAGTTTGGCACCTTCGATCGCATTGTAGCGGGCGCGGATATTCTTCACCTGATCCTCGACCGGATCGGCCCGGAGAGCGGGGGTGAAAAGGAGAGTGAAGAGGGTCAAGGCGATGGCCAGAGAGGGTGCGGTCGGCAGCGGTTTCATGGAGTTTGATTGAACCGCAGCCGGCTTTTGATCGCAAGGACAATGCGCAGAGCAAGTTGGATTTTGAAGGACTTCGCCCCGACCGGAGCGCAGCGCTGGATCATTCGGGAGAACGATTGGCCGCTTTGAGGCGGGTGAACATCGCCAACCGGATTTCGCAAACTTCCCTGATCGTCAAAAAATTCACTTTAGGGTAAATATTTATCGTTAAACATTAACTTAATATTCCTTTTCGAGATTCTTCTGCTACTGTCTGCCTCCATGAATGAATCCCTTCAACCACATCAATCGCGAATCCAGAAGGTGGGCCGGCTCCTGTGGGGCTTTTCCTGGTTCTGGCTGGTGTTAAACGTCATGGCTCTCTTGATCGTAATGGCAACCACACTCGGGCTCGGCCTTGCCGGTGAGGCGGGAGAAAAGGAAAACGTCATCTCGATGTTCGCCGGCATGGGGGGGATAACAATCGATGGCATGACACCCGAAGCGATCAGATCTCTGGTGGCCTGGGACTACGACTCCTACCTCGACCACTATTGGATCAGCTTTTTCTACGTCGCGGCCGCGCTTGTTATCTTTGTTGTAACCATGGCGCTGATCCTTCGCATCGCCGCCGCGTGGAAGCGCGGCGACGTCTTCGGAGAGAAGCCGATCAGGAGTTTCCGGCTGCTCGGCTGGATTTATCTGATCCATGGGATCGTGGGCCAGGTCTGGGGAATGATCGGGCAGTTTGTGGGAGCATCTCACACGGCGGAGGTCCTTTACTTCAGCTTCATCCGCGACGTTTCCCTCTTTACCTTCTCGATGTCAGGGACTGGAATCGAATGGGGCTTTCTGGCGCTCGCGCTCAGTTGGATTCTGGAACACGCGCGCTTGCTTCGGGAGGAACAGCAATTGACTGTCTAAGCTTCACCATGCCAATCATCGTCAATCTGGATGTCATGCTCGCCAAACGTAAGGTGAAGCTCAACGACCTCGCGGAAGCCGTCGGCATCACTCCGCAGAATCTTTCGGTGCTGAAAACGGGCAAAGCGAAAGCGATCCGCTTTTCGACGCTGGAAGCCATCTGCCAGCACCTCGACTGCCAGCCGGGTGATATCCTGGAATTTCGCAACGAGTGAAAGCGGGGGACGGGCGCGGCACAGCCCTGCACCCTTGCCTTAGGCGAGTCGAAATAGAACAGGATAAATGAGTCTCCCGGCAGTGGTTTACAGAACCACGGTCGTCGCACTCTGAATTCCCGGAATGGCCTCGATCTTCCTGATCGTCGCGTCATCGATCGCCGAGTCGACATTGAGGATACTCAGTGCCTTTCCTCCCACCTGATTGCGGCTGAGGGACATATTGGCGATGTTGATCTTTGCCTCACCGAGGACACGGCCGATCGCTCCGACGACGCCGGGCGCATCGGTGTTTTCGAAAATCAGCAGGTTACCCTGAGGGGTCGCATCGAGATTGTGATCGTCGATGCGCACGACCCGCGGCTGACTGCCGAAGAAGGTGCCGGAAACGGTCACTTTTTCCTTGTCGTTGCCGGCGGTCACGGTGATGAGGTCGGTGAATTCACACTCCTCGGTCGGACGACTCTCCGTCACACGGATACCGCGACCTTCGGCGAGCGCGGGAGCGTTGAGGTAGTTAGCCGATCCCGATGTGGAACCCGTCTCAAGGAAGCCTTTCAGGGCCGAGCGGGTCACCAGGGTCGTGTCGGTTTCAGCAACCTTGCCGGTGTATTCGATGCGGAAAAAGTCGGACTGGTTCGGCGCAATCTGGCTGACGAGCTTGCCGAGAACCTCCGACAGGCTGAGATGGGGACCGATGAGCTTCAGGGTCGTCTCATCGAGGTTGGGCATGTTGACCGCATTGATGACCTCTCCGCGGAGAAGACGACCGGCAATGGCCTCGGCGATCTCGATGCCGACGTTTTCCTGGGCCTCCTCGGTCGAGGCGCCGAGGTGGGGGGTGAAAACCATCTCGGGACGGGTCAGCAACTCGTAGTCAGCCGCAGGCGGCTCGATCTCGAAGACGTCGAGAGCGGCTCCGGCGACTTTGCCCGACTTGATTCCCTCAAGCAGAGCAGCCTCGTCGATGAGTCCTCCCCGGGCGCAGTTGATGATGCGAACCCCGGGTTTCATCAGAGCGATTCGTGCCGCATTGATGAGATGTTTGGTCTCGGCCGTCATCGGCATGTGCAGGGTGATGAAATCAGCCTGGGCAACCGCTTCCTCGACGGTCTCACAAAGCTCAACGCGCATCGTCTTGGCCTTGCTGGCGGCGAGGTAGGGATCATAGGCGACAACACGCATGCCGAAGCCCATGGCGCGGCGGGCGAACTCGGCCCCGATCCGGCCCATGCCGAGAATGGCGAGGGTTTTGTTGTAAAGTTCGACGCCGGCGTAGGCTTTGCGGCCTTCCTTAAAACGGCCCTCAACGACAGACTGGTGAGCCTGGGGAATGTGGCGGGCGAGCGACATCATCAGGGTAAAGGCGTGTTCGGCCGTGGAAATCGTGTTACCACCGGGTGTGTTCATCACGACGACGCCGTGCTTCGTGGCGACAGGAATGTCGATATTGTCGACACCGACTCCGGCCCGGCCGATGGCGCGCAGGACTCCCGCACCCGCTTCGATGACAGGAGCGGTGATTTTCACGCCCGAGCGCACGATGATACCCTCGTAATTCGGCGCGTTTTCCACGAGCTCCGCCTCGCTAAGGCCGAGCTTCACGTCGACTGAAAGGCCGGAATTCTTGAGAAATTCGATGCCTTTTTCAGAAATCGGATCGCAGACGAGGATGCGGCGTTGGCTCATAGGTGGTGGGGGGCTGTGGAAAGGCGGGAAAGGTAGGGGCGACGGGACGGGACGCAAGGGGGAACTACCGTCGATTTTGGCTTTTCACTTGCGGCTTTGACCGTCCAGAGTCTTTCATTCGGCATGTCGCTTCTCTTTTCCCGGCTCACAGCCGCCTTTCCCCTCTGGATCCTGCTCTGCAGCGGACTGGCCCTTGTGCGGCCGGAATGGTTCACCTGGTTTAGCGGCTCCTACATCGTCTGGGGGCTAGCCCTCATCATGCTCGGGATGGGGATCACTCTTTCTTTCGCCGATTTTAAGGGGGTGGTCACGATGCCACGGGCGGGATTTATCGGCCTGGGATGTCAGTTCGTGATCATGCCGCTCCTGGGATGGGGCGTCGGCCTTCTCCTCCGCCTTTCGGAGATCGACCCGAGCCTTGCGGTTGGACTCATTCTCGTCGCCTGCTGTCCGGGCGGCACCGCGTCGAATGTCGTGACCTACCTGGCAAAGGCGAATGTCGCCCTGTCCGTCCTGATGACGGTCGCTTCCACTTTTGCCGCGATCGCCCTTACTCCCCTGCTCACGAAATGGCTCGCCGGGACTCTCGTCGAGGTCGATGCCTGGGGGCTCTGTCGCAGCACGGTCGTCGTGGTGCTTGTCCCGGTTCTGCTGGGGCTTGTCTTAAACCACCTCCTGCCCTCCCTCACCCGGCGATTGACTCCTGTCTCCCCGCTTGTTTCGGTAATCGCCATCGTCCTCATCGTTGCCAGCATCATCGGTCAGAATCGCGAAATCATTCTCCAGTCCGGATGGCGCCTCCTCGCCGCGCCGGCCCTCCTTCATCTGGGAGGATTTGGTTTAGGCTATGCAGCGGCAAGGCTGCTCCGGCTTCCGGAAGTGGACAGCCGCACCATTTCGATTGAAGTCGGGATGCAGAACTCGGGACTGGGCACCCATCTGGCGAACAAACACTTCCCGGGGACCCTGGCACCGGTTCCCTGTGCCATCAGCGCGGTCTATCATTGTCTCATCGGTAGTCTCCTCGCGGGCTTCTGGCGGTTACGATCGGAACGAAAACAAGAGGGCTAGGGAGCGCCTGTCCGGGGTTCTATCGGACGGAAAACGGATCCGATCCGCTTAACATCAAGGGAATCAGGATCTTCGGGTCGAGAAAGTATCCATTTACAATGGTGTGGTTTTTGCTACCCTCGCACTCAGAGACCACTCGCGGAACAATCTAATGGACCTCTCACACACCGCACCGATCAAACCTCTCAATCAGAGGGCAAGGATCGAACCCGCTACAATCGAGGATCTTCCGAGACTGGTCGACCTGACGATGGCGCTTTTCGAGTTGGAGGAAGACTTCAGCCCGGATCGCAAGAAGCAGGAACGAGGCCTCAGATACATCCTCGAGCAACCCAGCCGCGGAAGAATCTTTGTTGTCCGGACCGATTACGAAATTATCGGCATGGTCAACGTTCTCTTTACGATCAGCACGGCCATGGGCGGTTTTGTCATCCTGCTGGAGGACGTCATCATCCACCCGGACTTCCGCGGTCAGGGATACGGAACCCAACTGGTGGATTACGTGGTGGATTTCGCGAAGCGAAAAGATTTCAAACGCATCACTCTGCTCACCGACAAGATCAGTGAGGAGAGTCAGCGTTTCTTCAAGAAATTGAACTTCCAGCATTCTCACATGATCCCGATGCGCCTGACGCTGGAGGATTGAGAATCGGGACTTTACCCCCTGTCCTCTCATGTCAATGACGGCCGGAGAACGGCAGAGAGCCCTCATTGAGGACTATTTGTTGATCGAAGATCCACGGGAGCGGTTTCAACTCATCGTCGAAACAGGCGCTTCCCTCCTTGAGCCTTTTCCGGAGGAACTCCGTAATGACGCTCATCTCGTCCCCGGGTGTGTGTCCAAAGTCTGGTTGGCCATCCGGGAAGGGAACGACGGAAAGATCGAACTGAGAATCGATTCCGAGTCTCCGGCTCTCCGGAGCGTCGGCGCCCTCTTCTGCCGCGTCTACTCCGGCGTTTCCGCCCGGGAGATCATCGACACCGCGCCGGAGTTTATCGAAGCACTGAAGATTGACCTCAACCTCACCCCGACACGGATGAGAGGGTTACGACACATCAGAGAACTGATCCTTGAGTCCGTCACCGGATTTCTGGAACCCTGATCCCATGATTGATGCCCATCTCCACCTTCAGGACCTCCGCTTCCCTGAAGATCTCTCCGGGGTGATGGAGACCCTGCGGGAAGCAGGTATCTCACGAATCGTAGTCAACGGAACCTGCCCCGAAGATTGGGGCCGCGTCGCGGAACTGGCGGATACCTTTTCCGAAATCATTCCCTCCTTCGGGCTTCACCCGTGGAAGGTGAACGGCGTCCCTCGCGAATGGAAGGACGAACTCGAAGACCTGCTTCTCCGCTACCCCGGAGCCGGCGTCGGAGAAGTCGGGCTGGATCGATGGATCAAAGGTCACGATCTCGAATCCCAATCCCGCTGTTTCCAAACCCAACTGGAAATGGCAGGTCGTCTTGACCGCCCCCTCTCGATCCACTGCCTCCAGGCCTGGGGACACCTGCGTGAATGCCTCGAGCAGGCGGGGTCGATTCCCCCCTTTCTCCTTCACTCCTTTGGCGGTCCGGCGGAGATGATTGATGACTTTGTTGAACGCGGCGCTTTCTTTTCGCTCTCCGGTTATTTCTTTCGGGCGGAAAAGGCGGAAAAGCTCCGGGTCTTTGAGAAAATTCCTGAGGACCGGATCCTCCTTGAGACCGACGCTCCGGATATGATGCCACCAGCGGAACTGGTCCTTCGTGCCATGCCGGATCAAGAGGAGAACGGACCTCTGAACCACCCCGTGAATCTGGCCTCGATTTATCAGGCGTTCGCAGACTGGCGCGGACTTGACCTCGAAACCGTCATTCGCCTGATGCGGGTGAATTTCGATTCCTGGTTCCGGACGGGAAATCGCTCCGAAGTCAGGGCGGATTCGGCTTAATACGAAAGGACGGACTCCATCACCTCCGCGAGGGTGTCCATCGAATACGGCTTCGGCAGGATTCCCATGAAGCCGGCGGAATCATCGAGATCCACCTTGTCGTCCTCAAAATATCCGCTCGTCGCCACGATCCGCGCGGTGGGGTCGAGCCTTCGAATCTCACGGGCAACGTCCATGCCCGTCAACCCTCCGGGCAGCGTCATATCCAGCAACACCGCGTCTATCGGTTCGGCCGAATCGAGATGTTCCCGGTAGACCGCGATCGCTCCTTCGCCATTGGGCGAGTGCAGACTCTCGAATCCCAGATGTTTGAGGAGGCCTCGCGTCGCTCTCGCCACGTCGACCTGGTCCTCGACGATGAGAATGCGACCGCCACCTGAAACCGGCTGGGTCAGCGAAGGCCCGCTCTTCCTCAACGGAGCAGCGAAGGTCTGATTCGGATCCGCCGGAGCATCAGTCGAGGGGAGGAAAACAAGGAACTCCGTTCCCACCCCCACTCGTGAGGCCACTCGAATGGCTCCGCCATGGCGCTCGACAATGTCCTGACACGAAGCAAGCCCGAAGCCGCTACCGTTTGCTTTTGTCGTAAAGTCAGGATCAAAGATCCGCGACAACTGATGCTCGGGTATCCCGCAGCCCCGGTCTTTCACCGACGCCACTGTGTAACGTCCCGGAGGCATCGAATAAGGATTTTCCGAGACCAGATTCGCATTTCCCGCAGTGATGCTGATCATCCCGCCACTCGGCATAGCCTGCCGGGCGTTGATGACCAGATTGTGAAGGACTTGATAGATCTGCGTCGGGTCACCCTCCACACAGCGAAGCCCGGCCGGGATGGAAATCCGGCAGCGTATTCCGGAACCGGCCGAACAGAGCCTTGAAACCCGCTTGAGGAGATCGCCCAATTCAATGACCCGCTTGGTTTCCCGCACCCCCCGGGTGAAAGCCAGCATCTGATGCGCGAGGATTTCGGCATCTCCCAGGGCGAGATGGGCCTCGTCAATGTAGGTCTGAACCTTCGTCCCTGCAGGACTCTCAAGGGCGGCGAGCTCGAGATTCGACTTGATCGTCTGGAGAGCATTCTTGAAGTCGTGGGCAACACCCCCGGCGGCTAACGAAATGGATTCCGTGCGCACCGTCTCGTAGTCGCTTTCAGAGGAATCCCCACGCCTGCCCCTCGCGTGATCGGCGCTCGATCCCTCCGTCTTCTGAACCGGCGGCACCGGCTTCACGGTCAGGGTAAAGAAACTCCCGGGGCAGTTTTCCCGATTCGTCGCGCGAATCGTCCAGTGACAGTGACGTTTGGTTCCCCCGTTTCTCATTAGTATCCGGTCCATGAAACAATGGTTCGGACGGGTCGCGATAACGGGCAGTTTTTCAATCAAGCCGGGAAGATCAGAGCGTTCATAAAGAAGGCCGAGGGGTGATCCCATGAGAGAACCGATTTCATAGCCGGAGAGCCTTGCGATCGCTTCGTTGGCGTAGACAATTTTCGGCCCCAGCGGCGTGGTCGACCTCGCCTCGATCACAAGAATCCCGAGAGCACTATCAGGAACGCTCTCACCGGACGTCGGGCGCGATACCGGCTTGCTCTGTTCGACCAGACTCATCAGGAATGCGGTAGGGAATAGCAGAAGACAGCGTTCAAGAATACTGATATTCCATAACAGAGGAAATTTAATTAAGAAAGCTTAAATTTCTCGTATTTTACAAAAAGTGACGATCGCTCCGGAGAAGTGCTGGTAGGCCGGAGATTGAGGGGTTCTCCGGCTGGCTGCGGGGAGCTGCCAACAACAAGATCGAGAACCCCGTGGATTCTCAGTGGGTGCAGCACATCGGGCCTTCGAGGCTCTCAAGTCGGCGGAACCAGACGAACTTCCGTTGCAGGAGCGGCAGAGGTTCAAAGGCCTGCTCGTCGCCGTAGATTTCTCCGTTGCGACGACCGAGCGAGAGCTCTTTGCCCTGGCGGAGATAGGTTACTTCAAAATCGTCCGGCATTTCGCTGACGAGTCTTCGAAATTCAAACCACGGGATGACATGATGGCCGACGTTGGCAAACTGTTGAATGCCCCTCGGTCGTTTTGATGGACCGAGAATATTCGGCGCCGACTCCAGCACCTCGACCATGTCCGTCTGCAGCTTGAAGAGGTCAATCCGCTTGAGAAACATATGGTTACCCTCAGCCTCGGAACGCAGGTTGCTGTACATCGAGAAAGAGGTCTGGGTCCGCCCTCCCAGCCAGGGGTAGACGCCGTTCAGTAAAATGGGAATCAACCCTACCCAGGCGAGGGACCAGCGAGCCCGGTTCGGAAGGGTTCGGTCCGCCTTCCCCGCTTTCCAACCTGCCAGCAGGAAGCAGGCACCAATCCAGCAACCCCAGGCAAAGAAGGCAAAAAAGCCAATGCGGTTCGCTTTGTAGAAGACCGCGTAGCTGCGCTCGATCGTGAGATACAAGCCGATTTGAATGATCAGGGTGATGAAGAATCCCCATAAGACAAGGCCTCTGGCCCGACGTCGCCCTCGTTCGACGTCTCCACGGCCGAGCCATTGCATTTGCCTGTCCCAAAGAGCCTGGAGCTGAATCCCCCAGGTTGAGGGAAGGAAGAAGACGAGGAGAGCGAGAATGAGGGAGGTGAAACTGAAAATCCCCGCCGCCGGATGGATCGAGAGCCAGAGGTGAAATCCTATCGCCAGCGCAAAACCAGCCAGGCGGGTTGGCCGGAAAAACAGCAGAAGCGGAATTCCCAGCTCAAAGACGAGCGAACCGGCCGCGGTCATTTTCAAAATCCAGGGCGCCGTAGGCACAAGACCGCCAAAGTAGGCGGCAATCTCGCGGTGAAGCTGGGCGGCACACGAAACGTCGATATTGAAATAATCCCAGTTCAACTTCTGGATCACCGCCCAGAGATACATGATCCCCACCGCCACACGAATGACGGGAGCAAAGCGGTCCAGATAGTTCTCCCCCGCACCAACGATCGGACTTCTGAAGAGCAGGCGCCAGATCGACACCACCAGAAAAAGCGTCGTAAGAGCACCTAGGAGCGGGCCCTTCGGAACCCCGGGAACGGTAAAATAGAGCACTTTAACAAGGATGGCGACGAGGACCGGGAGAAGTCTCGAACTCCACCCCCGCGCGACAGCACTCAACTGGCTCCGTCCGGGATTGGCGATGAAGAAACCCGCCATCGCAATCAACATGATGACATGCAGCATGCCCTCATAGAGAATGTGATTGGGAACGAAGGGGAGCTTGTGCCAGAGATTCAACAGTGAGGCGATCACCATCACCCCGAACCGCAGCACACACGAAGGCTGGTAGATCACGGCAAAGGTGGCGAGTACCAGAATCCAGCCCTGCCATGACTCCGTCCAGAAAGTGAAGGCCAGTTGGTGGACCAGGGTCGTCACCGCCCAGATCAGGGCGAAAACCGGGAACCGCTGGTAGTCACCGACGGAAGGTCTGGAAGAATCTTGCGGCATGGGTGACGGACTTTGACCTCAACCACCCGTTTCAGCAATACTCAAAATTTCCCGCTTAATGGGAGTTGCAGAACTTCCTGGGAATGAGGTCGTGAGGCACAGCCTCGACATAGACACAACCTCGCGCCTTGCACACTTCACCCGCGAGGAGGCCGCTCTCCCGACACAGTTCCATTGAAATGACCTCCTCCGGCTCGGCAAAGTCGGTGAACTCGTACCCGATCCGCTGCGCCTCGATCATGATGTCGTTCCACACCGGAAGGGCGATGCGCCCGCCATAAGCGCCCTCCATGATTTTTCCGGGCTGATCGAGACCGATCCAGACGCCGGCGGAGAGCCGGCTGGTGTAACCAACGAACCAGGCATCCTGATAATCATTGGTGGTTCCGGTTTTGCCGCCGGCAGGAGCATCGAATCCGAGGTCTCTAACCCCGGCTGCCGTGCCGCCTTCCTCAAGAACTTTTTTAAGAATGTTGGAAGTCAGCCAGGCAGCGCCCGGCGAGAGAACCCGGTAATTCACATCCCCATGCTCATAGAGAACGCTGCCGTCCCGATCCGTGACAGATTCAATGAAAAACGGTTCATGTCGCACTCCACCGGTGGCAAAAACCGAGTAGGCACTCGTCACATCCCTGACATTCGCCCCAACGGTTCCGATATAAATCGGAGCGGACGGCTCGGCCCGCTCCAGTTCCCCGAGACCGGCGTGTTCCATCATGGCAATGACACTTTCGATTCCGGCCCGTTCACCCACCCGGACGGTCATAGTGTTGCGGGACTTGATCAACCCGGTCTCGACGGGAAGCATGGCACCGTAGACGCCGTCGGCATTTTCCGGATTCCATCCAAAGCGGTCCCAACTTATCTCGCCCGGGGCAATCGCCCCGTCGCTGATGAGCATTCCCGGAAAAAGCCCCCGCTCGAAGGCGGTTCCGTAGACAAGCGGTTTGAAAATGGACCCCATGGGCCGCTGTGACTGAATGGCCCGGTTAAAGGCACTGTGTTGAAAATCCCGGCCACCCACCGCGGCCCGCACCGCCCCGGTGAAGTTCTCGATCACCACGGTCGCCGCCTGTAGGTAGGCAGGATCGCCGGCACGATGAGCGGCAAAGACCGGATGCGGATACCCTTTCTGATTTTCGAGCTCGCCAAGCCGGGTCGACACAGCCTGCTCGGCCGCCGACTGCAGGCGGGTGTCAAAGGTCGTCCTGATAGACAACCCGCCCACTCCAACGAGTGAGGGGAACATTTCATCGACCCGGTCACCGACCATCTTCAGGAGGTAGCTCTGCTCCGAGATCTTGGCCTGGCGTTTCAGCATTCCCATCCATCGCTCTTGCGGAAGCACAACGGGTCGGGCCGATTCGCTGGCGGCTACCTCCGCTTCCGTGATCAGCCCTTCGTCCGCCATCCGCAGAAGCGTGCTTCTCATCTCACGAAGCGCCGCCTCGTAGTTGCGAAACGGGGAGAATCCGTTGGGAGCGCGGATCACGCCGGCAATCATCGCCGCCTCAGGCAGGGTGAGATCGGAGGCTGGTTTCCCGAAGTAACCCTGCGCGGCCTGCTCGATCCCGTTCATTCCCGTTCCGAGAAAGACACGATTGATGTAGTGCGTCAGAATCTCATCCTTGGAGAAATGTTTTTCGATCCGCCGGGCGAGCGCCATTTCGAGAAGCTTTCGCTGAATCGTTCGTCCGCTGAGGGCAAAGGCCATGCGGGTTAGCTGCATGGTTAGAGTGCTGGCACCCTGAACGGTACGCTTCTCCTTCAAATTCCTGAGCCAGGCCCGAATGAGCCCGCGGTGATCGATCCCATGATGCTGGTAAAAGCGGGAATCCTCTCTCGCGATGAGCGCTTGAATAAAGTGAGGCGAAACCTGATCCAGGGTCACCGGCGTCCCGACATTCTCCCCGTGAAGATAACCGACGAGCACACCGGTCGCATCGGTCACCTTCGACTCCATCGGCATTCGTCCCGCCGCCGTGATATCGTAGGTGGCCGCAAGACGGGAATACTGAAACAGCACCATGGCCGCGATGAGAAGTCCGGCGCAGGCGGCAAAGAGCCCCACCACTATGATCCAGCGGACCAGCGGATGACGCAGAAAACCTCGCTTTGTTTGCCTGGAAGACAGCCCGGCACGGGATTTACGAGGCGTCGTGATCCGTTTGCGTGAGCTCTTTCCTGAACGTGCCATCAAATACAAAGGGAATCCTGCCTTCCCGGGTTATCACCAGTATCACGCCATCGCGAGAATGAGCCTAACGGAATCCATCCTCAGGGGTGTCTCACCCAGATACCGGGTCAGTTCGGTCTTCGCCTTTCCGAGCAGGTCGACTTCCTCATCCCGAACCGGGTGCCCCATTTCCCTCAGTCGGACGAGACGCTCGACCTCGGCACCGAGCTTCTCATTCATTTTCTCAATGGCCGCAGCCCGGATTTCATCGGCGAGATTCTCCGACTCCTGATTGGCGACTTCCAGAAGGGGCGGGATCGTCGCCCGGAGTGCTTTTGACTTCTCCCGGAGAAAAGTGCTCGGACCGGGTCTTCCGTCCCGGCGGATCTTCTCAAGATCAAAGTCAGCGGTGCGATTCCGACCTTTCTGATCGACGATGACGCGAACCGGCTTGGACGGGAGAAATCGCTCGGCGTGAAGATACTCCGGGGCGACACATTCGAGAACGCAGACCGTTTCGACCATGAGCAGTTGTTCTCCGGCATTCTCGAGACGGAAAAACGCGGCGTTTCCGCGATCCGTTGAAATGAGGCTTTCCAGCGCACTCATCACCATGGGGTGATCCGAGGTGAGGAACGTGATCTCCTCCCGGGCAAGGGCCAGGGTGCGATCAAAGGTCACCGAAAGCCCGTCCTCCGGCAAACCGGGGAATGCATCCGCTGAAAAGAGATGCTCCGGAGTGAGCACGTAACTGCGATCCCCCAGATCATCCACCGTCACGCCGAAATGATCGAAGACTTTCAGCATGAGGTGCTCTAGGCGGTTATCCTCGTCGAGCGATTCGATCCGGGAGACGAGTGCCTGCCCCTGATCACGGTCAAAGGAACTGATTTCGAGAAGGTGATCCCTCCCTTCTTCCAACTCCTTGTCGAGCTTCTTCTTGTAATCTCTTGTGCGATCGAGGAGGTCGGGAAGAGCCTCCTCGCGTTCAACCGGATCACCCTCCATGAGACGCTCAAGTTCTTCGCGGAACTCGCGTTCGATGGTGCCCGCCCCGTGCAGGGTGTGCTCAAAGGCACCCAGTCCCCGGTGATACCAGAGCGCTTTCAACTCCTCCGCCGTCCCCTCCACAAAGGGGACATGGATATGAATGTCCTCCGTTTGCCCGATCCGGTCGAGACGTCCAATCCGCTGCTCGAGCAGGCCGGGGTCGGAAGGCAGGTCGAAAAGGACGAGGTGATGGGCAAACTGGAAATTGCGCCCTTCGGATCCAATCTCGGAGCAAATGAGAATGCGGGCTCCCATTTCCTCGTCGGCGAACCAGGCTGCGTTTTTGTCGCGCTGGAGGAGCGAGAGTCCCTCGTGGAACATCGTTGCCTGGGCACTGATGCGTTCACGCAAAGCAGCTTCAATCGCTTCGACCGTCTCCCGGGCATGGGCAATGAGCAGAAATTTGGAATCCGGATTGGAACGCAGCAGAGCGGCCAGCCAGTCCATTTTGGAGGTGAATACCTCCTCCTCCTCGCAAGCCAGGGGTGAGAGATGGGCGACCCGGGTGGGAAAGGTGTCGAGAACGAGACGCCGGTTCCGGAAAAGCACCCGTCCCGGTCCATGCAAATCGATGAGCGCATGACGACAGGCATCGCGTCGGGCCGGGGTTTCATCCTCCTTCAATTTGGCGGACGTTTCCTTTCCAAGCAGTGAAGCGATGGCCTTGAGGTCCTTTGCTGAGAGCGGCTTCTCCGAGCGCAAATGATCGGCCAGATCTGAAATCGCCCGGTACTTGTCGGACTCGAGAATAAACTCATTCAAATCCGAGAATCGGGCCGGATCGAGGAGACGGAGCCGGGCAAAGTGGCCCTCGCGGCCGAGTTGCTCGGGCGTCGCGGTAAGAAGGAGAAGTCCCGTTGAATTTTTGGCAATCGCCTCGACCGCATCATATTCGGGGCTGGAGGACTCGACACTCCATTCAAGGTGATGCGCCTCGTCAACAATGGTGAGATCCCACGCCCCCGCCGCCGCCTGGGCTGCCCGTCCGGGATGCGAAGCGATCCACGAGGTGGCACAGAGAATGAGTTGATCATCAAAAAACGGATTGATCGGCTCCCCGGTCTCACCTGCCCCTGCCTCCCCGGTCTCAATCGCGAGGGCACGCTCTTCATCAAAAATGGCGAAAGAAAGGGCAAAGCGCCGGTAGAGTTCAACGAACCACTGGTTCACCAGCGCATCAGGCACGAGAATGAGGATCCGCGAGGCCCTTCCGCACAGATGGAGGCGATGGAGGATGAGACAGGCCTCGATCGTTTTTCCCAGACCGACCTCGTCGGCAAGAAGAACCCGCGGCGCCGGCCGGTTCGCGACTTCCTCTGCAATGAAAAGCTGATGGGGAATCAGGGAAATGCGTCCCCCTATCAGTCCCCTGACATCGCCGGCACGGGCTTCGTGTTGACTCCGGATCGCCGACTGCCGCAGGGCCCAGAGGCGCGGATCGTCGCTTATCCCTGAGAGCAGCCGCTGCTCGGGCCTTTGCACATTCATCGTGTCAGACAGACCGCTCTCGGGAAGCTCCCGCCCCTCCGGGTCGACATAGATGAGCCGCTTTTCGTCCTCACGAACCTGCGCCACGTGAAAGGCGTTCCCTTCCTGATCCTTGACCGTGTCTCCGGGCTCGAAAACGACCCGACGCAAAGGCGCGTTGCGGGCGGCATAGGTGAGCGTCTCTCCCACGGCCGGATAAAAAGCTTTCACATGGGTGAGGTCGGCGGAAAGGATCAGGGCAAGACCGAACTCAGTCTGGGTCTCACTTATCCAGCGCTGGCCCGTGGCAAACTGGGATGGATCGACTGTATCGGTTTGATAACGCGAGGCTCTCATAGAAAGGGGGCAAAAGAGTCAGAAGGGTAGCTCGTTTCGGGCATTGTGCCACCCCCGGCAACAGTAAAATTACGCTCCTTTGTTTTGCTGCTGAAATTTAACTTCCCGAGGCAGTTCAGATGGCTATGGTTCGGATATGTCGAAGCTATCCGCCCGCCTGCTCAAGGCTGTTCGCCCGCTCATTACAGGGATTTGCCCGATGTTGCTGGCCTTGACGTTCAGCAACTGCCGGACCCTACCGCGCGAAGTTCCCCTGAGGGATTTCACCACCGATGGATGCACCGGGGGTCCCGAAGGGACTCGCTGCGATCCCGACGCCTGGCTCCACGCCTGTCTTGAGCATGATTTCCGCTACTGGCAGGGCGGTACCCGGAAGCAGCGACGCGAGGCGGACATCCTCCTGCGCGAGCAGATCCGTGAAACGGGAAATCCCGGAATGGGCAACCTCGCCTTTGTCGCCGTTCGAGTCGGCGGTTCCGCCCTCTGGCCCACTCCGTTCCGCTGGGGTTACGGTTGGGAACAATATCCCCGTTTCTACCGACCTTTGACCGAAGAAGAGAAAAAGGCGGTTCGGAAAAAAGCGCCCGCGATCAACTAACACAATACTCTTCCGCCTACAGGGAGGCCGCAACCACCGCCATTGTCTCCTTCTGCCTCTTTTCGACAAACATCCGGGCTTCGGCCGCCCTGGCTTTTGCCGCCCCGGGATCCTTCGCCATGGCCAGCACTGTCTCCGGGAGTCTTGCAAGATCCTCCTCCCGGTCAAAGTCGAACAGCCAGCCACCGAGACCGATGTCCTCCCACATGTATCCCTTGGTCGTCTGCTCGGCCCAGCGGCACACAATCGCGGGAATACCCTGACCGATGCACATGATCGGTGAATGCATCTCGTTTCCGAAGAGTCCGGCACTGCGCACATAGACACTCAGCGCTTCACCGGTGAGCCAGTAGTCGGGACGCCAGACGACCCGGTCTTTGATTCCGTCGGGAAGGAGGTCGTATATCACGTCCTTACCCACCTGCATCTGGGTGCGATCCTCGGGGCAGAGGAGGATCTTTAAATCTGTTTCCGCGATGACCCGCTTGATTGCCTCGATGTGCGGGGTGTGATCGTGCGCCTTCATCTCGTCGTTGCGGGCCTGCTTTACCTCATCCTTCGCCACCTTTTTCACCAGCCAGTAGGGGGTGTAGCGGAGACGCGGAATGCAGCAGAGAAATTTCCCTTCTTCGAGTCCGTTCGCTTTCAGGAACGCGGTCGCCTTTTCGTCGTCTTTAAGATCACAGGCAAAAGCGCCGTCGGGACCGAACTCCATCACCGGAGAGGTGCAACCTTCCGCCTTCGCCAGGGCGAGGGAACGCGAATCACGGAAGAAAGCAAAGCGGGCTCCACTCAAGACCTTGATCGTTTTCTGAAAAGCCTCGTCAGGCATTGCGGAGGTCTCGGTTGAACCCTTCTTCGCGATGGTGATGCCGTAGACTCCGTAGGGTTTGCCAGTCGCTTCGCTCCACTGAATGACATGCTTCTCCGCCACGAGGGACGGACCCGAGCCGTGCAGAAGAAAATCGCAGTTCTCAAAAGCCGCTTTGAGCTCTTCCTGACTCTTCGCAAATTTCAGCTTTGGAAAGCGGGCCTTCAACATTTCATCCACCCCGTTGTCAATCAGGCTCGGCCAAAGCGTGATTTCCGCCTCGGGGAGATGTTGCTCAAGAATGTGGAGCACCCCCGGGGTGTGGGCGATGTCTCCGATATTCACGGTCTGCCAGGAGGAGCGGAGAAGAATCCGCTGCGGCTTTTTCCCTGCCATCGCCTCAAGCATCACTGAGCCGAGAGTCGCCGCTCCGGCAGCAAGACCGAGGCGGGTGATCGCGGAACGGCGGGAATGGGAAATTGGGGGAATTTTCATCATCCTCCACCATGATCGAAACTCCGAGCCGCTTCCAGCCGATTTCGATGCGTTTTTGAGCGAAATGACGCCGTGTCCAATTGAGGCCTCGGGCGATCACTCCGTTGACTCGCTTCCCCGATCCAACACCACCCTCACCTTCAGGCGGTAGTAGACCAACAAGCCCGCAAGCAGAACGAGAAAGATCCCCGGCAGCCAGAAAAGGCTCTCGCGATAAACGGACTCGCCCCCTGCCGCCTCCGGACCGTTCTTTAACATTCGCAGAATCCCTCCATAGACCAGGCTGATCACTCCGAACCCGAGGTTGAGGGCGAGACCGCGAAAGCTCAGCACGGTGGCCCGGTTCTTCGAGTCGACCCCGGCATTGAGATAATGGGAGGTAAAGAAATTGAGCAATCCGAAGCCAATCGAAAAGAAAACGACCATGGCGACTCCCCAATACGGAATGGCGAGGGAGATACCGACGAGTCCGAGGAAACAAAAAAGCGAAACGATAAGGTAGTTTGTCCGGATTTTTCCATGGTTGACGAGCCATTCGGCAAGCTTGGGAGTAAAAATCCCGAGGGCGGAGAATCCCGCGCCGATGACGCCGAACCAGACCACGGGAATCTCGATGAGACGGTAGTATTCCGAAGCCGTCGTCAGAAAGATCCGCACAACGCTGTCATGCACCAGTGCCGCGAGAATGACTCCGCAAACCAGTGGCGTTTTCAGGATCCAACTTCCCGCCGCAAGAATACCCGACCACATCGAGGCTTCCCCGCCGCACTCGGTTTCGAGAGGCGGTTCTTTCATGAGACTGCTCACGATGACAGCGCAAAGAGCGGTGCCGAAGGTGAGATAGACGGGGAAGCGGGTCACTGTTTCCTTGTCCAGCGTCCAATCACTTCCGAGGTAGCCCAGGATGCGGTTGAGCAAGCCGGGATCGTAGACCGCCGAGCCAATCAACATCGCGGCGATGAAGGCGACTGAGGAGAGTCGCATGAGGCGGGAGAGGACCTTTGGCCAGCGCGTTTTCTGCTCCGCGTGAGGGATGGAGTCATAAGCGAGGGCCTCGTCGGCGCCGCTCGCCGCTGCCTCGGCTGCTCCGGAGAAAATGCGGTTCACGACCCAGGCCCAGAAGATCACCGTGTTATTTCCGAAAGGAACAAAGGCAATGATCGCCATTTCCAGAACCATCAGGACCGACGCCGCCACCACCATGCGCTTGCGCCCGATGCGGTCGGCGAGAGCACCGGAGGGAACTTCGAGCACCACGATGGAGACAGCCCAGACCGCGTTTAGAATTGCGAACTGAGCCATCGTCAGTCCGTAATCGAGCTGTATCACCGCAAAGACAGGGTAATAAAACCGCGCGTTGAAGAGCAGGCGGAAGGCGATGAAGAGCGGGATATTCCGTGGCATGGGAGGGGGAGTCAGTAAACCCTCTTCAGTCGCCGAGTAAAGGGAGTTTGCTCCGGAAAGGTGGATGGGAAGCTCTCGACACCACGAAGAACCGCGGCCCAAAAACTTGAAGTCTCGGGGCTGATAACGCAGTATTGCCATGGCAGTGACTTCTCTTTACAACCCCTGAAATCCCGCCGCAGCGGAATTGGCATGTCATTCCCCGCTCCTCTTCTCCGATTTCCACTCTCCCTGACCGGGCTGATCCTCGTGGTCGGGCTTTTGCCCGCCTGCAAGACCCTCGAAACGGATGCGGTTCCGATGTCATCGATCGATCAGGCAACCTTCGCCCTGATTGATCTCGATCAGGACAGCAAAGTCTCTCTGGAGGAGATGGCGAAGCACATGCACCAGGAAGGGATCTCCGAATTCGACCTCGACAATGATCGCCAGATCTCAGCGGCGGAGTGGACGGCAGCTAAACCTTCGGACCCGGCCACGGCGGAACATTTCAAGATCCTCGACATCAATCAGGATGGAAAAATCGCTGAAGACGAAGCCGTTCTCTACATCAGCGACCAACTGTCCTTTCGCGAGGCCTTCAAAAAGATGGATCTCAATGGTGACAGGCACCTGCATTGGGAGGAGTATGCCAAAGGAAAACCCGAGACTCTCAATATCACCCTGTTCTCCGCCAAACCTCCGGTGCGAAAAACCCCTTCGACGCCTGGTCCGGCTCCTCCCGCTTCGCCCGCCCCCGTTCCCCGGATTTGATGAACCTGCTCTCACTCACGCTTTTCGGCCGCCAGTTGAGCCCGGAGAGCATTCACTTCCTTTTCTTTATAAGCCTGGGGCTCCTCGCGGTTCTCTGGGTCGTCTTTGCCTGGAAACGGGGTGACAAGCTCGCCACCACCATCGCTTTCGCGGCGGCGGGACTGACACTCTTTTATCTTACTTCACCCTATGTCACCGACTCCGGTCGCTGGTGGGTGGCGGGTGCGATTCTTCTGGTGGGTTTTATCCAGTTGTGGCGCAATCGGGATCGCGTTTGGAAACCCCTTCTCCTAGCCACTGGAGTGATTATTTCACTGCTCGCGGTTTCACTGACCTCAAACTCGGTGAATCTCTATTTCTTCGAAAAGTTTCTCGGTAAAGGAATCGCGTTTTATTTCCTCGGCTGCCTTGCCTGGCTCGTCATTCAAGTGGTCATGCCCCGAACCCGCGGAAAACAGCAGGCATCCCAGGCCGCCGGTCTTTGTGTGATCGTTTCGCTGGTCATGCTCATTGTGGCCGTAACCTGGTGGCGGGAGGCGGTCGATGGCAATGCCCTGCCGGATTCTCCAGTCGCGACGACGGGAAGGGAGGTCAGCGCACTCTCTCAAAGCCCCTTCGGAGACCGTCGCCACGGCATTTTCGCAATCGGGCTGATCAATGATCCGAAACCTCGGGAAGCAGGTTCCCCTGATGGTGCCGGGTTTATCACCAATTACACCGCACGAGGCCCGGGATCAGGGCTAAAGGGGGACAATGACAGCAAGTTTCCTTTGATCCTGTCGCTGCAGATGGCAGACGGCGCCCTGATCAATTTTGAGGGGATATCATCCGTCCGACAAGCCTTCCGCTGGCCGGAAGGGGAGCCTGACAATCACCTGCGCGGGCTGCGTCACGGCGACCCGGTCGTCGTCTGGGCGGATCCTGACGAACTGGTTGCGGGGACTGACGGAACGCGAACTCCCGCGCTCAAGGCGACCCGTGTGATTGCTTACGGAGACCTCGACGCCTTCCGCCGGGAATTTCTCGGAGATCTTGTAAAAACATCGAGAGTCTTCGGCTGGATTGCCGTCACCTGCATGTTCCTCTCCGCCATCCCGCTCTGTTTCAGTATAAGAACGCTTTTCAGGCACCGACGGGCAGCGGGCGGGAAAGTAAGATGACTCACCGATCGACCATGAATACCGCCGTTTCTTTCCGATATCCTCTTCCCTTCATCCTTCCATTTCTCCTTCTGATGACTTCACTTGCCGCGCTCCCTCTCGAGGCCCTGGACCCTCCCGTCGCCGGGAAACATCCCCATCCGCTGAGCTTTCATGGCGTGGAATGGACAGACGACTATTTCTGGCTCCGCAATCGCGAGGACCCGAAAGTGAAATCCTATCTCGAGGCGGAAAATGCCTATCTCGATGCCCAAATGGGTCCTCTCAAAGCACTGCGGGAAACTCTCGTGGCGGAGATGAAGGCACGCATCATCGAAGAGGATGTGAGCGTTCCCTACCGCAAAGGACCGTGGCTCTATTACAGCCGGGATGTTGCCGGGAAAGATCATTCGGTTCTCTGCAGGAAACCCTACCTCCCCGATCATCCCGAGTCGCTTCTCGAACCAGCTCCAGCGGGCACCGAGCTCATCCTCCTCGACCTCAACGAACGCGCAGCCGGAGACGAGGCCTTCACTTTCGGGGGTGCTTCGATCTCACCTGATCACCGGCTTTACGCGTGGAAGGAGAATCACGACGGAACAGATATCTTCACGATCCGCTTCAAAAATCTCGAGACCGGAGAGATCCTCCCGGAAGAAGTCGAAGGAGCCGTTTTTGAGGGATCGCTGACCTGGGCGCTCGACGGAAAAACGATCTTTTTCACCGAGGGAGATGAGACCGATCGCGCCTGGCGGGTAAAAAGCCACACGCTCGGGAATCCACCGAAAGACGCGGGCATCATCTACGAGGAATCCGATTCCCGCTTTTCAGTTGAAATTGGTGCAACGAAAAGTCAGCGATTTCTGGTCATTACCTCCGGGTCGAAGGACACGACCGAAACCTCTCTTATCCCGCTGGATCGCCCCTCGGAAAAGCCGGAAGTTTTCCTCCCCCGCCGTGAGGGAATACGATACTCCCTAGCTGATTGCGGAGAAGACTGGTTTCTGGTCACGAACGAGGGGTCGGTCAACGGACGCGTCTTTAAAACACCGTTCACCAACAGGGCTCGCGACTCGTGGGTCGAGGTCCTGCCGGGGGACGAACAGATTTCCTACGGCGGAATCGATGCCTTTGCCAGCCACGTTGTCATCGGGGCGAGGAAGAATGGCGTCCCTGGATTCTTCATCCTCGATCCTGACAAAGGCACCACCCGTTGGATCACAGCTCCCGGCGAAGGAGCCAGCCTACAGGGTGAATATTCACCGGAATACAATTCGACGACCCAGCGTTTCAGCTACGACACCTTCCTCCAGCCCTACGCCGTGGCGGAAGTGGAGCTGGTTACCGGAGAAATCCGCATCCTGAAGCAAAAGGCCTCGCCTCCCGGTTACGACCCTGACAAATACCGGGTCGAACGAACCTTTGCCACCGCCCCGGACGGCACGAAGATTCCCCTCTGGCTGCTCCTGCCCGCCAACTTCCCGCGCGATGGATCCGGTGCGATTCTTCTGGATGGGTACGGAGCCTACGGTATTGCCATCGATCCCTGGTTCGACAGTGACGTTTTCAGCCTCGTCGACCGCGGCGTGGGTTATGCACTCGCTCAGATCCGCGGAGGGGGAGAGTTCGGAAGAACGTGGTATGAGGCGGGTAAACTCGAACACAAAACGACAACCTTCACCGACTACATCGCCTGCGCCGAACACCTCATCGCCGAAGGCCACACCAGTCCTGCCGGTCTTTGCGGCGTCGGAGCAAGCGCCGGAGGGCTTCTCGCCGGAGCCGTCCTCAACCAGCGCCCCGACCTCTTCAAGGCCTACGTGGCGAACGTGCCCTTCGTCGACGTTCTCAACACCATGCTCGACGCCAGCCTGCCGCTCACCACGGGCGAGTACGACGAATGGGGAAATCCCGAGGCTTCCCGCGAAGTCTTCGACCGCATCCGCGCATACTCGCCCTATGACAATGTGAAGGCCCGGGACTACCCGGCCATTCTGGTTCTGGCAGGATGGAATGACAATCGCGTCGCCTATTGGGAACCGGCCAAGTGGGTTGCCAGGATGCGTGCCCTCAACACAGGGAAGGCTCCTTTATTGCTTCACACCGCCTTCGAAACCGGGCACGGAGGCTCTTCCGGCCGTTACAGCGCCCTCGACGAAATCGCTCTGCAATACGCATTTGTCCTTGATCAACTAGGTCGGGCAACCCCCTGATCCTATGGCCGCCTTCCCCGAAGTCCTTCTCCCTCCCCTCACCCACCGGCTCGAGGTCTCGGCCGGCCGCCTTCTCAAGATCTGGCTGGTCTTTGCTGCCATTGCGGTCGCCGGAGCTCTCGGGCTTTTGGGATTACGTTCAGCGGGGATGATTGGAAAAGGAGAAACTCCGGTACCTCTTCTCATCCTTGCGGTCATCTTTCTGATCGTCGTCGGTTTCTGTTATCTTCAGGGACGTCGCGCCCGGGCCGAGTTCGCCTCCATTCGCCGTGGCGACTACCTCGCCCGATGGACCTATTCAGCGACGGACACGGAACGCGCCAGAGCCGACGCCGGGGAGGAGAGTTCCGAAAAAGTGCGGATACTCTTTCACCTTCCCTTCTGGGCGATTTCGGTGGTGGGAGTCGGCCTGGGAATCGTCGGGGCGTTCGCCAAGTCAGATCCGATGGTCGCGCTGAAAGTCGGTCCCGCCGCCATCGGCATCGCCATCGTTGTCGGATTGCTATTCGCCGTGCCCGCCCACTTCCTCACCGGCGTGACTCGACGCATCGCTCATGACCTCGACCCGGAGGTCATCTTCACCCGGTCCGGCATTTACACTCCGGGAAGATTTCTTCCGGTTATGGATTTCATCCAGTCCCGGCGCACCGTCACCCTGGAGGCAGGACCTGGAGACCGCCATTGGTTGCATGTTAGGGTTCTGCAGGGGACACAGCAGGTCACCGGAATGCCCAACTCAACAATGGGTGCGGCATTCCAGATGCTTGTCCCAGAAGGGAAGGAGGAAGAGGCAAGGAAGCTGGCGGAGTACTTTTCAGCATAGACTGGCCTGCCCATCAGGCCATAACTGCCCTGTGCCCTTCTCCACCACCCCTCACCCGAACAAATCCACCACCGGCTTACCTTTGTCGGCCACGGTGAAAGGTCTCATGCTCGGTGAATAGAGCACCTGATCGAGCGGCAGGCCGAGGGCATAGCCGATCGTGGCGTTGAGGTCCTGGACCTTGACCGTGTTTTCGAGAATATTTGCTCCGCGATCATCGGTTTTGCCGTAGACGGTACCACCCTTGATTCCGCCTCCGGCGAGAACACAACTGAAGGCCTTGGGATGGTGATCCCGCCCTTCGTTCGTGTTGATCTCCGGCGTTCTTCCGAATTCGGTCGCAAGAACAACAAGGGTGTCCTCAAGGAGACCGCGGCGCTCGAGATCGGCGAGAAGAGTGGACATCGCCGCATCGAGGATGCCGGCCTGCTCGGGAACGTTCACGAAGTTCGAATTGTGGGTATCCCATCCACCCATCGAGACTTCAACAAAGCTGACACCGAACTCGAGAAGACGGCGCGCGAGAAGACACCCCTGGCCAAAGGGATTCTTCCCGTAACTCTCCCGCATCGGCTCCGGCTCTCCGCTGAGATCAAACGCGGCGAGATCCTTGCTGCGCATCAGTTTGACGGCGTCCTCATACATGTCGGTGTAGGCCCGGACATTCTTCTGATTGTATTTCTCGATGAAGGGAGCGTCGAGTTTCCCGGCGAGCGAGCGATGGAAATTAAACCGATCCTCGGTCATGCCGCGGGTCATCGCACTGTTCTGCAGCCCTCCTTCAGGGTCACGAATCATCAGCGGCGAGAGACTGCTCTCGAAGAAGCCCGCCCCGGGATGAGAGGAGTTGTTTCCTATCATGACGTTGCCGGGCAGCGACGGATTGTTGCGCCCGTTGAACTTCTGCAACCAGGCTCCCATCGCGGGGTGCCGGATCGAGCTGCGGATTTCGTAGCTCGTGTGCATGAAGTAATTCCCCTGTTTGTGGGCTCCCTGGGTCGAGGTCATCGAGTTGATCACCGCCAGTTTCTCGGCCTGCCGGGCGAGCAGGGGAAGATTGTCGGACAGCTTCAAGTCATCCACCCGGGTGTCGATCCGCTTGGTCGGCCCCATCACCTCACCCTTGGTCTTCGGATCAAAGGTATCGAGGTGTGACATCCCCCCGTCCATATAAAGGTAAATGACCCGCTTGGCCGTGGCGATCTGTTTCAGGTCGGAGGCGCCGACTCCGGCCGCACGGGTGAGATCCGGAAGAGCGGCAAGCGCGCTCACACCAAGGAAAGACTTGGCGGCACGACTGACAAAATGACGGCGGGATAGGTCAGTGTTGGCGTTCATGTATCGGAATCAGGAGGGTCGGATCGAGGATCAAAGAAGGTTCGTTCGGAAATTACTGAATAAAGAGGAACTGGCGGGTGTTGAGCATGGTCCAGACCATGCCGGTAACGGTCCCCGACTCGGGATCGGCAGCCCAGGCCTCACGGAAGACGGACATTTCCTCCGGCGTGGGATGACGACTCAGCATGGTCAGGTAGATTGTCTCGAGCCTGTCCTCGAATTTCTCACCCTTCATATCGCGCATCAGGACCGAATATTTATTTGTCACCGAAGCAAGGGTCGCCCCGTTGAGCATGGCGAGCGCCTGGGTGATGGAGGCCTGATCGCTCGAATTCTCAACCAGTTCGCGATCGCTCTGACCAAACTCGCGAAGGAAGTGCCCGGGAGGCGAAGGCTGGGTGATCTCCGAGGCACGCCGCAGCCGATCACGGGTGACGCGGTCGAAATTCCGATAGGCGGTCTTGTCCTCCTTGGTTTTCACTTTCCACGCGGCTATCTCCGCGAGGCGTTTGGCCTCAAGACCGGCGCGGTGGGCGCTCTCGCGCTCCTCGAACATGGCGTCGATGAGTTGCTTGATAATGCCATCGCCTCCATCGCCAACCACTTCTGTCATTCCCTCGTCGAAATCGCGGCCGTCCGAGAGCAGGGTCGCCGCGAGCTCACTCATGAGACGGACACCGGGATCTTCCGTCGACTTCCCACCGGGCTTCTCATCTGATGCCGACGATTTCGAGGCCGGTTCAACCTGAGGCTCGACCTTGAACTCAGCGAGCTTGCGCTGAAGCCCCTCGCGATAGACGACTTCCTCAATACGTTGATCGAGTTCTCCCTTGATCTTCTTTGCCTCGACTCCGGCCTGACGGATGAGATCAGGATTTCCGGACTCACGTGCTTCGGCCACCTTGGCCTGTGCGGCCTCGATGCGGACGGAGAGCTCGGCCTGAATCTTGACAACCTCACGCATGTTTTTCAGAAACTGGGCGGGCGTCTGATCGTAGATTGATTCGGCGATGAGCTGCACCTCGGCGAGTTTTTTATCAGCAAGGAGTTGCCGACCCGGATCTGGCCGGTCGGGTTCAGCCATCGTCATGGCGACCAGAGAATCCCAGATCTGTTCGGCGCTCATACGCCGGAGGATGGGTCCGGCGAATGGGTAAGGCGCTCCGGGCACGGGTTCCTCAAGGGAGGCTTCCCGTTGGTAAGCCTTTGTCTTGTAAAGGATGCGCTGAAAGGCCTGGAGGTCATAGTCGAGCGAAACCATGAGCTGCTCGAGGTAATCCATCAGAGCGGCGTTGGAAGCCACCGTGTTCTCTTTAAAATCATCGACCGGCTCGACAAGACCGAGCCCGAAAGCACGCTTCCAGAGACGATTGACGATGACCTTGGTGAAGCGCGGATTCTCTTTGGAGGTGAGCCATTCACCAAAGGCGTGGATGGGATGCCCACTCCCGGAAAGAACGGCCTCGTTCCCGAACAGGGTCGAAGGCTTCACCACCTCGAGAGGGGCGGCATCGTCGTACTGATAGTCCTTGGGAAGGCGCAGCGCGCGGTCAGTGGAGTTGACGTTATTAAAACGGACAGGGAAAAGAATCTCCGATGCCGCCTTGCGCAGAGCGCCGTCCTCTCCTGCGTATTGGTTTTCCTCTTTCTTTTTCTTTCCTTTCGCGCCTCCCTTGCCTCCCTCGTTCTTTTTGAGGAGATTGAAAGCCTGTTGCTGAACGGGATGGCCGTTCGTCCCATTCATCCCGTAGGTAAAGGCGGAGAGATGGTAGTAATCCATCTGCGTCCAGGAATCGAAGGGATGATTGTGGCACTGGGCGCAAACGATCTGAGTCCCGAGGAAGATCTGGGTCGTGATCGCGAGGTTGTCGAGAGACATGCCGAAGTCGCGCAGATAATATCCGATGGCCGGATTCTCCCAACTGCTCCCGGAAGCGGTCACGAGGTCGTAAACGATCTCATCGTAGGGTCGGTTCTTGCGGATACCCTCCTTGATCCACAGTTCGTAGGCGAGCCCGGCTCCAACGCTCTGGGCATTGCCCGAAATCGAGGTGCGCGAGCGAAGAACATCGGCATACCAGTTGTAGGTGTGGGACACATAACCGTCCGACCCGATTAACGCATCGACGAGAGCGGCGCGTTTTCCCGGATCCTTTGACTCCAGAAAGGTGAGGGTCTCGGTCTTGGTCGGGATGCGCCCGACGAGATCGAGAAAAAGGCGTCGCACGAAAACGCTGTCAGTCGTGTCGGCATTCGGCTTGAGATTCTCCTTCGCGATGCCCTCGAGAACAAGCTCATCAATGCGAGCCACCGAATCAGCGGGGGACTCAGCGCGCCCCGAATCCGGAACAGCGAGTAACAGTGAAAAAAGAAGGGCGAGGGCGGAAGATGCTTTCATGGAAAGGGACAGGGAGTAGACCCCGGTGGGACGGTTGAGTTTCTCACGCAATTGCGTGAAAAGCCATATTCCGGCAGTGCCGATGACTTTTCGTGCCTTTGATGAAGCTCAGCGCTTCAGTTCAGCGAAAATGAGTCGTCCGGCACTCGTCTGCACCGCGCCGGCGACAACGACATGCTGCAGGGTTCCGATATGCCGCTTTCCGTGATTGACGACGATCATGGTGCCATCAGGCAGATACCCGACCGCCTGATGGTCGTCTTTCCCCTCTTTGACCAGTTCGAGATCGAGCTCGTCGCCGGGAGAGACGATGGGACGCAGGGCGAGAGCAAGTTCGTTGAGATTCAGAACCGTGATCCCCTTGAGCCGTGCCACTTTTCCAAGGTTCGCGTCATTCGTGAGGATACGCGCTCCCATCAGGTCGGCGAGCTGAACCATCTTGGCGTCTGAGGAAAGACCGCTCTCGAAGGTCTCCTCGCGAATGACGATCTCGATATTCTCGGATCCCTTCATCGCATTGAGCGCATCAAGCCCCCGCTTTCCCCGGCTGCGTTTGATCTCGTCCGAGGAATCGGCCATTTTCTGAAGATCATCGAGGACAAATCGCGGCACGACGAGGGCACCGCCGAGGAATCCCGCCGCGCAGATGCCGGGAACGCGACCATCGATGACGATATTTGTGTCGAGGAGAGTGGGCAGATCCTGAAGCGCATCCTGCCGGAAGCGGACGTAGGGAATGAGCAGGGAGAACTCCTCCCGCTTGCTCCGCAGCGCCAGCATGACCCCGATAAATCCGAAGGCGAGAAAGATGGCGAGATTAAAGATGTTTCCCGCAAGTTCAAACTGCTCCATCCACCCTGCCTTGAAGAAACCAATCCTCGTTACGAGCCAGGCACAAAGGAGACCGATGAGCAGGCCAAAGGTCCCGTGGGAGAAGGCCCGTATGGTGAAATGGCGCAGCATCACGTCCAACACGATCACCAGGGACGAAAATCCAATTCCAAGGAGCGCTCCGAACCACCAGATGTTGGTGGCCTCGCCCATCGCCACCGACGCTCCGATAAACCCCGAGAGGAGCAGAAAAAGCATGCGGATGATGTTGAGTAGGGCGGCAGTGTTCATGAGAGCGGTCTCTGAAAAAGGAGAATATAGTGGCTCCCCCGCTTTTTGCGATCAGGTGTTTTCCAGACCTCCCCGCGCCGCCATCCATTTTCCGCGACGAACAAAGTCCCGCAGAGGCAGTCCGGCCTCACCGGCTCCCGCAGTAATGGCCTCAGCCTGGGTCGCAAGGAATCCGGAAATGATCAGCTCCCCTCCCCTCTCAAGATGGGCCGGGAAGAGCGGGAAAAGCGCCGTGAGAAGATTACTGAAGAGATTCGCCGCAATCAGATCAAATCGATTCTCCGGGTCAGCTCCCATCAGTTCGATGGCGTCCCCTTCCACAAATTCGATGAGGGAGGCGACCCCGTGGCGCCCGGCATTTTGTCTGGCGTACTCGAGGGCCATGCCGTCATTTTCCACCGCAACAATGGAGGTGGCCCCGAGCTTTGCCGCAGCGATCGCCAGAATTCCGCTTCCGCAGCCGAGATCAAGGACCCGCCAGTTCCGTCCTTTGTGTCGTCCCGCAAAGTCGGCAAGAAATCTGAGGCACCCGGCCGTGGTCGGGTGGGCTCCCGTTCCAAAGGCGAGCTGAGGGGGAAAACTGAGAATGGCACGTTCCGGATACTCGGCCTGCAAAGTCGAGAGTGATTCCGCATCGTCGGTCCCGGCAACCAGAAGTGAGTCCCGGATTTTGATACGAATCCCCCCGTCCAGGGAGGTTTGCGGTTGCCACTGCCCGGGAAGAATGGCGGTAACGCGACCTCCATAGAGCTCCATCAAACTCTCGGCACCCGCCCGGTTGGCAGAATAGCTGGAGAGTCTCCAGCGCTTTCTCTTCACCGGTTTGTCGAGGACGTAGGACACTTCGGCGAGAATGAGCCGGGTTTCCCACTCATCGAGCCGGTCTTCATCGACATCCTTTGACCAGCAGTAGATCGTTTCCACAGGTTTACCCCTCTATCGGCAGAATGTTGCTCAAGCCGGTCGGTTTGGGAACCACGTTCCTCGTCCGGCGGGACGCGTTCAATAAAAATGAAAGCCAACTGTCGGATTAAGTGGCTGCGCCACTTGCGCGGTTAGCTCCTCTACGTTTCGGGTTTTGTTAACCGCTTTCGCGGAAGGGGCACGCGAACCGGTCGGTTCTCGTCCGATGGAACGCATTCAATAAAAATGAAAGCCAACTGTCGGACTCGAACCGACGACCGGCTGATTACAAATCCATTTTTATAGCATGGTAATTAGGATATTACGAGATAATATTCAGAAATTCCTCTTAAATTAGCTCATTTCCGCCATATTCTTCCCGTCTAATCGTTATTTAATCGTTACAAAAATTGAGCCGATCGGTAGGCTCGCGCGCTGCGCTGTTCGCCGGGCCGCTATCAGCCGCCTCTTGCTGCGACTTTCCGATTGAATTGGTCCCGCCACAAGATCCCTGCGAACACTCAGTCAAAAAAAATTCCTATTCTCTTTCTAAGGAAAGCTGGCTTGGCGGCGTCTGAGTTTGTGATGGAGATTAACTTTCATCAGAATCCCTCTCAGGAGGCATGCGTCGCAGGGCCGAAAAATAGATCGGCCATCGATCCCACCGTTGTTGTCAACTTCCTCAAGTTGGGGCTCGTAGCGGACATTGTTCCGGCAAATTCTCGAGCCAACTATACAGGATATAACGGTGATCCAGTTAACCAGAATCTCGCGCGTCTCTAAGGACCTGGGAGTTTCCGAACGGATCATCGGCGAGTGGATCTCGAAAGGGATCCTGAGGCACTATCGTGTCGGCCGGTTGGTGTTTCTCGACCCTATGGAGGTCGTCGAGGACATCAAGTCTCACTCCGCCACCCACTCACCGGCCCTGTCCGCCGATGAGGAAACCGAGGAGGTTTCAGACAGCGTCTGAGACCCCGGAACTCCCCCGACTCAATGTCGAGTTTGGGGAGTTCAAAACTAACAAACACAAAAAAGCCTCTATCACCGCCATGAACCAACTCCTTGAAATGACCACCACCCCCTTCGCCAGCCACCGCCTCAACCAGGTGATGGAATCGGATCGTCGGGGTTCCAGCCTTCCACGGCACCGGACCATTCATGGGGGCGAGTCCAGGCAAGGTGCGAAGGAAACCGATGCACCCTCGCATGCCGCTATCGCGGCGGGCGGCACGGTGCCCTCTGACGAGGTCAGCGCCAGCGCCAATGCGGAATTCCCCATTGGCCGGAGCAAGTGGCCCCGTCGAGCCCGACAGCTACGCCGGCGGATCAATTCCGCCACCATAACTCCGCAGGCCTCGTGCTCGAAGGAGTCTTTGAAAACTAGAAAAAATAGAATGATCGACACCATTAATGTCAAAGCTTCGCTCCCGGTCCTTCGCGACCGGGAAGAGGAGCTCCTGCGGAATGAATCATCGTTGTGGGCCAATCGGTCAGAACGGATGTTCCATTCCTTCTCCGAAACGTGGCACGATGAGATTCGCGCCCGTCACCGCGATAGCGGATTCAAGGCGACCGTGAAGGACGGAACCCTGACCAAAGCCCAGGCATCCCTGCCAAGGCTTCTTCATGGATCCAACGGTAGGCTGATCAAGACTCCAAACGAACTCGAACGAGCTAGTTCTGCCTTCGTTAGCCATCTTTGGTTCTTGAATCATAGGGCGACGATGGATGACCTGAAGATCGATCGCCTCGATCTCGTGCTAAACCTGCCACTCGACCCACGAGTGGTATTGCCGCTTCATCGGTATGCTAAGCACCCGATGATCGACCTCGAAACTCAGGATTACTACAACACTCCTCCGAAGAAGCGCCGGGGAAAGAGGCCGTACAAACTGGCTGACCTCAACACGGTGCGCATCCACGGAAGCCGGACTACCATCCAATTTTACGACAAGGTTCGTGAGATCCTGGGTGGCAAGTCGGGAGACTGGCCAGAGCACAGCCGTTGCACCCGGGTCGAAATCCAGCTTCGGGGTGCCAAGCACATCGCGGAGACACTCGGATACAAAGATCGGGACTGCGTCAGGTTCGACCAGCTCGATTTTCGAGCGTGCTATCTTGCTTACCGTCGCATCCTGATGAGGTTCGACGAGAATGGAAGCGTGCCGGTCTTTATGCCGAATAACGTCTCGTTTTTGGCCATTCTAGAGCGCCATCCCGAGACATGGAAGACGCTTGGCGATATGCGTCCCATTGATTGGTGGCGACACTCTACTGGTCCCTCGCGAAAGCGGTTCCGGGAGGTTAGGAGAGACGTCGGGAAGATGCTGCTCGAGCTTGAACAGTTCCGCTGGGCCGATCATCTGCCAGAGGATCGTCTTCCCGACGTAATAGAGGTCGGAGAGGATGGAAGTGAGAGAAGGATCTCCAGTCCCTGGAGCTTCCGTATCATATCGGGACTTCCCGGTCCAATGTTCCGCGGGTAACAGCTTGGTTCCGGCGGCAGGGTACTTCTGCTGCCGGAGCCTTCTCGTCCTCATTTCTCTTCCGAATTCAAGTTCATGCGCCCCCTACATAACAGTCGAAAGCGAGCTCATAATTTAAGCTCCCCACCACCACCCATAGCTCTTTCGATGACCACCTCTCTGCTCCTCGTTCCTTCCTTCACGACCATCCTCAATGAGCTCTCGCAAGCATCATGGTCGTCGGAAATGCCGGGGGAAAGAGAGCTCTCATTTGCTTCCTTCAATATCGGTGGTGGGCACGGCCCTCGCGACTCTCATGCATCTACGGAACCGGCAACAGACTCCTGCATCCTCCGACACGAATCTCCGGGGCATCGTGCCCTGTATGAACTCCACCTACCACTTTCCTGCAAGACGACTTCCCCACACTCCAGGGGGAGTCGCTCCTGCACGACGCCGAGGTGTTACACCGGTAGCTCCCTCGCCACCACTACCTCTCACCGGACCACCGGTGAGCATCCCGCTTTCCCCGTGGGAACGCAGGGCCACGATCCAGCCGAACAACTTCCGGTTCAAGAGCCTCTCGAACTGGTCATTCAACATCGCTGTCGGATGCACGCATGGCTGCCGCTTCTGCTATGTCCCCAGCGTTTCCACAATCAAACTTTCTCCACAGCTCGAGAAGCTCGGAGTAAAGTATCCGGATGCCCAGTGGGGCGACTACGTCTACCTGCGCAGGTGGGACGAGGAGCTGTTCCTTCGTTCTCTCTGGCAGGCGGAAAACACGCCCGTCGACGAGCTCAATCCCGACGGAAACCGGGCAGTCATCTACTGCTCGACGACGGACCCCTACCAGGTGCTCGGGCACCCGGACCCCGGGATGCGGCCCAAGCTGGCAGACCATGCCTCCCACCTTGTCCGTCGATCTCTGGAGCTCATCCGTGACGAGTCCACACTCAACGTGCGGATTCTGACCAGAAGCCCCCGGGCACGCCGTGACTTCGAGCTGTATCGAAGTTTCGGTAATCGCCTCGTCTTCGGCATGTCTCTGCCGACGCTCAATAACAATCTGGCGAAAGTCTACGAGCCACATGCTCCTTCACCCTCCCATCGCCTGAAAACGCTGCAGGAGGCCAAGGAAGCGGGACTGCACGTCTATGTCGCCATGGCTCCTGCCTACCCTTACTGGGAAGGACAGGACCTACACATTACTCTCACGGTAATTCGTGAGCTGGACCCTATCACGGTCTTTCACAAGCCCATCAATATCCGGGCGGAGAACGTCCGGAGGATCGCGGAGCATGCTCTCTCCCTTGGAGTGACAGTGAAGACCGATGTCTTCGATACGAGGGAGAGCTGGGCGGACTACGCCTTGCACGCCCTGTATCTGGTCGAGATCATCGCCGAAGAGCTCGGCATGACCGATCGTCTTCACCTCTGGCCCGACAAGAGCCTGGGGTCGAAGTGGATGCTCAAGCGGTTGCAGAATCCGAAGGAACATCTAAGTTGGCTTAACCACTGGTGGACCCGCATTAGCGAGTGGTCGGCCGTGGATTGATCCCTCCTCCGGGCCCGGTCTGCTTCGGCGGCCCGGGCCCAATTTCTTTGGAGACGTCAGCCGCCTAGGAGAGCTGTCAACGTGGAAACTGTCCGCCACCATTGCCCGGTCGACGCACTAAAGCACCTCGGCCGACCAACTTTCGAGCTCATGCTCCCCTCTAATAACACCCGAATACGAGCTCAAATTTTAAGCACCACATCACCACCTCCCAACTCTACCAGCTTAGCTCCCTTCTGATTCCGAACCTCACCATCATCACCGTAGGCACCTCGCTGAAGTTACGAGAGTCACTTTCACAAGTGCTCCATTCGAAACAACGTGGGGGAGCTTGCGACTCCACGTTGTGGAGGTCCCAGGTGTGGTCTTGCCGGGCGCGACGAGGGCGTAGCCCGTAGGAGCGTCCCGAGCACACCACACCAGGGACGACTGGGAGACAGAACAAATACTCGGCAGGCCCCTCCCTTCTCCTCCTACCATGGAACCGCTGCTTTCCTTCGGAACCTCACGGGCCAGTTCGGTGAAGTAGAGCTATAGGTCCCGCAGAATGATAAGGGTGTTTCGAATACCTCCACCTCCGGCCCGACACGCCGCTTGCTCGAAGTAGTGCTCTTGCCAGACCCCCAGAAGCATTTCGATTAGCTATAGCTCGCACTGCATCGGTGCCCAGCGCCACCATTTCGGAAAGCTGTCTGCGGCCGAATCCAGAGGTAACACGATAGACGTTTGAACAGCATTGAAGATCAAGCGCATAGCTACTACCACGGCAATCCTCCAGCACTCACCGCCTTATAAGGCTTGCTATTCCACTCAAAACAAGCTTATTTTGCCTGAAATAGAACTCACTATGGGTCGTAAATCGACAGCGCTTCTACCGAAACACACCCGGATGATGTCCGAGGTGGGGGAGAACCTGCGCCTCGCCCGCCTCCGGCGCCGCCTCAGTGCCCAGCAGGTGGCGGACCGCGCCGGGATCAGTCGATCGACCCTGCAAAGCCTTGAGAATGGCTCCTCCAGCGTCGCGACCGGCAACCTGCTTCAGGTGCTGGTGGTGTTGGGATTGGAAAAGGACTTCCTTGCGCTTGCCGCGGCCGATCCGCTGGGTCGCAAGCTGGAGGATGCCCGCCTCACGGAAACCCGTCAGCGGGCACCGAAGCGGAGGAAGGAGGAGTCGTGAGCCGCGAAGTCGAGGTGTGGGGCGACTGGAGGGAGCTTGGTGGAGCGATCCGCATGGGCATCCTCCGTGCTTCCGAGGCCCGGGGCAAGGAGGTCTTCGCCTTCGAGTATGACCGCGAGTGGTTGCGGAGGGAGTCGTTCCGCGATCTCGATCCGGACCTCCAGCTCTACGAGGGTCCCCAGTACCTTGACACCGGGGATCGCCCGAACTTCGGTCTGTTTCTGGATTCGTCTCCGGACCGATGGGGACGCTTAATCATGCGGCGGAGGGAGGCGATGCGGGCACGGGGCGAAGGTCGACCGGAGAAGCGATTGCAAGAGATCGATTTCCTGCTGGGTGTCCACGACGAGCAGAGGGTGGGAGGCATGCGCTTCCGCGAGACGCGCAGGGGGAACGCGTGGCAATGTGACGACTCGACCATGGTCACTCCGCCCTGGACATCCCTCCGCGAACTGGAGCACGCGAGCTGGCAACTACAGCGGGATGATGCCGAAGAGGATCCCCAGTACCGCGAATGGCTGAGCCTACTCATGGCTCCGGGTTCTTCGCTCGGTGGAGCTCGTCCAAAGGCCGGAGTCCGGGATCAGCAGGGTGAGCTCTGGATCGCCAAGTTCCCCGGCCGCAATGATGAGCGCGACATGGGTGCCTGGGAGATGGTGGCGCACCGTTTGGCAAAGCTGGCGGGGCTGGAGGTGGCCGAGGCCCGTCTCGAACAATTCGGAGGCCGACAGCACACCTACCTGGTGCGACGCTTCGACCGCTTTCCAGGAACACGGGGAGCAGAGAGAATTCACTTTGCCTCGGCGATGACCCTGCTCGGCTACAATGACGGCGCGGACCATTCGGGAGGAGTAAGCTACCTCGAGTTGGCGGAACTTCTTATCCGGCAAGGTGCCGAATCGGATCAGGATCTTCGGGAGCTGTGGCGCCGCATCGTCTTCTCCATCGCGATCCGGAATACCGACGACCACCTTCGCAACCACGGCTTCCTGCTCACCCCGGGAGGATGGAGACTTTCGCCGGCATTCGACCTCAATGCGGATCCGGATGGTCAGGGGCTGAGCTTGAACATCACGGAAACCGACAACTCCCTCGACTTCGAAGTGGCCCGGGAAGTGGCGGAGTACTTTCGTCTCGAACCACGGGACACGGACCGGGTCCTCGGTGAAGTGAAGCAGGCGGTCGCAAGGTGGCGGGAAACGGCAAGTGAGCTCGGGATCAGTCGATCCGAGCAGGAGTCGATGGAAGTCGCCTTCAGGAGTTGAGTCCTCGATTTAGCACTGCCGGCCCCGTGAGTCTTCCTGCGGTGGCTGACGGCACGCCCGCGATTCGTGACCGACTACCAAATCAACTACAAGACCAGCTACCACAATTTTTGTGGCAACTTCCAAAAATTCAGGAACCCTCGAAAAGTATGGGGACAACACCCGACTTATCATGAAGGAGGACCACAGTTTTGGAGATGCCGTTGCCGCTATCGCGGCACTCTCGGGGACAACCAAAGTTCAGGCGGCAGTGCAGGCCGCGAACCTCCTGGCCGCTTTGACAGGACCGCGAGGTGGTCTCGTCTGTCTCGGAGAAGAGGTTCAGCCGATCGGAGCGAGCATGATAAGCGTCGGTGGCGACTCCCCGCAGCAGGCGCGATTGACGGAGTTGTTGGTCAGTCCGCTGCGATTCCTCCAGGAAGACCTCATCGACTACTCGCGCCGGGTCGAGCCAAAGTTGCGGGATCGCCTCGCCACCTCACTGGCCGATCCCCACCACAAGGAGTATGGGCATCGCCGAGCCGTGGTCGAGTCGGATCTTCCCGAGGCGGAGCAGAAGCATGCGACCCGGCAGGCCGGAAAGTCGACGCAGATGGTTTCCACCTGTCATCCCGTCGATCGCTACGAAGAGCACCTCCGCAGTTATGGGAGGACACAGGAGCAACGAGAGACCGCCGCATACTTCGCAGCTGAAAGTGCTTTCGCCAAGGTCGACTACGAGACGATGCTCGAATACAACGAGGCGCGCTGTCTACGCGAACCGCTCGTGCTGCTGGAGAACCCGGACTCGCAGGTGCTTCTCCGGGGAATGGACCAGGTCGATCGCCAATCGCCGCTGGTCCTGGACTCGAACGGATGCCTCCTCGCCGGCGTCTTTGGAAAGCCTCTTCACAAGGCCGCCGAGGTCATCGAGGGACTGCTGTCCGGTCGGCGCACCCGGGCCGTGAGCGGAGGTGGCGGAACTCCGGGGCGTGGCATCCTGTTCTCGATCACCAATCGCCATCGACTCGCCCGGTGGATGAACGACCACGAAGAGTGCCGTCACCTGTCCCGGGCACTGCTGGTAGACCCTACCCTCCGGGAGGAAGACGAGGAAAACCCGTGCGAAGTAGAGGAGATCCGGGAGGGCTATGCCCGTTTCAGAAAAATCGTGGAGAATGTGCTGCGTCTGCGACGATTCGACGCACCCGGAATTTGTCCCATCCTCGAACGTGAGACCGCCGAGCGGTTCTTTCATGAGCAGCGCAAGTTCCAGGCGCAGATCGACGAGGTGGAGCTACGCCTGAAACCCTATGCGGCACATTTCGTCCATCTTCCCGCCACCATGCTGTGGTCCCTCAAGCAACTCTGCCACCCTCGCGAATATAGGGAACTCATTCCAAGCGCGATCCATTTGGCCGAAGCGGCGATGAAAACTCATCTCCAGCTCGTGAAGAATTGCCTCGCCGCCGGCGCGCGGCAGTCCATCGAAGATGAAGGCCTACGCATGCTCCGCAAGATCTACAAAATTGAACCCTGCCGGGTTCGCCAGCTTCAGCGAACCTATGACCTCCAGCGGCAGTCTCATCTCCTGCCCGTGCTGGAGCACCTGATCGAGACGAACCGGGTGCGACAGGCCGAAAAGGGGGTGCTTCACGTCACCGAACTGGGGCGCACCGAGTTGGCAAATCTGGGAGCGAATTAACGAGATCATGTCGCTCCTGAGTGTCAGGGCCGACGACTGTTTCCCGCAATGTCCGAACTGACAAATCCGACCGAATCGGTGTGGTAGGGGTCGGTGGTCGACGCCAGCCAAGCTGACGTTGGACTCGACCCCACCGAAATCGCTGCCTTCGTCGCGGATTCATCGCCCGCACACCAGGCTCTCCGTCGAATTGCTGCAGATCGCAGCCCATTTGCTGCGAATAGACGCAGTGAGAGAGCCCCGAGGAATTTAGGAATCCTCGCGATATTCGACGATCGCTGGGAGTTCTCCTTTGTTTGAAAAAATCACTGACAAACTGACACGCTCGGCCGAGCCGCCTCGCCCTCTCCCGCCCACTTGGTTCCCATCCCCGATCGATCGTTCGCAGCAGAAGTTCCCGATGGAAAGTCGCGCCGGCATTCGCCGTCTCCGTTCCTCACTCGAGCAACCCGGAGATCAGCTGTTTCGATTAATCCAGTCCTGATAGTTCAAGTCAGGCTTGATCTATTCACTCCATTCGAATCAACCGGCTTGTAAAGATTGCATGAGCGACCAACCGAGGAGTTGGAGGCCATGCTCTGATGGTTTCAGGGCACCCCGTTTTTCGGTCGGCTAGAGCAATTCTCGCTGGCGAAAATGAAAAGTCGGGGAACACTCGGAAATGGATGAGCACCCCGATCGAGATCCCGAACTTCCTCGCTCCCGATGAGTCGGTGCGGGGCATCGAGGCGTTCCGCATCCTGGGCATCTTCGAACTCGTCGATCGGTTTGCGAATGAGTACCAGGTCGAGCACGAGATCGCCTTCGCCTCCCTGCTGGCCGGGTTCGGTCATTCGATCGGAGGCGCCTTCGAGATCGACAGCGCCCTCGGGAAGATCCGGCCACCGTTCTCGCTGCTTCTGGTGACTCCCGAGACCGACGCGATCTGGTCCCGGATTCCGACCCGATTCCTCGTCGATGACTTCGAGGGTACGATGCGGGCGTTCTCCCGGGTGAACCTCCCGCGGAACAAGAAGCCCGACAATGACACAGAGGTAGAGCCCAGCCATCCCGACGCGGACGGATTAGCCCAAACGGTGGAAACGGCAAAGTCGGTCTACGCGGACAAGGTCGCGGAGCGGATCACCACCTCCTCTCTCGCCGCACCTTTCCTGCGGGAACCCTTCGATCACCATGTCCTTCTCGCTGCGCCCCCCACGGGCTTGAGTCGCGCGCTCCGCCAGCTGTCCTCCGACGAGAGGTTCCGACTGGAGCAGGCCCTGTGTTCGAGCACGCCGGTGCCACCGAGGACCGGGGAGGTATCTGGCGGGGCGCCTTCCTTCTTCTGGCAAGTGGATCGTTGCGAGGCCCGTCGGTTCATCGAACAGAATCCCTGGTTCGCCGGGATGCCATTCCTGATGCTGGAGTCGGCTACGCCGGGAGTCGTGAAGCTCGGGGTGGAGGGCAACTCCGCCGCCGATATCCACCGCCGGTGCTTCGAACTCTTCGTGATGCGTCATTGTGCCATGCGACGTCCGACCACCTTCTCCGTTCGTGACGACGCCACCTTCCGGCCCTTGCGCAAGTTTCTCACGAAGGCCCAGGCCTGGGAGACAAAGTTCGAGACACCGTCTCTTGCCCGCCCGGCCCGCGCTGCGGAACACGCCCTTCGCTTCGCTCTTCTGTTCACCATTCTCGACAAGAAGCCGGAGCCCGATGAGGCGGCCGTCTTCATGGGGCTTGAGCTGGCGAAGCGACTTTATATCCGGCACCTGAAAACACTGACGAAGTTTCTGTCGATTGCCCCGAGCGAGGTTCCGGACACGGAGGGATTATCGGACCTGGAGAGGAGAGTCTACTTCCGTGTCTGCGAGCGCCCGGGTCTCAGTCCGTCGAAGTTGGGCCGGTCCTTTCAGCGCATGAGGAAAACGGAAAGGAACCAGCTGCTCGCGACCCTGATGGGAAGACGATTGGTGGCGCTGAGGGACGGTGGGCTATATCAGGCGGGAACCCAGCAGGAGCAACCTGAACAAGAGCGGAGAAATCCTGATTTTTTAGGTTCTGAGGCCGGAATTTTGGTCGTTTGAATTATCTTGTTTTGCAGATTTATGAGGAAGCCATGCCGTATGAAAAGTAAGCCATTCGACTGCGTGAAATCGTCGCACGAATGGGAAATCAACCACCTTTTAGAGGGTGTAAGGGAACATTTTGACGGTCCAATCTATCGGAGTGAAGAGGACCTCGAAGCCATCCGGAATTCCGACGCGCCGACCATCGCCGTAGCAGCCGAAGATGAATCGATGATCGGTTGCGTGCCACGGGAAGCGTTTTTGAAAAATGGAGCGAGCACGAAGGCAGACGACATTTGGAATCTTATGTTTATGCCGCCGAAGTAGAGAGGCATCCCAACCGTTCGTGTCAGACGGGGAGTCTATCGTTCCCCGGCAATTAGATCGTCGAGATCTGACTTAAGCTTCCTTACGGGAGGCAGCAGCATGCCCGGCTCCACCCCGAGCTCGGCGGCGATCATCACGATCTCGTAGTCTTTGACCGAGCGGATCTGCATTTCTAGCTTTGCTATGGCAACGCGATCAAGAGAAAGCAATCCCGCCAGCTGGAGGCGGGCGGAGAGCTGTTCCTGGGTCAGCCCTTTTGCAGTCCGTTGAGCACGTACCTGAGGACCAATGCAGTTGCGGAAGCGTCGTGCCATTCAAGTTCCCATTTGGGTACCCTTGACGTTGGCGCAAAAAGTGAGATCATGGGTTCCCGCAGGGGAACTTCCCCACAGGGAACATCCCCTTGGGGAACAGGATGAGTGCCGCCTATCACTTCAACTGCCCGTATTGTTTCCAGCGGATTTCGTCGGAGGAGAACGTCGATGGCCGACCGGTAGAATGTCCCTCCTGCTCGCGCCAGTTCGTCGCCACCCTCGTTCAGGAGCCGACCACGGTTTTCCTTGGGCCACCCAAGGTGCCCCCGCCATCACCTTCGCCCCGTATCTCGGGCAAACGGTCCCGGACCGCGTGTACCGGGTGGCTGTGGCCAGCCGTCGTGGGGGTGACAGCAATGATCTTTGTGGGCGGGATCCTGTTTTATGCTGCTGGCGGGCGTGAGAGCGGGACAGAGTCCTATTCTCGTGCCCTCAACTACCGCGATGGTGATGGTGTCGATCCTGATCCGACAGAAGCATTCCGCCAGTTTCTTGAAGCTGCCGAACAGGGAAATGCGGAAGCTCAGCTGGAAGTGGCCAAGGACTATCTCAACGACGAGGGAGCTGTCCCGGTCGACTTCGAAAAGGCCGTGGCGTGGTTGCAAAAATCCGAGGCGCAGGGGAACCTCGACGCCCGTTCCAACCTGGGGTGGTGTCTCGCCAAAGGCTACGGGGGCACGCGCGACCCAGTGAAAGCCGAGGCGCTGATGCGAGACGCAGCCGGGAAGGGAAACCTGCTGGCCATGAGCGGTCTGGCGCGCATCCACTCGGGGGACGTTGAGGGGTTTGAAGCGAACCCGGAGGAGGCGTTCCGCTGGTATGGCACGGCGGCGGAGCTGGGAGATCGGGCGGGACAATACAACCTGGGACGCTCCTACCTGCATGGCGTCGGTACCCACGTCGATCAAACCGAGGGCTGGGCCTGGATCGAACGGGCGGCGGAACAGGGTTTCGAGCCCGCCCTCGCAGACCTCCAGACGAGAGGCGATCAGGCGGCGCTCAACGAGCTGAAATATCGATTCCAGCAACAGGTCGAGGAAACCATGCGCTCCCGGCCGCAGGGAGCGAACCCGTTCTCAGGGAATCCTTACACCCAGAGGATGCCCCCACAATTTCAGGATGCGCAGGAGCGGGCCTACGAGGGGTTGCGCCAACAGGGCTATTCCGACGAAGTGCTCCGACAGCAGGGTTACCGGTGATTCTCGGAGCGACTGAGCACATGGACCGACCCACCGACTTCTACTATCTCAACGCGGAGCAACAGCCGGTCGGTCCGATGGGTCTCGAGAGTATCCGCAAGCTGGTGGACGTCGGGATTGTCGATGCCGGAGTCCAGGTCTGCCCGGCCGGTGAGCAAGAGTGGAAACCGCTGCCAGAGTGGGGTGAGCCTGCGACCGCCTCGGTCGGTCCGCCGCGAGTGCCGCCTCCGCCCCGCTCGCATCCCTCGGCATCCGTGGCCCGAGCGGCTGCTTCTTCACCGGTTCTCCCGGGCTGGTTTCCGCTTGCCTCGATGATCGCGGGGATCACGGCCATTCTAACGCTCTTTTCATCCATCCCCGTCCTTTCGATTCTCCTCGCTGCCCCCGCGCTCACCCTGGGAATCCTTGCCATCCGGCAGAACGTAATCCGAAACAATCCCTTCACCGTGACTGGTATCGTGACGTCCTCGGTGGCGCTGGTGGTCTCAATGGGCATTCTCCTGCTAGGTCACGGCGGTGGGTTCGTGGGCAACCCCGAGGCAGCCGCCATGGAGCGTGCTCTCACTCAGGGAATCGAGATCGGCCGGGACGCGGCGAAACGCTTTCCGAACAACGCCACGAGCCAATCCCGCTTCATCGCCTCCGAACTCCAGAAGGTCGACACCCGGGGCTGCCCGCTCGAATTCAGGGTAGCCTATCAGCGCAACGTCGAGGCCTGGGAAATCGCTGTTCCCTACTTCCAGGCCGACAATCCGCTGACCTCATTCCTCGAAGGAGTCTACGGAGGCCTCAATAACGACTACTCGGGGATCGGCACTTCCAACTACCAGGCCCGGCTGGCGGCTCAGAACATTGACGAGACCTACCAACAACTCAAAATGACCGCCGTTGCCCTGGGGGCCGGCATTCCCGCGATGTAAGCACCAAACGTTGGAACCCAATGCGCTACTACTACGCCAACGAGCACAACCAACCGGTCGGCCCCTTCGCCAAGGACGACCTTGTGAAGATGATGAGCGCGGGTGTGATCGATCTGGAAACCTACATTTGTCCGGAGGGAGGCCTGGAATGGTTTTCCCTGGGTTCTCTGATAACCCAGTCCTCGTCTTCTCCTCCGGTGACATCTCCTCCACGTCGAACAACGGATTTGAACATGGGCGATGCGAAACTCGAAAAGAACGCCAATGCTGCCGCCGCCGCCTCGGTTCTCTTTCCCCTCATCGCCATCATCCTGAACCTGATCGACGCTACCGTTCCATTTATGTTCGTGGGCGGGCGGAGCATCGGAAAGCTGTTCATCTTTTTCCTCATCGGCCTGCTTGGCGTGCTGAACGCCCGCAAGCTGTTGAAGATCCCGGGCATCGCCGCCCGCAGGCCGAAAGCGGTCTTCTTTGCCTGGACCGGTATCGCAATGTTCGCCTTGTCCGTCCTCTTGCTCATCGTACTGGCTCAGGGGTTCGGTCCTCGCTGATACAGGCGGCAAGCGGGAAGGTGGCAAACGACGAAATTACTTTGTCCCCGGGAAATCAGAGGCCGCCCTCCGCGGCCAACTGAAAACAGAGGAACGATATTCAATCGCGGCACAGCGTGGAGCCTATATCACGGTCTCACAGATCGCCTGTAATCTGGACAGGCATCGCAGTACCTTCTATCGTGAGATCAAACGCAACGCTTCGGCGCATGACGGCAATTATCGCGCCACCCACGCCTGTCAGAAGGCAAGTGCCCGCCAGAAAAGATCCAAGCGCAACATGCGCTTCGAAGCAGATGATTTCCGAGTGGTCGAACGGCTTGTTCGGAAGGATTTGAGCCCTGAGCAGGTGACCGGTCGTCTCGCGCTGGAGGGCACGCCAGTGATGAGCCATGAGACCATCTACAAGTGGATCTGGCAGGACAAATCAGCGGGAGGCTCCCTGTGGAAGCACCTGCGTGGTGCCAACAAGCGGAGACGGAAACGATATGCGGCCAAGGACAGCCGAGGGCGATTGGCGGGCAAGAAGATGATCACGGAGCGGCCTGCGGTGGTTGAAAGGCGCTCGCGGATCGGCGACTGGGAGATCGACACAGTTCACGGCACGACCAAGGCCGGTGTGGTGACCATCGTGGAACGGCGTAGCGGCCTGGTTCGCATGGGAAAGCTTAATCGCATCACCAAAGAGCAGACCGAGAAACGTACGATTGGATTGCTTTTGAGCGATAAGATCCGGGTGAAAACCATCACTGCTGACAATGGTGGTGAGTTTCACGGATACCGACAACTGGAACGGGCGCTCGACACAAGTGTCTATTTCGCCCTCCCTCACCACGCGTGGGAGTGCGGAACCAATGAGAACACCAATGGCCTCATCAGGCAGTATCTACCCAAGGGGACGCCACTCGATGATCTGACTCAGCCCGACTGCACGCGAATCGCAAAGACTCTCAACAATCGGCCAAGAAAACGCCTGGGATTCAAAACACCTAACGAGGTATATCATCGCCTTCCGGTTGTCGCGCTTCAAACTTGAAACTATTCTGTTTCTTCTCCGCGTGCGTCCTGATATCGCTCCAATACGACATCTACAGGATCGCGTTTGGAAAAACTACTACCGACCATGTTGTAGGTAAGCCACGCAACTATGGGGAGTATTAAAAGAAGGAACAGAATGGCGATAACTTTCAACCATACTGGCAGTTCTAGATGAGATCGCAAAAAGAATAAACCTACCGCAATTCCCGTAATCACGAGTATGGATGCAATCCGACCCAAAACGTTTCCTAGGGAATCATAAACAGAGAAGGCAGCAAAAAATAATTTTAGAAGTGCAAATCTCGGCACTTCTTCCAACTCCAACCGAAGGTAATCTTCCTTATACTCAGTTTCGCCATTCACAATTGCGGACTCCAGTTCAGGTAAATTCTTGGGGCTGGTTAATCCGCTGTAGAGGTTCGTATCTTCAACCCACTTGACGCAATTGCCTCGAACGCTAGCCTTCCAGTGATAGCCGAGCTGGCCAGGGCTCCGAACAACCACCTTACAGTTCTCTCTCTTTTTCATGATTGAGCATTTCAGTTTTGTTTCTTGTGAGCAGAACGTCGAGCGCATGGAGGGCTGCAAGCCCTTCCATGACGCGCCTTGTTCACTATTGGTTCGGATTCGTCCCCCAGCCGTCGAATTCGCAATCAAACTGGTGGCCAAGATCACACATCTGGCTAGTCCATCCCACAACAACTTCGTCGGTCATCTTCATTGGTGTAGTCCAACCTGTGATCACGAATTGGCTGGGATCGACAGCAGCCACCTCGTGACCACCTTCATAGCCGCGATCAGCTAAATCCTTGGCCAATCCCTCAGCCTTCTCTGGGGTATTGGTGTAAAAGAAGTATTCCAGCTTCAGCTTGGATTCATCGGTCACGCCATATCCGCGGAGCTGCTCCATAGTCTGCGGAGCCATTGTAATCTGCTTGGCTCGATTGGCTTTGAAGTCCGCTTCCGAAACGAACGTAGAAGCATCTGCCGCAGGTGAATGCCCATTGCTGTTGTCTGATTCCTTGTTGCGGCCGAAGAGTGATGAAAAAAAGCCCATAGCAAGAATCAGCAGGATGCGGTGCACCATTTTCGTAGCGAACGTCTCGGATCAGGCGACGGCGAGCGCAAGACGATGCTGACACGACAGATAGCCTTCGAGCCGTTGCCTGCATCCGTTTTGTTAGGCGTTTCCGGGTTCATGGGGTAGCGATGAATCCTGTCTTCACGCCGGCTCGAAATCCAGCCTGCTCATAGAAGCGCAGGGTCGCTTCGTCTTTGCGTCCAGTCAGGAGCATTACCTTGTAGCAGTCCTGCTCCCACGCCCATTGCAGCGCGGAGCGCAGGAGCAACGTAGCGAGGCCGCGGCGGCGGAACTCTGGATGCGTCACCACGTTCTCGATGAGACCATAAGGCCGGGCGGAACGGGTGAGATTCGGGACGATGGTGAGGGTGCAGGTGGCCACGAGGGCCCCTTTCAGTTCCGCCCCAAAATAATGGAGATCAGGATTCGCGCAGATGCGCTTCCACAAGGCTTCGAGGTCGGCTCCCACGGGCAACTCGGGGTCCGATGGGTGGAGATGCCGGTAGAGACCGAGCAGACTTGGCAGCTCGTCCGCGCAAACCTTCCGGATGATAGGTGGCTGGAGAGATGGTTGCATCTAGGCGGGAGGAACAGGCTGAGATTCGTGGAGAACGGTCATGATGGAATCTGCATCGCGATAGTCCGCGAAAACGTGCTGCGCGCCCTCGGCATAAAGACGGTCCGCCCTCGCTCGCTCGTGGGCCAAACCGATGAAACGATACCCAAGGTTGCGCGAGGCGCGGGCATCCCAAACCCCATCCCCGATGTAAATGACGGAATCAAAGGAGTCCCGAGAACAAGCCTGCGCCGCCCGCCTGAGCGACGCATGCATGATGGCTTCCCGAGAATGGGCATCATCCGAAAAAGCTGCCGGAAGACTTGAGAGATCCAGCCCGGCACTTGCGAGCTTGAGCCGGGCGGAGCACTCCCATCCGCCGCTGGCCAGCGACACGGCAAACGCGGCATCGGCCATCAACTCCCCCAGAAACTCGCGTGCCCCGAAAACCGGGCCAAATGGCTGAGCGGAGGTAGAGCGAGTGAGCAGCGTCACGAAATGAGACTGAAAGGAGGCTACCTCGGCCAGCCCGGGTGAGCGCCCGCGCTGGCTCTGGAAGATCGCCTCCAGGATGGCTGAGTCGCTGCAGTGAGGATAACTCGCCCAATCGGTATTGATCTCCGCAAAGCCAAAGACCTCCTGCAGAGCTTGGACGAAGCACCTTTCGTCGGCTTCTTTCGTCAGCGTAAGCGTGCCATCGATGTCGAACATTATCAGCTTCATGGTGTGCACGAGAAATCATCTAACGTCTAGCGCAGACGTCCCTGCCAGCGGGAGCAAGCGTTGAACGCGGGGGTGATGTTGGAACTACGGGATATCATGGAAACAAGGCGGTTGGTAGGGGGGCACTGGCGCGGCTTGTTATCCGTTCTTGTCGAGCAGTTCAGGAAGCTGCCTCATATCAGTGCATGTGGCATTCGCAGCCAAGCACCGAGGATGGGCGGCCGACGGAATGAAAATGGTCCGCAAACCGGCATCTCTCGCCCCTTCAATATCTGCGACTGGGTTGTCGCCCACGTAGAATGCTTCGTCGGGACGCACCCCGAGTTCGGAGCATGCCAAATGAAAAATGGCTGAATCAGGCTTGCGGAGGCTCACTGCGGTCGAAACAATCACGCTGCTGAACAGCGACGCGACTCCCAATCTGCGAAAATTCCGCTCCTGAAACGGGCTCATGCCATTCGAGATCAAGCCGAGCTTGAAGCTGGTGGAAATATCCTTCAACGCATCAAGAACGCCAGGCATGGGAACACAAAACGCACAGAAACACGATTCGTAAACGGCGAGCAATTCCGAAGAAGACCAGGATTCGATGTGAAACTCTGCGATGAGCGAAGAATAGACCTTGTCCTTCCAAACCGTTCCATTCGCGTCAAGTTCCACAAACCGCGAAATAAACGCCGCCTGATCTTCGACATATGGCCGAAGCATCCCTTCACACTGCCACGACAAGAAACCTTGAAGCGACTTAACGCGGTCAAGGAGCGTCTGGTCTAGATCAAAGATTACGGCTCGCACGATGGAATAATTTTGGCCGAACGTCAGGTCGCTGGCAGGCGAAGCCTTGCCAGCCGCCCCGTGTTAGGCCGTATGCTTTGGGTGGTAGATGGTAACCTCATAATCGAGCAAGTTCTCATATTCCTCATCGGGAAAGCTCACCACAATCTCTCTGTCCGGAAAGTCACGCTTGAGCTTGCACGCCCACATGTCGCGAAGCCTTCGGCCAAGGTAAAGTACCAGCTCTCTTGGCACGTTCAACTCATCGCTAGAAAAAAGGTCGAGAATGTGGCGGTGATTCATCACTGCCTCAACTTGTCCTCGACGACCAGAAGTGTGCTTCATCCAGGTCTCGTAAGACTCCGTCGTGAAGTCTGCAAACATGATGCAGTCGTCGTGAATCGTGAACTCTGGCCAGAATAGCTGAGCATAACCGACGGCGTGGTCGAATCGTCCAACGTAGCGAATCCACGATTCCGCATCAGTTCCCTTGCCGTCATTCCAGGCCTGCAACTCGGGAATCATCCGCGTGAAATCTGGTGAGGTGCTCATGTGGCCGAACGTCGAGGCATGGCAGCCCGATCCGGGAGCGCGGCCTCGATGGGAGGATAAGGATTCGAATCAGGGAAGTCAATCAACTCAAAGCGGGATCGGGCTTGCCATCGCCGACTTGTTGTGCCCGTTGGGTTTGGTTCGCGGTGTCGCATCATAGGAGCGAGGGAGGATCCTCCCAAAGACTTTGAAAGCGTCTCCACTTCCAGAGCGCCAAGCAGAGTATCCAGGCCACTCCGTAAACTACGGAGAATAGCCAGTCATTAGCCAACACCGAAATTAGAATCGGAATAGGAAGAAAGAATCTGGCGATCCAGGATCCGATGTAGACGAAAGAACAGATAAGCAGAAACGGAGCGAGAAGTGTCGCTCGCCAGATCAACGCCCACGTGATCAGGGCTGGCTCTGTGAAGCTCTTCATTTTCTGGCACGTCAAGAGTGACCCGAAGCCTACAGGCAGCGCCACTCCGAAACAGGGTTAAGTGTGTGAGTAAAGAGGGGCACTTCGACTCTGGACGGTATGCTGTTGGCGTCCACTCGCTTGTTCCGCAAATCGATAGTTAGAGTGGCTTTCCGAGGTATCCGTAAATGGCCGCTCGAACAAAAACAAGAAGCACCCAACTTCCCACCATGATCCCGCCGATGGCCATGAATTCATCCATGGGAAGGTCTCCTTTCATTCTCACGAAGAGCATTGGTGCAATGACTGCAAAAAATGATCCCACGAAGACAATCTGTTCGACCGGGCTCTCCATGTCCGAAGCAAGGATCATCGGTATTGGCATGAGCAGGGCCAGTAGAATCAATCGAGGATGTTTCTTCAAGATCGTCATCCGTTTTTCAGCAGAACGTCGAGCGCTGGCGACCCGCTACCGGGAGCGCCACGCCGCAACGGGGTTAAAGGTTAAAGTAACGGGATCATTCCGACAAGTGGCGAGTAGCGGGTTGTCCAGCCGCGTTTTGTTGGGCTTCTTGTTGCAGTTGCTCCACTCCAAACGCCTCGGGCTTAGGAGCGGATCTCATGTGGAGCTCGATTTCTTCCACGAAGCCCCTTATCTGCCTTACCCACGTTTTCCCAGTGAGAAGCTCCCACTGTCTATGGACGTTATCTTCCCGAATCTCGAATACGGCGTCGGCTCCTCGTATCGCGGTTGTTCCGTGAAACTCGCCCAGGAATAGGATGTATTCCTTGCCTGCGCCAACACTCCCAATAAGCGTAGGCTCAGCCACAAAGTAGATCTTCGCCTTGCCACCCTTCCGCGCTACGAAAACATCTGATTCATCCTTTAAAACTCTCGTTACCTCAAGCGTCGCCCATCGCAATTCATCTGGTTCGACGTTTGGATACGGACTTTCTATCGGCCGTCCTGTGGCGACAACCCTAGCTCGCACAATTACGGGAGAGCCGTCGACGACCTCCTTCAGGCTTCGCCTGGTAGTCGTAATCCCGTAGCTAGTTGCTGCGTTCATCGAGACAAGGGTCGCAATAATGGCTAGCGTTCTCATTGTGTCTTGTGCCCAACGTATAGGCCATCCACGGCGGGGAGGGAAGCCCGAATTCAAATTTGGACGCTACCCGCCGTTGGATGTGCCGGCTTGTTGGGTTTCTTCTTTTGTGCGGAAGATGATGTCACAGTGGGCAAAGTCAATCAAAGCATCCCTGCCTATAAGATCGGCATTGTCTGCTCTGCAAATTCGAACCCGCAAATAGCGAAAGTCCCGGAAGCCCAATGTGTCCCAATCAAAAAGTGAAATCATTCGTAGATCGACAGTGGAGGTTAATACACTGCTGATAGGGTGGTCCCAGTAGCCAGAAGCAGGAGAATCGCGGGCAATCATCAACGGGAGTTCGCGTGATCCAGAACTGACTTGGTAGCAGTCCAAAACGGTGGTATCTGCATCCCAGAGGTGGGCGATGGGGAGAGCGCCTTCGGGCAGGCGATACATCACTATTGCTTCGAAGAGAGCCACATAAGCCACACTGAACGCGTCCCTCAAGTCCCAGTCCTGATCACGTTGGGCATCCACGTAAAAATAGACGTTCCACAGGTGTCGGACAGCCTCACGAAATTTTAGAAAACGATTCGTGATATCCATGTGCATTCTCTTTATTGCAACCCAACGTCGAGCGCTGGCACCCGCTACCGGGAGCGCCACGCCGCAACGGGGTTGAAGGTTGAAGCAACGGGGATCATTTCGACTCAGGGCGTTTAGCGGGTTGTCCAGCCGCGTTTTGTTGTGCCTTCGGTGTTTACGCGGCTTAGGTAGCCTCGCTCGAACCAAAAGTCCACGTCGTAGTTCGCGCCGGCTGCCTTCGCTGCCTCCACGTCATCTGCGAAAATCATTAAGTAGTAGCATCCTGTTTGCCGCGACCTGGATGCGATATCGGTGAGGCTTACCCGAACCTCAGGCGCCATAGGGTTCTCACCGAGCCACCATCGCACGATCTCGTAGAGCACGGCTAGAAATCTCATTCGCCGTAAGCAAGATCGGTCGGCTACAAGATCAATGTAAAGCTGGGTGTGCTCGCCAATTCGGAGGGAGTATTGCCAATCCTCGCAGGGCTCTGCCTCCTCGGTGGAATGCGCCCATTCCCGGATCTCAGTAATCGTCGGATTCCAGGGATTTCGAATAGAATTCATTTTCTGGCACAACAGTACAATTAGTCCAATTTCATATCAGCCCGCCCGCTGTTCACCGACCGGCTGGGCCGGTTCGGTGCAACGCGGGCCCGGTTGTCCGGTGGACCGGAGAGGAGTGTAGCGAGGGCGGAAAAGGGGCGTCAAGCTTCTTCTCCCCAACTTCAAACTCCGCCAAGAACAGATTCGAAGGGCACGCGGGTTCACGGATCCCCGCCCGGGGGGACATGAAAGAGGCTCTTGTGCTCTTCGAACCATTTCCTCCGCGTCTCCGCCTCGGCTTCGAGCTGGCGGATCGCCTTGAGTTCTTTCTCGCCAAAGGTCCCGGTTGCGATAGACAGGCGGGGTGGCCAGTGTTCGCCGAACTTGAACGTTATGTCGGCCTTGCCTGTCGCGGGATTTACCGTAACGGAAATCTTGTCTCCCCTTCCGTTACTTCCTGAGTAGAACTGGTGATTGAAGGTTTCTCCTGCCTTTCCCGCATCGATAGCTTGGGAGATCGTAGCAATCAAAAGGTCGACCCGATCTTCCGCCGACCACTCCTGGTTCTCCCCACCAATTCTACGGTCCACTTGGTAGTTCTCCTCATCGTCTCCCCAAGAACTCACCCTGATTTCAAAGGCAAATCCGCCTCCGGACACCTTGCCAACGGTCGACGTCAGGTAAGGACGGTGCGCCACAGGTGGATGTACCTCGGCAGTGATCGCGGGGAGTTCTGTCCCGGTGAGGAGTTTCCGATACCATGCCTCGGCTGCCTTCGCATGCGCGAGCGCCTCCCTGGTGCGTTCCGCCTCGGCGAGCGTGAAGAAGACCTCGGCCTCTCCGCGGCTGACGCGTACGACGGGCTTTTCGCCGACGGCGGTCACCTCGAAGCGAGTATTCGCCTGCCCGAAAAAAGTCGTCGAGAGGATTTCCTTTTGATAAATCCTCCCTTCGCTCGCGGCATTGAAGGATTCGAACAGGGTCGCCAGATCGGAAACTGAAAACTCCCGCTTGTCCGAATCGAAACCAAAGCAATACACCTCGGTTCTTGCGGAGCCTACTGGATCCTCCGCGGAACGACTGACTTCAACGTGCACCTTAAGCGCATCGCCTTTGCCGGCCTTCTCAGCGCGCCAGTTCGTGTCCACGCTGAGGTGGAAGTCGTCAAAGGGAATGAGCCTGTCATCGGCCGTCACGAGACTCAGCCAGGATAACAAAACCAGGAACACATAGACTCCTCTCATTCGGGCCAAGGCTGACGGTATTGCGATGGAATGGCAAGAACTTCCGGACTCCGGAAACTATCCGGTGGCGATTCGATCCAGCCGTCAAATTCGACTTTGCAGTAGTAAGTTCTGCCTGACCCATACGTAGGCCCCATCTTTATGTGGAATGAGACACGCTCGCCGGATGGCTTTATAGTTTCAAGGTAGCGTTCCGGATGGACGGTGTTCATTCTATTTCGGCCGAAACGTCAAAAGCCAGCCGATCCCAGCCGGAGGGCGGAGGTGGATGGCGGGGAAATCGTATCGAATGGAGGTTTCATGTTCAACTCAAAACGGGCTGAGGATTGGCTGCGCTGCCTCGTTAGATCCTTGGTTCACCCGTAGTCTCGGTCATAGCCCATCAATCCTTTTGATTCGAGTTCGAATTTCATCCCGTCGGTTCGATATTGGTATTCGTATCCCCACGGATCAAGAAACGTGTCAGATCCCCGTGGTGCGATATATGGCCCGTTCCAGGAATCGTCTTCTGTCAGATCGGCGCATAGATCTTCCAAGGACCGTGGCAGAGTCCCAATATCCTGAGAATAGGTTCCAATCGCCGTTCGAAGTTCATTGAGATATGTTCTCGCACGTGTATCCGGGCTCGGTCGCGAAATCCAACTGGGGAATAACTTTCTGAGGAACGCGCGCATTAGATTTTACCTCGACGGCGTAATTGGTGGTTTTTGATCTAACGTGGAGCGCAGGGGAGGACTGCAAGCCCTTCCCTGTCTCGAGTTGTTAGGCGCTACCTCCTTTGTGTGTTGCTAAATCAAACATCGCAACAAAAAAAGCTATGCCAATGCTCCATACGAAAAGAACGCTCCATGGAAATGAAGGCAGGGCGTTAAACCACGAATCGACGCAGGATAAGCCAATCAAAATTCCAACGATGCTTTGGGCTCCAACACCATACTTGGAAGCGGGATAGCTCCAAGAATAGCGCCCCCAGCGAACGAAAAATGGCATGTTCCGCTTCAGCCATTCAAAACGAAAGACGGCCAACGCAAGCATGGTCAATGAAAAAGCAAGAAGGACTGCTCCAAGAAGCAGCGTAGACAAAGTCGCGTGTGTTGTTTCCGCGAACATGCAAGTGCTGACGCCTAACGTCGAGCGCTGGCGACCCGCTACTGGGTGCGCCATGCCGCAACGGGGTTTGGGGTTGAAGTCACCAGAATCATTTCGACAAGAGTCGGGTAGCGGGTTGTCCAGCCGCGCCTGGTTGTGCCTTGGTTAATTTTGTCGCCACGATTCGATAAGATCCGTACGCTACGGCGATCGGCACGACGAGTCCAAGAATGCCCCACGGCTCTTCGCGAATGTGAGTGTAGCCGTCCTTGATCGGTGAATATACCTCGAAAATTTCCGAAAGCAGTTGCCAGACCTGCCACGCCATCAAAATCAATACGACTCGGCTAAGCAAAGTGCGCAACGACCGATCTTCTTGGGTGAAGTGGCGCAGTAGAAATCGGACCGCAAAGAGGTATGCTACAATCGCGACCAAGCTGGCGACGAAAAGAAAGACAGAGCGCTGCAAGCTCTCAGGGAGAAGGTCTGGAAACGCTCCCGGCATCAGTGAAGATAGGAGGAAGGCGAAGAATATGGCAAAAACGCCGACGACCCACTTAAGAGAGGACTCGCTCATTTTGCGGAAAAGTCGAACACCGAAAACAACGCCCAGAATTCCTGGAGTTGCCATCAGCGGATCCAACGTTAGCAAGAACACTATGTCGCGAGTCTCGAACTCTTCAGACCAGATTCTTCTGATTGGCGAATAGACCACCCTCCACGTCCACCAAAGGCCAAGAAGAGCGGAAACGCCGCCGACAAATCTTCTCGTGTGTTCAGGCTTCATTTCTTAGCATAGCATTTCTAAATGCTAAATGTTTGCTGTGCGAGGCAACCCAGCTGAAGACGTTTCTTGTAGATTACGATTAAAACCTAATCCCATCGACAGAGATAACCGGCGATGCGGGATTCGGTGCCGTTCGATTGTTTGAAGGAACCGATCCACCGCATCATGACACTTTTTCCCGGGTTCGGAATCCTCTCATTCGCCTCTACCCAAAATGCCGGATCGACCTTCTTCCCGTTGATCCATGCCCAATCGCCGTCCTTGTCGACCTGTCCGCCGACCCAGATTGGTTTATGGCCCTTTGCCGCGACGACTTCACTCATAAGGTCTTTGATGAAACTTTCCTCCGACGGCGAATCAAACCACCCTAACTCTCCGCCCTCGTCCTGGCAGAGTTTTCTCGCCTCCTCCCAGGTCACCGCTTCTTCGACGAGAATGACTTTGAAATGGCTGCCCGCGTGTTGTTTCGCATCTTTCGGTATCGAGACGCGTCCAGCCGAGTTACCGAGCGGTGTCAGAGGTTTTTGCGGATCCGGTTTTCCCCCGACGGTCTTGGTAGAGCCTAGTTCTTCCTGCCGCTTCTTTACCTCCACTGCTTCCTCCATTCGGCCCTCCCGGGTGAGGGAGGCGACGAGGGTGTCCAAAGCCCGGGAGAATTCCTGATTCGGCAACGCGAGCTTTTGATCGCGCGCTCTCTCTAGTCCCGCAAGGGCCGTCAGATAGGTCCGCCTGAGTTTCCCGAGTGCCGGAGCAAGCGTGGCCGGGTCCGATTTCGGTGGCCAATCTCCGAGGACCAGAGCATCCCGTTCTGCAGTGATTTCAGTCGCATCCTCGAGCCGTGCATCCTTCTTCGCCGACTCCAACGCCTTTTCGAGTGCCGCGAGGTACTTTGCGTTCAGGTCACGGAAAGCAACCCCATGAGGCTCGTGAGCAAGCGCCTTCGCGCGGGACTCATAAGCTTCGAGAAGCGGCACGAGTTCGGGAATAGACTGATACTCTTGGGGAAGCGATTGACTGGCGACCTCGCGCGCCCTGCCTTCGGTTCGCCATTTCGAAACGTCGAATTCGAACCCCTCCTTAGTGGTAATCTCACGAACCATGTCCTGATCTCCTGCGATATCCGCGAGATACGCGAGCATATTGGGTTTGCCGGGTCCCGTCCCGCCCACGAGACTCTGCCTCAGCTTACCGTTAACGCTTTCCCACGGTAGATCCTCTTCTTCAAACATGTTTTCGTATGTATCGTAGCGGTGGAACTGCCACAGAACCCAGAGCGCGGCGACGGGATGATTGTCCAATAAGTCCCTCACATACTCCTTGATCTCACCTTCGCGGCCATACCAGCGCGGGAGCAGATAGTATGACTTCATCTCGTAGAGCTGAAGGAAACCCGGCTCCAGAGCGATACCGTCGGTGAAATGTCGAATGAACGATTCACGTGGTTCCGAGCCGTCAATTCCGATCTTCATTTGCACAACGAAATAGAATGGGCACTTTGCGCACCTCGCTGCATTGGTTGATAAAATTGAGCGAGCAGTCGCCAATTCTTTGCCAAGAGTATTCCAGCCATCCTCCGACACCGTGTTCGAGAAACCACCGCCGCGCGCCGTCTTTCCATAGCCCCAGTGTGCGTGGGCCAAGGCGAGAAGCGGTGCCGGGTCGTTGAGTTCGTGAGCGCTCCACGCCCGGAGCCCGTCAAATACCTCGGTCCATTCCTGCTCGGTCTTGAAAAATGAGAAGGCGTCGTAAAAGGAATTGAGATGCCAAGTGCCGTCGCTGTGGGTCGACTTGTTTTCGCGGTAGGTCTTTACCAGCCCGGTAAGAGAATCGAATTTATGTTCCTGAAGGAGTCTTTTTGCCTCGTCCTTGATTTCTACCTTGTCACCGGATCGAATGATGACGACACCGTTTGGAAGAATCTCTTTCCCACCACGTGGAAGTTCTGCGACCAGGTGACCGAGCGAAAACCCAAATATCAGCGCGCAAAGCGCCAATGTCTTCATCGCCCCGGACCGGTCGGATCCAGGGCCTCTACGAAAAACTCGTACGAATGCGGTAGCCGCACTCCGTTGTTGGGGGAGATCGTCGCAGCGAGAACTTGAAATGCAGGGATTTTGCTTTCCCGACCCATCCGCACCTGCACCGCTTGTAGCCCCGTGGTGGAGAAGAATCAGGGGGAAGAAACTGGAAGGTCTAAATGCATTCATCTCATGGAATCGTGCCGAAAATACGCCCAGGGGTCAACCATTTCGCAGCTCAAGTGAAAGTCCCGAGCAGTCAGGTCCATCAACTTACCGTGTTGGTGCAGGGCGTGAACCCACTCGTTTTTCCTCCCCTTCCGGAGATATTGCGTTGACCGGATCGGCAATTTTTAACAGAATCCATCCGATGAATTGCGCGTCTCCCATCTGCCTCTCCAGAGCGCCTGTGATCAGACATTCCCCTGACTGCGCCGAGTCCAGTCTCCCTCGGAAAAGGTCTTGGTGGCTACTGTGGCCCGTGATCCTAATCGTACCTGCTATGGTATCTAACGTGATAACCTGCCACTCTCAGGAAAAGTCTGCTGAACCCACATTTGCCGATCTTCAGGTCCGATTCGACGAGGCGGCGGCGCGGGTCAATCAGCCGATCACCCAATTGAATATTTCGTACACGGAAGCGCTCAAACGACTCCTGGCTTCGGAAACTGCAGCGGGGAATCTCGATGGAGCTTTGCTGGTGAAGGCCGAAATTGAAAAATTTGCTGACGGAATCGATTTTAGCCCAAAGTCTTTTACCTCGAAGCATTCGGAACACCCGACCATCCGAGGGATGCAGATAACGTATCTCGCAGAGCGAGAGCGATTGTGGAACCTGAGCAAGAGAAGTCGCGAAGAGCTTCTTAAAAACTACCGGACTACACTCACCTCCCTTGAACAGGAGCATACCAAACGTGAGAACTTCGACGCCGCCCTAGCCGTTCGCAAAGCTCGGGAGGCTCTCAATCAGGACCCGAGGTTCCATGAGGGCATCAGTTCCGCCAGAGTGCCCGAATCTTTCCCGGCACGAATTCATTTCATTGCCAAGGGTGAGGTGGAACTCCGGCTCAATGGGGAGAGACTGCCGTATCGAAACGCTTCCCCCGATCGGTACAAGTACATCGATGGCACCAGCGGTGATGCCAAGTTCTCCGTTGGAGAGATCATCGTGGTAAGTATGAGGGCGACCGCAGTTTACCGGGGGTTTGTGATGACAATCGAAAGCACCGACGGAAAAACCGCCGTCCCGGTAAAACTTAACGATTACCGCTACCTTGGAGGAGCTCTCGACGGAAGAGAATTGAATCCGGACATCGAAACTTTCGACAAGATAGCCAACCGGCCGGACGAAGGGGCGGCGGACCCGGACATGGCGACGATGTGGGGTGAGAAACCTATCTCCGCACTGTCGCGCGCAGGAAGCGAGTGGATCAAGTGTGGTCCGGGAGAAGACTGGCATCACTATGCAGTTTTGTTGCGGTCCGAGATGCTCCTGCCGGTTTCCGATTAAGAGCCTATTGAATCCTGACGCCCTTTCCCGCCTGAGGTTCATCACTTTCCCAGGATGAGCCTCCCGGTTGATCCCGGAGATAAATCCTCCCAGACATTCCTTTGCAAGAACCTGATTCCCTCCGAGTTTGCAGCGTATACTGCTACGTTGCCTTCTTTTGATATGGAAACCATTCGCGCCGACTTCCCCATCCTTTAGCGGGAGATCGAGAGCAAGCCGCTCGTCTATCTCGACAATGGAGTCACGGCCCAGAAGCCTCAGTGTGTCATCGATTCGATGACCCCGTTTTATTCCTACGAGAATGCGAATATTCACCGTGGGGTCCACTGGGATCAAAACGCGTGAGAACCATCACCTTTCGAGTGGGTTCTAAAATTCCTGTTGAGACCTTTGGAAGCGGAAGCTCCACGACAATCAGATACACCAGCAACACCGGCCAAGAAATTGCGCATGCCAAGAGCACGCGCTGCCATGACCAGATCGTTCACGGTCAAGAACGAAGCGTAACACTTCATTCTCCGTCAGCCCAGTCACAATTCTGGAAAGCATTCCGCTGGTGTCTCAATGCCAAACATCCCAACGCGGCGTTCAAGTCTCCGTAAAGAACCCTTCCTGCCAGCAGTCTTTGCCAAGCTCGTATTCGTCGATCACGAAATGATCGGGAAAAGCGGAGAAGCCTGGCTGCTGCGACAATCTCGCAATGGCTGCTTCCGCTTCAATCCGGGTCGCATAAATTCCGATGGTTTTGACATCTTCCTCGCAGTCCGGGGACCGCTCGTACGAATGTTGAAGTAGAAAGACGGTCTTCATATTCTGGCCGGACGTCGAGCGCTGGCGACCCGCTACCGAGAGCGCCACGCCGCAACGGGGTTGAGGATTGAAGTGCCCGGGATCATTGCGACTCGGCGCGAGTAGGGGGGTGTCCAGCCACGTTTTGTTCGGCCTGGTTGAGCGTCCGTAGGATCGACATTAGAACGAGGTTCTGAATGAGTAAGATACTTCCGATTGAGACCGCCCCAATTCTCGAATTTGTAAGGCAATTACTAATGGCTGTTTGGTTGCCTTCAATTCGTTGCTTCAAAGATTCGAAATCTCCTCGTTCCGCTTCCGATAATTCTTGCCTGATAAAATTCTCCTTGATCGCTTCCATGGCGTTCGACGTGGTGGTCTTTATGATCGGAAACTGGAGGGCAATCCAGATGCAAGCGAGGATGTCGATCCAAATGACAGCTGTTAACATGGCTTTCATTCCTCTTCTGCCGAACGTTATAGGCCTTGCGACCCGTAAATGGGAGCGACACCTCGGATAGAGAGTAAGAATTCTAATCAGGGAAGTCAATCGACTCGAAACGGGATCGGGCTTGTCCATCGCCGGCTTGTTGTGCCGGGATTTTGGAGTCCTCGTCGGCAGTTCTAGTTGCTTCGAATAAGTTTTAGATGTCGACTATCCGACGGGGCAAGTATGAGTGCACAGCAATTTTTGCAGTGGAGGGCGTGGGTGGATTTCCAGACGAAAAGGAACCGTATCCATTTCTTTCCTTTCCTACGACGAAATTTCAAAGATGGCCAAAGCATTCCGAATGGAGGAGGAATAAATCCCGGATCTACCACGGCTACAGCGTCCTCAAGATCGGCATCACAGATCGGGCAGATTTTCCCGTTTGTAGTGGATTCTTCCATCTTAAGCACAACGTAGAGCGCAGGGGAGGGCTAAAAGCCCTTCCCTGTCGCGACTTGTTGTGCCTGTTTTGATATTACGATATCTAGCTTAAGCCGAACACCATCCAATTCGGTGTCCAGTGAACTAGAAGTCCTCTCACGTATTATATATAGCTGGCAAAAATCCATCATAATCGTGCCGCTCCGAAATCCTGAGAAGTCATCCAGATCCCGAAACACATCTCCATCTATGATCAATTTCCGTTGTTCTTTCGCAAGACGAATGACTGCAGGATCACCAAACTCCAAGCATGTAATCACGGCAAAACTAGGATTCTTCGCGCCCTCTTCCATATCCCACTCAACTAAGATGCTCTCAGTTGGAGGAATTGTCTCTCTAGAATAGGATTTCTTCTGAAATGCTTCATATGCCCTCTGGTCCTCCTCATTCGTAATTGGAAGGTTAATTTCCTTCGGCATAAGAAAGCGACACTGTGTTACGGGTTCTAATTGTTGATTCCCGCAGCCAGACAGGATGCAACACACAGCAATGAATGAAATGCCCCGGACTTTCATTTTTTTGGCACAACGTCTGAGGCATCGCAGCCTGTTCTGGGAGCGCGGCCTCAATGAGAGGATAAGGATTTGAATCAAGGAAGTCAATCAACTCACGCCGGGATCAGGCTTGCGATCGCCGGCTTGTTGTGCCTTTGGAAGGGTACCGCAAACAGGCTCGCGCCCTGTCTGACTGCACCATCCGAGATAGTAATCGTGAAAATGTTCAGGCGGTCGTCGCTCCCCGCCATGGTCGGAGAACTGAATCAGCCGGTCAAATGATGATTCGATGGTCGCTCGCCAATCCCAATCATCGGTAATTCCTTGGTCCTTGCAGTATCTATCGAGAATATCCAATGCGACTTCCTTCCAGTGTGTCGCATCCTCACAAGTTAGATTGCTCTGAGGAAATTTTTCAGCGATCGCAGAGATCATCTCCGCAAGCATAACCTCTGTTTCCAAGGGACTGGGAGTTTCGGTCCGGCAGTCGTAAATCAAATCTTCGTAGAGAGCAAAGACAAGCGGAGCTAAATGAATGCTCAACGCGTCCATTGCTGAATCGCTTTCCAAAACGCCTGTTCCCCACGATCCCATAATTTCTTGGCACAACGTCGAGCGCTGGCGACCCGCTACTGGGAGCGCCACGCCGCAACGAGGTTAAGGGTTCGGGTTACGGGAATCATTTCGACACGGGTCGGGTAGCGGGTTGTCCAGCCGCGTTTTGTTCGGATCTAGGATTGCCATTGGGCTTCGGTGGATTCTTGAGTCGCTCGATTGCAGCATCGATCGTTTCTCGATCGAACGAGAGCCCGCCGGCCTGGCTGTAAGGCGGGACCGAAAGGAGCCCCCTCTTAAGGGGATAAATCTCAAATCTGTCAATCATTAGGTCTCTGATTGATGTTATGTCCGGAGTGCCTTCACTGAGATGACTCTCCAACAGAGACAAGAACAATATCTCCCCGTCTAAGTTCGAACTGGCCAGACCTGCCGCCATGTAAGCACCTTTCGAAATTCCTCGACGCTCCCCAACAAAATACCCACATAGTGCAGAAGTCATAGCAAACGCAATCGAGAGGGTTAGATAGTGGCGCGGGTTTATCATGGGATTTGAGCCGAACGTCGAGGCATGGCGAGCCCGATCCGGGAGCGCGACCTCGATGGGAGGATAAGGATTCTAATCAGAGAAGTCAATCAACTCACAACGGGATCGGGCTTGCCATCGCCGGCTAGTTCTGCCCTCTCGGTGTACAGGTGATTGTGCCGCTAGAGCCATTTGCTATCATCTTCGGGTAGATTGCGGCCCTCAAAGAAGAAGCTGAGATTCTCATCCCATCCAATTTCGACTTCTCCTAGAGCATGCTCCCGAAGAGCTCGGACTTGGGCTTCGGTGAGCGGATCCCCATTTATTAGATGTTTCCGCTCAAGCACCTTCCTTGCTTCATCACGTGTGGTGGAGAGGGGTGCGCTGAACACGTAGCTATTCTCACCGTAGCAGCTAAGGCAATATCCAACGTGCATGTGTGGTTTTGGCAGAACGTTAGAGGTGTGCGAGGGCGGGGTCAAACTCTCTAGAGCGAAGCGAACAAGCGGCGCTACTCGGCCTTCGCACCACCGCCTTGTTCTGCAATTCGTTTGTGGTGGGCTTTCGCATCGGCTTCACACTTCGCTGCGAAAGCGTCTTGTGGATGGGCAAAAATATCGTCCGAGATCTCAATGAAACGGTGCTCTCGGTTGTTAAGCAGATCCCAATCCCTCCAAGTGTACAAACACCACTCACCCGCGAATGAATCCTTTGGTCCGGTCGTTCTAAATTGCACTATCGCCCTACCCAAGTCAGGATCAAAGGAATGAAGCCGAGATACAAGAGCTTGATCTCCCAAGACTCTTTCGAGCTCTGGGTATCCCAGCTCAATCTTGGTCTGCCAGTCCGAGGACGACTTCACTTCCCAACGCAAGCTATGGAAATCCGCGGCTGAATCCGGTGGCCAACCTGGAACATCCATCGAGACATAAAGAAGAACTAGACGGTTCTCGCCATCTGGGGCCTCAATGGTCTCATGTGCGTTTGGCTCCGGCATGTTTTCCTGCAGAACGTAGAGGCATGGCAGCCCGATCCGGGA
>DDSV01000001.1 GCA_002344215.1 Akkermansiaceae bacterium UBA2381
AAGTTCGGGATTCTCAAGGCGCCCCGACCATCGCACGCGCGTTTTGGCCCGTTCGATCTCGAGGGTGGCGATCTTCAGATCCCGGTTGTTCGAAAAGGCGAGCGAGATAGCCTTGTTGCGGGACAGCGCGACCGGGTCATCGGCGTACAATACAAAGGTAACCATCGAGACGATGGCTGTAACTGAGATGTTTGAAAGAATGTTACGTTTCATTGGTATGACTGAAGCAGGGAAAGGATGAGGGGGCGATTGATCGCTCGTGGCAGATCTCAGCCCCAGGTCTCGCGAGTCCCTCGAATCCCAGAATCAGGGAGAGCGGACCGCACGAGAGGCCGCGCACGCTGAAGGATTCCAGGGCATGCCTGAACTCCAGTCGGCGATCGGGCCGAAGCGAGGAAGATCAAATGAGATAACGACCCGTGAACGTCGGGTCGGTCAGCGAAACCGCACAAGCAGGCGGCTCCACTTTCGGCGAGGACTCAAAACTGGGGACCGGAAATATCCGGTGCTCCATTTTCTCAAAAAGAGACGGAAGAAACGCGATTTCCGCGATAACGGGAACCTTCACCGGGAGAGGTGCCGGTGCTTCGGAAAGGCGAATCTCGCAAGACTCGGAGCAGGGAGTCTCCTCATGTTCTTCGCTTTCATGGTCGTTGGCGCAGAGCGGAGTGAGGTGGGAACCGTCCGCATTAATCCACTCGACGTCATGATGGACGTCAAGACCCGACAATGAAAGCGCCTGACACAGGGTCGCCTTTCCACCTGCTGCCAAAAGGGCAAGAAGGAAGGGAAGAAGTAGAAGCTGTATGACCCTGTTCAAAAGTTTAGAATTTAAACGTTCGCGGTCGGACACTTGTTGTCAAGGCGTTTCCGGCTAGTCAAGATGTGCGAAAGCTGGGGGTAGATGTGGGGGGTAAAAAAGAAGCAGCCCCCCTGCCGGAAGAATAGAGTTCTCCCGACAGGAAGCGATGGGGCGAATCTTCACTCGTCGCAGGTGCAGGCGTATTCGGGATTGCCGCAGGGACCGCCGCAGGTGTGGGTGAGGAGCTTGATGCGGAAGTTTTTGGTCTTCGCATCCGGAGTCGGCTTCGCCTGGACGACGACCTGGTAACCCTCACCTTCGGGCAGCGGGGTGGTGGAGACGAGGAGGTCACCTTTCCTCTCAAAAGCAATCTTGGTCTTGCCGCCCGGTGCCTCGGCGGTGGCGGTGATGACTTCGGTGCTCGCGGCCTGCGCTTTCATCGCCTCGTCGTAGACGGCGATGCTGATGGTGCGATCTTTCTCGACGAAGAACTCGGCGTTTTTTCCCGGCAGTTCGAGGATGAGACCTTTGCGGGGACCGGATTTGACTTTGGTATCGGCGAAGGCCGCGGTGGTGGCCAGAGCGGCGAGGATGAGGACGTTCAGCAGTGTTTTCATAGTGTATTGGTTTTGGGTTGGGTTTTCCGTTCGATCCAGTCGTAGAGCACCGGCACGACGAGCAGGGTGAGGAAAGTGGAGGTGACAATGCCACCGATGACGACGGTGGCGATGGGTCGCTGGACTTCCGCGCCAGCTCCCGTGGCGATCGCCATGGGCACAAAACCGAGGCTGGCGACAAGGGCGGTCATGAGCTTGGGGCGGAGGCGTGTCAGGGTGCCCTCGACGACGGCCTCGCGGACTTCACGACCTTCGCTGCGAAGCTGGTTGATGAAGCTGATGAGCATGATCCCATTCAGCACGGCGATGCCGCTCAGTGCGATGAACCCGACGGCCGCGCTGATAGTGAAGGGCATTCCCCGCAGGTAGAGGGCGAAGATCCCACCCGTGACCGCGAGCGGGACGCAGGTGAAGATGAGCGCAGCCTGCTTCAGGGAGCCGAAACTGAGGAAGATGAGGACGAAGATCAGGCCAAGCGCGAGCGGCACGACGATGAGAAGGCGAGCCTTGGCCTCCTGCAAGTTTTTGAACTGGCCGCCAAACTCGAAGAAATACCCGTCGGGAAACTGGACCTTGTCCCGGATCGCCCGGGTGGCTTCTTCGACAAATCCTTCCGTGTCCCGACCCCGCACGTTGATGAGGATGCTGACGCGACGTTGGGTGTTCTCGCGGGCGATCTGCACCGGCTGGGGCACGAGGACGATCTTCGCCACCTGCCCGAGCGACAGCATCCCGCCGTCATCCGTGCGCAAGGCGAGGCGTTTGAGTCCCTCAAGGTCGGCCCGATGCTCCTCGGCGAGCCGCACGACGATGGGGCTGCGGCGGTTTCCGTCGATTAGCATGCCGACCTCGGTCCCGGCGAGGGCGGTTTCGATGAGCGAGTTCAACTCATCGGCGTGGACATTGAATCGGCGCATCGCCTCGCGGTCGGGCTGAATCTCGATCATCGGATTTTTGCCGATACTGTCGAACTCGGTCTCGCCCCCTCCCGGAATCGCACCGATGACGGTGCGCACTTCCCCCGCGAGGCGTTCCAGCTCATCGTAGCTGTCCCCGAAGATCTTGCAGACGAGGTCGGCGCGGGCACCGGCCATGATCTCGTTGAACCGCATCTGGATGGGCTGGGTCACGAGGATGCTCTGACCGGGCACCTGATCGAGGAGCGACTTGCGCATGATCTCGCCGAGCCGTTCCTTGGTGATGGTCCTGCCGTCTTCCTTGCGCCACTCGTCGCGCGGATTGAGCATCAGGTAGGTGTCCGCGACGTTGGGATTCATCGGATCGCTCGCCACCTCGGCCGTGCCGATGCGCGAGAAGATTTCCTTCACCTCGGGAAAGTCGCGGCGGATGATGGCTTCGCTCTGCTTTTGCAGTTCGAGGGACGAGGAGAGTCCGGCGCTGCTGCTGCGGATGAGTTGAAAGGCGAAGTCGCCCTCGTCGAGCTGGGGAATGAACTCCGATCCCAGACGGGAACCCACCCAGATCGACGAGCCGAACAATCCGAGCATGATGATCACGACGACGAAGCGGAAGCGAAGTCCGAAGCGGAGCAGTGGGGTGTAGAGTCGCTTTGTCAGGGTGACCAGCCAGTTGTCCTTCTCCTGAATCTTGCCGCCAAGCAAGTAGGAGCACAACACGGGCATCAGCGTGACGGCAAGGACGAGCGAACCGCCGAGCGCGAGCATGACGACGAGGGCCATGGGTTTGAACATCTTTCCTTCGATGCCCTGGAGCGCGAGGATGGGCACGTAAACGACGGTGATGATGAGGACCCCGAAGAACATCGGGTTGGCCACCTCCTTGGCGGACTTCAGAACTTCCTCGGTCCGTTCGCTGACCGTGAGTCGGCGGCCCAGGGCGTGCTGACGCTCCCCGAGGTGGCGCACGATATTCTCCACCATCACCACCGCGCCATCAATGATGAGACCGAAGTCAATCGCGCCGAGGCTCATGAGATTGCCGCTGATGTGCCATCGAACCATCCCGGTCATCGCGAAGAGCATGGAGAGCGGGATCACGAGCGCGACGATGAAGGCGGCGCGGAAGTTGCCGAGCAGGGCGAAGAGCACAATGACGACGAGCAGCGCTCCCTCGGTCAGGTTCTTCTCGACGGTGGCGATGGTGCGACTGACGAGATTGCTGCGGTCATAGAGGGGACGGATGACGACGCCCTGCGGCAGTTTCGACTGGACCTCGACCAGCTTGTCTCTCACGGACTCGGCCACGAGCCGGGAATTCTCCCCGGCCAGCATGATCGTCGCGCCGATGATCGCTTCCTTCCCGTCATCGGTGGAGGCCCCGGTGCGGAAGGCGCTGCCGATGGTGACGGTGGCCACCTCGCTGAGAAGGACCGGCTCCACCGCGCCGGCGAATTTCAGGGGGATGGAGAGAATCTGCTCGATGGTTTCGACCCGGCTCGTGGCGCGGACGATGAGCTGCTCGCCTCCGATCTCGATGTATCCGCCACCCGCGTTGCGTGTATTCTGCTCCACGATCTCGGCGAGCATGTCCAGCGAGAGACCTCGCGCGGCGAGGCGGGGAGGATCGGGTTGAATGACGATCTGCTTTTGATAACCGCCACTGGTGTTCACCTCCGCCACACCGGACGTGCCCCGGAGGAGGGGCTTTACCTGGTATTCCTGGATCTGCGCGAGAGCCATGAGCTGCTCCTCCCGGGTCGCGGGCTTGTGCGGAGCATCTTCGAGGTAGTCCAGGCTGTAATAAAAGATCTCGCCGAGACCAGTGGCAACCGGCGCGAGCTTGGGCGCTACCTCTGGCGGCAACTCGTCGAGGACCCCTTGCAGGCGTTCCGTGACGAGCTGGCGCGTGAGATACAGATCGATGCCGTCCTCGAAGGTCATCGTCACCTGTGAGAGGCCGAACTTGGACAGGGAACGCAACTCCACCATGCGCGGCAGGCCTGCCATCTCGCTCTCGATGGGAAAGGTCACGAGCTTCTCGATCTCCTCGGGCGCGAGTGCATCGACGGCCGTGTTGATCTGCACCTGAGGATTGGTGATGTCGGGAACGGCGTCGATGGGGAGGTTCAGTGCCGACCACAATCCAAAGGAGATGAGCAACACCATGCCGAGGAGCACGGCACTGCGTTGACGCATCGCGAGGGTGATGAGGGAAGTCAACATGGAGTCTCAGTGACCGCAGGTGCAAGCCTTGCCGCCCCGCAAGATCTGAAGTTCCGCCAGCCAGAGCGACATCACCGGCGTTGTGACCACGACGTCCCCCGTGTAGAGACCGTCGACGATTTCGACGTGATTCTCGTTGACGGCCCCGACCTGGACCGGAGTGCGAAGGAAGTATTCATCGTTCTCCGCATAGACGAAAGTGCCCTCCGCGGTCGTCAGCAGTGCCGATTTTGGAATCGATGTCACGGCATCCCCGGCGGGGAATCGGAAGGTGGCGGCCAACGCGGCACCAGGCTGGAGTGTCTCGTCTGCGGTGACGATGACTTCGTAGTCGCCCAGAGCAACGAAGGGAGACTTTTCCATCCTCAGGACGCGTCCCTTGGTAGAGCCCAACTCCACGATCATGCCGGTCTGGACTTGGGAGGCCTGCTCTTCGGTCAACCAACCGCTCGCCTCGTTTCCGATCTGGGTGGCTTGCAGTGTGGCGGAATACGAGTGTGCAATCACTTCCTCCTGCACTTCCTCCGTTTTCAACTGGATGGATTGGGCCATGAGTGGCGTGAGCGTGACGCCCTTGCCTTCTTTGAACTGGGCACCGTTCTCCGGTGCGGATTCGGTCTCGGGCGAGGGACTTGCGGCGCTGTCGCTGCAGGAGTTGAGCGCCGCGGCTATGGGCATCAGGAGAATGAGGAGGACGTGTTTCATGATGAGAAGGGTTGTCAGGGTTTCGATGGATTGAGAATGATTAGACTTCCGGGGGCGCCGGTGAGTTCCTCGAGCTTGAGCGCCGCCTCGAGGGTCTGGGAGCGGGCTTCGTTGACGGCCTCGACCGCTTCAAGGTATTTGTCCTGGAGCTCCACGAAGGTGCTCATGGGAACGGCACCGAGACGGAAGTGTCGATCCGCCAAAGCGGCCGCTTCTCCGAATTTGGCGACCGCGTCACCTTTCCAGAGGGAGATGCGCGATTGCTGGGTCTTGAACATCAGCATGGATTCCGTCACCTGACGTTCCACCTCCCGCTGCGCCACGCCGAGGCTCGCCTGCGCCTGCGTCTGTCGGGCTTCAGCCGCGGTCACTTCCGCCTTGCCCGACTTCCAGAAAGGCAGGGGAAGGGAAATACCGATGCCTCCCGTCGTTTCGTCCTCAAGGCCGTTCTCGCGCTCCACGAAGGGGCCGACGACAATGGCGGGATAGCGTTCGTTTTTGGCGAGTTCCACTTTGAATCCCTGTTGCTCGAGTTCCGCGTGAAGGATGCGAAGGTCATAGTGATTCTGCATCGCGGCGGAGAGGAGCTGGTTCAGAGAAGGAACCGCCTTCAGGGAGAACGAGGATCGCTCGACCACAATCGGCGTGTCCGGTCTCCGGCCCATCAGTTGATTCAATTCGAGAAGTGCTGTCTGAACGGCCACCGCAGCAGTGGCGGCATGTGATTCCGCAACCAGTGCGGCCGCCTCGACCGTGACGACTTCCAACTGGGGAGCAATACCCGCCGGTTCACGCTGGACGAGGACGTCACGCAGAGCGGAATGGCGGGTCGCCACCTCTTCGGCAGCGGCCGAAATGTCTTGTTGTGCGGCCAGGGTGGTGGCCAGCACCCGCACGCGCGAGGCAAGGTGGAAACGGAAACGTTCGAGCCCCAGCTCGGCAAGAGTGATGTCCCGATTCGCAATCGCTTTGCGGAGTCCGAGGCGCCCCGGCCACTCCAGGGGTTGGGCCAGCTCCGCCGAGAAGGCGAGACCGTTCGAGCGGGCATCGGAAGAGGAAACGCGCTTCCTTCCGATCTCAAGACTGAGTTCGGGATTCGAAGGGCGGCCAGCCGTGCTCCGGGTCGCCCTTGCATGGGCGATTTCTGCTTCGTAAAAGCGCACCTCCGGGTTGGCCTCGAGCGCACGGGAAACGAGGTCGGACACTGAGATGGCTTTCGGCTTCTCGTTCGCTGCTGAAAGTGTCGCGAGGGCCGATAGTAGGGTGATGGAAAAGAATGGAGTTTGCATGGTGGCGGTGAATTTCGGACTGACGACATGAACCAACCGTCTCGATCGGAGACGAGCGTGCGCCACCCGAGAACTGGGCGGCACGGGGACTCCGTCGCATCATCAGCCACCTGGACGAATCCGGGCAACAGGGCGGGGAGTCTCAGGCCAACGCCGAAGGGGCGCGGGCCGGGAGAGAAGTGCGATGGACAAAGGCCCAGGTCGGAGAAAGCTCCGGTGGGGCCTCGGTTAGAAAGTGGGAGAGGGAGACATCATGGTCCCCGGAATCCTTCGGGATCGCCGCACCGGGGGCGAGGATCTGGTGCTCGGCACGGAGGACGGCAGGCAGGTAAACCGTCTCCGGAACCTGACTATGAGCGATCGAGTCGCTCGGGCAGGAAAGCGGATTTTTCTCGTCATCGCCGCCCTGTTCGTGACTGGGGCAGCACCCGCTCGCTTCCGAGGAGCTTGTATCCACCAAATGGCAGCACATCGAAGCCGGCACGATCAGTGCCAACATCAGAAGGGTTACAATTTGCCAGAAACGTCTCATCAAAATTCCGTCGGTACTGTCTGCACCATTTTACTGGAGTCAAGGGAGAGTTCGCCGGACGGGCCATCGCAAAGTTGTCGAGCTTCCAGTAAGCGTTGGAGGAAGGCGGTGGCGCCCCCGAAGGGGTGGACCAGCCCCGCCCCATGTTCAGCCCCCTGCGACCAACTCTCCCGAACGCGTGAAGGAGGTCCGGTCAGGTAAAATCCGCTGCACCTAGGGGCTGATTTTTTTACCTATCAGTCCCCCCGCACCCTGCGGGGTAAACGCCTGGAACATCTCTGTCCATCGTGGCCCAGCCCAGACAGGAGCGGGGATAGAGCAGATCGCCCCCTGCGGGGTAATGAGCGAAATCGGGGCTACTTCCCCCCGGCCATGAGGTCATCGAGGGAAGCTTTCAGCTGTCTCTGGGAAGGAAGTAATTCGTCTGAGGGTACACCGAGAACTTCGCTTAGGATAGAGAGCTCGAAGTCATAGACGGATCGTATCTGGGACTCGATCTTGGCAACGGTCACTCGATCAAACGTATGGAGCCCGGCCAATTGTAGACGTGCCGCCAGCTGATCCTGAGTCAGCTCTTTCTTCTTTCGTAGTGTTCGAACCTGAGGGCCGACGCAGTTGCGGAATCGTTTCGCCATGAAAGTTCCCGGTTGGGAACTTGACTTTCAGGCGGAACTTGGGTCTTTTGGTTCCCTACGGGGAACGCAGCGAGATTTGTATGAGCGAGGAGATGCAAAGGCGAGTTGACGCCGTGGCGGGCAAAGGAGCTTGGGGCGCCGTGTTTTGCTGGACCGGGATCTATCTGCTTCGACTCCTAATTGGGCTCGCTGCGGCAGCAGTGATCGCGGGGATTTTCGTAACCAGTCGATTGTCCTATGCACCAACTTCTTCTGCTGCTTGGGGTCCTTTTGTCGGCCTCCTGCTGCTCGCGCTCGTCATCGCAACGGTCACCTTCCTCCCGCTGTGGCGAGGGCTGGAGAAGGTCAATATTCGCGGATTTGCCAACACCGTGTCAGCGACCGGGAAGCTTCTGGTTCCCGCCATCCTGCTTCAGCTCTTCGTCCCTCTGAGCGGAGAGATCGGTCTCGGAATCGTCAATTTCTTTGTGGCAGTCGGTGTTTGCTATCTCGTCACCTTGGCGCAGGATTTCGACCGCCGCAGTCAGTTCGTAGCGCTGCTGATTGCGGGGGGGCAGGCGATTTCCCTGTGTGTTGCCTCCATGATTTTGGACCCCGACGCTCCCATCGACAGATGGCAGGTCAAAATGGCAGTCTGGCTTGGAGCGGTTCC